>CAWEID010000027.1:0-15694 GCA_963809055.1 uncultured Pseudomonadota bacterium | reverse complement strand
TGGCGACCTCGTCCGGCGACGGCACAAAGTCAATTTCCCCTTGGTTCACCTCCGCAGCCGCAGTTGGCGGTAATGCACGGGCCGGCTTCGGGTTTCGGTTATGGGAAGATTTATTGGGTTTCATATTGGATATTACAGGTTTGATATGCTTGTTTTAACTGTTCTCCTCCCTCCTCTAGCTAGTGGAGGACCAAACTGATGCCTGGCGCTCTAACCTCCTCAATCCAGGCTAATTAAGGCATTTTGGCCTCGCCTTTGATGGCACTTAAGGATGGAAATTCGTTGCAACTTGCACGAGTGCAGCCTGGCCATCGTGCATGTTGCACACGCGCCTATGACAATACGCCTTTGTTCACCGCGCCGAGTTGGAGCACCCGGCAGACCGTGCTCGCGATCATCCATTCCTCGTCCGTGCGAATGACCCGCACGGAGACCCTGCTGGCTGCCGCGGAAATCACACCCTCATTCGCCGCGTTGCGCTTTTCTTCGAGTTCGATCCCAAGAAATCCCAGCCCGTCGCAGATCCGAGTGCGAACCACCGCCGCATTCTCCCCGATGCCGCCGGCGAACACCAGCGTGTCCAGACCGCCGAGCGCCGCGGCGAACGCGCCGACCCATTTCTTCACCTGGTAACAAAACAAGGCGACCGCCTCGGCTGCCCGCACATCCTGCGCTTCGCACGCCATCAAGTCCCGCATGTCCGAACTGGTTTCGGATATCCCGAGCAGCCCGGACTGGAAATTGACCATCTCGTTGAATTGCTTCGCGCTCATCTTCTCGCTGCGCGCCAGATACCAAACCAGTCCGGGGTCGAGATCGCCGGAGCGGGTGCTCATCGGCACCCCGGCGGTGGGAGTGAACCCCATGCTGGTATCGACGGGTTTGCCTTGATGCACCGCCGCCAGGCTCGCGCCATTGCCGAGGTGGGCGAGGATGACCCGGCCTTGGGCCGCTTCCGCTCCGGCCAGCCGGGCCAGTTCTCCCATCAGAAACGAGTAGGACAAGCCGTGAAAGCCGTACCGCCGCACCCCCAGCGCCTCGTACCGACGCGGATCGGCAACAGCCGGGCCACGCGCGGCAGGTCATGGTGAAAAGCCGTGTCGAAACATGCCACTTGCGGCAGTTCCGGAAACCGCCGATGAAACGCCTCGGTCAACAGGATCTCCTCGGGCAAATGTTCGGGGTCGAAGGGCGTGAGCTGACGCAACTCCTCGACCATTTCCTTGGTGATTAACTGCGGGTCGCTGTGCTTCGGTCCCCCGTGCACCACGCGATGCCCCACCGCCGTCACCGCAACCCGCCCGAGCCGTTGCTCGATCCAATCCATGAGTGCGCCCACCGCCACCGTGTGGTCGGGCGCCGCCACCGGCCGCGAAAGGTTATCCGCCGGGTTCAAGCCTTTCACCCGCAAGGTGGCCTCGGGCAGTCCAATCCGCTCGATGCTGCCCTCCAGAATGCGTCGGAGCGCGTCACCGGCCTCGAACAGCGCGAACTTGATGCTCGACGAGCCGCCGTTGATCGTCAGGATGCGTGGGTGAGCGGGTTTCATGGATGGGGATGCTCCGTGGCAGTCGGTTCATCAATCCAATACCCTAGGCGATTGTAATGCAGGTGCAGTCCGGTCTCATAAGCCCGAGTCGGCAGAGACTCGTCCGTGTATTCCCGTGAGTGTTTGATGGCCTCGCGTGAAAGATTGACGAAGACTTTCCTCTCTCCCCAACTGACGCGCTCGATCCATCGTGTTGAAACGAGAACCTTTTTCCCCGGCCACCAGTTATGGGTATCGGCGATTAGGTAACGAATCGCCCACGTCTCATCATCAATGATAAAGTCCTCGACGTGGCCAAGCTCGCCATCCAAGGCTTGGAGGTGATGGCCACTCACCCCGTAGGTGCTGCGCAGATGGGGATCCCACGCTTTCTCGCGTTGGGTGGAGGTTTTCCATTGTTCACGGTCCCGCACCGGGTAGGGATAAGCGCCCCACATGTACGGGCCGCTCCAATACATCGGGTATCCGTAATGCCCGTAGTAGGCCCGTTCAAATTGGTGGGAGACGGGTTTGTCACTGTCCAGGGAGGGACTGTCCTCGATCTGCTTTTTGGTTAAACCGGTAACAATGTTTTGATGATCATTATTCACGGCAACCAGGGCATACGGGGAAATCAGAATCTGCCGGCCCGTAAGCCAGTTTCCCGTGTCGGCGACCAGATAGCGAACGGTCCAATAATGGTCGTCGAAATAGAATTCCTTGATCTTTGCGATCGTCTCCCCGTCGGTGTTTTGCAATGAATAGCTCTGCAGTGTTTTAGCTTTGTTTAACATAACATGTCTTTCGTTTCTTTAGTTTCATTTTAAGGGCGGTGTGAGTTTGATTCATAAGTTGACGCCGACCTGGCAGCCAAGGACGAGGGCGTCGTAGCGATTGAGCGTGCCACGGTTCAGCAGGTCGCGCGTGATCTTGTCGAGCCAAAGGCTCTGGCCCAGGTGGTGCAGCAGTTGCGTGGCCTTCATAATGTTCGGTTGTTGCTCCGGGGTGCGGTTGAAGTCATGCAGCACCTCCTTCGTCATTTCGCAATCCGAACGAAGCCAGTTTCGCGCACGTGGACCTGTAATCCGTATGAAGAATGCTTTGAATCCCCAAGCCTTCCGCAATCTGGACGAACATCGGAGTGTTTTCGATATAGACGACCTGCCGGGCTGGCGCCTGGGGAGATTGCCGCTGGTCACGGCCTCGGCCACCGCTTCGGGCAGCGGGCCGCTGTTGCCGATGCACGTTGTGCAGCCGTAGCCGACGAGATTGAAACCGAGTTTGTCCAATGCGGCGTCCAATCCGGACTTGCAATAATAATCCGTCACCACGCGGCTGCCGGGGGCGAGGCTCGTCTTCACGTAGGGTTTGACCGTCAGCCCGAGATCGACGGCCTTCTTCGCCAGCAGACCCGCGGCGAGCATGACATCCGGATTGCTCGTGTTGGTGCAGCTTGTAATGGACGCGATCACCACGGCGCCGTGGCCGAGCGTGGCGCTGCGGCCATCGTCGGCAAACGCGGCCGTGCTGCGCCGAGGCGTCTTGTTCGCCCAGGCCAAACCCCCTTTCCTTCACCGGGGCCTGAAGCGACCGCCGAAACTCCCGCTTGACGCTGGCCAACGGCACGCGGTCCTGCGGTCGCTTGGGGCCGGCCAGCGAAGGCTCGATCGTACACAGGTCGAGCTTGAGGACTTTCGTATATGTCGGGGCCGCGTCGGCCGGGCTGTAGTAGAGCTGCTGCTCTTTGGTGTAACGTTCGACGAGTTGCACCTCGGCCTCGCTGCGGCCGGTGAGACGGAGGTAGGCCAGCGTCTGCTCGTCGATGGGGAAGAAGCCCATCGTGGCCCCGTATTCGGGCGACATGTTGGCCACCAACGCCCGGTCGGCCACCTTCATCCGCCTGATCGCCGGGCCAAAATACTCGACGAACTTGTTGACCACGCCTTCCTTGCGGAGGATTTGCGTGACCGTAAGCACCAGGTCCGTGGCGGTGGCGCCCGGCGGCAGCTCGCCGCTCAGCTCGAAGCCGATCACTTCGGGCGCGAGCATGTAGAGCGGCTGGCCGAGCATGACTGCCTCGGCCTCGATGCCGCCTACGCCCCAGCCGAGCACGCCCAGGCCGTTGATCATCGTCGTATGGCTGTCGGTGCCCACGAGCGTATCGGGGTACGCCACCGGGCCGGCATCGTCCTTGCCCAGAAACACCGCCTTGGCCAGATATTCGAGGTTCACCTGGTGGACAATGCCTACCGCGGGCGGCACGACGCGGAAGTTACGGAATGCGGTCTGCCCCCAGCGGAGGAACTCGTAGCGCTCGCGATTGCGCTGGAACTCGATCGCCACGTTGCGCTCCATCGAGTCGGCGCCGCCGAAGAAATCAACTTGGACGGAGTGGTCGATGACCAGATCGACGGGCACCAGCGGATTGATCTTCTTGGGATCGCCGCCCAGCCGCCGCATGGCGCTCCGCATGGCGGCCAAATCGACCACGCAGGGCACGCCGGTGAAATCCTGCAAGATGACCCGCGCCGGCTTGAAGGGGACCTCGATGCCGGTCGGCGCCGCCGCGTTCCAGCCGGCCAGGCGTTTCACGTCGCGCTCGGTCACGGCATAGCCGTCGCAGCCGCGGAGCACCGCTTCCAAGAGGATGCGAATCGAATACGGCAGCCGCGCGATTGTCATCAGGCCGGCATCTTCCAAGCGGGAAAGCCTGTAGATGCCCGCGGTCCCACTGCCGGTGTCGAAGGTGTCGCGTGCGTGGAAAGGATCGTAAAGCGGCATGTCAAACTAGCTCCTGTCTATTCCACAAGCCCTGCGGAAACTTGGGACTAATCAAGTGTCCGACAATTATATCAGTCCCGGAAACGCAGGGGAGAACCACGAATATCACGAATTACACGAATGAGTCGGAAAAGGAAGGGAAAGATTGAAGTCGCAAGGCATTGGAAAATTCAGTACGTATTCGTGTAATTCGTGTCATTCGTGGTTTCCCGATGCGGCCAGTACTCGGGCAGCGGCGCCACCACGGTCACCGTCTCCCGCGTCTCGGGATTGCGAAACGTGAGACTTCGGGCGTGCAGGGCGATGGCATTGAGCCGCTCGTCCTCGAACTGCGGCCCAAAGGCGACGGTCGAGCCGTATTGCTTGTCGCCCAAAACGGGGTGGCCGCGGGAGGCGGCCTGGACGCGAATCTGGTGTGTGCGGCCGGTTTCCAACTCGATCTCGAGGAAGCTGCCCCAGGCGGCGCCGTCGAGAGGGACAGTCCCATTTTCGTGGCCGCCCACGACCAAGCTGCGCTCGGTACCTAGCCCGGCCACAACAATTGGGACAGTCCCTAGCACGCGGTAATGCAGGGCCGCATGCCGGCCTTCGGGATGGCCGGGGCCAACGACCTCGGCCCGCGGTTCGCCGGCGACCTTGTAAAGAAAATCTTCCCAACGGCCCGATGGCGGCTCGATCCGCCCTTCGACGCAGGCCCAGTAAACCTTATGCACGCGGCGGTTCTCGAACTGCGCGCCAAGCTTGCGGGTCGTGCGCGAGTCTTTAGCGAAGATGATCGCCCCGCTGGCCGGGCGATCGAGCCGATGCGGCACGCCGAGGTAGACTCCTTCCGCCCCGCCATCGCCGGCAAGGTACGCCTTCACGCGGACCTCAAGGCTGTCGATCCCCGGCGGCGCCTGCGTCAAGACGCCCGGCGGTTTGTTGACCACGAGGCAGCCGTTTTGCTCGTAGAGGATTTCAAAGCCGAGGTCGTCCGACATAAGAAACGTGGCTCCCTTTGGAGTGCGGCGATTCATCGCCGCTTTGCGGCCTTTGGCCGCTTTCAAAAGGCCGCAAAGCGGCCAGAAAGCGGCGATGAATCGCCGCACTCCAAATTACGCGTACCTCTCCATCAGCTTGTCCACGAACCAGGGCGAGATGCGATTCATCAGCACCAGCACCTTGCCCCAGAGATAGGGCGTGATCTCGTGACTGCCGCGGCGGATGGCGCGGACGACGGTCCGGGCGACCGCCTCGGCGGTTACGGCCGCGTGCTCCGGCCACTTGGGGCCGCCTTTGCTCTCGATCACGCGGTCAAAGAACTCGGTCTCGGTCGTGCCGGGGCTGACCACGAGCACGTCGATGCCGCGACCTGGAGGGTGCCCCGCCAGCTCCGCGCGGAGCGACTCGCTGAAGCCGTGGACGGCGAACTTGCTGGCCGCGTATTCGCTGTTGTACGGCACGCCGCGGCGGCCGAGGATCGAACTGATGTTGACAATGATCGGCCGCGGCGCCGCTTCAATACCGGCAAGGCGAGCCGCGTCATCTCGACCAGGGCGAAGAAATTGACCTCCATGATCCGCCGCACCCGCGCCTGATCGGCCGCCTTGAACGGGCCGATCGCGCCCACGCCAGCGTTGTTCACCAAGATATCCAGTCCACCGAACTCGGACACCGCGGTTTCAATGCCGCGTACACGCACGGCCGCGTCGGTCACGTCGCCGGCGACGCAGACGGCCACTCCGCCCGCCGCAGTAATCTCTTGCACGAGCGACTGCAAGCGGTCCTCCCGCCGCGCCATGCAGACGACCTTGCCGCCTTGCCGGGCGAGTTCCCACGCAATCGCCCGGCCGATGCCGCTGGAGGCGCCGGTGATGATGGATCGACTTCCTTGAATTTCACGTCGCATGGATCGGGATTACGCCTCAGTGGCCAGTTGGTCCAAGTACCCAATCGCCACTCGCCGGCTGTTCCCGACGGATCCCCTTCAATCGTAGCCCCACCTGCTGTCCAACTGTGGCGTCTTTGACCTCCGCAGTGGGAGTTTCAATACCTTCAATTGTGACGTCCACATTATTACCGTCACGGCACTCCACAATCGCCTTATCACCGACCCGTACGACTCCTTCTCGCACAGTACCTACCAAGATCACGCGGTCCAGGGGTGGTTTGATATAGAAGACGTGCTCCACGTGAAAGCGAAGTGAAGATTTTGGCGATTGCTCCATTGGACGACACCCCAACAGTCCGAAGGTAATGAACGCGACCCCTGCCGCAAACAGACCCATATTGTAGCATGATCGCACATAGCAGTAAGAGCCTCGCAACGGTTCCAGTCGCAATTCCTACGTTTTACCGTTCATGTCATGCGGCCGCACGACAACCCCGTCATTTTCCATGCGGCTCAAGAAATGCTGTGAGATGCGGCAATGAACGACGATCCGCGTATCGTGGAACGTCTTCGAGAGAACCTTGCCGTTGGCCGCCAGATAGGCCAACATGCGGCCGTTGTCTACGCCACACTCGATGTCCACGTCGAGGAAGCTGCGGCTGAGCGCATCGCTCACCGCCACCGTGAGCTTGTCGATGCCGAAGCCGTTGCGGGCACTGATGGGGATAGCGTTCGGATAGCGGTGCAGCAAGCCCTCCAGGCGGACGCGGTCGGGCAGGGCGTCGGCCTTGTTGAGCACTAACAGCGTGTCCTTCTGCCCGCCATGGCATAGGCGGCAGCGAGAATTCTGCACGGGCCCCGGCACAGGTCCGCCGTGCGAGAGCGCCTCGGCGCCGTTCCAGGCTTTGTCCCATTCGACGCCGCGCGGAATATAGAACGGAATGAGCAGCGGCGCCCAGGTGCCGAAGCGCCGGATGCCGTCCGGAATAGCGCGCGTGCGGGCGCCATGGCCGAGGAACCGCCCGGCCGCCTCGTCCGCCCTGTCGCCGCCCAGGAACGAGAGATTGACGAGGCTCGCCACGCGCAGCCCCATGTGATCGAACCAGATGATGACCCTGACCCAATCGTAGGCGAGCAGCCCCATGAACACCGTCAAGCTGAAATTGCGGAAATCGGCGTTCGGCAGGGCGATGTCGGACCCGATCGCCACCAACGAGCGCACCGCGCCGTCCTGATTGTACCAGGAGGGGTCCGGCGACTGGCGCAGGAACGTGTTGATGATCGGCGCCATCCAGAGGCCCCAGCGCATCACGCGCACCCCTGCTCGATCAGCCCTTCGACGCCCTGCGCGCTGAAAAGCTGGCGGAACGGCTGCACCGAGCGCTCAAGCAGAGCCGCGAGCAGGACGTAGTTGATGGAGAACAACGGCGCGGCAAGCGACCAGTTGATCACGCCCGACATCAACTCGGTCCAGAACAGCCTGACGCCGCCGGCGACCTCGCCGAGGTTGATCGCGCCATATTTGTTGAAGATCGGATATGTGATGAAATCGCCAAGCCGGCGGCCGCTGACGCGATAATTGACGTCGGCGTAGGCCCAGAATTTATCGACGACGACCTTGACCTGCGGCGCATCGAAATACCAGCCGATCGCGCCGGCGACCATGCCGCCCAGCAGGACGCCCAGCGCATATTTCTTCCAGATCTGCATCTTGGCGCGCTCGCCGATCGCAATGCGGCGATAATCGGCGCACATATCGACGCCGGCATAGGCAAGCGCGCCGAAGAAGAATGCAACCAGGAAGCGCGCGCCGCCGCTCTCGGTCGGAAGGTCGACGCTGTAAGCATAGGCGCCGCCGAGGCCGAGCAGCAATCCTCTGAAATAGCCGGCCGGATCGCGGTAGGCCGAAACGAGCCGACCGAAGAACGGCGGCGTCCCGTCCGCGCTGCCGATCAGGGTCTGGGCGAAAGGAAAAGCGAACGCGCCGCCGATCGGAGCGCAAATCCATATGCCGCGACGCAAGACATCGACGACTCCCGGCGCGCCGAGCACGAACGCGGCCGTGAGCACCAGCGCCATGAACACGCCGCCATAGATCGCGCCCTTGACGAAGCCGGTGCGCCAATGCCCATACACCGCGGCAAAGCTCGGCGGGCGGCCTGCAAGCGCGTCGAGCGGCAGGCCCGTCGCGACATAGACGACGCCCCAAAGGCCGGCCTGCGCGAGCGCGGCGGCCGCGGCGCTGACGAATATGGCGAGGAATGGCGTGACGACGACTTGCGCGAAATTCGCGATCAGCGGGGTCCCGGCGCCGAGCGCCGCGCTGACGACGATGAGAACATGCAGCTTGAGCGAGTCCTGCAGGCGGTTGAGCGCCATCAGCGAGAGGACGGCGAGGCCGACCTCGGAAAGGAAGATGAGCGTCAGCGTGCGGCCGATGAACACCTGAGCCGGAAACGGCAGCCTATTGCCCGGCAGCACGATCTTCGCGATCTCGGCCATGTGCCAGTCGGCGCCGAGCGTGATGAGCAGGTTGAACAGGAACGGCGTCGCGATCAACCCCGCCGCCTCGATCGGCCGCAATGAGCGATGCACGCTCGCGAACGCGAGCAAAGTCCCGACGATATAGCAGGCGTAGGCGATCGCGGCGCTGGTGACGTTGAAGCGCGCCACATCGGCCCACGGGCCAACCAATTGCCAGAAGGCGAGCCCGTCATTGCGTTGAACGGCGAAGATCGCGAAGGCGAAGAGATCTAACGGCACGACCGGGGCGCGCCATGAGCCGATCGCGCTCTGGCGCCACATGGCGACGCCGACGGCGCCCGCGAGCCCGGCGACGAGACCCTGCTGCTCCTTCAGCGAGGCCATGACGGCCAAGGCGACGAGCAGAGTTCCTATCGCCCCCGCGACGAGCGCCGATTCTCTCTGCTGTCGGATCGACAGGCTGTGCGTCATGTTTCCGCCCCGAAGCAGAATTCGACTTTTGCTTTTTCTCCTTGCGCGATTGGAGCGCGGGACGCAAGCCTCGCCGAAGCGGTCCGGGCCATGCTGCAACGCACATGCGAGGCCCGCATTGACAGTCCGATACCGGATTGCGACTTTGGCGTCCGTTGCATGACCGTCGCAGGAGGCTATCAATCGCATGGACGCACGCCCGACCGACGATGTGCAGACCCAAGCCTCGCACGCCGAATCGCGGCGGCTCCGTTGGACCGGGGTCTTCGCAGCCGTCCTCGGCAACGGCATGGAATTCTTCGATTTCGGCGTCTATGCCGCCTATATAGGCATAATCGGGCAGACTTTCTTTCCCGCCGACGATCCATTCATCAGCGACCTCGCCTCGGCCGCCACTTTCGGCATCGGCTTCTTCGCGCGCCCGCTCGGCGGACTGCTGATTGGCGCCTATGGCGACCGCGCCGGGCGCAAACCGGCTATGACCTTGACGATCGGCCTGATGGCGCTGGGAAGCGCGATAATCGCGGTGTTGCCGGGATACGCCTCGATCGGAGTATGGGCCCCGACCCTCTTGATCCTCGCCCGCCTCATTCAGGGATTCGCTGTAGGCGGCGAGATGGGACCGGCGACGATGTTCCTGCTCGAGGCCGCGCCCGAGGGTCGGCGGATCCTTTACGGCAGTTGGCAATTCGCCAGCCAGAACCTGTCCAGCATCGCCGTCGGGCTCATTGGTTTCGGGCTCGCGACCTTTCTTTCCAAGTCCAGCCTGAACGCCTGGGGTTGGCGATTGCCCTTCGCGCTCGGCATCCTGATTGCGCCGGTCGGCATGTATATCCGCAATCAGCTCGAAGAGACGATGAAGTTCCTCAAGGATCAGCCGCGGCAGAAAACCGGCCAGATCGTCAAGTCGGTGGTCGGCGACAATGGGTTCGGGATGCTCATCGGGCTGCTGTTGGTCGCGGGCGGCACGATCACGCAATATTTCCTCATCAACATGACGCCTTACGCGATCCGAACGCTGCACCTGCCCGACGCGACGGCTATGCTCGGTTCGGTCTCGCTCGGCGTCACCGGGGCGATCGGCTCGCTGGTCGGCGGCGCGCTCGGCGATCGCTTCGGCATTATGCGAATCGCGGTCGCGCCGCGCATCCTGCTGATCATCGCCCTGATTCCGGTGATGAAATTCCTGGTCGCGGATCCGACCGCGACCACTCTGGTTCTCGCGATCGCGATTCTCAGCCTGCTGCACGCGATGAGTTCCGCGGTCGGCGTCATGATGATCCCGCTGATCTTCCCGCGCTCGGCGCGCTCGACGGGCCTGGCCGTCACCTACGCGCTGGGCGTGGCGATCTTCGGGGGAACCGCAACCTATATCGTCACCTGGCTGGTGGGCGTCACCGGCGATCCGCTCGCCTCGGTCTATTATGTCTTCGTGGCCAATTTCCTGATGCTCGGCGCCATCTTCTTCATCAAGAACGTCGACTACGAATAGGGGCCGCCCGCCGCAAAAATGACGCGGATTGGATTTAGAAGCGCGCGAACGAGCTTAAGGAGCATGTAATGCGCGCTGGGGGTCTGGGCCTATGCCTGATGGTCGCCGGCGTCGGTCTCGCCGGCGCGGCCGAACTGCCGTCCCGCAAGACGGACGCGCCGCCCCCGCCGGCCAAGCGCTGCGAAATCGCGGGCAAGCCGGGTTTTCTGCTTTCCGATGGGCAGACCTGCGTGAAGCTCGGCGGCTACGTCACCGGCGGCGTCGTGGCGGGCGTGCGCGACAAGGATTAGGGCTTTGGATCGATCGGAGCCGACTTTTTGCTAGGGCGTGGCGGGGGCTTTGCGCTATAGGCGCGGCCCATGAGCCATTCTCCTGAACTTTCCCACCTCGGCCATGCCTCGCGCATTCCCGACGCGCCCGACGCGACGACGCTGGAGCGCGTGCCCAATCCGCATCCCGACGTGGACTATGTCACGCGTTTCGCGGCGCCCGAATTCACCTCGATCTGCCCGGTGACCGGCCAGCCGGATTTCGCCCATCTGGTGATCGACTATGTGCCGGACCAGTGGATCGTCGAATCCAAATCGCTGAAGCTGCATCTGGCGAGCTTCCGCAATCACGGCGCGTTTCACGAGGATTGCACGGTGCGCATCGGCAAGGAGCTGGCCGCGCTGCTGCAGCCGCGCTGGCTGCGCATCGGCGGCTATTGGTATCCGCGCGGCGGCATCCCGATCGACGTGTTCTGGCAGACGGGCGAACTGCCGAAGGGCGTCTGGGCGCCCGACCAGGGCGTCGCGCCCTATCGCGGGCGCGGCTGACGGCGCGAGCCTGGCTGGCCTCGCGGCTTCAGGTGGAATTAGACGAATAAGCTTATCAAGCAGCAATAATAAGCGATTTATCCCATTCGGGCGCAGCTCCTGCAGCTTCAGGATCAGCTTGCGCGCGGGGCGGTCTTGGGCCGCTCCTTCGGCGCGCCCGCGGCCAGGGCGTAGATCAGCTCGCGCAGATGGTCGGCGAGCGCCTGCCGATCCTTGATCGCGGCGATGTCCGCGAACGGAATCGGCGCGCCGATCGCGACCGGCAGGCCGGCGCCGATGCGCGTCTTCACCTCGTGAAAGATCAGCGACAGCCGCAGCGTCAGGCTGACGTGGCTGGCGATTTGGAACAGGCGGCTGTTCTGGCCGCCGAACCAGATCGGCACGACCGTCGCCTTCGAGCGCTGGATGAGCTGCGCGACGAACGGCTGCCAGCGCGCGTCGACCGCCGGGCTTGCGGCCGAGACGATCGGGCGCGGTCGAGACGCCGCCGGCGGGAAACACCACGACCGCGCCGCCGCGTTCGAGCTGGGCGCGCGCCGCGGCGCGCGATGCGAGATTGGTCTGCCGCGCCTCCTCGGTCTCGGAGAATCGATCGGCAGGATGAAGTCCCGCACCTCGGGCGCGCGCATCAGCACGGCGTTGGTCAGCACGACGAAATCGGAGCGCACCTTCTCGACCAGCCAGGAAATCACGATGCCGTCGAGCACGCCATAGGGGTGGTTGGCGACGAACACGACCGGACCGGTTCTGCGGCATGCGCGGCGAGCGCCTCGGCGTCGTAGCGCACGTCGAGCGCCAGGCTGCGCACCGCCGCCTGCCAGAAGCTTTCGCTCGGGCGCGGATAGCGCTGATTGTCGACATAGAGCCGTTTCAGCTTCGGCTGCCCGGTCGCCCGCTCGACGAGACGGATAAGCCCGCGCTTGACCGGCGGATCGCTCGCGGTGGCGTAGCTGAAGAGATAGTCGTCCATGCGTCTCGATAAGACGGATAATTGAACGCTCTATGACGGATGACGCGGATGTCCCGTCAGGCCGCTATTCGGGGCTGTTTGGCCAAGCGTCGAAATCCTGCAATTCCGCGACCAGCGCCTCGAAATCCTTCGAAGCGGCACCATGTTCGGACCGTCGGAGGGCGCGTAATCGGGGTCCTCATGCGTCTCGATGAAAACGCCGGCGACGCCGACCGCGACCGCCGCGCGGGCGAGCACGGCACGAATTCGCGCTGCCCGCCCGAGGACGCCCCCTGCCCGCCCGGCTGCTGCACCGAATGGGTCGCGTCGAAAACGACCGGCGCGCCGGTCTCGCGCGATGATCGGCAGCGCGCGCATGTCGGAGACGAGCGTATTGTAGCCGAAGCTGACGCCGCGCTCGGTGACGAGCACGTCGCCCGCGCCGGCGCCCGTCGAGCTTGGCGACGACGTGCTTCATGTCCCAGGGCGCCAGGAACTGCCCCTTCTTGACGTTGACCGCGCGGCCGGTGCGCGCCGCGGCGATCAGCAGGTCGGTCTGGCGGCACAGGAACGCCGGGATTTGCAGCACGTCGACCGCCTGCGCCGCGATCGCGCATTGCGCGGCTCTCGTGCACGTCGGTGAGCACCGGCAGGCCGAGCGTCTCGCGGATCTCGGCGAAGATCGGCAGCGCCGCCTCCAGCCCGAGGCCGCGCGCGCCGGCGCCCGAGGTGCGGTTGGCCTTGTCGAAGGAGGTCTTGAACACGAGCCCGATCTTGCGCCGCGCCGCGATCTCCTTCAGCGCGCGCGGCCATTTCCAGCGCGTGGGCGCGGCTTTCGAGCTGGCAGGGGCCGGCGATCAGCGCGAGCGGCAGGTCCGCGCCGAAGCGAACGGCGCCCGCGCCGCGGCCGATCTGGACGATGGGGTTATTGCGCATGGCGACCCCTCCTTTCTCAATCCCCACGCAAATTAATTTCTCCTACGCTCGTTCGTGGCGCGTCCAGCCCCCCCAACGCCGTTGCTGTCCTTCACGACGACGCCCCGCTCCGCCGCCGGCGCTTCACTCCGGCGGCGTCGCCTCGGCGGAACTCCGCAAGCGCGGCGCCTCCGTCAGCGAGCGTCTGCTCGTTCGACCCAAGGCGGCGGATCGACACGCTGCGTCGGCCGCCTCCTTCTGTCCGATGGCGAGCAGCACGGGAGACCTTGGCGAGCGAATGCTCGCGCACCTTGTAGCTGATCTTCTCGTTGCGCAGGTCCGCCTCGACGCGCAGGCCGCGCTTGCGCGCCTCGGCGACGATCTCCATCGCGTAGTCGTCGCCCTCCTGCGTGATCGTGCAGACGACGATCTGCACCGGCGCCAGCCACAGCGGCAGATGGCCGGCGTAATGCTCGATGCAGGATGCCGGTGAAGCGCTCCATCGAGCCGCAGATCGCGCGATGCACCATCACCGGCGTCGTCTTCTCGCTGTTGGGCGCGATGTAGAAGGCGCCGAAGCGTTCGGGCAGGTTGAAGTCGACCTGCGTCGTGCCGCATTGCCAGTCGCGGCCGATCGCGTCGCGCAGCACATATTCGAACTTCGGCCCGTAGAAGGCGCCCTCGCCCGGATTGATCGCGGTCGTCACGACGTCGCCGTGGCGCTCCTTGATCTCCTCCAGCACCCGCATCATCACGCTCTCGGCGTGATCCCACATCTCGTCCGTGCCGACGCGCTTATCGGGCCGGGTCGACAGTTTGACGACGATCCTGTCGAAGCCGAAGTCCTTATAGACCGAGAGGATCAGCTCGTTGATCTTGTGGCACTCGGCGGCGAGCTGATCTTCGGTGCAGAAGATATGCGCGTCGTCCTGCGTGAAGGCGCGCACGCGCATCACGCCGTGCAGCGCGCCCGAGGGCTCGTAGCGATGCACGACGCCGAATTCGGCCAGGCGCAACGGCAGTTCGCGATAGGAGCGCAGGCCGTTCTTGAAGATCTGGATATGGCCCGGGCAGTTCATGGGCTTGATCGCGTAGATGCGCTCGTCCTCGGCCTCGGCGTCGTCGCCGGCGGCGCGCGCCATGAACATGTTCTCGCGATACCAGCCCCAATGGCCGGAGATCTCCCATAGGTGCTTGTCGAGCACCTGCGGCGCGCTCACTTCCTGATAGTCCTCGGCGAGCCGCCGGCGCATATAGGCGATCAGGATCTGGAACATGGTCCAGCCCTTCGGGTGCCAGAACACCGTGCCGGGCCCCTCCTCCTGGAAGTGGAACAGGTCCATTTCGCGGGCGAGCTTGCGATGGTCGCGCTTCTCCGCTTCTTCGATTTGCCTCAGATAGGCGTCGAGCTCTTCCTTCTTGGCGAACGCGGTCGCGTAGATGCGCGACAGCATCGGCTTGCTGGAATCGCCGCGCCAATAGGCGCCGGCGACCTTCATCAGCTTGAACGCCTCGCCGACCTTGCCGGTCGAGGTCATGTGCGGGCCGCGGCAGAGGTCGGTCCATTCGCCCTGGCGTAGAGCTTGACGTCCTGATCTTCGGGGATCGTGTCGATCAGCTCGATCTTGAACGCCTCGCCGTGCTTCTCGAAGAAGCTCTTGGCCTCGTCGCGCGACCGATCGCTTTGTGAACGGCTTGTCGCGCGCGACGATCTCGCGCATCTTCTTCTCGATCGCGGGGAAGTCCTCGGGCGTGAACGGCTGGTCGCGGAAGAAGTCGTAGTAGAAGCCGTTCTCGATCACCGGGCCGATGGTCACCTGCGTGCCCGGCCACAGCGATTGCACGGCTTCCGCGAGCACATGCGCGGCGTCGTGGCGGATCAGTTCCAGCGCGCGCGGATCGTCGCGGTCGAGAAACTCGATTTTGGCGTCCGCGCGATCGGATCGGCGAGGTCGGTGACGGTCGCCGTCGAGCGCCATCGCGACCGTGCGCTTGGCGAGAGAGGGCGAGATCGATTTGGCGATGTCGAGGCCGGTGACGCCGGGGTCAAAGGCGCGGCTCGCGCCGTCGGGGAACGTGACGTGAATCATCTCGGCTCCTGAGCTCACTCGCCGAAACGGGCCGGCGTAAGCGAATACGCCCCGGCGTATAATGCGTGGCTTGCGCGAGGGCAAATCGGCGGCGCCGGTCTCAGCCGCCCGAGGGCGTCGAGCGCGGGCGGTTCGGACGTCCGCGCGGATCCGCAGTTGCCGCGAGATCATACAAAATAAATTCGCTAAAAATATTGACGGGAGCGGAAAAGCCACATATTGTTCTTGTTATGTTCTCATCGGGTCAAATCGCGAAATCCTCCGAAGCGAGCATGGCCGCCGCGTTGGTCGCGATG
>CAWEID010000026.1:0-21862 GCA_963809055.1 uncultured Pseudomonadota bacterium | reverse complement strand
CGTGGAACACGCCAAGGCGAAGGGCCTCGACTTCTCCCGGCTGTTCTACAAGCCGACGCCCTGGAAGGGCGACGAGATCTATCATTCGACCGGCCAGGAGCACGGGCTCGAGCGCGTGCTCGACCGTGAGTTCATCGCGCGCGCGAAGGATGCGCTCGACAGCGGCAAGCATGTGCGCCTCGATATGCGCCATCCCCAACTCGGACCGCTCCGCCGGCGCGATGCTCTCGGGCGAGGTCGCGCAGGCGCTACGGCCATGCGGGGCTGCGCGACGGCACCGATCCATATCAAGCTGAACGGCGCGGCCGGCCAAAGCTTCGGCGCGTTCCTCGCCAAGGGCATCACGCTCGAGCTCGAAGGCGACGGCAACGATTATGTCGGCAAGGGCCTGTCGGGCGGGCGCATCGTCGTCTATCCCCCGAAGGAGGCGGTCAAGCTCACGCCCGAACACTCGATCATCGTCGGCAACACCGTGCTTTACGGCGCGATAGCGGGCGAGTGCTATTTCCGCGGCGTGGCGGGCGAGCGCTTCGGCGTGCGCAATTCGGGCGCGATCGCGGTCGTCGAGGGCACGGGCGACCACGGCTGCGAATATATGACCGGCGGCATCGTCGTGGTCATCGGCGAGACCGGGCGCAATTTCGCGGCCGGCATGTCCGGCGGCATCGCCTATGTGCTCGACGAGGCCGGCAACTTCGCGCAACGCTGCAATCTGGCGATGGTCGAACTCGAGCCGGTCGCGGCCGAGGAGGAGATGATGGAGCGCCACCATCACGCCGGCGGCGATCTGCAGAGCCACGGCCGCGTCGACGTGATGGGCGACATGACGCCGCCACGACGCCGAGCGGCTGCACCAGCTGATCGTCAACCACGCCCGCTATACCGGCTCGACGCGCGCGCGCGAAATCCTGGAGAACTGGGAAAGCTACCTGCCGAAGTTCCGCAAAGTCATGCCGGTCGAGTACCGCCGCGCGCTGGCGGAACTCGCGGCGCGCAACGCGGGCGCGGAACTGCTCGCGGCGGGAGAGTCTGAGCCCTTTCCCGCGCGGCGGGAGAGGGTCAGGGTGAGGGAAAGCGCACGACCCTCATCCGGCGCTTCGCGCCGACTTCTCCCGTCAGCGGGATGAGTATATGCACCAGGCGCGTACGGGATTGCGGCAAGGGCTAGGAAGTTATGGGCAAGGTCACCGGGTTTCTGGAAATCGATCGCACGGACCGGCGTTATGCGCCGGCGTCGGACCGCATTCGACATTATCGCGAATTCGTTCTGCCGCTGAGCGAGGAGACGACGCGCAACCAGGCGGCGCGCTGCATGAATTGCGGCATTCCCTATTGCCACAACGGCTGTCCGGTGAACAACCAGATCCCGGACTGGAACGACCTGGTCTATCGCGCCGATTGGCAGGAAGCCTCGCGCAACCTGCACTCGACCAACAATTTCCCGGAATTCACCGGCCGCGTCTGCCCCGCCCCCTGCGAAGCCTCGTGCACGCTGAACATCCAGGACACGCCGGTCACGATCAAGACGATCGAATGCGCGATCGTCGACCGCGCCTGGGAGCAGGGCTGGATCAAGCCTGAGCCCGCCGAGGTCAAGACCGGCAAGCGGGTGGCCGTCGTCGGGTCCGGCCCCGCGGGCCTGGCCTGCGCGCAGCAACTCGCGCGCGCCGGGCATGAAGTCCATGTCTACGAAAAGAACGCCCATCCCGGCGGCCTGCTGCGCTACGGCATTCCCGACTTCAAGCTCGAAAAGCGCCACATCGAGCGCCGCGTCGAACAGATGAAGTCCGAGGGCGTCGTTTTCCATTGCAACGTGATGGTCGGGCGCAGACGTCAGCGCGGCCTCGCTGGTCGAGAGCTTCGACGCGGTCGCGCTCGCGGGCGGCGCCGAGGCCCCGCGCGATCTGCCGGCGCCGGGCCGCGATCTCTCGGGCGTGCATTTCGCGATGGATTTCCTGCCGCAGCAGAACCGGCGCGTCTCCGGCGAGCCGATCGGCACCAATGAGCCGATCCTCGCGGCCGGCAAGCATGTCGTCGTGATCGGCGGCGGCGACACCGGCTCCGACTGCATCGGCACCTCGATCCGGCAGGGCGCGCTGAAGGTCACCCAGCTCGAAATCATGCCGATGCCGCCCGAAGCAGGAGGACAAGATGCTGAACTGGCCGAACTGGCCGGTGAAGCTGCGCACCTCCTCCAGCCACGAGGAAGGCGCCGAACGCGATTTCGCGGTCATGACCCGCAAGTTCGAAGGCGAACACGGCGTCGTCACAGGCATCGAATGCGTCCGCGTCGACGACAAGATGAAGCCGATCGAGGGCAGCGAGTTCACGCTGAAGGCCGATCTGGTGCTGCTGGCGATGGGCTTCGTCGCGCCGGTGCGCGAGGGCATGCTCGAGGAACTCGGCGTCAAGCTCGACCCGCGCGGCAATGTCGCGGCCGACATGCGCGCCTACGCCTCTTCGGTCGGCAAGGTATTCGCCTGCGGCGACATGCGGCGCGGCCAGTCGCTCGTCGTCTGGGCGATTCGCGAGGGCCGCCAGTGCGCGGCCTCGATCGACCTGACGCTGATGGGATCGACGGTGCTGCCGCGCTGAACGCGTCGTTGCGCCCCGCGTTCGAGCGCGCCCCGCGGGCGCCTCGGACGCGAGTTGCAGGCCTAACCCACGCTCACCACCCGGAACGTGACCAGTTCGCCGTCCTCTTCACGGATCGAGACGTATTCGCCTTCGCGAAAGCGTGGTCGGCGAAGCGGAAGCCGTCCTCTTCCTCGTCCAGCTTGCTGCCGACGCCGAGTTCGAAGCCCCAGGTCGAGCCGCCCCGTCCGCCCGCGCGGTGGACGAGCAGGCCGCGCTGTTCGGGTTCGCCGCCCCAGAAGCGATGGGCGAAACATTCGCCGCGGTGCGCCTTCCATGCCTCGAGATCGATATGGCCGTCCGCCGTCAGCGGCGCCACGAACTCATAGCCGTGACGGATCGATCCGTCGGGAAACAGCTTGGACCGCGCCGCGTGCAGCGTGACTTTCTTCAAGGCGGAACGGGCGGTCGGACATCGAATTGGGTCTCCTTAGGCAGGCGCGCGTCGACAATTCTAAATCAGTTTCGCCTTGAGCGGGCTGCGCACGATCATGACTGTGCATTTGGCGTGGCGAGACAGCGCCGAGGCCGTCGAACCGAGCAGGAAGGTCGCCATCGAGCGGCGATGGGCGCCCACGATGATGAGGTCGGCCGGCCCATTCCTCGGCTTCGGCGAGCAGTTCGGGATAGACGCCGCCGATGCGCACGGCGTTCGAGTACGCCCGCGGGCGGCCTGTCGATGCCGCGCCGCCATCGCATCGAGTTGAGATTTCTCGTAGACGCCGATCTCATCATAGACGTTCTGCGGAATGACCGGCGCAGCGGCGAGCCGGGCAGGATCGGGCTGGCGACATAGACCAGGCGAAGCGCGGACCCGAATGCCTTGGCCATCGCCGCCGCCGACTGCGACCGCCTTGCGCGCGACCTCCGGTTCGTGAACGTCGACGGGGACCAGGACCCGCGGAGAACATGACGCGTCTCCTCGCCGCTTTCCGCGGCCAAGCGTCGGCTCGGCGATAAAAGACTCGCCCTGCGCCGGCGAAAATACATTGATGAGACGCAATCGATTGAACGTCAACGGCCCTTGCCCGCCCCGCGGAAAGACCCGGGTCACATGGCCCATCTTGCGGCCCGGGCGCGTCTCGAGCTTGCCGTAAAGGTGCAGGCTCAGGTCGGGCTGGGCGAGGATGTCGCGCCATTCGTCGGCGTCCTCGCCGATCAGGTTGTGCATCTCGATCGCGCCGCGGCGCGTCGGCGAGCCGAGCGGCCAGCCGGCGATGGCGCGGATATGCTGCTCGAACTGCGAGGTCTGCGCGCCGTCGATCGTCCAATGGCCGGAATTGTGGACGCGCGGCGCGATCTCGTTGACGACGAGCCGCTCCGACGCCCGTCCTTGTTGCGCGCGACGAACAGTCTCGACGCCGATCACGCCGACATAGTCGAGCGCTTGGAGGATCGTGACGGCGATCTTTTCGCGCTCCGCCTCGATCGCCGGCGCTCGACATGCGCCGGCAACGCGCGTGCGCGCGAGAATATGGCGCTCGTGCTCGTTCTCGCTGAGATCGTAGGCGACGACGGCGCCTTCGAGGCTGCGCGCGCGCGACGACGGAGACCTCGCGCTCGAAGGCGACGAAGCCTTCCAGGATCATCGGCGCCGCCGCCGAGGGCTGCGAAGCAGCGCCGAGACGTCGGAGCCCTCGCGGATCATCGCCTGCCCCTTGCCGTCGTAACCGAAGCGGCGCGTCTTCAGGATCGAGGGGCGGCCGAGTTCGCCGACGGCGCGCACGAGCGCGCCGGCGTCGTCGACGGCGACGAAGGGCGCGGTCTCGAGCCCGAGGTCGCGCAGAAAATTCTTTTCGATCGAGACGGTCCTGGGTCAGCGCGAGCGCGCGCGCGCCGGGCCGCACCGGCTTTCGTTCGCTCGAGAAACTCGACCGTCGGCGGTCGGCACGTTCTCGAATTCGAAGGTGACGACGTCGACGGCGGCGGCGAAGCGCGGCGAGCGCCGCCTCGTCGTCGTAGGCGGCGACGGTCTTGGCCATCGCGGCGTCATGCGCAGGCGCCTCGGCCTCGGGCGCGTAGATGTGGCAGCGCAGGCCGATCTTCAGCGCGGCGATGGCGAGCATGCGGCCGAGCTGGCCGCCGCCGAGAATGCCGATCGTCGCGCCCGGGAACGAGGATCATGGCGCGCGACCGTCCGTCGGGAATTCGGGCACCGCGTCGCGCCGCTCGGCGCGCCACGCCTCGAGCCGCTCGGCAAGCTCGGCGTCGCACAGCGCGAGCACGGAGGCCGCGAGCAGGGCCGCGTTGACCGCGCCGGCCTCGCCGATCGCGAGCGTGCCGACGGGCACGCCGGCCGGCATCTGCACGATCGAGAGCAGGCTGTCCTGCCCCGACAGCGCCTTGGATTCGACCGGCACGCCGAACACCGGCAGCGTCGTGAACGCCGCCGTCATGCCCGGCAGATGCGCCGCGCCGCCGGCGCCGGCGATGATGACCTTGATCCCCGCGGCCTTGCGCGCCCTTGGCGAAGGCGACCAGCCGGTCGGGCGTGCGATGCGCGGAGACGATGCGCGCCTCATAGTCGACGCCGAGTTCGCGCAGCGTTTCGGCGGCGCGGCGCATCGTCGGCCAGTCCGACTGACTGCCCATGACGATCGCGATGGGCTTTGCGGCTGCGCTCAACGCCGCTCTCCATGAATTTTGCAGATGCCGGACATGAACTTGCGCTTAAGCCATGGGCCGACGGGGCGCAAGGCGAGCGGCTCGCCGTCTCCCCAACCGCAAGGGCCGGATTGCCCCGGGTTTGGGCTTGCCAATCGCGGTCGCACACGTCACCCTCGCGATAATCCGAGAGCATCGGGACGAGGAAATCCAGGGAGGAATTTATGCGGTTCACCCGCCGGTCCGTGAATTTTGGGCTCGCCGCCAGCCTGGCGGCGCCCGCGCTGATAAGATCCGCCCGCGCCGAGGGCGAGACGATCAAGATCGGCATGGTGCTGCCGGTCACCGGCCCCGCCGCGGACACCGGCAAATATGCGCTGACCGGCGCGAAGATCGCGCTCGATCGCGTCAACAAGGCGGGCGGCGTGCTCGGCAAGCCGATCGAACTCGTCACCGAGGACGACCAGACGACCAATCCGGGCGCCGTGCTCGCCTTCTCCAAGCTCGCCGCGCAGCCCGACATCGTCGCCTTCCTCGGCTCGATCCGCTCGACGCAGAATCATGCGATGGCGCCCGATATCCTGAAGACCGGCAAGCCCGTCTGTTCGGCGGCACCGATCCGAAGCTGACCAAGATGGGCAATCCCTGGCTGATCCGCTTCCGCCCCAACGATTCCTATTCCGGCCGCGTGATCGCCGCCTATGGCGTCGAGACGCTCGGCAAGAAGAACTGGGCGATCGTCCATTCCACCGACGCGTTCGGCACCGGCGGCCTCAAGGCGCTGTCCGCCGCGCTCGACAAGGCCGGCGGCAAGGTCGCGCTCGACCAGGGCTATCCCAACCAGAGCCAGGATTTCACGCCGGTCGTGCTGGCGATCAAGTCCTCCGGCGCCGACGTCATCGGCTCCTATTTCACCTTCGACAACGACCTGGCGATCTTCGCGCGCCAGTTGCGCCAGCTCGGCGTGACCCTGCCCTGGGTCGGCTCGCCCTCGATCATCGTCGCCGGCGCGGTCAAGCTCGCCGGCCCCGCGCTGTACGGCACCTACGGCGTCGCCGATTTCGCCGATCGATTCGAGCCCCGAGGCGAAGGAATTCGCCGACGCTCTACGCCGCAGGTCTCGAAGCGCGCAGCCCGACAATTACAGCTCCTGGACCTATGACGCGATCGGCGTGCTCTGCGCCGCGATCAACAAGGCCGGCTCGACCGACCCGAGAAGATCCGCGCCGCGCATCCTCGCCACCAAGGGCTACAAGGGCGCCGAGGGCGAATATAATTTCGACGAATACGGCGACGGCCTGCACGGCTACAATATCGTGCGCAACGAGAAGGGCGTCATCGTCTTCGACAAGCACATCGAGTTCACGGACTGAGCGCCGGCGCCGTATCGCAGCTCGACGCGCGCTCGTTGCGCCAGCAGCCTGACGCGAGCCTGCATACGAGAAGCCTGCCCCGCATGGATTTCTTCCTCCAGCTGCTGTTCACCGGCATCGGCATCGGCGCGGTCTATGCGCTGGTCGCGCTCGGCTTCGTGCTGATCTTTCGCGCCACCAGCGTCGTCAATTTCGCGCAGGGCGAATTCTCGATGGTGGCGGCCTATCTGATGGTCGTGTTCGCGGTCGATCTCGGCTGGCCCTATTGGCTCGCGTTCCTGATCGCGATCGCCGGCATGGCGCTGCTCGGCGCGGTCTTCAACCTCGCCGTCTATTATCCGCTGCGCAACCGCAGCTATCTGCCGGTGATCATCTCGACCATCGGCGCCTCGATCTTCCTCGCCAACACGGTGCTCGCGCTCTACGGCCCGCAGCCGCAGGTGCTGCCGGGCTGGCTCGACACGCCGGGCTTTCAGCTCGGGCCGGTCTATCTCGACAGCCAGTATCTGTCATCATCGCCGTCACGCTCGCGCTGGTGGCGTTCCAATATTGGTTCTTCGAGCACACGCTGCTCGGCAAGAAACTGCAGGCGACGAGCCAGGACAAGGAAATGGCCGCGCTGCTCGGCATTCCCGGTCGCGGCGATGATCATGATCACCTTCGTCTATAGCGCGGTGCTCGGCGGCATCGCCGGCATTCTCGTCGCGCCGGTGCTGTTCGTCTCGATCCAGATGGGCTCGACGATCGCGCTGAAGGCCTTCGCGGCGACGATCATCGGCGGCTTCGGCGACGTCGCCGGCGCGATCATCGGCGGCTTCGCGATCGGCGTCATCGAGACCTTCGGCGCCGCCTATATCTCGGTGCCGTACAAGGACGCCTTCGCCTTCCTCGTGCTGATCGTCTTCCTCGTCGTTCCGCCCGCAGGGCATTTTCGGCGAGCGGGTGGCGGAGAAGGCATGAGCGACGCGCGGCTCGGCGACTCGCGGCAGATCGTCTACGCGCTCGCCGCCGCTCGTCGCCGTCGCGCTCGCCGCGACGCGTCAAGACCGACGGCTATGTCCCCAACATCCTCATGCAGGCGGCGACCTACGCCATCGCCGTGTTCGGCCTGTCGATCGTGCTCGGCCTGTGCGGCCAGATCAATCTCGCGCAGGCCGCGTTCTTCGCGCTCGGCGCCTATGCCGTCGGCGCTCGGCACGGCCGACTACCAGCCTGCCCTTCTGGCTCTGCCTCGCCGCCGGCGTCGGCGCTCGCGCTGCGTTGCCGGCGCGGTGCTCGGCGCTCTCGACGCTGCGGCTCGGCGGCCATTATCTCGCGATGGTGACGATCTCGTTCCAGCAGATCCTGACCGTCGTGCTGATCAACGCGATCCGCTTCACCCACGGCCCGGACGGCGTCAGCTCGATCCGGCGCGCCCGGCCGGCTTCGCCTCGAGCCAGGCCTATCTCGCGCTCGCCGTCGCCGCGCTTGGCGATCTCGGGCTATTTCGTCTGGCGGCTCGCCGACACGCGGCTCGGCCGCGCGATGCGGGCGGTGCGCGACAACGAGCTCGCCGCCGAGCGCCGGCGGCATCGACGTGTTCCGCACCAAGGTCGTCGCCTTCGCGCTCTGCGCGGCGCTCGGCGGCCTCGGCGGCGGGCTGTTCGCCGGCGGCTTCTCCTACATCAGCCCGGACCAGTTCGCCTTCGCCGAACTCGATCGTGCTGCTGACGATGGCGCTGCTCGGCGGCGTCGCCTCGCCGATCGGCTCGGCGATCGGCACCGGGCTGCTGATCCTGCATTCCGGAATGGCTGCGCTTCCTCAAGAGCGTGCCGGGCCTCTATCTCGCGATCTACGGCGCTCGCCGTCATCCTGATCGTCATCTTCATGCCCGACGGCATCTGGGGCTTCGTCGACGAAGCTCGTTCAGGCGGCGTCCGCGCGCCAGCGGCGCGCCGGCGCCGGCCGCTGATGCTGCAGCCGGCCAAGCACCGGCGCGGCGAGCTGCGCTGGAGGTGCGCGGCCTCGCCAAGTATTTCGGCGGCCTGAAGGCGGTGGACGAGGTCGATTTCACGCGTGCGGCGCGGCGGCGTGCACGCGCTGATCGGCCCCAACGGCTGCGGCAAGACGACGACGCTCAATGTCGTCACCGGGCTCTATCGCGCGACGCGCCGGCGCGATCCTCGCTCGACGGCGTCGACGTCACCGCGCTGCCGCCGCACAAGCGCACCGCCGCCGGCCTCGCGCGCACCTTCCAGAACATCCGCCTGTTCCGCTCGATGACGGCGCTGGAGAATGTCGTGATCGGCGCCGAGCGCGACGGCAATGCGCTCGTCGCCGGCGGTCACGACGCCGCTGCTGCGGCGCGCCCTGCGCCGCGCTCGATTTCGTCGGGCTCGGCGCGCGCGCCGACGAGGTCGATCCCGAGCTTCTCCTACGGCCACCAGCGCCTGATCGAGATCGCCCGCGCGCTTGCCGGCCAATCCGACCGTGCTGCTGCTCGACGAACCCGCCGCCGGGCTCAATTCGAGCGAGAAGAAGGCGCTGCACGACCTGCTCGACCGCATCGCCGCGCAAGGCCTCACCATCCTGATCATCGACCACGACATGACGCTGATCGCCGGGGTCGCGCGCCATCTCACCGTGCTCAACTTCGGCCGCCGCATCGCCGACGGCGAGACCGCGGACGTGCTGCGCCAGCCCGACGTCGTCGCCGCCTATCTCGGAGCCGCGTGATGGCGCTGCTCGAGATCAGCGACCTCAGCGTCAGCTACGGCGAGATCGAGGCGCTGCGCGGCGTGACGTTCTCGATCGAGGAAGGCGAGGTCGTCACGCTGCTCGGCTCCAACGGCGCCGGCAAGTCGACGACGCTGCGCGCGATCTCCGGCCTCGTCGCGCCGCGCTCGGGCGCGATCCTGTTCGACGGCAAGACCATCGCCGGCCTGAGCCCGCGCCGCGATCGTGCGGATCGGCGTCGCGCATGTGCCGGAGGGCCGGCGCGTGTTTCCCGGCCTCACCGTGCGCGAGAACATCATGCTCGGCGCCTCGAACGGCGACGCGTCCAGCGCGCACGATCCGGCGCGAGGCCGACGCGATGTTCGACCTCTTCCCGGACATCCGGCGCTTCGCCGACGCGCTCGGCTGGACGCTCTCGGGCGGCCAGCAGCAGATGGTCGCGGTCGCCCGCGGCCTGATGGCCAAGCCCCGCCTGCTGCTGCTCGACGAGCCCTCGCTCGGCCTCGCGCCCGTCATCGTGCAGGCGGTGTTTCGCGATCATCGCCGAGATCCACAAGCGCGGCACGACGGTGCTGCTCGTCGAGCAGAACGCGCATATGGCGCTGAAGGTCGCCAACTGGGGCTATGTGCTCGAGACCGGCCGGCTTGCGCTCGGCGGCGATCCGCAGACGCTCTGGAGCGACGAACGCATCCGCGACGCCTATCTCGGCGGCGCCCAAGCCAAGGCTTCGAAATGACGGTCCATATTCCCGCCGACGACATTGACCGATTTCTGCGCCGAGATCTTCGAGCGCGTCGGCAGCGCGGCCGAAGAGGCGCGGCGCGTCGCCGCCTCGCTGGTCGATTCCAACCTGACCGGCCACGACAGCCACGGCGTCATCCGCGTGCCGCGCTACGTCGACTGGGTGCACTCCGGCGACATCGCGCCCAACCAGACGTGCGGAGCTCCTCGTCGACACGCCGGTCATCGCGGTGGTCGACGGCCGCTACGGCTTCGGCCAGACGGTCGCGCCGCAGGCGGTGCGACATCGGCATCGCCAAGGCCAAGGCGATGGGTCTTGCCGCGGTGGCGCTGCGCAACTCCGGCCATGTCGGGCGCGTCGGCGAATGGGCGGAGCGCGCGGCGGCCGAGGGACTGATCTCGATCCATTTCGTCACCGCGTCCGGCTCGGTCCTGGTCGCGCCGTTCGGCGGCGCTCGAGCGCCGGCTGTCCACCGCGCCGTTCTGCGTCGGCATGCCGCGCGAGGGCGCGCCGCCGATCGTGCTCGACTTCGCCACCTCGCTGGTCGCCGAGGGCAAGGTCATTGTCGCCAGCCGCGGCGGCAAGCCGCTGCCGCCGGACGCGCTGATCGGCCCCGACGGCGCGGCTCTCGGGCGATCCCGCGCTGCTCTACGGCCCGCTGACGAAGGAAGGCCCGCGCGACCACTCGCAAGGGCGCCGGCGCCGATCCGCGCCTTCGGCGAGCACAAGGGCTCCGGCCTCGCGCTCATGTGCGAATTGCTCGGCGGCTCGCTCACCGGCACGGGCGCCACCAGCTCCGACCGCGGCGCTTCGCCAACGGCATGTTCTCGATCTATGTCGACCCCAAGCGCATCGACCCGGCCCATGTCTTCGACGCCGACATGGCGCGCTACCTCGACTGGTACTGCAAGGCCAAGCCCATCCCCGGCGAGGCGATCCTGCACGCCCGGCGAGCCCGAACGCGCCGCCCGCGCCGAGCGCCTGTCGAGCGGCGTGCCGCTGCCGGACGAGGCCTGGGCCTCGATCGTGGCTTCGGCGCGCAAGGTCGGCGTCAACAGGGACGTCGAGGCGGGATAGGCCTACGGACAGGCGTCCCAGAAGCCCCGGGTTCGGCTCGGGTCGGTGTAGTACCAGCACAGACCCGGGCCCGGCGCCGGGCCGGCCCAGGCGGCCGCCGTCGCTGCGGCGACAAAGCCGATAGCGGCCCCCGCCGCGATGGCGCCTCCCGGCCCCCACCAATAGGCGCCCGGCCGCGCCCAGCCGCCCCAGCGTCCGTAACCGCCGTGATAATAGCCGCCATGGTAATAGTATCCGCCGTGATAGCCGGGATAGCCCGGGCGCCCGACGGTGGTTCCCCGATGATAGACGCCGCCGTGCGGGCCGCGAACGGTGGCGCCGCTATGGTAGACATAGGCTTCAGCGCCGCCGGGGAACCCGACAAGCATCGCGCCGACGCCCAATCCGGCCAGAATCCGCGAGGCCGTCTTGCGAAGCGGCAAGATCTTGTTTGAGCGCTCGGCGGCTCCGGCTGGCCATCGCTTTGTCATTCTGTCCTCCGCGGTGCGAGCGACTGCGAAACTGACGCGACGCAGTTGGGTCATCGCAGTCGAGGAAGCGCAGAATAGGTACAACCTTCAACTCAGGGCAAGCGCGAAGCCCGATCGCAAAATCACAAATATACTTTGATTAATATTCAAAACGAATCAAGCGCGCCCTGGATTGCTTCCGGCGGCGCCTCGCCGCGCGCCGTCAGCGTCGGCTCGACATTGCGGCGCGGTCCATGAAGCGGGCGGGCCATGCCGATCGCATTCGACCAAATCGATCAAGCATTCGCCCATTGCCAGGGCGATTTATCAAATTCTGGATATTGTAATACAATAAAAATCATCGAATTGTTAAGCTCTATACCTTATTCCACACGAATTAATTAGTGCGCGGCGACGATTTGCATTTATTTTTTTGCCAAACCAAAGTATAAGCTGGGCAGCGGGAAACCGCGAGGCGCGAAGGTTCGGACGCGGCGGCAAGTGACGCCGATGTGACGCGATCCGGCCCGAAAGAGGAAACGACCAGGAGTGGAGAGGGCGATGCGACCCTACGCATTCGAAGTATTGCGTGGCGAAAACGTCCTTCATTTGGAGACCCCGGCTCTGACCGATTGCGCCGCCGAGATGTGGCGCAAAGTCGCCGAACTCTCCCGGCAGTTCCAGATTCCGGGAAACCGAATTGTCGTGCGCGACGACCGTGGTCACATGCTTGTGTCGATTGGCGTCGTCGCGGCGCTGAAATTGGCGCAACAGGCCGCCTGAGAGAACATCCGACGGGAAAATCCAGTTTGATCGCCGATTGCGCCCGGCAATTCCGCGAGGCGGGCGCAGCTCCCTGACCTCGGCTCGGAGATTTCGCGCGGAGCGACCCGCCCGGCCCCATGGCTAAACGGGAATGCCGCCACTGCCCGCGTAAGAAGCCGAATCACCCCCGCTCTTCCCAGAAGTCCCCGACTTTCTCGTACCGCCGTTTCACCGCCGCCCAGGCGATCCGATGGGCGGCTTCTTCCTGGCGAGGGTCGCCTTCGTGAGCGGCGTAGGCATGATTGAAAGCTTCGCGGAAAATGTCCTGGGCGTGCTCGGGCAGATGGCCGCGAACCGATTTGGGCAGGTCTTCGTTGAAGCGATAGGGCATGGCGAGGCTCCGCGACTCTCGCGCCGCCGCAGACCGCTGCCGTAAAGTCGGCGGTTGCGCAGGCGAAGATGGCGAATATTACGCCCGCACAGACTCAGGCGATAATGTCCGGCGTCAAATCATCCTCGAGACGCGTGAGACGATCGCGAAGATGCAGCTTGCGTTTTTTCAAACGCTGTACTTGCAGGAGATCCGGCTGGCCCGATTGCAGCAACGCCTCGATCGCGGCGTCGAGGTCGCGATGCTCTTCGCGCAACCGTTCGATCTGGCCCTGAATCGCGAGCCTTTGTTCGTCGGTCAACTCGTCTTCAATCATGGTTGCGCGCCGCCCGCCTGCCCGCCGCGCGTCCCGCCCCGGCGGGCCTTCCGCCCGCAACTATGCGATCGGGCGCGAGCGCACGCAAGGCCCCTCACAGAGCGCAAGATTTCAAGACAATTTTTGATCGTGAATGCGACGATTTGATCACCTCTGGCACAACTTCGAGCTTGCAGGATTGCGGCGATCTGTCACAATTTGGTCGTCAATAATCTAAAGGGAGTTCGCCGATGTCTCTCGAATCGCATTTGACGGAACTCGTGCGGCGTCATCAGGCCATCGAAAACGCCATCGCCGCCGAAGAAGCCCATCCGTCAGCGGACGAGTTGAAAGTGCATGAACTCAAGCGCAAAAAGCTTCTGTTGAAGGACGAAATCGAAAAGTTGAAGCAAGAAGCCAACGCCTCCACCAAACATTAGCTCACCCCCAGAATTGCAAACCTGATCCAACGCGCCCCGGCCCGCGTCTTTTAACGTTTGCCGGGACAGTTGGTTGCGCGGCTTTGCGGCGGCCGGCGCTTTGGCCTCGCGGCGCGGCGCAGGGTAGGTCTGCGCTATTCTGACTGAAAGCCGTCGCGCCATTCTGCGACGACTTCCGGATCGGGCTCGCGCGCGAGACGCTCGCGCGCGAGCGCACGGAAGGGGTCTCGTTTCATCAACCTCGAGAGCGCCCAGACAGCGGCCCCGCGAACCCACGGCGAGGCGGCGTCGAGCGCGGCCTCGGCGGCGCAGACCAGCGTTTCGTCGCCGGAATTGCCGATCGCGATCATGACGTTGCGCAGGAAGCGCGCATGCCCGATCCGCTTGATCGGGCCGCCCGCGAACATCCGCCGAAAGCCCGGTTCGTCAAGGGCGGCGAGATCGGACAGGCGCGGCTCGGCGAGCGCGGCGAGCGCGGCGAGCTTCGCTTCGCGGCCAGTTTTCGCGAATTTGTTCCACGGACACACCGCCAGACAATCGTCGCAGCCATAGATCCGGTTGCCGATCGCCGCGCGAAATTCCCGCGCGATCGCTCCAGGATGTTCGATCGTCAGATAGGAAATGCAACGTCGCGCATCGAGCTGGTACGGCGCGGGAAAGGCCTGCGTCGGGCAGACGTCGAGGCAGGCGCGGCACGCCCCGCAATGGTCGCTCTCGCCGGCGCCGGACGGCAATTCGAGATTGGTGAAGATCGCTCCCAGGAACAGCCAGGAGCCGAAGTCGCGGCTGACGAGATTGGTGTGCTTGCCCTGCCAACCGAGCCCCGCCGCCGCGGCGAGCGGCTTCTCCATCACGGGCGCGGTGTCGACGAACACCTTGACGTCGGCGCCCCCGCCGCCCGCATTGGCGACCAGCCAGCCCGCGAGCGTCTTCAGCCGCCCCTTGACGACGTCGTGATAGTCGCGATGGCGCGCATAGACCGAAATCGCCCCGCGGTCGCGCCGGCGCGTCGCCGCGAGCGGGTCGTCGGCGGGGCCGTAGTTCATGGCCAGCATCACGACGCTGCGCGCCTCGGGCCAGAGCGCGCGCGGGGCTGCGCGGCGCTCGAAGGTCTCGGCCATCCAGGCCATTTCGCCCTGCCGCCCCTCGGCGAGCCAGGCGGCGAGGCGCTCGCGGGCCTCCGGCGCCGCCGCCGCCGCCACGATCCCGCAGGCGTCGAAGCCGAGTTCGCGCGCGCGGCGTTTGAGGCCGTTCAGAAGTCGAGATCGGCGTAGGTCGGGCTCGGGGTCATCCCCGCGAGCCGCTCGGCGAGCAGCGGACGGAACGACGGGCGCGACTTCACCCGCGCGTACCATGCCTTGGCGGTCTCGTTCTCGCCCCACGCTGCGTCGCCCAGATAATCCACGCACGAGAGATGCGCCGCCGCCGCCAGATCGGCGTAGCTGAGGCGATCGCCCGCGAGCCAGTTGCGGGCCCCGATGAGGTGCCCGATGTACCTGAGATGGTAGCGCATATTCGCGCGCGCCGCGCGCACCGCGGCCATGTCGGGCGCCCCGCCGCCCTGGTTCGAAGTCAGGTAGCGCTTGTAGATCTTCTCGGAAACCAGCCACTGGCTCACTTCGGAGAAGAACTTGAAGTTGAACCAGTGCGTCAGGCGGCGCACTTCGACGCGCCCGAGCGGATCGTCCGGCATGAGCCGCCGCTGGCCCATGCCGAGGCCGCGCGTCTCGTCCAGATATTCCGCGATCGCGTCGGCGCCGGGCACGCCGGGCGCGTGGTCCTCGACCAGCACCGGGGTCGCGCCTTCCGCGTTGAGCAGCAGGAACTCGCGCCGCCGCTCCCAAGGCCGTTCCTCGACCAGGTCCGGCTCCAGCCCGTATTCGGCGAGCGCAAGGCGGACGAACCGGGAATGCGGGCAAAACGCATGGTGATACAGTGTGATCATGAACCGGAACGCAACTTAAGAGAACGTAAATAGTCTTGAAGCGCCACCGGTTAAACCTGAGTTAAGACCTGACGAGGCGAAGGGGAATTCCGGGGCGCGAGTCTCGCGCCGATCGACCAGGGGGAACCGTTGCAGACCTTCATCCGGGCCGCGCGAGGGGCGTCCTGCCAAAATTCGCCTTTTGCCGGCGCAATAGCGGCTATTGCGCTTGCGTTTTTCCATCGCCTCGTTAGGGGAGAATACGACCCAGAGAACGGGGAACTCCCATGACGTTTCGCACCCCCATCGATAAACAGGTCGGCCAGCGTCTGCAGGCGCAGCGGCTGGCGCTGAATATGAGCGTCGAAAGCGTGGCGCAGAGCCTCGAGATCGAAGCGCGACAGGTGGAAGACTGGGAAGCCGGACGCGTTCGCGTGGAGGCTCGCTATCTATTGCTTCTGTGCAAGCTCCTGAACGTGAACAGCGCGTACTTCTTCTCCGCCCCCGTGGGTCCCAGACCGGAAGCCAGGACGCCCATTCGTCTGGAATTGTTCAACGCCGATCTCGGCGGAACGGCTTCCATCGAAAGCCTGCGTCTGCTTCGCGCCTTCCGCCGGATCTCGCAGGCAAAGTCCCGCGAGCGGCTCATTGCCTTCGCGGAGGAATTGGCCGATGGCGAGACGCTCGGAAACTTCCTGGCCTGAAGGCGCGCGGCCTTGCCCTTTCGGCGCTCAGGCCTCGACGCGCAAACCCTGAATGAGCATATCCGCGAAGCGGGCGAGTTCGACCACCCGAGATAGAACCTGTTCCAATTCTCCGGTTTCGGTCGAAGGCGCGGGGACGCTCTCGCGCCAGGTCGCAAAGTCGGCGAAGGCATATTCAAGCTCGAGCAAAGCCTTCTGCAAGCCGTCCATGACTTTTGGCTTCTGCACAGCATCCCCTCAATAACGCCTCCCCCAAGCAGGCCGAGCGGCCGGAGACCCGTTTGCTTCCGACAAGGCGCTACCGCGAGCGACGGCGAAAGTTGACGACTTTACTAAAATTTTAGCAATTACTAGTTCTAGTTATTGTCAGCCGGCTGGACCGTCGGCACCCTCGAGCTTGAATTCGGAGTGCTGAACGTGATTTCTCTAATTCAAGCCCCATTTGACGAACACGACGCCAGAGTCCTCAAAGAACTCTACGCAAAGCGCTATGAATTGTTTGTCGAAGGGCGGGGTTGGCGCGCGCTCACGCGGCCAGATCGTCTGGATGTCGATCAATACGACGATGATCAAACGATCTACATCGTCAAGAGAATGGATGGGGCCATAGTAGGCGGAGCGCGTCTGCGCCCGACAATACTTCCCCATATGCTGCAAGAGGTCTTCGGAAATCTATGCGATGGCGGTTGTCCGCCGGTAGGCCCGGAGGTTTACGAGTGTTCCCGCACGTTCGTTGCGCGGCGTCACCCGCATCGGCGCGCGATCTTCGCGGAAATTCTTCTGACCGCGGCGCAGTTCTGCGTATCTAACGGCATTCATACGCTTACGGGCGTTCTGGAGACTTGGTGGCTGAACAGCTATCTCGCGCTTGGTTTGAACGCGACCCCGCTCGGAATGCCGCAGGAAGTCGAAGGTTTGTCGTTGCTCGCCGTATCCTTTGAAGTCGACGAGCGCGTCCTCGACAACCTGAGCCAACGGCTCGACGCGTTCAAGAAGCTCCGCCCGGCGGGGACGCGCCGGAGAGATGGACTCCACGCGGCCTGACCCGCGAGGACGTCGTGAAGCGGTCGCCGCCGGGGCCGTGTCGGCCAGCGGGTGGATCGGCGAGCGATCCGCCCGGGCGGCCGGCTTCGTCAAATAGCGATCATGCCTTTTCTGGCGGCGATCGCGACCGCCTCGGTCTTGTTTTTCGCCGAAAGCTTGCTGATAGCGTTTTTGATATGGACGTTTACAGTATTTTCCGAAAGAAATAAAATATAAGCAATTTCCTTTGAAGTTCTTCCGAGCGCACACCAAGTCAATATTTCGCTCTCTCTCGCGCTTATCGCTTCAATTCGCAGCGAGTGATCCGAACTGATTTTTCTTAAGGCATTGAAAGCCATAATTGAGGCCAGATATAGAGATCGCATTTCAGTTCGTTTCAGCGGAGCATCGCTCCCCGAAATAGAGACGCCGGCTTCAAATCCGTTGATGTTGTGTATTGGAAAGCAAACTCCGTTCGTCAGCCCAAATTCTTCGGCGCGCCGCATGATATTTCTCGAATTCGGCAGAATCCTTAAATGTGAAAGCGTCTCGCCAGTAAAATGGATCCCGGGCCTCTGTGCAACGTCGCACGATCGGATCGTTCAATATATAATTTCTGGCGAGATATTCGCTGACCCAGCCTTCTGGAAGGTTATGCGTGACCAGCAAGTCTTCCAGGTTGGAATTATCGTCCGGTATACCGGAAATAACGAAATACTTACACCCAAATTGATTTATTAATACTTCAAAAGCCGCCGCAAGAGACCTTGTGTCGCCGATATCACGCAGTTCGGAAGTAAATTTGCGAACTTCCAAACTCAAGTTTACATTGTCAAGATCTCGCATACCCATTCCTGATCAGGCGAGGCGTTGACGTAGTAACTTTCCGAGCCCAAACACCCGCCAGCATTATATTCGGCAAGCTTGCCGCACAACGAAATACTTTGGATGAATTACAAGACTATGGAGTTGGAGTCAAAATTCGGCGCCCTTCGGCGTGCAAATGAGCGCAGATCGGAGGAGCGCGGCTTCCGGGCGCTCGTCCGCCGCCTGACGATCCCGCCTATGGCTCCGCACGCTTGCCCTGGCGGCTCTCGACCGAAAAGCGCGCCTGGCGTCCGGCTCTTGCCGCCTACCGGCGCGCGTGCAGCAACACGCCGATGCGCTTGCGCTCGAACAGCACGACCACGACGAGCGAGAACATGAGCGGCAACACGAGATAGAGCAGGCGGAAGACCAGCAGCGCGGCGACCAGATTGGCCTGCGGGACATCAGGCACCGCCTTGATGAAGGCCAGTTCGAGCACGCCCAGCCCGCCCGGCGCGTGGCTGAGCAGCGCGAGCGTGAACGAGGCGAGGAACGCGCCGAGGATGACGATGAAGCCGGGATTGCCGGCCGCCGGCAGCGCGAAATAGATGATCCCGGCCGCGCCGATCAGTTCGAGCGGGCCGGCCAGCAGTTGCCGCGCCGCGATCGGCGGGCGCGGATAGACGAGTTCGAAGCTGCGCAGCTTCAGCGGACGAAAATGCAGCAGGGCGCCGACCGTGTAGAGCCAGGGCACAGCCAGCAACAGCGCCGCGATCGCATGACCGCCCCAGCGCGGCGCATCGAAATAGCGGCGCAGGAGGTCGGGATCGACGAGCAGCACGAGGCCGCCGAGCAAAAGATTGCCGAGCGTGAAAGTGAAAGAGCAGAAAGCGACGAGCACGCCGACTTCGCCCGCGCTGAGCCCCTTCGTCGAATAGGCGCGATAGCGCACCACGGCGCCCGAGAACATCGTGGCGCCGATATTATGGGCAAGAGCGTAGGTGGTGAAGGAAACGAGGCCGACGAATCGCCAGCTCAGGCGATGACCGAGATGGGCGAGCGCGATCTGGTCGTACCAGGCGAGCGCGGCATAGGCGAGGGCCGTCGCGCCGATCGCCAGAGCCCAGCGCAAGAGCGGAATGGCCAGGAGTCCCGCCTCGACATCGGCCAGCGAGAGGCCCTTGAGCTCCCGGAACAGCAGCCAGGCGGACAACGCCACCGCGCCGAGCCCGATAATCGGCCACAGCACGTCCATCACCCGCTTCATCTGAAATTCCGTCTCCGCCGATGTCGACCGCGCCATCCTCCCTGCACGTTCGCGCGAGGGAGCGCAAGACGGGAAAATCGTCACCCGCCGTTCGCATCGGCTCCGGCCGAGGCCGAGGCTCCCTTGACGCCGCCGAGGTCGAGCCAGACGTTGGGATCGGACTGCGCCTGACGCTTGATGAAGCTGATAGCCGGTCGCGTCCCAGGGACGGATTTCGTCGGTGAGATTGTCGAGCACGAATTCGCCGTGGTCGGTCTTGACGGTCAGGATCGCATGGCCCTCGCCGTCGAGGTCGCGCACGACGGTCATCAGCAGCGCCTGTCGGGGGAAGCCCTGCTCGACGAGCAACTTGCGCTTATAGAGGGCATAGACCTTGCAATCGCCCTTGCCGTCGATCGGATAATCCCAGTGGTCGACCATCGTGCCCCAATGGTCCAGATTGGTCATCGGCTCGATCGCGTCGTTGGCGAGCTTGTTGACGCGGTTGAGGAGCCGCCCAGGTCTTCTTGGTCAGCCTGACGTCGACCGGCGTCAGCTTGCCGAGCGCGCATTCTTCGGGACGGCGGCTTGCAGAAATCGACCCAGCCGTAGGGCACCGAAGTCGGGTCGCCGACCGCGGCGAAGGAGGCCATCGGCACGAGCGGCTCGGAAGCCTCGCCCGATGTGGCGAAGGCGAAGCCGAAACGCCGTTGCGGCGACCAACAGAACGGCGACAGACTTGTACATCGGACCCTCGTCTTTGCGATGGCCCGATCGTCGTCGCGTCGTCTTGGCTTCGACAAAAAAATTCCGCTCGAATTTTATCGACCCGCGGCGCGCCAGGACGTTGATTTCGCTTAACGTTGACTGAGCTTAAGACGATCGATGGAAAATCCTTCGCGTCGACGCTTACCTCGCGTTTACCGCTTTGTCCTGCGCAGTTTGCTTTGTTATGAGGCGAAAGCAGCGACTTTATTGCGATGGGGGCCTTGATGAGCGCGGACGGGAGACGAGACCACGTCGAGCAAAACGGAGCGGCCTGCGCGCCTTGAGCCTGGCCGCGCTCGGCGTCGTGTTCGGCGACATCGGCACCAGCCCGCTCTACACGCTCAAGACCGTGCTCGACTTACACCGGCCCGCATCCCGACGCGGCCGCGGCGCTCGGCGCGCTTTCGCTGATCCTGTGGACGCTGTTCATCATCACGACGATCAAATACGTCAACTTCGCGATGCGCATCGACAACGACGGCGAGGGCGGCATCATCGCGCTGATGACGCTGCTCGGGGTCAAGAAGATGCATCGCCCGGCGATCGTCGCCGCAGGCCTGTTTGGCGCGGCGCTGATCTATGGCGACGGCGCGATCACCCCGGCGATTTCGGTGCTCTCGGCGCTCGAGGGCTTCGAGCAGGTCGACCCCCGCGCTGACGAGCGTCGTGCTGCCCGCCGCGGCGATCATTCTCGTCGCGCTGTTCGCGGTTCAGCCGCTCGGAACCGCGTGGATCGGCCGCGCTTTCGGACCGGTGATGCTGTTGTGGTTCGTCGTCATGGCGGTGATGGGCCTCTCGGGCATCTTCCAGCATCCGAGCGTATTCGTCGCGTTCAACCCATGGTACGGCGCAAAATATCTGTTGTCGGGCGGACTCAACGGGATTCCTGGTGCTCGGCGGCGTGTTCCTGTGCGTGACCGGCGCCGAGGCGCTTTACGCCGACATGGGCCACTTTGGCGCCGGGCCGATCCGGCTTTCCTGGAATTTCGTGGTGTTCCCGAGCCTGGTGCTCAACTACGCGGGACAGGCGGCGATCGTCATCGAAGGCGCGCCCACCGAGGGCAACATCTTCTATCGACCTTTGTCCGGCGCCGCTGCTCACCCCGCTGATCGTGCTCGCCACCGTCGCCACCGTCATCGCCAGCCAGTCGATCATCACCGGGGCCTACTCGATGACGCGGCAGGCGATCCAGCTCGGCTGGCTGCCGCGCCTGATCATCAAACAGACTTCGGAAGAGGGCTACGGCCAGATCTACGTCGGCGCCGTCAACTGGTTGCTGATGATCGTCACGCTGGGGCTCACCATCGGCTTCGGCAAATCCGACAACCTCGCCGCGGCCTACGGCATCGCCGTGTCGGCGACGATGCTGATGACCAGCGTGCTGCTGTTCATCGCGATGCGCGAGATCTGGAAATGGAACGTCTTCGCCGCCGGGCTGTCGCTTTGGCGTTCATGATCGTCGACGGCGGCTTTCTTCGCCGCCAACCTGGCCAAGGTGCTCGACGGCGGCTACGTGCCGCTGCTGCTCGCCATCGTCGTCTACGGCGTGATGTGGATCTGGCATCGCGGCGCGTCGCGGTGCACGACGCGGTGGTCGCCGACCAAGTCCCGACCGAGGAGTTATCGCAGTTGCAGACGGGAAACATCGCGCGGGTGCCCGGCTCGGCGGTGTTCTTGACGCGCTCGAAAGAGGGCGCGCCTCCGGTGCTCTCCTGGCATGTGCGAAAGAACCGCGCGCTGCATTCGCATGTGCTGGCGCTCACGCTCACCGTCATGTCGACGCCGCGCTACGAAAGACGACCGCGTCAGCGTGACCAGGAGAGGCGACAACTATTGGCGCGGCGAAGCCCGATTTGGCTTCATGGAGCACCCCAACATTCCCGCCATCCTCGCCCGTTGCAA
>CAWEID010000025.1:0-32394 GCA_963809055.1 uncultured Pseudomonadota bacterium | reverse complement strand
CCTTCGCCCGCTCCAAAATTCACGCCAATGGCGAAAAGCTTGTGACAGGTCGTCCGAGGGCGGTCGTGTCCCGCGTATTGTCGGCTCGGCTCTTGCTCCCGCTGCCGCAATTTGCGACATAGTCGCCCCCTTCCCTTCCCCTCGAAGGTCTCAGCCATGCCCCCCTATCGCTCCCGCACCTCCACTCACGGCCGCAACATGGCGGGCGCTCGGTCTTTGGCGCGCTACGGGGGTGAAAGACGCCGATTTCGGCAAGCCGATCATCGCCATCGTCAATTCCTTCACCCAGTTCGTGCCGGGTCATGTCCACCTGAAGGATCTTGGCCAGCTGGTCGCCCGCGAGGTCGAGGCGGCGGGCGGCATCGCCAAGGAATTCAACACGATCGCGGTCGACGACGGCATCGCGATGGGCCACGACGGCATGCTCTATTCGCTGCCGTCGCGCGAGATCATCGCCGACAGCGTCGAATACATGGTCAACGCGCATTGCGCCGACGCGATCGTGGGCATCTCGAATTGCGACAAGATCACCCCGGGCATGCTGATGGCCGCGATGCGTCTCAACATTCCCGCCGTGTTCGTCTCGGGCGGCCCGATGGAGGCCGGCAAGATCTCGCAGGGCATGGTCAAGAAGTCGACCTGATCGACGCGATGGTCGCCGCCGCCGACAGCTCGGTCAGCGACGAAGAGTTGGGTCATCGAGCGCTCGGCCTGCCCGACCTGCGGCTCGTGCTCGGGCATGTTCACCGCCAATTCGATGAACTGCCTGACCGAGGCGCTCGGCTTGGCGTTGCCGGGCAACGGCACGGTGGTCGCGACGCACGCCGACCGCCGGCGGCTGTTCGTTGAAGCCGGCCACCTCATCGTCGACCTCGCGCGGCGCTATTATGAGCGAGGACGACGAGAGCGTGCTGCCGCGCAAGTCGCGAACTTCAAGGCGTTCGAGAACGCGATGACGCTCGACATCTCGATGGGCGGCCCGACCAACACCGAGCTGCATCTGCTCGCCGTCGCCCACGAGGGCGAGATCGATTTCACCATGGCCGACATCGACCGGCTGTCGCGCCGCGTGCCGGTGCTGTGCAAGGTCGCGCCGTCGGTCGCCAACGTACACTCGAGGACGTGCATCGCGCCGGCGGCATCATGGGCATCCTCGGCGAGCTCGACCGCGCGGGACTGCTCAATCGCGACGTGGCGATGGTCCACGCGCCCTCGCTCGAACACGCGCTGTCGCGCAACGACATCAGCGCACCGACAGCGGCGCGGTGCGCGAATTCTTCCCCGCCGCGCCGGGCGGCGTGCCGACGCAGGTCGCGTTCAGCCAAGCCTCGCGCTACGACGATCGACGAGGACCGCGAGAAGGGCGTCATTCGCGACTACGAACACGCTTTCTCCAAGGACGGCGGACTCGCGGTGCTCTACGGCAACATCGCGATCGAGGGCTGCATCGTGAAGACCGCGGGCGTCGATTCCAGCATCCTGAAGTTCGAGGGCCCGGTGAAGATTTTCGAGAGCCAGGACGACGCGGTCCCGGCATTCTGAACGGCGGCGTCGTCGCGGGCGACATCGTCGTGATCCGCTACGAGGGTCCGCGCGGCGGGCCGGGCATGCAGGAGATGCTCTATCCCACCAGCTACCTCAAATCGAAGGGCCTGGGCAAAGCCTGCGCCTTGATCACCGACGGGCGATTCTCCGGCGGCACGTCGGGCCTCTCGATCGGCCATGTCTCGCCCGAGGCGGCCGAGGGCGGCGTTATCGGCCTCGTCGAGGCCGGCGACCGCATCGCGATCGACATCCCCGCGCGCTCGATCCAGTTGCTCGTGTCGGAGGAAGAATTGGCCAAGCGCCGCGCGGCGATGGACGCCAGGGGCAAGGACGCGTGGAAACCGGCCAAGCCGCGCAAGCGCAACGTCTCGACCGCGCTGCGCGCCTACGCCGCCTTCGCCACCAGCGCCGCCCGCGGCGCCGCGCGCGAAGTGCCGTGAGGCCGGTCAGGATCGCCTGTTGCCGGGATCGCCGATCCCGGTTTTTCATCGATCGGGGCTCACCCGGCCGGCGTCGACGAAGCGGGCTATAACCTCCTCCTGGTCTTCGTCATCGCGACGTGGCAATCGTGTAGACACAGCCATTTCAATGAATTGGGGGAACGTCCATGTCCGCTCGCAAGCTCGGTCGCACCGACCTTTCCATTGCGCCGCTGGTGTTCGGCGCCAATGTGTTCGGCTGGACGGCCGACAAGGCAACGTCTTTCGATCTCCTCGACCGCTTCGTCGGCGCGGGGCTCAATGCGATCGACACCGCCGATGTCTATTCGGCCTGGGCGCCCGGCAACAGGGGCGGCGAATCCGAGACCATCATCGGGGAATGGATGATGTCGCGGGGGAAGCGCTCCTCGGTCGTCGTGATCACCAAGGTCGGCTCGCCGATGGGGCCGGGCAAGAAGGGCCTGAAGGCGCGCTATATCGAGGAGGCCGCCGAGGCTTCGTTGAAACGGCTGCAGGTCGAGACGATCGATCTCTATCTTTCCCATTGGCCCGACCCCGAGACGCCGCACGAGGAAAGTCTCGCCGCTTACGAGAAGTTGAAAACCGCGGGCAAGATCCGCTGGTGCGGCTGCTCCAACTACAACGCCGAGTTGCTGCGCGCGGCGCTCGACGCCGCCAAATCCAAGGGTCTGCCGCGCTATGAGGTATTGCAGCCCGAATACAATCTCTATGACCGCGCTTCTTTCGACGGCGCCCTGCGCGATCTCTGCATCGCCGAGGACATCGGGGTCATCACCTATTTCAGCCTCGCGAAGGGATTCCTTTCCGGCAAATATCGCTCCGAGGCCGACCTCGGACAGAGCGCGCGCGGCGGCGGCGTGAAGGCCTATCTCAATCCGCGGGGCTTGCGCATCCTGGAAGCGCTCGACGCGGTCGCGGCGCGCCACAAGGCCAAACCCGCGGAGGCCGCGCTCGCCTGGATCATTCAGCGCGAAGGCGTCACGGCGCCGATCGCGAGCGCCACCAGGCTCGACCAAGTCGAGAGCCTGATCAAGGCTACGACGCTTAGCCTCAGCGGCGGCGATGTCGCGATGCTCGATTCGGCGAGCGCCCCCTGAGCGCAGGCCAGGCCGCTGACGCCGGCGCTGCGACGCATGGCCGCGCGCCGATTTTGACCTAGATCACATCGACGAAAACGCGCGGCGGTATCGGCGTCGGGAACTCCGTCCAGAGGACCCGATTCGATGCTCCTGGATCTCGAGGCGTTTCTCGCGGCGCCGCTGACGAGCGAGCCCTTCACCTTTACCGTCGTGAAAAATGCGATCCGCCCGGCGGACGCGGCGGCGATCCGCGAGGACTTCCCGGAAATCGCCGATTCTGGACTGCTGCCCGTCGAGGCGACGCGCCCCGGCGCCAAATTCCGGCAATTGATCAAGGAGATGCAGAGCGAGGCGGTCGCTCGCGCGTTTTCGGCCAAGTTCGGCGTCGATCTCGTCGGGAGGCCGCAGATGATCACAGTGCGCGGGCGCTGCGCGGCCAAGGACGGGCGCATCCATACTGACAGCGAAACCAAGCTGATTACGGTGCTGATCTATTTCAACGAGGCCTGGGAGGCCAAGGGCGGGCGGCTGCGGCTGCTGCGTTCGCCGACCGATCTCAACGACATGATCGGCGAAGTCCCGCCCGAAGCGGGCACGATGATCGCGTTCCGCCGCTCCGACCGCTCCTATCACGGCCACGAGCCCTACGAGGGCGTTCGCCGCTATGTGATGATCAACTGGATGACCAGCGACTTCGCCGCCCAGCGCGAATTGTTCCGCCATCGGCTGTCCGCACGCGTCAAACAGGCCGCTTCGCTGTTACGGCCGGCGCCCAAAAAGGCAGGAGGCGCGCGTGGTTGACGCCCAGTCCGTGGCCGAGAGCCTGATCTCGGCCCTCGATCGCAGCTATTTCGGCGCCGAGCCCTATCGGCATTGGCTGCCCGAGGACATGTTGCCGGTTGACGTCTGCAAGAGCCTCGACGCGCTGCCGGCGACGCCGCCCAAGATCGAGGACACGCTCGGGCGGCGCGAGACCCACAATTCCTCGCGCCTGTTTTTCGGCGTCGAAGCGCGCGCGAAATATCCGGTTTGCGAGGCGCTCGCCAGCGCGCTGCAGAGCGAGCGGGTCGTCGACAAGCTGGAGAAGATCTGCGACGTCGACTTGCGCGGCGGCCATCTGCGGATCGAATATTGCCTCGACACCGAGGGTTTCTGGCTCGAGCCGCATACCGACATCGGCGCCAAGCTGTTCACGATGCTGATCTATCTCTCCGAGGACCCCGGCAGCGAGGCCTGGGGCACCGACATCCTGGACAGGGACCTCAAGATCGTCGCCACGACTCCCTATCGGCGCAACGCCGGGCTGATCTTCATCCCCGGCGCCGACACCTGGCATGGCTTCCACAAGCGGCCGATCCAGGGCGTGCGGCGCTCGCTGATCGTCAACTACGTCAAGCCGGAATGGCGCAGCCGTCACGAACTTGCGTTCCCGGACCGTCTGGCGGCGGCGTGAGCCGGCGCTACCTCGGCGCCTTCATGAAGCGCTCGAAAGCGTCCTTATAGTCGGGATGCCAGCGCGACAGGGCGGGACGGTTCTCGACGATGTCGCCAATTGTCCAGAGCATGCGCCGCTCGTCCGTGTCGCGATTGACGTCGTTGTCGGGGCAGAGCGCGTAAAACTTGCCCGTCTCCATGGTCGCAATCAGGAATTCCACCACCTGATCCCCCGTCCAGGCGCCGGGCGGCTTCTGCGTGCGCGAACCCGCCGTCATTCCTGTGAAGGTGAAGCCGGGGATCAACAGGTGGGCGGTCACCAGGCAATTGGGCGTATTGCGCAGCTCATGCGCTAACGCTTCGGTGACGACTTTCACGCCCGCCTTCGACACATTGTAGGCGGTGTCGCCGGGGGGACAGGTGATGCCCTGCTTCGAGCCGGTGTTGACGATCGCGGCGGTCGTCCCCTGTGCGATCATCGCGGCGCCGAAGGCCTGCACGCCGTTGACGACGCCGAACAGATTGACGTCGATCAGCCGGCGCCAGCGCGCGGGATCGCCGAACACGCCGCCGCCGTTGCCGACGCCCGCGTTGTTCATCAGCAAGCCGACTTCGCCGAACTGGGCATAGACATCGTCCCTGAAGCGCATGACGGCGGCGAGGTCGCTGACGTCGAGAGGGAACGCGCGCACCTGGCCCGGTGTCCCCGAGATCGCGGCGACGTCCGCGCAGGCGGCCTCGAGGGCTTCGGCCTGGAAGTCGGCCATCGCGATCTTCATGCCGAAGGCGGCGAATTTGCGCGCGGCCGCGAGACCGATGCCGCTGGCGGCGCCGGTGATGACGGCGACGCGGCCGGGAGCGAGGGCGAGATGTGCGGACATGGCGTTCCTCCGAATGCGATTGCCGTCTCATCGCATGTTTGTCAGCGGGTTTGAACTCTCCCCGTCAGTGCGGACGTTCGCCGCGTGCGATCATGAGATGGCGCCTCTGTTGATGCATGCCGCGGGTCATCACGCCGAGGAAGCCGAGCGCCTTCAGTTTGGCGAGGTCCTTGGCCGGCGCATAGACGGTCGGGTCGGCGCCCGACTCGGTGGCGACCGCCTCATAGCGCCAGCCGCCGACGCCGTTCATCGTCGCGGCGGGGCGAGCGGCATGCGCCGGATCGAGTCGCGGACCGCGCCCTCGCCGGCGACCCCGCAACTCATCCCGCCGTCGATGCGCGCCGATTTCGCGTCCGCGCGCAGGGTCACGTTGTCCATGTCGATCAGATGCTGGCGCAGCGCCTCGATGTCGACCTTCGACCCGCCGGTGTTCGGGTCGGCCTCCAGCAACGCTACGATTTCCGGGATCGCGGCGAACGCCGATAGGCCGCACTCCCGCGGCGGGGCGACGCCGTCGGACATCGTCATGGGATGGTCGCCCATCATGTGCATGTCGTGGATCTGGGCTTGGGCGGCGAACGGCGCGAGGACTGAGAGGATCTGGGCCCGACGCAGCACGGAGCCTCCCAGGACACGCCGCCGACGAGCGCGAAATTTCGGGATTGGCAAGCCAGCGCAGCGTCGCAGGCCCGTTGTCGCCGCGCTCGCAGAGACAGGCCTCGACGCGACCGGCCACAAATGTCCGAGTCTCACGCCCCGCGCGCAGGCTCGCCTTGGGCCTCCAGCGCCTCGACTTCCGCGTCGGTAAAGACGCGGCTGCGGGTCAGGAAACGCACGCCTTCGGGGGCTTCCAGCGTGAAGCCGGCGCCCCGGCCCGGCACGACGTCGATGATGAGCTGAGTGTGGCGCCAATATTCGAATTGCGAAGCGCCGATATAGAAGGGGCAGCCCGCGATCTCGCCCATCAACACGTCCTGCGCGCCGACCTTGAATTCGCCCGCGGCGAAGCACATCGGCGCCGAACCGTCGCAGCAGCCGCCGGACTGGTGGAACATGATCGCGCCGTGCTGCGCCTTCAGCCGCGCGATCATCGCGGCGGCCTCGGCGGTGAGGAGGACTCTGGGAACCATGAGCGTCGACTTTTCGTTGCGAATCAAAGACGGGCGCGGACCCCAAGGCCCGCGCCCGCCACGCTAATCAAAGGCTCAGAAGAAGCCTAGAGCCTTGGGAGAGTAGCTGACCAGCAGGTTCTTGGTTTGCTGATAATGGTCGAGCATCATCTTGTGCGTCTCGCGGCCGATGCCGGAGGCCTTGTAACCGCCGAACGCCGCGTGAGCGGGATAAGCGTGATAGCAGTTCGTCCAGACGCGGCCGGCCTGGATCTCGCGGCCCATGCGGTAGGCGCGGTTGCCGTTGCGCGTCCACACGCCGGCGCCGAGGCCGTAGAGCGTGTCGTTGGCGATGGCGAGCGCGTCGGCTTCGTCCTTGAACTTCGTAACCGAAACCACCGGCCCAAAGATCTCCTCCTGGAAGATGCGCATCTTGTTGTGGCCGGCGAAGATGGTCGGCTCGATGTAATAGCCGTTGGCCAGTTCCCCTTCCTGGGCAGCGCGCTTGCCGCCGGTGAGCACCTGAGCGCCTTCCTGGCGGCCGATGTCGAAATAGGAGAGGATCTTCTCGAGCTGGTCGGTCGAGGCCTGCGCGCCGATCATGGTGGTCATGTCGAGGGGATGGCCGAGTTTGATCTTCTTCACGCGGGCGACGGCGCGTTCCATGAATTTGTCGTAGATCGATTCCTGGATGAGCGCGCGGCTCGGGCAGGTGCAGACCTCGCCCTGGTTGAGCGCGAACATCGCAAAACCTTCGAGCGCCTTGTCGAAATAATCGTCGTCGGCGTCCATGACGTCGGCGAAGAAGATGTTCGGCGACTTGCCGCCCAGCTCCAGCGTCACCGGAATGATGTTCTCCGAGGCGTATTGCATGATCAGCCGGCCCGTCGTCGTCTCGCCGGTGAAGGCGATCTTGGCGATGCGCTTGCTCTGGGCGAGCGGCTTGCCCGCCTCCAGGCCGAAGCCGTTGACGATGTTCAGCACGCCCGGGGGCAGAATGTCGGCGATCAGTTCGGCGAGCACGAGGATGCTGAGCGGGGTCTGCTCGGCCGGCTTCAAGACGACGCAATTGCCGGCCGCGAGCGCGGGCGCGAGCTTCCAGACGGCCATCAGCAGCGGGAAGTTCCAAGGAATGATCTGGCCGACGACGCCAAGCGGCTCATGAAAATGATAGGCGATGGTGTCGTGGTCGATTTCGGAGATGGCGCCTTCCTGCGCGCGCACTACGCCGGCGTAATAGCGCCAATGGTCGACGCAGAGCGGAAGGTCGGCGTAGGTCGTCTCGCGGATCGGCTTGCCGTTGTCGAGCGTCTCGACCAGCGCGAGCAGATCGAGATTGGCCGCCATCTTGTCGGCGATCTTGTTGAGGAGCAGCGAGCGGTCCGCGACCGAGGTCTTGCCCCAGGCGTCCTTGGCCTTGTGGGCGGCGTCGAGCGCGAGTTCGATGTCGGCGGCGCTGGAGCGGGCGATCTGGCAGAGCTTGGCCCCCGTGACCGGGCTCGGATTGTCGAAATAGCGGCCCTCGACCGGCGGAACGAACTTGCCGCCGATGAAATTGTCGTAGCTGGCGCGGATCAGCACCTGCTTGGAAATCGTTTCCAATGCCTGTTGATACATGACGTCTCCTCCATATGCCGCCGGTTTGGCGGGAAGCTTTGCCGGGGTTGTCGCCGCGATTGCCGTGACCGACCCTTTCCGTCCCGTTGTATTCGACCAGTTATTATTCGGCGCCAACGGTACTTAAGGAGGAAGTACTTTCGGAGGAGGCGCGGCCTCGTCCGCTGGCTCGTCCCCTCAAGCGCCGCTCGCGAAACTTTTCTCGGAATTTGCAATTTCGCTCGCGGCGATCCCTTCGACGAAACTCGCCAGGCTCGCCGTGCGCAGCGGCGCAAAGGGCTTGTCGAGCCGGCGGCAGAGCGTCTTGATCTTCTCGACCGCGGAATGGCTGACGCAATCGACGGGAAACACAATGGCGTCGGACTGGCTGACGAGGCCGGGCAGCAGCGCGAGACTGTCTTCCACGCCGCCGTCATGCGATTTCAGGGCGCCGCCGCGCTCGGCGACGAACGCCTGCAATTGATCGATCAGCTTCGGCCGGCCACCGACATACAGAATTGTCAGTCCGGCGAGGTCCGAAACGTGGCGTCTCGCGGCGGGCGCCGTCAGGGCTTCCAGCGCGGCGAGTTCGCGCATGAGGCCTCGCGCGGCTTCCTGCGCCGCTCGGGCATCGGCTTCCGCCCGCAGGCGCGCCGCCTCGCTCGCGGCGAGCCGATTCGCCAGTGCGTCCGCTCGCGCGGTCTCGTCCGTAAGCCGGCGCCGCAGACCAGGGTCGCCGACGCCCTCGTCCGAACGGGGCGGCTGCGCCGAGGCAAAGGCGAGCGCGGCCGCCAGACGCGCCGCCTCGTCGCGAAGCTGCGCACGCTCCCGCGCTGCGGCCTCCAGCCGCGCCTGCTGGCGTACGATCTTGTCGTCTCGCTCGACGAGTTCGGCCTCGAGGCGGCGCAGGCGCGCGATGTCGAGCCGCGACGCCGCGCCCACTTGATGCGAGAGCATATGCACGTCGCCGAAGACGTCCTGCACAAGCGAGGCCTCGGCATGGGGATGGGTCAGCAGCGCCCAATAGGCGCCCGCTATCTCGCCGGCGTCGAGCGCGCCGCGCCAGAGATCGCGCAAATCGTCGCTCTTGCGAGCCATGCCGAAGCGACGGATCGCGGCCTCGTGGCGCTTGTCCAACGCCTTCTGGATCAGCCTGCCGCCTTCGTCCCGCCGCGAGGCGGCGCGAACGCCGCGGCCGTGCAAGAGGTGATCGCTCGCGCGTCTTGCGTCCGCATCGCCGGCGCGCGCCAGGATTTGCCGCAGTTCCGACGCCGGAAGGCAAGTTCCGACGATCGAGCAATGCAGATGCGGCGACAATTCCCAGATTTTGGCGCGGCGCGAAGTCGCGAAGCCGGCGATCTCAGGCTCGCGCGCCGCGATCGCCCGAAAGGCGCCGAGCGCGTCCGGCGGCGGTTTATGAAGTAGGCAGAGGCTCGACATGGGGAAGCTGTGCTATATCTATTGGTATATAACGCTAGCGCAAGTGCGGCGCGGGCGCAAGCGACGGCCGAAGGTTGCGATGACGGGCTGCTTTCCCAGCGCTATAAGTGCGAGAGATGGACCTCGCCGGGACGCGATTTGCGGAGACTCACATGAAGATCAGCGCGCGGAACCAGATCAGGGGCGTGATCAAGTCGGTCACCAAAGGCCAGACGACCGCGCATGTCACGATCGACATCGGCGGCGCCGTCGTGAGCGCATCGATCACCAACGAGGCTGTCGACGAACTCAAGCTCAGGGTCGGGCAGAGCGCTTACGCCGTGATCAAGGCGTCCGACGTGATGGTCGCGATCGACTGAGTTTTCAATCGTCGTCGTCGGGAGCGGGGGCTGCCGCGCGTCGCCCGACCGCGCCATGGGAATTGGCGTAACGCAGCCACGCCTCGCCGAACGGCGCATCGGCATAAGCGCGCGTCGGCCAGAAGGCGGGATCGCCGGAGGACGGCCAGACGTAGATCATGCCGCCGGCGTCCTCGATTTCGAGCCCGTCGGAAAAACGCCAGCGCGTCGCGAGACTTGCGCCCTCGATCGCCAAGCCGTCGGCGTCGATGCGCAGGATGACCGGGCCGGCCACGCGCACCCTCTCGGTCCAGGCCAGCGCCGCGCGGCGCGCCTGCAGGAAACGCCGGCGCGTCCAGAGCCGATGAATCATGAACGCGGCCGCCGCCAGCAAAATGAGGATCTCGGCCGGCCGGCGTCCGATCAGACCCGTGAAGGCCAGAATGGCCGTGAAAAGCAACGCAAGCACGAAGGCGGCGAGCGGGGCGAAGTGCCGGCCGATCAGACCGCCTGCCAGCGCACGGCGCAACGCGATGCGCGATGCGGCGATGCGCGCCTCCTCTGGCGTCAACTCGAAACTCAACGCGGCGGGCGGCAGAGCCTTCATGCCTCGCCGGGGGCGAGCGTCTGCAGCGCGAGCGCATGAACCCCGTCGGCGATTTCGGCGCCGAGCAGCGCGTAGACCATGCGATGGCGCGCGACCCGGCTCTTGCCGGAGAAGCTCTCGCTCACGATATGAACGCGGTAATGGGTTTGTCCGCCCGGCCGCGCGCCGCTGTGCCCCGCGTGCTTGTGGGACTCGTCGACGATTTCGAGCGCGCTTGGCGCCAGGCCTTCGACGAGGCTGGCTTCGATGCGGTCCTTCATGCTCATGACTTCGAGCTCATGCCTGATTTTTCCGGTTGCGTAACGCACCGCTTGCCCCGGAGCGCGCGAGTTGTCAAAATGCCGGCCCCGTGGTCCCTGGGCGCGCGTCGCTTCGTAGTCACGGGATTTTATCCGTCGGCCGCGTAAATCATGTTCTCGTCGACTCGCGCGCGTCCCGGCGCGAGCCTTGGCGCGCAAGGTTGCTGAAAATGGATCTGAATTCGCCTCTCTTCGATCGTATCCGCGTCAAGCCGACGCGCGGCCGGGCCGCCGCCGCGGCCAAGCCGGCCGCCGCCGCCGAGCCGTGCAGCCATCCCGGCTGCAAGGCGCCGGGCGTCTTCAAGGCTCCCAAGGGGCGCGACCACGAGGGCGAATTTTTCACCTTCTGCAAGGATCACGTGCGCGAATACAACGCGACCTACGATTATTTCAAAGGGATGGACGACGCGGCGCTCGCCAAATACCGGCAGGCGGAGGCGATCGGCCATCGCCCAACCTGGAAGATGGGGCCGCGCGCGGGCGCTCACGGCTCGACCCATGTCGACGAAACCGTCTATGCCGAGGCGCGCACCATGCGCCGGCGCGGCGCCCGGCGCGAGGGCGAGGCGGCGCATGCGCCGCGCTACAACGCGCTCGCCCTGAAGGCGCTGTTCACGCTCGAACTCGACGCCAACGCGACAGAAAGCCTAATCAAAACAAAGTACAAGGAACTGGTGAAGCGCCATCATCCCGACGCCAACGGCGGCGACCGTTCGTCGGAGGAGAAATTGCGCGAAATCATCCAGGCCTATAACTATCTTCGATCGAACAAGCTTGTCTGAGTCCTCCTGGAACCTGCGCAAGCGATACTGGCCGGCGGGTCTTTCGCCGGCAACGATAAAGTCTGTATATAGCCGTCTCCCTGGCGCCCTCGCGACAGGGTCTGGAGGACCTATGAGACCCGAGCCCGCGCCTTATTCATCCGATACGTCGACGCCCGCGGCAGGGCCGCCGGACACGCGCGTGAACGTGCGCAAGGTTTTCGGCATCGATTCGGACATGGAGGCGCCCGCTTATTCTCGCCCCGACGAGCACGTCCCCGACTTCGATCCGGATTATCTCTTCGATCGCGACACGACGCTCGCGATCCTCGCGGGCTTTGCCTACAACCGCCGCGTGATGGTCACCGGCTATCATGGCACTGGCAAATCGACCCATATCGAGCAGGTTGCGGCGCGGCTCAACTGGCCGATGGTGCGCATCAATCTCGACAGCCACGTCTCCCGCATCGATCTCGTCGGCAAGGACGCGATCGTGCTCAAGGACGGCAAGCAGATCACCGAGTTCCGCGACGGCATCCTGCCCTGGGCGCTGCAGAACAACATCGCGCTGTGCTTCGACGAGTACGACGCCGGCCGCCCCGACGTGATGTTCGTCATCCAGCGCGTGCTCGAAGTCTCGGGCCGGCTGACGCTGCTGGACCAGCGCCGGGTCATCCGTCCGCATCCCGGCTTCCGGCTGTTCGCGACCGCCAACACGATCGGCCTCGGCGACACCTCCGGGCTCTATCACGGCACGCAGCAGATCAACCAGGGCCAAATGGACCGCTGGTCGATCGTGACCACGCTGAACTACCTCCCGCACGACAAGGAGGTCGACATCGTGCTCGCCAAGGCGCCGCATTATCGCGCGCGCAAGGACGGTCGCGACATCGTCAACAAGATGGTGCGCGTGGCGGATCTGACCCGCAACGCGTTCATCAACGGGGATCTCTCCACCGTGATGAGCCCGCGCACCGTCATCACCTGGGCCGAGAACGCCGACATCTTCAAGGACATCGGATTCGCCTTCCGCCTCACCTTCCTCAATAAATGTGACGAACTCGAGCGGGCGCTGGTTGCGGAATTCTACCAGCGCTGCTTCGGTCAGGAACTGCCCGAGAGCGCACTCAACGTCGCGCTGAGCTGAGGGTCTGCGCTCGCGTGAGGCTTCTCGCGATCAGCGGCAGCCTCCGGCGCGCCTCGACCAACAGCGCGGCCCTCCATGCGCTCGCCCGCCTCGCGCCGGCGGGCGTTTTCGTCGACATCTACGAGGGCCTCGCCGACTTGCCCGCATTCAATCCGGACGACGACGAAGACGCGAACGCCGCGCCGCCGCTCGCGCAGGCTCTGCGCCGTCGCGTCGAAAAGGCCGACGCGCTAGTTATCGCCGCGCCGGAATATGCCCATGGCCCGCCCGGCGCCTTGAAGAACGCGTTGGACTGGCTTGTCGCCAGCGAGGCTTTCGCCGGCAAGCCTGTCGCGCTCATAAACGTCGCCCCGCGGGCGTTTCACGCGCAGGCCAGTTTGCGAGAGATCCTCGGCACGATGGCGGCGCGGCTGATCCCCGAGGCGTTCGTGACGCTGCCGCTCGCGGGAACGGCGATGAGCGCCGAGGCGATCGCGGCCGACCCTGTCATGGCGCGGCGGCTGCGGGAGGGGCTGGAGGCATTGGGGGCTTGCTACGGCTGTGGCCGCGCTCAGGCCGTCACGCCAGCCTCGCCAGCGCCACTTCGCCGTCGGTGACGTAGTGGTTGACTTCGCCGTGGCCCAGCCGTTGGCCCGATTGCAGCGCGATGGCATCCTGGATCCGGCCGGCTCCCTGCAACTCGGTCATGATGAAGTCGCGCTCGGCGTTGGTGTCGGAATTGGTGGCGTGGGTGATCTGGAATGTCAGCTTGGTGAAAGAGAGGCCGGTGTCTCTCGTGCCGGCCCCCGCCCAAAGCACGCGCGCATTCAGGGGCGGGCGGTCATTGTTCAGCCAGAAATCCGCTTTTCCCAGTTCGTCCTGCGCGCGCTCGAGGCTCATGGCCCAGAACCTGACGTGATGGCGCTGGCGCGGGGAATTGTCGATCGCCTTCTGAAAGCCGATGTCCTGCCCGCGCCCGAACAGGTAGAGCGTGCTGAACGGCGCAGTGGGATAGGGTCTGTTGAGCACGAAGGCCTGCGCCATCTTCCAGGAACTCACCAGCCCGAGCGGGTCGGCCTCCGTCCACCCGGCCGCCGCGAACGCGGCCCTGAGCTGCGCGAAATCGCCGATGAGCGCGAGATTGACCGGGTCGCCGGGAAAGCCGTCGCCGGTGACGGTATAACGGGGCACATGACGGCGCTGCAGAATCTTCAGACCCATCCGCACCACGCGCGGCAGGACGAGATAGGCCGCCACGCCATAGGTCGCCCCCAGCGAGACGATCCAGGGCAGCCGATGGTCGGCGACGGGATAAACGACAAAGACGATCAGCCAGACGCCGAAGACGCCGAGCCCGAACACGAGCAACCGCTGAATGAGCCGCGCCAGCCACCGCATTTCCGTCTTCCCCCGTCCCGCGGACGTTCCGCCCGATAGGCTATACCGGCGCGAAGTCAATTCGAAACTGCCAGCCCATTTCGGTCATTCGTCCGGACCGCGGCGCGTTCGCCTTGCGAGCCTCCCGCGCCGCGGCCTATAGAGGACCGTGGGCTCGCCGCCGGCCATCGCGAGACCCGAGGCTCCATCAAGGCTCTCCATGTCGACTGTCGACGTCAAACCCAGCAATCGCAAACCCGGCGCCAAGCCCGAGGCGGCCAACGAGCCGTTCAAGCGCGCGCTCGCCACGGCCACGCGCGCAATGGCGCGTCGGCCCGATCTGGAGATCGGGTTTTCCGCCGACAAGCCCAGTCTTGTCGCCGGGCCCGACGGGGCCAAGGCGCGCCTGCCCGAGCCGCCGCGCCGGCCCAATCCGCGCGAGGCGGCGATCCTGCGCGGTCTCGCCGATTCGATGGCGCTTCGGCTGGCCTGCCACAACGACGCCATCCACAAGCGCCATGCGCCGCAGAACCAGGCTGCGCGCGCCTTGTTCGACGCCGTCGAGCAGGCGCGCGTCGAGGCGATCGGTTCGCGTCGGATGGAGGGCGTCGCCTCCAACCTTACGGCCATGCTCGACGACCGCTATCACCGAAGCCCGCTGGCCGAAGCGCGCGACCGCGACGAGGCGCCGCTGGAGGAGGCGGTCGCGATGATGGTGCGCGAGCGTCTGACCGGCCTGCAGCCGCCGAGCGGCGCCAAGCGGGTCGTCGACCTTTGGCGCGGATATGTCGAAGGCAAGGCCGGCGCGGAGCTCGACAAGCTCGACGGGGCGATGCTCGACCAGCGCGCCTTCGCCAAGGGCGTGCACCGCCTGCTCGCCTCGCTCGACATGGCCAGCGAGTCGGAGGCTGACGCCGACGAGAGCGAGGAGAGCCAGCAGGACAATGCGCCTCCGGACAATGCCGACGACGCCGAAGGGGAGGGCGAGCAACAGGAGTTCGCAGGATTCCATGGAAATGGAGACCTCCGAGGACTCGGCCGACGAACTCGAGGAGGGCGCGATGGAGGCGGCCGACGCCCCCTCGGCCGAATTCCCCGACGAGGCGGACGCGGGCGAATCCGAAGAGGCCTCGGAGAATCGCCCGTCGCAATCGCAGGGCCAGGACAGGCGCGGCGCCCGAGTACAAGGCCTATACGACCAAATACGACGAGATCGTCAACGCCGAGGACTTGTGCGATCCCGAGGAATTGCAGCGCCTGCGCGACTATCTCGACAAGCAGTTGCAGAACCTGTCCAGCGTCGTCGCCCGGCTCGCCAACCGGCTGCAGCGCCGCCTGATGGCGCAGCAGAACCGCTCCTGGGAGTTCGACCTCGAGGAGGGCATGCTCGACACCGCGCGCCTGCCGCGCATCGTCATCGATCCGCAGCAGCCGCTTTCGTTCAAGCGCGAGAAGGACACGGACTTCCGCGACACGGTCGTGACGCTGCTGATCGACAATTCCGGCTCGATGCGCGGGCGCCCGATCACGGTCGCGGCGACCTGCGCCGACATTCTGGCGCGCACGCTCGAGCGCTGCGGCGTCAAGGTCGAGATTCTCGGGTTCACCACTCGCGCCTGGAAGGGCGGGCAGTCGCGCGAGGCGTGGCTGCAGGCGGGCAAGCCGCGCAATCCCGGCCGCCTCAACGATCTGCGCCATCTCGTCTACAAGGGCGCCGACGCGCCCTGGCGGCGCGCGCGCAAGAACCTCGGGCTGATGATGCGCGAGGGCCTCCTGAAGGAGAACATCGACGGAGAGGCGCTCGACTGGGCGCACCAGCGGCTGCTGGGGCGCACCGAGCAGCGCAAGATCCTGATGATGATCTCGGACGGCGCTCCGGTCGATGATTCCACGCTGTCGGTCAATTCGGGCAATTATCTCGAACGCCACCTGCGCTATGTGATCGAGGAAATCGAGACGCGCTCGCCGGTCGAGTTGATCGCTATCGGCATCGGGCATGATGTGACGCGCTATTACCGGCGCGCCGTGACGATCGTCGACGCGGAGGAACTCGGCGGCGCGATGACCGAGAAACTGGCCGAATTGTTCGAGGAAAAGTCGGCGGCGCCGGCGCCCAGGCGGCGCGGCGCGAAAGCAGCATGAGCCGGGCGCGGGAAGGCGCCGGATCGCCATAAAATAAGCCGACCCGGACGCCATTCCCGCTCTCGCCGGGTTCGCGCGAGTTGGGCGCGATGGCGTCGTCGCGGGCCGATTCGCCTCCAGGCCCCGCGCCGGTCACAGGAACAGGACTAGATGATCTCGCCTCGCAAATTCTGGTTCGCGCCGTTGCGCGTTGGGCTCGCAGCGCTTCTTGCGTGGGTCCCCGTCGGCGCCGGCCTAGCGCAGGACGCGCCGGTAGACTTGCACAATTCGCAAGCTGCGCCCGCCTCGACGCCGACGCCGCCGTCCAAGCCCGCCAATCTGAGCAAGGACGGGAAGGCCGGCAAGGACGGCAAGCCCGCCAAGGACGCGCCCAAGCCGGACCTGACCGCGGAGCAAATCGTCGCCAAGGCCAACGCGTACTTCGATGACGCGCGCGTGATGACCGCCGATTTCGTTCAGATCGGTCCCGATGGAGCGCGTGCGGAGGGGCAGCTCTATGTTTCCCGTCCTGGCAAGCTGCTGTTCAAGTTCAACCCGCCCGAAAGGCTCGAAATCGTCGCGGACGGGCGCTCGGTCGCGGTGCGCGATCAGAAGCTTGGCACGCAGGATCTTTATTTCATCGCGCAGACCCCGTTGAAGTTCCTGCTCGCCGACCATATCGATCTGGCCAAGGACACCCAGGTCAAACGAGTCGGCATCGACGAGAACGCCGCCACGATTGAGATCGAGGACAAGGCGACTTTCGGCGGCAAATCCGACATCTCCCTGGTGTTCGATCCCACAACCTTCGCGCTCAAGCAATGGACCGTGATCGATCCGCAGGGCTTCCAGACCGTGGTTTCGCTGTTCGACATCGATCTCGTCACCAAACCCGATCCGGAACTGTTCCACATCGACGACAGCACGGGCCCCAACCGTAAGCACTGACGTCCCCGCCGCGCTTTTCATGTGGGCAAGTCGGCGGCCGCGCTTGGCGTATGGGCGCGGAGCGGCCAGGATCGCCGCCCCTGACGAGATGCGAGCGCGCCCGTGCGGTTTTCGATTGCGACCTGGAACATCAATTCGGTGCGGCTGCGCATCGACCTCGTCGGCCGCTTCCTGAAGGAGCAGGCGCCCGACGTGCTTTGTCTGCAGGAGACCAAATGTCCCGACGCGAATTTTCCGAGCGGCGCGTTCCATGACCTCGGCTACAAGCATATCGCGATCAACGGGCAAAAGGGCTACCACGGCGTCGCGATCGTCTCGCGCCATCCTTTCGTCGGCGAAGGCCGGCGCGATTTCTGCGCCAAGGGCGACTCGCGCCACATCACCGTCACGCTCGCGGGCAAGAGCAAGGCGGCCGGGCTCGCCATCCATAATTTCTACGTGCCGGCCGGCGGCGACGAGCCCGATCCCGAAATCAACGACAAATTCGCGCACAAGCTCGCCTTCGTCGACGAGATGGCGCATTGGTTCGCGCAGGAGCCGCAAACAAAGGGTCGCGCGATCCTGGTCGGCGATCTCAATATCGCGCCTCTCGAACATGACGTCTGGAGCCACAAGGCGCTCATAGACGTCGTCAGCCATACGCCGATCGAGGTCGACAAGCTCAATCGCGCGCAAGCCGCCGGGCCATGGTTCGACGCGCTTCGCAAATTCGTGCCGAACGATCAGAAGCTCTATACTTGGTGGAGCTACCGCTCGCCGGACTGGTCCGCCGCCGACAAGGGTCGCAGGTTAGACCATGTCTGGGTGAGCCCGGCGCTCGCTGGGGCCGCCAAGGCGATGAACGTATTTCGCGACGTGCGCGGCTGGGAGCGCCCGTCCGACCACGCGCCAGTCAAGGTCGACTTCACGCTTTGAGGGCCCGCGCTTTCGCGGTCGGCTTCCCCTGTCGCGGCGTCGTGCTAACATCGCCCGTAAAATGTCGCGGAGGAAACGTTCATGCTCTTTCGTCTGGTCAAGGGCGGGCTCAAATTCGTCGTTATCCTGGCGATTCTCGCCCTGGTCGCCGGCGCCTATCTGTTCTATCGCGCGATGCCGTCCTATTCCGGCAAGGTGGCGCTGGCCGGTCTTTCCGGCGAGACGCGGGTCTGGCGCGACGGCTACGGCATTCCGCACATCTTCGCGCCCAGCATGAACGACGCGGCGCGCGCGCTCGGCTATATCCATGCGAGCGAGCGGCTGTTTCAGATGGAGATTTCGCGGCGCACGGGGCAGGGGCGGCTCGCCGAGATCCTGGGCTCCGACCTTCTCGGCGTCGACAAGTTCATCCGCACGCTCGGCTTCTACCGTCTCGCGCAATCGAGCCTCGCCGTGCTGTCCCCCGAGGCGCAGGCGCGGCTGCAAGCCTATGCCGACGGCGTGAACGCTTATCTCGCAACGCATGCGAACGCTCTGCCGCCGGAGTTCCTGATCGCCGGCGACACGCCCGAACAATGGCGGCCCGCCAATTCGGTCGTGTGGTTCAAGCTGATGTCCTGGCAACTCAGCCGCAACTACAAGTTCGAGGTCGCGCGGGCCCAACTCGCCGGCAAGCTGACGCCCGAGCAGGCCGCGTGGCTTTTGCCCGGCTATCCCGCGGGCGCGCCGATCACGACGCAGCCCGAGGCGCACCCGAGCCACGCCTATCTCGACGATCCCGACGTCAAGTTGCATGAATTCTTCCCGTTCCGCCATGGCGCGTCCAACCAATGGATCGTTGCGGGATCGCATACGACGACGGGAAAGCCGATCCTCGCCAATGATCCGCATCTGGAAATCGGCGCACCGATCCTATGGTATCTCACGCGCATCGACACGCCTGAGGGATCGCTCACCGGCGCGACCGTGCCCGGCCTGCCGATCGTGCTGCTCGGCCACAATCAGTCGATCGCCTGGGGGATCACCTCCGCCCAGACCGACACGCAGGACCTGTTCGTGGAGACGATCGATCCGGCCAATCCTTCACAATATCTGACCCCGGACGGGCCCAAGCCGTTCGACGCCCACGACGAGACGATCCATGTCAAAGGCGCGAGCGACGTCACTGTCCATATCAGGGGAACTCGGCACGGGCCCGTGCTGTCCGACGTCAGCAAGGAACTCTCCGACCTCGCCGGTCCGGGCAAGGCGATCGCGCTCGCCTTCACGGGCTTCAGCGACAAAGACACGACCACCGAGGGGATCATCCGCGTCGACGCCGCGCACAACTGGAACGAGTTCACCGCCGCGCTGCGGCTAGTGCAGGCGCCGATGCAGAACATCGGCTACGCCGACGTCTCCGGCGACATAGGCATCATCAGTCCGGGGCTGTTGCCAAGGCGCAAGTCGGGCAATGGCCTCGCGCCGACCGCGGGCGATACGGGTCAGACCGATTGGGACGGCTGGGTCCCGTTCGAGGAACTGGCGCAGGCGCACAATCCGTCGGCGGGCTTCCTGTTCAACGCCAACAATGCGCTGGTTCCGCCCGATCTCGAGGACAAGTTCGGACACGATTGGGAAGAGCCCTTCCGAGCGCGCCGCCTCCAGCAATTTTTCGATTCGATCGACAAGCATTCGCTGGAAACTTCCGCGACGATGCAGGCCGACCATGTCTCGCTCGCCGCGCGCGACTTTCTGCCATTGATCAAGACGATCGCGCCGAGCGACGAGCGCGCGCGGCAGGCGCTGCAATTGCTCGCGGGCTGGGACGGGACGATGGACAAGGACCGGCCCGAGCCGCTGATCTTCACGGCGTTCATGGCCTCGCTGCACAAGGTTCTTGTCACCGACAAGGTCGGCGTGGAACTCGGCGACAACGGGCCTTTTGATGCGATGACGATGATCTCGCTGATCCAGAACCATCCGGTCTGGTGCGATTCCAAGGACAAGCCCGATCCAGATTGCCGCGGCTCGATGGGGCGTGCGCTCGACGATGCGCTCGCGCTGCTGGTCAAACGCGAAGGCGCCGACATGAGCCAATGGAAATGGGGCCACGAGCATGTGGCCTGGCTCAAACACAAGGTCTACAGCCATATTCCGCTGCTCGACAGGATCAGCGATCTCTCGATGCCGTCGAACGGCGGCTTCTACACCCTCGATCGCGGCGCCGGCTACGAGGAGCCCGACGACATGCCATTCGCGCGCACCCAGGGCGGCGGCTTCCGAGGGCTCTATGATCTCTCCGATCTCGACAAGTCGCGCTTCATGATCACGACCGGCCAGTCCGGCCACATCTTTTCGCCCCACTATGGCGACCTCGCCCCGCTTTGGAACGACGTCAAGTCGATCCCGATCGCGGGCTCGGAAGCGGAACTGCAGAAGGCCGGCGCGAAGGAAATGGTGTTCGCGCCGGACTGAGCGCCGGCAGGGCGGTGCGGAAAGCGTCGGCCGGCGGGCCCCGATTTGGCCCGCCGCGCCAAATCGCTTACATCCGCGCCATGCAGCCCGCCGAATCCGCCTTGCGAATCTATATCGACGCCGACGCCTGTCCGGTGAAGGACGAGACGTATCGAGTCGCGGCCCGCTACGGCCTCAAGGTCTTCGTCGTCGCCAACAGCCCGATCCTCGTGCCGCGCGCGCCCGATATCGAGCGGGTCGTCGTGGCCCAGGGGCCCGATGCCGCGGACGACTGGATCGCGGAGCGGGCCGGGCCGGGCGCGATCGTCGTCACCGCGGATGTGCCGCTCGCGAGCCGCTGCGTCGGCGCGGGGGCCGACGTGATCGCCCCGACCGGCAAGCGCTTCAGCGAAAACTCGATCGGCATGGCGCTGGCGACGCGCAATCTGATGGATCATCTGCGCTCGACCGGCGAGGCGACCAGCGGCCCAAAAGCCTTCGGGCCGCGCGACCGCTCGAATTTCCTCGGCGCCCTCGACAATGCGGTGGCGCGAGTCAAGCGCTCGCTCGCCGCCTCCGGGAAGGCCGCCCAAGGCTGAGCGGCCCTCAATCTCCATGACCGGTCCGCGAACTTGCCAGTCCCGACCGTCCATGATTGTATCGCCCGCCTTCGAGGACAGAGCGATGCCGGGCCGTTTCCTGATCTATTTGATCAAGCCGTCGCATTACGACGACGACGGCTACGTCATCCAATGGTTCCGCTCCGCGATACCCTCCAATACGCTGGCCGTGATGAACGGCCTTTGCGAGGATTGCCGGCGACGGGGCGTGCTGGGCGAGGGGGTGGAGATCGAACCTGTCGTGATCGACGAGACCAACACCCGCGTGCGGCCGGAGCGGATCGCGCGCGCGATCGCCGCCGCCGGCAACGGGCTCGTCTGCATGGTCGGCGTGCAATCCAACCAGTTTCCTCACGCGATGGATCTCGCGCGAAGGTTTCGCGCGCTCGGGGTGCAGGTCGCGATCGGCGGATTTCACGTCTCGGGTTGTCTGGCGATGCTGCCGGACCTGCCCGACGATCTCAAGGGGGCGCAGGCGATCGGCGTCACGCTGTTCGCAGGCGAGGCGGAGGGACGGCTTGAGGTCGTGCTGCGCGACGCCTTCGCGCGAAAGCTGCAGCCGCTCTATAATTTCATGAACGATCTGCCGGCGCTGGAGGGCGCGCCGGCGCCGATCCTGCCGGCCTCGAGCATCCGCTACACCGCCGGCGTCGTCACCAGCTTCGACGCGGGCCGGGGCTGCCCGTTCCAATGTTCGTTCTGCACCATCATCAACGTGCAGGGCCGCAAGTCGCGTTATCGCACTCCCGACGACATCGAGGCGATCGTGCGCGCCAATATCGCGGCGGGCATCAATCATTTCTTCATTACCGACGACAACCTCGCGCGCAACAAGAACTGGGAAGCGATCTTCGATCGGCTGATAGAGTTGCGCGAGCGCGAGGGCTTGAAGTGCGTCTTCATCATCCAGGTCGATACGCTCGTCCACCGCATTCCGCATTTCATCGAGAAGGCCGCCGCGGCCGGCGTGCGGCGGGTGTTTCTGGGCTTGGAGAACATCAATCCGGAGAGCCTCGTCGGCGCCAAGAAGAAGCAGAATCGGATCGCCGAATATCGCGAGATGCTGCTTGCCTGGAAGAAGGTCGGCTGTTTCACCTATGCCGGCTACATCCTCGGCTTTCCCGCCGACACGCCGGAGACCATCGTACGCGACATCAAGATCATCCAACGCGAACTGCCGCTCGATCTGCTCGAGTTTTTCTGTCTCACGCCCCTGCCAGGTTCCGAGGATCACAAGCGCCTGACGCTCGCCGGGACTGCGATGGATCCCGACATGAACAAATATGACCTTGAGCATGTCGTCACGGGCCATCCCACGATGTCGAAGGCCGATTGGGAGCGCGCCTATCGCCTCGCCTGGGAGACCTATTACACGCCCGAGCACATGGAGACGGTGATGCGACGCGCCGTCGCGACCGGCATAAGCCCGGGCAAGATGATGTTTCTGCTCATCTGGTTCTACGGCTGCGTGATGATCGAGAAGATCCACCCGCTCGAGGGCGGATATCTCCGCCGCAAGGCCCGCAGGGACCGGCGGCCGGGTCTGCCGTTGGAAAACCCGCTGACCTTCTATCCCAAATATGTCTTCGACCTCGTCGCCAAACATGTCGCGATCGCGCGCGTGGTCCTGCGGATGGGCGCCGTGCGACGGCAGATCAAGCGCGATCCGCAGGCGCGCGAGTTCCGCGATCTCGCGCTGACGCCGGTCACCGAAAGCGAGCTCGACGGGTTCGAGATGTTCAACGCGACCAAGACGGCGCGCGCGGCCGCGGACAAGGCCAAACGGCATCTGCATCCGGTGTGAAGTCGGCGGCGCCCTAAGCCGATAATGGCGCGTCCGTCCCCGAAGGGCGGCGCTGGCGCCGCAGTCTCGCCATCGTGAGGACGTCGAGGTCGACGCCGTCGCGGCGGGCGAAGGCGGGATGGTTTCCCTCGATCTCAAAGCCGAATTTGCGATAGAGCGCGATTGCCGGATCGTTGCCGGCGCGCACAGCGAGTTCGACCCGGTCGAGACCTCTGGCGAAATCGGCGGTCGCCAGCAGCGTCTGCAAGAGCAGGCCGCCAATGCCGCGGCCGTGAAAATCGTCGTGGACAAAGAGACTGAGCCAGCCGACATGGCTGCGCGTGCCCGGGCAGACGAACAATCCGCCATAGCCGATCGCCGCGTCAGCATGCGTGAAGACGACTTCGAATCCGTCGGGACAATTCGGATTGAGGCGACGCTCCAGATCGGCGGCGCTGACGAAAGGGTCGCTGATCAGACCGAATCGACAAAGCGGCTGACTGAAGAGCGCAAAAAGCGCGGTCGCGTCGCGCGCTTCGCGTGCGCGCAGGCCGAATTCGGAACGCGTGAGAGGGTTCGCGCGTGTCGAGTGACGGGATCGAAACGCGAATAGCTCGGTAACGTTCGTCGCCACTACGTTTCCATCCCCCGCTTTGGGCGCGCCAATCGTTGCACCCTATCCCGGCGAGCTTATGCCGGGCTTGCCTGGGACGAGCGGCGGGGCCGGAGGGAACTGCGATCGGGCGGGCGGGCGCGCTATTTGCTGTGCGCGTCGACGACTTTGCGGCACTCGGGCGTAAGCGCGTCCTTCTGCTTGGAAAGGCAGGCGATGACCCTCCCGCCGCCCTGTTTCACGCCGGGACACAGTTTTTGGAAATCGTCCTTGCAGGCCTGCCGCTCTGCCATCGTTTGCGCATGGGCCGCAGGGGATGCGGCGAGCGCGACAAGAACCAGTGCAATTCCCAAACCCCGCATGGCGCTCTCCCCGTCAAGCATCGCCAAATCGTCAAGCAATCTCAGGTAAATCTGCGATCTTTTGCGTGGCATGGCAAGGGCCGCGCACGCGGGGAAGCGCCGAGTTGGCTCCCTCAACCCGTCGATGCCCACAAGCCTCGCGCCTCGAACTCTCTGGCCAAATTCACGCCTTCGACGAAATGGATCGCCTGCATGCCTGTTGCGCGCGCCGCAACGACGTTGCGCTCGGAATCGTCGATGAACAAGGTCTCATGCGCGGGCAGCCCATAGCGCGTCAGGAACAACTCGAAAATCTTCGGGTCGGGTTTGACCAGCCCCTCCCGGCCGGAAACGACGACGCCCTCGAAACCGAGCAGAAATGGATGCAGCGCGCAGGCGATCTCGTATTTCTCGCCGCAGAAGTTGGTGATTGCATAGACTTTGTCCCCCTGGCCGCGCAGCCGCTCGAGCAATTCGACATTCTCATCGATCGGCCCGCCCAGCGTCTCGACCCAACGCTGATCGAACAGGCGAAGTTCGCGCTCGTATTGCGGATAGGCGGCGACGCGCCGGGCGAGCGCGGACTCAAACGAATGCGCCTTGTCGGCCTCGACGACGAACTCCATGGATCCGGCGCTCGCCAGAAACGCCTCCATCGCCGCCTCGTCGGCGAAGACCTTGCGGAACAAATTGCGCGGGTTCCAGCGCAGGAGGACGTTGCCGATGTCGAACACTACGACCATGGGGAAGGACCTCGATGGGAACCGCGACCCTTTAGAGCGGGTCGCTTTACGATGGAAGCCTCGCGCCGCGAAGTCTCGGCCTCGTGCGGAACGCCGGCGGCGAGCGCTTGCGAAGACGGGCGAAATCGCGATGACCGGGTCGACAATATCCGAAATCGCGATCTGCATCGCGGCGTGTTTCGGCCATGGCCGGCGAATCGTCGAGTCTGCGACTGCCGGCGCTTAGCCCTCGCCCGTCGGCGACCCGCGATGGCGCATCGGACATCCCTATGCGCTCGATTTGACCTCTGCCGCGGCGGCACGGTTGCAACCTCGAAGCTGCAAGGTCCGGACGGTCTTACCCACGCTTCGCTGCGTAACGAGAAAGATCGGGAACATTACCAGAATGCGCTTGCGCATTCGGCGCTCATCGCGTGCGGACATAGGAGCCGCCAGGCGGAACCCAACGCGAGTGGCGACCGTCGGCTCGCAATTTCGCGCAGCGCGCAAGGTCTCGCGCGGCGCGCCGACGCTTGGCGTTGGAGTGCGGGGCAGGCGGCTTGGCGGGACGTCGCTCGCCAGCTTCTTCCCGCGGGCGGGGAGGTCGCCGCCCCTGGCGGTCAGGGCGCATTCGACCTTTTCTTAGGCATTGGGTTTGACGCTTTTCATGTGTCCCGGGCCCATGGCGTGCGCCTCCCCGGCGGAACGGTTATTTTCTCCGCTTGCGAGATTGGTCTCTGTGCCGAGGACGTCCTGCGACGGGCGGGCCTCATTCAAAGCAAAAGGATCGAGTTTGATCCCGGGCCCGGCGTCGAGATGAACATCCGACGGCGACCTGGGCCTTTGAAAAAGCAACCTTACGGGAGATGGGGGGAATATTGCGACCGGCTTACGGCTCGCGGGTTGGCCGCATCGAAAGACCGACCCGTCCCGCCGCCGTAGCGCGGTTGACGCGGCCCGAAAAAATGGTGCCCCTAGCCGGCACTACAGTTGTATTCGAGGGTGTTCACCCGAGTTCAATATATGTAAGAAAATCAATATTTTTTGCGGAATTATGTCCAGCCGTGTTCGCCAACATTCGTTGCAATCCGCGTCCAAATGTGGGAAAAAATGTGGGAAGCCGGCTCGAATAATGACGGTTCCCGATGGCAGGTAAGCTGAACGACCGAATGGTCAAAACCAAGGGCGAGGGGCGATACGACGACGGCGAGGGCTTGCGCCTCGTGGTAGGCAAGCCCCGCGAGGCGGGCAAGCCCACGACCGCGAAGCGCTCCTGGGTGCTACGCTTCCAAAAGGATGGCATGCGCCGCGATATGGGCCTGGGCTCTTATCCTGCGGTCGGGCTCGCCGACGCGCGTAGGAAGGCTGCTGAGCTACGTCGGCGCGCCTCCGACGGCATTGATATCATCGCTGAGAAGAGGGCCCCGAAGCGCCCTATTCCCACTTTCGGAGAGGTCGCGGCTCTCGTAATCGCAGACATGCAGGCGAAGTCGTCAAATGAGAAGGTCAAGTATCAGGCCGCTCGCCACCTCGGGCCGGCCTATTGCGGCTACATCCTAGACCGCCCGGTCAATGAAATTACGACCACGGTGTTGGCCGCCGTGCTGCGACCGGTCTGGCGGGAGAAGCCGGAGGTGGCACGGAAGCTATATCCGGCCATCCGTCGGGTCTTCGACCGAGCCCGAGTTATCCTGAAAGCCGAGTTCGGGGTTGTAATCGAAAATCCTGCTGCCTGGGCTGACCTGAAGGCGCAAGGGTTCGAGGCCCCGAAGGCGCTATCGCGAGGGCATCACCCATCGCTGGCCTATGACCGGATGCCCGAGTTCTTCGCGTCTCTGCGCAAGCGGGACGCGATGGCGGCCAACGCTCTCGAGCTAGCGATTTTGGCCAATGTGCGGACCGATACGGTCTTGAAGTCGGAATGGCGTGAGTTCGACCTGCAGGCAGGGTTGTGGACGGTGCCCACTTCGCATCTCAAGGATAGGAAGCACCGAACCGAACCATTCCGCATTCCGTTGTCGCCACGCCTAGTCGCTCTCCTGCGAGAGCTAGAGGGGTTCAAAGCCAGCACATACGTCTTCACGGGGAACAAGGGTAAGCCGCTCAGCAACATGGCGATGCTGACGTTACTGCGCCGCATGAACCAAGCGGATGGCAATATCTGGAAGGACGAAAAGACCGACCGCCCGATTACCGTCCACGGCTTCAGGGCGACCTTCAGGACCTGGGCGGAAGAAGAAGCGAAATTTCCTGCGGCCGTAATTGAGGACGCGATGGGTCATGTGGTCGGCGGCAAGTCGGAGCGTGCTTATCGCCGGACGGATATGTTGGAGGCTCGGCGTGGTCTCATGACAGCCTGGGCGGCGTGGGGCGAGCCTCGCGAAGGTGGAAACGTCCTGCAATTCCAGAAGGGCTCGTGACAGGGCGCGCAAAATTCTGTCCAAGTTCTGGGACTAGTGGGCTCGCGCGTAAGCCTTTCGAGCAGAACATTGCACCAAGGCATCGCACGGGGAATATATTACAGAGAAAACAAGTATCAATTCGATGAATTTGGGGGCGCCGCTCCATCTGGCGTCTGACGGCGTTCACTGCGTATTCTAGGTTTGTCCAGAGTGGTCCGGCGTTGTAAAATTATATTCGCGGGCGGATAGAAGCGGCGCTCCAATCAAAGGAGGCCAGTCGAGCTTGGGCCCGCGCACCAACCGGACTAGCTCGGAAAGCAAGAAATGAAAAAGGGGCGCGACGCAGCGACTTCATCTCGGGCCGAGGCCGTGCGCGAGGCGCAGATGTTTCGGATATGTCAAATCGACCGGGTTGGTGCTATCGACAGGGTCGAGTTTGATTTGCGCTCAAATCTGTTGTCCCCGTCGGAATGGGTGACGATACCGTTGCGAACCCGGTTGCGTAACGCGCAGGAAGCACCGCAATCGGAGGGGCCATTCCTGTGGTTCCCATGGTTTGGTCCGTATGGCGACACTCAACCAGGACGAAAGCCAGACGCCATCGTCAATACCGGCGACAAAGTTGTAATCGCATCGGTTGAGCGCGCGAATGAAGGCGACGATTTTGACCACCCGCATGACGTCGAGGTCAGGCGCGCCTATCTTCGAATTGAGCGCAAAAACGGCGAAGTGGACCAAATACCGGTCCCCCTCGAATATACCGGCCTATCCGCTCTGCGCGGACCGGGCTTCTCGGGCGATCCATTCGAAAACTTGAAGGCTCGAATACTCGAGCATTTCGGTTTGGAAGAACTCGACGGGGACGTTGGCTCTGATGAGCCCGCCATCGCGCTCGAGGCGTTGCGACTGGCGTGCATTCTGGAGGCTGCGACTGGGAGAATACGCGAGCTATCAACCGGTATCCCGTTATTGTCGGACGGGCACTCGGATAGAAGCGACGAGCGTCTCGTTGCAATGGACGTAATGGCGATGGTGAATGCGTCCGTGCGTTTGGGCTATCTGTGGGCGAAGGTTGAGGCGGAAGGCAATATGAAGCCTCTGGCCAAGTCGGCAAGTCGCTCAAAGGTCGGGGCTTCACGGGGCGGAACGAAGAGTGCCCTAAGTCGGACTAGAAAACGAGCTGAAGGGTGGGAGCCCATCGCGAAGGAGGCGGCAAAGGAACGTCGAGCGAAAGACCCTTCTATCTCGCAGGAGAAGCTCGCAGGCGATATCGATACTTACTGGAAGTCTGAAGAACATAAAGCGCCCGGTCTCTCAACCTTGAAGGCCCTTATCGCGCGGATGGAGCGTCATGGCGAACTGCCAAGAAGGGAGCGGCGAAATCCGTCAACGAAGGGCCTTAAATTGACTAAGTGAAGCCCGTTCGGCTTCCAGACAGCGCTGAAAAGACTGGTAATGGCTTGGGCCGTCCTCAACAAAGGCGGTCCCAAATGAACAATAAACAGCAACTGCAGTCTACTCGCCGGGCCCTTCGCGCGAAGGAAGCCGCAAAGGCATACGGCGTTTCCGCACATTGATCTACAAATGGATGAAGGAGGGCCGCCTCGCCAGCGTCAAGCTTGGCGGCGCGCGGCTGATCCCTGTCGATGCATTGGAAGCGTTGCTCGCAGGAAGAGCGCCTTGAACTCCTCCGAGACGCGAACAACAGAGCTCTTTAGAGAAGGATACCCTCGCATGTCCAACACCCAGACAGCCAATCTGAATCTTCAACTCAGCAGCAATTCGGCCACTGCCTCCGCTAACTCGAGCCCGAATCCCTTCAACCCAGAGTCTCTTCGCATCGACCCGGCGAGCGGCGCCGACCTCGGCGTCAAGAAGGCGCTACTTCACGTTCCTGTCCGCAAGCCTGGTCGCCAGGAGTTTGTTCGCACGCGCCCGGAGGCGGAATTTCGCATGCCGATCGCGACCCTGCCGCTAGCCGAGGAGCGCGAGGTATACGCGGTTGTCCCTGCGGTCGCCGCGGCGTTGCCGGGCGAAACCCGTATCGTCGAGCTTCGGCTCTGCATTTCGCGCACGGGGACGCTTTTCCTTTGGCCTGTCCCGCTTCCGACGCCCGACGGACGAGAAAATGCATGGCACAAAACTGCCCGCGATGCGGCAGAATTAGGCGAGACTCAATGGATCCGTGTGATCCCGAACAACGGCGCTGGTTGCTATGACGTTCTCGTAGCGCCGTCTGGCCCGCCCGAGCCAGTTTGGCCGGATGTCGGCCTCGCGGAGTTGCTGCAGATCGCGTTCGGCAGCGGCCGCCTGATCGACACGGTTGATCATCCGGTTATCAAACGGTTGCGCGGGCAGTAAGATGCCGAGGCACGGATTACTTGCACTCGGCCGGTTCGGATATCGACGCATCTGGTGCATAGACTTCGAGTTTGTGGCCGTTTTTGGCCGCAAACCGAGGCCCATTTGCATGGTCGCCAAGTGCGCCGTGACCGGCGAAACTATGCGGCTATGGGGGGAGCAACTCTCCCGATGTCCCTTTGATTTGGCGGACGACATCCTTTTCGTTGCGTTCTACGCCAGCGCCGAGAGCTCATGCTTCGATGTTCTCGGTTGGCCTCAGCCGCGCCGCATGCTCGATCTGTTTACGGAGTTTCGCTGCCTCACGAACGGTCCGGGCCCGGCTCACGGAAATGGGCTGATTGGCGCCCTGCTTCACTTCGGTTTGCCCGCAATCGGAGGCGAAGAAAAGGAGGCTATGCGCAACCTAATAATTGGCGGAGGGCCTTGGTCGGAGGGGGAAGTTACGGAAATCATCGCTTACTGCGAGAGCGACGTGGACGCCCTCCTAAGGCTGCTGGATGCCCTCCTGCCCTCCTTGGCCCACAATCCTACCAGATTCGGGCAAGCCCTACTTCGGGGCCGCTACATGGTCGCTGCGGGCGTCGTTGAAAACCATGGCGTTCCCATCGATGCGGGACTTTGGAATCGCTTGGTGCTGCACTGGCCACGAATTAAGCTCGAACTCATCGAAGCCATCGACGCCGACTTCGGCGTATATGAAGGCGAAAGCTTCGTTGCGACGAGGTTTGCAGCCTATTTGGCCAGGAATAGCATCCCCTGGCCCCGTCTACCTTCAGGGGCGCTGGCCCTCGACGACGACACATTCCGACAGCAGGCGCGGGCCTATCCCGCACTCGCTCCGTTGCGAGAACTCCGTTACGCCCTGGGCCAGCTGCGCCTCAGCGATCTTAATATTGGGCTAGACGGCCGAAACAGAACGATTCTTTCTGCTTTTCGCGCCAAGACGGGCCGGAACCAACCGTCGAACAGCCGTTTCATTTTTGGGCCTTCGGTTTGGATACGCTACCTTATTAAGCCCAGCGAAGGCCGTGCGCTCGGTTATATCGACTGGTCGAGTCAAGAAATTGCGATTGCTGGCGCCTTGTCAGGCGACGAGGCGCTCTGGCTCGCCTACGAAAGCGGCGACCCGTATATGGCTTTTGCGAAGCAAGCAGGGCTCGCCCCGCCGGACGCGACAAAGGGGTCCCACCGGGATATTCGCCAGGCCTGCAAGTCAATCGTCCTGGGCGTCAACTACGGCATGGGCGCCGAAAGCATCGCGGCCCAGTCCAGCATACACATCGATCGGGCCCGCGAACTCTTGCGCATGCATCGCGAGACCTATCGTAAGTTCTGGCGCTGGGCAGACGCGAATGTTGATCGGGCACTGCTCGGCTTTCCGCTTGAGACGGTTTACGGCTGGCGCATTCAGTATCCCCCTAACTGCGGTAAGGAAATCAACGCCCGGTCGATCCTCAATTGGCCAATGCAAAGCCACGGCGCGGAGATGATGCGGCTCGCCATGTCGATGGCGATTGAGGCTGAACTAATGGTGTGCGCCCCTATCCACGACGCATTATTGCTTGAGGCCCCCCTTGATCAAATCGACTGCCAATCCGCGCAACTCGTCGGGATCATGGGTGCCGCCTCCGAACTCGTTTTGGGCCCGGGTAAGCGCTGCCGGTGTGAGGTCAAACTCGTCCGTTACCCAAACAGGTTTGAGGACGAGGACCGGGGCGGGGTCATGTTCTCACGTGTTTTGCGTCTGCTCGAGGCCGCGGAACGCACGACAAGTCGGCCGCCTTAGCCGATTTCGCAAAATCGATACGCATGCTGCGTTGCGGGCCATTACTGCGCCGAGCACCCCACGGCCCCGCATGCCCCCGTAAGGGCGTATAGCATCCCCCGAAAAGGGGGCATGGATGGAACCTATATAATGAGTATTAGAAGTATAAATGGTACTAGATCCGCGACTATCCGAATCTCCAGCGACGAACCGCTGGCCGACTTGCGATGGGATGCCTCGGCAGGGGACAGCACATCTGAGGCAAAGCAAATTGGGACTTCTGTTCCCAAGTTAGCCAGCGCTTTCGTCCCTGCGATCCCACTAAGGATACTGACGACAATTGTTTCTGCCGACGCCGTCGTCGCGTTGCCCCTAGTTCTCGCAATCCACCGCCAGCTGACAATGGCGCGTCGCAACGAGACACCGCTGAATGAAGCGGTCTGGAAAGCTGCAGGTTCGCCTACAGCCAGGAAGCGAGCGAACATCTTGCGCAAACTCAAAATGCTGCCGCAAATAATCCAGCTTATTGAGGCGCGGACATGGACATCCCGGTATCGCGTCCGAAGAGGGAGCCTTTGGAATTGATGATCAGGTCGATGAAATATCGAAGCGCAAAGGCATCCATTTCGAGTAATTCCCCCTGACGCGATGAGCACTTCTTCATCGAGGCTTTCAAACCGATCGCCCAGCGTGACCAAGCCCAAGACCACCAGTGGGACATATCATTCTCATAAGCGGCGTCGATTGCGATTGCTCCCCCGTTACCCTCGGTCGCGCCTTGAATTTGGACCCTTGTGTGCGAAGCGTCTGCCCAGCCGCCCGATGCTGTCCTCGACCTGCTTCGGCGTTTCAAGGCTGCCTTCGTGGCGCTTCGTCGGCCCAGTCCGAATGGCTGGACAGCCCAGGACCGACAAGCGTATTTCGATGAGCGCGCACGCATCGCGGAATACGATGGCGGCCTCCCCCGACCCGAAGCGGAGGTGCAGGCGTTAAGGGCGTGCGTCGCGCAATTGCTGAACCACACCTTCACGCCGTCCGGGCGGGATCGCTGTGCCGAATGCGGGCGGGAAGAGTTAGCCTCGGAAGAGTTACTGCCGCGTCGGATCGCAACGGCGGGGCATGTTTGGCTGCATTCGGGATGCTGGGCGAGCTACCGTGACAGAAGGCGGCCCGAGGCCATCGTTGTTTTTTGCGCCCTGGGGATCGGGGCCTGGGGCCATATTTATGCGCCCCAGCAAAATAACTACCCGGTTGCGGCGACGGCAAAACAGCTTGAGGACCGCCCTCTTTAAAGTTCGGCATAGCCGCAGG
>CAWEID010000024.1:0-201368 GCA_963809055.1 uncultured Pseudomonadota bacterium | reverse complement strand
CGTAGGAAGGCTGCTGAGCTACGTCGGCGCGCCTCCGACGGCATTGATATCATCGCTGAGAAGAGGGCCCCGAAGCGCCCTATTCCCACTTTCGGAGAGGTCGCGGCTCTCGTAATCGCAGACATGCAGGCGAAGTCGTCAAATGAGAAGGTCAAGTATCAGGCCGCTCGCCACCTCGGGCCGGCCTATTGCGGCTACATCCTAGACCGCCCGGTCAATGAAATTACGACCACGGTGTTGGCCGCCGTGCTGCGACCGGTCTGGCGGGAGAAGCCGGAGGTGGCACGGAAGCTATATCCGGCCATCCGTCGGGTCTTCGACCGAGCCCGAGTTATCCTGAAAGCCGAGTTCGGGGTTGTAATCGAAAATCCTGCTGCCTGGGCTGACCTGAAGGCGCAAGGGTTCGAGGCCCCGAAGGCGCTATCGCGAGGGCATCACCCATCGCTGGCCTATGACCGGATGCCCGAGTTCTTCGCGTCTCTGCGCAAGCGGGACGCGATGGCGGCCAACGCTCTCGAGCTAGCGATTTTGGCCAATGTGCGGACCGATACGGTCTTGAAGTCGGAATGGCGTGAGTTCGACCTGCAGGCAGGGTTGTGGACGGTGCCCACTTCGCATCTCAAGGATAGGAAGCACCGAACCGAACCATTCCGCATTCCGTTGTCGCCACGCCTAGTCGCTCTCCTGCGAGAGCTAGAGGGGTTCAAAGCCAGCACATACGTCTTCACGGGGAACAAGGGTAAGCCGCTCAGCAACATGGCGATGCTGACGTTACTGCGCCGCATGAACCAAGCGGATGGCAATATCTGGAAGGACGAAAAGACCGACCGCCCGATTACCGTCCACGGCTTCAGGGCGACCTTCAGGACCTGGGCGGAAGAAGAAGCGAAATTTCCTGCGGCCGTAATTGAGGACGCGATGGGTCATGTGGTCGGCGGCAAGTCGGAGCGTGCTTATCGCCGGACGGATATGTTGGAGGCTCGGCGTGGTCTCATGACAGCCTGGGCGGCGTGGGGCGAGCCTCGCGAAGGTGGAAACGTCCTGCAATTCCAGAAGGGCTCGTGACAGGGCGCGCAAAATTCTGTCCAAGTTCTGGGACTAGTGGGCTCGCGCGTAAGCCTTTCGAGCAGAACATTGCACCAAGGCATCGCACGGGGAATATATTACAGAGAAAACAAGTATCAATTCGATGAATTTGGGGGCGCGCTTCATCTGGCGTCTGACGGCGTTCACTGCGTATTCTAGGTTTGTCCAGAGTGGTCCGGCGTTGTAAAATTATATTCGCGGGCGGATAGAAGCGGCGCTCCAATCAAAGGAGGCCAGTCGAGCTTGGGCCCGCGCACCAAACGGACTAGCTCGGAAAGCAAGAAATGAAAAAGGGGCGCGACGCAGCGACTTCATCTCGGGCCGAGGCCGTGCGCGAGGCGCAGATGTTTCGGATATGTCGAATCGACCGGGTTGGTGCTATCGACAGGGTCGAGTTTGATTTGCGCTCAAATCTGTTGTCCCCGTCGGAATGGGTGACGATACCGTTGCGAACCCGGTTGCGTAACGCGCAGGAAGCACCGCAATCGGAGGGGCCATTCCTGTGGTTCCCATGGTTTGGTCCGTATGGCGACACTCAACCAGGACGAAAGCCAGACGCCATCGTCAATACCGGCGACAAAGTTGTAATCGCATCGGTTGAGCGCGCGAATGAAGGCGACGATTTTGACCACCCGCATGACGTCGAGGTCAGGCGCGCCTATCTTCGAATTGAGCGCAAAAACGGCGAAGTGGACCAAATACCGGTCCCCCTCGAATATACCGGCCTATCCGCTCTGCGCGGACCGGGCTTCTCGGGCGATCCATTCGAAAACTTGAAGGCTCGAATACTCGAGCATTTCGGTTTGGAAGAACTCGACGGGGACGTTGGCTCTCGATGAGCCCGCCATCGCGCTCGAGGCGTTGCGACTGGCGTGCATTCTGGAGGCTGCGACTGGGAGAATACGCGAGCTATCAACCGGTATCCCGTTATTGTCGGACGGGCACTCGGATAGAAGCGACGAGCGTCTCGTTGCAATGGACGTAATGGCGATGGTGAATGCGTCCGTGCGTTTGGGCTATCTGTGGGCGAAGGTTGAGGCGGAAGGCAATATGAAGCCTCTGGCCAAGTCGGCAAGTCGCTCAAAGGTCGGGGCTTCACGGGGCGGAACGAAGAGTGCCCTGAGTCGGACTAGAAAACGAGCTGAAGGGTGGGAGCCCATCGCGAAGGAGGCGGCAAAGGAACGTCGAGCGAAAGACCCTTCTATCTCGCAGGAGAAGCTCGCAGGCGATATCGATACTTACTGGAAGTCTGAAGAACATAAAGCGCCCGGTCTCTCAACCTTGAAGGCCCTTATCGCGCGGATGGAGCGTCATGGCGAACTGCCAAGAAGGGAGCGGCGAAATCCGTCAACGAAGGGCCTTAAATTGACTAAGTGAAGCCCGTTCGGCTTCCAGACAGCGCTGAAAAGACTGGTAATGGCTTGGGCCGTCCTCAACAAAGGCGGTCCCAAATGAACAATAAACAGCAACTGCAGTCTACTCGCCGGGCCCTTCGCGCGAAGGAAGCCGCAAAGGCATACGGCGTTTCCCGCACATTGATCTACAAATGGATGAAGGAGGGCCGCCTCGCCAGCGTCAAGCTTGGCGGCGCGCGGCTGATCCCTGTCGATGCATTGGAAGCGTTGCTCGCAGGAAGAGCGCCTTGAACTCCTCCGAGACGCGAACAACAGAGCTCTTTAGAGAAGGATACCCTCGCATGTCCAACACCCAGACAGCCAATCTGAATCTTCAACTCAGCAGCGATTCGGCCACTGCCTCCGCTAACTCGAGCCCGAATCCCTTCAACCCAGAGTCTCTTCGCATCGACCCGGCGAGCGGCGCCGACCTCGGCGTCAAGAAGGCGCTACTTCACGTTCCTGTCCGCAAGCCTGGTCGCCAGGAGTTTGTTCGCACGCGCCCGGAGGCGGAATTTCGCATGCCGATCGCGACCCTGCCGCTAGCCGAGGAGCGCGAGGTATACGCGGTTGTCCCTGCGGTCGCCGCGGCGTTGCCGGGCGAAACCCGTATCGTCGAGCTTCGGCTCTGCATTTCGCGCACGGGGACGCTTTTCCTTTGGCCTGTCCCGCTTCCGACGCCCGACGGACGAGAAAATGCATGGCACAAAACTGCCCGCGATGCGGCAGAATTAGGCGAGACTCAATGGATCCGTGTGATCCCGAACAACGGCGCTGGTTGCTATGACGTTCTCGTAGCGCCGTCTGGCCCGCCCGAGCCAGTTTGGCCGGATGTCGGCCTCGCGGAGTTGCTGCAGATCGCGTTCGGCAGCGGCCGCCTGATCGACACGGTTGATCATCCGGTTATCAAACGGTTGCGCGGGCAGTAAGATGCCGAGGCACGGATTACTTGCACTCGGCCGGTTCGGATATCGACGCATCTGGTGCATAGACTTCGAGTTTGTGGCCGTTTTTGGCCGCAAACCGAGGCCCATTTGCATGGTCGCCAAGTGCGCCGTGACCGGCGAAACTATGCGGCTATGGGGGGAGCAACTCTCCCGATGTCCCTTTGATTTGGCCGACGACATCCTTTTCGTTGCGTTCTACGCCAGCGCCGAGAGCTCATGCTTCGATGTTCTCGGTTGGCCTCAGCCGCGCCGCATGCTCGATCTGTTTACGGAGTTTCGCTGCCTCACGAACGGTCCGGGCCCGGCTCACGGAAATGGGCTGATTGGCGCCCTGCTTCACTTCGGTTTGCCCGCAATCGGAGGCGAAGAAAAGGAGGCTATGCGCAACCTAATAATTGGCGGAGGGCCTTGGTCGGAGGGGGAAGTTACGGAAATCATCGCTTACTGCGAGAGCGACGTGGACGCCCTCCTAAGGCTGCTGGATGCCCTCCTGCCCTCCTTGGCCCACAATCCTACCAGATTTGGGCAAGCCCTACTTCGGGGCCGCTACATGGTCGCTGCGGGCGTCGTTGAAAACCATGGCGTTCCCATCGATGCGGGACTTTGGAATTGCTTGGTGCTGCACTGGCCACGAATTAAGCTCGAACTCATCGAAGCCATCGACGCCGACTTCGGCGTATATGAAGGCGAAAGCTTCGTTGCGACGAGGTTTGCAGCCTATTTGGCCAGGAATAGCATCCCCTGGCCCCGTCTACCTTCAGGGGCGCTGGCCCTCGACGACGACACATTCCGACAGCAGGCGCGGGCCTATCCCGCACTCGCTCCGTTGCGAGAACTCCGTTACGCCCTGGGCCAGCTGCGCCTCAGCGATCTTAATATTGGGCTAGACGGCCGAAACAGAACGATTCTTTCTGCTTTTCGCGCCAAGACGGGCCGGAACCAACCGTCGAACAGCCGTTTCATTTTTGGGCCTTCGGTTTGGATACGCTACCTTATTAAGCCCAGCGAAGGCCGTGCGCTCGGTTATATCGACTGGTCGAGTCAAGAAATTGCGATTGCTGGCGCCTTGTCAGGCGACGAGGCGCTCTGGCTCGCCTACGAAAGCGGCGACCCGTATATGGCTTTTGCGAAGCAAGCAGGGCTCGCCCCGCCGGACGCGACAAAGGGGTCCCACCGGGATATTCGCCAGGCCTGCAAGTCAATCGTCCTGGGCGTCAACTACGGCATGGGCGCCGAAAGCATCGCGGCCCAGTCCAGCATACACATCGATCGGGCCCGCGAACTCTTGCGCATGCATCGCGAGACCTATCGTAAGTTCTGGCGCTGGGCAGACGCGAATGTTGATCGGGCACTGCTCGGCTTTCCGCTTGAGACGGTTTACGGCTGGCGCATTCAGTATCCCCCTAACTGCGGTAAGGAAATCAACGCCCGGTCGATCCTCAATTGGCCAATGCAAAGCCACGGCGCGGAGATGATGCGGCTCGCCATGTCGATGGCGATTGAGGCTGAACTAATGGTGTGCGCCCCTATCCACGACGCATTATTGCTTGAGGCCCCCCTTGATCAAATCGACTGCCAATCCGCGCAACTCGTCGAGATCATGGGTGCCGCTTCCGAACTCGTTTTGGGCCCGGGTAAGCGCTGCCGGTGTGAGGTCAAACTCGTCCGTTACCCAAACAGGTTTGAGGACGAGGACCGGGGCGGGGTCATGTTCTCACGTGTTTTGCGGCTGCTCGAGGCCGCGGAACGCACGACGAGTCGGCCGCCTTAGCCGATTTCGCAAAATCGATACGCATGCTGCGTTGCGGGCCATTACTGCGCCGAGCACCCCACGGCCCCGCATGCCCCCGTAAGGGCGTATAGCATCCCCCGAAAAGGGGGCATGGATGGAACCTATATAATGAGTATTAGAAGTATAAATGGTACTAGATCCGCGACTATCCGAATCTCCAGCGACGAACCGCTGGCCGACTTGCGATGGGATGCCTCGGCAGGGGACAGCACATCTGAGGCAAAGCAAATTGGGACTTCTGTTCCCAAGTTAGCCAGCGCTTTCGTCCCTGCGATCCCACTAAGGATACTGACGACAATTGTTTCTGCCGACGCCGTCGTCGCGTTGCCCCTAGTTCTCGCAATCCACCGCCAGCTGACAATGGCGCGTCGCAACGAGACACCGCTGAATGAAGCGGTCTGGAAAGCTGCAGGTTCGCCTACAGCCAGGAAGCGAGCGAACATCTTGCGCAAACTCAAAATGCTGCCGCAAATAATCCAGCTTATTGAAGCGCGGACATGGACATCCCGGTATCGCGTCCGAAGAGGGAGCCTTTGGAATTGATGATCAGGTCGATGAAATATCGAAGCGCAAAGGCATCCATTGCGAGTAATTCCCCCCTGACGCGATGAGCAACATTCTTCATCGAGGCTCTTCAAAACCAATCGCCCAGCGTGACAAAGCCCAAGACCACCAGTGGGACATATGATTCTCATAAGCGGCGTCGAATTTGCGATTGCTCCCCCGTTACCCTCGGTCGCGCCTTGAATTTGGACCCTTGTGTGCGAAGCGTCTGCCCAGCCGCCCGATGCTGTCCTCGACCTGCTTCGGCGTTTCAAGGCTGCCTTCGTGGCGCTTCGTCGGCCCAGTCCGAATGGCTGGACAGCCCAGGACCGACAAGCGTATTTCGATGAGCGCGCACGCATCGCGGAATACGATGGCGGCCTTCCCCGACCCGAAGCGGAGGTGCAGGCGTTAAGGGCGTGCGTCGCGCAATTGCTGAACCACACCTTCACGCCGTCCGGGCGGGATCGCTGTGCCGAATGCGGGCGGGAAGAGCTAGCCTCGGAAAAGTTGCTACCCCATGGGATCGAAACGGCGGGGCATGTTTGGCTGCATTCGGGATGCTGGGCGAGCTACCGTGACAGAAGGCGGCCCGAGGCCATCGTTGTTTTTTGCGCCCTGGGGATCGGGGCCTGGGGCCATTTTCTTGCGCCCCCGCAAAATAACTACCCGGTTGCGGCGACGGCAAAACAGCTTGAGGACCGCCCTCTTTAAAGTTCGGCATAGCCGCAGGACGGGGCCGGTGTCGGCGGCGGTCGAGGACGCGTCCGAATTATGCGCGAGAGAAGCCTGCACCATAGCTTCTGGACTCAATGCCGCCGTTCGACGCGCCAAGTTTTCGGGCGTCAATCACGACGAGTAACTTCGACCGTGAGGTGCGACAGCGATGTGAAGCGGGCGAGGCGGCTCTTGTAGTAACCCGCTTCACGGGGCGTTGCGGTCACGACGGACACGATCGCGCCGAGGTGTCCCGGCCCCAAGCGCCACAGGTGCAAATCGGCGAGTTGGTCGCCATCGTCTTCGACGGCCTGCCGGAGTTTACTCGCCATGTTTCGGTCGGGGTTCATGTCAAGCAGGATCGCGCCGGTGTCGCGGACCAGGCTCGCCGCCCAACTGGCGATCACGAACGCACCGACGATACCCGCGAGCGGGTCCATCCAAAGCCAGCCAAATGACCGCGCCAGCAGAAGCCCGACGATCACCAGCACCGATACGGTGGCATCGGCGATAACGTGGACAATGGCGGCCCGCATATTGTTATCGCGGCTCGCCGCGCCGTGCGCGTGTTCCTGTTCCTCAAATGTGACTGGATAGCTGTTTTGCCCGATCCGCACATTTGCCGTGAAGGCGTGCGGCTCCGGGATTTCGGCGACTGATTCCAGATATCCGCCTTGGTCCTGCATCACGAACTCCTGTCGCGCCCCGTCAGGGCGCACGGTTTCGATCGTCGCGGCTTGCGCCGTCAGGCCTTGGCCGGATTGAGCACGAAGCCGAAAGCGCGGCGGAACGCCGTCCTCGAACACTTCGAGGCGCACCGCGCCGAAGGCTGTCGCGATGACGTGGGCTTCGTCGTGGTCGTGGTGATCGCCATGCGCCCCGTGCCCGTGTCCATGATCGTGGCCGTGGCTATGGCCGTGATGATGGTCGCCGCCGCTCAAGAGCCACGCGCTGGCGATGTTGACGGCCAAGCCGAGGCAGGCAATCGGGATCGCTCTGGCGAAGTGGATCGGCACCGGCGCAAAGAGTCGGGTGACGGACTCGTAGCCGATCAACAGCGCGATCATGGCGAGGATAATGGCGCTCGTAAATCCGGCGAGATCGCCGAGCTTACCCGTGCCGAAGGTGAAGCGCGGATCATTGGCGAACTTGCGCGCATAAGAGTAGGCGAGCGCCGCAAGCAGGAGAGCGCCCGCATGGGTGCTCATGTGCATACCGTCCGCGACGAGCGCGATGGAGCCGAACATCAGGCCGCCGATAATTTCCGCAACCATCATCGCTCCGCAGAGCCAGATCACCGCCCAGGTCTTGCGCTCGCTTTTTTCGTGTCCCTCTCCGAGGAACACGTGGCTATGAAAAGCCGTCGCCGCGTCGTTAGCGTCGTGCATGGCCTTCCTCATTTCAAATAGGTGCGAACAACGTCAAGCAGTTGCTCCGCCGCTTCGGTGTTCAGCGCGTTCGGGTGCTTTTCCGCATCGACGAGATGCGTCCGAACGTGATCCTGGACGACTTCGGCCATGAGACCGGCCATTGCGCCCCGCGCTCCGGCGATCAGGTGCATCACCTGTTCGCAACCCGCCTCGGTATCGAGCGCCCGCTCAATGGCCTCGACTTGACCTCGGATGCGGCGCACACGCGCCAACAGCTTCGCCTTTTCACGGATCGTGTGTGACATGTGCCCATATTGCATACCCCCCTATCCTATACAAGCCTATGACGGGCAGGTGTGTCGTTGCTCAGGCGGTGCATAAATCAACACATTTGAAATGGGCGCAATCGGCCTAAAGGCAGGGAGTTTTGAGGGATTGGAGCTTAGGCGACTTCACGCGGCCAGAGGCGCGGACACATTACTGCCGCTGCTAGAGTTCCGGCGACTTGCGCAAGGATGAACCCGACGACGCCAGACGGCGCGATCCCTGCGAACGTGTCGGAGAGGGCACGGGCGATGGTCACCGCTGGATTCGCGAACGACGTTGACGCCGTAAACCAGTAGGCCGCCGTGATGTAGAGGCCGACCGCATAAGGCACATTCGAGGGCGCACGCGCCACGCAGCCGAAGATGGTCAGCAGCAGCCCAAACGTCGCCACGCCTTCTGAAAACCATTGCGCGGAGCCATGGCGCACACGCGTAGAAATCTGCCACACGGGTAAATCGAACATCAGATGCGCCGCCCAGACGCCGATAATCGCGCCTACGAGTTGAGCGACAACGTAGCCGCCGAAATCTGGCCATGGAAGCTCGCGCCGGAGCGCAAAGGCAAGGCTGACGGCGGGGTTCATGTGTGCGCCGGATACAGGGCCAAAAATCAGGATCAGTACGACGAGAATTGCGCCGGTCGGGAGCGTGTTGCCGAGCAAGGCGAGCGCGACATTCCCGCCTGCGAGATTGTTTCCCATAATGCCGGAGCCGACGACGGTTGCCAGCAGGAATGCTGTCCCGAGGCCTTCCGCAAGTAGCCGCCGTGTCAAAGGTTCGGCGGCGCTCACGCTTTTTCGGACTTGCTGGTTGCGCCGTCCAGATGGCCGATGTCGCGCAGCCGCTTGGTCAGAGACATGTTGTCGAAGCTGGCGAGCGGCAGGGAGATAAACGCGGCAATACGGTTGCGCATGAATCGGAACGCGTTGTTGAAAGCGCGTTCCTTCTCAACATCGGAGCCTTGGACGGCGGCGGGGTCCTCAATTCCCCAATGTGCGGTCATCGGTTGCCCCGGCCAGACCGGGCAAGCCTCCCCGGCGGCGGCGTCGCAGACCGTGAACACGAAATCCATTTTCGGCGCGTCGGGCGTCGCGAACTCGTCCCAACTCTTGGAGCGAAAACCGTCAGTCGGATAGTCGAACGCGGCAAGCACCTTCAGCGCCAAGGGATTGACGGTTCCCTTCGGCCGGCTCCCCGCCGAGAAGGCGCGAAAACGCCCGGCGCCATCTTTGCGCAGGATGCTTTCGGCGAGGACAGAGCGAGCGGTGTTGCCCGTGCAGAGAAACAGCACGTTGAAAATGCGATCAGTCATGAGCGGGAAGCCTTTGCAGGGCGACAGGCCGTGAGATCGGCGATCAGTGGCGCACAAATGTCAGGACGACCGCCGCAGCAATCCTTGAGCAGAAACAGCGTGACTTCGCGGAACCGTTCCAAGTCTGCGCGGTAGATGATCGAGCGGCTATGGCGTTCGCCGCGCACCAAACCGGCGCGGGCAAGGATAGCGAGGTGCGACGACATCGTGTTTTGAGGAATCGCGACAAGGCGCGCCAGTTCACCGGCGGCAATCCCATCCGGTTCACGGCGTACAAGCAGCCGGAACGTGTCGAGGCGCGTGGTTTGCGCCAGCGCCGCTAAGGCGTCGATGACTTCTGTGCTGTCCATATATCGAGAATAATGGATGTATTGCCCGAGCGCAACGGGGCATGCAGAAATCAAGAAATTTGCACCGCGTCTCGACCGCCGCGAAATCAACGGGATAGGGCGCGCAAATATCGGGTGGATAAAGTTGTCCGCGTTGGGGCGAGCCCGGACCTGATAAGCCCTCAGCTCAAGATACATGTAGGAAGGACGTTGGCCAACGCGCTTGGACTCATTTCCTTACCACTGGCCCCCGAATTTCGCCCGAGGGGTACTTCTTTGTGTGCAAGTCGAAATACCACAGACCCAATCGCAGATCGTGCGCCTGTTTCCCATCGATCTTGGCCGTTCCCTTGAAGGGGCTCGTAAGGTCGCCAGAAGTGGCAGCCTGGATCGGCGCTTCCTTGTCCGACGTCGAACCTTTGTAGGACGCCGGTCCGTCGAAATGCGCGGCGATCAACGGACCGGAGACGCCTGAGTAGGTACACGTCCAGCTTAAGACGTTAAAATCGGTTTCCAGCATCACGTCGCAATGACCAGTGCCTTTAGAGTCGCTTGGCGGATACTCGCTGGCACCGGTTAGTTCGGCTTTGAACGCAATCGTATCCGCCAGAACTGTCGACGTCGCGCAGACCCACATGGTCGTCGTCAGTGCCGAGAGACCGACTCCCGTTGTCGCCGCGCAAGCGCCGCGCCGCATGATTTCCCAAACTGACATTTCATCCTCCCAATGATTTTGAGCCGACAAATGGACGCTGACTACTTTCACAAATGTCGGGCTACGCGTTCGTCTTGCAACGCAACTCCCAACTTCAATGTTTTAATGTCGACCGCCCCAGAGGCGATCTGCCGCAAGCAACCGACATCGAGCACCCGCCCCGACCGTGTCTGATCGATTTCCAGGATTTCAGCCTTTCTCAGTTGCGCAATGGCGCGGCTGACCGTCTCCGCAGTCAATTCGAGATAATCGGCGAGGTCTGTGCGGCTGAGTGGCAGCGCGACGTTGACTCGATCTAGGGCGTCGTGGGGCAGGAGCGTGACTAAGAAAGCGGCTACGCGTTCTGAGGCTTTCGCCGAGCGCCAGAGCTTCACCCGTTTCAGTCGCTCCATCTGTCCCATCAACGAGTCAAACGCCCGGCGAGCTTCTGCCGGATGTTCGAGCAAGCAGCGGGAGTCGTAGACGCGCAGGGTCGTCTTCGCAGAGGTGACCGCCTTGCAATCGTGCAGGGCTCCTGCGCAGAAGCCGAACATCTGCCCCGCCCCCGCGACATCAAGTATCGTTCGGCGATTGTCGCGCAGCGCTTTTGAAATGCTGACCCATCCGCTGGCGACCTCGTAAATCTCGGAAGCGGCGGCGCCCACGTCGTAAATCACGCCACGCGCGGGTAGCGCGAGTAGGCGACGCCCTCCTACAGGCCCAACCTCGGGGCTATCCGGGTTGGGACGCCGCAGTGACGGAAACGCATGGATCTTGGCGCCCGACACCGGCGGGAAAGGCACGGTAAGCGCAGCTCTGCGGCGGCGCGCGCACGCGCTAGCTGGAATAGCAGACATATCAAAGACCTCGACAGCTCAACCTAGGGGTCCGCGCGACCTCGGTCCTTCCGGAAAGATGCGCGTTTCAGCTCTCAGAGGCCGATTGGGGGGCCGCGCGGCTGCGCCAGAGTTTCCAGGACCCGCCGCCGCGATTGCGGCGCGATCTTCGGTCCAAGTGTTTCCGCCGGGACTGCGATCGCTTTAGGCACGCCGAGCACAGGCGGTGTAAGGGCTGTGGCATGGCTTGTGAACTGGCAAAGTGGGCAATTGTGCTCGCAAGACCGCCCTGACGCCGGAGGGCTTTTGCCAGGCGCCTCAGTCTCCTCTTGGATGCACACTTCAACGGACGAACCGACCGCCGCTTTCAATTCGGCGAGCGGATCAAAGCCAGCCTGCGCGCGCATCGGGGCGAAGGGCAGGATCGCGAGCTGGAGGACGAGAGACAGGACAGCGAAAAACGCCAGCGGCGCGCCTTCGCGCGCGCTATACCCCGCCTCCGGCCTGGCCCGGCCCGTCAATCCAACCCCCCATTGCAATTTGGCTAGACCCGGATAATCGCCCGATCGCAGGCCATGTCAACAGGCCTGCGCTGCGACCCGCTCAGGGTGCATGGTCGGTTGTGGTGGCTAAAGGGCCGGCCAAGCGGAAATTGCGTCGCGTCCAAGGTCAGCGAATGCCGTCGGCTTTGTGTTCGATTCCTATGATTTGGTCGGAAAGTCCTCCAGCTCCCGTAACCGGATTCCGCCGAAACCGAACAAAGCCGAGTGTGTTCGGTCTACCGTTCTACCGCTCTCTAAGACGTCAGGTCGCATTAGCGACGTTCGCGCAGTCTTTGCGTGACCTGAACGAGTACGCCTAGTTTCGTGTCGCCGAATAGCTCAGTGGCTACTCTCCAATTCGAGGTCTGTCCGGTCACGAACTGGTCAATGGCGACGGTGGGACGCTGCTAGCGCGCCTATGGCCGATCGCGGCGCCCACCCTAGCCAAAGTAATGTAGGGCGAAGTGCGCTTTGGATCGAACGGCGGCGGTTGCGTCGACCGGCGCAGTGGGGGCAGAGCTGACGTAACGGGCGCCTCCCTTCACGTGTGGCTCGCAGCGAAAATGGCCATCTACATATCGCCCTTGGAGTGGAGCGACCGGATGCCAATCCAGCGTGGTGTTCGAGTGGCATAACGGTCCCAGAGCAGCCCAAACCGGAGCGCCATATGCGCCTCCTCTCGGCGTATCGCGAAGACCCAGACGAACGCCAGCGCCCATGGAGCGGCAAGAACCGCCCAGGTCGAGTTGATTGCAAGTCCCAGCCCCAGAATGGCAATTGCATCGCCGAGATAAAGGGGGTTTCGGGAGAACAAAAAGGGGCCGGAGCCGATAAGCGTATCGGCCGCGCGGTTCGGCGCAATATTTGTTCGCATCTCTCTCATAGATGTAACCGCCCAGCGGTGGAGACCCAGCCCGACCCCGAGCAAGATTGCGCCTCCAATCCGCATCGGCCAACCGTGGCCTAAAGACCACGGCTCGGGACCTTGCAGTGCGAGCGAAATGATTATCGACCCGCCAAAGAGGACCGGCGGCCAGGGTATCGCATTCGGGCAGGATCGCAGATCGAGCGCCATCGTCGGGCCTTCGACATCAGTTCCCAGGTTTGCATTCGCGCCATTGTCCGAAATCGGGGTTCCCGAGGCTGCTATGCGGCCGCGCGCAACACGACGGCCCCCTTGGCTTCAAGACGGGCAAGCGCGCGGGCTCGACGGGCAAGCGCGCGGGCTCGTGAGGCGTCGCCACGACACGCCACGGCATCGGCCCGGACCCGCACCTTGTAACCCTTGGCCAATGCGTCCTTGGCTGCCGCCGTGACACAGGCATTTGCCATCAGCCCCGTTAGAACGAGCGTGTTGACGTGATTCGCGCGCAGCCACTTATCCAGGTCCGGATTGACGAAAGCGCTGCCGGCCCATTTCGGGAAATACTTGACCCCGTCGAGCGGCAACTTGTCGGTCCATCGGGCCCCTTCAGAGCCGGCGATGCTGGCGCCTCGACGCCGAATATTCATCAGGAAATCAAGCGGACGAAACTCATTGCCGATCGCGACAACGAAATCGCCGGCTGCCTTCGCCTCGTCGATCGCGCGCAGCCCCGCTAAGCACTGGCGCTACTTGGTTTCGCGCGACCGGCAATCTGCCTGACGGTTCGAGGAAGTCGCGTTGAAAGTCTATCAAAAAGAGAGCGCGGCGCTCGGGGGCTGCGACATCATTCGTGCTCATATTGTCCACATAAGTGTTGCCCCAGGCCTCTCTGCGTCTTGGCGAACATTACAAATTCGTATATTTCCCGCCAACTTCGCGCCACTTCGACCTGACAACGCTTTCGCCCTCGCGCTTTCAGGAAGGGCTGCCTTTGAAGTTTGATAACGCCAAAATCGTGGGTCGCGAATCGCCGCCGAGGTTTCCCATGGCGTCACAGCTCGTGGAATAACGACCATGGCGGATTTCGGAAGGCTGAAGGCGTCGTGACGACAAACTCGTATGGCTCCGAGCGGGCGTCCTCACACGGCACGGTGCTCTTGGGCGAACGCGCGGGCTCGCCGCCCGTTAAAGGGCCCGCCTACTGGCCAAGTCTGACCGTCGCTAGCGCCTTAGTCGACGTCGTGCGGCTCCAAAATATTCCTCACGCCGTCGGCGCAGCGTTGGGACCAATGGTGCAACTGACAACCGACGATTAAAGAGTAATTGGCAACTGTAGGGTTAGGGACGATGTCTGTACAAATTGAGGCGACGCGACGAGCTCGCGACAAGCAAGGCGATAGCGCGAGTGTAATATTGCTACGTCCAATCGACACGGCGCTGACGACGATTCAACCTGTTCCGACGACCCGTACTCGGTCGCACGTGACCCGGGTATTACACCTCCTCCTGCTCCTCGCCGTCTTGCATCAATTGATAGGCAGCAATTTTGTAGAGCGGCCATTGCCGGGGGAAACGCCGGGATGGCCATATGTCCTGCATGAGTGGGTTGGGCTCGCCGGGTTGACGGTGGTAATTCTCATTTGGCTTTGGACGCTATTTCGTCACTCCACGGAAACGCCCTTGGCCCGATTGATCCCATGGATTTCCGCTTCGCGCCTGTCAGACGTTATTAGCGACTTTAAGGCGCTCATGGGTGAGCTTCGAAGGCTCAGCCCCCCGTCTGACAACCATAATGCGCTCGCTGACGCGATTCATGGGGTCGGCGTAGCGATTGTTTCCGCAATGGCTGGCACCGGCGCGTCATGGTTTCTATTCTTCCGCGGCGCGCCAATCGGCAAATATTTCATGTTCGTTCATACGGCCGCGGCCAATCTTATGTGGGCCTACCTGGTCGCTCATGCCAGCGCGGCGTGTGTCCATTACATGCTTGGCAGCGACATATTCTCGCGTATGTTCTGGTTCAGACGTTCCCGTGAGACGTCCGGCGACGCGACATGAAAATACTTGTTATTGAGGACGATCCCGACAGCGCTACGTTTATCGTGGACGGTCTCATGGCGCTCGGACACAGCGCCGATTGGGCGGCAGAGGGACAAGACGGCCTAGCGCGCGCAATAGGCGAACGCTACGACGCAATCGTACTTGACAGAATGCTTCCGCAACTTGACGGACTCGGCGTCGTTAAGGCTATGCGGAGCGCTGGCATCGCGACGCCTGTTCTATTTCTCACAAACCTCTCGGGCATAGATGACCGCGTGGAAGGACTAGATGCCGGCGGCGACGACTATCTCGTCAAACCCTTTGCTTTCAATGAGCTTTTAGCGAGACTTACGGCTTTGGCGCGCCGTCCGCCGCTCGCCGACGAGAAAACCATCCTCGTGGTCGATGATCTCGAAATGGACCTGATTCGTAGGACAGTGAGGCGGGGCGGACAACTCATTGAGTTGCAACAACGGGAGTTTCAGCTCCTGGAGTTCCTTATGCGTAGTGAAGGGCGGACCGTCACTCGGACGATGCTGCTCGAAAATGTCTGGGATTTTCATTTTGACCCTAAAACAAATATCGTAGAGACGCACATTAGTCGTCTCCGTTCTAAGATCGACAAGGGAAGGCCGGTTGCGCTTATAAGGACTTTGCGCGGCGCCGGATATTCGTTACGTGTCATTGATTAACATATTACGTACAACCAGTTTTCGGTTGGTAGCGGTCTATCTGGGCGTTTTCACGGCTTCAGTGATCGTATTGGGCGTCGTCGTCTATTTTAGCGTGGGTCGGCAGATTGAAATCGAAGTCGACGAACGCCTGAAGGCGGAGACGCGCGATCTCCAGAACCTTTTTCGATCGTCCGGAATTGACGCCCTCATTGCCGAAGTTCAGAACAGGACGATCCGGGCAGCTTCGCTTGATTACCGGCTCGAAGACCACGCCGGCAATTTGATCGCAGGCAATTTGCCAACGTCTCGTGCGGACGACGGCAAATATACGGCCGGGTGGATTCACTTGGCTGAGTCGGAGAACGGTCCCGACGCGGACTCTGACACCGATTGGGAACTCGCGCTTGTCTCGACCTTGAGTAACGGCGACGTTCTCGTCGTCGGGCAAGACCTAAGCGGCGTTATCCAGGCGCGTCACGCAGTATTGGTAGCGTTCGCCTGGGCGCTGCTTGCAACGCTCATATTAGGAACCGTTGGCGGGATCTTTCTGAGCGGCGGTTTCCTTCGAAGAATTGACGCCATGAGCGCTGCCGCGGCGGGCATTATAGCGGGAAATCTACGACAACGCATTCCGTCGTCGGACAAGAACGACGAACTGGGACGGCTGGCGGAGACTTTCAATCACATGTTCGATCGCATCGAAACGTTGATCGAAGCCAATCGTCACGTCAGCCACAATATTGCGCACGATTTGCGCAGACCGCTCGCGCGGATCGTACGTAGATTGGAGCGCGCGCGGGACAGCGACTTGCAACGTGACAGTTACAAAGCGACGATTGATTTGACGATTGGGGATATCAATGGAGTTCTCGACACCTTCACTGCCCTCCTGCGTATCGCTCAGATAGAAACGGGAGCGCGACGCGCCGCGTTTAGGCACGTCGACTTCGCCGCCATAGCGCGTGAGGTCGCCGAGGCGTTTCAGCCTGCCGCGGACGAACAGGGAAAGACACTGACGGTCAAAGTTGAAGCGCCCCTGCCGATAGCGGGCGACAAGGAGTTGCTCTCGCAGCTTGTTGCGAATCTGGTCGACAATGCGCTGCGCCATACGCCGACCGGTTCCGTCATTAGGGTTAGCACGGCGCGGAACCTGGAAGTCAGTACGCTCGTAATCGCGGACTCGGGAGCAGGAGTTCCAGAGAAAGAGCGTTCGCGAATATTCGACCGATTTTACCGCCTTGACGCGTCCCGGACCACACCAGGCGATGGCCTTGGCCTAAGCCTCGTGGCCGCGGTCGCCGAGTTGCACGGTATCGAAATTGCGCTCGAAGACAATCACCCTGGATTGCGAGTTGTAATGAAAATGCCTCGGACAACCCAAACGTGATCGCCGCCGAGACGTCGCAGAGCATTTTGCAACGAGTAGGCGCGTTACCGACACAATGGAACGCACTTTCGAATCCACGGACAGGACCCGCGAACGCCAATGCGAATTCTCTTGGTTGAAGACAATGTGAGGCCCCGTGCGCTCGTTGCCCAGGCGCTGCAAGTACAGGGATTCGCAGTAGACCCTGTCGGCTACACGAAGGACGCAGAGGTCGCAGTATTGTCCACACCCTATGACGCGCTCTTGCTCGACTTCGGGCTTCCCGATCGCGATGGCATTACCGTCGAGCAGACGCTACGTCGCCGGGGCATCGGTATGCCGGTACTCGTGCTGACGTCGCGGGATAGCCCGGAGGCTCTCGTCGAGGGCCTCAACGACGGCGCCGATGACTACCTTCGGAAAAACTTTGTCATGGATGACCTGATCGCACGAGTTCGTGCCCTATTGCGTCGACCAAGTCATCTTCTCGGCGTCAAGATCCAAATCGGGAATATTGAACTCGATACCGCCGAGAGGCGCGTATGGGTTGCTGGGCGCGACGTTGACCTTAGCGGGCGCGAACTTTGCGCTCTCGAAGCCCTTATGCGACGTAGCGGCCGAGTCATCTCCAAGTCGGAGTTAGAGGACTCGCTTTACGGTTTCAACGAAGAGGTCTCCTCAAGCGCGGTCGAAGTGCTCTTGCATCGCGTACGCAAGTAGCTTCGGGCCTCAGGGGCGGGCGCCGACAGCCACAATTTACGTGGGATTGGGTACATTGTTCGGGCACTCGGTCGTGAGGTTTTTCCCGCGAAGCCTGTTTTGGCGCCTTACGATTGGCTTGGGCACAGTAGGCGCCCTGGCCGTTCTTATCGCCGCAGCGTTTCTCTATCTTCGATTTGGAGCGATCGACAATAGTTTCCGCGTAGGTACGCTTCGCAGCTTTGCCGAGCTGCTTACGAGGGATTTGTTGGCAGGTGGTGTCCCGGAAAGCCCGATAGGGTCTTCCACGAGCCAGCGGATCACCCTTGCTGGCGGCGCGTATGCGATTGTTTCGCTGGCCGGCGTTGCGCTCGCGAGTTCGCCGGTATTGATCATTCTGACGAGATGTTGAGGCAGGCAACCGCCAGAAATCACGCCAATGTGTCAACGGGGACGCTAGAACTTTCTATCGGCACGTTCGACAGCCTGCCTTGGGACGGCGAGAGTTTCGACAAGGTCTTGATCGTGAATGTGGTTTATTTCTTCGATCGCGATCGCCGCGACATCGCGGAGGTCTTTCGGGTCCTGCGCATCGGCGGTCAAGTCGTGATCTTTGCGACTGGTCGTTCGTCGATGTGGAAATGGAAATTTTCGGGCGCGGAGACCCATCGGACATTCGACGTCTCGGATTCGACGAGGCTACTCGAATGAGCCGAGTTCCTGCCGACGAATATTGAAGTATCGAAAACAGCGTTACCTCTGGGCATCGTCGGTCTGGTCGCACGCGCCACAAAGGTCAAGTGAGCTTGAGGGAGGCGAATTTGGTCACTATCTTATCGATGTACCGAGACGCATCGCGAATCAAAGGGGACCGTTATCGCCGTGTGGTGGTCAAGGCCGGGGAACTCCAAGCCGTCGCCGCCGCATCGTTCGAAGACTTACCGATCCCAAACTCTCAGATCGCGACGGCATGCATGAAACCTAGGGTTGAGGCAAACGATGATTGGAGTTTTGTCATTGGGTCGACGTGCGGCGGCGATCGGCATCGCAATATTGCTCATTCCGCAGCTTTGCTGCGCCCCCTCTGTAGCCCTCGCCCAGGCGTCGGCGTCGGTATTCCTCGAAGACTTGACCTGGACCGAGGTGCGCGACGAAATCAGCAAGGGCAAGTCCATCGTCATAGTACCTATTGGCGGAACAGAGCAGAACGGGCCTGCCATGGCGCTCGGGAAACACAATAAGCGCGTCAAAGTCCTCTCCGAGAGGATTGCGCTGGCTCTTGGTAACGCAATCGTCGCGCCGGTAATTGCCTATGTCCCGGAAGGCAGTATCAGTCCCCCGTCAGGCCATATGCGATTTCCTGGTACGATCTCGATCCCAGAAGGCGCCTTCGAACAAATTCTCGAATCTGCGGGCCAGAGCTTCAAGTCGGCGGGCTTTAAGAACGTCATCTTCTTGGGCGACCATGGGGGCTATCAAGCGAATGAAAGCGCAGTGGCGACTAAGCTCAACCGCGAGTGGGCCACGACGGACGCGCGCGCATATGCGATTCGGCAATATTACGAGGTGTCTCAGGGCGAATTTGTCCAAACCTTGAAAAGCCTTGGCTACACGCCTGCCGAAATCGGGACACACGCAGGCCTTAACGATACCTCGCTCATGCTGGCTGTCGATCCTTCGATGGTCAGGATCGACAGACTTACAAACGGCCCAAAATTCAGCAGCGCTGACGGCGTCTATGGGGACCCAACGAAATCAAGCGCGAAAGTAGGCGTGATGGGAACCGACGCTATAGTCTCTCGAACTGTCGCTGCCATAAAGGAAGCAACGGCACACCGTTGAGGCGCGCTTAGTCCCGAGGAGAACCTTCCGAACTCCCTGTATGCTCGCCTTATCGGGCGACGCGCCTTGAAGGAGGGCAGGAGCGCTTCTGATATTTGGCACAGTTTAACGCTTAGCGCGGGTCGGTGTTTGTTCAGCATCGAATCCTACGCAATATCGTTCGGACCGGGTGCCCGCTTATCACCGGAAAACATGGCTCGGATCAGATTTTCGCGATGGCGGATACTCGCCAGTAAGACGCCGCCAATGTGAAGAAGTATCATGAGCGGAAGTCCGTGCACGACAACCGAATGAACGCGCTGGGCCCAGATCACGCCCCAAAAGGCATCCGTTGTCAAAAGCCAACCAGTGAAGACGGCTCCAACGATCCCTGCTAATAGCGCGAGGATCATCGCGCCGCCCGCAGGGTTGTGTCCGACGAACCGCGTTTCCGAGCCAAAGGCGATCGCGCGGAGGTACTTTGAGACCGCGCCCGGTGACCAAACGAATTGGGAGAATCGGGCATAGCGGCTGCCGATAAATCCCCAGACGAACCGGAAGAGCACGAGGGCGCCGGCGACGTAGCCAGCCCACTCATGCACCCGCTCCCAACCTTGGGCGGAAATCCAAGCAATTGTGAAGCTGGAGACCAACATCCAGTGAAATACCCGAACCCAACTGTCCCAAACTCTTATCACATTGCCCGTCCAAATCCGAGAAGTTGCGACGTTCTCAGTTCTCCCCGGCCTCGGCGTTCTCCAGCTTCTCTAAAGTCTGCGCATTAAATGCCATATTGGCGCGCTTACCATCCTTATCAGTAGCGTAGACCTCATAGCATCCGCCCTCGACTTTGATCTGACGCACTTTGTAACCGTCGGCCGTCAGCTGAGACTTAAGCGTAGATTTCGGCTGCCACTGCGATTTCGGAGTCGTTGCACATTTTCCAGCAGCGAAAGCGGGGCCGACAGCGAAAGATGCGAGCGCGACCAGAGCAACAAGAGACTTCATTTTGGATCTCCAGGGGAGGAGCGCTGGCGCGTCTGTCCACGCAACCTAGGCGACTCCAGTCGGCCATCTATCCGGGTTGAGCCGGGCCGAAATACGGCGATAACATTACAAATTGTCATAGTTTGAGTTGTCGGGAAACGCTGCGGCGCCCCTGCCGATAGTTCAAGCCGCGTACGGGCCGTGGAGCACGTATCTTAGTGCTGAAGTTGTAAATAGGACGCTCGTTCAGTGTTCTTTCTGACCGGATAGTGGCGGAGGGACGGATGGCGGTTTCTGTTTCGCTGACGAATGGCGGAGCCTGCCCGCGGGCCGAGGCTCGAAAGGGGTTCTTCTTTAAAACCGGGCTCGGGCTCGTCTTTTTCGCCCGCAATCGCCCCCGTGGGACCATTGGCTGCTGATCCGTCGCTCGATCGCCGATCCAACCGAAGCGGCGCACTATTTGACATTTGCTCCCGACGTCGCGGAACTGCCGGAACTCGCCGGCGTCGCTGGATTGCGCTGGACGATCGAGGAATGCTTTCAGTCCGCCATGGGCGAGACGGTCTCGATCACCGCGAAGCACGTTCCTGGCACTGCTGGCATCGACATCTGATGATGTCAATGTGAGCTCTAACATTCTCGCCAGCCCGCGCGTCCATTTGAATGAAGCGCAAATCGAAGCCTCCTTTGGGAGGGCGAACAAAAGAAGTCTATCCGCCGTTGCTTGAATGTATACGTAGTCCTCGTCGCCATCAGCGTTCAGGAATTACGCCGACTTATAGTCCAAACGTATTCAGGACGACCCCCGGGTCAGGTTTTCCGTTGGAACTGGTTGATCTGGCGACCCCAGATCCAGGCTGATGCTAAGCGCGCGCATTTTAAGCGGGGTAACAGAGCACCTCAGTGAGTCTCTGCCAGAGTTCGGTCGGAATTTTCATTCGGTCCTGTTTGGGTCGGGTCATTAACAAATCCGGGATGTTCCAGAACAGTCTTCGAACGGCTCCGATCGCGTCGCTGAATGTTGGGTCCTCCCTATGATGCCAAGCGGCCGACTGCGGGCGAAGGCAGGCGACGAGTGTGGGATCGGCCGCCCATAGCGCTGTCAGCGAGAACGGTCCCAGCGGCGCAGGCGACATTCGTCCGATGGCGCGATCGGACCATTGACACCCGCTCTCGACGCCCAGGTGAGCACTTCCCTCTTGGAACGTCGATTCCGGTCCGGCGGTGGACGAACCACCCGAGAATCTCGATCGCAGCGGCATCCACTTGCGTGCGTAGGAACGCTTGGGTGTCGCGCACGCCTGTAGGACCTTGCGCGAGCACTCAGCGGATAGGCGCCGGTGTTAATCCAAAGTGAAGCCAGACCGCTGTCCCTGTCGTGATTTCGAGTATGAATCGGCGATTACCAGACCAATATCGCATCGGCAGTTGGCTCCAGTGTTTTGCTTTGTCCTGGAGCGTCTGAAGGAGCTTGGGAAACGACCGCCCTTCCTTGGGCGGCCGTCCGAGCGGTGCTGGCCGGCGCGCCGGAGTTGCACGAACGGATTGGCGTCGAGCCGCACTCGGGTGACTAGACAAGCACGGCGGCGATCAGATCGAGCGCGGAGAAACTCGAGTGGGCGACGACAATAATATTGCGCTTTGGCGTACAGGAACGAATTTGGAGAATTGCTTGGCGAGCCCTGTCGGTTGGTTTCTTATGGCGCAGCCCCTTGCGCGGTCGCGCAGCGTTCGGAGGGGGCGAGGATGGTGAAAAAGGTAAAGCCAGCGCCGCCGTGCCTGCGCCACGGGACCCATGTATGGCCATTACGGCGAGCAAACGCTATAATATTACACCGTGCTCTCGGATGGCAGATCCTTCGGCAACGCCTGCCATTGGCAGCCTGTTGCGAGAACACAGGGGCTCGCGCCGAGAACTTCGCGCAGATTTACGCCTCGCGGGCGTCCGGTTCGCCGCCCGGGCGTGGTCGGCGGCTCAACCGGCGTCCATTCCGCGTCGCTCAAGTCGCTGGGTATCGAAGGCCACGCCGCGATTCGGCGGCTGCAGCGATACGCTGTTCGGGTTTCCAAATCGGGCTCTCCCAGTCGAATCATGCGCGCGACATGGGTTCACTACCGATTTATCCGACTCAACAACTTCTTGGAGCGGCTTTAAGACCGCCGAGGGCCGAAGGCTTGATTCGGCGACGAATTGGCACAGCAACGCGTTGATCTGGCAGCCGAACTTTGCGACGTCAAACTCTCCGTTGCTTTTCCGAACAACCCAATCGGACAGCGGTCCGTTCACCCAGGGTTCGTATATTTTAATTCCGGAGTTAATCAGAGCCGCCGTATAACAGAACGAACTCTTGGACATCAAGAGTATGTCTGCGTTTATAAGCTGCCGCATCGTCCAGATTGCATCCGTATTCAGGTTGAGCGTACAGCCCAGGTCCAGGAAGCCGGCAAAATCGGCGACTTCTCCTTGCGAAAAAACGTTGGTCTCGTAGTTCAGACCGCGCTCGGTGAGCAAGTCTTGCACTCGGGTTAGCGCTGCTAGGATCGCGTTGTTGGGCGTATATCGGCTTGAATTGAGCATAGCGGACACGTCACCGCGTCGAATATGGACGGCTAAGCGAAGGTTTCGGGGACTACGCGCACCCACCTCGAACCCCGCCTTTTTTCGCAATCGCGGGATGATATTCTTAAATGTGTCAGGAGCCTTGCGACTGGGCCAATAGCATTGCTGGAATTGTAGTATGGTTTGTTCGGAAATCGTCGCGCGGCCCATGAAAAAATCGGAGTAATCGACAATTTCGAATTTTGGGTCCACAATTGAACGCTCCCCCTTTCCGAAATTGAAGAAGGCTTCCCAGTCCGCGACCCAAGCTTTGCTGTCACGGTCGCTGTGCTCGATAAACTCGAACGGCGAATGGACGTAGGTTGCCTCGAAAGCAGCTGCGAAATTGAGTGCGGAGATTTTCTGGACATTGCTTGCATTCCTAGACCATCGTTGCGGCCATTAACCGTGATCCCAATGCCCTTCGGCAGTCGTCCAGTCTTTCGTCGCCACGCTGCGTCAGCCGGATAGAAGTTCTTATCCACGTCGATCGGTAGCCCGAAAGCGGCCTTAAATCGGACCCAGGCTAAACGAAGAAAGTATTCGATCCAATGTAAGTACGAAATATTACTCATGACCTGATTTTTATCGACGTTATACATGAATTGTTCTTCATGGAATGACCTAATCGTATCTTGTCAAAAAATTTGTGGCTTATTATTGTAAATATCTATTCGATCCAGCCCTAGATATTGCGCGAGCGACTTTAACGCTTGCAGCCATTCTCTTGTCGAAAACCTCTCGCGTGCTCTTCCAGACCACTCTAATTACCGGAACGCGACAATAGCTTCCGCCGACGACCCCCGGTATTCGTTCATTTCGTGGAAAGGTCATTAAATCAAAAGCTTAGGCATTGTTCAAAATTATCGCTATTGCTCACGCTTTTGTAAATTCAGGGATCCCTTAGCGCGTCGACGCTCCTCAATATTCGGCTGTAAGTGCATCTGCGACCATTGTTTTTAAATGCGCCCAAATGGTGGCTGCATCTATACACTTATGTATAGATTTAAGACTGCTTTTTAGTAGGCGGTCTAGGGCGTCATGGATCTACTGGTTGTCAGGGACTGCGACTGGGAGCGGATGGCCGGGTTGATTATCGGATGTCCGGATCAGAAAGGCTCGACGGGGCACGACTACCGGGTGTTCGTCGAGGGGGTGTTGTGGATCGTTCGAACGGGCTCGCCGTGGCGCGACCTTCCTGAGGTAATCGGCGAGTGGAACAGCGTGTTCCGTCGGTTCAGCCGCTGGAGCCGTCAGGGTGTGTGGCAGCGGATATTCGAGGCGATGTCGGATGATCCGGACTTCGAATATCTGATTGTAGCTGAAGAACGAAGACCTCGTCCGCGTCCGGCGCGAGAGCACGTTCCTACGCTACACTGCGGACACGGCAGCGGTCCAGGAGCTCGTCGCCTTCCTCTTCGCCGAATGCTGAACCCGCAACAAGGCGATCCTTCCCGAAGCGATCACCTGCGGCTGTCCCTGAGGAAATGCATCATGTGCGAAGATCAGATCCAGGAAGTCGTCCGTCAGCGCTACGCATCTGCGGCGCGTGCGGTGAGCGGTTCCGGCGGATGTTGCGGCGCCGGCGGCGAGAGCGATTGCTGCAACCCGATTACGTCGAACCTCTATGCCGATGGCGAGACCAGCGGCCTGCCGCGGGAAGCCGTCCTCGCCTCGCTCGGCTGCGGCAACCCGATGGCGCTTGCAGAACTGAGGGAAGGCTCAGACGGGCGCGCCGCTGTGGTCTTCCAAAGTCGTCGCCACTTGCGGCTTGGTTCTGACGATCCTGCTCGCGCTCCGCTCGGCGCGTGCGTCGATCCCCGGCTCGTCGGCCTCTACATTACCGCCGCACATTGGTTTACGGCGTCGACGTCGTTCGCAAATCCGGCAGTGGCGATCGCCCGCTCGCTGACCAACACCTTCTCCGGCGTCCGGCCAACGGATCTGCCGGCCTTCATCACGGCGCAGCTTGTCGGCGCGGTTCTCGGCATGCTGCTGGCGACGTGGCTGCTCGGCGGCAATAATGGCGCAGCCGAACTGACAACGGCAGACCCGTAGTGATGTCGATCACCATTTACCACAACCGCGCCTGCGACACGTCCCCTGAAAAAGACTGCGCCGTCGCGTTCCTTCCGGAGCGCTAAAGCGCAGCCACAGCCTTCGGCTGGATGGAACAAAGTCGTTACGCTACGTCAACATGAATTCGGACCGGTTCCATGGTGCCCCAATCGCGTGATTTTGGAGACACGGAAATCAATATATCAGTTCGATGAGCCGTTGCCGATCGGCGTCGTGACCCCGCGATTTTTTATAGGGCGTCTATTCGCCGTAGTCACCGCCTCGGATTTATGACTTCAAGCGCCTGTGTAGATCTTGCACCAACCCTGCCTACTGACGGGACCTACGACCGTCCGGCACTGATCGGGTGGAAGGAATGGCGCACAAACTTCGCACCTCTCCTCGCCATGTGGCGTATCCTGGTAGGCAACTTCGGCGTGGGACTTTTTGGGTTTCTCCGCCCGGGCGCTATTGGAGCCCGCGCAAACTGCTACTCCCGCCGCAGCGGTTGCAAAGCCGTTCAGCACAGTGCGCCGCGACATTTTCCCAGACCTCGTCCGCATGACCATTATCTCCTATGTCTAGATTGAAACTTCCGTTTGTTCGATCGACGTCCAGAGCGTCCGGCCCGAGCGCAATCAGAACCGAGTTAACAAGCCAATCGTGCACAAAGAATTCTTTCTCGGGGGGGCCGACGGTCACGCATGTCCATCATCACTCTTCCAAATTCAAAGTTTTCAGTGCGGAGCCATGCGACGACGGCGGCCCGACAAGCGGTTGGGTCAAAATGATTTCCAAGTGGTTCTGGCTCTCATATGTTCAAGTCGCAGCGCCAGCCGCTCTCGCACTTAGCAACGAACCGCTAGTTTCGACATCACGACGTGATCGATGTCAACCAGCCAACGGAATGTCGCCACCCATGCGGCGCAGAATGGAGTCAGGCGGCTTCGAGAACCACATCTGGTACATCGTCGTGAGCCACATAATCGCGAAGCACGCGGCCATCATCATGCCAGCGCCAATCTCAATCCATGCGAACGGGTGATACAGCTTAATAAAATACCAGGAGCTGACGTCAAGTACGATCGCGACAAATGGCGCAGCGATCACTGCACACTTCAACCAAACCGGACGCACGTAAGCGTGCGTGAACGCTAGGCCGACGATGAAGAATAGAAAGGTCACGCCGAATAGATGGATGTGAGAGACCCGCACCAACGACGCGATCGAAGCGCCGGTATCGAGCGCGGTAACCTTCTGCAACGTCTCGTAACTTGAGAGAGTGGGAACGTGCGGATTGTTTCCGCTGTGGCAAGTCATGCAACGCCTGTCAAGGATCGACTTGACGCCGCTATCGTATCCCGCCTTGCTTGCACCATCATGAACCCAGCTGAGAATGCTTGCCCGTTCGTCGGGCGGCAGCATTGTAGACATCCGCCCGCCCAACGCACTCTCCAGAACCGATCCTTTGCCAGCTCCCAGAATAGGCCGCCACGATATCCTCGTAAGATAGCATAAGTGGGTTGCCGCCAGCTCGACCCGCATAGGTGAAATATACGTTTAGCAGCGCGAATAGATAGCCCAAACCGAGGATCAGCAGCACGCATGTGAACAGCACGCGCATGCTGTAGGGAAGCTCCGAATAGTGCCGGTAAAGTCGATGTGGAGGCTGCGCGTCTGTCATGTTCCGATCCATCGAAGGCGCGCCGAACAGTTACGACGCGCAGACTTATTTCACTTGCTCGGCACCATCACAAAGGCCACCGCGCGCGCCTTCTGATATGCGTAGTATGCCGCCAGAGCCTTGATGTCGTCGTCGGTCAACACAGCCGACATCGCTAGCATGTCGGGGTTCTTTCGTGTCCCGGCCTTATAGGCGCGCAGCACTGCCTCCAGATAGTCCTGCTTCTGCGCAGCAAGGGCCGGCACATCCGGGCGGGCGCTGTTGCCGTTCAGTCCGTGGCAGCGGTCGCACTTGTCGGCCCATTCGGTAGGAGACAACGGCTTGGTGAGGCCTGACGGCTTGGCTTCCAGACTCGCGTAGTAGGCCGCCAGACCGATCATGTCCGCGTCTTCGAGTTTCATAGCGGGGGGGCCCATAATAGCGTCATCGCGGCTTCCGTCCTTGTAAGCGCGCAGCGAGCGGACCATGTAGGCCCAGTCCTGACCGGCAATGTTCGGTGAAGCGGGGCTCGTGCCTACGCCATCCTCGCCATGGCACCTGACGCAACGGGCGAGGTTTTGCTTTGTGACGGCGGGATTGCCCCCGATTGGGGTCTGTGCACGTGTGAGAATTTCCGTCTGGGTTGAGTAATACAGCGCGATTTGGTTGAGATCCTCATCGCTGAGCTTGGCCAGAGCGGTTTTCATTTCCTCGTTCGTCGTTTCGAGCTTTCGATCGCCGTCCAAGTAGGATTGCATAGATTCAACAAGATATTTCGGCAATAGGCCTGCCAGATTGGGAATGCCCGCCTTTTGGCTGATCCCGTTGTCGCCGTGACATTTGAAGCAGGGCGTGGCCGCCGCCTTCCAACCTACCGCGGGGCTGACGTATTCCGGCGGAGGGCCTGCTGGCGGCTCCGGTGGGTCTAGACTGGCATAGTAGGCGGCAACCTTCACGATGGCTTCATCGTTGAGGAACTTGACCTTTTCGGCCATGTCCGCGTTGGGGCGGGCGCCGGCCTGATAAGCCCTTAGCTCAAGATAGATGTAGGAGGGACGTTGGCCAGCTATGTTCGGCACGCCCTTGGTCGTGCTTACGCCGTCCGCACCGTGGCACTTGGCGCACGTGGAAGCGGCGAGGTCCTTGCCTTCCCTGATATCCGAGTCCATCGCATAAAGCGGACGCAGCTCAGCGTCCGTCAAAGTCCCCGATTGCGCCATGGCTTCGACAGGCCAAGACAGGAAGCCCAGGCTTCCAACGAGCATCGCCGCGAGAAGTCGCCGCGCCTTACGATCTAACGCCATTCGCTGAGTCCGCGAGTGTCCAGGTGGAAGGTGTCGCCCGAGTTTCGGAACCGGCACATGTCCGCATTCACGCGACGCTGTGTCAACTTACAACGCTAAGCACCGACCATCATCCAACACCGGTTGCCCATAGGACACGTTTGCGGCCCCGGTTCTTGTTTGGATTGCGTCGCCGGTGCTGCCACTCCCTTTGCCGGAAGTATGGGCGTCATGCGGGACCGGGGGTTAGAGCGATATTTCCACTCGCGGGTAACTAACCCCGGTCGGGGCATAAAGTCTGAGAAGTACGAGGTTGTCCGAGGCCTCGAAACCAACCTCCTCGCAAGCTCGCGTCACGGTGACCGACTCGACTGCGTGGACGAAAACGACGACAGCTTTGGCGAGAGCACAGGGACCATCAGGCTTCAGACTTGCGAAGTTTGCCCTGGGCGGAGGGTGTCCCGGCAATGGCATCACCGCGGCGTCTCTCCCACGGAGGTAGGATACTGGATTTCCCTGATCGCATTTAGAAGCACGTCTGCAGAAACGGGCTTTTGAAATAGCCCCGCCACGTGCAAACGCTGGGCATGGCAGGCAATATCGGCGTCCATATTCCCACTAACAATCAAGGTGGGAGTCATGATGCCGCTCTCCCGCAGGCGCTGGAGCGTCTCCAGACCGGTTTCTCCTGGTAGGTTCACTCCCATAATTATGCAAACAACAGAAGCAAAACCGTTCCGTGCTATAAGGTCTTCGCCACTCTCGAACGCCTCGACCGCATAGCCACAAATCTCAAGCAGCGCCTTTAGCGATGCCCGCACCGCCTGATTGGCGTCAACGACATAGATTGCGTCGGCCATATCAATCAGCCGCCCCTTTTGACCTCGTCGCTGCCCCAGATCTGAGCGACGCGTCTCGATCTACGACGGTGCAGCCCTCCATCCGCATGAATTAGACCGTCGTAGCGGGTGCGTCTGGAAAAGCGAGCTGCTCGCGATCGCGCCAGCCGCGGCCGTAGTTGATCCCCATTAACCGGCGAACGCCCATAATTGCGCGCTTGCCGAAGCCGTTCCGACTATTCCGCCCGGCCTTGAAAATCGGCGCCGCGTTGAATTCGACTGACGACCGGCAGACCCATTTCTTGTCATCGTCTTAGTCGTAAATGTCGATGCCCCAGCCTTTCGCGCGTGAGCCGGGGCAGCGATAGAACACCACTGAGAATTTATTCTCGGGAATGTCGCGATAGGACTTCACCTCTCCGCTCGGAACCTCACCCGAGCAAAACCCTATTACCGCTACCGCAACACGTGTCCGGACCAGGATAACTCCTGAAATTCAATAGCATACATCGGTCGAACTTTAGACCCATCGTTCGACCGATGCCGAAAATCCACCCCCGCTCTTTCAGGTGGCCCCGCGGGTTGTAATCCGGAGTGCTACGCTACTTTGGGCAGCCAGATTCGGCAGCCACATGTTTGCGAGACCGTCCCCGCCACCACGTGGCATTCTGAGGGCGCCCGGAAAAGCCGGCAGTCCCCACAACGATGATCGTCGGTGGCGACCTCGCTATATCTCACACAGCCTTTGGAAATCTTAGGGCTGGCCGTCGCTGACGTTCCAACAAGCAACGGCGCAGCACCTGCAGCCATCGCACCGGCCAACACAATCCGCCTTGTCAGCTGGGAATGTGCCATCTCTAGGATCTTGGCCATCGTACGCCCCTTTCAAATTTACGTCTCGACAGATCCACCCCTTCATCTGCACGCTGTTAACATAGGCCCATCGGCGGTCTGAAGCGACGTGGTTGGTTGTCGCAGGACACTTTACCGCGTGGAGGACAAACGGCAGAACGCTGAGGGAGCCGCTCAAGATTGCCCTTGGTCGGCGCCGAGGCTCAACTCAGAACGACCGTCGGCAACGCAACTACCGAGTTTAACCAAGCGGAGCGCGGGGCGAGCGACAGCGACGCAACAGCAGCCTTGTTCGACGACGGTCCCGAAATCATGCCGTGTCTGGCTCCTTCAGCTGCGCATCGCCCCGTGACAATTGACACTAGGAATGTGCCGTAGCAATCGTAGGTTTGCGCTGTGTGCCGGATCGGGCAGGACCGCCGGCATTGCGTCCTCGGCCTGCGCGAGGCCTGTGACAGCGCAGAACAGCACCGCGCTCAGGCCCGCCAGTTCGTTGCTCCAGCGCCGGCGACGCGCGTCGATGGCAAAGCAGCCGGCGCCCGAGCGCGACATCCCCGGGCGTCTCCCCTGTTTCTGGCCGTGGCGGCTCAGCGGCTGTCTCAATGTCCCGCCGCGATGAAGGCCGCGTCTAGTCATCACGGCGAAGGACGCGCGGGCGAACCTCCACCCCATCGGAGCCATTATTGGTGAACGACGGGACCGCGGATTTCGCCGGCCGGGAATTTGGTCGAATGAATGTTGAAATACCAACGCCCCATCCTGAGGTCCGCTGCCTGAGTAGCGTCGATGGTTATCGTTCCCTTGAACGGACTGGCGAGATTGCCGGGCGTGCCGACCTGGATCGGCGCGTTCTCTTCCGAGGTCGCGCCGATATAGGAAACCGGGCCATGGAAATGCGCGCCGATCGGGGGAGCGGTAAGTCCGGTATAGGAGCAGTTCCAGGTCAAGGTGTTATTGCTTGTGTCGAGACTTCGCGTCGCAATGCCCCTTCGCGGGAGAATTGTTGGGCGGGACTTCTCCGCGTCCGGTCAGATCCGCGGAGAAACGAATTGTATCGGCCCGCGCGACCGCCCCCAACGCAATCAAAGCCGCGAATCCGAACGCGATCACGCCTGCCAGGTCGCGCGCTCCTGACAAAACTCCCCTCACTCCAGTCCCGACCGACATCGCTTCCTCCCATCCTCGCCGAGCGAGACGCGGTTCAATTCAGAACGCCAGCCAGGCGTAGAGGAACAGCGTGTTGTTGCCCGATGCGTTATGCGTTCCGCCGGCGCCCGGCGTGCCGATCAGTCCGTCGAAATTGTTCGATCCGCCGTAAAGCTCGAGATACCGGGTGTACTGGATGCCGATGCGGGCGTTGTAAGTCGAGTAGGGCGCGGGACTGCCGTGGCTGAAAGGCGCATAGGAAGAGATCGAAGATCAGCCCATTGCCGTTCGGGCTGTAGACGACGCCGGGTCCGCCGTAGAGGCCGGTGTCGAAAATCTGATCGCTGTTGCCGTTCACGCTGAAATAGCCGGCGGTAAAGCTATAGGTGTGGCTCCCAAACGAACGTCCCGTTGAGCTTGAAGACGTTCATGAAGTCATTGATATTTGACGCGGATCCGAGAATGAAGCTCGCGTCTGAACTGCTGGCGCTCGTAGATGTCGGTCAGCTTGACGGTGACGCTGTATTTGTCGCCGTCATATTGATATTGCGAGTTGAATCCGAGATCGAGGTAATTGTCGGTCCCGTTGCCATATTGTCCGCCAGGGATCGTGCGGCCGTACAGGCCGAACGTGCCGACCTCGAGATAATGGTCGCCCCAATGCGGCTCCAACGCCAGACGCCAATAGGGAATGGCGCCGTACCGGATGTCCGGCGACGGGCCCGGCTGCATGCCAAAAACTTCCAGCGTGTTCTGGTTGTAGCCGCCGTAAGCCGTAAAGTTGGCGTAGGCGATGTCATTCCAGAAGATATAAGCGCCGACGCCGGCCACGCTCTGCGCGAGCGAGTTGATATGCGTGGCGCCGACCGGCGGCGCGAACGCCGCGGTCCCGGAACTGAGCTGCGGGAAACCCCAGGCGTTGGTCGTGTTCCACACGTCCTCGATCGTCGGCGTGTTGTTGACGTCGATGCCGAAGAAGGTGTCCTTGCCGAACAATTGAAACGAGGTGACGTAACGGGCGTCCGACCCGTCGAACGATACCGAGCCGTCGATCGGATTGCCCGAAACCTGGATGAAAGCGCCGAGATCGCCGTAGATCTTGCCGGCGTAAAGAGCGGTCACCTGCTGCGTGGCCAGATTGTCGTTGTCCTTCAGGCCCGGCCCGGCCGGCCCGTCCTGTTTGGACTGCGTCTGCGTGAAGCCCGGCATCAGCATCGCGGCGACCGGCGGCAACGTGCTGTCGCCGCCCTGCATGGTGTAGCCGCTCAGTTTGAAGCGTCGGCCGAACGGCGTCAGTTCGGGAAACATGGTGTGGCAGGCCGCGCAAGGCTGGCCGGTCTGGCGCGCGAAACTCGGCACCGCTTTAGCGGGCGCCGCTGCGAACAGCGACGCAAACGCAAAGACCGCGGCGAGGGCGACTAAAGACCGGATCGAGAAGAGGAAATGACGTATCGATCTTGTAACCCATCGAGGTTCAAAATAACCCAGCCGCATCTTCCAGCCCCCGAATTGTACTACGATATTCGCCGAGTTTCGATTGGTCACTTCACGTCTTGCCCGGCGCATTTGATTCGAATTGGTTCGCTTCAGCTCCGAATTATCTCACACCGAAGCGTTTAACAATTTGTTAGTCAAGTGTTAGGCCTTCTTCACCCAGAGCTTGCACCAGCCGGTCGGCGAAATCTCGCCTGTGACCGACTTGCAGGACTTCGGCGCGATGAACAGATTGCAGCCGTCGCATTGCTTTCCGTCCTTCGGCGTCGCCTGATAAGAGACCGCGGTCGGCGGCAGGCCTGCGGCTTCGGCGCTTCCCAGCGCGAGCAATGGTGCCGCGCCGGCGGCGGCGATCAGGACGGTGCGACGGCTGACGAGTTTTCCGGTCTCAAGTGACATTATCTGCTCCTGTGCCTTGTGAAATCACACGTGGGTTTGGGGTCTCTCTGAACTGAAAATGGCGCGTCCGTTACAGCGGTCGACGGCATTATTCCAAGTTTAAAAATCCCAATTTGGGCACAATCGCATGGAGCTCCGGCGGCAAAATTGTCATGTGTCAACCGACCGCGGGCCTGCGTGCCTTGGACTTGTTCTGAATTGCCGGCAAACCCAAAGTTGACGCCGGCAAGACAAGGGACCCTACGCAGATCGCCTGAGGCGCCTTGAACGCGGCACGGAGTGGGACATTTTAGAACAACGCGCCTCGACATGGAATTTGGTCAGATTGAAAGACGCAACACAGACGTCATGAAGGAAGGCTGAAGCACGCCGCGCGAGAGAAAATGCGAGCGATTTAACGTGTGCGACACCGGCTATTGGGCCTCTCTCGTCAACTCGACACGGGGCCATCTCCAGGAAGGCCACGCGCGCCAAGAATGTGCCCAATGCTGCCGGCGTGGATCTCATGGATAACGGTTCGGGTGAATGACGCAAATCTGGCGACACTGATCGAGGCCGCCGGAGTTTTGAATGCAGCCGCGTTCGCAATCGTTCTTCGCGGCGCCGAAGCGTTCCTGGTCTGCATAGAATGACCACGCAAGCACCAGAACGACGAGACCCGCAAACACGGCCGTGAGGATCACGATGTACTTCACGAATGGTCCCACTTGCTCTCCCTAGACCTGCGGGCCCCGCCGGTCTCCTTCCGGCCAATCTTGCCCACAATCGTCGCAGTCGTGAAGGGCGACTTGGGGTCGCCCGGCCTATCGACGCGGGGATCAAGCCTCAGATCTTGAACGCCGGACGACAGAATTCGGCCCGCTGTTCCGCGTCGTCATCATTCGATTCTTGATGCCGGGTCGGTTTCAAAACGCAAGCCCCCTTGACGGCGCAAAACAGTCAGGGGGCCGTCGTTTCTGGGTGAAGGTCTATCTATTTTCGTCTGTCACGTTCGAGACAATTGCCTTACTCTACTTGATTAGCGTGTGAGTTCGAATGTCGATCTCCTGCGGCGGGTTTGTGAACCCGCCGGGGACTCCTTTTTTCATAGATGGCATTAGGACGTTGTCGCGAAAATGTTCCCAGCTCTTCTTGGAATCGTGAGCGGCGATTATTGTCCAGCCACCCGGCGAAGGGCCGGCCATATGAAAGATCTGGCCTTCTGGCAGTTTGTTCCCCTTGGGATGCACCACAGCGGTCGTTGCTTCGTACTGCTCCTTCGTGCCGCCGGCGAAGAAATGCATGACTCCGTACGCCATAATATCCTCCCTTTTTCAAACGACGCTGCGCGAATCCGAGCGCGCGTCAACGCTAGCCTTATCGCATCCATGCCTCCGTGGCGACAATCGCCTCCGATCGGCGAAGCGGATGAACCATTGTCCGGTTTTCGTCTGAGGGCCGTCACGCCATCGCCCCGCACCGCTTGCGGCGTGTCCAGACCAGTCAGGCATGATGCTGACCGCTCTACCGTCGCAGCGCGTGCAAACGAATCGACTGCGCTGGGTGATCGAGGAGACGGACGCTTCGGGGTTGACCTGCGACGGTCGCCTAGATGGTCGTGATTTGGGCAAGTAGTCAAAACGAGTAGCCGAGCAATTAACGCACGCAGCTATCAGAAGACACCTATTGTTCAGGCAACCCCGCTTTGCGCAAACCCTCGACAAGCCGCTCGAAATCATCCGGATTTCGATAGGGTAGCACATTGCGCCGATGTTCGAGCGAGTAGGCCGGATTGACGCGCAAGGCGCTTCGCCAAGCTTCGCGAGCTTCCTCGATCAATCCTACGTGCCCATAGCTGGAGGCCAACAACACGCGAGATATGTCGGTTTCCGGATTGCGGGTCACCCGGCGCTTCAGAATTTCAATTGCCTTCTGGTATCGGTTGAGTTGGAAATAGGCCTGGGCCTCAAAATGCAGAAATACATCGGCGTAGGGGTCGAGCGCGATCGCGCGCTCCAAATACTCGAGCGCCCGGTCGGATTCGCCCGCATAGTGCAGAGACAGGCCTAGTAGCGCGTTGCCCATTGCGAAATTCGGGTTGAGCGAAACTGAGCGCCTTAGCTCGGCAATGGCTTCGTCGTGTCGTCGCATCCAAAGATACAAGCTGCCAAGCGCCCAGTGGGCATAGGGATCGCGATCGTTCACGCTCACGGCGCGCTGCGCCACCTCGTATCCTTTCCGCAAGGAGAGCGACGGCGATTTGCTCCATTGATTGAGGTAGTCGCGCATATGCGCGATCGCGATAAAGGCGTATGCGGAAGTAAAGTTCTCATCGATTTCGATGGCGCGCGTCAGCATCTCGAGCGCTTTGACGTTCAGATCCCTCGTTTGGCGATACCAGAGTTCCCGCCCCCGCAGGAAACAATCGTAGGCATCAAGATTGTCGCTCTGTTCGACGGCTATGTTCTGCCGGTCGCTGGCGCTGAGGTTGAGCGCAAGCGCAGCGACGATCTGAGTCGTTACGTCGTCCTGCACCGCGAATATGTCGGTCAGGTCCCGGTCGAACCGTTCGGCCCAGAGATGCCCTCCGGTCGCCGCGTCGATAAGCTGAGCGGTTATCCTGACCCTCGCGCCCGATTTGCGCACGCTCCCTTCGAGGACATAGCGGACGCCCAGATTCTTGCTAACCTCCCGCACGTCTACATTCTTGTTCTTGAAAGTGAAACTAGAGTTGCGGGCGATGACGAACAGTTGGGGAAAGCTTCGACAACGAGGTGATGATATCCTCTGACATCCCGTCGGCGAAATATTCCTGCTCCGGATCGCCGCTCATGTTCTGGAATGGCAGCACAGCGATGGATGGCTTATCCGGCAAGGCTAGTCGCTGCGCTGGTTTTTCCTGAGGCGCCGTAACAGCAGTCGCCGGGGCGGGTTTGGCCTGCGCGAGGAGCCCAACCTGGAGCGAAAACGCTCGAACAGGTTCTGCGATATTCTTGAGCTGCGTCGCGCCGAGGTCGCTGACCGCTATGTCCAGCCGGGCCTTGACCTGCCGATAGGCGTCCTCGGAGAGACAGATCGCGCCGGGCTTGGCGACACTTTCCAATCGCGCGGCGATGTTGACGCCGTCGCCCATCAGGTCGCCGTCGCTCTCCTCGACGACATCGCCTAGATGAATGCCGATCCGGAATTCGATGCGACGATCAGCAGGTACGCCCGCGTTGCGCTCGATCATCGCGTTCTGCACTTCGATTGCGCACCGAACGGCGTCGACGACGCTTCGGAATTCAACGAGAGCGCCGTCCCCGGTGCGCTTGACGACATGACCGTGATGGAGCGGAGATGGCCGGATCGATCAAGTCCGTCCGCAGCCCTCTAAGCCGCGATAAAGTGCGCTCTTCGTCCGCGCCGGCATGCCGACTGTAGCCGACCACATCGGCGACGAGGATCGCTGCTATCTTTCGGGTCTCGCTCATGGCGCCAGCCCATTTTTGGCGAGACTAGCACAACGACCCGGCCAGGGTAGCCGTGCTAAGCAAGCCAAAGGTAAACCATGCGATTGCCGACCGGGATCTTTGGGTCGACTCGCGACGGTCGCCTCGACTGTCGCATTCGGCGGAACAGCGATCGGTCGCAGGAATCCGGATACCGCCATTTGCTCCTACATTCTACGGCGGATTTTCGCATGATATCACGGACGGAATCTCGATCGACAAGTGGCGCGCTTTTTTGAGTCCGAGATCACGTTACTTGCGCGCTGTCAGCTTGATTTATTTCGCGGACTGCGTGGCAGCGGGCAAAATCGGCCCAGATGAGAAGCGCGCCCAGCGTAGGAACATAGTCGCTTGTGGGACTTCGCGCTTCGATAATTCGGGGACGGCTTCAACCCTGCGGCAGTCCTGCGGCGATTAGCGCGGCAGCCTCGGCTTCCAACTGAGACTTGTCGCGCCGGAACTGGGTCTTGAGCCAGCCTGCGACGCTGAACGTCGGACGAAGGTTCAGGAACCGCTCTGCGGTCTTGCGCGCCAACTCGGGGCGATTCGTCTGCTGATAGGCGATCACGAGGTCTGTGAGTCCGAAGCCGGCCGATCGGGCATCAAACTCCTTGAACGCGGCGATCGCTTCGCCGAAGCGACCGGTGAGACGATACGCGTTGCCGAGGTGCCCGAGATAATGCGCAGGATAATGTGGGCTCAGTTTCATGGCCCTTTCGATAAGCGGCGTCGCTTCTTGAGGTTTTCCCGAGCAGGCCAGGATGAAGGATGCCAGCATAGCTGTGTCTGCCGACAAGGGCGCCGCATCAATGGCGCTACGAATATGCGCCGTAGCCTCTTCCCAGCGCCCGTCAATCATGTCGGCGTAACCCGCCGTCATGTGCGCGTCCGCATTCTGGGGGTCGACGCTCAAGGCTTTCTCAGCGTAGCCGCGCGCCTTCGCAAGAGCGGTAGGCCGATCCGTCCACCAACCGAAGCGCGCATCGGCGCAATGCACCAGTCCAACCATCGCATTGAGCGGCGCCGACTCGGGGTCGAGAGCCAGCGCCTTTTGCCAAAGCGCCAGCGCCCGGCCCCAATTTTCCTTGGTGACTCCCTGCTTGGAGATCGAAAGGCCCTGCACCCATAAGGACCAGGCTTCGACGTTGCTGGTCGTGGTGTAACGAAGCCTTGCTTGCTCGCCTTCGGTGAGTTTCACCTGCATCTCGGTCGCGAGCACCAAGGTTATCTCGTCCTGCACGGCGAAGATGTCGTCGAGCGGCCGGTCGTAGCGCTCGGCCCAGAGGTGCGACCCGCTATGCGCGTCGATGAGTTGCGCCGTCACTCGAATCTTGTTGCCGCTTCGCCGAACGCTTCCTTCGAGAAGATAGCGCACGCCGAGCTCTTTGCCGGCCTCCCGAAGGTCGACGGCACGGCCCTTATATATGAAGCTGGAATTGCGGGCGATGACCCTCAAGCCTGTCAATTTCGATAGCGTCGTAATGATGTCTTCGACCAATCCATCGGCGAAGAACTCCTGCTCAGGATCGCCGCTCATATTCTGGAACGGCAGCACTGCAATCGACGGTCCTTCTGGATTTGCAGGCGGGGGCACGGGTTTCTCCGGCGGCGCCGTCGCGACTGGCGCCGCCGTCTTCGCCTGGGCCGGAAGCCCGACCTGCAAAGAATACACTCGCACGGGCTCCGTGATGTTCTTGAGCTGCGTCTGGCCAAGATCGTTGACCTCGAGGTCCAGCCGCGCGCGCACCTGTCGATAGGCGTCCTCGGATAGACAGATCGTTCCCGGCTGGGCGATGCCCTCCAGTCGCGCCGCGATATTGACGCCATCCCCCATCAGATCGCCGTCGCTCTCCTCGACCACGTCGCCCAAGTGAATCCCAATCCGGAACACGATGCGGCGATCCTCGGGCACGCCCGCATTACGCTCGATCATGGCGTTTTGAATCTCGACGGCGCAGCGCACTGCGTCGACGACGCTACGGAACTCGACGAGCGCCCCGTCGCCGGTGCGCTTGACGACGCGCCCGTGGTGAACTGCAATCGTGGGGTCGATCAGATCGCTGCGCAGGGCCCGCAACCGAGCCAGTGTGCGGTCCTCGTCCGCGCCCGTGAGCCGACTGAATCCGACAACGTCGGCGGCCAAGATCGCAGCGATTTTCCGAGTTTCGACCATGCTCACCCCCACCCATTCTGGTGAATAGCACAATGCGATGACCCCTCCCAGCGCAATGCTTACACAACGCTCGTGCGCTCAGTGTCCTGGCGACTTACGGCTTTGGGTTGACCGACGACAGTTGCCTTGACGGCTGCGTTTGGCGGGTTCCGGCCGCTCGCCCCTGAATTGCGTGGAACCGAAGCGCCCGTCGGGGCGCTGGACTCGCGGCCACGCCTGGCGGCGGCGCAACTTGACGATATTATCGGCAGTTCCATAGTCAAATTGCCATCTATCGGAGGAAACGATGGACATACGGGCGTACGCTTGGGAGCGCCGACGAAGGATTGACACAAAGAACCGACGTTCGATTTTCCGCGCCGCTATCGTATTTGCTTGGGCATTCGCCCCATGGGCTGGCTTAGCCGGCGAGGCAAAGCATTCGGTGATCACTATCGAATTCATTGAAACGCACGACCGCCTCGACCCGGATCCGAAAGCCGGAATATCGCGCTCCGTCAAAATCGAAGCGACGCTATCTGGAGACGGACAAGTGCACGAGAACGACGTAAGCGGATTCGGACGGGGGAAAAAGCATAACCCCGGCTGGAGTGAGAACGAAAACGATGAAAAACTGGGCGACACGTCCTCGAAAGTGGTGTGGCGCGTGGAGGGACCGCATAAGCTGCAACGACTCGTCGTCGGCAAACAATTCTTGACAGTGGCGGACGTCGACGTCGGGCAGGATGGATCGTGTTCGGTCCAAATCAAGTATCTTCTGCAGAAAGGTTATTCTGAGGTTATCATGCGCCGGCGCGACAACGGCGAGTTTGCGAAGTTCAGTTTGCCAAGAGTCCTGAGCTCTTCCTGCTCAATCCAATAATGCGACCCTGCGTGTTTTCGGAAAGCGGAGAGGCTGAGACAGGACCGCGCTGCTGATCGGCGCGAGACCGAGCGCTGAGCGCTGTCGCAAAACGCGGACAGGATAAGAATGCGCGGCGGCTGATACAACGAGCGTAAATACGACCGTCAGGCTCGTTACAACGCGCGTCCGACAGCTTCGGATCAACTCATTTCTATCGCCTCGACCGTCTCAGTTGGGAGGAAAGCTGTCACGCGGGGTTCATCGCTCGAGCGGCAGAGAGGCGCCCGTCTCAACCGTTTAGTCGATAGTCGTGTGCCTCTGAAGCGGTCCTTGAGGCGATAGCCTCGCCGGGCTGCTGCAGTGAAGATTTTTGGATGCCGGCCGTCGCAAATCGCAGGTATTTGGGTGGGCCGGTGTTGGGCCGACGTCGCTGGCGCGCCCGGAAACTGGATCGCGCCAACTGCAACGGCGATCGGCCGCAAGAATCCGGCGCCTCTCTCTGCGGAAAGGATCGACAAGTGAAGAACCCCCGTGCTGTCGTGGGTTCTTCCGTGTTTGAGAATTCTCGAATACCGCTCAATCTCGTTACAGATCAACTCAAGTCGCAACAAGTATTCGTAGCGTTTCTGGGCGCACGCCATCGTGCTCCATCGCGTCGGCGGCCGGCTTCGATTGCATAAATTTCTGGAACGCAGCCATATCCGGGACGTCTGCGACCAGTCCGACCCGATTAGATCCTTCCGGGTCAACAAAAGTCTTCAGAGTTATGCCCAATGGACCGAATACTTCTTTGCGCTTAGTAGAAGCCAGCCAATGCTTTACGTCATTGACTTCATGGGTAGCGATAATCGTTGTCATCGTGTTTCCCTCCCTGTTCAGCCGACGACTAGCCTGCCTTCAGTTCCATCGGCTTTAAATCGACTCAACTCTATTTGTAGGTGGCACGCAATCATGTCGGGCACCCGCAATGCGCCCGATATGGTCGTTCGCGTTGATTTGGACCAACCTCGAAAGCAGACACGTTCCAGCAAGGTATCTTCAGTCCCCCCCCACAAATGGCCCGGCGGCGGCCTGGGGAAACTTTAAGCCCCGCGCGCCGGCGCGCCTGCACTCATCACGTTCGATCTGTGCTCAGACTATCCCAGCGCCGCATCTGCCTCGCGCTCGGGCAGCGCCGTTCTACCCAACGCCGCGCTCCCACGGGGCGAGACGACGAGGAACGGCTTACCGCCGACATTGTCGAGTTTGCACGCCGGTATGACCTTTATGGCTATCGGAAGATCGCGGAGCTGCTTAGAAGCACGACGGCGTTCATGAAATACATCGGCGGCCGCAATCTAGGCGGGAAACATGATCTCCCAGTCGCGCTTGATCTGCGCAAGGGTCCATCCCCGACCCGACCCCTCGTCCAACCCGCGCGCTAGGCGGGCAAGGCCGGCGTCGCGATCGTATGCAAACTCGCGCACAGGGTCGTCATGATGGACGAGCAGGCCAAAGCGAGCGCCGGGGCCGCTTGTCACCCATTCCAGCATCGCGAAATCGCCGTCGGAATTGCCGAACGCGGCGATCGGGCGCCGTCCGATATGGGTGTTGATCGCGACGGGCTTGCCCTCCTTGTCGCTGAAGAAATGCAATTCGGTCTCGCGGAGCAGTTCCGGCCCGCGATCGTTCACGACATATCGGGTGATGCTGCTGCTGCCGATCACCTGCTCGGGTGGAATGCCATAGACAGCTTCGCTGAAGGTTCGCATGAACTCGATACCGCCGCCCGACACGATGAACGTCTTGAAGCCTTTGGCTCGGAGCAGGGAAAGCACATCAAGCATGGGCCGGTAGACGAGATCGGTATAGGGCCGGTTGAACCGCGGATGGCGCGCCGTTGCAATCCAGTCGCGGACCAGCGACGCGAAGGCGTCGGTGGACATGCCGGCATGGGTCGCCATCACCAGTTTTGTGAGGCCATCCATGCCACCGGCCATGATACTCGCCGTGTCGCCTTCAAGCACGGCCTTGAATGGCGGCTGCGCGCGCCATTCAGGGTTCTGCGGCGACAGCGCACGAATGCGGTCGAGGACAAAGAAGGCCTGCACTGGCAGCGGCTGTTCAACCCACAATGTTCCGTCATTGTCGAACACGGCGATGCGTTCAGCTGGGGACACGAAATCGGGGTGGCCGACGATCGTTACGCGCGCCACGAAATCGAGGATCGCCTGCTTTGCGGCGCCGTCGCGCCATGCCGACAGTTCGGGATCGCCGCCTGCAGGGCTCATCCGGCGGCATCCCAGCGCTTCAGGAGCCTGGCCGCCGTGCCGAAAGGTCCAAACTGGTAAACAGCTGCGGTGACGGGCGCAAAGGCGAACGGTTCGAAGGGTTCCGCAACCATCCGGTCCAGATAGTCGGTTGCCCCTGCGCCTGTACTTACGTGCGGGTCGAAATTCGCACCCGCGCCCTTTGCGACGAATGCAGTGACATACTCAATTAGAGCCGCGTCGAAATCACCTGACATCGAAATGTTCTGCAAGCAGGTCGGTGTGCGGCTGGTAGATATGGTCAACGATTATCGCCGGTTCCGAGCAGAGCGCACAGGACCGCGCCAATGGCAACATTAGCGGTCCGCGACCCTAACCGACGAGCGGGGCGTGCCGCTCGGAGAGTTGCCGTTGCAATTGCGGAATAAGAAGTTACCCGTCGCGCAGCATATCATTTTAGTATTCGCGACAACCCCGGATAGCAATATTGCCATCCTTCACTCATCACGGACCCCGTCCTCCGAGGCGGGGTCTACGCGTTGAATCGAATCAAGGTGCGCAGTAAATTGACAGCGCGCAGTCCAGAATTTTGGTTCCGTTAGGTTGTTTGGCCGGCCCTAGTAGTCTACCGGATCGTTCATGCACTTCTCATATTCTGCCTTCCAGTCGGCTTTCTTTATATGCTTGTCTGCCATTTTAGCGTGGCATGTCTGAGACTTTGCCGCGGTGCCCTTCGTATCTTTCGCATCTGCGATTGATGCGAACGCTAGTGACAGCAGTACTGTCACAGCAATGTACCCGTATTGCTTCATGGCTGCCCTCCGTAGCCCGCTCCTTAGGCTGCAGCGAATTTACTGCGGGTCACCATATTGTCAAACGCAAGTCACTACGGTCAGTTGGATAAGCCAAGTCGCGCTCGACTTTGAGTTTTGCAAGGCTCGGCGCGGATGTATTGCCAGGCCGCTTTCGTTTGAAGAGCGTGACGCTATCGCCCCACGCCGCTCGCGTTGTGTCCGGACCAGTCGGGCATGATGCTGACGGCTCTACCGCCGCAAGCGGTACAGACGAAGCGGCGGCGCTCAGTCATCGACGGAAACGGCGCCTCATCCTCGATCCCGGCGCGCTCGAAGCTGACGTGAGACGAGTGGTGGCTATCCGCGCGATTGCACGTCACACGGAAGCGGTGCGCACCCATTGATTTCAGCTTGGCGATTGTCGGCGCGCTCGTGGCGTCCTCCCAAGTTCATCCGCCGTAGTTGACGCGGATTAGTTTGCGGGCTAGCCTTCGCGGGTCAGCCAAACCTAGCGGCGCAGTTCAATTCTAAGTTTTAAGCTACGCCGCAACCCCGCCTCGGACCCCTCCGGCGGGTTTTTTTTGCGCCAGCATTTGCGGGCATTGATATCTCGTGGGCCAAGCACGACGTATTATTATGGTGCGCTGCTTTTCGTGCCCCCCAGCCTTGTAGCGCGCCAAACCTAGCCCTGCTGCCCCCGCCAGCCGCAGGGCTTTTCTTGTTCAACATATCGCGGATTTCGTCGCGCTCGGCGCTGCATTTTGTCACGCTCGCAGCCGTAACGGAAAAACCCTCAGCGTGGCGTCCGAGCGCTTCCCGAATGTCTTATTGAAGCGGGGTCGACGTCGCTCCCGGTCTAGGTCCTCGCGCCCCAAACCCAAACACGAACCGCGCCGAGTATTGATAGTGCAGGGCCATAACCGTCTTACTTGAGAGCGACGCTGACTTCGGAAAATTCGCTGCTCAGGCGTGTGCCTAGGGCAGTAAGGATGGAAATGATCGCCAACGCGATCAGAGACGACATCAACGCATATTCGATCGCCGTTGCGCCACTGTTGTCAGCCCAGAAGCTCCTGATCGTCGCAGTCATTTCGGTCGTTCCTAAGCTCGCGTAAAATGCTAGGCGGCAAAGATGCCGTCGCCTCCGCCGAAATTGTGGATTGCTATCTTCTTCGGAATGATTAATTCGCTTGGCTTTGCCGGACAAACTAAATGACAGGGTATAAGCGACGTTAAGTGCTCCACAAGTATCCTGCGCATTCAATTGCCAATCCACACGACGCATTCGGCTTGCGGCCTGATTGCCGCAAGCCTAAGACATCACTTGAAACTGGAACTTAGCGGGTCGGGCGGTTTGAAATCCGGATTACGAACGAACTGAGCGCCATTACTAGGCAAAATAAGATCGTGCCAGACAAAGCGCCGTGGAAGGGTATTCGGATTAGAGTTCCCGCGCGATCCCCTTCGACGAAGTCAAAGAGCCCCATAAGAAACCCGCAGCTGCCGCCGATAGCGACGAAGAGTGCCGCCACCGGCGACCAGTAAGCCAAATCTTCTTTAGTCATCGAAAGTCTCCGATACCGGCAGCAAGGAGTGTCCACGTCAGCAACTGTTCGAAGCGGGCACTCGCCATCTTACCTGGCCCTCTTAGGCCCCCTAATTTATCCCGAGTTGCCATTACTTGACAGACGCCTTGCGTGGGCAGCTCGTCGAGCCAAGCGGTCAGCCCGAGATTGCTGCGCCGCTCAACATCCTACTAGCGCTACACGATCCCTCGCGCCCGCATCGCTCCCAAACGATCACGATCCGGGGTACACTTCAGCCAGAGACGTCAGGGAGCAGGAGCGGGGCATGTTGCTTGCGGCTTTCCCGTCGCCAGCCTAACGGTAGCGGCACCACCTCCCTCGTCGATAAATTCCGCGCCAGCAGCCACGAGGGCGGCTAGGATAGCCGCGGGTTCCAAGATAAGCGGGAGACTACCGCTGCTTTCAAAGGCCGCTATCGTCGCCTCGCTTACCCCGACTTGTCTAGCAAGTTCGGATTGCGACCAACCGAGGAGGCGGCGTGCGGTCCTGGTTTGCTCCGGCGTCAATATCAATCGCGCACACATTACTTCATTGCTCGTTGCAGGCCTTGAGAGCGCCAGGGCAATCAACCCCGCTTCTTATCCGCCGCAATGACTCGGTAAACGAAAATCGCGGAGTTGCACGGTAATGTAGTGTCACTTCAAAGCGGCGCTGACCTCGGAGAACTCGCTGCTCAGCCGGGTGCCTAGATTGCCCAGTATGGTCACAAGTACGAGGGCGAGTAGAGATGACATCAATGCATATTCGATCGCTGTCGCGCCCCTGTTATCTAAAAAGAATTCTTTCGCGTGCCGTCGCATGGACCCTCTCCGACGTTGGAAGCATGTGCAGACGCGGAGTCGCCACGCTACTCTGAGCTTTCACATTCGTTGACGTATTGGTACGTCCCGTGTGTCTTTATATATCGCGGTGCGAATTGTGTGTATTGTGGCAATTACCTAGCACGCTCGCATAGATTTAAATAATGCTTTAACCACGACGACGGTTACACTATGCTATCCTAGCGCGCCAATCTTTGACCCCGCCGCCTCCGCTGGCGCGGGAGCTTTTTTGCTCGGTATATCGCGGATTTTGTCACGCTCGGCGTAGCATTCTGTCACGCTCGCAGCCGTAACGGAAAAGCCCCCAGCGTGGCGGCTGAGGGCTTCCCGTCTCGTGTCGCCGCGATAAGAGTGTTGTTGCCCCCTAAATACGGGACACGGTCTCAGAGTTTGATTGTGCGGCGATGAACTCGCGCGGTGAACGATAGCGCAAGGCGCTGTGCGGGTGAACGGCGTTGTAGTGCTCAAACCAGAATGGCAGGCTTTCGATAACTGCGCGTGCGTTCGGCAACGGATTTACGCGGGCATAATCTCGCTTGATGGTTCGCACAAAGGCTTCGGGCATGCCGTTGGATTGGGGGCTTGTCACGGGCGTCGTTGCAGCGGAGCCTTAGCACCCAAGGTAGAAGTTCCAACAACCATTATTTTTCTGCGAACACGGCGGTGGTCGCCCTTTCATTGCTGACAAAGGCCACACCGCCCACGATGGTTAGCGCGATGAAGGCGAGTGCGAAAAGTCTATACATGGCGCAACTCCGACGAAAGGAGACGGATCGGCTCTCGTCTCATCACCTTCGAAGCCATAAGCGTTAAGATTTGATTAACCATGGCGCTCTGGCGCGGCTTGCGCTGACGCAATCGCCGGCGGTCTGCGGTGGGCGTCAGATTTTGACCGCTAGCGTGACAAAATTCAGCGGCGAGCGTGACAAATTCCACGATATATCGAACGATGTGACGAAACAGACCCCGCGCCGGCTTCGGCAACCCCGTCAAAGGTCCGCTCACATCGCCTGGGCGCAAATTGTGCGCCTTGGGCAACCATGGGCCTCTTGTGACTGCAAGAAAAGACCCTGCCATGGAGACGGAGGCTTGCAATGAGCGGTTCCACGATCATCGTAGGCTTAGTAGTGATATTCGTTCTTGGGGGCGCATGGCAAAGGGGTAGTCCATCAGGCCCATACGTTATCGCCGGCCTTGCGCTAGTTGCTGGTCTCGCCGCCCTGACCGGTTATCGACCGGAGAGCGAGGCCCCCCTATGCGTTCATGATCGCCGTGGTCTCGGCAGGCATCGGCATCATACTGAGCATAAGAGGCTAGTCCTGCCGCAGTGTCATGATCGAGGATTGACCCCGTTTCGACATGCCAACCTGCGTCTCAAGGACAATTTCACGGTCGCCATAAGTCGCGCAACGGTCGCCAGACCGCCATTCAGCTTCACGCACGTTACACCCAATAGTTATCTGACGAACTTGGGGCGTCCGAAATGGAAAACGAGCCTGGCAAACGCATCCTGGAGGCGGCGACAGAAATCGCTGCGAATTACACTGGCCTCAAGGGTAAGTTTCGCGAGTTGCTGTTTGCGGCGGAGCACAATCTTTCCCAGCTGCGTCGCCAACTCGATGTAAAACGAACGGATAAGATTTCGGCGGCAATTGCCGATACTGAGAAGCGCGTCGCGAGACTGCAGGCGGAATACACGAAGACGCACGCCGCAAGAGATCGCTTGGCTCGCTTCGAGCCATACATCGACGGCAATCCACAATGTCCGCATTGCTGGCTCGAGCGGGGAGAACGAGCATGCCTCCTGCTGACAACGAGCGATGAGGCGCCAGACGTTTTCAAATGTGAGACCTGTAAAAAGACTGTCGCATTTCCGAAACTGGCGGAGGCATAGCGGCCTGATAACTCCTCATGGCGCCGTGGGCGGGTCCTCCTCTGATCCGACCTACTCCATCAGCTTCTGCCGTTTCGTCGTGGGCGCCAAGTGTCTGGTCTCGACTACTAGATTGGCTTGCCCCTCGACAGCTGTGATGCAACCCAGCGCTTCCAGATAGTCCAGCGAACCGTTCGCTAGCAATTTATTGGCTACAGCCTCAATATACGCCCAGTCCCGTTCTACAAGATCGTTCACCCGAGCTTCGATCCATCTCAGACACGCGCTAACTAGGGGATCTGAATTGTAGAACGTTAGCGCCAAATCGACCGCTAGCTCGTGATCGGATTTCCCGTGGCTGCTTCGCCATGAATTGGGCCGATACCGACGCTACGCCGCAGGGCCCGCAAGGCAAACGAGCATTGCCTTTTCAGCCCCGAACCGAGCGCGATCCGAAGTGTTGTCGTATTCGAGCCGAACCCCTCGAAGGGGGTTGTCGTGTACGACGCTGCCGTCAAAATGAGCAGTGGGAATGATCGTTACCCTATGGAACTTTAGCCCCTGTCGCCATGCAGCAACGACATGTCCCGCCTCATGATATGCTGTCGCCTCGCGCATGCCCATCGTCAGCTTTCTCTTGCGTCCCTCTACCGCCGAACGGCCTCTTCTGCGAACCTTCTTATGCACTACACCTGATCCTCTTCACCCTAGGCGGCGCTCTTCCTTCCTGACGCTCGTTAGTTCTCTTTGCTGCCGGCCTTCGAATCCTGCCTCGGCATCGGCGAGATGACCAAGTCGTCGCTGATGGGTATTCCACGCTTTCTTGCTTCCTCCAGTGAAAGGCAGCGCAGCCTCGGATCGGCGTATGGCTTCCCGTGCGTCACTTTCCGATCGCCCGGAATTACGTACTTCTGTGACATAGCCGTTCTCCATGCGTTTACTATGCGTTACGCGAAGTCGAGCTTACTCTCAGGCCAGTTGCGCACCAAATGTGGCGATTACCGGCCCCCGAACAATATCGAGGCGGTCCAACCGCGTCGGAAGACCGCGGCCTCGAGGTAATGCGGTCGCGACAGACTATCGAAACCTCCTCGCAAGCCGCCACCGTCATCCGCAAATATGCGTCGCGGCTCCAAATTGTCGAGCGATCGCGTCGATCCAGTGCTCGACGGACCAGCGATGCGCAACGTAAAGGACCAAGAAGAAATATGCGATCAACAGCAAGATCGAGACAGCAATGCCTGTCCAAGAGAGCACAATCAGCCTCGATCTCGGGCGCAGGGCTAAGAATATCGTGACTGCCGCAGCGCCTATGATCGCGCCGGCCAACGCTTCCGGTATTGTATGCGTCCCCGTCGCCACCCTGCTAATAGCGATCAGCCCAGTGAGCGCAATCGCGGTTGAGACGAACCCGAGGCGGATCGTCAACCGACGTTCAGAGCTGAAGAGAAGCGCAAGGCAGCCGTAAAAGGCGCCGGCGAAGGCGACATGGCCGCTCGGGCTGTACGGGCGAGACATCGGATAGCCCGTGCTGCAAATAGCGAATGCGAATTTGAGCGCGAACATGGTCGCGAGGCAAAGGAACAAAGCCTTGGCCGTCGCCAAGGCCTCGCCAGCAGCATTTGACAGCAGAAGCAGGGTGATCAGTCCAAACGACGCCGGCAAGAGAACGAAAAAGTCTGCTAGCGCGGAAACATGATGTATCGACCAGCTCCACCCTGATATGGCTGCCGAAAGTTGTCCAAATTCCATCGTGCGCGCGTCAGTTCGTTTCGGGCAACATGCGCTGGAAGATTCCGTCTCGAACCCATAGGCGATGCCAGACGGCCGCCCCTGCATGGAGCACCGCCAAGGCTAGTAGAGCGTTGGCGCCCCACTTGTGGAAGCTGTTGACGAGCCTGTGCACGGTATGACTGAAGAAATCCGGGAATTCAATCAAGCCGAACAGTTTGACGTTATGTCCGAAAGCGTTTGCAACCCCTCCCAGCAGCACCAACGCCAGAACAAGATAGAGTATATGATGCATTGCTTTGGCGGCGGTGTTTGCAAGTCCAGTCTGGGGATCGGGAAGCTGCCGCCCGCCGGTTCTGCGCCAGTAGATGCGGAAGGCGAATATGGCGACCAGCAAAAGTCCAACGGCTACATGGAGCGACCGATAGAAGTCCTGGCCCGGCCCGCGCGGGAAAAAGTCGATAGTTTGGCCCATGGCCCATAACCCAGCGACAAATAGCGCAGTTAGCCAGTGCAGAGTGATCGTCAGCCGGTCGTAATGGGCTACCGAAGGCGCCATACCTCAACTCCAGTTTGTTGAAACCGTATTCAAACCCGCACCGGCGCATCCTTAGTTTGTACCGCAATCCAAGCCAAGCCATCGACGCGCCGGACTGCGGCACACGCTCCTAGCCGCGTCGCGCCGCGCACCCAAGCCGCAACCCCATGGTGCTATTGCTCTGGGGCGAAGGTACACAAGGACAAACGCCTTGGCCCGGCCACCGCCGCGCCTCTGTCGTGGTCGTGTTCGCCGCCGATCATCCGAAGCGCGATTTCGAAAGATATAGCCGCGTCAGCCCGAAGGCTAAATGCGGCCCATTGCCGGCCCTTACTCAGAGATTGCGTCAGAAGGCAGTTATGTTATGTTATAACAATGAACGCCGCTTTAACGAAGCCACTTGCCAAGCGCCCGGTCGGACGTCCGACGATCTATCGCCCCGAACTGGGCGGGCGCATCGCCGACGCCATTGCGACCGGGCTCCCGCGGCGCGCCCAATGCGCGGGGGCGTGGTCGACGACGGTTCCCTCGCGAGCGAAGCCTTGGGCCGAAGCAAGTTTCGCCGCGGCGCCATCCCGATGTAAAATATTGCTTTGGTCGAGCGCTACGCCGAGCCGTCGCCGCGTACTCCTGCAGCCGTCAGCGAAGTCGCCGACAGGGAACGCTTTGAGATTGTGAGAAAATGTCCCGCTCCCGCCAACGTGCAACCCTCGAGGATGGGTCCAAGGTCAGCCTGAGCGAACTTCTCGCGGCGATCCGAGAACGCACCGGGAGGCTGAACAGCGCGATCGTGACTTATACTTTTACAGGCGCGGACGGCCGCATGACGAAGCGCACGGTCGTCGTCGCCATCGGAAGTCTCGGGGGCGGCACAGTTCGCATTAGCGAAGGCGGCCCCGCGCAAACTGTTTCGTTGACGTCGCGCCGACGGCACTTCGGCGGTCGGCAATGGTTTTTCATTTGCCCCGTTACAAATACGCGCGCCATGGTACTCTGGAAACCGCCAGGCGCGAGCCAGTTCGCCAGTCGGAAAGCCTGGGGAAAGCAAGTCGCCTATGTCTCCCAGTTTCAAACGCCGCCTTACCGAGCGCTTAGCGCCGCTCAAAACTTGCGCTATCGGCTAGCTGGGCCTGTCTACGCGTCGATAGACGACATTTCGCCGCCCAGGCCGACCGGCATGCACCGGCGGACATATCGGCGGAAATTACAAAGGCTGGCGGTATACGAGGCCCGTTGCATCCGGTATGACGCCATTCTCGCCGAGCGGATGGAAAAGTTTGGTCTTGCAAGTGATTTCGATTGAGATTGGCGCTGGCGCCTCGGGCGCTGGTCCGTGGGCGAGGGCTTCCGCCTCGTCGCGTCTCATGGCGCGCATGCGTTTGAGTAGCCGGGAGGGGGCTCGCCTAATTACCTCCAGACCATCCTCCGCCTCGAGGTGCGCGATTTCGCAGGGCGCCAGCGGACCGGCTGGCTCAAATACGGCATGCCTTTGCTTCGCATGCCCTTGATCGGTGAACAGTGGGACTGACTGCGACGCCGAGGCGCCGGGTTAGGGCCGTCAATCGGGCGCGCCGATATCCCGAAGGCAACCGGAGGCCGGTCGGCTATGAAGGCGGCGACCCAACCGGGGTTCTGCACCATTACCGCGCTCGGACACACCCCCAAACACCATTTTGAGGCCGATCTGCCAGGGGGAGTTTCCTTGCGCTTCCGGAAAAATAAGTGAGCGGCATTCAATACAGAATATCACGCTTTGAGAAGCGACACGAGGTCGCCGTATCGAGCGGAGTAGGGTCAGACAGCCCGAACATTTAGACCAAGTGTGGGAAGGCGTGTGGGAATGATATTCACAATATTGCGTAAAAAATTGATATTATTGAGTTATTTCGTTGTGAATGGTGCCCCTAGCCGGAATCGAACCAGCACTCCTTGCGGAATCCGATTTTGAGTCGGACGCGTCTACCAGTTCCGCCATAGGGGCCCGCAAGCGGGTTGCGGCCGGGATATAGTCTGGCCGGCGCGGACGGTCAACGCGGGGATTGCGAAGACATGCACGGCGGCGGAAGGCCCCTTCGGCCGCCGTTCCCGGGCGCGGATTGGTGCGAACGCCGCTTGCCCCGTCGCGATGCGCCGGATCCGTTCCGGCCCGGCGGGCGGCCTTCCCCCGCGAGCGGGCGCCGGTCTACGGCCCATAGAATTGCCGATGCCACTGGACGAATTCGGCGACCCCTTTTTCGATCCCGGTTGCGGGGACATAGCCGGTCAGGGCGCGCAGGAGGTCTGGGGAGGCGGAAGTCGCGGGGACGTCGCCTTTCTGCATCGCGAGCAGGCGGCGCTGGATGGGAACGCCGAGGCTGCGTTCGATCGCGTCGATGAAGTCGGTCAGGCCGACCGGGCGCCCGCCGCCGATGTTGACGACGCGATAGGGCGCGGCGGGGGAAAGCGAGTCGATCGCCCCGATCGGCTCGCCCTCGCGCGGGGGGCGGTCGATCAGCCGGACGACCGCCTCGACGAGGTCGTCGATAAACGTGAAGTCGCGCTGCATGGCGCCGCCGCCGTAGACATCGATCGGCTCGCCGCGCAGCGTCGCCTCGACGAACTTGAACAAGGCCATGTCCGGCCGGCCCCAGGGCCCGTAGACGGTGAAGAACCGGAACGCGGTGGTCGGGATCTTCCAGAGGTGGGCGTAGGCATGCGCCATATCCTCGGTCGCCTTTTTGGTCGCGGCGTAGAGGGTGAGGGGGTGGTCGGTGCGGTCGGTCTCGCGGAACGGCATCCGCGCATTGGCGCCGTAAACCGAACTCGTGGAGGCGAGCAGGAAATGGTCGACCCCTGCGGCGCGGGCGACCTCCATCACGTTGAAAGTCCCGGTCAGGTTCGAGTCGACATAAGCGCGCGGGTTCTCAAGGGAATAGCGCACTCCCGCCTGCGCAGCCAGATGGACGATGGCCTCGGGCCTTTGGGCGGCCGCGATCGCCTGAAGCGCCGCCGCGTCCTCCAGCATGACCTCGTGGCCGGCGAAATTGCCGCCCTCGGCGAGCAGCGCATGCCGGGCGCGCTTCAACGCAACGTCATAATAGGGCGTCATGCCGTCGACGCCGCAGACGCTGTGGCCGTCGGCGATCAGCCGCCGGGCGAGATGGAACCCGATAAAGCCGGCCGTTCCGGTGACGAGAAAGCGCATGCAGGGCCTTGCTGGAATGCGCTGTCCGGCGTTGCGTTTAGGTCTGCGCCGGACAGCCCCGCTTGCTATAACGCGCTCCCGACGACCCGTCGCCATGGAAAACACATGACGCAGCATGTCCTGACTCTCAATGCCGGCTCCTCCTCGATCAAATTCTCCCTCGTCGACGCGGGCGGGGCGGCGTTGGCGACGCGGGTGGTCGGCGAAATCGAGGGGCTCGGCGGCGGCGCCATGCCGCGCCTGAAGGTGCGCCGGGAAGGCCCGGCGCAAGCTCTTGTCCACGACCTGACGCCGGCGCAGGCGCGCGACCACAAGACCGCGCTGACCACGATCCTCGGTCTGCTCCGGAGCGAATTCCCCGACGCCGAGGTCGATGCAATCGGCCATCGCGTCGTGCACGGCGGGCCGAACTACGACGCCCCCATTTTGGTCGACGACGCCGTGCTGAGGGAACTGACGGCGCTGGAGCCCTGGGCGCCATTGCACCAGCCGCACAATCTCGCCGGCATCAGGGCCGCTCGTGCGGCTTTCCCGAACGCGCCGCAGGTCGCCTGTTTCGACACGGCCTTCCATCGCGGCCACGATTTCGTCTGCGACGCCTATGGCCTGCCGCGTTCGTTCTACGACGAAGGCGTGCGGCGCTATGGTTTCCACGGCCTTTCCTATGACTATGTCTCGCGCCGGCTCGCCGAGATTGCGCCGGAGATCGCGGCCGGGCGGGTGATCGCGGCGCATCTGGGCAACGGCGCCTCGATCTGCGCGATGCGCGCGGGCAAGTCCGTCGCCTCCACCATGGGATTCTCGACGCTGGACGGACTGCCGATGGGGACCCGCCCGGGCCAACTCGATCCCGGCGTGCTGCTCTATTTGATGAAGTCGCGCGACTACGACGCCGATGGGTTGACGGAGTTGCTCTACAAGCAGTCCGGACTGAAGGGGCTCTCGACGCTCTCTAATGACATGCGCGAACTGGAGGCGTCGACGGACCCGCGCTCGATCCAGGCGATCGATTATTTCGTCCACCGCATCCGTTATGAAATCGCGGGGCTCGCCTCGGCGCTCGGCGGCCTGGACGCGATCCTTTTCTGCGGAGGCATCGGCGAGCATTCGCCGCGCGTGCGCGGCGCGGTCATGCAGGGGCTCGAATGGCTTGGCGTCCTCGGCGACGAAGCCGCCAATCGGGCGAACGCTCAGGTCATATCGGCTCCGGGGTCTCGCGTGCGGGTATTCGTCGTGCCGACCAACGAGGAACTGCGGATCGCCGAACTGACCGCGAACGCCGCGCTTGCGCGCTTAAGCCGTTCTTAACCACATAATTTTAGTTCTGAGGCGTTCGAATGCATCGAACGATAGTCTCGTCGCAACGTCCTCAGGCGCAGCGCGGGATTGGCGCCATGGAGGCGGCGCCTCGTCGCTCGAAAGGCTTCGTCGCATGGCGGTACCGCCGGTCAGTTTCGTAACCGCTCCCCCGATCGAGGCGATAGCCGCCCCCGAGCGCATCCGCCGCAACGAGAAATCGTCGCGCAAATTCAAGGCGAACGCCCCCACGTCAGGCCCGCTGAGTCTGCCGATCATGGACGCCGTCGTCATGCCGGAGGAACTCGCTTCCGACGAAACCCGCGCGGCGCTGCAGAACCTGAAGCTCGGCGGGTAGAGCGCGCGGCTAACCCGGCTTGTATTCGCGCGTCGCCTCAGGGTCGTCGCGCGAGAAGGGCGTCGCCTTCAATTCCTCCCAGAGCGCCTCGGGGACGCAAAAGCGCGCCCATTCGATCGTCTGCGCCACGCGCTCCGGCCGGCTCACGCCGCAGATGGTCGAGGCGACGCGCGGGTCGCGCATGGAAAACTGCAGCGCCACCGCGCCCGGCGGCGTCTTGTGACGCGCGCAGATCGCTTCGATGCGCCGGATCGGGTCGAGCGCATCGGCGGAGACCTCCTGGTAGACGTAGCGCGGATATTCGCTCGAGCCCTTCGCCAGGACGCCGCCGGCGTAGGGCGCCGCGTTGAGGACGGCGATCCCCCTGGCGTGCGCGAGATCGAGCATCGCCTCGGCGTTGCGATTGACGATCGTGAAGCGGTTATGCGTGATCAGGGCGTCGAAGTCCCAGTCGCGCAGCAAGGGGGTCATCATGTCGACCGGGCCGGCCGCCAGGCCGACGGCCTTGGCGAGGCCCTCCTCGCGGATGCGGAAGAGTTCGCCAAGCGCGCCCCCCTTGCTGGTCGCCTCGGCAAGCGAACGGGAATGTTCGGGATCGTGCAGATTGAGGAGGTCGAACCGCTCCAAGCCCAGCGCCTTGAGGCTTTGTTCCAGCGAGCGGCGCGCGCGGGCGGCGTCGAAGACATTGGTCTTTGGGTCGCGGTCGAGTTTCGTGGAGACTACGAAGCCAGGCGGCAGCCCGCCGCGCTCGCGAATGACGGCGCCGATCCGCTCCTCGCTGCGGCCCATGCCGTAGATGCGGGAGGTGTCGAGGAAATTCGCCGGACCGTCGAATATGGCCCGCACGGTCGCCATGCCGCGCTCGGCGTCGACGCCATAGCCGTAGGTGTCCGGCATGTCGCCGAGCCCCGAGGTTCCAAAGCCAATCGGCGTGACCATCAAACCGGTCCGGCCCAGGCGGACTCTTTGCATGCCGTGCTCCGTCATCGCGCTTCTCCCCGTGGCCCGTCTCCTCGTCAGATCCCTAAGCCGGGGGCGGTGAGCCGGCAAGGCGCCCTCGTCGGGATCGCATCGCGGCCTCAGAGGCACTGGCTCTGATAGGACGCGCGCACGTCCGAAAGCGCGCCCGCGGCGTCGGCGCGCCAGAGCACGCGGATGGTCTTTGTGCAGATCAGGCCGCTGGCGACGAAGAAGCTCGCATTGGGGCCGTCGCGGCGGCGCCAATCCGGAGAGAAGTCCTCGCTCATGAGATAGTCGACCAGCGCGTCTTCGCTCGATCCCGGGGGAAACCGGGTGCGAAATCGATCGTCCAGTTCTCGGCTGAATCCGGATTCGTCGCCCGGCAAAGTCGCGACTATAGTCGGAAGCGCGCGCATTCCGCCGCCTGCGCGCCCGATGGCGTAGGATCCGCCGCCGAGCACGAGCGTCAGTGAAACCCAGGCCGCTCGCCGAAGCCAGGTTGTCGCCATCGCGGGCTCAGCCATCCGATCCACCTCGAATCGACATCCAAATTGAATGTTAGCGCGGGAAATTCGCGGCGCCGAATGTCTTCATCGAATTGCCGTCGCCGCTGTCGCCTCGAGACTATACATTGCGGCCCGGTCGGGGCCGATTTGCCGTTCCGACGTCAAGGAGGGGAATCCATGAGTTCTGTGGTTCGCACGGGAGCCGTCGCCGCTATGACGTTTCTGGCGGGAATGGCGGGGCTGCTGGTGCAATGGCTGCTGCCAGTTCATGTCATGACCGATTTGCGCGGCGCGATCGCGTCCGTGGTCGGGCTCGTCACGCTGCTGTTGGCTCTGGTTCTCGGCCTGCTGATCTGGTCGAGCTACGGAGTCTTCGCGACGCAGACCTCGGAGGCGCAGTCGTTGGCGCCCTCTGTGCTACAGCTCGATTTCGCGTTGGAGCGCTATGGCCCCGAGGCCGTCGCCGGCCGCAGGTTGGTCAAGGAGGAAGTGCAGAAGGCGCGCGATCGGTTCTTCGGCGCCGGCAATCGAGGCCCGAAGGCCTTCACCAGCGCCCAGTCGCACGCCGAAATGCAGGCGACGAGCGCTTTCTTCGCCACGCTCGATCCGCAGACGCAGGAGCAGCGCGACCTGCTCGCGACCGCCAAATCCTTGTCGACCACGATCCTGCAGACCCAGATGCTGATGTCGCGGCAATTGGCCAATCCGGTGCCCAGCCTGCTGCTCATCGTGGTTCTCTGCTGGTCCGCGCTGCTGTTTTTCGGCTTCGGGCTGCTTGCGACCATCAACCCGGTGACTGTCGTCGCGGAGGCGTTGGGGGCGATTTCGGTCTCGAGCGCGGTCTTCATGATTCTCGAATTCAGCGAGCCTTATTCCGGCGTCTTTAAGATCAAGCCGACGGGGATCGATCTGGTGCTCGACGCCCTGATCAAGTGAAGCTGCGAGACCGTTGCGCTACGGCTCGCCGCCCCCATTCGCCTGCGGCCAGCGCGCGAGCGCCGCGCGGCCGGCGGCGGTCAGCTGGTAAACGCCGCGCGACACCGGCGCGAACCAACCATAGACGTTGTCGTAGAGAATTTTCGTGGCGTCGGGGATTTCGGGCCTCAACTCCCGGGTCGCCCTCGGCCCGTCGCCGAGCTTGGCCGCGCAGGCGAGCGAGCGCTGGCGATAGGCCGTCATGACCGGGGCGCGCGATCCGCCGCCCGCGACGGGATCGCCCTGGCGGCGTCTGTGCTCCTCGACGAGGCGGGAGCGGCGGCGCGGGTCCTTTCGCGGCATCGGCGCAACCGGGCTGACGAGAATTTCGACCTCGCCTTTGGCGCTCACGCCGAGCATGCCGAAGCCCAGCCGGCGGCAGAGATTGCGGAACCGGGCGTCGCTCTCGCGGCCCTTGCCGCGCGAGGAGAGCTGCGCGGCGAGCCAGATCTCGTCGCCCGCCGACGCCCTGTCGACGCCCTGCAGCACCAGTTCGAGGTTGAAGCTCAGCTTGAGTTCGCCGATCACGACGAGCGGCGGCTCGTCGCCTTTGACGCCGACGAGATCGCAGCCGCCGATCTCGCCCTTGCAGGCGTAGCCGAGCCCCTCGAGGAAAGCCTTCACGGGACGGTAGAGCGAGGTTTCCAGGCAAATCTCCGTTGTTGCAGCGCCCAGGCCTAGAGCCGGACGCGCCGCAGGGGAAGCCCCGGCGCAATTTCGGGCTGGACGCAATCCGCGCGATCGGGTTCAACATGGCGCGACGGGGATCGCGAGGAGACTTCCATGTCGGCGCCGGAGGCGGCGATCGAAATGCAGGGCGTGCACAAGTGGTACGGAACGTTCCACGTGCTGCGCAACGTCGACCTGACGGTGCGGCGCGGCGAACGCATCGTCGTCTGCGGCCCCTCCGGCTCGGGCAAATCGACGCTGATCCGCTGCATCAACCGGCTCGAGGAGCACCAGCAGGGGATCATCAAGGTCGACGGCGTCGAACTGACGCCCGACGTCAAGCGCATCGACGAGGTGCGTCGCGAGGTCGGCATGGTGTTCCAGTCGTTCAATCTGTTCCCGCACCTGACGATCCTGGAGAATTGCACGCTGGCGCCGATCTGGGTGCGCAAGATGCCCAAGAGGGAGGCCGAAGCGCTCGCGATGCAATTGCTGACGAGGGTCAAGATCCCCGAACAGGCCGGCAAATATCCCGGCCAGCTCTCTGGCGGCCAGCAGCAGCGCGTCGCGATCGCGCGCGCGCTCTGCATGAGCCCGAAGATCATGCTGTTCGACGAACCGACCTCGGCGCTCGATCCGGAAATGGTCAAGGAAGTCCTCGACACCATGACCGCGCTCGCGCAGGACGGCATGACGATGCTGGTCGTCACCCATGAAATGGGTTTCGCGCGGCAGGTCGCAGACCGCGTCGTATTCATGGACAATGGCGAGATCGTCGAGATCAATGCGCCCGGACCGTTCTTCGCCGCCCCGCAGCACGAGCGCACCAAGCTGTTCCTGGGTCAGATCCTGCATTGAGGCGAAACTTGATGAGACGGTGCGAAGTCCGCTAAAGCGGCGCCTCCGCAAGCCGCAGGATTGACGCTTTAGACTCTGGTCACGGACCCCGCGGGAAACGTCGGCGCGAGCCCGTTTCTCAATGCGCTGCACGCGGACAAGCCGCTGCGCGTGTGGTCGCTGGTGGTCACGATATTCGGCGACGTCGTCATGCGCCAGGGCCGCGACCGCGCGCCTGGGCCCATCTGGATCGGTCCGCTGCTTGTGTTGCTGGAGAAACTCGGCGTCGAGGCCGGCCTCGCGCGGACCAGCCTTTCCCGTCTGGTGGCGAACGGGGTGCTGGACCGCGACAAGGCCGGGCGCAATACGTTCTACCGCCTGACGCCCGGGAGCGCCGAGGAATTCGCTCGCGCCTCCGACAAGATCTACGCCCGCCGCCCGCCAGCGCCCGCCACGGGTTTCCGGCTCGCGCTCACCGACCGCGCGGGCGATCGCGCCAAGGCGCGCGCGGCGCTCGAGGCGCGGGGCTTCCGGTTTTTCGCGGCCAATTCCGCGTTGGCGCCGTCGCGCGAGCGCGACGCCGGAGCGCCGCCGGACGTCATCCAGGCGATGGCGGAACCCGACGAGCCGCTGATCGAGCTTGCGCGCGAGCTCTGGAAGGTCGAGGCCCTGCAGGCGGCCTATGCCGATTTCCTCGCACGCTTCGCCGCTTTCTCGGATGCGGCGTTCCTGCCGGAGGGCGCGATATTGGCCCGCATCGTCGCTGTCCATCGCATGCGCCGGATTTTGCTGCGCGATCCCAGTCTGCCCGCGGCGGCGCTGCCCCCGGATTGGGCCGGCGACAAGGCGCGCGAGGCCTTCGCGCGCCTTTTGGACCGCGTCGAAGCGCCTTCCGAGGCCTGGCTCGCCGAGCACAGGTTCCGCAGCGGCGAGGCGACGCCCTAGGTCGCTAAAAAAAATACGGCAGGCTCGCGCAGAGACCGGGATGCGCAATCTCGCGGGACGCGGCGCTATTTGGTTACAGAATTTCTTGACTTCCTGGAAAACTGTGACATAACGTCGCGTCGGGGAGGACGAGATGTACGCACAAGCGCTCGACCAAAAGGATAGGGGTCCCGTCGTCGTCGAGGATCCGGAGAAGCTCGCGCAATTCGAGGCGCGCATCGAGGCCGAGGAAAAGATCGAGCCGAAGGACTGGATGCCGGAGGCCTATCGCCGCACCCTGATCCGCCAGATCTCGCCAGCACGCGCATTCCGAAATCGATCGGCATGCAGCCCGAGGGCAACTGGATCACCCGCGCGCCCTCGCTGAAGCGCAAGGCGGTGCTGCTCGCCAAGATCCAGGACGAAGGCGGGCACGGCCTCTATCTCTATTCCGCCGCCGAGACGCTGGGCGTCACGCGCGAGGAATTGATCGACGCGCTGCTGGACGGGCGCGCCAAATATTCCTCGATCTTCAACTATCCCACGCTGAACTGGGCCGACATCGGCGCGATCGGCTGGCTGGTCGACGGCGCGGCGATCATGAACCAGATCGCGCTCTGCCGCTGCTCCTACGGTCCCTATGCCCGCGCGATGATCCGCATCTGCAAGGAAGAGAGCTTCCATCAGCGCCAGGGCTACGAGATCATGCTGACGCTTTGCGCGCGGAACGCCGGCGCAGCGCGCGATGGCGCAGGATGCGCTGAACCGCTGGTGGTAGCCCTGCCTGATGATGTTCGGTCCGCCTGACTCGCGAGTCGGCCGCATTCCGACACATCGATGCGCTGGAAGATCAAGCGCTTCTCCAACGACGATCTGCGCCAGAAGTTCATCGATGCGACCGTGCCGCAGGGCCATTATCTCGGCCTGAAGATTCCCGACCCGGAGCTCAAGTTCAACGAAGCGACGGGCCATTGGGAATCCGGGCCCATCGACTGGGATGAATTCAAGCGCGTGCTCGCGGGCGACGGTCCGTGCAACCGCCAGCGCATGCGCCTGCGCCAGCAGACCGAAGCCGAAGGCGCCTGGGTGCGCGAGGCCGCGCAGGCTTACGCGGAAAAGCGCGCCGCGCGCCGCGCCGCTGCGCGCCGCGATAGGAGAGCGACATGCCGAAGCGCCGATGCCGCTGTGCGAAGTCTTCATCCGCGCCCAAGGCCGGCCTGGCGCACAAGCATGTCGGATCGCTGCATGCGGCCGACGACGACGATGGCGCTGCAGATGGCGCGCGACGTCTATACGCGGCGCGGCGAGGGCGTGTCGATCTGGGTGGTGCGCTCCAACCTGATCGCCGCCTCCGACCCGACAGACAAGGACGATGATGTTCGAGCCGACGGCCTCGAAGATCTATCGCCACCCCACCTTCTACGAAGTGCCCGAAGACGTCGGGAACATGTGATGACCGCGAACTCCGCTCTTCGTCTATGCGCTGCGCCTCGCCGACACCTCGCTGGTGCTCGGCCATCGCCTGTCCGAATGGTGCGGCCATGCGCCGACGCTGGAGGAGGATATCGCGCTTTCCAATCTCGCGCTCGATCTGATCGGTCAGGCGCGGCTGTTCTATGATTACGCCGGCAAGGTCGAAGGGCAGGGTCGCGACGAGGATGCGCTCGCCTATCTCCGCGACGATCGACGACTACCGCAACCTGCTGATCGTGGAACAGCCGAACGGCGATTTCGCCGCGACGATCGTGCGGCAGTTCCTGTACGCCGCTTTCGCGCGGCCCTATTTTGCCGCGCTTGCGCGCTCGAGCGACGCGACGCTGGCCGCGATCGCCGCCAAGGCGGAAAAGGAAATGGCCTATCACCTGCGCCATGCCGCCGAATGGGTGATCCGTCTCGGCGACGGCACGGCCGAGAGCCACGCGCGCGCCCAGGCTGCGCTCGACGATCTCGCTATCTATGTCGACGAATTCTTCGAGGTCGACCCGGTCGACGCGCTCGCTGATCGAGGCGGGCGTCGCGCCCGATCCCGCGTGCCTACGCGCCGAGTTCGACGCGAACGCTCGCGCAGGTCTTGCCGGAAGCGACGCTGACAGGCGCCGCGCGTGGCCTATGGCCAGAGCGGCGGCCGGCATGGCCGGCACAGCGAGCATCTCGGACATTTGCTGGCCGAAATGCAAGTCTTGCATCGCGCCCATGCCGGGAGCGCGATGGTGACGGCGGCGCCGCCATCGACCTCGTAGAGGCGCGCCTCGCGCGCGCCGCCGAGGCCGTGCGCGCGGTTGCGGACCCGGAAATTCCGGTGCTGACGCTCGGCGATCTCGGCGTGTTGCGCGACGTCGCGCATGGCCGCCGACGGCGCGATCGAGGTCACGATCACGCCGACCTATTCGGGCTGCCCGGCGATGAAGGTCGATGGAATTCGATCTCGTCGCCGCGCTCGCCGAAGCGGGCTTCGATGCGCGCGTCAAGACCGCGCTCGCGCCGGCTTGGACGACCGACTGGATGAGCGAGGAAGGCAAGCGCAAGCTGCGCGAATACGGCATCGCGCCGCCGGTCGGCAAGGCCTCGCGCCGCGCTCTGTTCGGCGAGGAAGTCCTGCCCAAATGTCCGCATTGCGGCTCGGGCCGCACGATCAAGGTTAGCGAGTTCGGCTCGACCGCCTGCAAATCGCTCTGGCGTTGCGAGGCCTGCCTGGAGCCGTTCGACGCTTTCAAGTGCATCTAAAAGGGTCGCAAATGCATCTGATGAAAAAGGCAGGGTCCGCATGAGCCGTTTCCACGCTCTCAAGGTCGCCGAGGTTCGCCGCCAGACGCCGTCGAGCGTTTCGATCGCGCTTGCGATTCCCGAGGAGTTGCAGCGCGAATTCGAGTTCCAGCCGGGACAATATCTGACCCTTCGCGCGACCATCGAAGGCGAGGATATCCGGCGCTCCTATTCGATTTGTTCGCGGCCCGACGAGGCGCTGGTGCGCATCGGCGTCAAGCAGGTCGACGGCGGCGCCTTTTCAACCTTCGCCAACGAGAATTTGCGACCCGGCGACGTCGTCGAAGTGATGCCGCCGGAAGGCCGGTTCACGCTCAAGCCCGGCGCGCCAGGGCGTCATGTGCTGGGAATTGCCGCGGGATCGGGCATCACTCCGATCCTGTCGATCGTCAAGAGCCTGCTCAAGAACGATCGCGACGCGCGCTTCACGCTGATCTACGGCAACCAAACGACCAACTCGGTCATGTTCGCCGAGGAGATCGAGGACCTCAAGAACGAGCATTTGCAACGTTTCTCGGTCGTACATGTGCTGAGCCGCGAGGCGCAGGACGTGCCGCTGCTTTCCGGTCGGATCACCGCGGAGCGGCTGGCGGCGCTCGGGAACGGCGTCGTGGAACTGAAGACTGTCGACGAAGCTTTCCTTTGCGGCCCCGAGGGGATGATCGCGGAGGCCAGGCAAGCGCTCGGCGAATTGGGCCTTCCCCCCGACCGCATCCGCTCGGAGCTTTTCACCGCTTCGGCGCCCCGCGCGCATTTCGCGCCGCCGCCGTCGGCCGAGCCCGGCAAGGTCGTCTCGCATGTCTCGGTCAAGCTCGACGGAAGGCAAAACACGTTCGATATGCTCGCGTCCGACACAAACGTTATCGATGCGGCCGCGCGCGTCGGTCTCGAACTGCCCTATTCGTGCCATGGCGGCATGTGCTGCACCTGCCGCTGCAAGGTTGTCGAGGGCGAGGTCGAGATGGCGGTCAATTATTCGCTCGAACCCTGGGAACTCGAAGCCGGCTTCCGTCTGGCTTGCCAGTCGACGCCGAAGACGGCGGAATTGAGTCTGGATTTCGATCAGCTTTGAAAGGGGAGTCGCCCTGGAAATTCAGATCAATTGGAAGGCCTGCACGGGCTGACGAATTTGAACAATAGGGCGTTGTCGACGCTCACATGCGCGATTGGGGCCACATTCGCTCAATCAACGACACGACGCCGTCGCCTCCCGCTACGGGATCGGATGTCGCCGCGCACTTGATTTCGGCGCCAGGTTCCATGAGCCGGCTGATCGCGAGATTCGACCGGCGCCAGCCCTGGGCGCCGGAGCGAAACTTCGTCTTGAACGCCTCCCCCGAGAGTCCGGCCGACCCACCCCTCCCTGAAATCCTCCCTCACGCGGCGAATTTCCTCGCGCCGCCGACATAGGTCTCCAGCACCTTGATCGAGGCGATCGTGTCCGGGTCGACTTTGAGGGGGTTGTGTTCGAGCACGACGATGTCGGCCCGCTTGCCAACCTCGAGGCTGCCGATTTCTTTCTCGAACCCGCATTGCCAGGCCGCGTCGATCGTGACGGCGCGCAGCGCCTGCGCGGGCGTGATGCGCTCGTCGGGGTTGAGCACTTCCCCGCCGTCGCGCATCTTGCGGGTCACCGCCGTCTGCATCGACAGCAGAGGCAGGATGTTGGTCACGCTGTAGTCGGAATGGAAGGAGAACCGGACGCCCTGCTTTATCGCGCTGGCGGTCGGATCGAGCAGCGCCGCCCTTTGCGGGCCGAGGATTTCGTCGCGGAAATACCGGCCGAAATAATAGACGTGATTCATCAGGAACGACGGCGTGATGCCGGCCTTCGCGATCCGCTCCATCTGCTCGGGATGGACGAGCGAGCAATGCTCGATGCGCGGGCGCGCGTCGATCCGCGGCGTGTGGGCCATCGCTTTCTCGATGGCGCTGATGACCATGTCGATGGCGGCGTCGCCGTTGGCGTGGATGGAGAGCCGCCAGCCCTCGGCGTTGAGCTTGATCGCGATGGCGTCGAGGTCTTCCTGGGTGTAGTTGGCGGCGCCCCGGCTGTCGGTTCCGTTGTAGGGCTCGCGCATGATATCCGGTCAGCCCCTGGTTCGAGCCGTCGCTGACGATCTTGACTCCGGTCACGCGGAAATAGTCGTTTCCGGAGCCCTGCGCCATCCCGGGCAGCGCCCGAATTTCCTCGAGCTTGTCATAAAAGATCTGTCCGCCCAGCCGGACCGCGCCGTCGCTTTGGATCAGGGCGTTGCGAATGATCTCGAGTTCCGCGGCGCCGGCGAGCGCGCCCAGCGCGATCTCGTGCAGCGCGGTGCAACCCGCGGCGGACGCAGCTTTGAGGGTGGCCGCGCTCGCTCGGATGACGTCCTTGGGATTGGGGTGCGGGATCTTGGCCGCAAGCGGAAGGATGGCCGGCGCTTCCGCCAAGACGCCGTTCAAGCGCCCCGCGCCGTCGCGGCCGAATTACCCGCCCGCGGGATCCGGGGCGTCCTCGGGGATTCCGGCGAGATCGATAGCCTTGCTGTTCACGTAGCCGAAGTGCTGGCTCGCCGACAGAACGAACACCGGATTGTGCGGAGCGGCCTTGTCGAGGTCCGCGCGCATGAGCGGGCGATGCCCGGGCATCAGCGCGGTGTCGTAGAGCTGCCCGATGACCCATTCGCCTGGCTTCGCCTTGGCGGCGGCGGCCGCGATCTTGGCGAGGACTTCGTCGGTGTCCTTGTTGGCGAAGGGCGACAGATCCAGGAACAAGTCGAAGGTCGACGACGAGACGATGTGCACGTGCGGATCGATGAAGCCGGGAAGGATGGTCTTGCCCGTGCGATCGATCACCTTCGTGTTCGGGCCCTTGTGCGCCATGACGTCCTTGAGGCTTCCCACGGCCACGATCTGCCCGTCGGCGACCGCGACCGCCTCGGCCGATGGTTGGGCGTCGGCGACGGTCACCACGTCGCCGATCAGGATCGTGTCGGCCGGCCCCGCCTGCACCAGTGCGGCCTGAAATTGGAACAATGTGTCGGGGGTCCCCGCGCGCGCAACGCTCGGCATAGCCATCGCGCCCGCCGTCACCGCCGTAGCGACCATCGCCTGCCGACGGGTGACGCCCGTCGCGCGGCTGAAACCGAAGATTTCCCGCAGCGCCGGGTTCACGCAGCAGCCACAATTAAAAAGACGCATAGTCCCCCCGCCTTCGAGATGCTTTGACCGAGATGCTTTGACGGAATTACCGACATCGGCCAAATGGCCGCCGTTTCATATCAAATCTGCGACCGTTTTGGCTTCCTGACAAGGGCGCACCCGGAGTGTGACGGCCGCCGGTTCGCCGGCAAATCGAGCCGAGCCCCGCCCCTTCGCATCGAACGTCAGGATGGCCAAATCTTCCTCGGTCAATACACGCGTCGCTCATGGGTTTTGACGAGCGCGCAACATCGCGCCTCCATGCTGTCGCCTCGACCGGCGGCGGTCGCAGCTAGGCGATCAACGGCAGAATGTCGGCGACGCGTTTGCGGGCGACCCGTCCGACGGGCTTGCCGCGGCGGGAGCTTCCAAGTCAGCTTAACATTCTGATTATCAGAGATGAAACGTCGGAAGAACGCTTCAACTTTCGGCGCGATCCGCGGAGCATGGGTCGAAGCGCTGGCGGCCTGCGCCCTTTTCTAAAGCGCGCGCGCGCCCGCAACGAACATCCGCGTCGCCAGCTCCGCATAATCCTCGTGGCTCATGCGGCCGGTTTCACGGAACCACATGTATTTCCAGTTCAGCACGCCGAAGATCGACATTGCTACCGGCCGCTGCTTTTCGGGCGGCAGGTCCGGGTTTATTCGGGCCACGATCGCGCTGACGATCTCGACGAGACGTCGCTCGAGCCGTTTCAATTCCGCTTGTTCGCCGGGCCCGAGCTGGGCGAGATGGTTGATCTGGATCTTGTGCTCGGCGTCGGCGCCGCGATAGCAATCGAGGATCGCGCTCACGACCTTTCGTAGGCGATCTTCAGGGTCGGCGCCGCGCGCGTCCGCGGCTTCAGCGGCCTCGACGAGCTCGATCAGATGGCCGCGGATGATGTCGTAGAGCAGCGCGTCCTTCGAGCGGTAATAGTGATAGACCAGCGCCTTGGAGACGCCCAGGGCCTGCGCGATCTCGCTGATCGAGGCGCGGTCGAACCCCTCGGCGGCGAACAAACGCGCCGCCTCGGCGAGAATCGCGGCGCGCTTGTCGCCGTGATCGGCGGCGAGCGGACGGGCCATCGTCAGCCCTTCGGCCGCAGGTCGACGATGCGGCGCGCCTTGCCCTGCGAGCGCTCGATTCCCTCGGGCGGCAGCACGCTGACGCGCGCGGAAATGCCGATCATCTGCTTGATGCGATGCGCGAGTTCCCGGCCGGCGTCGACCGCGCTTTCGCTGGCGCCGACGCGCGCCTCGACCTTCACCTCCATCTCGTCCATTCGTCCCAACCGGGTCAGCACGATCTGGTAATGCGCGGAAAGCGACTCGAATTCGAGCAGCTTCTCCTCGATCTGGGTCGGGAACACGTTGACGCCGCGCACGATCATCATGTCGTCGGAACGGCCGGTGACCTTCTCCATCCGCCGCATCGTTCGCGCGGTGCCGGGCATCAGGCGCGTCAGGTCGCGCGTGCGATAGCGCACGACCGGCATCGCCTCCTTGGTCAGCGAGGTGAACACGAGTTCGCCCCGTTGGCCGTCGGGCAGGACCGCGCCCGTCTCCGGATCAATGATCTCGGGATAGAAATGGTCTTCCCAGATATGCAGCCCGTCCTTTGTTTCGACGCACTCATTGGCGACGCCCGGACCCATCACCTCGGAGAGGCCATAAATGTCTACCGCATGCATGTCGAACGCGTTCTCGATTTCGGCGCGCATCGCGTTGGTCCAGGGCTCGGCGCCGAATATGCCGGTCTTCAGCGAACAGGCGCGCGGATCGAGGCCGCGCTTGCGAAACTCGTCGAGGATGGCGAGCATGTAGCTCGGCGTGACCATGATGATGTCGGGCTTGAAGTCGTCGATCAGCGTCACCTGGCGCTCGGTCATGCCGCCGGAAACGGGAACGACGGTGCAGCCGAGCTTCTCCGCGCCGTAGTGCGCGCCCAGGCCGCCGGTGAACAGGCCGTAGCCATAGGCGACATGGCAGATCATGCCGGGCCGGCCGCCCGAGGCGCGGATCGAGCGCGCCACGAGGCTCGCCCAGACTTCGATGTCGCCCTGGGTGTAGCCGACGACCGTCGGCTTGCCGGTCGTGCCCGAGGAGGCGTGGACGCGCGCGACCTTTTCGCGCGGCACGGCGAACAGGCCAAACGGATAATTGTCGCGCAGGTCCGCCTTCGACGTGAACGGGAATTTGGAGAGATCGCCGAGGCTCTTCAGATCGTCGGGCGAGACGTCGGCGGCCTCGAACGCGCGCCGGTAATGGGGAACGTTCTCGTAGGCGCGCTTCAGCGTCGCCTTGAGACGCGAAAGCTGCAGCGCCGATATTTCATCGCGGCTGGCGATCTCGATCGGGTCGAGCGAGGCGCGGGGCGGTGTGAGGTCGAACATGTCTCAGGCCTGCGGTAGGAGGCTGCCGGGAATGGCGCGCGAATGGCCGCGGAATTCCGCGATGATCGCGCCCGTTTCGTCGCGCACGGTGACATCCGTGATGCCGGATCGCTCGGCGCGCTGGCGTTCGATCGCCACGGCGGTCAGGCGCGATCCGAGCCTGCCCGGCGCGATGAAGCTGACGCTGCAATGCTGGGCGACGTTGCGCTGGCCGTGGCTGTTGCAAGCGAAGGCAAAGGCGCTGTCGGCGAGCAGGAAGATATAGCCGCCGTGGCACATGCCGTGGCCGTTGGTCATCGACGGCCCGATCGTCATCGCCAGGACCGCCCGGCCCGGGCCGACCTCGATTTTCTCGATGCCGAGCTGCCGCGTCGCGTTGTCGTCGGCCCACATGGCTTCGGCCGAGAGGCGCGCGGTCTCCTCTGGGCTGCGCTTGGTCACGTTCAGCCCTCGCCCTTGAAGACAGGCGCGCGCTTTTCCAGGAAGGCGGCGACGCCCTCCGCGAAATCGTTGGAATGGCCGAGCTTGCGCTGCGCGTCGCGCTCGTGATCGAGCTGGGCGTCCATCGTGTTGGTCGCTGCGGCGTGAATTGCCTGCTTGATCGCGGCGAGCGCGGCAGTCGGCTGGGCGGCAAGATGCGCGGCCAGCTTGCGAGCCTCGCTCATAAGGTCCGCGTCGTCGACCGCGCGCCAGATCAGCCCCCAGGCGGCCGCCTGTTCGGCGGCGATCGGTTCGGCGAGCATCGCGAGCGCCTTGGCGCGCGCTTCGCCCAAAATGTGCGGCAGCGACCAGGTGCCGCCGCAATCGGGCAGCAACCCGATCTTGACGAAAGACTGGATGAAGCGGGCCGACTTGGCCGCGAGCACGATGTCTCCCTGCAGCGCGATATTGGCGCCCGCGCCCGCCGCGACGCCGTTGACCGCCACAATGATCGGCTTGGGCAGCGAGCGCATCAGCCGCACGAGCGGATTGAAGCGGGTTTCGATGCTCTGGCCGACATCGACGCGGGCGCCGCCCGGCGCCACCGAACGCTCAGAGAGGTCCTGCCCGGCGCAGAAGCCCCGGCCCGCTCCGGTCAGCAGGATGGCGCGGCACTTGGGGTCGCGCCCGAGCTCCCCGAGGATGCGGGACAGGTCGGTGGTCATTTCCGTGTTGAAGCTGTTCAGCCGGTCCGGCCGATTGAGGGTTACGATCGCCGCCCCTCCGTCGCGCTCCCAAATCACGCATTCGCTCATCGGCATTCCCTCCCCTATGATCCCGCTCGAGATGGCGTCTTTTGACGACATGCTTGCATTGTCCGGCCGGTCAGTCAATTAATAAGAAGCGCGGCGACGCCGCCCACGAATAGAAACAGGGAGAGCGCCATGAGGCTCAAGAGCTATGCCGAGGATCGCTGGCATGAGGCGCCCGGCGGATTTGCGGAGGTCGCGAGCGCGATCGACGGGCGCGTCGTGGCGCAGGTCTCCAGCGACGGGCTCGATATCGGCGAGATGGTCCGCCACGCCCGGCGCGTCGGCGGGCCGGCCCTGCGCGCGCTCACCTTCCACCAGCGCGCGGACCTGCTGAAGGGCCTCGCGCAGCATCTCAACGCCAACAGGGAGCTGCTCTACAAGCTCTCCTACGACACCGGCGCGACGCTTTCCGACAGCCGCGTCGACGTCGACGGCGGCATCGGCACGCTGTTCGTCTACGCCTCCAAAGGCAAACGCGAATTGCCGAACGACCACATCCTGGTCGACGGCGATCCCGAATATCTCTCGAAGGGCGGACAGTTCGTCGGGCAGCACGTCTTCGTCGCGCGCGAGGGCGTCGCGGTGCAGATCAACGCGTTCAATTTCCCGGTCTGGGGCATGCTCGAGAAGCTTGCCCCCGCGATTCTCGCGGGATTGCCGGTCATCGCCAAGCCCGCGACCGCAACCGCCTATCTCGCCGAGGCCGCGGTCCGGCTGATGATCGAGAGCGGGCTCCTGCCGCCGGGCGCCCTGCAATTCATCTGCGGGTCGGCGCAGGATCTGTTCGACCACCTCGGCGCGCAAGACAGCGTCGGCTTCACCGGCTCGCTCGAAACGTCGACGCGGCTGCAGACCCATCCGACGCTGCTCGCCAACGCCGTGCATTTCAACGCCGAGCGCGACTCGCTCAATTGCTGCATCCTCGGCGCCGATGTGACGCCGGAGGCGCCCGAATTCGATATCTTCATCAAGGAGGTCGTGCGCGAGATGACCGTCAAGGCCGGTCAGAAGTGCACGGCGATCCGTCGCATACTCGCGCCTCAGAATCGCGTCGAAGCCGTCGTCAAGGCGCTATCGGCGAGGCTCGCCAAGGTGCAAGTCGGCGATCCCCGGCTCGAGACGACCCGGATGGGCGCGCTCGCCTCGCAGGCGCAGCGACGCGATGTGCGCGCAAAAATCGCGCATCTGCGCACCGAAGCCCATGTCGTCTTCGGCGATCCCAACCACGTCGAGGTCAGCGGCGCCGACGCCGAGAAGGGCGCCTTTCTCTCGCCGGTGCTGATGCTGGCCAACGACTCGTCGACGTCGAGCCTCGTGCACTCGCTCGAGGCGTTCGGTCCCGTCTCGACCGTGCTCGGCTATCGCGGCATCGATGAGGCGATTGCGCTCGCGCGCAAGGGCGAGGGGAGTCTCGTCGGTTCGCTGGTGACCCATGATCCCCTGATCGCGCGCGCGGTCGTGTATGGCGCGGCCGCCTCGCACGGGCGCTTCCTCGTCATCGACCGCGATTGCGCGGCCGAGTCGACGGGCCACGGCTCGCCGATGCCGCATCTCGTGCATGGCGGTCCCGGCAGGGCCGGCGGCGGCGAGGAACTTGGCGGCATGCGCGCGGTCAGGCGTCACATGCAGCGCCTCGCGCTGCAGGGCTCGCCGGCGCTGCTGACCCAGCTCACCGGAAGCTGGTTGAAGGGCGCTCCGGAGATCGCCAAGGACCAGCACCCGTTCCGCTACGCCTTTGGCGATCTCGCGCTCGGCCAGACGTTCCGGTCGAAAGAGCGGGAAATCTCGATCGCCGACATCGAGCATTTCGCCGAATTCACCGGCGACACGTTCTACGCCCATATGGACGAGGAGGCGGTGAAGGGTCATCCGTTCTTCCCCGGGCGCGTGGCGCACGGCTATCTCCTGCTCGCCTTCGCCGCCGGCCTGTTCGTCGAACCCGCGCGCGGCCCGGTGCTCGCCAATTTCGGGCTCGACAATCTGCGCTTCATCAAGCCGGTGACGCCGGGAGAAGCGATAAAAGTGCGCCTCACCGTCAAACAGAAGTCTCCGCGCAACAAGGATTACGGCGAAGTGCGCTGGGACGTGGAGATCGCAAACCGTGCGGGCGAGCCGGTTGCGACCTATGAGTTGCTGACCATGAACGCGCTGTGATCGTGACGGGAAGTTCCGCGGTCGACGCTGGGATTGCGGGCTATCGGCCGCGCTCGTCGCCCTCTGGGCCGGCAGACATTGTTTGCGCCCCGGATCGGACCGCCAGGCGGCTTGCCATGCGCCTCGCCGCTGCGCGCCTCGATTTCGATGCGGCTTTCAGCGACCTCGACTCTCATGTGAATCGATCCGTTTGCGCCGCCGCGCCGCGACTCGGTCTGGCGTCTCTACCCTCAGATATTCTGATTGAGTTTCCTAACGTCGTCGATGAACGGAAATTCGCCCATGCCGCGAGCCGCCTCGAATGACCGCAGCGCCGGAGCTATCCCGATTGCGGCGAAGTTTCGATGACGGGTATACAGGAACGATAGGCTCAATCATTTGAAGAGAATAATGGGAGGATGCGATGGCGGGACGTTTGAGCGGCAAGAGGGCGCTGGTGACGGCGGCGGGGGCGGGCATCGGTCGGGCGACCGCTGAAGCGTTCGCCGCCGAGGGCGCGAGCGTCGTCGCGACCGATATCGATGCGGCGTCGCTCGGCGGTCTGGCCGCCGACAGGCGCAAGCTCGACGTGCGCTCGAGCGAAGCGGTCGCGGCGCTGGCCGCGGAGATCGGGCCGCTCGACATCCTGTTCAATTGCGCCGGCTTCGTGCATCACGGCAGCGTCCTCGACTGTTCCGACGCCGACTGGGATTTCTCGTTCGATCTCAACGTCAAATCAATGCATCGCACGATCAAGGCGTTCCTGCCGGGCATGCTGGCGAAAGGCGGGGGCTCGATCATCAACATCGCCTCGGGCGCCTCCTCGGTGCGCGGCCTGCCCAACCGCTATGTCTACGGCGCCTCGAAGGCGGCGGTGATCGGCCTGACCAAGGCCGTCGCGGCCGATTTCATCCGACGCGGGATTCGCTGCAACGCGATCTGCCCGGGCACGGTGGAAAGCCCGTCGTTGCAGGGGCGCATCGCGGCGCTGAGCGCAGCGAGCGGCCAGAGCGTCGAGGCGGTCAAACAAGCCTTCGTAGATCGCCAGCCGATGGGAAGGCTGGGCAGGCCCGAGGAGATCGCGATGCTCGCGGTCTACCTCGCCTCTGACGAGAGCGCTTTCACGACGGGGCAGATTCATCTCGCCGACGGCGGTTTCGCGCTGTAGCGGAGGCTAACGGCTGCGAAGCCGCGCCGTCAGCTTCGGAATCTCGGCCTCGAGGTTGCCATCCGCGGGCGTCTCGATCACGTCGCGCTCGCCCTGCGGCGGCTCGAGCGCGGCGAACTGGCTCTCGACCAGCGAGGCCGGCATGTAATGGCCGCGGCGGCCCGCGACGCGCGCGCGCATCATCTCCGGGTCGGCCTCGAGATATATGAATTGCAGCGTCGGCCCGACGCCGGCCCGGATCCGGTCGCGGTAGACGCGCCGCAGCGCCGAGCAGGCGACGACAGCGCTTCGGCCGCTCGCCAGCCCCGCCGCGAGTCTTGCGGCGACCCGGTCGAGCCAGGGCCAGCGGTCTTCGTCGGTCAAGGGCGCGCCCGAGCCCATCTTGGCGCGAGCGGCGTCGGTGTGCAGATCGTCGCCGTCGACGAAATCAGCGCCGATCGCCTCGGCGAGTCTCCGCCCGACGGTCGTCTTGCCGGCGCCGGAGACGCCCATGACGACGACCGCGATCGGCTCAGAGGCAGGCCGTGATGCCGCCGTCGACATAGAGGATGTGTCCATTGACGAAACTCGAAGCGTCGGAGGCGAGGTAGATCGCGGCGCCGACCAGTTCGTCGACGTCGCCCCAGCGCCCCATCGGCGTGCGAGCGGAGAGCCAGGCCGAGAATTTCTCGTCCTCGACCAGCGCCTTGTTGAGTTCGGTGCGGAAATATCCGGGCGCAATTGCGTTGACGTTGAGCCCGTGCCGGCCCCAGTCGGTCGCCATGCCTTTGGTCAGCATCTTCACCGCGCCCTTCGAGGCGGTATAAGGGGCGATGTTGGCGCGCGCGAGTTCGCTCTGCACCGAGCCGATGTTGATGATGCGGCCGCGCTTGCGCGCGATCATCGCGCGCGCGACCGCCTGACCGACGAAGAATACGCTGTCGAGATTGGCGCGCATCAGTTCGCGCCAGGTCTCCTCGGGATAATCCTCGAGCGGCCCGCGGCGCTGGATGCCCGCGTTGTTGATCAGCACCTCGATCGGGCCGATTTCGCGCTCGATGCGCTCGACGCCTTCGCCGACCGCCGCGCGGTCGGTGACGTCGAACGGCGCCGAATAGGCTCGCGCGCCGGAAGCTGCGAGGTCGCCGACCGCCGCCTCGACCTTGGCCTTGTCCCGCCCGTTGACGACGACGCGCGCGCCGGCGCCGGCGAGGCCGCGCGCCAGGGCGAGACCGATTCCCGCCGAGGATCCCGTAACCAGGGCGACGCGGTCGTTGAGCGCGAACAGGCGCTCGATCAATTGTGTCACGTGCGTCTTCCTCCTCGGCGTTTCGGTCCGAGCCGCCCGTCGCGGCCGGTTTTCGCGCCAGCATAAGGACGCCGCGCGCGAACGCACGCGCAAATTTAAGCCCCGCCTTCCGCTCATTTGCATGGCGCCGGCGATCGGGGCATGAAGGCGTCGGCGACCGGGCGCGAGGCCGGCCGCGGCAGCGGAGGAAATCATGCGCGCAGTCGTCGCCCATGCGGCCAAGGACATCAGGGTCGAGGAATCGCCGGTTCCCGCGCTCGGCCCGAGGGACCTGCGGGTGCGGATAGCATTCGGCGGCATTTGCGGGTCGGACCTGCATTACTTCTCGCACGGCGGGTTCGGGACCGTGCGCCTGCGCGAGCCGATGATTCTTGGTCATGAAGTGGCGGGCGTCGTCGAAGCCGTCGGCGCGGAGGTGCGGAGCGTCCACGTTGGCGCCCGGATCGCGGTCAATCCGAGCCGCCCCTGCAACCGGTGCCGGTATTGCCTGGAAGGCAAGCAGAACCATTGCCTCGAAATGCGCTTTTACGGCAGCGCGATGCGTTTTCCTCATGTGCAGGGCGCGTTCCGGGAGACGCTGGTGTGCGACGAGGCGCAGGCGGAGCCGGTCGCCGACGGGGTCTCGCTCGGCGAGGCCGCCATGGCCGAGCCGCTCGCGGTCGCTTTGCACGCCGCGCGCCGCGCCGGCGCTCTGCTGGGCAAGCGCGTGCTGGTGACCGGCGCCGGTCCGATTGGCGCGCTCTGCGTGATCGCCGCGCGTCGGGCGGGCGCAGCCGAGATCGTCGTGACGGACATTGCCGAGGCGACGCTTCGCGCGCGCGCGCCGCGTAGGGGCCGACGAGACCGTCAATGTCGCCGCCGAGCCGCAGCGGCTCGCCGAATACGGCGCCGACAAGGGGCATTTCGACGTGCTGTTCGAGGCCTCGGGGGCGGAAGCCGCGGTCCGTTCGGCGCTCGAGGTCGTCAGGCCCGGCGGGGTGATGGTCCAGCTTGGGCTCGGCGGCGAAATGACGCTGCCGATCAACATGATCACCGCCAAGGAACTCGAAATGCGCGGGACCTTCCGCTTCCATCGAGGAGTTCGCGCTTGCGGTCGAACTGATCGGCAAGGGCCTGATCGACGTCAAGCCTTTGATTACCGCGACCATTCCCTTCATTCGGGCGCGGGAGGCGTTCGAACTGGCCGGCGATCGCTCGCAATCGATGAAAGTCCAGCTCGAATTCTAGGCGCTGGGCGGGCCGCCGCCGTCACGAGATTGTCGCGTGAGGCCGATAGCTCCTCGTTCGAAGGGGCTCCGTCATGTTGTCCATCGAAGGTCTCTCCCGGCGTTTCGGTTCCAAGACCGCTGTCGACAACGTCTCGCTCGAAATCGAGGCGGGACGTTTCATCGGCGTGATCGGCCGCTCCGGCGCCGGCAAATCGACGCTGCTGCGCATGATCAACCGGCTCGAGCAGCCGACGTTCGGGCGCGCATCCGCTTCGGCGACCTCGAGGTCACGCGCGCTCAAGGGCGCGGCGCTGGCGCGACTGGCGCGCGCGCTGCGCGATGATCTTCCAGCAGTTCAATCTGGTCGGCCGGCTCGACGTGCTGACCAACGTGCTGGTCGGACGGCTGAACCATGTCTCGACGCTGCGCTCGGCGCTGCAGCTCTGGTCCGAGAGCGACATCGCGCTCGCGCTCTCCGCGCTCGAGCAGCTCGACATCGCCAGCCTCGCCGCCCAGCGCGCCGACAGCCTCTCGGGCGGCCAGCAGCAGCGCGTCGCCATCGCGCGCGCGCTGGTGCAGGAGCCGGAGATCATTCTGGCCGACGAGCCGATCGCCTCGCTCGATCCGCGCAACACGCGCATCGTGATGGACGCGCTGCAGCGCATCAACCGCCATCACGGCATCACCGTGCTGTGCAACCTGCATTCGCTCGATCTGGCGCGCGGCTATTGCGACCGGCTGATCGGCATGGCGAACGGCCGCGTGGTCTTCGACGGCGCCCCGGCCGAACTGACCGACGCCGTCGCGCGCGAGCTCTACGGCATCGAGGCCAAAGAGGCTGTCGGCGACGTCCGCGCCGCGTCGACCGCCGCCGAGCGCCGCGACCGCCGCCGCCTGATCGGCCGGCATTTCTTCACCTCCAAGGAGACTGATCATGATCACTCGTCGCACCCTGATCGATCGGCGCCGGCGCCAGCGCTCGTCGCCGCGGCGCCGCGCCGCGCCCAGGACTGGAAGGCGAAATATCCCGAACTCGTCTTCGCCGTCATCCCGGCGGAGAACGCCTCCGGCACGGTCGATCGCTGGACGCCCGTTCGTCGACTATCTCAGCAAGGAGCTCGGCACGAAGGTGACGCTGCGCGTCGCCAACGACTACGCCGCCGTCATCGAGGGCCAGCGCGCCGGCAACATCCACATCGCCTATTACGGCCCGGCCTCGTTCGCGCGCGCCCGCATCATCGGCGTCAAGACCGACGCCTTCGCCATCGACGTCAACAGCGACGGCTCGAAGGGCTATTACTCGGTCTTCTACGTGCTCGCGAAATCGCCCTATCAGAAGATCGAGGATCTGAAGGGCAAGGCGATGGCCTTCGTCGACCCGAACTCGACCTCGGGCAACAACATGCCGCGCTTCGTGCTCGACCAGCTCGGCATCGATCCCGAGACGTTCTTCTCCAAGACCGTGTTCGCCGGCAGCCACGAGAACGCGGTGCTCGCGCTGGCGCAGGGCACGGTCGACGTCTGCCGCCAACTGGTGGAACGCGCGCCGACGATTCCAACCTCACCCGCATGCTCAACAAGGGCATGCTGAAGAACGCCGACGGCTCGCCGATGACCAAGGACGATTTCCGCATCATCCTGAAGTCCGACCTGATCATCAACTCGCCCTACGCCTATCTCTCCGACCTGCCCGACGACCTGAAGGCGGCGATCGCCAAGGCCTTCCTCGACGCCGCGACCAAGGACAAGGACGCCTTCGCCAGCCTCTCCGACGGCAAGAACCGCCCGTGGGAGCCGATCGCCAACGCCGACTACGACAAGACGATCGAGCTGGTGAAGTTCGTCGACGAGCTGCGCAAGAAGAAGAGCTGAGCGCGCGAGCGACGGCGGCGGGCCCTGCGCCGCTCGCCGCGTCTGCGAGCCGCCGCCATGCCCAACGCCGTCGTCCACTTCCCGACCGCCAGCTCGACGCGCTGCAGCGACGCCTACCGCGCGCGCCGCGCGCGCCAAGCGGCATGCGATTCGGCATCGGCGCTCGCGCGTCGCTCGTCGTCGCTGATCGGCGCTGTCCGCCGTTCAGGCCGAGGTCGACCCGAAGACCTTCTTCGCCAAGATCGGCGGCTTCACCAGCTATTTCGACCGCCTGGTGACGCTCGACAACGGCGCGCGGGTCTGGACCGATCCGGCCGAATGGTTCTGGAGCTTCAAGCGCATCGCGCCGGCTGATCGGCGAGACGATGCTGATGGCCTATGTCGGCACGCTGACCGGCGCCGTCGTCGCCTTCGCGCTCAACTTTCTCGCCTCGCCGAACCTGACCGGCAACGCGTGCGCTCGTCTTCGTCGCGCGCCGCGCGGCTCGAATTCTGCCGCACCGTGCCGGACATCGTGTTCGCGCTGATCTTCGTCGTCGCCTTCGGCCTCGGGCCGCTGCCGGGCGTGCTGGCGATCGCGATCCACAGCGCCGGCGCGCTCGGCAAGCAGTTCTTCGAGACGACCGAGAACATCGACATGAAGCCGGTCGAGGGCCTGCGCTCGGTCGGCGCCTCCTATGTCCAGACCGTGCGCTTCGCCGCGCTGCCGCAGGTGCTCGCGAGCTTCGCCAGCTTCGCGCTGCTGCGCTTCGAGATCAACGTGCGCGGCGCGACCGTGCTCGGCTTCGTCGGCGCCGGCGGCATCGGCCAGGACCTGATGGAGGCGATCCGCAAGTTCTACTATTCCGACGTCAGCGCGATCCTGGTGATGATCATCGCCGTCGTCATGGCGATCGACATCTCGACGCAATATCTGCGCCGCGCGCTGCTCGTCGAAGGAGCGGCTCGCATGAGCGCCGCCGCCGCGCGACGCGTCGACGTCGCGGCGGTCAAGGCGCGCTATCCCGCAGCTTTCGCGGCCGACTGGCGCGCGCCGCGTCGCGTCGGCGTCGGCGTCGTCGCGCGTCGATGGCGGCGATCTATGTCGCGCGCCTTCGTCTATTTCGACGTTCCCTGGGGCCGCATCGCTCCCGGGCCTGCGGCAGCTCGGCTGGTTCGTCGCTCGAGATGTTCCGCCCGATCCCGGGCGGCCATTTCGTCGACCTATCTCAACGCGCTCGGCGAGACGCTGGCGATCGCGCTGCTCGGCACGCTGCTCGGCGCCGCTGTTCGCGCTGCCGCTCGGCATCCTCGCGGCGCGCAACGTCATGCCGATCGCGTTGGTTGCGCCTGCCGGTCAAGCGCTTCTTCGACGTCGTGCGCGGCATCGACACGCTGATCTGGGCGCTGATCTGGATCAACGTCGTCGGCCTCGGGCCGTTCGCCGGCGTGCTCGCGATCGCGACCTCCGACTTCGGCGCGCTCGGCAAGCTGTTCGCCGAGATCGTCGAATCGGCCGACGCGAAGGAGCAGGAGGGCGTGCGCGCCGCGGGCGGCGGCCGGCTCGCGGAGGTCCGCTTCGGCCTGCTGCCGCAGGTGCTGCCGGTGATCGCCGGGCAGATCCTCTATTTCATCGAATCCAACACGCGCTCGGCGACCATCATCGGCGTCGTCGGCGCCGGCGGCATCGGCCTGCATCTCTCCGAGCAGATCCGCGTGCTCGAATGGCGGCAGGTGTCGTTCCTGATCCTGCTGATCCTCGTCTCGGTCGCCGCGATCGACTTCGTCTCCGGCACAGCTGCGCGCCGCGATGGCCGGCCGGCGAACGGCCGCCGCGTGAGCCTGACGCGAAACTGTCATCGAACGGAGCCAGAGAGACGCCATGACCGATCCGTCGACGACTCGACGCGAGATCGCGGCGCGCCGGCGCGCTATGGCGGCTCCTGGCGCGCGCGACGCCGCGCGAACTCGCCGAGCCGCTCGCGCGCCGTTGGCCGGACCACGGCGCGCGCGACCTGAAGCCGGTCGAGACCGGGCTCGTCATGCTGCGCGGCCGCGCGGGCGGCGACGGCGCGCCTTTCAACCTCGGCGAGGCGACGCGTCACGCGCGCCATCGTCGAGCTGCCGACCGGCGAGCGCGGCTATGGCCACATGCTCGGCCGCGACGGCGAGCAGGCGCGCGGCTGGCGGCGATCCTCGACGCGCTCTGGCAGCGCGCCGACGCGCGCGCCGAGGTCGAGACGGACGTGCTGGCGCCGATCGCCGCGCGGCTCGCCGCCGAGCGCGCGCAGGCGCGACGCCGAGACCGCCGCGACGCGCGTCGACTTCTTCACGCTGGTGCGCGGCGAGGACGGCGCATGAGCGCGCTCGCCTTCGCCGATCCGCGTCTTCGAATCGCAGGCCGCGTTCCGCGCCATCCTGCGACGCCATGGCTTCGCCCGGCGACGATCGTCGCCTGCGGCGCAGGCCTCGCGCCGCCGGCGCCGCTCTGCGCCCGCCGCCGCGGCGGCGCTGCTGACGCTCGCCGATTTCGAGACGCCGCTGTGGATCGCGCCCGCGTTCGCCGCGGCGCGAAGCGATCGCGGCCTATCTCGAAGTTCCACACCGGCGCGCCGCTCGCCGCCGCGCCCGACAAGGCCGCCTTCGCGCTGGTCGACGCCGACGCGCGACGGCCTCGATCTCGAGCGCTTCGCGCAAGGGACGCGCCGGAATATCCCGACCGCTCGACGACCTTCGTCGCTGCAGGTCGCTCGGCTCGCGACGCGGCGCGCGCTTGCGGCTCGCCGGGCCCGGCGTCAAGCGGCGAGGCGCGCTTCGCGCGTCGCGCCGCTGCCCGACGGACTTCCGTCGCGCAATGGACGCGCCAATCGCGGCAGCCTTCCCGCTCGGCGTCGATCTGATCCTCGCGCGCCGGCGATCGAGGCTCGCCGCGCTGCCGCGCTCGATGCGCGCATCACGGGAGGCGCGCTGATGTATGTCGCGGTCAAGGGCGGCGAACGCGCGATCCGCAACGCCCACGCGCTGCTCGCCGACAAGCGGCGCGGCGATCGCGGCGACGCCCGAGCTCGACGCCCGCGCAGATCGACGAACAGCTCGCGCTCGCCGTCGATCGGGTGATGAGCGAGGGCTCGCTCTACGACCGCCGCGTCGCGGCGCTGGCGATCAAGCAGGCGCGCGGCGACCTGATCGAGGCGATCTTCCTGGTGCGCGCCTATCGCACCACGCTGCCGCGCTTCGGCTTCGCCGAGCCGCTCGACACCGCCGCGATGGCGCTGCGCCGCCGCATCTCCGCGACCTTCAAGGATCTGCCGGGCGGCCAGGTGCTCGGGCCGACCTTCGACTACACCCATCGCCTGATCGACTTCGATCTCGAGAGCCCGCGGCGATCCGGCGCCGCGCGCCGACCGCGCCGGCCGCGCCCGCGCCGCCGGCGCCGCGCGTCACCGACCTCATCGCGCGCGACGACCTGATCGAGCGCGAGCCGCGCGCCGGCGCCGGACGCGCCGGTCTCCGACATCACGCGCGACCCGCCGAGCTTTCCCGCGCCGCGCGACGCGCGCCTGCAGACTCTGGCGCGCGGCGACGAGGGCTTCCTGCTCGGCCTCGCCTATTCGACCCAGCGCGGCTACGGCCGCAACCATCCGTTCGTCGGCGAGATCCGCTTCGGCGAGGTCGAGGTCGAACTGTTCGTCGAGGATCTCGGCTTCGCCGTCCCGCTCGGCGACGTCAGCGTCACCGAATGCCAGATGGTCAACCAGTTCAAGGGCGGCGACGGCGAGCCGCCGCGCTTCACCCGCGGCTACGGCCTGGCCTTCGGCCAGAGCGAGCGCAAGGCGATGTCGATGGCGCTGGTCGACCGCGCGCTTGCGCGCCGACGAATATCGCCGAGGAGCGCAAGGGCCCGGCGCAGGACGAGGAATTCGTGCTTTCGCATTCCGACAACGTGCAGGCGACCGGCTTCGTCGAGCATCTGAAGCTGCCGCACTACGTCGACTTCCAGGCCGAACTCGCGCTGCTCCGGCAGTTGCGCCGCGACGAGGAAAGCCGCGCGGAGGCGGCCGAATGAGACGCCGACGCCTGTCATGCCCGCGCGTCTCGTCAAGGCTCGAGGCCCGTTTGCGCGGGCATGACGCGACGAGGGTCCAATGACCTCGCGCCCTACAACTTCGCCTATCTCGACGAGCAGACGAAGCGCATGATCCGCCGCGCGATCCTGAAGGCGGTCGCGATCCCCGGCTATCAGGTTCCGTTCGCCTCGCGCGAAATGCCGATGCCCTACGGCTGGGGCACCGGCGGCGTGCAGGTCACGGCCGCGGTGATCGGGCCGCGACGACGTGCTCAAGGTGATCGACCAGGGCGCCGACGACACGACCAACGCCGTCTCGATCCGCGCCTTCTTCGCCAAGACCGCCGGCGTCGCGACGACGACCGACACGCGCGAGGCGACGATCATCCAGACCCGCCATCGCGTGCCCGAGACGCCGCTGACCGCCGGATCAGATCCTCGTCTATCAGGTGCCGATCCCCGAGCCGCTGCGCTTCCTCGAGCCGCGCGAGACGCGAGACGCGCACCATGCACGCGCTCGGCGAATACGGCGTCATGCATGTCAAGCTCTATGAGGACATCGCGCGCCACGGCCATATCGCGACGACCTACGCCTATCCCGCGCGCGTCGCCGGCCGCTACATCATGGACCCCTCGCCGATCCCGAAATTCGACAATCCCAAGCTCGACGATTGCCCGGCGCTGCAACTGTTCGGCGCCGGGCGCGAGAAGCGCATCTACGCGATCCCGCCCTACACGCGGTCGTCTCGCTCGATTTCGAGGACCATCCGTTCGAGCGCACCAAGTTCGACGCGACCTGCGCATTCTGCGGCGCGACCGAGTCCTTCCTCGACGAGGTCGTCACCGACGATCGCGGCGGGCGGATGTTCGTCTGCTCGGACACCGACTATTGCGAGAAGCGGCAGAGCGCCAACCAGAAGGACGCCGCCGAATGAGCGCGCCGCTGCTGCAGGCTCGAGGGCTTTGCCAAGCGCTACGGCGCGATCCAGGCCTGCCGCGACATTTCCTTCGAGATTGCAGCAGGGCGAGGCGCTCGCGATCGTCGGCGAATCGGGCTCGGGCAAGACGACGCTGCTGCATCTGATCGCGGGCCTGGCTGCGCCCGACGCGGGCTCCGTGCGCTACCGGCTGCGCGACGGCGCGATGCGCGATCTCGCCGAGCTTTCCGAAGCCGAGCGGCGCGCGCTGATGCGCACCGACTGGGGCTTCGTCCACCAGGACGCCGCGCGCGGGCTGCGCATGAACGTCTCGGCCGGCGGCAACATCGGCGAAAGGCTGATGGCGCTCGGCGACCGCCACTACGGCCGCATCCGCGCCAGCGCCGCAGCAATGGCTGGAGCGCGTCGAAATTCGCCGCGCGACGGCTCGACGATCCGCCCGCGACCTATTCCGGCGGCATGCGCCAGCGCCTGCAGATCGCGCGCAATCTCGTCACCGCGCCGCGGCTCGTGTTCATGGACGAGCCGACCGGCGGCCTCGACGTCTCGGTGCAGGCGCGCCTGCTCGACCTCATCCGCGGCCTGATCGCCGAGATGGGGCTCGCGGTCGTGCTGGTCACGCACGATCTCGCGGTCGCGCGGCTGCTCTCCAACCGCATCCTGGTGATGAAACAGGGCGAGGTGATCGAGAGCGGGCTCACCGACCGCGTGCTCGACGATCCGCAGGCGCCCTACACGCAATTGCTCGTTTCCTCGGTGCTCGCGGCATGACGCCAGCCCGGCCGAACGATCTGCTCGTCGTCGAGGGCCTCGACAAGGCCTTCACGCTGCATCTGCACGGCGGCGCGCGACTGCCCGTGGTCGCCGACGTCGGCTTCGCGGTCGCGCGCGGCGAATGCGTCGTGCTCGGCGGCCCCTCGGGCGTCGGCAAGTCGTCGATCCTCAAGATCGTGTTCGGCAATTATCGCGGCCGAGCGCGGCCATATCTGGCTCGCCGACGGCGACCGCTTCCTCGACATCGCGCGCGCGAGCCCGCGCGAGATCGTCGACGCGCGCCGGCGCATGATGGGCTATGTCAGCCAGTTCCTGCGCGTCATCCCGCGCGTCTCGCGCGATCGACATCGTCGCCGCGGCGGCGCGCGACGCGGGGCTCGACGCGCGGGCAGCGCGCGGGCGCGCGCGGCGTCGCTGCTCGCGCGCCTCAACCTGCCCGAGCGGCTGTGGTCGTTGCCGCCCGCGACCTTCTCGGGCGGCGAGCAGCAGCGCGTCAACATCGCGCGCGGCTTCGCCGGCGAGCACAGCCTGCTCATCCTCGACGAGCCGACCGCCTCGCTCGACGCAGCGCAACCGCGAGGCGGTGGTCGAGCTCATCGCCGAGCGCCGCGCGCAGGGCGCGGGCTTCCTCGCCATCTTCCACGACGAGGACGTGCGCGCGCGCCTCGCCGACCGGGTGATCGACGTCGCCGCTTTCCGCGACGCGAGGCCGCATGACGGCGCGCCGACGCAGAGCCCGCGACGAGCTCAGCGAGGCGCCGCTCGTCCATCCCAGCGCCGAGGTCGTCGGCGGCGCGCTCGGCCGCTATACCGAGGTCGCCGAGCGCTGCGTGCTGCAGCGAGACCACGCTCGGCGATTATTCCTACATCATGCAGGACGGCAGGCCTGGGCGGCGCGGATCGGCAAGTTCGCCAATATCGCCGCGCATGCGCGCATCAACGCGACCAACCATCCGATCTGGCGCGCGACGCTGCACCACTTCACCTACCGCGCCGACGACTATTGGCCCGACGCGGAGCGCGACGAGAGCTTCTTCGACTGGCGGCGCGAAAACGCGGTCGTCGATCGGCCACGACGTCTGGATCGGCCACGGCGCGACGCTCATGCCCGGCGTCAAGGTCGGCAACGGCGCCGTGATCGGCGCGGGCGCTGTGGTCACGCGCGACGTCGAGCCCTACACGATCGTCGGCGGCGTTCCCGCGCAGTCCGATCAAGCCGCCGCTTTCCCGCGAGATCGGCGAGCGGATGGATGCGCTCGCCTGGTGGGACTGGAGCCACGAGCGTCTGCGCGCCGCGCTCGACGACTTTCGCGCGCTGCCGCGCCGAGGCGTTTCTCGAGAAATACGGAGCCTGAGCGATGGAGTTCCTCGACGAGCGGCCCGCTCGTCTTCGCGCAACGCCGACGATCGTCACCGCCGACCGCGTCTTCACCGGCTATGTCGCGGTCGAGGACGGCCGTCATCAGCGAGATCGGCGAGGGCGACGGGCGCGCGCGGCGGCGTCGACTTCGAGGGCGATTATCTGCTGCCCGGCCTCGTCGAACTGCACACCGATCATCTCGAGGCGCATTTCGTGCCGCGCCCGGCGGTGCTGTGGCACGCGGGCAGCGCGGTGCTCGCCTATGACGCGCAGATCGCCGCGGCGGGCATCACGACGGTGTTCGATTCGTTTCGCGTCGGCATCGACGAATTCGAGTCGCGCGACGGGCATCGGCGACAAGCGTCGTTCCGCTCGCCGAAGCGGTGCGCGCGCGGCCGCAGACGCCGGCCTGCTGCGCGCCGAGCACCTGACGCATCTGCGCTGCGAGGTTCCGGCGCCGAATCGTCGTCGAGTTCCTCGAAGCAGTTCCTCGCGAGCCATCCGGCGCGATCTCATCTCGTTGATGGACCACACGCCGGGCCAGCGCCAGTTCCGCGATCTCGAGAAATATTTCATCTATTACGCCGGCAAGTCCGGGCGCTCGACGCGACGAACTCGCGGAGGTCGCGCGAGCAGCGCCAGCGGTCGGCGGCGCGCGCGCGCAGGAGAACCGGCCGCGCATCGTCGAGATCGCCAAGGCGCGCGGCATCACGCTCGCCAGCCACGACGACACGACGCTCGACGAGGTCGAGCAGTCGCAAGCGCGACGGCGTCGCGATCGCCGAGTTTCCGACCACGCTCGAGGCGGCCGTCGCCTCGCGCGCGGCCGGCATGGCGACCGTGATGGGCGCGCCCAACGTCGTGCGCGGCGGCTCGCATTCGGGCAACGCCTCGGCGCGCGAACTCGCCGAAGCGGGCGAACTCGACATCCTCTCCTCCGACTACGTGCCCGCGGCCCTGCTGATGGCGGCGTTCCGGCTCGCGGACGCGCCCGAAGTCGGCGGCCTGCCCGGCGCGATCCGGCTCGTGACCAAGACGCCCGGCCGAAGCCGACCGGCCTTGCCGACCGCGGCGAGATCGCGCTCGGCCGGCGCGCCGATCTGCTGCGCGTCGCGACGCATGACGGCGAGCCGGTGGTGCGCGCGGTCTGGCGCGAAGGGCGGCGGGTCGCGTGAGCGCGGGCCAGGCCTCTTCGTCGCGATCGTCGGCCCGAGCGGCGCGGGCAAGGATTCGCTGATCCGCGCGCTCGCCGCGGAGCTGCACGGCCGAAGAGCGATTCGTCGTCGCGCCGCGTCGTCACGCGCGCCGCCGACGCGCACGAGGATCACGACACGCTCGATCGGCGACGCTTTCGACGCGGCGCAGCGCGCCGGCACGCTTCGCGTTGAGCTGGCGCGCGCATGGCCTCAGCTACGGCGTGCCCGATTGCGGTCGACGCCGCGATCGCGCAGCGGCAGGATCGTCATCTGCAACCTCTCGCGCGGCGCCGTCGCCGCCGCGCGCGAGCGCTATGCGCAACTCGCTCGTCGTGCTGGTCGACGCGAGCTCGGAAATCCGCGCCGCGCGCCTGGCCGCGCGCGGCCGCGAGGGCGCGAGACGGGCAGCGCAGCCGGCTGCGCGCGCGCGAACGCGCCCGAAGTCGCCGCGACGCCCGACGCCACCATCGACAACGACGGCGCCTTGGAGGACGCCGCCGGAGGCTCTACGAGCTCGTGCATCGAGCCGCCGAGCGAGCCTCGCCGCGTGATGTCCGCCGCGCGCTACGCCGTCTATCTCGCGCCGCCGCCGGACAGCGACCTCTGGCGCTTCGGCTCGCGCGTGCTCGGGCGCGACGCCGTGACGCGGCGACGCGACTTGCACGGCTATGCGCCGGCGGGCTATGCGCCCGAGACCTGGCGCGCCGTCGACGCGCCGAGCCGCGCCGCTACGGCTTTCACGCCACGCTGAAGGCGCCGCTGCGGCTCGAGACCGGGCGGCCAGCCGGGACGAGTTGGAATGCGGCGATCGACGATCTCGCGCCGGTCGACGGCGCCGTTCGATCTCGGGCCGCTCGGCGTCTCGACCCTGCCGGCGGGCGGCGGGCAGGGCTTCGTCGCGCTCACGCCCGCACAGCGCTCCGCCGAACTTGAGCGCGCTGGAGCGGCGCGCGGTGCGCGAGCTCGACGCCTTCCGCGCGCCGCTGAGCGAAGCCGAGTACGCACGCCGCCGGCCGGAGCGGCTGACGCGAGCGCCAGCGCGCCTATCTCGACGCCTTCGGCTACCCCTATGTGCTCGAAGAGTTCCGGCTGCATTTCACGCTGAGCGACGCCGTCGATGCGCCCGAGCGGCTCGCGGCGAAAATCGCCGAGGATTTCGCGCGCCGCGTTCCCGATCCGAACTTCGCCGTCGACGCGCTCGCGCTGTTCGTGCAAGCCGAACCCGGCGGCGAGTTTCGCGCGGCGAGGCGTTTCCGCCTGGCGAAAAGCGGCGGCTCGGCCTGAAAGCCTCGCGCCCTGCGCATTGCGGCGCGGCCTTCGATCGACTTATGTTCGCGCCATGTTCGTCTTCGCGCTGCAACGTCTGCTCATTCTCGTCGCCACATTGGGATTCGCCTCGCTGGTCATATTCGGCGTGCTGGAAGTTCTGCCGGGCGACGCCGCGCAGACCATGCTGGGGGCCAGCGCGACGCCGGAGGCGGTGGCCGCGCTTTCGCACAAGCTCGGGCTCGATCAGCCCTTCGCGACGCGCTATCTCGCCTGGATCGGCGGCGCGCTGCGCGGCGATCTCGGCCACGTCCTACACCTACAGTTCGCCGATCGCTGCCGCTGATCCTGCAGCGCTTGACGGTGAGCGGCCCGCTCGCGCTGATGTCGATGGCCATCGCGCGCGCGGTCGCGCTCACGGCCGGGCGTCTATGCCGCCGAGCGGCGCGGCAAGGCCGGCGACGCGCTCGTCATGGCGGCGAGCCAGTTCGGCCTCGCAATTCCCAATTTCTGGTTCGGCATCGTGCTGGTGCTGATCTTCGCGGTGCATTTTCGCCTCGCGCCGGCCGGCGGCTTTCCCGGCTGGTCCGATCCGTGGCGCGGCTTCGCCGCGCTGATCCTGCCCGCGCTGGCCCTCGGTCTCGTGCAGGCGGCGATTCTGACGCGCGTGACGCGCTCGGCGCTATTGGAGGCGCTGAGCGAGGATTTCATGCGCACCGCGCGCGCGAAGGGGCTCTCCCGCAATGCGGCGCTGTGGCGCCACGCGCTGCCGAATGCGATGCCGCCGATCCTGACCATCCTCGGCCTGCAATTCGCCAACCTCGTCGCCGGCGCGGTCGTGGTCGAGAACGTGTTCGTACTGCCGGGCCTCGGTCGCCTCATCCTGCAGTCGATCTCCAATCGCGACGTGCTCGTGGTCGAGGATTGCGTGATGGGTCTGGCTGCATTCGTGATCGTCATCAACATGCTCGTCGATCTCCTCGCGGCGGCGATCGATCCGCGCTTGCGGGCGCGTTCCGCATGAGCCTTCTCCCCGCTCGTCTCTCCAGATCGTCGCGGCGCCCTCGCGCCGGCGCGAGCCTGAGCCTCGGCGTGGCTCTGGTGGCGCTGCTGATCGGCGCGGCCGCGCTTTCGCTGGTCTGGACGCCTTATCCGCCCGCCGCGCTCGACATCCCGCACAAGCTGGCGCCGCCTTCGGCCGCGCACTGGCTCGGAACCGACGCGCTAGGGCGCGACGTCGTCTCGGAGCTGCTGGCGGGCGCGCGCGTTTCGCTGCTCGTCGGCGTGATCGCGGTCGGCATCGGCCTCGCGTTCGGCGTCGCGCTCGGGCTCGTCGCGGCGAGCGCCGAGGGCGCGGTCGAGGACGCGATCATGAAGCTCTGCGACTTCTCCTTCGCCTTTCCCGCGCTGCTGATGGCGATCCTGCTGACCGCGACCTACGGCCCCGGCGTCGTCAACGCCATCCTTGCGATCGGCATCGCCAATGTGCCGATCTTCGCCAAGCTGACGCGCGCGACCGCCAACTCGCGTGCTCTCGCGCGAATTCGCGCTGGCGGCGCAGCGCGGCGGGACGAGGGCCGCTCGCAATCGCGTTCGATCACGTGCTGCCGAACATCGCGCCCGCGCTGATCGTGCAGGCGACGATCCAGTTCGCGATCGCGATCCTCGCCGAAGCCGCGCTCTCCTATCTCGGCCTCGGCGCGCAGCCGCCGATGGCGTCCTGGGGGCGCATGCTGGCCGACGCGCAGGCCTGGATGTATGTCGCGCCGCGGCTGGCCGTATCTTCCCGGGCTCGCGGTCGCGCTCAGCGTGCTCGGCCTCAATCTGCTCGGCGACGGCCTGCGCGACGCGCTCGATCCGAAGCTGCGGGCGCGGCGCTGACATGCTGCTCGAAGTCGCCGATCTCGCGATCGACCTGCCGACCCCGCAAGGGCCGCGGCGCATCGTGCGCGAAGTCTCGTTTTCGCTTCGCGCGGGCGAGAGCCTTGGGCGTCGTCGGCGAATCCGGCTCGGGCAAGACGATGACCGCGCTCGCGCTGATGGGGCTGTTGCCCGACGGCGCCGAGGTCTCCGGCGCGACTGCGTTTCGAAGGGCGCGACCTCGTCGGGCTCGGCGAGGCGGAGATGCAGAAGCTGCGCGGCGATCGGATCGCGATGATCTTTCAGGAGCCGATGACCGCGCTCAATCCGCTGCACCGCATCGGCGCGCAGGTCGCCGAGCCGCTTGCGGCTGCATCGCGGCCTATCCAAGGCGGCGGCCTGGGCGAAGGCGGTCGAACTGCTCGGCCACGTCAAGCTGCGCGATCCCGAACGCATGGCGCGCGCCTATCCCTTCGCGCTTTCGGGCGGCGAGCGCCAGCGCGCGATGATCGCGATGGCGCTGAGCTGCGGCCCGAAGCTGATCATCGCGGACGAGCCGACGACCGCGCTCGACGTGACGGTGCAGGCGAAGATCCTCGATCTGCTGGCGACGCTCGGCGCCGAATCCGACATGGCGATCGTGCTCGTCAGCCACGATCTCGCGGTCATCGCCCGCCATTGCCGGCGAGTGATCGTGATGTACGGCGGCGCGGTCATGGAGGAGGGGCCGGTCGAGACGGTGCTGCGGCGAGCCGCGCCATCCCTATACGCGCGCTCTGCTGGAGGCGCGCCCGCGCTTCGGCGCGCCGCGCGGCGAACGTCTCGACGCGATCCCGGGCTCGGCGCCTTCGGCGCCCGAGGCGCCGATCGGCTGCCCGTTCGCCGGCCGCTGCCCGCGCACGATCGAGGCCTGCCGCACGACGGCGCCGCCCGCCATCCGATTGGCGAGCGGATCATGTCGTGCGCTGCCTCAGGCTCGATTCCGAGGGGCGGCCGACATGAGCGCGCCGCTGCTCGAAGTCGTCGATCTGAAAAAGACCTTCACGCTCGCGCGGCCGAACTGGTTCGCGGCCGAGCCGATCCGGCGCGCGGTCGACGGCGTCAGCTTCGCCATGCAGACAGGGCGCTCGTTCGGCATCGTCGGCGAATCCGGCTCGGGAAAATCGACGCTGGCGCGCGCCGTCATGGCGCTCGCGCGCCCGACCTCGGGCGAAGTCCGGCTGCAAGGGCGCTCGCTGTTCGCGCTCTCGCGCGCGGAACTGAAGGCGGTGCGCGCGCATTTCCAGATGATCTTCCAGGATCCCTATGGCTCGCTCGATCCGCGCCACAGCGTCGCGCGGATCGTCGCCGAGCCGCTCGCCATCTCGACCATTCCGCGCGCAGCGCGCGCGCGCGCGTCGCCGAGGCGCTCGCCGCGGTCGGGCTCGACGCCTCGGCGGCGCGGAAATATCCGCATGAGTTTTCCGGCGGCCAGCGCCAGCGCATCGCGATCGCGCGCGCGCTGATCACGCGCCCGAAGCTCGTCGTCGCGGACGAACCGGTCTCGGCGCTCGACGTTTCGATCCAGGCGCAAGTGCTCAATCTGATGAGCGATCTGCAGCGCGACGCCGGCGTGACCTATCTGCTGATCAGCCACGATCTCGCGGTCGTCGGGCATATCTGCGACGAGATCGCGGTGATGTTTCAGGGCCGCTTCGTCGAGACGCGGACCGGCGCGCGACCTCCTGACGAAGCCGGCGCATCCCTATACGCGCGAACTGGTCGACGCCGCGCCGAAACTGGAGGAAGCCCCGCCCGCCGCGGGCCGAGCCGCCGCCGCGGCCCGAGGCGACGACCGGCTGCGCCTATGCCGCGCGCTGCCCCTTCGCGCGCGACAGTTGCGTTGCCGAGGCGCCGGCGTTGACAGCGCTCGGGGGCGGCCGGCAGCGTCGCCTGCCATTTTCCGCTGGCGGCGGGTTGAGGGGAGGCGACGATGACGGGTCATGCAGCAATCGCAATCCTTCCCAGCCTGGATCTCGACGCGAGCGAAGCGTTCTATGTCCAACTCGGATTTGCCCGCGCAACGGACTATGACGGCTATCGAATCCTGTCGGACGGCAAGGGCGGCCAAATCCATCTACGGTTGGCGGGCGAAGGCGAAATCCTGCGCGATCGCAATCCATGCGGGCTGTATTTCTATGCGGAAAACGTCGACGAACTGGCCAGCCGCTTTGACGCGCTTCTCATCCAAAAGCCTGGACACCGACCTTGGGGAATGTATGAATTCGCGCTCTCGGATCCCGCCGGCGCGCTTGTGCGGGTCGGCTGGCCGACCGGCCCGGCCGCGACGCCTCGTGCGACGACACATTCCACTTGACCCTCATGGCGTAGGTGATAATAATATAAAGTATATAGAAAATATACACTGAACAAAAGGAACGTCCCATGCGTCGCAGTTTCCGCCTTTCCCTCGTGCTCGGCGCCGCGCTTGCGGCCTCGACGGCGTTCGCAGCGCCGAAGGACAGCGTCACCATCGGCATGACCCTGGAGCCGCCGGGCCTCGATCCGACCACCGGCGCGGCGGCCGCGATCGGCGAAATCGTCCACTACAACATTTTCGAGGGCCTGACGAAGATCAACGAGGACTTCTCGATCACGCCGCTTCTGGCGGAGAAATGGACGTTCTCGCCGGATCTGAAGACGCTGACGCTTCGACGCTTAAGACAAGGCGTCAAGTTCCAGGACGGCGAACCTTTCTCGTCGAAGGACGTGAAGTTCTCCTTCGAGCGCTATGGCGCCGAGAAGTCGACCAACAAGGACAAGGCGTTCTTCGCCTCGATCGAGTCGATCGACGCGAGCGATCCGAACGTCGTCGTGCTCAAGTTCAAGGACCCGAGTTTCGACGCGCTGTTCCATCTCGGGTCAGAACACCGCCGTGATCATCGACGAGAAGAGCGCTGCGAACGAGGCGACCCAGCCGGTCGGCACTGGACCTTATAAGCTCTCGTCCTGGAACAAGGGCGCGTCAGCGACGCTCGACGCCTGGGACGGGTATCGCGACGCCGGGCAAGATCGCGATCCATCACGCGACGTTCAAGTTCATCAGCGACCCCTCCGCGGAAGTCGCCGCGCTGCTCGCCGGCGACGTCGACGCGTTCCCGCGCGTCGCGGCGCAGAACCTCGCGCAGTTCCAGGCCGATGCGCGCTTCCAGGTCTTGCAGTCGGCGGCACCGAGGGCAAGACGATCCTGGCTATCAACAACAAGAAGAAGCCGCTCGACGATCTCAAGGTGCGCCAGGCGATCGCCTATGCGATCGATCGCAAGGCGATCATCGACGGCGCCATGAACGGCCTCGGCACGCCGATCGGCAGCCATCTGACGCCCAACGATCCCGGCTATGTCGATCTGACCGGGCAATATCCGCATGATCCCGCGAAAGCCGAAGGCGCTGCTGAAGGAGGCGGGCGTGACGACGCCGCTCTCGCTGACGCTGACCCTGCCGCCGCCTGACTACGCGCGCAAGGGCGGCGAGATCATCGCCGCCGAGCTCGCCGAGGTCGGCATCAAGGCGAAGATCGAAAACGTCGAATGGGCGCAGTGGCTGAGCGAATGTCTACAAGGACAAGAACTACGATCTGACGATCATCAGCCACGTCGAGCCGCTCGACATCGGCATCTACGCCAAGCCCGGCTATTACTTCAACTACGACAACGCCGACTTCAACGCGATCATCGCGCGGCTGAATCGACCGCGCCCGACATCGACGCCTACAAGAAGGCGCTGGTCGACGCGCAGCACAAGCTCGCCGACGACAGCGTCAACGCCTTCCTGTTCCAGTTGCCGAATGTCGTGATCGCCGACGCGAAACTGAAGGGCCTCTGGAAGGGCGCGCCGATCTTCGCCAACGATCGTCGGCGCCCTCTCCTGGAAATGAACGCGGCGCGATCGGGCCGCCGCTCGGCGGCTTGATCGCTAGCGCCGTTCCTGAAACGCTGGCGCGGGCGGCAATTCGATCGCCGCCCGTTCTGTTTGGCAGTCCTGCTGCGGGAATTCATGCGAACCTTCGAACTCAGCGCCGTTGCGCTGCTAGACGCCTACCGGCGGCGCGAACTTTCGCCGGTCGAGGTCATGCGGCGACGTGCTCGATCGCGTCGCCGCTTTCGAGCCGAAGATTCACGCGACCTTATCTGCTCGCACCGGAGCGCGCGCTCGCCGAGGCGCGCGCGTCCGAGGCGCGCTGGCGGCGCGGCGAGCCGATCGGGGCCGCTCGATGGCGCGCCCGCGACCGTCAAGGACAATATCGCGACCCGGGGCGAACCGAAGCCCGTGGGCACGGCGGCGAGCGATCTCGACCCGCAACCCGCCGACGCGCCCCCCGCCGCGCGGCTGCGCGAGGCCGGCGCGATCCTGTTCGCCAAGACGACGATGCCGGATTACGGCATGCTTTCGTCGGGACTTTCGAGCTTCCATCCGCTCGACGCGCAATCCCTGGAATCTCGCCTGCAATCCCGGCGGCTCCTCGGCCGGCGCGGGCGCCGCGGGCGCGGCGGGCTATGGGCCGCTGCATCTGGGCACCGACATCGGCGGCTCGGTGCGCCTGCCCGCCGGTTGGTGCGGGTTGTTCGGCCTGAAGCCCAGCGCAGGGCGGGTGCCGATCGATCCGCCCTATATCGGCCGCGTCGCCGGCCCGATGACCCGCCATGTCGCCGACAGCGCGCTGATGATGGCGACGCTGTCGAAGCCCGATGCGCGCGACTACATGAGCCTGCCGCCGCAGGAGCTCGACTGGCCGACCAAACCCGCCAATTTGCGGGGCCTGCGCATCGGCCTGCTGATGGAGGCGGGTTGCGGTTGGTCGCCGATGCCGGAGGTGCGCGCCGAGGTCGAACGCGCGGCGCGCGATTTCGAGGCGGCCGGCGCGATTGTCGAGCCGCTGGCCCCGTTCCTGACGCAGGAGATGCTCGACGGCCTGGACCGCTTTTGGCGCATGCGCTCGCTGATCGACATCAAGGCGCTGGCGCCGGAACGGCGCCGGAAGATACTCCCCTTCATCCGAGCCTGGGCGGAATCGGCCGAGGGGCTTTCGGGCGAGGTCGTCTTTCACGGCTTCAGCCAGATCCTGGAAATGCGCCGCGAAGCCGTCGCGGCGACGTCGCCCTATGATTTCGTGCTCTCGCCGACCGCGCCGATCGCCGCCTTTCCTGCAGAACTCGCTTCGCCCAGCGACAATCCGCTCGATCCCTTCCCGCATATCGGATTCACGGTCGCGTACAACATGTCGGACCAGCCCGCCGCCTCGATCAATTGCGGCTTCACCCCGCACGGACTGCCGATCGGCCTGCAGATCGTCGGCCGCCGCTTCGACGACGTCGGCGTTATCGCCGTCGCGCTCGCGTTCGAGCAGATGCGCGCGGGCGAAGCGCGCGCCTGGCCGGAGCCCTGACGGCTTGCCAGCCGGCGGCGCCAAGTCCTATGTTTGCATGCAAACGATCGCGCGTTGCGGCGCGCAGCGGTGCTGAAGAGGTGACGCCATGGCGCATGAGGACATGTCCGCTTCAGGAGCGCCGACCAAACTGGTGATCCGCAACATCGGCCTGATGCTGAGCGGCGACCTCGCGCGGCCGATCCTCGACGCCGACACGATCGTCGCGGTCGACGGCCGCATCGCCGCGATCGGCCGCGCCGAAGGACCTCGACTTCGAGGGCGCGACGACGATCATCGACGCCCATGGCACGACGCTCGCGCCGGGCCTGATCGACAGCCATGTCCATCCGGTCGCCGGCGACTGGACGCCGCGGCAGAACCAGCTCGGCTGGATCGACTCCTGTCTGCACGGCGGCGTCACCACGATGATCTCGGCGGGCGAGGTGCATACGCCCGGCCGCCCGCGCGACATCGTCGGCCTGAAGGCGCTGGCGATCACGGCGCAGCGCACGTTCTCGAATTTCCGCGCCGAGCGGCGTGAAGGTTCACGCCGGCGCGCCGGTCATCGAGCCCGGCATGGAGGAGAACGATTTCGCGCGAGCTCGCCGCGGCCGGCGTCAAGCTGCTCGGCGAGGTCGGCCTCGGCGGCGTCAAGGACGGCCCGACCGCGCGCAAGATGGTCGCCTGGGCGCGCAAATACGGCATCAACAGCACCATCCACACCGGCGGCCCCTCGATCCCCGGCTCCGGCCTGATCGACAAGGACATCGTGCTGGAGGCCGACACCGACGTGATCGGCCATATCAACGGCGGCCACACCGCGCTGCCCGACGATCAGATCCGCTGCCTCTGCGAGGGCTGCAAGCGCGGCCTCGAACTCGTCCACAACGGCAACGAGCGCGCCGCGCTGTTACACTTTGCGCACGGCGAAGGAACTGGGCCAGCTCGAGCGCGTCATCCTCGGCACCGACGCGCCGGCCGGCTCCGGCGTGCAGCCGCTCGGCATCCTGCGCATGGTCTCGCTGCTGTCCTCGCTCGGCGAAGTCGCCGCCGGAAATCGCGTTCTGCTTCGCCACCGGCAACACGGCGCGGATGCGCGCGCTCGATTGCGGCCTGATCGAGGTCGGCCGCGCGGCCGATTTCGTCTTCCTCGACCGCGCGCAGCATTCGGCCGGCAAGACGCTGCTCGACAGCGTCGCGGCTCGGCGACCTCCCCGGCGTCGGCATGACCGTCATCGACGGCATCGTGCGCTCGCAGCGCAGCCGCAACACGCCGCCGGCCGACAAGGCGCCGGCGATTGTGGCGAGGTGACGAACCGAACTGGATCAGGTCGTCATTGCGTCGCCTGGCTCGCAACGGCGGCGGCGATGCGCCCTCTCAAGTCAACTTGCGCAACAGCGCCATGAACAGCGCGCGTTCGCTCTCCTCGAGCGGCGCCAGCGTTTCGGCCGTGATCCGCTCCGCGATCGGCGCCGCCTTCGCATAAACCGCCGCGCCCGCCGCCGTCAGTTCGACGAGCAACCTTCGCCCGTCGATCGGGTCCGCGCGCGCGATCGTGAAGCCGCGCGCGGTCAGGCGGTCGATGACGCCCTTGATCGTCGCCGCGTCCATCGCGGTCATGCGGCCGAGCTGGTTCTGCGACTGCGGCGCCGCATTCGCGAGCTTGGCGAGCGCCGCCCATTGCGTCGGCGTCAGCGCTTCGATCATCATCTGCGGCGAACAGCATTGGTGTGGCGCTGCTGCGCCTGCCGCAGCACGAAGCCGACCTGATCGTCGAGCCGGTACTGCGAGCCGCCTTCAAGCGCGTCCTGCGCGCGGCGCTTCATGCCAACCTCACAGCGCGAGATAGGCGTCGCGCACATCGGGGCGCGCGTCGAATTCCGGCCATCGTCCCGGAGAAGCGGATGCACGCCCTTCTCGATGACATAGACGCGCTCGGCGACGAGGCGGGCGAAGTCGAGGTTCTGCTCGCTGACCAGCAGGCCGAGCCCCTCGCGCTTCATCTCGCGGATCGCCTCGATCATCTGCTCGACGATCCGCGGCGCCAGGCCCTCCGGACGGCTCGTCGAGCAGCAGCAGCGAGGGGTTGCCCATCAGCGTGCGCGCGATGGCGAGCATCTGCTGTTCGCCGCCCGACATGCGCGCGCCGGCGCGATCGCGCAATTCGCGCGAGATTGGGAAAGATCGCGAACAGCCGTTCGAGGCGTCCAGGTCGGCGCGCCGGCGCGCGGCGCGGCTGCGGCCGACGCTCGAGATTCTCCTGCGCCGTCAGGTCGGAGAAGATGCGCCGGTCCTCCGGGACGTAGCCGAGCCCGCGACGCACGATCTCGTGGGTCGGCAGCGTCGAGATGTTCTCGCCGTCGAAGACTGATCGTCGCCGCTGCGGTTCTTGATAAGGCCGAGGATGGCGCGAAGCGTCGTCGACTTGCCGGCGCCGTTGCGCCCGATCAGCGCCGACCGCCTCGCCGGCGCGCGACGTTCGAGCGCGACGTCGAACAGGACGCGCGCCCGGCCGTAGGCGGCGTTCAGCCCGGAGACGGCGAGCTTGCACGGGCGCGCTCACTGCGCGGCCCCCGCAAGCGCGCCGGCGCCGAGATAGACGCGCCCGGACGTCCTCGCGCGCGCGCACCTCCGCCGGCGCGCCTTCGGCGATCAACTCGCCGCGATTGAGCACCAGCAGCCGGTCGGCGTGGCCGAACACGACGTCCATGTCGTGCTCGGTGAACAGCACGCCGATCGTGCTGCTCGCGCGCGATGCGCTCGGTCAGCGTCATCAACGCGCGCCGCTCGCTCGGCGCCATGCCGGCCGCCGGCTCGTCCATCAGCAGCAGCTTCGGGCTCGTTGGCGAGCGCGAGCGCGAGTTCGAGCCGCTTGACGTCGCCATAGGCGAGTTCGCCGCAGAGCCGATCGGCCTGATCGGCCATGCCGACGAGCGTCGAGCAGGCGCGCAGCGCCTCGTCGCGATGGCAGCCGCGCCGCCCAGCGCAGCGTCGGCCAGAGCTCGCCGACGATGCGAGAGCAGCGCCATCTGCACGTTTTCGGCGACCGTCATCGAGGCGAAGGTCGCGGCGATCTGGAACGTGCGCCCGACGCCGAGGCGCCAGATTTGCGCGCGGCGTCATGCCGTCGGTGCGCCGACCGAAAATGCGGATCGCGCCCGCGCGTCGGCGCGATCTGGCCGTTGATCATGTTGAAGCAGGTCGTCTTGCCCGCGCCGTTCGGGCCGATCAGCGCCAGCATCTCGCCCGCTTCGAGCGCGAAGCTGACGTCGTTGACCGCGACGAAGCCGCGATAGGATCTTGCTCGAGCCGCTCGACCGCGAGAACGCTCATCGCGTCCCTCGCACGCCGGCGCCGCGCGCGCCGAGGCTTCGAACGCGCCGACCAGGCCCTTGGGAAACGAGCACGACGAGCGCGACGATGAGAGCGCCGATGACGAGCCGGGAATAGTCGGTGTGGCTGATCACCCAGATCGACAACGACGCGGAACACGGCGGCGCCGACGACGCCGCCGGAAACCGTGCCGACGCCGCCGAGCAGCACCATCACGAGCCCGTCGATCGACAAGGGAATGCCGAGATTGTCGGGAAACACGCTGCCTTTCAGGAACGCGATAGAGCGCGCCGGCGAGCGCCGCGAAGCCGCCGGCGATGGCGAAGGCCGCCCATTGCACGCGCCGGCGCGCGATGCCGATCGTCTCGCGCGCGCATCTCGTTGTCGCGCAAAGCGCGCAGGGCGTAGCCGAACGGCGAGAACAGCATCGATCGCGCAGCGCGGCGACCGCCGAGCGCTCGCGAGCGCCAGCGTCAGCCAGTAGAAATGCGACGGGCGCGGCCGCCCAGGCGCTCGGCCAGACGCCGATCAGGCCGTTGTCGCCGCCGGTGACGTCGGTCCACTGAAAGGCGACCGACCAGGCGATCTGCGCGAAGGCGAGCGTCAGCATGGCGAAATAGACGCCGGTGAGGCGCACGCAGAACCAGCCGAACGACGAGCGCGCCGGCGAGCGCCGAGCGCGACGCCGCAGACGATCGCGGGCGCCATGCCGAGGCCGAAGCGTCTTGAGCGCGAGCGCCGCGCCATAGGAGCCGAGGCCGAAATAGGCGGCGTGGCCGAACGAGACGAGCCCGCCGGCGCCGACGAGGAAATGCAGGCTCGCCGCAAAGAGCATGAAGATCAGCACTTCGCTCGCGACGCCGAGCCAGTAATTGCCGGCGACGAACGGCAGCAGCGCGGCGACGACGCGACGGCGAGCGCCCGCGAGCGCGCGCCCGCGCGGCGGCCAGCGGGCGCCAGCGCGGCGATGTCGGCGCCGCTCGGCGCGCGCGCGAGCGCCTCGGGGCGCCCGAGCAGGCCCCAGGGGCGCACGACCAGCACGACCGCCATCACCAGCGAAGGCGAGCACCATCGAGATCGCCGGGCAGCACGAGAATGCCGAAGGCGTTGAGCTCGGAGACGAGGATCGCGGCGAGGAAGGTGCCGGGCAGGCTGCCGAGCCCGCCGATGACGACGACGACCAGCGCTTCGGTGATGACCTGCATGTCCATCGTGTGGCTCGCCGCCTCGCGCGGCAACGCCGAGCGCGCCGCCGAGCGCGGCGAGAAAGACGCCGAGCGCGAAGACGCTGGTGAACAGCCATTTCTGGTTGACGCCGAGCGCCGCCGCCATCTCGCGGTCCTGCGTCGCCGCGCGCACCAGCACGCCCCAGGTGCGTGCGCCGGAACAGCAGCCACAGCAGCGCCAGCACGAGCGGGCGCGAGCGCGATCAGCAGCAGATCGTAGGTCGGGAAACGGCCGGCCGAACAGGTCGACCGCGCCCTTGAGGCCCGGCGCGCGCGGGCCGAGCAATTCGTTCGGGCCCCAGATCAGCAGCACGAGGTCCTCGACCGCGAGCGTGACGCCGAAGGTGGCGAGCAATTGGAACAGTTCCGGCGCGTCGTAGATGCGGCGCAGCAGCACCATCTCGACGAGCGCGCCGATCGCCGGCCACGACGAGCGCGGCGAGCACCGATCGCGCCCCAGAAGCCGATCGGCGCCGCCCAGCCGATCGATGCAGGTGTAGGCGACATAGGCGCCCAGCATGTAGAAGGCGCCATGCGCGAAATTGACGATGCGCGTGACGCCGAAAATGATCGAGAGGCCGGAGGCGACCAGGAACAGCGAGCAGGCGCTCGCGAGCCCCGTGACGAACTGGACGAAATAGAAGCTCAAATGCGCGCCGCCGCCGCTGGAGACATCGGCCGGGAGGCCGCGAGGCCTCCCGGCGCGCGATCAGTTCTGCGGGCGCTGCGCTTTCACGTCGGCCTCGGAGGGCAGATATTCGGCGCCGTCGTGATAGGCGACGTCGACCATCACGCCCTTGCCGTCCTTCAGCGCGGTCTTGCCGACGAAGGCGCCGAGCGTCGATTGGTGATCGATGGCGCGGAACGTGATCGGCGCCGAACGGCGTTGCGACCTCGATCGCCCTCGGCGGCGTCGACGAGCTTCTCGCTGTCGGTCGAATGCGCCTTGGCGAGGATCGCGGCGGCGGCCTTGATCGTGGAATAGCCGACGACCGAGCCGAGGCGCGGATAGTCGTTGTATTTGGCCTGATAGGCCTTCAGGAACGCGGCGTGATCGGGGATCGCGACGTCGGCCCAGGGATAGCCGGTGACGATCCAGCCTTCCGGGCGTCTCGTCCTTCAGCGGATCGAGATATTCAGGCTCGCCGGTGAGCAGGCTGACGACCGAGCGATCCTTGAACAGGCCGCGCGTGTTGCCCTCGCGCACGAGCTTGACGAGGTCGGGGCCGAAGGTGACGTTGAAAATCGCCTCGGGTTCGGTCTTGGCGATCGCCTCGACGACGGCGCCGGCGTCGATCTTGCCTTGCGGCGGCCATTGCTCGCCGACCCACTGGATGTCGGGCCGCTTCGCCGACAGCAGCGCCTTGAACGCCGCGACGGCGGACTGGCCGTATTCGTAGTTGGGCGCGATCGTCGCCCATTTCTTCGCCGGCAGCTTGGCCGCCTCCTCGGCGAGCATCGCAGCCTGCTCGTAGGTGCCGGGGCGCAGGCGGAACGTGTAGCGATTGCCCTTCGACAGCGTGATCGCATCGGTCAGCGGCTCGGCGGCGAGGAACAGGATCTTCTTCTGCTTGGCGTAATCGGAGACGGCGAGGCCGATGTTGGAGAAGAACGTGCCGGCGAGCATCACGACGCCGTCGTTGGCGACGAGTTCGTTGGCCGCCGTCACGGCGTCGGCCGGCTTGCCGCCGTCGTCCTTCGAGATCACCTCGAGCTTCTTGCCGTCGACGCCGCCGGCCGCGTTGATCTTCGTCGAGCGCGAGCTGCCAGCCCTTGCGATAGGGCTCGGTGAACGAGGGCAGGCCCGAATAGGAATTGATCTCGCCGATCTTGATCGTATCGTCGGCGCGCGCCGGAGCGGCGGCGCTCGAGAGCGCGACCGCGAGAAGCAGGCTGGAGACTACAGCGGATAGCGTTTTCATGTCTGGGCCCTCGGTTGGTTTATAGTCCTGTCCCTGGACGCGCCCTTCCCCCGGGAAGGGGGAGAAGGATTCATCTCAGTCCATCCACGCCTTTGATTTCGTCTTTCCTCAGCCCGCCCACCCGCGGCAGCGGCCGGCCGGAATCGGTGATCGCCACCGCGACCATGATCTCGTTGGCGCGCGGCGCGTCGGCGATGCGCACTTCCATGCCGTCGAAATGGCTGCGCACGAACGCTGCGTCCTTGTGGCCGAGCGGCACGTCGAGCGCGACGCCGGGGCCGCCGCGCTTCTTCGACGAGGGGATCAGCGCCGCGCCCTTGCCCAGCGCCTTGCGCACCGGCGCGCCGAGCTTGGGATGCAGGATCGCCGCGGCGTGCTCGAGTTCGCCGTTCTCTCCCACGGCCGCCGCCTTGCCATAGCTCTCGGCGCGCGCGCCTTCGATGCCCAGCGCCGCGACCGCGCGCTCGGCCAGCAAGCGCGCCGAGTTCCTCGCCGATGTCGATCAACTCCGAGAGATCCTCGACATAACGCCCCGCGAAAGGATTTTCGATCACGGCGACCGCGGCGGCGCGGCGGGTCGGCGGATCGACCGCGCGATCCATTTCGCTGCGCGTCTCCTCGACGATGGTGACGAGCTTGCGGATCTTCGCTTTCATCGCAATCCGTCCTGCCCCTTGATCTCCGACGGCCTTGAGGCCGCCGGCGCGATTGTGCACGCGCGGGCCGGTCGTCATCGCAAGCGCGAGCAGCATCTCGTCGGCGCGCGGGGCGTCCGCGATCCCGACCTCGATGGCGTCGAAATGGCTGCGCACATAGGAGGCGTTGACATGGGTGATCGGCACGTCGAGCCGCGCGCCGGGGCCGGCGACCTTCTTGGCCGAGGGCACGATCGCCATCGCCCCGCCGAGCGCCTCGCGCATCGCATAGCCGCCCGGCGCGTGCCAAAGCGCGCCGTGCTCGACCTCGCCGGCCGCTGCCGACGATCGCGCCTTTGCCATAGCCCTCGATTTTTTTCGGATCGCCGCCGAGCGCCGCGATCAGCGCTTTGGCCATCTCCAGCCCGAGTGGTTTGAGGTCGTCGGAGAAGCCGACGATGTCCTCGACATAGCGTCCGGCGAATGGATTCTTGATCACGGCGAGGATCGCCGCGCGCCGATAGGGCGTCGCGGCGACCGGGCCGCCCTCGTGGAAAATCTCCTCGACGATGGTGACGCGCTTGCGAACCTCAACCGACGGCATGATGGGCCTGCTCTTCGTTGGACGGGATCGGAGCGCCGCTGGCCTTTTTGTAGAGCGCTCGCGTCGGCGCCGACAAGGCGCGCGCCCCCGGCGATCCGGATCGCCGCGGCGTCGATGAGGCCTGCGCGCCGCCACAGCTCGGCCTCGGCCGCTCCCGCGCGCCAGCGCGCGCTCGATCTCGTCGGCGCGACAAGCGCGCCCACGTCGCGGGTCACGAGACGGTCGCCGAGATCGCTCTGCGGATCGAGCGCGCGCGCCGGCGCGCGCGCGATGGCGGGATGGCCGGGCAGATCGACGCGTTGGCGATCAGCGTCGCCGCGGCGTCGGCGAGCGACGCGCTCGGCGCGAGCACGGTGACGGCGTCGGCGATCCCGAGCGAGAAACTGCGCCCGCGCCAGCCCGAGGTCGCGACGCCGCGCACGCGATCGCGCGCCTCGGATCGCGCGCCCGGCCGAACAGGCCGAGCCCGTCCGGACGCTCGACCATGCCGATCGTGAAGGCGGCGCCGGGCGCCAGATGCAGCGCGATGTCGCCGCCGTTGTTGACATAGGCGCGGCTCAAGGGCGCGGCGCCGGTCATCGCCGCGAGGATTTCCTCGGCGACCGCGCCGGCGACGGCGGCCATCGGCGTGACGAACCGCAGTCGCGCAAAACGGCGCCGCGGCCGCGGCCATGCGCCGCGCGACGGCGCCCTCCGGGCGCGGCGATCCCGGCGCTGACGGCGAACGCAATGCGGCAACTCGGCGCAGAGTTCGTCGAGAATGGTCGCGAAGCGTCGGCCGCGGCCGCATAGGCGGCCTCGACCGCGCGGCGCTCGCCCGAGGCCTCGACGATCAGATCGATCGGCCCGTCGTGGAAATGACGGCGCCCATCGGGCAGCGCGCTCGATCTGCGGCGGCGCTCTCACGAGGCTCGCCTTGTCTTGCCCGCGCGATCGACGACGCCGTCGACGAAGACGTTGGTCGCCCGCTCCGCATTGCGCGCGACGACTTCGCTCGAGCGGCCGGACCTCGTCGACGTGGCCGCCGAGCGCGGCGTAATCGTCGAGCCGCAGCGTGAATTCGATCGGCGCGACCAAGGCGGGCGTCGGCACATAGCCGAAGGCGTTGCGCGGCAGCAGCGTCGACGTCGACCATGAAGGTGATGCCGCCGCCCGGCCAGACATAGACCGGCGCGCCGCCGGCGGTCACCGTCGTCAGCGCCTGCCGCACCGAGCGCGTCAGCCGCACCGGATTCTCGGTCACGCCCGCGCGCAGCGAGCCGCCCGCGCCCGCCATGAACAGCACCGTGCAAAGCGCCGGCTCGCAATTCTCGGCGATGCGCTCGACCGATTCGCGCAGAGTCTGCGGGCAGCTCCGCCTCGATCGGCCGCAGCTGCATCGTCGAGCCGATAGAAGGCGTGCTGCTCGCCGGTCGTCGACACCATCAGCATCGTCAGGCCCGGCCAGGCGATCTTCGGGTCGAAGCCCGCGACGATGTCGAGCGGGATCGGAGACGTTGGTGCCGCCCCAGCCGGTTCCGGGTTCGGCGACATGGAAATAGCGGCCCGGCGTCGAGCGCCGGCCCTTCATCTTGATGCCGGTCTCGCGCGCGCCCGAGCAGCTTGCCGGCCTGATGTTCCGACAGCACGCCGGTGATGTGGTCGTCGACGACGACGACCTCGTCGACCTTGCCGAACCATTGCTTGGCGAACATGCCGATGGTCGCCGAGCCGCAGCCGACGCGCATGCGCTGCTTCGAGCTTGCCGTTGACGATCGGCGGCTTGCCGGCCTCGACGATCGACGCTCGCGCCGCCGTCGACGGTCAGCTCGACCGGCTTGCCGTTGCACAGATCGAGCAGCGTCTCGCAGGTGACGCGGCCTTCCTTCTTGCCGCCGTGGGTCAGATGATTGACGCCGCCGAGCGACAGCATCTGCGAGCCGTATTCGCCGGTCGTGACATGGCCGACCGGCTCGCCCTCGGCGCGCACGATCGCGCATTCGGCGCCGAGATGCCGGTCGGTGTCGATCTTCAGCTTGACGCCGCAATAGCTGAATAGATGCCCTCGGTGACGACGGTCACCATGTCGACGCCGTCGACCTGCGACGACACGATGAAGGGCGCCGGCTTGTAGTCGGGATAGGTCGTGCCGGCGCCGATCGCGGTGACGAAGCGCGGCGGCGTCGCAGACGATGTCGCCGCTCCAGGTCTCGGCGCGCCCGGCGAAGGCGCGCGACGCGGCCGCCCGTCGGCTGAGCGTACGGTCGAGCAGCACATGCGGATCGACGCGCACCAAGCGCCCGTCCTCGTTGGCGTAGCGGTCGCAAGCGCCGGTCATGCCGGGCCGGATGAAGCACATCACCGGGCAGGCGTCGCAGCGGATCTTGTCGTCGGGCTCGGTCATGTCCGCCCCTTCAGCTTTGCGGCGCGGATCGCCTGCATAACGCGGTCCGGCGTCGCCGGCGCCCGTCGCATGCGCACGCCCGTCGCGTGATGGATCGCGTTGAAGATCGCCGGCGCGGTCGGGATCAGCGCCTGCTCGCCGATGCCCTTGGCGCCGAACGGGCCGACCGAGGAGGGGTCCTCGATCAGGATGCAGTCGACCGGCGGCATGTCGCCGATCGTCGGGATCAGATAATCGTGCAGGTTCTCGCCGCGTGCCGGGGAAGAATTCCTCCATCAGCGCGAGGCCCAAGCCCTGCGCCGCGCCGCCTTCGATCTGGCCTTCGACCAGCGTCGGGTTGATCGCGCGGCCGACGTCGTGCGCGCAGGTGAGCTGCGCGCACGCGCACGCGGCCGAGCTCGATATCGACCTCGATCTCGGCCAGATGCGCGCCCGAACCGAAGACCGCATAGGGCTCGCCCTGGCCGTTCGCGTCGAGCGGCGTCGTCGGCGGATCGTAGGTCTCTTCGCACCTCGAGCACGAAGCCGGCGCGCGTTGACGGGCAGCGCGGCGAGATCGATCGCGCCGTTCGCCGCTCGCGCCGACGATCGCGACCGCGCCCGGCGCGAAGTCGAGCTCGCGCCTCGTCGCCCGCATTGGCGAGCCGCAGGATCGCCGCGCGCATCGCGCGCGCCCGCCAGTGCGCGCGGCGTTGCCGCTGACGAAGGTCTGGCGCGAGGCGGAGGTCTTGCCGCAATCGGGCGTCATGTCGGTGTCGGCCGGACATCAGATCGAACAGCGTCGATCGGGGCGCCGAGCGCATCGCGCGCAGATCTGCGGGATGACGGTGTTGGAGCCCTGGCCGATGTCGACGGCGCCCTGGAACAGCGCAAGGCGCCCGTCCGGCTTCAGGCCCAGCGCGCATCGTCGAGGGATTGCGACATGCGAAGTGTTGCCGCAGCCGTACCACATGCCGGCGACGCCGACGCCGCGCCGCTGCGGGCCCTTGGCGTCGATCGATTGAAACGCGTCGGCCTCGGCGAGCGCGCGCGCGCCAATGCGGGCGCAAGCGCCTCCAGACACGCCTTGAAGCCGACGCCGTCGGCGAACACCTGGCCGGTCACGGTCGGCATCGCCCGCCTGCAGCGCGTTGCGGATGCGAAATTCAAGGCGGATCGATGCCGAGCTTTTCAGCGCGAGTTCGTCGAAAAGCTGCTCCTGCGCGAGCGCGCTCTGCGGCACGCCGAAGCCGCGGAAGGCGCCGGCGGGCACCAGATGGGTGTGGACCGCGCGCGCTGAGCGCGCGATAATTGGGCATGCTGTAGGGCCCGGAGGCGTGGACGGGCACGCGATTGGCGACGGTCGGGCCCCAGGAGGCGTAGGCGCCGGTGTTGAAGTCGGCGGAAAAATCCATCGCGATCAAGCTGCCCGTCCCGCGTCGCGCCGACCTTGGCGCGGATGCTGCGCGGGATGGCGCTTGGTCGTCGTCATGATCGATTCGGCGCGCGAATAGATCATGCGCACCGGACGGTTCAGCCGCCAGGCGGCGATCGCGATGAAGGGCTGGACCGAGAGGTCGAGCTTGCGAGCCGAAGCCGCCGCCGACCGCGGTCGGAAGAATGCGCACATCCTCGCGGCGCGATGCCGAGGATCTTGGCGACGTCGTCGCGGTCCATATAGGGCGCCTGGGTGCAGGCCTGGATTTCGATGCGGTCGCCGACGCGGCGCGCGAAGCCGGCCTCCGGCTCGATATAGGCGTGCTCGACGAAGCCGGTCTCGAACTCGCCCTCGACGACGACGTCGGCGGCGGCCAGACCCGCCTCGACATCGCCGCGCGCGACCCGCCCGCGCGTCAGGATGTTGCCGGGCCGGTTCGGATGGACGCGCGGCGCGCCGGGCGCGAGCGCGGCCTCGAGCGCTCGTCAGCGCCGGCAGCGCGCCGCCATGTCACGGGCAATTCCGCGAGATCGAGCGCGCGCATCGCCGGCGTCTTCGCCGACGATCAGCGCGACCGCCTCGCCGCGGAAGCGGCGCGGCCGTCTCGGCAAGCGCCGGCTGGTCGGCGAACGGCGGCGATGACCGCCGAAGCAATTGACGCCGGGCACGTCCCTGGCGGTGAAGATCGCGGCGATCGCCGGGATGCGCTGCGGCGATAGGCGTCGAGATCGCCGAATGCGAACTGGGCGTGCGCGTGGGGCGAGCGCAGCGCGCGGGCGGTCAGCGCGTCCGCCGGCCACGCGTCCGCGCCGAATATTTCCTCGCCCGAGAGTTTTCGGGCGCCGTCGAGGCGCGGCAGCCGTCGCCCGACCGCCGTCGGGCCGGGCGCTTCGCGCGGGATCGCGCGGCCGACGTCGAAGGCGTCGCGCACAGCATCGAGGATCGCGCGATAGCCGGTGCAGCGGCAGAGCACGCCGCCGAGCGCGTCTTCGATATCGCTCGATCGGCAGGTCTTGCCGCGCGCCTGAGCAGCGCGGCCGCGGCGATCAGAACGGCGGGCGTGCAAACGCCGCATTGCGCGGCGCCATGGGCGTGGAAGGCCTCGCGCAGCCGCGCGACGAGCGGTTCGGAATCGCTCAGGCCCTCGACGGTCTCGAGGCTGCGTCCCTCGACCTGGCCGACCGTCGTCAGGCAGGCGCAAACAGGCTCGCCGTCGACGAGCACCGTGCAGGCGCCGCAATCGCCGGCGTCGCAGCCGACCTTGACGCCGGTGAGGCCGCAGTTTTCGCGCAGAGCGCGGCTCAACCTTTCCAGCGGCGCGGCGTCGATCCGCGCGGGCGCGCCGTTGAGCCGGAGGGAAACGCCGGGCGCGCGGTCGAGCATCAGATCGCGCCTCCCGCCTCGCCCGCGATGCAGGCCTCGATCGCGCGGCGCACCAGCGTCATCGCCGCCTCGCGCCGATAATCGGCGGAAGCGCGCAGGTCGTCGATCGGCGAGAGAGCCGCGAAGTCCTCGGCTTGCGGCGCCTCGCCAAGGCTCGGCAGCGCCGGCCGCCCCAAAAGGCGTTGCTCCACGCGCGGCAATCGCGTGGCGACAGCCGAACAGGCGCCGACGGCGATGCGGGCCTCGCGCACGACGCCGTCGGCGATGTCGAGCGCCGCGGCGACCATCGCGATCGAAATGACGAGATAGCGCCGCGCCCCGAGCTTCAGGAAAGCCGAGCGCAGGCCAGGCGACGGGGCGGGCGCGACGACCGCGGTCAGGATCTCGTCGCTTGCCAGCGCGGTGCGCGCGGACGCCTGTGACGAACTGGTCCAGCGGCAGCCGCCGCACGCCGCGTCGCGAGGCGAGTTCGACGGACGCGCCGAGGACCAGCAGCGGCGGGACTCCGTCGGCCGCGGGCGAGGCGTTGCAGAGATTGCCGGCGATCGTGCCGCGGTTCTGGATCTGCGCCGAACCGACCTCGCGCGCAGCGCCGCTTCAGCGCATCGAACGCCGGCGGCAGATCGGCGCGCAGCGATCTGGCTCCATGTCGTCGCGCCGCCGATGCGATAGCCGTCCCCCGACACGAGGATCCCGCGCAACTCGCTCAATCCGGAGACGTCGACGAAGCGGCCCTGCAACGGGCTTTCCCCGGCGGCCGGAAGTATGTCGGTCATCCCCGCCATGATCCGCGCGCCGCCGTCGGACAGCCATCCGAGCGCTTGGTCCAGGCTGGCGGGGCGAGCGTACATCGAGGCGCGGCTCACACGGGCGGGATCGTTTGTATACAAATGGTCCCGCCGATCGGGCGCCGTGTCAAGAGGCCCGGCGCGGCGTCCGGTTCCCGAGCATTGCCTTTGCCCGCGGAAGCGGCGAAAGTTGCAGCGCGTCTTTGAGGCGGAAAACTATATGAGCGCGCGCGAAACTGTGAATTCGCCGGCGGGATCGTTGCAGGAGCGCGTCTGATGCGGGAGGCCTTGCGCCGCGCCCTCGAAGCGTTCTGGCGCTTCGTGCGCGACCTGCTGCGGCCACGGGTCGGGCTGGCGCTGGCGGCGCTGGCTGTACTGGCTTCGCCTCTGCGCGCCGATCCCGCCCCGAGCTTCTGGGACCCGGCGCTGCATCCGGAAAAGCCCGACACTTCGGGCCTGCGAGCGATCCGTTTCCTGACCGCGGACGATTATCCCCCGCTCGATTTCGTGCGCGCGGACGGCGAACTGGCGGGCTTCAACGTCGAGATCGCGCGCGCGATTTGCGAGGAACTGCATATCGGCTGCACGATCCAGGCGCGCCGCTGGGACACGCTGGTCGATTCGCTGGAAACCGGCAAAGGCGACGCGCTGATCGCCTCGCTCAACGCCACCGCCGCCTTGCGGCGCGAGATCGACTTCACCCAGCCCTATTACCAGACGCCCGCGCGCTTCGCGGTGCGCAAGGAGAGCGCGCTCAAGGACGCAGCGCCCGCGACGCTCGCGGGCAAAAAGGTCGGCGTCGTCGCCGGTTCCGCGCATGAAGCCTATCTGACGACCTATTTTGCCGCCGCGCAGCGCGTCGCCTATCCCAATTTCACCGCGCTGCACGATGCGCTGCGCGCCGGCGCGGTCGACGCGGTCTTCGCCGACGGCTTGTCGCTCGCTATCTGGCTGGGGGGCGAATCCTCCGCCGATTGCTGCGTCTTCAAGGGCGGTCCCTATTCCGAAAGCCGTTTCTTCGGCGAGGGAATCGGGATTGCCGTCCGCAAGGAGGATGCGGACCTGCGCCGCGCGATGGATTGGGCGCTGGCGCGCCTCTCGCAGCGCGGGGTCTACGCGGAGATTTACCGGAAGTATTTTCCGGTGGGGTTCTATTGAGGCGGCGTGAATCCGCCTACTTCCCCTTCGGCTCCACGTGGCCGCCGAATCCCTTGCGCATCGCCGAGATGATCTTCTCCGCGAAGGTGTGGCTCTGGCGCGAGCGGAAGCGCGTGAACAGCGCGGCGGACAGCACTTCCGCCGGCACCGCCTCTTCGATCGCGGCCTGCAGCGTCCAGCGGCCTTCGCCGGAATCCTCGATGTAGCCGGAATAGGATTCGAGCTTGCCCTCTTGCGCGAGCGCGCTGGAGGTCAGATCGAGCAGCCAGGACGTCACCACGCTGCCGCGCCGCCAGACTTCGGCGACGTCGGCGAGATCGAGGCTGAACCGGTGCTCGGGCGCGACGCCGTCCGCGTCGGCGTTGCGCAGGATGTCGAAGCCCTCGGCATAGGCCTGCATCAGGCCGTATTCGATGCCGTTGTGCACCATCTTGACGAAATGGCCGGCGCCGCACGGCCCGGCGTGCATGTAGCCCTGCTCGACGCGGGGGTCGCGATCTCCGCGGCCGGGCGTCGCCGGGATCGTCCCGCGCCCGGGCGCGAGCGCGGCGAAGATCGGGTCGAGCCGCTTCGACCTCGTCGGCGTCGCCGCCGATCATCAGGCAATAGCCGCGCTCCAGGCCCCAGACGCCGCCGCTGGTGCCGACGTCGAGGTAATGCAGCCCCTTTTCGCGCGAGCTCGCCGCCGCGCCGGATGTCGTCGCGCCAAAAGGTGTTGCCGCCGTCGATGATCGTGTCGCCCTTGGCGAGCAGCGGGGCGATCGTCTGCGATCGTCGATTCGGTCGGCGCCGCCCGCCGGCAGCATCACCCAGATCGCGCGCGGCGGCGTCGAGCTGCGCGACCATCTCCTGCGAGGCGAGCGCGACGCGCGACCGCTCCCGGCGGCGGCCAGCGCCTGGCCCGGCGCCGGGTCGCGATCGTACGACGCACGAATGTGGCCCGCGCGCGTCAGGCGCCGCACGATATTGGCGCCCATGCGCCCCAGACCGATCATTCCGAGCTGCATGCGGAGCACCTTTCGCTTGGGTTTCGGAGTCTACACGGCTACGATCAGTCCTTGGCGCGCTCGATGTATGTGCCGTCTTCGGTTTGGATCACGATGCGCGTGCCGGCCGAGATATGCGGCGGCACCATGACGCGGGCGCCGTTGGAGACCTTGGCGGGCTTGTAGGAGGAGGATGCGGTCTGGCCCTTCATCGCCGGCTCGGTCTCGACGATCTCGAGCGTCACGCGCTGCGGCAAGCTGGATCCCGACCGCCATGTCGTTGAAGATCGACAGCATGACCTTCATGCCTTCCTGCAGCCATTGCGCCTGGTCGCCGATCACGTCGGCCGGCACCTGGATCTGGTCGTAGGTCTCGTTGTTCATGAAGTGGTAGCCGTCGGCGTCGGAGTACAGGAAGTCGAAATTCTTGTCCTCGACGAAGGCGCGCTCGACCTGTTCGGTGGTCTTGAAGCGGTCGGTGACCTTCACGCCGTCGGAGAGGCGGCGCATGTCGATCTGGGTCGTCGGGCGTGCCCTTGCCGGGGAAGAAGCTTTCGGCCGACAGCACGACGCAGAGCTGGCCGTCTTCGCGCTCGATGATGTTGCCCTTGCGAATCGAGCTTGCGATAACTCTTCACGTTGAATTCCCCGATATCTGGCGCGCGCGAAGAAGCGCGGCGGCGGTACAAACGATGGCTGCGCGAGACGCGACAGCGCGCAGCGTAGCGATTTCGCCGCCAGAAAACAGATTGGAAGCCAATTGTCGATTCCCCCGGAAAGCGTGAACGTCAAGCCGTGAACCGCCCCTCGCCCTTCTGGCGCCGCGACCGCCACGCCGACCGCCGTCCCCGCCTCGCTGTCGCGCGCGCGCACGCTCGCCGCGTCCGCGCCTATTTCGCTGCGGCAGGGCTTTATCGAAGTCGAGCCGGCGGCGCTGCAGGTCTCGCCCGGCAACGAGACCCACCTGCACGGCTTTGCGACCGATGATCGGCGCCGACGGCGAGTCGCACCGCCGCCTATCTCCATACTTCGCCGGAATTCGCGATGAAAAAGCTGCTTGCGGCGGGCGAGACGCAAGATTTTCGCGCTTGCGCGGGTGTTCCGCAATCGCGAGCGCGGCGCGCTGCATGCGCCGGAATTCACCATGCTGGAATGGTATCGCGCCGGCGAGCCGCCTGCGGCCGCTGAAGCGCGACTGCGGCGCGCTTATGCGGCTCGCCGCCGAGGCCGCGGCGCGCGAAGCGCTTCGCTTTCCGCGGCCGCGAGGCCGACCCTTCGCCGAGCCGGAGCGGCTCTCAGCGTGCGCGAACGCGTTCCTGCGCCATGCCGATATCGACTCTCTTGCGAGAGCGTCTGGCCCGCAGGCGCCGGCGGCGAATCCGGCCGCGGACTCTCTCTCGCCGCGAGGTCAGCGCTGCGCCGCAAGTCGGCGAATACGGCGTGCGCGCGCCGACGATTCCTGGTCCGACGTCTTCGTCGCGTCTCTTTCCGAGCGCGTCGAGCCCAACCTCGGGCTTGGCCGCGCGACGATCCTGTGCGACTATCCCGCCAGCGAAGCCGCGCTCGCCAAGCTCTCGGCGAGCGATCCCCGCGTCGCCGAGCGCTTCGAGCTCTATGCCTGCGGCGTCGAACTCGCCAACGCCTTCGGCGAACTCACCGACGCCGAGCGAGCAGCGCCGCCGCTTCGAGGAGGACATGGCGCTGAAGCAGCGCATCTATGGCGAGGCCTACCCGATCGACGAGGACTTTCTCGACGCGCTGGCGCACATGCCCGAGGCGAGCGGCGCGGCGCTGGGCTTCGACCGGCTTGTCATGCTCGCCTGCGGCGCGGAAAGAATCGACGACGTGCAATGGACGCCGGTGTTCGATCCGGCGGGACGATGCGCGATGAACGAGGCCGAGCGCCTGATCGAGAAGGCGCGCGCGGAGCTGACGAGCGTCTACGGCTTTCGCCGATTTCCGCCCCGGCCAAGAGGAGATCCTGCGCGCCGTGCTCGCGGGCGAGGACGTGCTCGCGGTCATGCCGACCGGCAGCGGCAAGTCGCTGCTGTTCCAGCTGCCGGCGCTCGCTCGCGGCGCGCTGACTCTGGTTGTCTCGCCGCTCGATCGCGCTGATGCGCGACCAGGTCGCGCAACTGCGCGAGCTCGGCGTTGCCGCCGCGGCGCTGAATTCCGCCTCGGACGCAGCCGAGCGCCAGCGCATCCATGCGGCGCTGGAGGATCGGCTCGCTGCGCCTGCTCTATGTCGCGCCCGAGCGGCTGACGCCGCGACGACACGCTGGAGCGGCTCAGCCAATATCGCATCGATCTCTGCGCGATCGACGAAGCCCATTGCGTCTCGCAATGGGGCCACGATTTCCGCCCCGAATATCTGCGCCTGAAAGAGGTCGCGCGCGCGCTCGGCAATCCGCCCGTGCATCGCCGTCACCGCGACCGCCGACGGGCCGACGCGCGACGACATCGTCGAGCGATTGTTCGCGCGCCGCCCGCGCGTTTTCGTGCGATCGTTCGACCGGCCGAACCTGTTCCTCGCGATGCGGCCGAAGACCGATGCGACGCGCCAGCTGCGCGAGGCAGCTGACGCGGCATCGCGGCGAGAGCGGCATCGTCTACTGCGCCTCGCGCAGAAGCGACCGAAGAGCTCGCGCAGGAGTTTTCAGCATGAACGGGCCGACGCGCGTTGCCCTATCACGCGGGCCTGGACCAGGACGTCGCTCGCACAACCAGGACGCCTTCCTGCAGGAGGACGGCGTGGTCATGTGCGCGACCATCGCCTTCGGCATGGGCGTCGACAAGCCCGACGTGCGCTTCGTGTTTCACGCCGACATGCCTTCCTCGATCGAGGCCTATTATCAGGAGATCGGCCGCGCCGGCCGCGATGGATTGCCCGCCGAAACGTTCACGCTCTACGGCGCGGGCGACATCGTGCTGCGGCGCCGTCAGATTTTCGAGAGCCACTCGCCCGAGGAGCGCAAGAAGATCGAGACCGCGAAGCTCGACGACCTCGTCACGCTCTGCGAAAGCGCGCGCTGCCGGCGTCAGGTGCTGCTCGGCATGTTCGGCGAGGATTGCGGGCCTTGCGGCAATTGCGACGTCTGCCAGGGCGCGGTGCGCGTGGTCGACGGAAGAATCGAGGCGCAGAAGGCGCTGTCGGCGGTGATGCGGACCGCCGGAAGGTTCTTCTTCGGCCATCTCGCCAATATCCTGGCGGGCAAGACGACCGAGGCGATCCAGCGTCACGAGCACGACCAGCTGAAGACTTTCGGCGTCGGCAAGGATCGCGCGCCGGCCGATTGGCGCGGCGTGTTCAGGCAGTTGCTGTCGGCCAAGCTGATCGACCACGACCGCGAGGATCGCGATCGGCTGATCGTCACCGAGGCCGGCCGCAAGGTCCTGCGCGGCGAGGCGCCCTTCCTGCTGCGCGAGGACGTTCTCACGGCGCGGCCCAAGAAGGAGAAGCGCGCCGGCCCGACGCCGCGCGACGCCGACGGCGACCTTCTCGACGCGCTGAAGGCGTTGCGCGCCGCCATGGCGCGCGCGCAGAATCAGCCGGCCTATGTGATCTTTCCCGATCGCACGTTGATCGAGATGGCGAATCTGCGCCCGAGCACCCTTGACGATTTCGCGAGCGTGCACGGCGTCGGCGCCGCGAAGCTGCAGAAATACGGCGCGGCGTTCCTCGCCGTCATCAGGGATCATCGGGATGCCTGAACTGCCCGAGGTCGAAACGGTCCGCCGCGGCCTCGCCAGGACATTCGAGGGCGGCCGCATTGATCGTGTCGAGGCGCGCCGCGCCGACCTGCGCTTTCCCTTCCCCGAACGCTTCGCGCAGCGTCTGGAAGGGCGCCGCGTCCTGGCGTTGACGCGGCGCGCCAAATATCTGCTCGCCGCGCTCGACTCCGGCGAGACGCTGACCATGCACATGGGCATGTCCGGCTCGTTTCGCATCGAGGATGGCGCGGTCGCGACGCCCGGCGAATTCTATTACGAGCGCTCCAAGGCGCCCGCGCACGATCATGTCGTTTTCAATTTCGAGAGCGGCGCTCGCGTCGTCTACAACGACCCGCGGCGGTTCGGCTATATGACGCTGATCCGCACCGCCGAACTCGCGGCCGATCCGCTGTTCCGCGACCTCGGCGTCGAGCCGTTGAGCGAGGCGTTCGACGCGGCGCGCCTCGTAGAATTGCTGGCGGGCGCGCGCACGCCGCTGAAGAGCGCGCTGCTGGATCAGCGCCGCATCGCCGGGCTCGGCAACATCTATGTCTGCGAAGCCCTGCACCGCGCCCGCCTCTCGCCATTGCGCGAGGCGGGCTCGCTGCCGCGCGCGAAAGCGAAGGGGCTGCGCCAGGCGATCCGCGCGGTGCTCGAAGACGCGATAGAAGCGGGCGGCTCGACCCTGCGCGACCATCGCCAGACCGACGGCGCGCTCGGCTATTTCCAGCATTCGTTCGAAGTCTATGACCGCGAGGGCGCCGCCTGCCGGCATGCGCGCTGCAAGGGAACGATCGCGCGGATCGTTCAAACCGGCCGCTCGACGTTCTATTGTCCGATCTGCCAGATCTAGCCGGGCTGCGTCAGCGACATCGGGCCTCATCGACCTCGCTGCGTCGCCTATCTACAAATTCATCCACCCAATCGGGGTCGAACGCCATGTTCAAACGTCTGCTTGCGTCTGCGCTGCTGGCCGGTCTCGCCGGCGCGCCGGCGAGCGCCGATTTCGGCGCTGATTTCGCACGGCCGTGCGATTGCCGAGCGCAATTGCGCGCGCTGTCACGCGATCGGCAAGACAGGCCTCAGCCGCAATCCCAAATCGCCGCCATTCCGCACGCTTTCCCAGCGCTATCCGCTCGAAGGGCTCGAGGAAGCGCTTGCGGAGGGGATCATCGTCGGCCATCAGGGGCTGGAAATGCCGCATTTCCGCCTGAGCCCGCCTCAGATAGACGCTTTCATCGCTTATCTGAAGTCGGTGCAGGAGAAGTAGCGGCCCTCACGCCTTCGGGTGAATGAATTCCCAGGGCGAGACCTCGGACCCCTGCGCGACCGCGACCTCGATCAGAACCGGGCGCCCGGCCTTCAGCGCCGCCTTCAGCACGGGCCGCAGCGCCTGCGGGAACTCCACGCGATGCGCCTCGACGCCGAAGGCGGCGGCGAAGGCTGGAAAATCCGGATTGCGCAGCGATGAGCCGATCAGACGATTGGCGAAGCCGACCTGCTGGTCGCGCAGCACGTTGCCATAGGCGTTGTTGTTGAAGAGCACCGTGACCAGCGCGAGGCCCTCCTGCGCGGCCGTGGCGAGTTCCTGTCCGGCGAACAGGAAACCGCCGTCGCCGGTCAGGCAGACGACCGGTTTGTCCGGATGCGCCGCCTTGACGCCCAGCGCGGTCGGGAAGCCGAACCCGAGCGTGCCCTGAAACCCCTCGCTGACATAGGTGCGCGGCTCGAGCACGGGATAGCCGAAGTAGGAGGCGAAGCCGACCTGGGAAAGCTCCGTCGTGACGAGGCCGTCGCGCGGCAAGACCTCGCGGATCACGTCGAGATAGGCGATCTGCGGCTGCACCTTCTCGTAGCTGCGGCGCGCTTGCGCCTTCGCCTCGGCGATTCGGGCCCGGGCCGACTTCGAGGCCGCGGCGTCGCGCGTCGGCCCCAGCTTCCGCACCGCCGCGAGCAGCGCGGCGACGCCCTCGGCGGCGTCGGCGACGATCGAGGCGTGCGGGACGAGACGGCGCATTTCCGCAGCGTCGATGTCGATGCGCACGAGATGGGGCGGGGCGGTCGGCCGGTCGATCACGCGCATCATGCCGGTCCAGCGCATGTAGGGCATTTCGAGCCGAGAGCCGACGCCGATCAGCACGTCCGTATCCGGCCAGAGAAGCCGCGCGGCGTAGGAGGAGGCGCCGAGTTCGCCATCCTCAGCGACGATTCCGCGCCCGCCCCGGAACGCCGCGACCGGCGCGTCGAGCGCCTCGGCGAGCGCGCGGACCTCGCGCGCCGCGCCCTGTGCGCCGCTGCCCAGGAGGATCATCGGCCGGCGCGCCGCGGCGACCAGCTTGGCCGCGGCCTCGATCTCGACCGGCGAGGGCGCGGGCGCTCTGAGCGGGGTCGCCCGGGGCAGGGGGACCACATAGCCTGTGCTCGCCATCACGTCCCAGCACATTTCGAGCGCAACCGGTCCGGGGCGGCCCGAGAGCATTTGCCGGAACGCCTCGTTGACGAGTTCGGGCGCGTCCTCGGGGCGCTCGATCCGCGCGGCCCATTTGACCAGGCTGCGCAGGGTCGCGAGCTGGTCCGGCAATTCGTGCAGGTGGCCGCGGCCGCGGCCCAGAAACGGGCTTGGCACCTGTCCAGTCAGGCACAGCACCGGCGCATTGCAACCCATTGCGGTGCAAAGCGCCGCGGTCGCGTTGAGCACCCCCGGGCCGGGAACCACCGCGAAGACGCCGGGTCTGCCGGTCGAGCGGGCATAGCCGAACGCCATGTAAGCGCAGGTCTGCTCGTGGCGCGCGCCGTAGGTGCGGATGCGATCGGAACGCTGCTGCAGCGCGTCGAACAGCGGATAGAGCTGCGCGCCCGGCAGCCCGAAGACGTGCTCGACGCCGTTGGCGGCGAGCGCATCGACGATCGCCATGCCGCCGGTGACGAGGGCGGCTTCGGCTTGCCTGCGGTGATCCATGCCCTTGGCCCCCTCCGAGTTCGCGCGGCAAATTAAGCGCCGCGGGCGGGGCGTCAATGCATCGCTAATAACAAGTAAAAACCGTTAATAATTCGAGAAGCGGACGGGCGCCCCGTCCGTCACGCTTTGGCCCCAATTATGCGGGCAATGCCCAGGCTCGGTTTCCCCTTTCGCGCGAGATGCGCTAGACGACGCCGGCTTCAGCGAGAGGTTGATATTCCAGTGCGCTATGTTTCGACGCGCGGCCAGGCGCCGACGCTCGGGTTTCTCGAAGCCATGCTCGCCGGCCTTGCCCGCGACGGCGGCCTCTATGCGCCCGAGACGCTGCCCGCGCTGACGCCCGAAGCGATCCGCGCGCTCGCAGGCCTTCCCTACGCCAAGGCGGCCGCGCGGATCGTCGCGCCCTTTGTCGAAGGCGAAATCTCGCGCCGGCGAACTCGAGGCGATGGCCGAAGCGGCCTACGCCGGCTTCCGCCATGCCGCCAAGGCCCCGCTCGTCCAGATCGACGACAATCTGTTCCTGCTCGAACTGTTCCACGGCCCGACGCTGGCGTTCAAGGATTTCGCCATGCAGTGGCTGGGCCGGCTGATGAATCACGCGCTGGACGCAGCGCGGCGCGCGGGCGACCATTGTGGGCGCCACCTCCGGCGACACCGGCGCGGCGGCGATCGAGGCGTTCGGCGGCGGCGCGCGCACCGATGTCTTCATCCTCTATCCGCATGGGCGCGTCTCCGACGTGCAGCGCCGGCAGATGACGACGGTCGACAAGCCCGGCGTGCATGCGATCGCGATCGAGGGCACTTTCGACGATTGCCAGGACATCGTGAAGGCTCTGTTCAACGATCTCGCCTTCCGCGACGAACTCGCGCTCTCCGGCGTCAACTCGATCAACTGGGCGCGCATCCTCGCGCAGATCGTCTATTACTTCACCTCGGCGGTCGCGCTCGGCGCGCCCGGCCGGGCCGTCTCCTTCGCCGTGCCCACCGGCAATTTCGGCGACGTGCTTGCCGGCTATCTACGCCAAGCGCATGGGCCTGCCGGTCGAGCGCCTGATCGTCGCGACCAATGAGAACGACATTCTGGCGCGAGCGCTGGCGGGCGGCGTCTACAAGCCGCTCGGCGTCAAGGCGACCCAATCGCCTTCGATGGACATCCAGGTGTCCTCGAATTTCGAGCGCCTGCTGTTCGAGGCGCTACGGCCGCGACGCCGGCGCGCGTGCGCGCCGCTGATGGGAAGCCTGAAACAGTCCGGCGAGTTCACGATTCCCGCCGGCGGCGCTCGCGACGATCCGAAGCGATTTCGACGCGACGCGCGCCTCCGAGGAAGCGAATGTGCGGCCGAGATTGCGCGCGCCCATCGCGAGAGCGGAATCACGCTCGATCCGCATACCGCGGTCGGCGTCTTCGCCGCGCGCGCCGCGCTCAGGCGCGATCCGGCGACGCCGATCATCTCGCTCGCCACCGCCCATCCCGCCAAATTCCCCGACGCGGTGCAGGCGGCGACTGCGGCGAGCGCCCGGCGCTGCCGCCGCACCTCGGCGCGATCCTCGAGACGCCCGAACGGTTCGAGCGTTCTGCCGAACGATGCGCGCGCCGTCGCCGACTTCGTGCGCGAACGCGCGAGGGCGATAGCTTGAGCGCGCGCCTGACGACGCTTGCCCTCGGGCCTGCGGATCGTCACCGACGCCAGCCCGACATCTGAGCACCGCCTCGGTCGGAATCTTCGTCGGCGTCGGCTCGCGCCACGAACGCGACCGAGGAGCATGGCCTTTCGCACCTGCTCGAGCATATGGCGTTCAAGGGCACGCGCCGCCGCAACGCGCTCGAAATCGCCGAGGCGATCGAGAACGTCGGCGGCGACCTCAACGCCGAAACCGGCGCGGAGCAGACCGGCTATTTCGCGCACGTGCTCAGCGACGACGTCGAGCTGGCGATCGACGTGCTCGCCGACATCGTCACCGACAGCCAGTACGACCCGGAGGAACTCGCGCGCGAGAAAAGCGTCATCATCCAGGAGATCGGCGCCGTCGAGGATACGCCCGACGATCTCGTATTCGATCTCGTAACCGCGGCGGCCTGGCCGGATCAGCCGATCGGCCGCCCGATCCTCGGCACGCGCGAGGGCGTCGCGGCGTTCGATCGCAGGCGATATCGACGGCTATCTCGCCGACATTATCGCGCCGGCTCTACGCTGGTCGTCGGCGCGGGCGCCGTCGATCACGACCGACTCGTCGCGCTGGCCGGCGAGCGGCTCTGCGAAGCTGGCGAGCGATCCGACAGAGCCGCCGGCGCCCGCGCGCTATTTCGGCGGCGAGACGCTATTCAAGAAGCCGCTCGAGCAGACCCATCTGGTCGTCGCGTTTCGAGGGCCGCGGCGTGCGCGACCGGACCACGACGCCGCGCATGTCTTTGCCGCCGCGACCGGCGGAGGCATGTCGTCGCGGCTGTTCCAGGAGGTGCGCGAAAAGCGCGGCCTCGCCTATACGATCCATGCGTTCCACTGGGGCTACGCAGAGAGCGGGCCTGTTCGGCTTCTACGCCGGGATCGGCGCGCCCAGGCGCGGCGAGCTGATGGCCGCCTCGCTCGACTGCCTTGCCGAAGCGGCCGAAAGGCTGGACGAAGACGAGGTCCGGCGCGCCAAGGCGCAGATGAAGGTCGCGACCCTGGCCGCGCTCGAATCGCCGAGCGCGCGCGCCCAGCAACTCGCGCGCCAAATCTTCGCCTACGGACGTCCGCTGACCCTCGAGGAAATGACGGCGCGCATCGACGCGATCCAGGTCGAGGACGTGCGCCGGGTCGGCGCCGGGCGATGCTGGGCTCGCGCGCCGACGGTCGCCGCGATCGGGCGCGTCGGCAAGGTTATCGGCGCGGAGAGGGTCGCGCGCCGGCTCGGCCCGGCGTAAGGTTCCGACCATGGCGCTGTTCCGACTGACCAAGATTGTCGAACCCGAGCCGCTGCTGCGCGGAGACGGACTCTATTTGCGTCCCGCCGGCAGCGCGGACTATTCCGCCTGGGCGCGCGCTGCAGGGCGGAGAGCCGCGATTTCCTGACGCCCTGGGAGCCGATCTGGCCGGAGGACGATCTCACGCGGGCGGCGTTTCGCCGCCGGCTGCGCCGGCAAGTCGACGAAATGGCGCGCGACGAATCGTTCTCCTTTCTCATCTTCGACGCGACTCTACGGACGTGCTGCTCGGCGGCCTGACGCTGGGCGGCATGCGGCGCGGCGTCGCGCAGGCCGGCACGCTCGGCTACTGGATGGGCGCGCCGCACGCCGGCAAGGGACGCATGACGCGGGCGGTCGCCGCGGCGGTGCGCTAGGGCTTCTCGACGCTGCGCCTGCACCGGATCGAGGCGGCGTGCCTGCCCGAAAACATCGCCTCGAAAACCCTGCTGCGAGCGCAATGGCTTCCAGTGCGAAGGACTCGCGCGCGCCTATCTGAAGATCAACGGCGCATGGCGGGATCACCTGCTTTACGCGCTGGTCGAACACGAGGCGTCGCGCCTTGGTTGATAAGTCGACGCGAGCCTCGCGCCGACCTTGGCTCGCCCGCGCGGCGCTCGCGGGTCTGGCCTTGCCGCGACGGCTCTCGCGCGCGGCTGTTCGCGCTTTTCGTGCTGTCTGGACCGCGCTCGGCGGCGGCGCCGCCTTCGCCGTCAACTCGGTGCGCGTGCCCGTCGACGCCGACGCGATCGACCTGACCGGCGCGGTCGAACATTATGGTTCGGCAGGGCGACCGCATTCAGGTCTCGACGGCGCCGGGACCCGACAGCATCGAGCGGCGCATCGAGGTCAGCGCGCTCGAAGCGGGCGCGCAGCCCTCATGGATCGTGTTCGCGCTGACCAACGATTCCGACGAGCAGCTCACGCGCCTCGTCGTCGCGCCCGCATTACCGCTTCGTCGGCTCCGGCGTCGTCTGGCCCGATCTCGGCTCCGCGCGCATCACGACGATCACCGCCAGCCAGGGCAGCCCGCCCGAGCGCGACGACAACGCTCGACGCCGACGTCTTTCGCCTGACGCTCGATCCCGGCACGACCGTGACCTATGTCGCGGAATTGCGCACCGCCAACGCTGCCGCAGCTCTATCTCTGGGAGCCCGACGCCTACAAGGACAACAGCGCGAGCCTGACGCTCTACCAGGGCATCGTGATCGGCATCGCCGGCCTGCTCGCGCTGTTCCTGACGATCGTGTTCGTCGTGCAGCGGCGCGCTGGTCTTTCCCGCGGCGGCGGCGCTGGCCTGGGCGGTGTTCGCCTATGTCTGCATCGACTTCGGATTCTGGCGCAAGATTTTCGGTTTCGACGACGACGCCGAGCGGATCTGGCGCGCGGGCGTCGAGGCGACGATCGGCGCGACGCTGATCGTGTTCCTGTTCGCCTATCTGAACCTGCGCCGCTGGCACGTGCGCTTCCTGCACATCGGCCTCGTCTGGCTGCTGCTGATGGCGGTCGTGATCGGCCTTTCCGTCTACAATGCGCCGGTCGCCGTCGGGCGTCGCGCGCATCTCGATCGCGAGCGTCGCCGGCATCGGGCTGTTGCTCATCCTGAGCCTCGCCGCGCGCGGGTCGGAGCGCGCGATCATGCTGATCCCGACCTGGTTCCTGCTCGCCGTCTGGGTCGCCGCCGCGGGCGCGACCGCGTTCGGCTACGTCGACCAACGACCTGGCCTCGCCGGGCCTGATCGGCGGCCTGGTGCTGATCGTGCTGCTGATCGGCTTCACGATCATGCAGAGCGCCTTCTGCGGGCGGCGGCGCGCTTGCGCTCGGTCGGCGGCGACGGCGAGCGGCGCGCGCTGGCGATGACCGGCTGCGGCGACGCGATCTTCGACTGGAACGTCGTCGCCGACCAGATCTACGTCAGCGGCGACGTCGAAACCCAGCTCGGCCTCAAGCGCGGCGCGCTCGAGGGGCCCGCCGCGAGCTGGCTCGACGTGCTGCATCCGCTCGATCGCGACCGCTACGCCGCCGCGCTCGACGGCCTGCTGCAATCAGCGCTCGGGACGCATCCATCACGATATCCGCCTGCGCGGCTCGGACGGGCAATATTCCTGGTTCCTGCTTGAAGGCGCGCCCGGTGCTCGGCGCCGAGGGCGACGTCGTGCGCGTGATCGGCGCGCTTGCCGACGTGACGGAAACCAAGGCCGCCGAGGAGCGCATCCTGCATGACGCGATCCACGACAATCTGACCGGCCTGCCCAATCGCGAATTGTTCTTCGACCGGCTGGAGGCGGCGCTGATTCAGGCGCGCCGGCCCGGTCGGCCGCAGCCCGCCGGTGGTGGTGATCGACATCGACCGGCTGAAGACGATCAACGATTCGATGGGCATGTCGTTCGGCGATTCCGCGCTGCTCACCGTCGCCCGTCGCGCATCCGCGCGACCTCAGGCCCGGCGATACGCTCGCGCGCCTCGGCGGCGATCAGTTCGGCGCGATCGTGATGATCGGAGGGCGACGGCTCGCAGGTCGACGCGCTATCGCCGAATGGCATTCGCGCGGCGCTGCCGACGCCCGATCAGCTTCGGCGACCGCGAGGTCGCTCTGACGGCCTCCGTCGGCGTCGCGCTATTCGAGCCCGCGCTGCACGGCAGGGGCGTCGATCTCTTCGGCGACGCCGAGATCGCGCTCGCCCACGCGAAGAAGGCGGGCGGCGACCAGGCGGTGCGGTTCGTGCCGGAGATGCGCGTCCTCGCGGGAGACGCGCGGCGGGTCTGCAGGTCGAGGTCTGCGGCAGGCGCTTGCGCGCGGCGAGATCAGCATGTCTGTTCCAGCCGATCGTTCGCCTGGAGGATCGCACCGTCGCCGGCTTCGAGGCCTCGCCGCGCTGGCGCCATCCGCGCCTCGGCGTGCTCGGCCCGGCCGATTTCCTGGCCGAGGCGGAGGCCGCCGGCGTGATGGCCGACATCGGCGTCTTCGCGCTCGACGCCACCGCGCGCGAACTCGCGGCCTGGCAGAAGGCGCTCGAAGTCACGCCGCCGATCTTCGCCAGCATCAACATCTCCTCGCGCCAGATGATCGGGCACGATCTGCTCACCGACCTGCGGACGGCGCTCAATCGTCACCACGTGCTGCGCGGCACGCTCAAGCTGGAGATGACCGAGAGCCTGGTGATGGAGAACCCGGAATATCGCCGCGCAATTGCTGCCGCGCGTGCGCGAACTCGGCGCCGGCCTCGCGCTCGACGATTTCGGCGCGGGCTACACTTCGCTCGAGCCATCTCGAGCGCTATCATTTCGACACGCTGAAGATCGATCCCTCGCTCGCGCGGCTCAACGGAACCGGCGGGCGCCCGGTCATCCTGCGCTCGGTCGTCGCGATGGCGCACGACCTCGGCATGGACGTGATCGTCGAGGGCGCGGAGACCGAATCGGACGCGATCGAGCTCTCGCAAATGGGCTGCGAATTCGCGCAGGGACCGGCCTTCGGCCAGCCGATGACCGCCGCGCAGGCGCGCAAATTGATGGGGGCCGCGTCCTCGTGAGTGCGCGCGGGCCTGTGAACATCGGGGAGAAGCGAGCGTCTGCTCTTGTCAACGCGCATAACGGCGCCGATGTCCGAGACCGGATGAAATTCTCGCCCGAATTTCTCGATGAAATCCGCGCCCGGCTGCCGACGTCGGAGGTGGTCGGCGCGCGCGTCAAGCTGAAGAAGCAGGGGCGGGAATGGCGGGGGCTCTCGCCGTTCAACGCCGAGCGCACGCCATCGTTTTTCGTCAACGATCAGAAGCAGGCTTCTACCACGATTTCTCCTCGGGGCGCAGCGGCGACATCTTCACCTTCCTGGTCGAGACCGAGGGCCTGAGCTTCCCCGAGGCGGTCGAGCGGCTGGCCGGCATGGCCGGCGCTCGCCATGCCGCAGCCGCGACGCCGGAGAGCGCGGCGCGCGAAAAGCAGCGCGCGAGCCTGCACGAGGTGCTGGCCCTCGCCGCGCGCATCTTTCGAGCAGACCCTGCACGATCCCGTCGGCGCGAAGGCGCGCGGCTATCTCGCCGACCGCCGCATCGATCCCGCGGCCCAGCGCGAGTTCGCGCTCGGCTTCGCCGCGCCCGAGCGATTCGCGCTTGCGCGACGCGCTCGCGGCCAAGGGCGTCGAAGCCGCGCAGATGATCGAGGCGGGGCTGCTCGTTCACGGCGAGGGCATCGCGGTCCCCTACGACCGGTTCCAGAACCGCGTGATGTTCCCGATCCACGATCGCGGCGGGCCGGGTCGTCGCCTTCGGCGGGCGCGCGCTCGATCCCGGCGCGAAGGCGAAATACCTGAATTCGCCGGAGACCGAGCTCTTTCACAAGGGCTCGCTGCTGTTCAACCACCATCGCGCGCGAAAGCCGGCGCACGACCGCGGCGAGATCATCGCCGTCGAGGGCTATGTCGACGTGATCGCGATGACGCAGGCGGGATTTCCCGCAGACGGTCGCGCCGCTCGGCACCGCGCTGACGGCGGATCAATGCGCGCGGCTGTGGACGCTGTGCGGACGAGCCGATCCTCTGCTTCGACGGCGACAAGGCGGGCCGCAAGGCCGCGTTTCGCGCGATCGAGACTCGCGCTGCCGCTGATCGGGGCGGGCAAGAGCCTTCGCTTCGCGTTGCTGCCCGAGGGCCAGGACCCCGACGATCTCGCCCGCTCCGGCGGGCCGGAGGCGATCGCGCGAAGTCATCGCCCGCGCCCAGCCGTTCGCGGAAATGCTGTTCCAGCGCGAGACCGAGGGCCAGACGTTCGACACGCCGGAAAAGCGCGCCGGGCTGGAGCGGCGCCTGCGCGAGCTGACCGGCCGCGATCACCGACGAAACCCTGCGCAAACATTATGCCGCGGACATGGCGCCAGCGCCTCGCCGCGCTGTTCGGTCCTGGCGCCGCGCCGCGGTCCGCAGGCGCCGCGCGCGGGACCGGCCGCGCGCCCGCGCCGCGGCGGCGCCTTCGACCCGGGTCCGCGCGCTCGGCATCGCCGGCGCGCCGCTGCCGCCGCCGCGGCTGGCGGTCCGCAAGCCGCGCGACCCGCCGCGGGAAATCGCTGATCCTCGCCGTGCTCTCGGCCACCCCCGCCTGCTCGAGGGAAACTGGCGAGGATGTCGCCGGCCTGGAGTTCGCCTCCGCCGGCGCTCGCCGCCTTCCGGACCCGCCTGTTCGACCTCGCGCCGGAGGCGCTACGCCTCGCGCGCGAGGCGCTGGCGGCGGCGCTCGCGGAGGCGGGCCGCGCCGGCGAGCGCGAGCGCATTCTCGCCGCTGCCGCGAAAATGCCGGATCTGGTGGTGTCTGCGGGCCGAGGCGGACCCTGCCGACGCCGAGCACGTGCTGCGCCAAACTCTGGCCTTGCAACGCAAGTCCGGGGCGTTACATAAGGAATTCAAATTGGCCGAGGCGGCGCTGGCGGCCGATCCGACGGAACAGAATTTCGCGAGATTGCTGGACATCAAGTCGAGTTTGGCCGACTTGGCCGAACGCCGAGGCGGCCATCGAAGGATTTGGCGAGATTTTCGGGCGGCAGCCTGCCGCCGGTTTGACGACGCGGGCGCTCTTACGGCCGGTCACGGTTAACGGCCGGTTAGGGGCGTTGCGTCGAAGGTCGGGGCGGCGATTCGGATGCGCCGCGCGGCCGGACGTCTGCGTTTCCGCGCCCTAGGCTTTGTGCCGAGGACGGCCTTGCGGCCGGCCAGATGCAATTTTTCATTCCGCCGCGCGCGGACAGGTCGAATGGAGATGCCGAAATGGCGAGAAACGACGAGCCGAAGGCAGAAGGCGAAGCCGTAGTCGTCGAAGCCGCCGACGGCCCGTTGCTCGACCTCACCGACGCCGCCGTCAAGCGGATGATCAAGATCGCCAAGAAGCGCGGCTGGGTGACCCAGGACGAGCTCAACGCCGTTCTGCCGTCCGAGGAGATCTCCTCCGACCAGATCGAGGACATGAACGCGATGCTCAGCGAAATGGGCATCAACGTCGTCGACGCCGAGGACGCCGAGGAAGCCGAAAAGGAGACGCCCGAGGCCGCCGAGGACGAGGAGCCGGAAACCGGCAGCGAAATCGTCGAGGCGCCGCGCGCGACCGCCGTCGCGACGCGCAGCTCCGAGCCCGCCGAGCGCACCGACGATCCCGTGCGCATGTATCTGCGCGAGATGGGCTCGGTCGAGCTGCTCTCGCGCGAGGGCGAAATCGCCATCGCCAAGCGCATCGAGGCCGGCCGCGAGGCGATGATCGCGGGACTGTGCGAGAGCCCGCTGACGTTCCAGGCGATCATCATCTGGCGCGACGAACTCAACGAAGCCAAGATCCTGCTGCGCGACATCATCGATCTCGAGGCGACCTACGCCGGCCCCGACGGCAAGAAGACGCCGAAGGTCGACATGACCGCGCCCGGCGCCGCCGAGGCGCTGGCCGCGCAGATCCGCCGAGCGCGCCGCGCCCTCGACCGCGCCGCAGACGCCGCCCGACGGGTTCGACGGCGAAGCGGCGCGCCGCCCGACGGCTTCGACGACGAAGACGACATGGAGAATTCGGTCTCGCTCTCCGCGATGGAGGCCGAGCTGAAGCCGAAGGTGCTCGAGACCTTCGACCGCATCGCCGACGCCTACAAGAAGCTGCGCCGCCTGCAGGACCAGAACGTCGAGAACAAGCTCAAGAACGAGACGCTGTCGCCGGCGCAGGAGCGCAAATACAAGGCGCTGAAGAAAGACATCGTCGCCGACGTCAAGTCGCTGTCGCTCAACCAGAACCGCATCGATGCGCTGGTCGAGCAGCTCTACGACATCAACAAGCGGCTGATCGGCCTCGACGTGAAGCTGATGCGGCTGGCCGAGACGCACCGCGTCTCGCGCGAGGATTTCCTCAAGAACTATCAGAATTCGGAACTCGATCCGAAGTGGGTGCTGCGCGTCTCCAAGCTCGGCACGCGCGGCTGGAAGGATTTCGTCGCCAAGGACAAGGACACAGATCAAGGACATCCGCACCGAGATCCAGTCGCTCGCGCAGGAGACCGGCCTCGAGATCCAGGAATTCCGCAAGCTCGTCCAGATGGTGCAGAAGGGCGAGCGCGAGGCGCGGCAGGCCAAGAAGGAAATGGTCGAGGCCAACCTGCGCCTCGTCATCTCCATCGCCAAGAAATACACCAACCGCGGCCTGCAGTTCCTCGACCTGATCCAGGAAGGCAACATCGGCCTGATGAAGGCGGTCGACAAGTTCGAATACCGCCGCGGCTACAAGTTCTCGACCTATGCGACCTGGTGGATCCGCCAGGCGATCACGCGCTCGATCGCCGATCAGGCCCGCACGATCCGCATCCCCGTGCACATGATCGAGACGATCAACAAGATCGTGCGCACCTCGCGCCAGATGCTGCATGAGATCGGCCGCGAGCCGACGCCGGAGGAGCTGGCCGAGAAGCTGGCGATGCCGCTCGAAAAGGTGCGCAAGGTGCTCAAGATCGCCAAGGAGCCGATCAGCCTCGAGACGCCGATCGGCGACGAGGAGGACAGCCACCTCGGCGATTTCATCGAGGACAAGAACGCGATCCTGCCGATCGACGCGGCGATCCAGTCGAACCTGCGCGAGACGACGACCCGCGTGCTCGCCTCGCTCACGCCGCGCGAGGAGCGCGTGCTGCGCATGCGCTTCGGCATCGGCATGAACACCGACCACACGCTGGAGGAAGTCGGCCAGCAGTTCTCGGTCACCCGCGAGCGCATCCGCCAGATCGAGGCGAAGGCGCTGCGCAAGCTGAAGCACCCGAGCCGGTCGCGGAAGCTGAGGAGCTTCCTGGATAATTGATCGGCCAGCTGAAGCCGACGATATCGTCCTCCTTCGGCATCGTCGTCCAAAGGTCGTGGCGGGACCACGCGCCAGAGCATATTCATGCCTGTAGCGATTAGCCTGCCGCTGGAGGCGGGCGAGGAACTCGTCGAACTGGTTTAGCCGACGCTTCGGCTCTGTCGCCGGGGTCGCCGACCCCGGCGACCGCCGCTCAACTAAACGCCTGAATCCCCGTGATCGCGCGCCCGAGAATCAGCGCGTGGATGTCGTGCGTGCCCTCGTAGGTGTTGACCACTTCGAGGTTCACCAGATGGCGGGCGATGGCAAATTCGTCGGATATGCCGTTGCCGCCGAGCATGTCGCGCGCGGTGCGCGCGATGTCCAGCGCCTTGCCGCAGGAATTGCGCTTCACGATCGAGGTCAGCTCGACCGGCGGATGGCCGTCCTCCTTCATGCGACCGAGCCTCAGGCAGCCCTGCAGCCCCAGCGCGATGTCGCTCATCATGTCGGCGAGCTTTTTCTGGATGAGCTGGTTGGCGGCGAGCGGGCGGCCGAACTGCTTGCGGTCGAGCACGTATTGCCGCGCGACTGCGTAGCAGGCCTCCGCCGCGCCGAGCGCGCCCCAGGCGATGCCGTAGCGCGCGGCGTTGAGGCAGGTGAACGGCCCCTTCAGCCCGGTGACTTCCGGCAGCAGATTTTCCTCGGGAACGAACGCCTCTTCCATCACGATCTCGCCGGTGATCGAGGCGCGCAGGCCGACCTTGCCGTGGATCGCCGGCGCGCTGAGGCCCTTCGTCCCTTTTCCAGCAGGAAGCCGCGGATGACGCCGTCCTCGGTCTTGGCCCAGACGAGAAACACGTCGGCGATCGGCGCGTTGGTGATCCAGGTCTTGGCGCCGCTGAGGGCGTAGCCGCCGGGCACCTTCTTCGCGCGCGTGACCATCGAGCCGGGGTCGGAGCCGTGGTTGGGCTCGGTGAGGCCGAAACATCCGATCCATTCGCCGCGTCGCGAGCTTGGGCAGGTATTTCTGCTTCTGCGCGAGCGTGCCGAACGTCTCGATCGGCGTCATCACCAGCGAGGACTGCACGGACATCATCGAGCGATAGCCGCTGTCGACGCGCTCGACCTCGCGCGCGATCAGGCCATAGGCGACATAGCCGAGCCCGGCGCCGCCGAATTCGGGCGAGATGGTCGGCCCGAGAAAGCCGAGTTCGCCCATTTCGCGGAAGATCGACGGGTCGGTCTTCTCCTCGCGGAACGCCTTGAGACGCGCGGCGCGAGCCGCTCCTGCGCGTAGTCGTGCGCGGTCTTGCGCACCATCCGCTCTTCCTCGGTCAGTTGCGACTCGAGGTCGAACGGGTCGGCCCAGTCGAAGCTCATTCTGCTCATGGAGATTTCCTCCGTTGTCGCGCGTCTCGGGCGTCGGTCCGCGCCCCGTTCATATAGGTGGCCATGCGGCGGTCAATCAGCGCTTTAAAGACTCGATCACGACCGCGATGCCCTGGCCGACGCCGATGCACATCGTCGCCAGGGCGTAGCGCCCCGAAATGCGCTCCAACTGGCGCAGCGCGGTCAGCGCGAGTCGCGCGCCCGAGGCGCCCAGGGGATGGCCGACGGCGATGGCGCCGCCGTTCGGATTGACGCGCGCGTCCGTCTCGGCGAGGCCGAGGCCGGCCATGCAGCCGAGCACTTGCGTCGCGAAAGCCTCGTTGATTTCGATCGCGTCGATGTCCTTGAGCGTCAGGCCCGCGCGCTCCAACGCTTTCTTCGACGCCGGCACGGGGCCGAGGCCCATCACGCGCGGCGGTACGCCGGCGATCGCGGCGGCGACCACGCGCCCGCGCGGGGTCAGGCCGAGCCGCTCGCCGGCCGCGCGCGAGCCGATCAGCAGCGCCGCCGCGCCGTCGTTGACGCCGGACGCGTTGCCCGCGGTGACGACGCCGCCCTCGAACAAAGGCTTCAGCTTTTCGAGCGCGGCCAGATCGGTCTGCGGGCGCGGATGTTCGTCCGCGGCGACGACGAGCGCAGGCTTGCCGCGTCCTTGCGCGATCTCCACCGGCGCGATCTCGCCCTCGAAGAAACCGCTGGCGCGCGCGGCCTCGTATTTCTGCTGCGAGCCGAGCGCGAACCTGTCGGAGGCGTCGCGGCGCACGCCGAGGTCCTTGGCGATATTGTCCGCAGTCTCCGGCATCGTGTCGGCGCCGAATTTCGCCTCGATCTTCGGGTTGGGGAAACGGGCGCCGATCGTGGAATCGAACATCGGCATTTGCCGGGAATAGGCGCTCGTCGCCTTCGCCATCACGAAGGGCGCGCGACTCATGCTTTCGACGCCGCCGGCGACGAACAGATCGCCTTCGCCGCAACGGATGGCCCGGGCCGTATCCGCCACCGCGGCGAGGCCGGAGCCGCAAAGCCGGTTGACGGTCAGGCCTCCGACGCTGTCGGGCAGGCCCGCGAGCAGCAGCGCGTGGCGCGCGACATTGCGCGCATCCTCGCCCGCCTGGTTGGCGCAGCCGGCGACGACGTCCTCAATTTGCGCGGCCGCTTGCGGCTGACGCGCGATCAGGCTCGCGATCACGCCGGCGAGCAGGTCGTCGGGCCGCACGGGCGCGAGGCATCCGGCATGGCGGCCGAACGGACTTCTGAGGCCATCGAAAATCAGCGCATCTGTCATCGTTGCTCTCCCCTTGTCCCGCGCCCGTCGCAGCGAGCGAACGCTTCCGCCAGCCGCTTAGGTCTTGCGGTTCGCCACGAACCGCGCCGCCTCGCGCAACGCCTCGCCGCCGTCGCCGACGCCCGCCGCATCGAGCGCGGCGAGCGCCTTGTCGACCAGCGCGTCGCGCAGACGCTTGGCGTGCGCCAGGCCATGCGCGGCGACGAACGTCGCCTTGTGGCGCTCGGCGTCCTTGCCTGCGCGTTTGCCGAGCGCGTCGTCGGTGCTCTCGGCGTCGAGAATGTCGTCGGCGACCTGGAACGCGGCGCCGAGCGCCTCGCCGTAATCGACCAGCGCCGCGCGCATGCTGGCCGACCGCGCCCGCGATGATCGCGCCCGCTTCGACGCTGAATTCGCAGCAGCGCGCCGGTCTTCATCGCCTGCAGCCTGGCGATCGCCTCTGCGCCAGCGGCGCTTTTGCGGTCTCGGCGGCGATGTCGAGCATCTGCCCTCCGACCATGCCGCGCCAGCCCCGCGGCGCGCGCGAGGCCCAGACAGAGCGCGGCGCGCGTTTCGGCGTCCGGACGGGTCGCGGGGTCGGCCAACGATTTCGAAGGCCAGGTCAGCAGCGCGTCGCCCGCCAGGATCGCGGTCGCCTCGTCGAACGCGCGATGCACCGTCGGCCGGCCTCGCCGCAGATCGTCGTCGTCCATCGCCGGCAGATCGTCGTGGATCAGCGAATAGCAGTGCACGCATTCGATCGCGGCGCCGGCGCGCAACGGCGCCTGCGCCCGCGCGCCGAGCGCGCGCGCGGTCTCGATCGTCAGGAATGGCCTCAGCCGCTTGCCGCCGCCGAGCGCGCCACAACGCATCGCCTCCATCAGCCGCTCGGGGCGAGCCAGTCTCGCCGGGCCCGGGCTCGCGCCGCAGCAGGATCTCGTCGAGAGCCGCCTCGACCGCGGCGGCCGCTTCCGCCAATCGATCGCGCAAAGACCGTCGCCGCTCACATGCGTCTGGCCTCGCTCATTCGCCGTAATCGGCGGGATCGAACACGCGCTTGACCGAGCAGAACTCGCAGGTGACGCCGATCATGCCGTCGTCGCCGATCATCGCCGGCGCTCTTCCGCCGAGAAGCTCTGCAGCATCGCGTCGATGCGCTCGGCCGAACAGCGGCAGGCCTCGTCGAGCGGCGTCGGCTCGTAGACGCGCACGCCGCGTTCGTTGAAAGAGCCGGAACAGCAGGCGTTCGCTCGACAGCGTCGGATCGATCAGTTCGTGATCCTCGGTCGTCGCCGCGCGGGAGCTGCGCCTCGACCCAATCGTCGTCCTCGGGCGTGGCGATCGACGCTCGACGCCCTCGGGCGCGTCGCCGGGATGCAGGTCGGCCTGCCGGCGCCGCTCGGGGAGTCGGGCAGGAACTGCGCGAGCAGGCCGCCGGCGCGCCATTGCGCTCCCTCCGGCGTCACGCTCTGCCCGACCGCGAGCCGCACGAGCGTCGGGATCTGTTCGGAGCGCTCGAAATAGCCGTGCGCGGCGTGTCTCGAGGCCCTGGCCCTCGAGCGCGACGACGCCCTGATAGCGCGAGGACAGGCCGCCCGGTCTCGATCGTGAAGGCGAGATGGCCCGAGCCGAGCACGTCGCCTTCGCCGCCCGCGGCGACCGACGCGCTTCGACCGCCTCGTCGTCAAAGCGCGCCAGCGCGCGGAAATTCGAGGGCGCGTCGAAATCGACGACCAGCATGTGCAGCGCGCCGTCGGTCTTGGTCTGCAACTGGAAGCGGCCTTCGATCTTCAGCGTCGAGCCGAGCAGCACCGCGAGCGCCGCCGCCTCGCCGACGACGCTTGCTGACCGGCGCGGGATAGTCGTGGCGCTTCAGCATCGCGTCGATCGCAGGGCCCGAGCCGCACCAGCCGGCCGCGCGTCGAAAGGCTCTCGACCGTGTAAGGCAGCACGATGTCGTCGCGCGCTGAGTCGGAGACGTCGCGCTCGGCTTGCCTCATGCGCGATCGCTCCAGACACCAGGCGAGCACGCCCTTTTGCGCGTGCAGGCGGTTCTCGGCTTCGTCGAACACGACCGACTGCGGGCCGTCGATCACTTCGTCGGTGACTTCCTCGCCGCGATGGGCGGGCAGGCAATGCATGAAGATCGCGTCGGGCGGCGCTTGCCTCATCAGTTCGGCGTTGACCTGATAGGGCGCGAGCAGATTGTGGCGGTTGCGCTCCTCGTCCTCGTCGCCCATCGACACCCAGCAATCGGAGATCACCGCGCTGGCGCCGACGACCGCCGTGAACGGATCGTCGCCGAGCGTCGACCTGGCGCCCGGCGGCGCGCGCCGCGTCGAGCCGCTCGGGCTTGGGCTGCAATTCCCGCGGGCAGGCGATGTCGATCTCGAAATCGAAGCGCGCCGAGGCGTCGATCCATGACGAAAGCACGTTGTTGTAGTCGCCGCTCCAGGCGACCTTGCGGCCGCGGATCGGCCCGCGATGCTCCTCGAAGGTCAGGATGTCGGCCATCACCTGGCAGGGATGCGATTGTTTGGTGAGGCCGTTGATGACCGGCACCGTCGCATGGCGCGCGAGTTCGATGCAGATCGGCGTGATCGAGGATGCGGATCATGATCGCGTCGACGTAGCGCGACAGCACGCGCGCGGTGTCGGCGATCGTCTCGCCGCGGCCGAGCTGCATCTCGGCGCCGGTCAGCATGATCGTCTCGCCGCCGAGTTCGCGCATCGCGACGTCGAACGAAACGCGCGTGCGCGTCGAGGGCCGGTCGAAGATCATCGCCAGCGTCTTGCCGGCGAGCGGCCGCGGCGCCGGACTTGCCGCGGCTGGCCTTCATCGCCGCGGAGGCGTCGAGGATGCCGCGCAGTTCGCGCGCGGGCAGGTCGAGCAGGTCGAGGAAATGGCGGGCCAGCCCCGTTGAGCCTGGCTCATGCCGCCGTCGCCTTCTGTCGCGGGACCGAGCGCGCGCTTCCGCGTCCGCGGCAGGCCGCGTCGAGCCGGCGCACGGCCTCGGCGAGCTCGTCGTCGCTGACGATCAGCGGCGGCAGCAGACGCGACGATGTTGTCGCCGGCGGGAATCGTGAGCAGCTTGTGCGTCGCGCGCCAACGCGGCGAAGTCGCGCGGCGGGATTTTCAGCTTGAGGCCGATCATCAGCCCTTCGCCGCGCACCTCCTCGATGATCGTCGGGATGCGCGTCCTTGAGCGCGGCGAGCTTCTGGCGCGCGACGAGGCCGAGCCGCGCGACATTGCTCGAGGAAGCCCGGCGCCAGCACGACGTCGAGCACGGCGTTGCCGATCGCCATTGCGAGCGGATTGCCGCCGAAGGTCGTGCCGTGCGAGCCGACGGTGAGGCCCTTGGCGGCGTCGGCGGTCGCCAGGCACGCGCCGACCGGGAAGCCGCCGCCGAGCCCCTTGGCGGAGGTCAGGATGTCCGGCGTCGACGCCGGAAAGTTCATAGGCGAAGAGCTTGCCGGTGCGCCCGACGCCGGTCTGCACCTCGTCGAAGATCAGCAGCAGGCCATGCCGGTCGCAGATCTCGCGCAAGCCGCGCAGGAAATCGCGCGGTCGATCGACGCGCACGCCGCCCTCGCCCTGGATCGGCTCGATCATGATCGCGGCGGTCTGCGGCCCGACCGCCGCCTCGACCGCGGCCAGATCGGTGATCGGAATCTGGTCGAAGCCCTGCACCTTCGGTCCGAAGCCTTCGAGATATTTCGCCTGCCCGCCGGCCGCGAGCGTCGCCAGCGTGCGGCCGTGGAAGGCGCCCTCGAAGGTCAGGATGTGGAAGCGCTCGGGATGGCCGGACGACCGCCTGCCGCTTGCGCGCCATCTTGATCGCCGCCTCGTTCGCCTCGGCGCCCGAATTGGCGAAGAAGACGAGATCGGCGAAGGTCGCGTCGGCGAGCCGGCGCGCGAGACGCTCGCCCTCCGGCATCTGGAAGAGGTTCGAGGTGTGCCAGAGCCTTGGAGCCCTGCGCGATCAGCGTCTCGACCAGATGGGGATGGGAATGGCCGAGCGAGACACACGGCGATGCCGGCGCCGAAGTCGAGATAGCGCTCGCCCGTCGTCGACGTCAGCCAGCAGCCGTCGCCCCGTTCGAAGGCCACGTCGGCGCGCGCATAAATCGGAACGATTGCGGATGTCACCTATCGGCTCCGTCGGTTGGGCTTTGGCTCGGCGCGCGAGCGCAAAAATAAAAACGCCGTCCCGCGGGGACGGCTGTTTCGATGCGCCAATAATAAGGGATTTAGGGGCGCAAGGGTCAATTCTGACAGGCAGAGGCCAAAAAAAATGTGGGTGTGCGAATTTTGCACGCTGCGCGTCGGCCCGCCGGTAAAACCTTGATGCGACTCATTCAAACGCGCCGACAGCGCGCGCCATGCGCCTGCGGCCGCATTCTGAGTTGGGGAAAAGCCCGAATCGGGCGCCCCGCAGACTCTTGCGCGAGATTCAACGACTAGTGTAGCGTCCCCCGCGTTCGCCACGAGATGTCGTGGTGGGGTCTTTCACGAGAGCGTTTCCGTGCGTGACGCCCGACGGCTTTCCGGCCGGGCGACGGCGCCGGATTCCGCATGTCAGAATTGGAACAGGACCGGGCGGCGTGGAGGTTTCTCCCCGCCCCGGGCCAGCAAGCGAGGCCAATATGTCTTGGACGGACGAGAGAGTGGAGCTTCTTCGCCAGTTGTGGTTGGACGGCAAGAGCGCGAGCCAGATTTCGGCGGCCCTCGGCGCCGGCCTGACCCGCAATGCGGTGATCGGCAAGGTTCATCGCCTGGGCCTTGCCGGCCGCGCGAAGACCTCCTCGCCCTCGTCCTCGACGTCCTCCTCGGGGCCGCGCACGAACCCGGGCGTCCGGCGTCCGACCGCGCCGCGCCTGAATTCCCAGATTTCGCATGGCGGCGGCGGCGTCGGCCTCGCCAACGGCGGCGGGGGCGGGGCCCGCATCGTACGCGGCAATACGGCGCTGGCGATGTCGGCGGCGACAGAGGCGGAGATCGAGTCCCAGCCCACGCGTCTGGAAGAGGACGTCGTCGTGCCGATGTCGCTGCGGGTGACGATCGTGGACCTGAAAGAGGCGATGTGCCGCTGGCCGCTCGGCGACCCCACATCGGCCGATTTCCGCTATTGCGGCTCCCCCGCGCCCGGGACCGGCCCCTATTGCGCCCATCACGGCAAGCTCGCCTATCAGCCGATGCAGGATCGCCGCCGCGAGCGCGACCGCGAACGGCGCCTGCTCGCCCGCTGAGGCGGTTCAGGTCAGGGCGTTCTTGTAAATCTTGCCGTCGCCGCGCGCAGGCATCGGGCCGGCTGCGGGCCGGAATCGGGCTGCATTGCGCAGGAGACGCCGGCCTCAGCTCTTGCCGAACGTCTCGTCGAAGGAATAGCCGGTTCCGCGCACGGTGCGGATCGGGTCGCGTTCGCGCCCGCGCGAAAGCGCCTTGCGCAGCCGGCCGACATGGACGTCGACCGTGCGCTCGTCGATCTCGACCGACTGGCCCCAGACGCCGTCGAGCAATTGCGCGCGCGAGAACACGCGGCCCGGGCGCTCGAGCAGATATTCGAGCAGACGGAATTCGGTCGGCCCGAGATGGACGTCGCGCGAGCCGCGCCGGACGCGGCGAGTCTCGCGGTCGAGGTCGAGATCCCCCGCGATCAGCCGTTCGGCGATGCGCTCGGGGCGGCTGCGGCGCAGCAGCGCGCGCACGCGCGCCATCAGTTCGGGCACAGAGAACGGCTTGACGACATAATCGTCCGCCCCGACGGAGAGCCCGCGCACGCGCTCGACTTCCTCGCCGCGCGCGGTCAACATGATCACCGGCAGCGTGCGCGTCGCCTCGCGGGCGCGCAGACGACGACAGATTTCGAGCCCGGAAACGCCGGGCAGCATCCAATCGAGGATGACGAGATCGGGCGGCGATTCCACCAAACGCAATTCCGCCTCGTCGCCGCGTTCGACGCTTTCGGCGTGGTAGCCTTCGGCCTCGAGATTGTAGGTCAGAAGCAGGGCGAGGTCGGCCTCGTCCTCCACTACAAGAATTCGCGGCTGGGTCACCGGACCCGTGGCGCGCATGGGCTCTCGTCGGACCTCGTTCACGGATTGGCGCTCCCTGTGGCCTCCGTGTCGTATTCGTGCCGGCCCTTCGGCCGCTCGGCGGGAAGCGTCTCCCCGGTCACGAGATAGAACACGGTCTCGGCGATATTGGTGGCATGGTCGCCAATGCGTTCGATGTTCTTCGAGCAGAACAGCAAATGCGCGCAGAAGGAGATATTGCGAGGATCTTCCATCATGTGGGTGAGCAGGTCGCGGAAGACCGAATCCTCGAGCGCGTCGAGCTCGGCGTCGCGCTCCCACACCGCGCGCGCGCGTTCGACGTCGCGCTGGGCATAGGCGTCGAGCACGTCCTTCATCAGTTCGGTCGCGACGTCGTTCATGTGCTTGAGTCCGACGATCGCGCGCGGCATTCGCGCCTCAGGCCCGATCTTGATCGAACGCTTGGCGATGTTCTTGGCGAGGTCGCCGACGCGTTCGAGATCTCCGGCGACGCGGATCGCGCCTATAAGTTCGCGCAGGTCCACAGCCATCGGTTGACGGCGCGCGATCGTCAGCACCGCCGACTCCTCGATCTCCCGCTGCAGCGCGTCGAGCCGGGGGTCGGTGGCCACGACCTGCTGGGCGAGCAGCGCGTCGCCGGTCGCCAGCGCGTCCATGGCCTCGATAACCATCTTCTCGGCGATGCCGCCCATTTCGGCGATGCGGCGCTCGAGCGCCTCGAGGTCTTTGTCGTAGGATTTTACCGTGTGGTCGACCATTGCGAGCGTTCCCTCAGCCGAAGCGGCCGGTGATGTAGTCCTGCGTGCGCCTGTCGTGCGGCGCGGTGAAGACCTTGCTGGTCTCGTCGAACTCGACCATCTCGCCCAGATACATGAAGGCCGTGTACTGCGAGACACGCGCGGCCTGCTGCATGCTGTGCGTCACGATCGCGATCGTGTAATCGTCGCGCAATTCGTCGATCAGCTCTTCGATCTTCGCCGTGGAGATCGGATCGAGCGCCGAACACGGCTCGTCGAGCAGAATGACCTCGGGACTGACCGCGACCGTACGCGCGATGCACAGGCGCTGCTGCTGGCCGCCGGAGAGACCGAGGCCGCTCGCGTTGAGCTTGTCTTTGACCTCGTTCCACAGCGCCGAGCGCCGCAACGCGGATTCGACCCGGCCGTCGAGTTCGGACTTGGGCAGCTTCTCGTAGAGGCGAATGCCGAAGGCGATATTGTCGTAGATCGACATCGGGAACGGCGTCGGCTTCTGGAACACCATGCCGACGCGCGCGCGCAGGAGATTGAGATCGAGGTCCGGCGAGAGAATGTTCTCGCCGTCGAGCATCACTTCGCCCTCGGCCCGCTGGTTGGGATAGAGGTCGTACATGCGGTTGAAAACCCGCAGCAGCGTCGACTTGCCGCAGCCGGACGGCCCGATGAAGGCGGTCACATGGGCCGTGCGCAGGGAGAGCGTGACGCTCTTGAGCGCTTTTGCCTGCCCGTAATAGAAGTTGAGACCGCGCACGACGATCTTGTCGTTGCTCGCGCTCGCGGACTTCGTTACGGCCGCGGGACTTGACGGTATCGCTACTCATGCGCTCAAGTCTTTCCTCGTGGGAGGGATTTCATTTGCCCGCGCCGCGCGAGGCGGAGAGGACGCGCGCCAAAATGCTCAGGGTCAGCACCGCGGCGGTCACGATCAACGCGCCCGTCCAGGCCAACCGCTGCTGCTCGGCGTAGGGGCTGCGCGCGAATTCGTAGATGATCAGCGGCAGGCTCGACATCGGGCCGCGCGGATCGGCCGTGAACAGCGAATTGCCGAGCGCCGTGAAGATCAGCGGCGCGGTCTCGCCGGTCATGCGCGCGATCGCCAGCAGGATGCCGGTGACGATGCCCGAGCGCACCGCGCGATAGGCGACCTGGCGGATGACCAGAGAGCGCGGCATTCCGAGCGCCGAAGCGGCCTCGCGCAGCGTGTTGGGCACCAGATTGAGCATGTCCTCGGTGGTGCGCACGATGATCGGGGTGGCGATCACCGCCAGCGCGATTCCGCCGGCGATGGCGGAGAAATGGCCGAACGGCACCACGCCGAATTGGTAGACGAACAGGCCGATCACGATCGAGGGCGCGCTGAGCAGAATGTCGTTGATGAAGCGCACGACGTAGGAAATGCGGGCGTAGCGGCCGTATTCGGCGAGATAGGTGCCCGCGAGAATGCCGAGCGGGGCGGCGATCACGAGGCCGATGGCCGTGACGATCAGACTGCCGACGATCGAATTCAGCAGGCCGCCGGCGACCCCGGGCGGCGCGGTCATCTTGGTGAAGACGTCGATCGAGAAGTCCGCCGACGCCCTTCCAGACGAGCGCGCCGAGGATCAGCACGAGCCAGGAGAGGCCGAACGCGGTCGCCAGATAGGCCAGCACCGTCCAGATCGCGTTGGCGCGCTTGCGCCCGGGATAGAGCGAGGCCATCAGCGTCCCGCCTTCACTTCGAGGCGCGCGAGCATCAGGCGCGCGGCGGCCAGGACTATGAACGTGATGATGAAGAGGATGAAGCCGAGCGCGAGCAGCGAGGATGTGAAGAGGCCGGGATCGGCGTCGGCGAACTGGTTGGCGATCATCGCGGAGATCGTCGTGCCCTGGGCGAGAATCGAGGTCTGGATCTTGGTCGCGTTGCCGATGACGAAGGTCACCGCCATCGTCTCGCCGAGCGCGCGCCCGAGCGCGAGCATGACGCCGCCGATGACCCCGACGCGGGTGTAGGGAAGCACGATGTTGCCGACGACTTCGAAGGTCGTCGCGCCGACGCCGTAGGCCGCTTCCTTGAGCACCGCGGGGACGGTGTCGAAGACGTCGCGCGCGATGGCCGTCACGAAAGGCAGGATCATCACGGCGAGCACAAGCCCCGCGGTCAGCACGCCATAGCCGAGCGGAGGTCCCTTGAAGAGGTAGCCGATTCCGGGGATCGCGCCGAGCGTGCTGATGATGAACGGCTGGATATAAGCCTGCATGACGGGCTTGAAATAATAGACGCCCCAAATGCCGTAGATGATCGAGGGAATGCCCGCGAGCAATTCGATCGCGACGCCGATCGGGCGGCGCAGCATCGGCGGACAGAGTTCGGTCAGGAAGACCGCGATGCCGAGGCCGACGGGAACGCCGATCACCATCGCGATGATCGAGGTGACGAGCGTGCCGTAAATCGCCGCGGCGGCGCCGAACTTCTCTTTGGGCGGGCTCCAGGCGTCGCTGAAGAGGAAGTCGAAACCGAACGTGCGGAAGGCCGGCCAGGCGCCGATGAACAGGGAAACGGCGACGCCGAGCAGCAGCAGGAGCACGATCATCGCCGCGCTGAACGTCATGATCCGGAACGTCGAGTCGGCGAATTTCAGGCGCCCGAGCGCGCCCGAGCGATCTCGCGGCAACGCTCTCGTCGCATCCATCGTATCCAACGCCGAAGCCGTCATGGCTCGCCCCGCTCACATCTGCTGACCGAACCCGGCGATGCGCGCTCGCGCGCGTCGCCGGGCCGGAGGGTGATTATTTCTGTACGATGTCCTTCTCCCAGGCCTTCTTGACCAGGGCGACGACCTTCTCGGGCATCGGGATGTAGTCGAGCTCCTTGGCCATGTCGGCGCCCTTGTCATAGGCGTAGGCGAAGAATTTCAGCGCGTCGTTCGACGCGGCGAGATCGACAGGCTTCTTGTACATCAGGATGAATGTCGCTGCGGTCAGCGGCCAGGACTGGTCGCCGGGCTGGTCGGTCAGGATGACATAGAAGCCGGGCGACTTCTCCCATTCGGCGTTGGCGGCAGCGGCCTGGAAAGCCTCGACGGTCGGCGAGACTTCCTTGCCCGCGCGGTTGATCATGTCGGTGAAGGTCAGGTGGTTCTGCTTGGCGTAGGCGTATTCGACATAGCCGATCGCGCCCGGGCGTGCCCGCGACATTGTTGGCGACGCCGTCGTTGCCCTTGGCCCCGATGCCGCCCGGCCATTCCACCGATGTCGCCTCGCCGACCTTGGAATCCCATTCGGGCGAGACCTTCGAGAGATAGTTGGTGAAGTTGAAGGTCGTGCCCGAGCCGTCGGCGCGATGGATGACCGCGATGGCGAGGTCGGGAAGCTTGACCTTCGAATTGAGTTTCTGGATCGCCGGGTCGTTCCAGTTCGTGATGTCGCCGAGGTAGATCTTGGCCAGGGTCGGGCCGTCGATGACGAGTTCGCCGGACTTGACGCCGGGGATATTGACGACCGGGACGATGCCGCCCATCACCATCGGCCATTGCTCGAGCCCGGCCTCGTCAAGGTCCTTGGCCTTGAGCGGCGCGTCGGTGGCGCCGAAGGTGACCGTCTTGGCCTTGATCTGCTTGATGCCGGCGCCGGAGCCGATCGACTGATAGTTCAGGCCCGAGCCTGTCTCCTTCTTATAGGCGTCGGCCCACTTGGCGTAGATCGGAAACGGAAAGGTGGCGCCGGCGCCGAAATGTCGCCAGCGAATGCGCAGGTCGCGCTGACCGCAATTGCGGTCGCGGCGAGGAAAGAACGAAAGAACATTGACGCCTCATCAAGCCGAGTGTTGGGCCCACAGTCGAGGCTCGCCGTGCGCGAACCGCTGGGAACCGGGCCTCTATAGACTGCGCGAGACGAGCTTATATGAAGATCGCGTGACGATTGAATGACATTATAGAATATTGAAAGCATTCATTTATTTTTGCCTTGATTTCCACCCATTCGCATTGGCCGCCGCCGCCCGGCAAATTGCCGCAACAAGCGGTCGACTCACGGCTCGCGCAACGGCACGATTGCGGTGAACGTCGAGCCTTGTTCCGGACGGCTGGCGATCGTCAGTCGGCCGCGGTGTCGCGCCAGGATATGCTTGACAATCGCGAGGCCGAGCCCGGTCCCGTTTCTGGCGCGGCTCTGTCCCGCGTCGATCCGATAGAATCGCTCGGTCAGCCGGGGCAGATGCTCCGGCGCGATGCCGCGGCCGAAATCGCGCACCGCGAGCCAGCCTTCTTTTCCGGTCTTCGCAACCGAAACTTCAACCCGGTCCTCCCCCGGTTCCTCCGGCCGGCCGCCGTATTTGATCGCATTCTCGATCAGATTTTCCGCGACCCGCACGAGTTCGTCGCGATCGCCGGTGACCAACACGGGCTCGTCGGCGGTCAGACTGATCTCGACCCCGAGCTCCCGGGCGAGCGGGGCGAGCGTGTCGGCCACATGACGCGCGGCCTGGCTCAAATCGACGGCCGCTTCGGGCCGCACATGCTGTTTCTGCTCGATGCGCGACAGCGAAAGCAGATCGTCGATCAGGCGCGCCATGCGGCGGCCCTGTTCGCGCATGATGGCGAGGAACTTGTCTCTCGCCCGGGCGTCCGAGTGCGCCGAGCCCTGCAAGGTTTCGATGAAGCCGAGCAGCGAGGCGAGCGGAGTGCGCAACTCATGGCTCGCATTGGCGATGAAGTCGGCGCGCATCCGCTCGACGCGGCGCGCCTCGGTCAGGTCGCGCAGCGTCAAGAGCGTCGCCACGACATCGCCGAGTCGGCCGCGAGCGGAGCGACGCAGACCTCGAACAGGCGCTCGATCGGCACTCGCTCGCTCCAGAGGGTGGTTTCAGCCTCCGCGCCGGCGCCGACGCGGCGGATCGCGTCGAGCACGTCGGGCGATCTGAGGGCGAGCACCAGCGGTTCGCCGATCTTGAGCGCCGGCAGAAGTTGCAGCGCGGGCTTGTTGGCGGCGCAGAGCCGACCGTCCGCGTCGACGATCAGCGCCGGCTCGGGCATGGCGCCGACCAGCTTGACGGCGAAGGGGGAACGGATCTGGGCGGCGAGTTCGCGACGGCCGGAGTCCCTAGAATTCATCGCTCGCCATCCCAGGAGCGGCCGCCGGAAATTCCCGCTGCGCCGGCTAGTCCTCGCCGTCCAAACTGGTGGTTTCCATCGCCTCGCGCAAGGAGCGCCACCGCCGCACCGCCTCGTTCGCGCCCAGAAGCGCCATGGCGAGCACGAACGGCGCGAGGTAATAGATCGCGCGGAACAACAGAAGCGAGGCCAGCAGCTGGTCGCTGTCGCCGCCGACGCCTTTCAGCATCGTGGCCTCGAACACGCCGAGCCCGCCGGGGGCGTGGCTGGCGATGCCAAGCATCGCGGCGAAGGAATAGAGCGCGCAGAAGGCGACATAGCCGACGGCGTGGCTCTTGGGCAGCAAAACGAACAGCGCCCCGGCGGCCGCGCAGACGTCGAGCACCCCGAGCCCGGTCTGCCCGAGCGTCAACAGCGGTCCTGGCAGCTTGAAATTCATGAACACGGCCTCGCCGCGACGCCGCATCCGCGTGACCCAGATGAGGTAGACGAGCAGGGCCGCGAACAGGGCAAGGCCGATCGCCCGGTTCGCCCAGGACGCCAGGTGGTTGATCTCGCCGATCGCCCCGGCGTCGAAGATGAAGCCGATCCCGAGCACGAGCCCCATGCCGAGCCAGAACGTGACTCCGGCGACGATGGTCAGGCTGGCGACCTTTCCGGCCGACAGCCCCGCCGGGCCGTAGAGCCAGAATCGCACCGCGCCGCCGGTGACGAGGGGAAAGCCGAGCGTGAACGAAATGGCGTAGGAAGTGAAAGACGCGAGCGCCGTCAGGCGGTAGGGAACCTTGACGCCGAGGTGGCGCAGCGCCAACCCGTCATAGCCGGTCAACGCGAGATAGCTTACCGCGGCGAGCGCGAAGGCCATCGCGATCTGATCCGCGCCAGTGGCGGCGAAGGCCGCCTCGAACCGTCTGGGATCAATCCCGATCAGCGTGCGGCCGAAAATGATCGTCGAAACCGAAATGATCAGCAGGCTGAAGCCGAGGCCGATCCGGTGCAGCAATTGGCGATGCTTATTGGCGAGCCGAATCGCACCGGGCGATCCGGCTCGGCGGTTCCTCCGTCTCGGGCATCCGGTGCAACATTCTATGCGCCTTGCCCGGCGGGGCTCCTTGTTCGGCGACACGCGTATAGAGCCCGTGCGGGCGAGCGGCAAGCGGGCGATTGCACGGCCTTGGCGCCGGCCCTATCGCCCTACAACTTGACGAGAGCGGCCTCCACGACCGACAACGCTCTGACAACGCGCGCGTTTGCGACGCGCGGCCACGGGAGGAAACACATATGGCGATCGAGGGGCGCAGCGACGCCGCCAGGGGCGGCAAGATTCGGCTCGGCATGGTGGGCGGGGGCGAGGGCGCCTTCATCGGAGCGGTTCATCGCCTGGCCGCGCGCATGGACGGCCACTACGAACTCGTCGCCGGCGCGCTCTCCTCCACGCCCGAGAAATCGCGCCGCTCCGGCCGCGCGCTCGGGCTGCCCGAAGATCGCGTTTACGACGACTACGAGACGATGGCGAAGGCCGAATCGCAGCGTTCCGACGGCATCGAGGCGGTCGCGATCGTCACGCCCAACCATGTCCACGCCGGCCCTGCGATCGCATTCCTGAAAGCGGGCGTACACGTCATCTGCGACAAGCCGTTGGCGCTTTCGCTGGCCGAGGGGCGCAAGATGCAGGCCGCGGTCGAGAAATCGGGCCGCATTTTCGCGCTGACCCACAATTACACCGGCTATCCCCTGGTTCGGCGCGCCCGCGAAATGGTCAAGGCGGGGGATCTGGGGAAAATCCAGCTCGTCCAGGTCGAATATCCCCAGGACTGGCTGACCGGCCCCACCGAGAAGACCGGCAACAAGCAGGCGGAATGGCGGGTCGATCCCAAACGCTCGGGCGCCGGCGGTTCGCTTGGCGACATCGGCACGCACGCCTACAATCTGGCCGACTATGTCAGCGGCCTCGAACTGAAAGAGCTCGCCGCCGAACTCACCTCGTTCGGCGAGGGGCGCAAGCTCGACGACAATGTCCAGATGATGCTGCGCTACGCCAACGGCGCGCGAGGCGGCCTGTGGGCGAGCCAGGTTGCGCCGGGCCATGAAAACGGCCTCAGGCTGCGCATCTACGGCACGAAGGGCGGATTGCGTTGGGTGCAGGCCAATCCGAACGAGATGTTCTGGTCGCCGCTCGGCAAGTCGACGCGCATTCTGACGCGCGGCGGGCCGGACGCCGGCGAGGCGGCTCAGCGCGTCACACGCGTGCCTGCGGGCCATCCCGAAGGCTATCTCGAGGGCTTCGCCAACATCTACACCGACGTTGCGCTCGCGATCATGGCCGCGCGCTCTGGCAAGAAGCCGCCCAAGGGCGCGCATTTCCCCACCATCGAGGACGGCGTCAAGGGGCTCGCCTTCATCGAGGCGGCGGTCAAGTCGTCGAACGCCAACGGCAAGTGGGTAAAGCTCTGAGGCGCCGCCTCATTCCGAGTAGCGCGGCCCGCGCCGCGCTTCGGCCAGCGCCTGACCGAACTTCTCTGCAAATTCCGCCTTCTGGTCGGGGCCGAGGAAGCGCGCGACGTCCCAACGGCGGCCGCGGCTGCACAGCGAGAGGCGCTGCAGCCCGAATTCCTCGTGGTCGACGCGCTCCACGCGCACCCATGCCGGCGCGAATCGCCATTCGCGCCGGCGGCCCGCCGCATTGGCGCGAGCGAAGCGAAGTTCGAAATAGGTCAGGCGGAAGTCCTCATAGGCGCGCGCGGCGCGATAGTTGAGCTTGAACGCGAAATAGAGAGCGACGACGTCGAGCCCGAGAAACCCGACGATCGGCCAGGCGCCCATGAGATAGAACGGCAAGCTCAGCGCCGCGGTCGCGACGAAGGTCGCCGCCATCAGCATCCTGAACCCCTGCGGCCCCATCGAGCGGTGGGGCGTCAGGCGCGCGTTGAAAATCGGCCTTTCCATCCCCGTCGCAACATCGTTCATGCTCAGGTCCCGAAGGCTAGGCGGCGAACTTTCCCTCAACTTTACGCAGACGCGGGAAGCGGCCGGGTTGGCGAGCGCACAGGAGCGAAATATAAGTCAGCGATGACACAAAGCAAACGGGCCGCGCCGACAAAAACGCGGCGCTCTCAGGGGACTTCGGCCGCGAGGGCGCGCGCTGAGGCGGTGTTCGAGCGGCTCGCCGCCGCCGCGCCCGAGCCGAAGACCGAGCTCGAATATTCCAACCCCTTCACCCTGCTGGTCGCCGTCGTTTTGTCGGCGCAGGCGACGGACGTCGGCGTCAACAAGGCCACGCGCTCGCTGTTCGCCGTCGCCGACACGCCGGCCAGGATGGCCGCGCTCGGCGAGGCGGGCCTGGCCGAGAAAATCAAGACGATCGGCCTCTACAAGACCAAGGCCAAGAACGTTATCGCGCTTTCGCAGGCCCTGATCCGCGAGCACGGCGGAGACGTGCCGAACGACCGCGACGCGTTGGAAGCGCTGCCCGGGAGTCGGTCGCAAGACCGCCAATGTCGTGCTCAACGTCGCCTTCGGCGCTCCGACGCTGGCCGTGGACACCCACGTCTTCCGCGTCTCCAACCGCATCCCGCTCGCCAGGGGCAAGACGCCGCGCGAGGTCGAGGACGGTCTGATGAAGGTCATCCCGGAACGCTTCATGGCGCATGCGCACCATTGGCTGATCCTGCACGGACGCTATGTCTGCAAGGCGCGCGCGCCGGAATGCGGAAAATGCGTGATCGCCGACCTGTGCCGGTTCGAGGGCAAGACGACCGTCTGAGAGTCACCTCCCGCCCGACGCCGTCACCACGCTGCCGGTCACGAAGCTCGCGGCGGGCGAGATGAGCCAGGCGACCGCTTCGGCGATCTCGTCGGGCGTCCCGACCCGGCCGAGCGGGATCGTCGAGGCGATGCGGTCGCGTGCGCCGGCGTCGGCCAAGATCGGGGCCATCATGTCGGTCTCGATCGGGCCCGGCGCGACCGCATTGACGCGCACGCCTTCGCGGCCGACCTCGTTGGCGAGGCCGCGCGTAAAGCTCTCGATCGCGCCCTTGCTGGCGGCATAGGCCGTCAGCGTCGGCAGGCCGCCGAGCCGGGCCGCCACCGAAGAGATGTTGACGATCGCGCCGCCCTTCCCGCCGTGTGTCGTCGAGAGGCGGCGCACCGCCTCCTTGCAGGCGAGGATCGAACCGATCACGTTGACCTGGAACAGCCGCGCGAGTTCGACCGCGTCCTGAGCGTCGACGCGCGCCGCGAGGCCGGAAATGCCGGCATTGTTGACGAGCCCCGCGAGCGGCCCGAGCGCGCCTTCGGCCTCTTCGAACAGGCGCACGATCGCGTTCGGCGTTCCCACATCCGCGCGAAAGGCCTGCGCGCGTCCGCCCGCTTTCGCGATTGCCGCGACGGTGGCTTCCGCGGCCTTGGCGTCGGCGGCGTAATTGACGGCGATGGCGTAGCCGTCCGCCGCAAGGCGGCGGCAAATCGCCGCGCCTATGCCGCGGGCGCCGCCGGTGACGATGATGAGCCCACTGGACATGGAGAGACTCCGAATCGGTGAGCGCCGGAATATGCGCTCGACACAGAGCCCGCCGCTAGTCGGTCCTGAGGAACAGGGTTCACGGCGCCGCACGCGCTTGGCGAGGCCGCGCCGTCTTGCAATCGACGGGTCCGCCAAGCAGATTGGCGTCGCAACGGAGCCAATCGAGATCGTGACCTTCTGCCCGGCGCCGGCGCGGAACCTGACGGGAGCGCCGCATGGATAAGCGGTTTGTGGCCATGACGCTGGCCGCAACGATCGGCTTGAGCGCATGCGGGCCGCAGGCTTTCTCATTGACCAGCCCCGATATCGAGCCGAACGGACCCTTTCGCGACGAACAGGTTTTCAACACGGCGGGCTGCCGAGGAAAGAACGTCTCGCCGGCTCTCGAATGGTCGGGCGCTCCGCCAGGCGCGAAAAGCTTCGCGGTGACGATCTACGACCCCGACCCGGCGGCGGGAAACGGCTTCTGGCACTGGGCGATCTTCGACATCCCCGCTGAAAAGACCGGGCTCGCCAAAGGGGCCGGCGATCCCCTGAGCCAAGCCGCGCCGATGGGGTCGGCGCAGGTCGACAACGACTTCGGCGTTCGCGGCTATGGCGGACCCTGCCCGCCTGTGGGCGATAGGCCGCACCGTTACCAGATCACGATTTACGCCTTGGACGTCGACAAACTGGACGCCGGCGAAGACGCGACGGCCGCCGACGTCGCCTTCAAGCTGCGCGCCCACGCCTTGTCCAAAGCGGTTCTGACCGCGGTCGATGGGCGTTGACGGGGCGAACGGCGAGATCCGCACCTTGCCAGCGAGGACGTAAACGTAGCAGATTCGGCGGCGCGGCAAGGGCGACCGAGCGTGGCCAGACTGCCGGGAAACCAAGATGAAAGCGCGTCCAGCGACCGAGAAAAAGGGAGAGAAGCATGGGAAAGATATCGCGGGTCGCAGCTTTGGCCGCGGCGACGGTCTTGAGCGCCGGAGCGGCGCAGGCGCTGTCGCTGACCAGCCCTGACATTAAACCGGGCGCCAAATTCGCGGACGAGCAGGTATTCAATTCCTGGGGCTGCCCAGGCAAGAACGTGTCGCCGGCGCTTTCCTGGTCCGGCGCGCCGAAAGGCGCCAAGAGCTTCGCGGTGACGATCTTCGACCCTGACGCGCCGACGGGCAGCGGCTTCTGGCATTGGGCGATCTTCAACATTCCCGCCGACGCGACCGGACTTGCCAAAGGCGCGGGCGATCCCAAGAGCGACGCGGCGCCCAAGGGCGCGATCCAGACGCATAACGACTTCAGCCTGGCGGGCTACGGCGGCCCATGCCCGCCCAAGGGCGACAAGCCGCATCACTACCATATCACCGTCTATGCCGTGGACGTCGACAAGCTCGACGCCGACGAAAACGCCACCCCGGCGGTGATCGGCTTCAACCTGCATTTCCATACTCTCGCCAAGGCGACCTTGACCGGAATTTGGGGGCGCTGAGGCGACCAAGGCGAGGCCCCGGCGCCCGAGATTTGGACGCCGGGTCCGGCCCTATGGCATAGGGTCGGCGGGAGATTCGCTTGGTCCCTTTTCGCCGCTGGCTCGCTGAACTCAAGATCCATCCGCTGGCCCGGCTTGGGCCGGGGCTGATCACGGGAGTCGCCGACGACGATCCCAGCGGCATCGCGACCTATTCGCAGGCCGGGGCGCAATACGGCTTCGACATGCTCTGGACGATGCCGCTCGCCTATCCCCTGATGTCGGCGATCCAGGAGATCTCGGCGCGTATCGGGCGCGTCACCGGCAAGGGCCTGGCGGCCAACATCAAGCAGACGTTTCCGCCTTTCGTCCTGAAGACGGTGGTCACGCTGCTGCTGATCGCCAATACGCTCAACATCGGCGCCGACGTCGCGGCCATAGGCGAGGTCGGCGAACTCGTCACGGGCGTCCCGCGCCAGGCGATGACGCTCGCTTTTGTCGTCGCGACGCTGCTGCTGCAGATCTTCGTGCCCTATCACCGCTATGTCTACTATCTGAAATGGCTGACGCTTTCGCTGCTCGCCTACGCCGCGGTGCTATTCGTGGTGCATGTGCCCTGGGGCGAGGCCGCGATTCGCACCTTTTGGCCGAAGCTGAAGCTGGATTCGACCTCGGCGTCGGTGGTGCTGGGCGTTTTCGGCACCACGATCAGCCCCTATCTCTTCTTCTGGCAGGCCTCGGAGGAGATCGAAGACATGCGCGGGGGCGCCTCGCTGCGGGCCGATCCCAGCCCCGCCGACGCCGAACTTGGCCGAATCGCGTGGGACACCTGGACCGGCATGTTCTATTCCGACATCGCCGCCTATTTCATAATTCTGGCGACCGCGGTCACTTTGCACGTGGCCGGAGTGACCGACATCGAGACGGCCGCGCAGGCCGCAGGCGCGCTGCGCCCGATCGCCGGCGAATTCGCGTACCTCGTTTTCGCGCTCGGCATCCTCGGCGTCGGATTGATCGGCGTGCCGGTTCTCGCGGGTTCGGGCGCCTATGCCTTGTGCGAAGCGATGGACTGGAACTGGGGCCTCGAGCGCAAATCGACCGACGCGCGCGGCTTCTACGGCGTCATCGCTTTCAGCGTCGGGCTCGGCCTCATCCTGCAATATTCGCCAATCAGCCCGATGCGGGCGCTGTTCTGGAGCGCCGTGATCAACGGAATTGTGGCGGTCCCGCTGATGGCCGTGATCATCGTGCTTGCGTCCCGACGTTCGGTCATGGGCGAATTTATCGCTCCGCTCGCAACGCGGATCCTCGCCTGGATCGCGACCGCGGTCATGGGCGCCGCTGCGTTATGGATGTTTGCGCCCGGCTGACGGCGGTGGCTTGTCTGCCACAGATCGTTCACAATCGTTTCGTTTCGGCACAGAATTAATATTGAAATTAACTTCTCGTTAACCATTCGCCTCCAGTCTCGATTCCATACCGCCAAGTCGGGCGCATTGGAGGCTCCCCAATGAACACCAGAACGGCGTTCGCATTCGCGTCATCAGGCACCGTCGAAGCTGAACCGGCAGCCCGCGCCAAGGGCCAGGATGTCTTCAGCCTCTTCTCGCAAGTCTATGCGCGGGAGCGGCGGGAAGCGACGAGCCTGACCGACTATCTCGAAGCCTGTCGCGACGATCCCTCGATGTATGCGACCGCGGCTGAGCGCATGATCGCGGCGATCGGCGAACCAACCATCGTCGACACGTCGAAGGACTCCCGTCTGGGGCGCATCTTCCTCAATCGCACGATCAAGCTCTATCCCTCGATGGCGGGCTTCTTCGGCATGGAGGACACGATCCAGCGGGTCGTCAGCTTCTTCCAGCACGCCGCGCAGGGTCTCGAGGAGCGCAAGCAGATCCTCTACCTGCTCGGACCGGTCGGCGGCGGCAAGTCCTCGCTCGCCGAACGCCTCAAGCATCTGATCGAAGTCGCAGCCGGTCTACGTGCTCGCGGCCGGCGACGAGGTCAGCCCGATCTTCGAATCCCCGCTCGGCCTGTTCCGGCCGGACGCCATGGGCGCCTTCCTCGAGAAGACCTACGGGATTCCGCAGCGGCGCCTGACCGGCATCTGCTCGCCCTGGGCGACCAAGCGGCTCGACCAGTTCGACGGCGATCTCTCCAAGTTCTCGGTCGTCAAGATGCATCCCTCGAAGCTGCGCCAGATCTGCGTGGCCAAGACGGAGCCAGGCGACGACAACAACCAGGACATTTCCGCGCTGGTCGGCAAGGTCGACATCCGCCAGCTCGAACACTATTCGCAGCACGATCCCGACGCCTACAGCTATTCGGGCGGCCTCAACCGCACGACGCAGGGCCTGTTGGAATTCGTCGAAATGTTCAAGGCGCCGATCAAGGTGCTGCACCCGCTGCTGACGGCGACGCAGGAAGGCAACTATGTCGGCACCGAGAGCATCGGCGCCATGCCCTACCAGGGCGTCGTGCTCGCCCATTCCAACGAATCGGAATGGGAGCAGTTCAAGCACAACAAGAACAACGAGGCCTTCCTGGACCGCATCTGCGTGGTCAAGGTGCCCTATTGCCTGCGCGTCACCGAGGAGGCGATGATCTACGCCAAGCTGCTCGAGGGCAGCGATCTCGGGACCGCGCCCTGCGCGCCCGAGGTGCTCGAAATGCTCGCGGGCTTCTCGATCCTGTCGCGGCTGAAGGAGCACCAGAACTCGCCGCTCTATTCCAAGCTGCGAGTCTACAACGGCGAGAGCCTGAAGGACACCGATCCGAAAGCCAAGTCGATCCAGGAATATCGCGAGGCGGCGGGCGGCTCCGAGGGCATGTCGGGCATTTCGACCCGCTTCGCCTTCAAGGTGCTCTCCGAGACCTTCAATTACGACAGCGAGGAAATCGCCGCCGATCCCGTGCATCTGATGTACGTGCTCGAACAGGCGGTCAAGCGCGAGCAACATCCCAAGGAGGTCGAGGAGCGATATCTCGACTACATCAAGTCGATCCTGGCGCCGCGCTACGCCGAGTTCATCGGCCGCGAGATCCAGAAGGCCTATATCGAATCCTACAGCGAATACGGCCAGAACCTGTTCGATCGCTACATCGCCTATGCCGACGCCTGGATCGAGGAACAGGACTACAAGGACCCCGACACCGGCCAGGTGTTCGACCGGCAGGTGCTCGACGCCGAACTCTCCAAGACGGAGAAGCCGGCGGGCATCGCGAACCCCAAGGATTTCCGCAACGAAATCGTCAAGTTCGCACTGCGCTCGCGCGCCGCCAATTTGGGCAAGAACCCTTCCTGGACTTCCTACGAGAAGATCCGCGAAGTGATCGAGAAGCGCATGTTCAGCCAGGTCGAGGACCTGCTGCCGATCATCAGCTTCGGCGCCAAGCAGGACTCGAAGACCGAGAAGAGCCACGCCGATTTCCTCGAGCGCATGATGTCGCGCGGTTACACCGAGCGGCAAGTGAGGCGCCTCGTCGAATGGTACATGCGGGTCAACAAAGCCGGGTGAGCGAAAGCTCAAGACATCATGCCTCAGCTCATCGATCGTCGTCTCAATCCACGTGACAAGAGCCTGGGCAACCGCCAACGGTTTCTGCGCCGAACCCGGGCGCAGATCAAACAGGCGGTCGACAAGGCGGTCCGCGAGCGCTCCATCGCGGACGCCGCCAAGGGCGGTTCGGTCTCGATACCGACCGACGGCATCAGCGAACCGCAGTTCCATCTCTCCAACAGCGGCGGCGACCGCGAGCGGGTGCTGCCCGGCAACAAGAAATTCGTCGCCGGCGACGAGATCAAGCGGCCGGACGGCGGCGCCGGCGGCGGCGGCGGCAAGGAGGCCTCGGATTCCGGCGAGGGCGAAGACGCCTTTTCGTTCGCGCTCTCCGAAGCCGAGTTTCTCGACATCCTGTTCGACGATCTCGAACTGCCCGATCTCGTCAAGGCGACGCTCAAGGACGAGACGGCGAGCGAATTCCGTCGCGCCGGCTTCTCCAGCGACGGCTCGACGCCCAATCTGAACGTGTTGCGAACCATGCGCACCAGCATGAGCCGCCGGCTCGCGCTGCGCCGCCCGTCGCGCGCCGATCTCGAGCGCAAGGAGGCGGAATTGGCCGAGCTGCGCGAGGGGCCGGCCGACGTCGACACGCTGAAGCGGCAGGCCGACCTGTTCGTCGAGATCGAGCGGATGAAGCGGCTGCAGCGCGCAATCCCGTTCATCGATCCGATCGACGTGCGCTACAACAGGTTCGAGCCCAAGCCCGTGCCGCGCGCCAAGGCGGTGATGTTCTGCCTGATGGACGTCTCGGCCTCGATGGGCGAGCGCGAGAAGGATCTGGCCAAGCGATTCTTCATCCTGCTGCACCTCTTCCTGCAGCGAAAATACGACAAGGTCGAGATCGTCTTCGTCCGCCATACCCACGAGGCGAGCGAGGTCGACGAGGACACTTTCTTCAACGGGCGCGAGACCGGCGGCACGATCGTCAGCTCCGCGCTGAAGAAGATGATCGAGGTGCTCGCGGCGCGCTATCCCGTCAAGGACTGGAACGTGTATTGCGCGCAGGCCTCGGACGGCGACAATTCGTCGGGCGACACCGGCGCCTGCGTCGAACTGCTGCGCGACGCGATCCTGCCGCTGACGCAATATTACGCCTATATCGAGATCTCCGACGGCCCGCAGGAGGAGAATTATCCGCATCTGTCCTTCGGCAAGGACCTCTGGCGCGGCTATTGCGAACTCGCCGAGTCCGCGCCCAATTTCGCGATGAAGCGGGTCGCCGACCGCGCCGACGTCTATCCGGTCTTCCGCCAGTTGTTCGCCAAATCGAATAGCAAGAGCGACGCGCCATGAGCCTTTCCAAACTCGCCTCCGAGCCGATCCAATCGCCGGAAGGGTTGCTGTTCGAGGGATCGGAATGGACCTTTCCGCTGATGCAGAAGGCCTATGACGCGGTCGAGAAGATCGCGCTCGAGGACCTCGGCCTCAATCCGTTTCCGAACCAGATCGAAGTGATTTCGGCCGAGCAGATGCTCGACGCCTATTGCTCGGTCGGCATGCCGCTGATGTATTCCCACTGGTCCTACGGCAAGCGCTTCGTGCGCGACGAAATGCTTTATCGCAAAGGCTATCAGGCGCTCGCCTATGAGATCGTGATCAATTCCAATCCGTGCATCAGCTATTACATGGAAGAGAACACGATGGCGATGCAGACGCTCGTGCTTGCGCATGCGGCGTTCGGCCACAATCATTTTTTCAAGAACAATTACCTGTTCCAGCACTGGACGGATCCCAGCGGCATTCTCGATTATCTCGACTTCGCCAAGCACTATGTCGCCGGCTGCGAGGAGCGCTACGGATCGGCCGAGGTCGAGTCGATCATGGACGCGGCCCATGCGCTGATGGGGCAGGGGGTGTTCCGCTATCGGCGCGCGGCCAAGCTCAATCTCGCCGAATATGAGCGTCGGCGGCGTGAGCGGCTCGCCAACGAAGAGAGCGAATATTGCGATCTCTGGCGCACCGTGCCCAACGCCGCGCGTTCGCGCGAGCAGACCTTGAGCGAGGCCGAGGCGGGCGCGCGCAAGCAGAAGCTGCGCCTGCCTCAGGAGAACCTGCTCTATTTCCTGGAGAAGAACAGCCCGATCCTGCACGATTGGCAGCGCGAGCTCCTGCGCATCGTGCGCAACGTCGCGCAATATTTCTATCCGCAGCGCCAGACCAAGCTGATGAACGAGGGCTGCGCGACCTTCGTCCATTATCACATCGTCAACAAGCTCTACGATCAGGGCCGCATCAGCGAAGGCGCCCTGCTGGAGATCCTGCACAGCCATTCCGGCGTCGTCGCGCAGTTCGATTACGACGATCCCCGCTATTCCGGCCTCAATCCCTATGCGCTGGGCTTCGCGATGATGCAGGACATCCAGCGCATCTGCGTCGCCCCGACCGACGAGGATCGCGAATGGTTCCCCGACATCGCCGGGCGCGAGGACTGGCGCGGCGTGCTGCGCGACGTCTGGGCCAATTATCGCGACGAATCCTTCGTGCGCCAGTTCCTGAGCCCGCATCTGATCCGCAAGCTGAAGCTGTTCGTGCTCGCCGACCGGTCGAGCGAATCGAACTACAAGATCGACGCGATCCACGACCGCGAGGGCTACCGGCGCGTGCGCGCGGCGCTCGCGGACAGCTATGAGGTCGGCGCGGGCGAACCCGACATCGAGGTCGCCGATGTCGATCTGCTCGGCAATCGCGAACTCATCCTGCGCCACAACATGCGCCACGGAATCCCGCTCGCCGAACTCGGGGCGCGAAAACGTGATGCGCCACATCCGCCGTCTCTGGGGCTACGACGTCAAGCTCGACGAGGTCCCGGCGGGGACGTAGACGTTCTCCCGGTTGCGGGTCCACGGGGAAATCCAACGCTGGATTGCCGCCCTGACAGACGGGAACCGCTGCAGCGGGGTCGGGGTCGTCTGACTGTGTTGCGGCCGACAATGCCATTTGGTCGATCGTCGTTTCGGCGCCACAGCGGTCATTCCGGCGACAAGGCGTATTGACCGACGGGGCGGCAAGCGGGCTTCGCGTGGAGTCTCGACGAGACGGTTGGCTGCGGCCAGGTCAGTGCGTCTTGACGCAGAGTTAAACGTTCTTCATACGTTCTAATTTCACAGTAGGATTTGGATTATGCTGCACTTTGCAACCAATGATTCGCGGGAGGGCGCGGTGGCAGCGAAAGCTAAGTTCTTCGAAGAACGTGAGGACCAGTCCGAAGTAAAAGCGCGTATCGTGTCCAATTACTTTTTTGCCTGGGCAAATGTTATCTATCGTACGGCGCAAAATAGGGGCGGGAAGATCGCTTACATCGATTTGTTTGCCGGTCCTGGACGTTACAAGGACGGCTCGATTTCGACGCCCTTGATGGACTTGGAGCGTGCGATTGCTAACGAGAAGCTCAGGGGCTCGCTCGTCACGGTGTTCAACGACGAAAATCCAGATCACACCAAGAACTTAGAGGAGGAAATCGGCAAACTTCCCAATATAGGCTTGATGAAGTATAAACCATCGGTTCAGACTGGAAATATCGACTCTACGGTGGCCGACCAGCTGGCGACGGCGAGGCTTGTTCCCACGTTCTCCTTCATAGACCCATTTGGCTATAAAGGACTTTCGCTAGGTCTGGTTGGCGGAGCAATAAAGGATTGGGGGTGCGATTGCGTCTTCTTCTTCAATTACAATCGCATCAATGCCGGGATTTCAAATAAGATCGTGGATACCCATATAAACGTACTTTTTGGACAAGAGCGAGCAGATGGTCTACGCGCTGAGCTGCCCGGTAAACCGCCAGTGCTGCGGGAAGCGCTGATCCTAGAGCGTTTGGCGGACGCAATAAAAGATTTGGGCGGTCGCTATGTCTTACCATTCACTTTCAAGAACGCGAACGGCACGCGGTCGACGCACCACCTCATTTTCGTGTCCAAACACGTCAGAGGCAATGAGATAATGAAAGAGATCATGGCCAAGGAAAGCTCGACTAACGACGACGGAGTGCCGTCTCTCGAGTATTCGCCCGCAGACGCGACGATGCCGCTTCTGTTCTCATTGAAGCGCTCGATGGAGGAATTGAGAGGATCGCTTCTATCCGCCTTCGCGGGGCGCACGCTGACGATGGTCGAAATATATCAACAGCATCACGTTGATACGCCTTTCATCAAGAAGAACTACAAAGACGCACTTTTGGAGCTTGAACGGAACAAGGTCATATCCACGTCACCTGCAGCGCGGCAAGTCGGAACGTTTGCCGACACCGTTAAAGTGACATTCCCAAAGGCCGGAAAGAAGAGTTGAGATGGCTATTGGTTCTACCATCGAGTGGACAGAAGCCACTTGGAATCCGATTGCTGGCTGTAGCGTTCTCTCGCCAGGCTGCACCAACTGCTATGCGATGAGGATGGCCAAACGGCTTGAGGCAATGGGCCAAGTGAAATATCGCGGCACCACTCGGATGTCGGGGGGGCGTCCGAAGTGGACCGGCCGCGTAAACCTCGACGAGAAAGCTCTGAGGGCACCATCGAACTGGAAAGTCGGCCGGCTTATTTTCGTAAACAGCATGTCAGACCTCTTTCATGAGGCTGTGCCGCAGCGTTTCATCGCGCGGGTGTTTGAGGTCATGCGCGACGCCCCGCACCACACGTTCCAAATTCTTACAAAAAGGGCCGAGCGCCTGGAAGACGTCACCCGCGATATCGAGTGGCCTGACAATGTTTGGATGGGTGTGAGCATCGAAGACCAGGATCATTTTTGGCGGGTTGATCATCTTCGGCGAGTGCCCGCCAAAGTGCGGTTCCTGAGCTTGGAACCTTTGCTCGGACCGATCTCGCTCGACGACCTGCGTGATATTCACTGGGTGATAGCTGGCGGCGAGAGCGGCCCGGCGTCTCGACCCTTGGAGCCGGAGTGGATTCGTTCGATCAGGGACGACTGCGTCGCGCAGAACGTCGCGTTTCATTTCAAGCAGTGGGGTGGAAAAAACAAGAAGAGCACGGGGCGCGTTTTGGACAGCAGGACATGGGACCAGATTCCGCGACTAACTGTCGGCTCGACCGCGAATAGCCCCACGTTGTGCTAACATTCCCAAAAGTGTAGGTGTGGAACATATAGCACTTCGATTTCTGATAATTCTTGCACGATCGGCAATTGGCTATTGTCGCCAACGGCCGTAAGTGGTCCACAGGAGCCGCGATCTTTACGCGAATGAATGTCTGCCAGCCGCCCGCTCGTTCAGAAGGCTGCTCGTCCGCCCCCGGCCCGCTTCGGTCATCTGCCCCCGAGCCCCAGGCGATCGATCTTCACCACAGCGCCGACTCGGGCGCGTTTGCCTTGGCGCGGCGCAAAACGCCCGTGGGGGCCGTCTCTCACGCCGACGTGAACCGCCCCCAGTTCTCCCCCTTTGACGGCGGAGGCGCGCCCGGGTTGCGCGCGCGCCGCTTCGCGCTATGGTGCGCGCCTTCCGTTAGGAGAGGACCTCAAATGACGATCAAAGTCGGCGACAAGCTTCCGCAGGCGACGTTTCGGCTGGTGACGCCGGAGGGGCCGAAAAACGTGACCACGTCGGAATTCTTCGGCGGCCGGAAGATCGTGCTGTTCGGCCTGCCCGGCGCTTTCACGCCGACCTGCCACAAGAACCACCTGCCCGGTTTTCTCGCCGACGAGGCGGCGTTCAAGGCCAAGGGCGTCGCGGAGATCGCGATGACCTCGGTCAACGACCATCACGTCTTGACGGCCTGGTCGAAGGCGACCGGTTCGGACGGGCATATCGCGTTCCTCGCCGACGGCAACGCGGAATTCGCGCGCGCGGCCGGGCTCGAATTCGACGCCTCGCCCGGCGGGCTCGGCGTGCGCTCGAAGCGGTATTCGATGCTGGTCGAAGACGGCGTCGTGAAGATCCTCAACATCGAGGAATCGCCGGGCAAAGCCGATCTCTCCGGCGCGGCGCATCTGCTGGGCCAGCTCTGAGCCGGTCCCCCCGCCGGCCTCGCTGAGGCCGGCGTTCCAGCGAGGCCAGGGCGGGACTCCTGCGCCCCGCCGCCGTCAGCGCAGCGCGTTGTAATAGAGCGCGTCGATCCTTCCGTTCGCGCCCATCACGATCCGCCAGTGCACGTCGGCGTTGGCGAAATGCGTGACATAGTCGTCCCCGCCCTCCGCCGCATTCTGCTGGAACGTCAGCGTCTTCAATTCGCCGAACCCAACCAGTTCCCGTTGGATCCGCGCGAATTTCGACCGCACCGCCTCGGCCAGCTCCGGCCCCATCTGGCCGTAGTCCGGTTCGCCGCGCTGGGCGGCTTCGATGGCGTGGCGCAGGGCGGCCTCGCTTCCCGGCGTCGGGGCGGAGGGCTTGATCCGGCGATCTTCGGCCGCCGCGTCGGCGTCCGGCCGCAGGCTCACGAAATCGATCTTCCCCTCGTCGGTGAGGACGATGCGGCAGCGCAGCTTCGCGTGGGCGAATTCGGCCGCATATTCGTCGCCGCCGTCGGGATCGACAGAGAGAAACTTCAGCCTCTGCAAGGCGCCGCCGCCCGAAAGCAGTTTCTTGGTCGCTAGCACGTACTGGCGCGCGACCTGTGCAAACGGGTCGGTCATCTGATCGTAGTCGGGCTCGCCGCTTTGCACAGCCTCGATCGCATGGCGAAGCGCGGCCTCGCTGCCCGGATTCGGCGCGTTGTCTCGGATGCGGCGCGCCAGCGCCTCGGCGCGGGCCTGCTCCTGCGCTTCGTCCAGCCGCTTTGCGGTCACGTCGTATCCGAGCATGTGGATCACGACGGCCGGGGCGGGATCTTTGCCTTGGCCGAGGAAGCTGATTTGCGCGGGCGCGACTTTCGAGAAGAATTCGCGCTCCGCCTCCGGGTAGACCTCGGCGGCGGGCAGGTCGCCGAGCTTGGCGAACAGCCGGTCGCCGTCGCGCGCGATGACGAGGACGGAGTTCCACGCCAGCCGATACTTGCCGACGAAAGCGTCGAGCGTCGCCGGGTCGATCGCCACCTGCGCGCGCGGCATGGCCTGTTGCTGAAGCCGGACGGATCGCGCGTCCTCGTCGAGTCGGCTGATCTGCTCGACCGAAAGGTCGCGTTTCGATTTCAGGGTCTTCAGGTTTGCGGCGACGACGGCGTATCGAGCGGCTGCGTCATCGCCATTGGCCGCCAGCGCCATCTCAAAGTGGTTGAGGTCCGTCTGCCACTCGAAGTTGGTCGGGTCGATCGCCGCCAGCCGGCTCATGGCGGACAAGGCCGACTTGTAATCGCCGATGCCGGCGTCGCGGTCCGCGCCCTTGACCAAGACGTCGCCCAATTTGCCGTAGGACACGGCGAGATTGCGTTGCGCCTGCGCATGGGTCGGATCGGCCTTCGCAAGCTGTTCCGCGATTGCGAAGGCCGTCTGATAGGACGCCAGGGCCGCGGGCGCGTCGCCCTGAGCCAGCAGCGCGTCGCCGACGTTGTTTTGATTGGTCCAGACATCCGTGCGCCATTGCGCGTTGCCGGGGTCGCCTTTGGCCACCGCTTCGACGATCGCCAGCGCCGACCTGTACGCGGCGAGCGAGGCCGGCGCGTCGCCGAGCGTTTCCTGGATGGCGCCCAGCCGGTTGTATGCGGCGGCGAGATCGCGCCGCCACAGAACATTGGCGGGATCGGACTTCGTAAGGCTTTCGTCGATCGCGATGCTCTTCTGATAGGATCGCAAAGCCTCGCCCGCCTCGCCGGCGGCCTTTTCGGCGTCGCCGGTCCGGATATAGGCGTCGGCGAGATCGAGGCGCCAGCCGCTGTTGTCGGGATCGGAACCGGCGAGGCGTTCGGCGATGGCGAGGCTCGCGCTGAACGCGGCCAGCGCCTCGCTCTGACGGCCCTGAGCGGCGTAGATCTCGCCGACTTTGTTGGTGATGATCGAGAGATCGCGCTGGCGGCCTTTGTCGGCGGGATCGGCGCGCGCAAGCGCCTCGAGGATCGTCTGAGAGGCCTTGTAATCGCTCAGGGCGGATTGGAGATGGCCTTGCGCGCGATGCACGTCGCCGATCCGCTCGTCGCTGATCGAAAGGTCGCGCTGGGCGAGCGCATTGTCCGGCCCGGCCTTCGCCAGCCGTTCCGTGATGGCGAGGCTGGATTGAAACGAATTCAAGGCGGCCGTGAGGTCGCCTTTGGCGGCCTGCACGTCCCCGACCTTCTCGATCGCGACCGAGAGATCGCGCGACAGCGCCGCGCTTTCGCCGACCGTGGAAATCAAGTTCTGGAAGATATCTCGGGACCGCTCCGCAACTGCGAGCGCGCCGGAAGTATCGCCAAGCGCGAGCAGGGTGTTCGCGGTCTCGTCCAGCGCGCCGGCCTGACTGCGCAACAGCTCCGGGCTGGTCTCGCCCGATCCCAGCAGCTCGTCCTGCAACTTGCGCGCTCGCTCGAGGATGGCTTCGATCGTCGAGGCGGGAACGCCGACCGCGTTGCGGAACTTCTGCGCCAGATCGAAAACGAGCCCGTTGGCTGTGGCCGTCGCCAGGGCGAGGCTGCGCTGAGCGCGGTCGCGCTGCGCCCGGGCGTCCTGTTCCGCGCGCTCGGCCGCAAGTTGTTGCGTCTGCGCCTCGCGCGTCTCGCGCTGGGCTATCCACCATTGCCAGCCCGCCAGCGTCGCAAGCGCCAGCGCGATGGCGAGGCCGGCCACCGCGCCTCTGGCGGTTCGCCGATTGGCCGCCGCGACGGCTTCGGCGTCGCGTATGCGCCTCTCCGCGGCTTCGCGCTCCCGCGCCGCGCGCGCCTCGGCCACGGCCGAAGCCGCGGCGACGAAATCGCGCATCGCCTTCGGCAGATCGGCGCCGTAGCGGGCGGCCAGTTGCTGCGCGCCGCTGAGCAGAGCGGACGAAATGTCGAGATGGCCGGCCTTATCGGCGGGTTGCGCGCCCTCCCATTCGCGCACGATCGGACCAAGCGTGTGGCGAACGCGAATGAGATTGGCCGCTTCGGCCACGATCGCGACCGCGCGCGGCCATATCCTCAGAAGCGCCTCATGCGCCGGGCGCACGCGTTCCGAGACGCCGTCGCCTTCCGCCGTCAGCAGGCGCTTGGTCACGAAAGCCTCGACGAGCGCCTTGCGAGCGGGGCGGTCCGCCTGGAACCCGGCGCGATCGAGCGCCGAGATCACGGGCGTCGGGGCCCCGGTCAGCGGATCGGCGGAAACGTCGGCGACCAATCCCGTCACCAGCGCCGGCAATTCGGCGCGAGCGGCTTCGCTCAGGGTTTCCAGCGCTTCGTTGGCGGTCTCGGTGACGGCCGCGTCCATTCCGCGATAATCGGCGAAACGCAGCAGGCCGTCGCCGCGCGCCGCTTCGGCCGCATAGAGGCGCGAAAGCGACATTTGCAGGAGGGGCAGGGAATCGCCGCCCTTGGCGTCCGCCACCAGCTTCGCTGCGAGCGATCGCCCGCCCTGCTCCTCGAAGGCGAGCGGGGGTTCGCAGGCCGCCACCGGACGCGTGACGATTTCCTCGAGTTCGGCGGCGTTGGGCGGAACGAGGTCGAAAGTCGCGCCGGCCTCGCGAAGCGAACGAAAGGCCTCGACGCTCTGGAACCTTGCATAGGCGTCGCTGCGCAATACGACGATCAAATAGACGAGACCGTTGCGCACGAGCGCCGCGATGAGGTTGGCGAAAGCATTCGCCCTGGCCGGTTCGACTTCAACAAACAAACGCTCGGCCTGGTCGACCGCCAGCGCGACCCGGCTCGGGCGCGGCGTCTCGAATCCCGCGTCTTTCTGACGCCGCAGAGCGGCTCGCTCCAGCGCGTCCCGGATCGGCGCGACGGCGATATCGACGTCGCCGGCCAGTTGGCGCGCCAGGATTTCCTTGGTGCGGAAGGCGCCCGTCCGAAGTTCGGGGCCGAGCGCGGCTTCGGCGAACAGGCTCTCGCCGAGCGACAGGAAGGGATCGGGCCCTGGCGCGAGGATCGCGGTGCGCCAGAGATCAATCTCGGGGATGGCGCCGGGCAGCGTGAGTTTCGGGATCAGGCCCGCGCGCAGCAGCGAGGACTTTCCGGACCCGCTCGCGCCGATGATCAGCAGGAACGGAAGGCGCGCGCTGTCGCCGGACGCGCCGGCTTGCCGCAATCTGTCGATGGCGTGGGCGATCGCGAGGTCGCGACCGAAGAAAACGCCGACGCGGTCGGCTTCGAAAGCGGACAGGCCGGGAAACGGCGAGCCCAGCAGGATGCGGTCCCAGACCGCGCCTTGCGCCAGAAATCCCCTGCGCGCCAGCCACTGCCTCAGACATTCCTCGACCTGTCGCGCAAAGTCGTCGGTCGACGAATATCCCTGGAAAGCGGCGAGAAATTCGCCGCTCCGGTTCCGGAACCAGGTGTCGAAGAAGCCCTTCAAGCGCTCCCATTGCGCTTCGACCTCGGCCCGATCCGGCGCGTCGAGCGCGACCGAGGGCGCATAGGGGTAGCGGAAGACGAAGATGTCAGGCAGCGGCTTGCCGCTCTTGCGCGCCTCGATCGCGGACAGAACTTCATAGGCCGTGCCGCTCGGGTAGGGTTGATCTGAGGGCAGCCGCCGGAAGTTCTCGGGCAAATGCGTCCCCAGCCGGCCGCGGAACACGGCCAGCACGAGATCGCACTCGGCGGCCTCCGGTATCTGACGTTGAAACGTGTCATGAGCGGAATAGTACGAAGTCTCCCATCGCACCGTCTCGATCCGGACGCGGCCGGCGAACTCGACATTCAGGCGTTCGACGACCAGGTCGACGCGTCGCCGCTCGTCCGGGACGTCGCCCGGCGACGAAACAAACAGACGCAGCACTTGCTCGCTCAATACCGCAATCCCTACGCTTCCTGCCGGCAGGCGCGGTCAGCTTAGCCGAAGCCGCTCGGGAAAGGCTACCGAGGCAGACAGCGCCGCGCATTCCCATGGCCTGTGGCTTTCGGACCGCGACGCAACGTCGCATCGAATAGGGCCGGGGCTCGGCTCTTTGCGTTCGCTCCTCAAGCCGATGCGCCCGGCGGCGGCGGCCGGCTTGAAATCGCGGGGCGGTTCACGCGCCCGCCCCGGCCCGCTCGAGCGCGTCGAGTTCGAGCGGCAGCGCCTTGCCCCTCAACGGCAGCGGGGCGAGTTTGCGGGCCGCCACCCCGGCGGGCAGGTCCTCGAGCCGATCCAGCAGCGCGGCGGAGGCCAGGACGGGACAGTGGGTCTCGCGGCAGGCTTCAAGGATTCGGGCGGCGGTTTTCATGGCGTCGCCGATCAGCGCGATTTCCTTCTTGCGATGGCCGAGTTCGCCGACGACCAGCGCGCCGCCGTGCAGAGCCGCGCGGAACTCGGCGCCAACGTCGAATTCGGCGGCGTAATAGGGCGCCCGCGCGGCGAGCCTGTCGATCGCGGCGAAGCAGGCGCGTATGCATTCGGGCCTGTTGCGCCCTTGCCGCAACGGCCAGGTCGCAATGACTTCATCCCCGACATATTTGTGGATCTCGCCGCCATGCTCGACGAGCGCCAGCGAGACGTCCGTGAAGAATGCGTTCAAGAAATCGAGGAACCGCACTTCGCCCAGCCGCTCGGCGATCGCCGTCGACGATCTGAGATCGATGAACAGCAGCGCCCGCTCCTCGCGCCGGGGCCGGTAGTAACGTCCGGCGGCGAAAGCGAACAACGCGCCGGAGCCGAGCAGTTCGTTGACGGCGAACAGGAGGTTGGCGCCGACGCAGGCGCACAGCGCGAACACGATGTCGGCGCGGTCGAGCGAGCCGATCGCGGCGCGGCCGTAGATCAGCGGCAGCGCAAGCGCGTTCAGCAGGATCGCGAGCGCGACATAGGTCGCGATGCGCAAGGCAAGATGCAGCAGAAACGGCAGCCTGTGCAGGACCTGGCCGACGCGATTGCGAAACCCGAAAATCTCCAATGAGGCGAAGATGAAGCCGTTGACCGCGCCGATCGCCGCGCCGTAGCCCGGCGAGCCGTGTCCGAGAAGGCCGTAGAGCGCGCCCGCCGCGGCGCTGCCCAGCGCGATCCAGCAGATGAGGCGGAGCGAGGCCACGGCGGGCGCCGGGCCTTCAGTCCTCACTTCGTGCCGAACATGCGGTCGCCGGCGTCGCCCAGGCCCGGCACGATATAGCCGTGATCATTGAGCTTCTCGTCGACCGCCGCGGTCCAGACCTCGACGTCGGGATGAGCCTTGGTCAGGCGCTCGATGCCTTCAGGCGCGGCGAGCAGGCAGACGAAGCGGATATCCTTGACGCCGCGCCGCTTCAGCCGGTCGATCGCCGCGACGGCGGAATTGGCGGTGGCGAGCATCGGGTCCATCACGATGACGAGGCGGTCGGCGACGTCGGCGGGCGCCTTGAAGTAATATTCGACCGCCTCGAGCGTGTTGGGGTCGCGGTAAAGCCCGATATGGGCGACGCGCGCGCTCGGCACCAGATTCAGCATGCCGTCGAGAAAGCCGACGCCCGCGCGCAGGATCGGCGCGAACACCAGCTTCTTGCCGGAAATGGTCGGCTTCATGGTCTTGGCGAGCGGCGTCTCGACCTCAACCAGTTCGAGCGGCAGGTCGCGCGTCACTTCATAGGCGAGCAGCATCCCGATTTCGTTCAGGAGCTGGCGGAACCCCTTGGTCGAGACGGTCTTGTCGCGCATCAGCGTCAGCTTGTGCTGCACCAGGGGGTGGCCGACGACGTGAACGTTCGACATTTCAAACTCCTCGGGATTTGGCGGCGGACTCTAGACCAAGTTTGCGCCGCGCTGCGCCCTCGCGCCGGTCATCCCCAGCTTTTCCTTGGTCCCGCCGGCGCGGCGCGTGAGCGCGGTCACTTGACGATGGGCGGCCGAACGGTTCAGTTGGCCGCGTGATGTCCGAGACCCAGGCGCGCGTCGCCAGAAGCCATTGGAACCTGCCCAACGTCCTGACTTACGGACGGCTGGCCGCGGTTCCCGTTGTCGTCGGCTTTCTGTTCTGGCCGCTGGAGCCCTGGGCGCGCTGGTCGGCGCTGGCGATCTACACCGCAGCCGCGATCACCGATTTCTTCGACGGCTATCTGGCCCGCGCCTGGTCGCAGCAGTCCTCGCTCGGGCGCATGCTCGATCCGATCGCCGACAAGCTGCTGGTCGCCGGCGCGCTGCTCGCGCTGACCGCCGACGGGACGATCCACGGCTGGTCGCTGTGGGCGGCGATCGTGATTCTCTGCCGCGAGATTCTGGTTTCGGGCCTGCGCGAATACCTCGCCGAATTGCGCGTTCCGATGCCGGTGACCGCGGTCGCCAAGTGGAAGACGGCCGCGCAACTGATCTCGCTCGGCTTTCTCATCGCCGGGCCGGCCGGCGAGGCGGTGCTGCCGGGCGCTATCAAGATCGGCATCGTGCTCTTGTGGGTTGCCGCGACCCTGACGCTCTACACCGGCTGGGACTATATGAAGGCCAGCTACGATCACGTCGGAGGCTGAGCGTGAAGGCGGTCTATTTCGCCTGGGTGCGCGAGCGCGTCGGGAAATCCGAGGAGGAGATCGATCCGCCGGCGGAAATCGTCGACGGTCGGCGAACTCATCGGCTGGCTCGTCTCGCGCGGCGAGAATTACGCCTATGCGTTCGAGAAGGCGCCGGTCATTCGCGCCGCGATCGACCGCGCCCATGTCAAGCATGACGCGAAAATCGCGGGCGCGCGCGAGATCGCCTTCTTTCCGCCGATGACGGGCGGGTGAGCCAGGTGCGCGTCGTCAGGATTCAGCGCGAGGATTTCGACGCCGCGGCGGAGGCGCGCGCGCTCAGCGCCGGCCGGGCCGACGTCGGCGCGCTGGTCAGCTTCGTCGGCCTCTGTCGCGACGAAGGCGGAACGCTCGCCGCGCTCGAGATCGAGCATTATCCCGCGATGGCGGAAGCCGAGATCGCCCGCGTCGTCGAGGAGGCGGAGGCGCGCTGGCCGCTGATCGGCGTCGTCGCAATCCATCGCTACGGCGCCATCGCGCCCGGCGAACAGATCGTCATGGTCGCGACCGCATCGGCCCATCGCGGCGCCGCCTTTGCGGCGGCCGAAATGCTGATGGACTATCTCAAGACGCGCGCGCCGTTCTGGAAGCGCGCCCGGCTGAGGGACGGCTCGACGCAAGGCTGGGTCGAGGCCAAAAGCGCGGACGACGCCGCGGCCGAACGTTGGGATGCGGGCGGCAAATAGCCGTGCCTGCGCCCGAGGCCGCCGGGGCAAGGCTGCGCGGTCCGGCCCGCGCCCTAGCGCGTCGCGATCGCCCGGTAGGCCACGAGCACGATCACCGCGCCGACCACGGCGAGGAAAATGCTCCAGAGGCTCAAGCCCTCGAGGCCGCCCAATCCGAGTTTCTCGCCGATGAAGCCGCCGACGACGGCTCCGACGACGCCGATGATCGTGTCGAGCACCATGCCCGAGCCGGTCTTGTTGACGATCCGGCTCGCAATGAAGCCGGCGATCAGGCCGAGAATGATCCAGGCAAGAAAATGCATGGCGATGGTTCCCCCTGTGCGGACGAAGCGAACGCCTCAAACCCGCGCCGCCGCGCCGCGAGCGCGATTGTCGCGGCGCGGCGCGCAAAAGGCAAGCCTTCGCTCAGCGCAAATTATTGATTTATATACAATAAATGAGCGTTGATCGCGGTCTATTCCGCCGCGTGGCGCGTGGCGCCGATCGCTTCGAGCGCATGCATCAGGTCCTCGATCAGATCGTCGGCGTCCTCCAGCCCGACCGAAAGCCTGAGCAGTCCCGAGCCGATGCCCAGCGCCGCGCGCTGCTCCGGCTTCAGGCGCTGATGCGTCGTCGTCTCGGGATGGGTGATCAGGCTCTTGGCGTCGCCGAGATTGTTGGAGATGCCGATGACCGACAGCGCGTTGGCCATCGCGAAGGCGCCCGCCTTGCCGCCCTCGACCTCGAACGCGACCAGCGTGCCGCCGCCCGACATCTGCTTCAGCGCGATCTCGTGATGCGGATGGTCGGCGCGGCCGGGATAGAGCACGCGCTTGACCTTGGGATGGGTCGCCAGGAAGTCGGCGATCCGAGCGGCGCCGCGCGCCTGCGCCTCGACGCGCAGCGGTCAGCGTCTCCAGCGATTTCAGCATCACCCAGGCGTTGAACGGCGACAGGCTCGGTCCGGTCTGGCGCAGGAAATTATGGATATGGTCGTTGATGAACGCCTCGGAGGCGAGGATCACGCCGCCCAGCGTGCGGCCCTGTCCGTCGATGTGTTTGGTCGCGGAATAGACGACGCAATCGGCGCCGAGCGCGAGCGGCTTCTGCACGACCGGCGTCGCGAAGACGTTGTCGACGACCAGCGTCGCGCCGTGCTCGTGGGCGATCTTCGCGACGCCGGCGATGTCGACGATCTCCAGCGTCGGATTGGTCGGGCTTTCGAGGAACGTCGTCTTGGTGTTCGGGCGCATCGCGGCGCGCCAGGCGTTCGAGATCCGCGCCGTCGACCAGCGTCGATGCGACGCCGAAGCGCGGCAGCAACTCCTCGACGACATAGAGACACGAGCCGAACAGCGCCTTGGCCGCAACGATATGGTCGCCCGCCTTCAACTGCCCCATCAGCGACGCCGTGACCGCCGCCATGCCGCTCGCGGTGGCGCGCGCGGCCTCGGCGCCTTCCAGCAGCGCCATGCGGCGCTCGAACATCGCGACCGTCGGATTGGCGAAGCGCGAATAGATGAAACCGGGCGCGTCGCCCTTGAAGCGCGCCTCGGCCTCTTCCATCGTGTCGTAGAGATAGCCCTGCGTCAGGAACAGCGCCTCGGACGTCTCCTCGAACTGCGAGCGCATCGAGCCGCCATGCACGAGTTGCGTCGCGGGACGCAGCGTGCGGGGATCGCGGGTTTTGCGGGGACTGGACATCGAACAGCGCTCCTGACCGCGCGCTTTGCAACGCGCGCAGGGCGAAAAAAGCGGAGTTTTCTGGAAACCCCCGATCTTTTAGCCCTTTGTTTAACGTGGCGGCAAGCCGATCGGCTCAAATGACCACGGATCGTGCTCATAAGCCCGTCGGGCGTCGCGCGTCAACTCGAGACCTCGTAGGTGTTGACGACTTCGCCCGGCCCCTGCCGCGGCCGGACAAAGCCCGATATAGCCGCGCCATGCCGACGACTATTCGCCATGGGGCTGAGTTTTCCGCCGACGCCGATCTCGACCGGACGCCCTTCGGACTGTTTTCGCGCCAGCGCATCCGGCGCTGATCGCGCGCGGCGGAATCGCCGGCGATCGCCCGATCGAGCCGACGCAGATCCAGCCCGCCAGCCTCGATCTGCGGCTTGGCAAGGAGGCCTATCGGCTGCGCGCGAGCTTTCTGCCCGGACGCGGCAATAGCGTGCGCCGAGCGCCTGGAAAGCCTCGCCCCGGAGCGGTTCTCGCTCGAGGGCGAGGGCGCGGTGCTGGAGAAGGGCATCGTCTATGTCGCGCCGCTGCTCGAGCGGCTCGACCTGCCGCCCGAGATCTTCCGGCGCCGCCAATCCGAAGAGCTCGACCGGCCGGCTCGACATTTTCACCCGGCTGATCGTCGACGGCTCCGAGGCCTTCGACGACGTGCCGCAGGGCTATCGCGGCGCCGCTGTGGGTCGAAATCTCGCCGCGCAGCTTCAGCGTCGGGTGCGCGAGGGCTCGCGGCTCAACCAGTTGCGGCTGCGCAGCCGGAGCGCCGGGGCAGGAGCGGGGTCTACAATTTCGCGCTGTCGGACGCCGGGGTGCGCGCCCGGCACGAGGCGATGAACCGCTCGTCGACGGCGCCGCTGAAACTGCGCGACGGGCTGATCGTGCATGTCGGCCTCGCCGGCCGCAGCGGCGAGATCGTCGGCTATCGCGCCATCAAGAACGGCAACGTGATCGACGTCGACCGTCCCGGCGGCTACGCCGCCGAGGATTTCTGGGAGCCGATCCGCGCGCGCGCCGACGGGCGGCTGATCCTCGACCCCGAGGAGTTCTATATCCTCGCCTCGCGCGAGAAAATGCAGATTCCCGCCGATCTCGCCGCCGAAATGGCGCCGATCGATCCGGCGATCGGCGAGTTCCGCGTCCATTACGCCGGCTTCTTCGATCCCGGCTTCGGCCTCGGGCCGCCGGGCGAGCCGGGCGCGCGCGCCGTGCTCGAAGTGCGCAGCCGCGACGTGCCGTTCCTGCTCGAGGACGGGCAGCCGGTCGGGCGCCTGATCTACGAGGAACTCGCCGGCGCCGCCGACGAGCTCTACGGCGCGACGGCGACCTCGAACTACCAGGGGCAGGGCCTCAAGCTCTCCAAGCATTTTCGCGATTACCGCGACGCCTGAACCGCCTCGGGGGCGCTTGTCGACCGGGCGGCCGGCGCGCTATAAGCGCAACTCTCGACGCGCAACGGCGCCGAGCGGGCGTAGTTCAATGGTAGAACGGAAGCTTCCCAAGCTTCATACGAGGGTTCGATTCCCTTCGCCCGCTCCAAATCTTTCAATGATTTAGTGGCGGATTGGGCGGCCTTTGCGGGAGCCTCGGCGGGAATTGCGGCCCGGCTTGCGCAAAGTCTCCGGCTTCGGAGCCAAGAGCGATGGGCCGGGGTCTGCGCCCCTGCTCGGCGCGCTCATTTAGAACCCGGCGCCGCCTTCAACAATCCGCTGAGCAGGGGATTCGGGAAGCGGCGTTTCTGGACGATCGCGTAGAAGTTCTCGCTGACTTCCGGGATGCGGCAATGTTCCACCAGGACCCCGCTCTCGAGTTCGTCGCGCACGACGATGCGCGGCACCAGGGCGACGCCGTCGCGCTCGCGGGCGAGCAGCCTGAGCATCGCCATGTCGTCGACTTCGGCCAGCACGATCGGGCGGATTCCCGCGAGTTCGAGCAGGCGATCGAACGAGACGCGGATTTCGCTGTCGAGGCTCGGCAGGAGCAGGGGCTCGGTCTGCAGGTCCTCGGGGAAGCGGAACTTGCGCCTTCCCCGGCGCGGCCGTCCGACCAGACTGACCGGCTGCTGGTTGAGCAGATGGTTGCGCAGCGCGGACCTGGCGTCGCGCGGCGCGGCGCTGTTGGCGAGCACGACGTCGATGGCGTGCGCTTCGAGTTGCGAGAGGAGGTCGCGCAGCGTTCCCGAGCGCACGATCAGTTCGACGTCGGAGCGGCTGACAAGGGGCCGCAGAAACTCGAGCTGGAAATTGCGCGACAGCGTGGTGAGGGCGCCGACGCGAAGAACGGCTCGGCTCGCGCCGGGGCGGCCCTTCATCGTGCTCATCAACTCGTCGCCGGCCTTGAAGACGGTGTCGGCATAGTCCAGCGCGATCCGTCCGGCCTCGGTGATAACCAGTCGCCGGCCGACGCGTTCGAACAGCGGATGGCCCATTTGATGTTCGAGCTTCTGAATCTGCACCGACAGGGCGGACTGCGAGAGGTTCATGCGCGCGGCCGCGCGGGTGAGGCTCCCCTCGTGCGCGACGGCCCAGAAATAGCGCAGGTGGTTGAAATTCAGCTCTCGCATTCGTTCTATAAAACAGAACGATTTCTCAAAAACAATGAATTTTTTTCGCGCCGCCGCCGCGGCTATGTCTCGCCCCGAGCCGCATCGTCGCGAGGGGGAACCCATGCCGATCTATCTGCTTCCGCTACTGGCGCCCGCCGTGCTCGGGCTAGCCGCCGCTCTCGGCTTTCTCAACCCGGGGCGCCGGCCGCGTCGGGTCGTCAGGCTGGCGGAAGCGGCGGCGCTCGTCGCCTTCGGCGTCGGCCTGTTCTCGTGCTTCTGGCTGTTTGCGAAGGGGCCGGGAAGCAGCCTTCTCGTCGGCTGGCGCGGCGTCGGCCTTTCGGTCCGTTGGGACGCGGTCAGCATTCCGATGTGTCTGCTGGTGTCGTTCATCGGATGGGTGGTTCTGCGCTACGCCGCGACCTATCTCGATGGCGAGGCGCGCCAGGGCGCCTTTACCGGCTGGCTTTGCGCCGCTTTGGCGTCGGTGCTCCTGCTGGCGCTCGCGGGCAATTTGGCGCAACTCGTCGCCGCCTGGATCGCGACGAGCGTCTTCCTGCATAAATTGCTGCTCTTCTATCCCGAGCGGCTCGCGGCGCGGCGGGCGGCGCGCAAGAAGTTTATCACTGCGCGGCTCGGCGATGCGGCGCTCATCGGCGCGGCGATATTGTTGAGCATCGACTATGGCGCGAGCGACCTCGCCACGATCCTGTCCGCGGCGCGGACCGGCGCCGGCGGGGCGCTCGCGGTGGCCGCCGCGTGTTGTCTCGCTTTGGCGGCGCTCTTGAAGTCGGCGCAGTTTCCCTCGCATGGATGGTTGACCGAAGTCATGGAAACGCCGACCCCGGTCTCGGCGCTTCTGCATGCCGGGGTGATCAACGCCGGCGGTTTCCTGCTGATCCGGTTCGCCGATGTGATGCTGCTCGCGCCCGGCGCTCTGGCCGCGCTCGCGATGATCGGCGGTTTCACGGCGCTGTTCGGCGGGCTCGTGATGCTGACCCAGCCGACGGTGAAGACGTCGCTGGCCTGGTCCACCGTCGCTCAGATGGGCTTCATGATCTTCGAGTGCGGCCTTGCGGTGTTTCCGCTCGCGTTGCTGCATATCCTGGCGCACTCGCTCTACAAGGCTCACGCCTTTCTCGCCTCGGGCGGCGCGGTCGAAAATGTCGCGGCCATCCGGCGTCCGGGCCCGGTGGCGATTCCCGATGGCGGCGCCGTGCTGCGAGCCTTTCTGATCGCGCTGGCGATCTACGCGGCGGTGGGAAGCGCGTTCGGGTTCTATCACAAGTCGCCGCAGGCGATCGCTCTGGGCGCCATTCTGGTCTTCGGCGTCGCCTATTTGTTCGCGCAGGGCCTCGCGGACGCCGCGCCCCGCGCGCTGACCTGGCGCGTCGCGATCTATGCGACGGCCACGTCGGTCAGCTATTTCGCGTTGCAGATGGCCTCGGTCTGGGCGACCTCGGGCGCATTGCCGCCTGCGCCCGCGCCCGGTCCGCTCGAATGGGCGCTGATCGTGCTCGCCCTGATCAGTTTCGGCCTCGTGGCGCTCGCTCAGGCGACCTTTGCGCTCTGGGCCTATCACCCCGCCGCCGCGGGCCTGCGGGTGCACCTCTCCAACGGCCTTTACGCCAATGCGGTCTTCGACCGGCTGCTCGGCGGCTGGGCGCTTGGGACTTCATCCGCATCGACGCCAGGGGCATGACCATGTCGCCAAATCCAATGTCGCTCGATCTCCCGCATGAGGGTCTCGCGCGCGCCGCGGACCGCGCCGCCCGTGCGATCCCGCCGGCCTGGCCGCTGGCGTCGAGCGTCGCCGTCAATCCGTTTCTCGGTCAGAGCGGCGAGAGCCTCGCGACGGCGGGGGCGCGCCTGGCGCGGGTCGCGGGCGCTTCCATCGTCATGCCGCGAAACTGGTTTCTCGATCGGATCCAGTCGGGGATCATCGCCGACATCGACCTGGAAGGCGCGCTCGCCAGCGCGCCCGCCGCGTTGCGCCCGCAGAGTCTGGCGGATCTGAAGGCGGCCGCACGCTTGCCGAGAGGCGAGATTCGCGCCCTGTCGACCCTCGCCGATCTCGCCGCTTCCGTCTCCGGAATCGATTGGCCGGGGCTGATCGCCGAACGTTTCGGGGCCTGGGCGGCGGGCTATTTCGACGAGGGCCAGGCGCTCTGGGCGGCGCCGCGCGGGCGAGGCGCCTATGCCGCCTGGCGCGCCGTGGCGACCCATGACCTGACGCCCGAAATCGCGGGTCTCACGGGATTCGCGACATTCGTCTCGGAGGCCCCGGAGAGCGCGGCCGGCGTCCTGGCGCGCGCCTCGCGCCGGCTCGGACTGATCCCCGAAGCGCTGGAGACCTATTTCCATCGGCTGCTGACGACGCTCGGCGGCTGGGCGCAATATGCCCGCTACAAATTGTGGCAGGCCGAACTCGGCGGCGGGTCAGACGAAACGATCGTCGATGTCCTGGCGATCCGGCTGCTCTGGGAAGAGGCGCTGTTCGACCGGTTTGGCGCGCAAGTCGGCGCAGATTGGGCGAATGCGATTGCCGATCACGCGCGTCCCGTGTCGGCGAGCGCCGATCATGTCGTCGACGAGATTCTCCAGGAGGCGTCCGAGCGCGCCGCGCAACGCGCGCTGGCGGCGGCGCTCGAAGGGCCTTCGCGTGCGGCCCCCGCCGGCCGGCCCGATATGCAGGCCGCCTTCTGCATCGACGTGCGCTCCGAGATCTTTCGGCGCGCGCTGGAATCTGTCGATCCCCAAATCCAGACCCTCGGATTCGCCGGTTTCTTCGGCTTGGCCGCTTCGCATCGGCGCTTTGCGTCGGATATTCGCGAGCTGCGCTCGCCCGCGCTCATCAAGCCCAGCGCGATGACCTGCTCGGGAGGTCCAGACGAGGCCGCGGCCGATCTTTCGGCGCGCTTCAAGGCTCGGGCGCGGCGCGCCTGGGGGCGCTTCAAACTCGCCGCGGTTTCGTCGTTCGCCTTTGTCGAGGGAACCGGCCCGATCTACGCCGTCAAGCTGCTGCGAGACGCGCTTGGGCTGGCATGGCGCGAAGGGTCCCGACGACCCCGCGCCGCGGGTCGAGACCGCGATGGACCTCGCTGCTCGGGTCGCGACCGCCGAGAGCGTGTTGCGGGCGATGTCGCTGACCCAAGGCTTCGCGCGGCTCGTGCTCCTCGTCGGGCATGGCGCGAATGTCGTCAATAATCCGCACGCCAGCGCGCTGCATTGCGGCGCGTGCGGCGGCTATTCCGGCGAGGTCAACGCCAGACTGCTGGCGTCGTTGTTGAACGATCCCGAAGTGCGCGACGGGCTCGCGCCCAGGGGCGTCGCAGATCCCTCCGACACGCTGTTCCTCGCCGCGCTGCACGACACGACGACCGACAAGGTCCATCTCTACGCAAGGGACCGCGAAGCGAAGTCGCACAAGAGGGACATCGCGCGCGCCCGAGCCTCGCTCGCGGCGGCGGGAAAACTCGCGCGCGGCGAGCGGGCGCTGCGGCTGCCTCGCGCGAGGGGTCCGCGCAGCGTCGTTTCGCGCAGCCGCGACTGGTCGGAGGTCAGGCCGGAATGGGCGCTTGCGGGCTGCAAGGCGTTTCTCGCCGCGCCGCGAGCGCGAAGCCGCGGCGCAAGCCTCGAGGGCCGCGCGTTCCTGCACGACTATGATTGGCGCGAGGATCGAGGCTTCCGCGTGCTGGAGCTGATCCTGACGGCGCCGGTCGTCGTCGCGAGTTGGATCAGCCTTCAATATTACGGCTCGACGGTGGCGCCGCAGGTCTTCGGCGGCGGCAACAAGCTCCTGCACAATGTCGTCGGCGGCGTCGGCGTCATCGAGGGAAATTCCGGCGCCATGCGCGCCGGCCTTCCCTGGCAGTCGGTTCACGACGGCGAGCGATATGTCCACGAGCCCCTGCGGCTGACGGTGGGCGTCGAGGCGCCGCGCGAAGCGATCACGGATATTCTGACGCGGCATGAGGGCGTGCGCGCGCTGTTCGACAATCGGTGGATGCATCTCGTCGCGCTCGACGATCGCGGCCGGATGGCCTGGCGCTATGCCGGGGCGCTGCAATGGTCGCCGATGACGGAAGCCGCCCCGCCGACGGAAGCGCCGGAGCGGCTCCCTGAGCCGGCGCTATGACGGCGCGCCGCTCGAGAGCCCCTGCCCAAGTCGTTCGGGGAAGACGCTCATGAATCGCGCGGGCACCCATTTGTCCCGGCTGGAATCGGAATCGATCCATATTTTTCGCGAAGCCGTCGCCGAAGCGCGCAACCCGGTGATGTTGTTCTCGGCCGGAAAGGATTCCACCGTGATGGCGCATCTGGCCATTCGGGCGTTCTTTCCCGCCAAACCGCCGTTTCCGCTTTTGCATGTCGATTCCACCTGGGAGTTCCGCTCGCTGCTCGCATTCCGCGACGCCTTTGCGGCCGAGCACGGCTTCAAGCTCATCGTCCATGCCAACGAGGAAGGACGGGCCGCCGGCGTCAATCCCTTCGATCACGGAGATCGCTACACCGCGATCATGCGCACCGAACCGCTGAAGACCGCCCTCGACCAAGGCGGTTTCGACGTGATTTTCGGCGGCGCGCGGCGCGACGAGGAGAAATCGCGCGCCAAGGAAAGGATCGTTTCGATTCGCAACGCGCGCCACGCCTGGGACCCGCGCCAGCAACGGCCGGAGCTCTGGCGCATCTACAATACGCGCCTCGCCGAGGGGCAGTCGGCGCGGGTCTTCCCGCTCTCGAACTGGACCGAGGCCGACATCTGGAATTACGCGCAGCTCAGAAAAATTGCGCTCGCTCCGCTATATTATGCCGCGCCTCGCCCGGTGGTCGCGCGCGGCGGCGCCTACATCGTCGTCGACGACGAGAGCCGGATGCGTTTCCGCCCCGGCGAAAGCGTTCAGACGCGCATGGTTCGCTTCCGGACCCTCGGCTGTTGGCCGGTCACCGGCGCGATCGAGTCGCAGGCGACCGAACTCAGAGCCGTAGCCGAGGAAACGCTCGCCGCCTCGTCGTCCGAGCGCCAGGGACGCATCAGCGATGCGGAGGACGGCGGATCGCTGGAACAGAAGAAGCGCGAGGGCTATTTCTGATCAGGTCCGACGCGCTCGCCCGGACCCGGGCGGCGCCGTCGTCGCCGGTTCGCGCGTCTTTTGACGGAAATCATTGACCGATCGCGCGGTTTCCGCTCCGCTCGGCTCCGTCCTTTGCAAGAAGGGCGCGGGCGCGGAAGCCAGACCTGGCGCCGCGGGCCGATCGCAGGAGGGGCCGGCGCGTGACAAAGGGCGGAGGTTCGGGGGGCGTCCTCATTACCGGCGCCTCGGCCGGGATCGGGCTGGAGCTGGCCAAGGCCTTCGCACAGAGGGGCCGCCCCCTGATCCTGCTGGCGCGCAGCCGGGAGCGTCTGACCGAAATCGCGCGCGAACTGACGGCGACGCAGGGCGTGCAAGTCACGATCCTGCCGGCCGATCTCTCTCTTCCCGGCGCGGGCGAGGCCGCGTTCGACGCGTTGCGCCGGGACGGAATCGCCGTCGACATTCTGGTCAACAATGCGGGCGTGATCTGCGAAGGCGATTTTGCGAGACTGCCGCTCGAGGATCCGCTGCGCCTGCTGCAGATCAACGTCGTCGCGCTGACCGCGCTGACGCGGCTGTTCCTGCCGCCGATGCTCGAGCGGCGTTCGGGCCGAATCCTGAATGTCGCCTCAATCGCCGCCTTCGCGCCGGTTCCGCGCATCGCGGTTTACGCCGCCGCGAAAGCCTATGTGCTCTCGTTCACCGAGGCGCTGTCGGAGGAATTGCGGGACTCCGGCGTGACGGCGACGGCCTTGTGTCCCGGATTTACCGACACGGCGATGCTGCGCGGTTCCAAGCTCGGCCGTCCTTTGCCCTCGCATCGTCATCATGTCCGCGGCCGAGGTCGCCAAACTCGGCTGCGCCGCGTGCCTGGCGGGCGAGGCGATATGCGTGCCCGGACTCGCCAATGCGATCGCGACGAGCGGCGCCCAGTATCTTCCGCGCAGGCTGGTGCGCGCCATCGGCGGATGGATCAACGTCGGCGGCTGGCGACGGCTCGCGGGCATGTCGAAGGCAATTCCGCTGCGGGCCGCGCCCGTCGCCAGGAAACGGAAGTGAGCGCCATGGCCCGGGTTCGCGCCAACGGTATCGAGATCGAATATCAGGAGAGCGGCCCGCCGGATGCGGAGGCCATCCTGCTGATCATGGGCCTGGGGATGCAGCTCGTCGCCTGGCCAGACGAATTTTGCGACGTCCCTGGCGGCGCGAGGTTTTCGCGTCATCCGCTTCGACAATCGCGACGCCGGCCTTTCGACCCGGATGCGCAACACAAGCTTCCTTCCGATCGCCGTCCTGATGGCCGGCGCCTATGTCGGGCTGCCGGTCCAGGCCGCCCTATGGCTTGCGCGACATGGCCAATGACGCGCTTGGATTGCTCGACGCGCTCGGCATAGCGCGCGCGCATGTCGTCGGGGCGTCGATGGGCGGCATGATCGCGCAGGTCCTTGCCGCCGAGCATCCCGACCGCGTCGCAAGCCTTGTCTCGATCATGTCGACGAGCGGCGACCCGAAGCTGCCGGGGCCGCATCCCGATGTGCTGCGCGCGCTGTTGCGCCGCCGCCGGGCGAACGATCCGGAGGGCTCGATCGCCCAATCCATGAAGATGCTGCGCCTGATCGGCAGCCCGGCCTATCCCCGCGGGCGAGGCCGAGCTTCGCGCCAAGGTGGAGCGTTCGTATCATCGCAGTTGTCGCCCCGACGGCTTCGCGCGGCAATTGCTCGCGATCCAGACCAGCGGCAGTCGGGCCAAGCTGCTCGGCAGGATTCGCGCGCCGACCCTGGTTCTGCACGGCGGCGCCGATCCGTTCATTCCGCCGGCGGCCGCCGAGGACACCGCGGCGCGCATCGAGGGCGCGCGACTGATGATCGTTCCCGGCATGGGGCACGACCTGCCGACGGCGCTGTTGCCGACGCTCGCGGAAGAGATCGCCAGACATTGCGCCGCAGCCGGCGGCGCGAACGCCGCCGGAGCGGAGCCGAACGGGAACGGGAGTTTCGCCATGAATCGCCTGTCCGCGCTGGACGCGGTCTTTCTTTATCTGGAGACGCCGGAAACGCCGATGCATGTCGGCAGCGTGACGATCTTCGCGCCGACGGCGCCTCAGCGCGATTTGCTGGAACGCTTCCGCGAGCGGACCGCGGCGCGTCTCGATTTGCTGCCGTCCTATCGCCGACGGCTCAAGACGACGCCGCTGGGCCTCGATCATCCCACCTGGGTGACGGAAGCCCATGTGGATCTCGATTATCACATCCGGCGCGTCGCCTTGCCGAGCCCCGGCACGATGCGGCAATTGCGAGCCGAGGTCGAGAAACTGCACGCCATTCCGCTCGACCGGACGAAGCCGCTCTGGGAATATTATCTGATCGAGGGGCTGCCGGACGGCGGCTTCGCGGTTTATGTCAAGGTTCACCACAGCGCGATGGACGGCGTGGCCGGCGCCTCGACGCTGGAAGTGGTCTATGATCTCGAGCCGGGCGACGAGAAGCCGCCGCCCGCCCGGGCTGCCAGAAACGCCCCCGAGCCCTCCGACTTTCTCGAATTGACCAGCACGGCGATCGCGGACTTCATCCGGCTCGGATTTCGCGCGGTCAAGTCCGCGCCCGGCCTCGCCAGGAGCATCGCCAAGAGCGCCCCGCGGCTCGCCAAGGACGCGCGCTATCTCCTCAGCTACGCCAAGGGCATGCCGCGAACGCCGTTGAACGGCGCGATCTCGAAGCTGCGCAGCTTCGGGACCAGCTCGGTTTCGCTGACCCAGGTCAAGGCTGTCGCCAAGGCGCGAGGGGCGACCGTGAACGATGTCGTGCTCGCGCTCTGCGCAGGCGCCTTGCGGCGCTATCTGATCGAGCATCACGCCTTGCCCGACGCGCCTCTGGTCGCCGGAGTGCCGGCTTCGCTCCGGCTTCCCGGCGATTTGGCAATGAACAATCAGGTCGTGTTCACCATCTGTCGATTGCCGACCCATCTGGCCGAGCCGCTGCCGAGGCTCGCCGCCGCCCAGGCCTCGGGCCGGGACGCGAAAGGTCTATTCGCCGACTTCAGGGACTTGCTGACGACCGACATCTCGCTTCCGGGCGCGCCGCTGATTGTGACGGCGCTGGCCAAACTGTTCGGCGCGACGCGCGCGGCCAACGTGCTTCCCTGGCATTTCAATGTCGTGATCTCGAATGTTCCGGGGCCGCGGACAACGATGTACTGCCTGGGCGCGCCCGCGACCCACTACTTCCCGGTGTCGATCCCCTACCACGGCTGCGGGTTGAACATCACGGTGCAGAGCTATCTCGACCAGCTGGATTTTGGCTTGATCGCCTGCAGCCGCAGCGCGCCCTACGCGCAGGGCATCGCCGAATTGATCGCGGACGAATTCGAGGCGCTGCGGCGAGCCAGCGAGGCGCTCGACCGACCCGACGCGATCGAGACGATCGAATTGAAACGCCCCAAGCCCAAGACCTCGGGCGCGCGCAAGAGCGCGGCGGCGCCGCGCCCTGTCGCTACCCAGACGAAGCGCGCCACAGGAAAGGCCGAGGCGCCCGCCGCCGCGGGAAAGACGCGCGCGAAGTCCGCCGGGCGCGGGCGCGCGAAAACAGCCGAGCCCGGAGTTCGCGCGAGGACGCGCAGCGGCGATAAGCGCAAAGTCACGAAACCGGTTCGGCCGTAAAAGAAGACGCCGCTCCTGCGGGTTGGAATCGCGGGCGGCTTCCATTGTTTGACAATCACGCGACCGACTCCGGATCGCCGCCTGCGGGATCGTTGACCGATCTCAAAGCGCCTCCCTGTTCGCGTCCTAGGATGGCGCAAGAGAGCGGGAGGAGCGCCATGCCTGTGAGACTTGTTCGCCAGACGCCGGCGGCCTACAGATATCCGCTGCTGATCAAACATCTGCTGCATGCGCCGCTGGTGCGATCGGCAGATCAGGAGATCGTCTATCGCGACCTCAGGCGGCGCACATACCGCGATTTTCGCGAGCGCATCGGCCGGCTCGCCAGCGGAATGACGCGGATCGGCGTCGACCAGGGCGATGTGGTCGCCGTAATGGAATGGGACAGCGATCGTTATCACGAGTGCTATTTCGCGGTTCCGATGATGGGCGCGGTGCTGCAGACCGTCAACGTCAGCCTCGCTCCCGACGACATCGTCTATACGCTCAACGACACGCGCCCCAAGGCGCTGCTGTTCAACGTCGACTTCCTTCCGTTGATCGAGAAGATCCGGGACAGGCTGGAGTCGGTCGAGAGTTTGGTCGTCATGCACGACCGCCCCGAGCTTCCGAAGTTCGACCTGCCCGTCAAAGCCGAATATGAGGCGCTGCTTTCGGTGGGATCGCCCTATTTCCAGTTCCCCGACTTTGACGAAAACGCGTGCGCGACGACCTTCCACACCACGGGAACCACCGGCCGTCCGAAGGCGGTCTTTTTCAGCCACCGCCAGATGGTCCTGCACACTCTGGTCGGCCTGGTCGAATATGGCCTGCCGCCGGTTCAGGGGCGTTTCCATCGCGACGACGTCTACATGCCGATGACGCCGATGTTTCATGTTCACGCCTGGGGCTGCCCTTACACGGCCACGCTCGCCGGCTCCAAGCTGGTGTTCCCGGGGCGCTATGCGCCGGACACGCTGCTGCGCCTGATCCAGACCGAGAAAGTGACGTTCACGCATTGCGTGCCGACCATCCTGCAAATGTTGCTCGACGCGCCCGGCAGCCAGAGCGTCGACCTGTCCGGATTGAAGATGGTGGTTGGGGGGGCGGCGCTGCCGCAGGCGCTGACGCGCCTCGCGCTGAAGCGGGGCATCGATGTCTTCGCGGGCTATGGCCTGTCGGAGGCCGGGCCGATGCTGACGGGCGCGCATCTGAAATCCGACGATCTCGGCGACGATTTCGAGCGGGAAGTGCGCCTTCGCAGTTCGGCGGGTCTGGCCGTGCCGCTGGTGGATTTGCGCGTCGTCGATCAGGATATGGTCGATGTTCCCCATGACGGGGCGAGCGTCGGCGAGATCGTCGTGCGCGCGCCCTGGCTCACGCAGGGCTATCTCAACAACGAGGAAGCGTCCGAGCAGCTCTGGGCCGGCGGATACATGCACACCGGCGACGTCGCCAAGATCGACGCGCAGGGATACGTCAGCATCTCCGACCGACTGAAGGACGTCGTGAAGAGCGGCGGCGAATGGATTTCCTCGCTTTCGCTGGAAAACATCATCATGGAGAAACGGGGCGTGCGGCGGGCCGCGGTGATCGCCATGCCTGACGTCAAATGGGGCGAACGTCCTTTCGCGCTGGTCGTTCTCGACGAGAGCGTCGTCGGCCAGATCGTCGAGGACGACATCCGCCTGCATGTCGCCTCGTTCGCGGAGCGGGGCCTCATCCCGCGCATCGCGATTCCGGACAAGGTCCAGTTCACGAGGGAACTGCCGCTGACCTCGGTCGGCAAGGTCGACAAGCGCAAGCTGCGCGAGGCCTATCTGTGACGTGAGCCGTCGCGGCGGCGCGCCGTCACGCCGATGGGAGGCGTCGGGCCGCGTCCTCGGACCGGCGCACCGGCGCGGGATGCAAGCGCAGCTTGCCGGGGTCGCCATAGACGAGACGGCGCCAGCCGCGGCGATGGAAGGGTCGCCAATGCCCTTCGGGTTGCGCCAGCCGGTCGGCCACGGCGTAAAGCGTGGCCGGGTGCGCGCCGAGTCCGAGATGCGAGGAGTCGACGACGATGTTCTCCGCCAGATCGTGACGCGTCTCCACGCTGCAGCGCCAGGACACCACCCCGTCGGTGCGGCTCAGGATCGACGTCGTCGGCGCCGGCGGCGGCGCCCGCAGCGGCCCGTGAAAATCGTGCGAGTCGATTCTGTGGCCGCTCGCGAATTCATACAGCCGCCATGCGTTGGTCTCGCGCGGATGTCCGGTGAACGGCGAGCCCAGAGTTATCACGAGGCGGACCATCTCCGGCGACTGCTTGGCGAGTTCGCGCGCATATAATCCGCCAAGGCTCCAACCAATCAGACTGACCGCGCGCCCCTGCTTGCGATGCATCTGGCGCAACCGTTCGTGCGCGCGCTCCAGCACGCCCTCGCGCAGCCCGAGATTGAGGCCCTGACCCCAGCCCTTGGGGGCATAGCCGCGCGAGCGCAGGAATCGCCTGAGGATTGCGGTGGTCGCGTCGCCCGCGGCCAATCCCGGCAGCACCAGCACGGGATGCCCGTCGCCCCGCTCCGTCGCGCACCACAATGGCCGCGTCGCCACGGCGGCGTAATGCTCCCAGAACGCGCGCAGCTCGAGCATTTGCAACAGCAGCCCCGGCGCTGGTCCCTGCGTGCGCGAAGCCTGGACGCCTGACGTCATCGACGCTCCCCCCCAATGCGAAGTTGATTCTTGTTTGGGAGAGTGTGGCGGCCGCAATTTGCGCGGTCAAGTGCGGGCACGGTCGCGCGATCGACGGCTCGAAGGAAAACCCGAAGGCTGGCGCCGCGTATCAACCCGAACAGGGATTGTCGTCAATCAGCGAGTGCCGCGCGACATGTTGCGCCAACAGGATTTCCGAGGCGTTGCGGGCGCAGGGATGCAATTCGAGATGCTGCGCCGGCTTGTCGGCCAACCGCCACGTAAAATGCCGCACGCTTTCGACAAGCGCGCCGATCACATAAGCGTCCGTCGCGGAATGCGCGATCTTGCGAAGGGACTCGGCCTTCGACATTGCGGGCCTCCTCTCAAGCTGAGATCGGAAGCAAAGGCTGCGTCGCGCTTCTGCGTCAACGCAACTGGCCGCATACGTATCAGACGATTGTGGTCAAGTTATGCTGCGCCGCGCAGGCGCCGCTCGACATTGTCGGCGCCCTGCGCAAGGTTAGGCCGACGACCAAGATCAAGTCGGGCATTGTGGAGGCGGTCATGTCGCAAAACGCCGCTGTGCGATCGGAGACGGACAGTTTCGGCGCGATCGAAGTGCCGGCGCAAAGGTTGTGGGGCGCGCAGACACAGCGTTCGCTCGAGAATTTTCGGATCGGCGAGGAACGCATGCCGATGGCGCTTATCCACGCGCTCGGCCGGGTCAAGCAGGCCGCGGCCCTCGTTAATGGCGAGCTCGGACTGCTGGCGCCGGAGATCGCGCGCGCCATCGCCGCGGCGGCGCAGGAGGTCGCGAACGGCGCGTGGGACGCCGAGTTTCCGTTGCGGGTCTGGCAAACCGGATCGGGAACGCAAACCAACATGAACATGAACGAAGTGATCGCAAATCTCGTCAATGAAAGGCTGGGCAATGCGCGCGGCGCGAAATCGCCGGTTCACCCCAACGACCACGTCAATCTCGGGCAATCCTCCAATGACGCCTTCCCCACCGCCATGCATATCGCCGTGGTCGAGGAGACGGCGCGGGCCTTGTTTCCGGCGCTGCAGCGGTTGCAGGACGCGCTGAGCGTCAAGAGCGCGGCTTTCGCCGACGTCATCAAGACCGGGCGTACGCATCTGCAGGACGCAACGCCGATCCGACTCGGCCAGGAATTTTCCGGCTACGCCGCGCAGATCGAACTCGGACGCGAGCGCGTTCAGGCGACGTTGCCGGGTCTCTACGCGCTCGCTCAAGGCGCCACCGCCGTCGGCACCGGATTGAACGCGCATCCGAAATTCGCCGAGATGTTCGCCCGGAAGGTCGCGGAGCTGACGCGCTTGCCGTTCGTATCCGCGCCCAACAAGTTCCAGGCGATCGCCGCCCATGACGCGATGGTCTTCACGCACGGCGCCCTGACCAGCCTCGCCTCCGCGCTGTTCAAGATTGCGAGCGACATTCGGCTGATGGGTTCGGGCCCGCGCACCGGGCTCGGCGAGTTGCATCTGCCGGAGAACGAGCCGGGGTCGTCGATCATGCCGGGCAAGGTCAATCCGACGCAGGTGGAAGCGCTGTGCATGGTTTGCGCGCAGGCGATCGGAAATGGCGGGATCGTCGCCTTCGCGAACAGCCAGGGCCATCTCGAACTCAATGTCTTCAAGCCGCTCATCGCCAATGCGATTCTGCAATCCGTGCGCCTGCTCGCGGACGCCGCCGACAGCTTCGCCACGCATTGCATCGTCGGGATCGAGCCGGACCGACCGCGGATCGCGCAGATGCTGGAGGGCTCGCTGATGCTGGGAACGGCTCTGGCGCCCGCGATCGGCTATGACAGGGCCGCGTCCATCGCCAAGGCCGCGCATCGCAACGGAACCACGCTGAGGGAGGAAGCCCTGCGCAGCGGGTTCGTCAGCGCGGAGGAGTTCGACCGGCTGGTGCGGCCCGAGCAGATGCTCGGGCCGCAGCCGCCGTGAAAGGAGCGCAGACCGCCGCGCCCCGGTTGAATGGGGCGCGGCGCGTGCGGATTTTCGTCAACCCAAGGGAGCGCCGCGGATCAGGTACGGATCTCCAGATCTTGGGAAGCCCGCAGCGGTTCCGCGTTTTCGAGCAGTTCGCGCACATAGGCGTGAACGCCCAACGGCATCTGCTGCAGCGAAACGAACCGGCCGTTCGACAGACGCACGCCGTCGCGATAGCCAAACTCGCTCACCTTGTCCGTCTGGGCGAACGTGACTTCGATCTGCGGCCCGGTCGCGAAGCGCGATTGCCATTCGCTTGGAATATCGCTCAGCACCAGCGCGGTGTCGCATTGAACGCAAACCGGCGTCGAGGGATCGCCGGGCGAGGCGAATCCGATCGTTCCGCTGGGGAACCGGGTCGTCACATAAAGCTCGCCTTCACGGGCGGGGCGAGATCCGTACATCTCGAGGGAATAGTCGCACATGGTGGGCTCCTGTCGCTCTCGCGGCCCCCCGCCTTTTGGACCCCACGCTATAACGCCAGTACGGCATAATTGCGCCTGCGCCGCTGTATTCGACCCGTGGCCTTCCGCGCCGCGCGGAGGCAGGTCGAACGCGGGATCGCCGCATCCGCCTGGAGCGAGCGGCGAAGCGGCGGATTCGCCGGCGACGTTATTGCGCGAGCGGATGCAAGACGCCGGGGTGCCGCCCCCGAGCGCATGACGGGCCGAGCAACGGGCCGCCGAACTGCAAGCTGCGCGCTCTTAAGGCTTCAGGCGATAGCCTGTGCGGAAAATCCGCCACAGCGCGAGGAGGCAGGCTGCGATGAACGCCAGCGTGAACGCGAGGCTGCCTGCGACGCTGACGTCGCCGCGGCCGTAAAAGCTCCAGCGAAACCCGCTGACGAGATAGACAACGGGATTGAACAGGCTGACCGCGCGCCAGGCCGGCGGCAGCATGTCAATCGAATAGAATGCGCCGCCGAGGAACGTCAGCGGCGTCACGACCAGCGCGGGGATGATCGCGAGCTGTTCGAAGGTCTTGGCCCAGATGCCGATGATGAATCCGAACAGGCTGAAGGCGACGGTGGTCAGGACCAGGAAGCCGGCCATCCAAAAGGGATGGAGAATATGCACCGGCACGAACAGGGAGGAGGTCGCCAGGATGATCAGCCCGATGACGACCGACTTGCTCGCCGCGGCGCCGACATAGGCGATCACAATTTCGATGTAGGAAAGCGGGGCGGACAGGATTTCGAATATCGTTCCGGTGAACTTCGGGAAATAGATGCCGATCGAAGCGTTCGAGAGGCTCTCCGTCAGCAGCGTGAGCATGATCAGGCCGGGCACGATGAACGCGCCGTAGCTGACGTCGTCGACCTTCTGCACGCGCGAGCCGATCGCGCTGCCGAAGACGACGAAATACAGCGTGGTCGTGATGACGGGAACGGCGAGGCTTTGGCCGATCGTTCTGACCATCCGCGCCATTTCCGCGCGATAGATGGCGACGACGCCGTCGATGTTGATCGCGAAAGGCCTGGTCACGCGGCGTGTCCGACGAGGCTGATGAAGATGTCCTCCAGAGTGCTCATAGAAGTCTCGAGATCCTTGAAATCCACTCCGATTTCGGCAAGGCGCCGGATCAGCGCGGGAATGCCGACGCTATCGCCGTCGGCGTTGAAATTGTAGACGAGGCGGCGCCCTTCGTCCTGAAGTTCGAGCGGCCAGTCGGCGAGCGCGGCCGGCAATGCCGCCATCGGGGCTTTCAGAATCAGGGTCAGCCTGCGCTTGCCGAGCTTTCGCATCAGCGCGACCTTGTCCTCCACCAGAGCCAGCCGTCCGTTGTCGATGACCCCGACCCGATCGGCCATCTCTTCGGCCTCTTCGATATAATGCGTGGTCAGGATGATCGTCACGCCCTTGTCGCGCAGTTTGCGCACCAGCGCCCACATGTCGCGGCGCAGATTGACGTCGACGCCCGCGGTGGGCTCGTCGAGGAACAGCACTTCCGGCTCGTGGCTGAGCGCCTTGGCGATCATGACGCGGCGCTTCATGCCGCCGGAGAGTTCGATCACCCGGCTGTCGCGCTTTTCCCACAGCGAGAGGTCGCGCAGCAATTGCTCGATGTAGGAATCGTCGGCGTGACGGCCAAACAGGCGGCGGCTGAAGCGAACCGTCGTCCAGACGGACGAGAAAATGTCGAGCGCGATCTCCTGCGGCACCAGCCCGACCTTGGCGCGCGAGGCTCTGAAGTCGCCGACTACGTCGTGGCCGTCGATCGTGACATGGCCCGAGGTCATGGCGACAAGGCCGCAGATGACGCCGATCAGCGTCGTCTTTCCCGCGCCGTTGGGGCCGAGCAGCGCGAAGATCTCGCCTTTGAATATTTCGAGATCGATGGCGTCGAGAGCCATGAGCCCCGATGCATATCGCTTGCTGACCCCCGCGACCGAAATGATGGGCCGCATGACGTTTCCCCCGTGCAAACTCTGGCGCCGAGCGCATGGGAGACAAGGTTTCGGGCGCTTCTGTCAAGCGTCGAGGCCCGTCGGCCCTTCGCCGAGCCGCAGCGGCCGCGCGCGCCCGGCGCCCGCGCGATGCGCGCTCACGCCCGCTCGCGATGTCCGTCGACCCGGCGCGCGTGCGCGGCAAAAGGACCTGTGGGGCGCGCGATGCGGCCTCTGGCCAACTGCGGCGAGCGAAACTATGGTCGCCGCCCGCAATGATTCTGGGACCGCAATGGCCGACGATCTGAAACGCATTTCCGCTATGATTTCCGCCGAAATCGGCGCCAAACCCGAGCAGGCCGCCGCGGCGATCAAGCTGCTCGACGAGGGCTCGACGGTGCCGTTCATCGCGCGCTATCGCAAGGAAGCCACCGGCGGGCTCGACGACACGCAGTTCGCCAGCTCGCCGAGCGGCTGGTCTATCTGCGCGAACTCGACGCGCGCCGCGCCGCGATTCTCGAATCGATCCGCTCCCAAGGCAAGCTGACCGACGAGCTGGCCGCGACAGATCGCTGCCGTCGCCACCAAGGCGGAGCTCGAAGACCTCTATCTCCCCTACAAGCCGAAGCGCCGCACCAAGCGCCGAAATCGCGCGCGAACGCGGCCTGGGGCCGCTGGCCGACGCCATTCTCGCCGACCGCGCAGCTCGCGCCCGCGGAACTCGCGGCGGCCTATCTGAGCGGCGAAATCGCCGACGTGAAAGCCGCGCTCGAAGGCGCGCGCGACATCCTGGCCGAGACGATCTCCGAGAACGCCGATCTGCGTCGGCCGGCTCGCGAGCCTACATGAAGGAAAAAGCCGTTTTGCGCGCGCAAGCGTGGTCGAGGGCAAGCAGGAGGCGGGCGCGAAATTCTCCGATTACTTCGACCATGTCGAGCGCTGGGCGCTGGTCCCGAGCCATCGCGCGCTGGCGATGCTGCGCGGACGCAACGAGGGCGTCGCTGACGCTCGACATCGAGGTCGACGCCGACGACGTCTCCGGCGTCAAGCCGGTCGAGCGGATGATCGCCGAGGCTTATCAGCCGTGGGGCGTCAGCTGCCGGGCGATCTCTGGTTGAAGGAGGTCGTGCGCTGGACGCTGGCGGGTCAAGCTCTCGACTCACGCTGTCGCTCGATCTGATGGTCGATCTGCGCGAGCGCGCGGAAGAAGAGGCGATCAAGGTCTTCGCGCGCAATCTGAAGGATCTGCTGCTCGCCGCGCCCGCGGGGTCGCGCGCGACGCTGGGCCTCGATCCCGGCATTCGCACCGGCGTCAAGGTCGCGGTGATCGACGCCACCGGCAAGGTCGTCGACGCCGCCGACCGTCTATCCGTTCCCGCCCCGCAACGACGTGCGCGGCGCGCAGGCTCGAACTCGCGCGGCTGATCGCGCAGCCACAAGGTCGAGTTGATCGCGATCGGCAACGGCACGGCAGCCGCGAGACCGAACAGCTGGTCGCCGACATGCTGGCCGACGTCGCTGCCGGCCGAAGCCGACCAAGGTGATCGTCAGCGAGGCGGGCGCGTCGGTCTATTCGGCCTCGGAGCTCGCCGCGGCGGAATTTCCCGATCTCGACGTCTCGCTGCGCGGCGCGGTTTCGATCGCCCGGCGGCTGCAGGATCCGCTGGCCGAACTCGTCAAGATCGAGCCGAAGTCGATCGGCGTCGGGCAGTATCAGCACGACGTCGATCAGTATCGTCTCGGCCGTTCGCTGCGAGGCGGTGGTGGAGGACGCGGTCAACGCGGTCGGCGTCGATCTCAACACGGCTTCGGCGGCGCTGCTGGCGCGTGTTTCCGGCCTCGGCGCCTCGCTGGCCGAAGCGATCGTCGCGCATCGCGACGCCAGACCGGCGCCGTTCGCGAGCCGCAAGGAGCTGCTGACGGTCAGCCGGCTCGGGCCAGCGCACGTTCGAGCAATGCGCGGGCTTCCTGCGCATTCGCGACGGCGACGAGCCGCTCGACGCTTCCGCGGTCCATCCCGAAGCCTATGGCGTCGCCAAGAAGATCGTCGCCGCCTGCGGGCGCGACGTGCGCGCGCTGATGGGCGACAAGCAGGCGCTGAAGGCGCTCGATCCCGCCGTTTTCGCCGACGAGCGCTTCGGCCTGCCCACCGTGCGCGACATCCTCGCGGAACTCGAGAAGCCGGGCCGCGATCCCCGGCCCGAATTCAAGACGGCGACTTTCGCCGAGGGCGTCGACGACATCAAGGATCTGAAGCCGGGCATGCGGCTCGAGGGCACGGTCACCAACGTCGCGGCCTTCGGCGCCTTCGTCGACATCGGCGTGCATCAGGACGGGCTCGTGCATGTCTCGCAACTCGCCGATCGCTTCGTCAAGGATCCGCATGAGGTCGTGAAGGCGGGCGACGTCGTGCAATGTGCGCGTCGTCGAAGTCGACGTCGCACCGCAAGCGCATCGCGCTGACGATGCGCAGCGCCGAAAACGCCGGCGCCCGCCCGCGCGATCGGGCGCCCGCCAGCCCGCCGCCGACGCGCGCCTCGGGCGCGAGGGTTCCGGACCGGCCGCGATCGAACGACCGCGGCGGCGCCCCCGCGATGGGCGCCTTCGGCGCGGCGCTCGCAGAGGCGATGAAGCGAAAGTAGAGGCAGGGCGAAGCGGCGAGCGCTCCAGAGCGTCCAAGGGATGGCGGGCGATCGAGTTCGCCGCGCCTCACTCCATCCTTCTTCGAAACAGCCAGGTCGCCGCCGAGATCGTGACCGCCGCGATGCCCGCCATCGGCCACAGCCGCTGCAGCACCAGATCGAACGGCATGTCGCGCAAAAATACGCCGCGCACGATGACGAGAAAGTGGGTGAGCGGATTGCCCATCGCCAACGGCTGCAGCCAGTCCGGCATGTTCTGCACCGGCGAGGTGAAGCCGGAGAGCATGATCGCCGGCATGATGAACACCATGATGCCCATCATCGCCTGTTGCTGGTTGGCGACCAGCGACGAAATGAACAGCGCGACGCCGATGACCGCGAACAGGAACACGGCAAGGCCCGCGAACAGCATGATAGGCGAGCCGGTCAACGGAATGCCGAACACCAGCGACGACGATCAGCGCGATCACGGCGCCCTGGGCGAGCCCGACGACCAGGCCCGGCGCGGCCTTGCCGATGATGATCTCGATCGGCTGCAGCGGCGAGACCAGCAATTGCTCGAACGTGCCGAGTTCGCGCTCGCGCGCCACCGACATGCCGACGATCATCACGACCGTCATCATCGTCAGCGTGCCGAGCAGGCTCGGCGCCATCGATCGGGCGGAAATCGCGGTTGGGTTGTACCAGGTGCGGTTGACGATTTCGCTCGCCGGCGGCGGGCGCGTCGCGCGCCGAGCGTAGTCGGCGGCGAAATCGGCGACGATAGTGTCCGATGTAGGTGTTGACGATTTGCGCGCTGTTGGACTTGCGGCCGTCGAGCAGCACCTGCACGGTCGGGCGTCTCGTGGCGCGCGAGCTTGCGCGAAAAATCCTGGTCGATCTCGACGACGACCATCACCTCCTGCGCATCGATCGCGTCGCTGAACCTCTTTCTGGCTGTGGTAGCGACGGATTTCGGAGAAGGCGGAGGCGCGTTCGAGGCGGCTGATCAGCTGCTCGAGGCGAGCCCCCAGTCCTGATTGAGCACGCCGACGGGCACGTGCGTCACGTCCATCGTCGCGGCGAAGGCGAACAGGATCAGCTGCACGAGCGGCGGCGCGATCAGCGCGATGCGCGCGCGCGGATCGCGGAACGCCGCCAGCAGCTCCTTGACGATGAGCGAAAAGATGCGGGTCCAGCTCATGATCGGCTTTCCTCAGTCGAGCCGCGTGCGGGTGGAAAGCGTCGTGCGCAGGAATATGAGCGCGGCCATCAGCAGCGAGCGCGAGCGTGCAGGGGATCAGCACCGCCCCGATGTTGCCGGCCAGGAACAGGGTCTGCAGCCCCTGCACGTAATAGCGCGCCGGCACGATGCACCGAGAACCATCTGCAGCGGCATCGGCATGCTCGCGAGTTCGAACAGGAAGCCGGAGAAGAACACGCCGGGCAGGAAGGCGACGATCATCGCGATCTGGCTCGCGAGAAACTGCGTGCGCGCGACCGTCGAAATCATCAGGCCGAGGCCCGAGCGCGACCAGCAGGAACACCGAGGTGAAGGCGTAAAGCAGGATGAGCGAGCCGCGCATCGGGAGTGGAACAGGAACAGCGCGGCGAGCACGCAGACCGTCATCGCGCAGAGTCCCGAGGATGAAATTCGGCGCGAGCTTGCCGATCATGAATTCGACGATGCCGACGGGCGTGGCGAGCAGCGCCTCGATGGTGCCGCGCTCCCATTCGCGCGCCACCACCAGCGCGGTCAGCAGCGAGCCGATCATCATCTCGATCAGCGCGATGGAGCCGGGCACCAGGAAGCGCCGGCTCTCGAGCTCGGGGTTGAACCAGACGCGCGGCTCGACGTCGATGCCGGGCGGGCGCGCGGCGCGCCCGCCGCGAGCGCGCGCTGATCGAGCCACGACTGCCAGGCGCCCTGGAGATAGCCGGTCGGCGAGGCTCGCCGTGTTGGGGTCGCTGCCGTCGGTGACGATCTCGACGCTCGGCGGTGTCGCCGCGCGCGAGGCGCTGAGAGAAGTCGCCGGGCAAATCGACGATCGCGTTGATCTCGCCCGCCGCCAGCGGGTCGTAGAACACGCGCCGGTCCGTGGCCGAGCCGCACGTCGAAAAACGGCGTGTTCGACAGCGAGGCGAGGAACCACGCCGTTTCCGCAGTCGGCGCCTCGATGACGAGGCCGACGCGGATATGCGTGGCGTCGAAGGATATGCCGTAGCCGAACAGGATCAGCAGGATCATCGGCAGCACGAAGGCGACGACGAAGCTCGAGGGATCGCGCACGACCTGCAGCGATTCCTTCCAGACCAGCGCGCGGATGCGCCGCCAGCCTGCCGCCTTCGCGGTCCGAACGCGCTCATGCCGCCAGCCTGTCATGCGCCTCGACGAGGCCGATGAAGGCGTCCTCGAGCGTGGGATGCGGCAGTGCGGGCTCTTGCACCGAGGCCTGCAGCGCTTCGGGCGTGTCGATGGCGATGCATTTGCCGCGATAGATCAGCGCGACGCGGTCGCAATATTCGGCTTCGTCCATGAAATGGGTCGTGACCATGATCGTCACCCCGCGCGCGACCATCGCGTTGATGAAGCCCCAGAATTCGCGGCGCGTGAGCGGGTCGACGCCGGACGTCGGCTCGTCCAGGAACAGCACCGGCGGCTCGTGCAGGATCGCGCAGGAAAGCGCGAGCCGCTGCTTGAAGCCGAGCGGCAGCGCGCCGGCGTTGACGTCGAGATGGGGCTGCAGATCGAAGGCGGCGATCACCCGGTCGATCGCCTGCGCGCGCCGCCGTCCGGTCAGGCCATAGGCGCCGGCGAAGAAGTTCAGGTTCTGCCGCGACGCTGAGGTCGCCATAGAGCGAGAATTTCTGGGCCATGTAGCCGAGCCGCGCGCGCGCGGCCGACAGGCGCCTTGTAGAGGTCGAGGCCGTCGACTTCCGCCGTGCCCTCGCTCGGCCTGAGCAGGCCGCACATCATCTTGAACGTCGTCGATTTGCCGGCGCCGTTCGGACCCGAGCAGACCGAAGATCTCGCCGCGCTTGATCTCGAAGCTGATGTGGTCGGCGGCGGTGAAGGCGCCGAACCGGCGCGTCAGGCTGGCCGCGCGCGACCGGCGGCGCGCCGTCGCGTCCGTCGACGGGAGCGCCGTCGAGCGCAAGCCTGCGCTTGGGCTGGCCGCCGAGCGCGGCGACGAAGGCGTCCTCGAAGCGCGGCGGCGCGGGTTCGATGATCGCCGCGGCGGCGCTCGCGATCGCGCCGGGAGCCGGCGGCGACGCGCCCGTCGCCAACACGAGCCGCAGGGCTTCGCCCTGCATCACGACGTCGACCACTTCGGGCAGCGAAAGAGCGCGCGCAAGCGCAGATCGCCGCTCCGCGCCGGCGCCGCGCAGATGGAACACGCGGCCCGCGACTTGCGCCGTCATCGCCTTCGGATCGCCCTGGAACAGCGCGCGGCCCTCGGTGAGCACGATGACCTCCGCGCAATTTTCGGCTTCGTCGAGATAGGCGGTGCTCCAGACGACGCCGACGCCTTCGTCGACGAGTTGATAGACCATGCGCCACAATTCGCGCCGCGAGATCGGATCGACGCCGACGCTGGGCTCGTCGAGCAGCAGCAGGCGCGGCGAGCGCAGCATCGCGCAGGCGAGCCCGAGCTTCTGCTTCATGCCGCCGGAGAGCGCGCCGGCGAGCCGCGACGTGAATCGCGCGAGATCGGTGAAGGCGAGCAGCTTCTCGAAGGTTTGCGCGCGCTGCCGTCCTACGACGCCGCGCAGGTCCGCGTAGAGCGTCAGGTTCTCGGCGACGGAGAGATCCTCGTAGAGCCCGAAGCGCTGCGGCATGTAGCCGATGACGTCGTGCACCGCCGCCGCGTCCCTGAGCGTGTCGAGCCCGCAGACGCTGAGGCGCCCCGACGTCGGCGCCAGCAGTCCCGCCATCAGGCGCATCAGTGTCGTCTTGCCGCCGCCGTCGGGACCGACGAGGCCGGTGACGCGGCCCGGCCTGATGGTTGTCGTCAGCGCATCGATCGCGGCCGGCCCCTTGGGTTCGAAGCGCTTGGTCAGCGCCTCGATTTCGACGAGCGCCTCGCTCATGGCGAGTTCGCCGAGCTCGCCGGTTCGGCGCCGACGACATTGACCGTCACCGGCATGCCCTGGCGCAGCACGTCGTTGGGGTCCTCGACGACGACGCGCAGGCGATAGACCAGCGCGGTGCGCAATTCGCGCGTCTCCACCGTCTTGGGGGTGAATTCGGCGGTCGTCGAGATGAACCCGATGGTTCCCTTCATGGGCGCGATGTCGCGATTGTCGGGCTTGACCTCGACCGCCATGCCGGGCCGCACGCGCGCCAGATCGGGCTCGGAGACATAGGTTCGCACCCAGACCGGATTGGTCAGGCTCAGCACGAACACGGCTTCGCCGACGTTGACGATCGAACCGACTTCGCGCGCGCGGCTCTGCACCACGCCCGCGCTCGGCGCGATCAGGTCCGCGTCGGCGAGCTGGCGCTCGGCGACCATCACGGCGGCCTCCTGCTGCGCGAGCTGGGCGCGCGCGGCCTCGATGTCCTCGATGCGGAAGCCGGCGCGCATCAGATCGAGCGCATGGCGGGCGACGTTGACGCGTGCGGCGGCCTCGCGCTGCGCGCCGAGCGCGTCGTCATAGGTTTTGACCGTGCCCGAAGCCGAGTTGAGCAGAGCCTGCGCGCGGTCGAGCGTCTGGGTGGCGTTTTGCAGCGTCGCCTCGTTCTCCGTCAGCGTCGCCTCGGCCTGGGCGATGTCCTCGGGGCGGTTGCCGGCCTTCATCTTGTCGTAATTGGCCAGGGCCTGATCGCGCGAAGCGCGCGCCTGGGCGAGCGCGTCCTCGAAATAGACCTTCTCCAGCGACGCGAGAGTTTGGCCCTCGACGACCCTGTCGCCCTCGTCGACCGCGAGCTTCTCTATCCGCCCGGCGACCTTGAAGCCGAGATTGACCTGGCGGATTTCGACATTGCCCTGCAGCGCCAGCGCTCCCGACCCCGAGCGCTTCCACAGCGCGATCGCGCGCGCGGACAGGTCCCCGGGGGAAACGCCCTCGAATCGCCAGAGCGCCCCGACAGCGGCGAGAGCGACCGCGAGCAGCGCGACGACGACGGTCGCGAGGGTTCGGCGCGGATGAAGGGCGTCGGACATTTCAGCGTTTTCCTGTCGTGTCGGCGCCGAACAGCGCCTCGTGATGCGCGGCGAGCAGGGCCTCGACGTCGAGCGGCGCGATCTTGCCGAACAGCGAATCCCAGACGAGCGCGAACAGCAGCGGCGCGGCGACGAGTTGGGGAAATCGCGCATAGGCTTGAGAGCGCAACGCGCCCTGGCGCTGCGCGCGCGCGACCGTCTCGCCGAGCAGCGGAAGCGCCTTGGCGATGAATTCGCGATAATGGAATTCGGCGATCTCGGGAAAATGCCCGGCTTCTTTCAGGATCAACTGCACGATCAGTTTGCGTTGCGTGCCGAGCACCTCGGAGCGGAAGAACCGGAACAGCGCGGCGAAAAGCTCCGGCGGCGAGGCGGCGCCCGCCGACGCGCTCCTCAATTGTTCGAGCACCGGCGTCACGGCGCCGAGCGCGACCTGCTGGAAGAGGTCCTGCTTGTCCTTGCAGACGAGATAGATCGTGCCTTTGGCGACGCCCGCGCGCGCCGCGACATTGTCGAGGCGGGCGCCCGCGTAGCCTCGTTCCGCAAATTCCTCCAGCGCCGCGTCGAGCACCGCAAGGCGGCGCGCCTCAGCGGCGGCTTTTCGGCGATTGGGCGGGCGAACAGGGTCCGCCATGGCCATCGGTCCCTCCAATTTTCGCAATGTGACTGACTTTTCAGTCATTGTATAGCCGAACCGTGGATGAGACGCGCGCGAAGTTGTCGCGGCCCTGCCGAAGTCGTATGCGGGAAGAGAAAGGCCAAGGGAAACAGGGCGTTGGAAATTGTGAAAAGGGACGCTGGCCAAACGGGCGCGCCGATGGCGGCGGTGGGCGAAGAGCCGCGGCCCGGCGGATTCGCGGAGGTCTTCCCGATCTTCCTGCGGCTCGGGCTGACGAGCTTCGGCGGGCCGATCGCCCATCTCGGCTATTACCGCCGCGAATTCGTCGAGCGCCGTCGATGGCTCGACGAGCGCGCCTATGCCGATCTCGTCGCGCTCTGCCAGTTCCTGCCCGGGCCCGCCAGCACCCAGGTCGGCTTCTCCGTCGGCCTGATCCGCGCGGGCTATTGGGGCGGCCTGGCGGCCTGGCTCGGCTTCACGCTGCCTTCCGCCATCCTGATGGTCGCGTTCGCCTTTGGCGCGGGCGCGCTGCACGGACGCTTCGGCGACGGGCTCGCGCATGGGCTGAAGCTGGTCGCGGTCGCGATCGTCGCGCAGGCCGTGCTCGGCATGGCGCGCAATCTCAGCCCCGATCGCCCGCGCGCCGCGATCGCCGCGCTCGCCGTGCTGCTGACGGCGCTGTCCCCGGGCTCGCTCGGCCAGATCGGCGCGATTCTGCTCGGCGCTCTCGCGGGATTTGCGTTTCTGCGCGCGGGCGCCGAGGCCGCCCCCGACAGTCTCGCGACGCCGGTCTCGCGCCGCGCCGGCCTCGGTTTCCTCGCGCTGTTTTTCGCGCTGCTCGCGCTTTCGCTGATTCCGCAACGCACCGACGCCTTCGCGCTCGTCGCGGCGGTCTATCGCTCGGGCGCGCTGGTGTTCGGCGGCGGCCATGTCGTGCTGCCGCTGCTGCGCGCGGCGGTGGTCGCGCCGGGCTGGGTCTCGGACAATGATTTTCTCGCCGGCTACGGCGCGGCGCAGATCATGCCCGGTCCCATCTTCGCCTTCGCGGCCTATCTCGGCGCCGTCGCGAAGGTCCCGCCGGGCGGCCTCGCAGGCGCCGCCGCGGCGCTGGTTGCGATCTTCGTTCCCGGCCTGCTCGCGCTGATGGGCGCGCTGCCGTTCTGGCGCGAGCTTCGCGCCGAGCCTCATGCGCGCGCCGCGATGGCCGGGGTCAACGCCGCAGTCGTCGGTCTGCTCGCGACGGCTCTCTACGACCCCGTCTGGACCAGCGCGGTCCGCACGCCGCTCGATTTCGCAATCGCGGTCGCCGGCTTCGTGGCGCTCGTGGTCTGGCGGGCGCCGCCGCTCGCGGTCGCGCTGCTGATGGCGGCGGCCGGGATTGCGATATCGGCCTGAAGCGCCGCCCCTTGCAAAACCAGGGCGAATGAATCATCGTGCCACGCATGAGCGAATTCGATTGGTCGGATCTCGACGCGCGCCTGCTGCGGCTGCTCGTGGCGGTCGTCGAGGCCGGCTCGATCACCGGCGCGGCGCAGCGGCTCGGCGTCACTCAGTCGGCGGTCAGCCATCTCCTCGACAAGCTGCGCGCGATCCTCGGCGATCCCCTGTTCGTCAAGTCGGGGCGCGGCATCGTTGCGACCGCGCGCGCCGAGGCGCTGGCGCCGCAGGCGCGCGAATTGCTGCGCGAACTCGAGCGTTTCGCGCGCGCCAGCGAATTCGACCCGTCGAAATGGCGCGAAACATTCGTCATCGCGGCCAATGATCTCCAGCGCGACGCGCTGCTGCCGGCGCTGGTCGCCCGGCTGCGGGCGAAGGCGCCCGGCGTCGGGCTGCGAATTGTTCCTTCGAATGTGCCGAGCGCGGACATGCTGCGCCAGGAACATTGCCGGCTGATCGTCAGCCCGCGCCCGCCCGAGGGCGCGGACATTCTGCAGAAGAAGCTGTTCGAGGACCGCTACCGCGTCTTCTTCGATCCCAAGCGGCGCGCGGCGCCGCGCACGCGCGCGGACTATCTTTCCGCCGACCATGTCACCGTCGTTTACGAGCCGCGCCGCTCGCTCGATCTCGACGCGCATCTCGAAGCCGACGGCGTCGCCAGGCGCTTCGCGGTGACCGTGCCCGGCTTTGCCGGCGTGCCCGCCTTTCTCAGCGACAGCGATCTCGTCGCGACCGCGCCGGGCCTGCTGCGCTACGGACTGCTGCGGGGCTTCGCCAGCGCGCCCGCGCCGATTCCCTGTCCGACTCTGCCGATGTTCATGATCTGGAGCCGGCGCGATCACGACGATCCCGCGCATCGCTGGCTGCGCGGCGAGTTGGAGACCGTCGCCCGGCCGGTGGCGGCGCGCACGCGCTGAAGCCCCCGCTCAATAGCCGGCCTGATGGGCCTCGCGCCACCGGCGCGGGCTCATGCCGGTGCGGCGTTTGAAGAAGCGCGAGAAATAGGCGGGGTCGTCGAAGCCCAGCTCCATGCCGAGTTTTTCCGCCGGCGCCGCGACATAATAGAGCCGCCGGCAGGCCTCGCGCGTCATCCGTTCATGCACGATTTCCAGGGCGGAGCGGCCGCTCTCGGCGCGCGCCAGCCGATTGAGCTTTTGCGTCGAGAGGCCGAGCCGGTCGGCGTAGCGCGACAAGGGCCAGCGCTCGAGGAAATGCTCCTCGACCAGCCTGAGAAAACGCTGATAGCGCGTGCGGTCGCGCCGCTCGCGAAGGCCCTGCGCCGGGCCGCTCGCCGCGCGCGCCCGAGCGAGCCGCCAGAGCACGGCGCGGGCGAGCCAGAGCGTTGCCGGCGATTGCGCGGCGTCGGGGGACAGGAATTCGGCGGCGAGTTCGCGCATGAGCGCGTCCAGCCGCGCCACGACGGGATCGCCGGCTGAAAATCGCAGGGCGATGGGCGCGGCGAACAACTCGCCGAAGGCTTCGCCCGCCGATCCCGCGTCGCCTTCGAATGCGAAGCGCGCGCTCAGCGTCAGCACGAGCCCGTCCGTCTCGGGCGCGAAGCGGAAGCCGTGCACGACCGCCGGCGGCACCAGGATCGCGGCAGGCCCCTCGATCGTCTGGCTCGCCTCGTCCAGCGAGACCTCGGCGCCGCCCCGGAAAATCCAGAGGATCTGGTGCAGGCCCTGGTGCAGGTGCGGCTGGATTTCCCAATGATGCAGCCGGCTGCGCGACTGCACCTCCTCGATATGCAGCAGCTCCTGCCCGGGATTGGCCGCCTCGCCATAGAGGGCAAAGAGCGGCGCAGCGCCCGCGGCATGTCTCCCGGCCTTGGCTCTCGACGGCGCCATTGCGGAATTCCTGATCGAAAAGTGCAACTTTTATAACGTCTTTTTGCAGGGCGCGCGCGCCCTTTCAAGCTTAAGATGCGCGCCAAAACCGGAATATCGCGGGGGAAGCGGCCATGCTGCAGTTCGATCCATTTTCGCCTCAGACCGACGCCGATCCGTTTCCGCTCTACAAGCGGCTGCGCGACGAGGCGCCGTGCTTCTGGAGCCCCGAGGCGAACATGTGGGTGCTCTCGCGCTTCGCCGACGTCGCCGTCGCGCTGCAGGACTGGGCGACCTATTCCTCGGCGAGCGGCAACATGATGACCGAATTGCCCGACCGCGCCGGGGCGACGCTCGGCACGACCGATCCGCCGCGCCACGACCGGCTGCGCGCGCTGGTGCAATACGCTTTTCTGCGCCGCAATCTCGAAGGCCTGGCCGATCCGATCCGCGACATCGCGCGCGCCGCCGCCGAGGAACTGCGCGGGGTCGAGCAATTCGACTTCAAGGATTATTCGGCCAAGTTTACCGTGCGCGTGCTGATGGCCGCGCTCGGCCTGCCCACCGGCGACGAGGCGATCGTCGACGAGGACACGGTGCGCGAGAAGGCCGTGCTGATGGTGCAGAGCGATCCCGTGACCCGCGCCAAGGGCCCCGAGCATCTGGCCGCCTTCCACTGGATGCAGGATTACGCCGCCAAGGCGATCGCAATGCGCCGCGCCGCGCCGCGCAACGACCTGATCTCCAACTTCGCCGCCGCCGAGATCGACGGCGACAAGCTGAACGAGCGCGAAGTGCTGCTGACGACGACGACGCTGATCATGGCGGGCGTCGAGTCGCTCGGCGGCTTCATGATGATGTTCGGGCTCAATCTCGCCGATCACGCCGAGGCGCGCGGGACGGTCACGGCCAATCCGGCGCTGCTGCCGGACGCGATCGAGGAGAGCCTGCGCTACAACACCTCGGCGCAGAGGTTCCGCCGCCGCCTGATGCGCGACGTCGAACTGCACGGCCAGACCATGAAGACCGGCGATTTCGTCTGTCTGGCCTATGGCTCGGCCAATCGCGACGAGCGCCAGTTCCCCGATCCCGACCGCTACGACATCGCGCGCAAGCCGCGCGGCCATCTCGGCTTCGGCGGCGGCGTGCACGCCTGCCTCGGCGGCACGATCGCGCGGCTCGCGACCCAGATCGCATTCGAGGAGTTCCATAAGGTCGTCCCCAATTATTCCCGGGCCGAGGAGCGCCTGAAATGGATGTCCTCCTCGACCTTCCGCAGCCCGCTGGAATTGCAGTTGCGCGTGCATTGAGGTTTCGCGGCGGCCGCCGCGAGCGGAGCCGACCATGAAGGCGAAGGTTGAGCATTGGTGGGTGAAGCGCGTCCGCTCCGCGCCTCGCCGGCGTTACGCGGACATCGGCGCGGCGCGCCGAAACATCATGCCGCGCGCGGCGGCGCGCGCGGCGGCGAGCGGCTTGCGGCGGTAGTCCCAGATCGGGTCGGGCGGCGGGTCCAGCATCGCCATCGCGGCGTTGGCCTCGAACAGCAGCAGCGAACCGTCGCGCGCGAGGCCGAAATCGACGCCGAAATAATCGAGGCCGACCGCGTCGCGAATGCCGGCCAGCGCCCTGCATCGCGCGCGGGCCGAGCGCTTCGGGCGCCGCCTCGAGGAAGCGGCGCTCCTCCTCGCGATGCGCGGGCTTGTCGGCCATGTCGGCGCTGAAATAATGCACCTTCCAATGCGCCGAGATCGCCAGATGCAGCGGGTAGAGCGCGCCGTCGACGATCATCACGCGATATTTGCGATGCAGCCCGTCGGCGCCGCGCGCATCGAGCGCGCTCATGGCGAGCCATGCCTCGCCCGGCAACTGGGCGAGCGCGGGCTCGAGACCGTCGCGGCTCTCCACCCGCACGAAATGCCGGCCGGCGTGAAAGCCCGGCGCGCGCAGCAATAGCGGGAAGCGCTCCTCGGCGAGATCGGCCAGCGCGGCGCGCGAGGTCATCGCCGTCTCGGGGGCGACGACGCCGGGAACGGCCGACAGCCTGCGCGCAGTGTCGAGCGCGCCCGGTCGCGGCGCACGCGCCCCGGCGGATTGACGACCGGCGCCGCGCTTTCCGCGATCAGCGCCTCGGCGCGCGCGAGCGCGCCCGCGCAGAGGTCGGCGTCGCCGACGAGGTTGATCAACAGCGCATGCGGCGGCAAGGCGCCGCCTCGTCCCAGAACTCGGCGTCGAATGACGCTGCACGTCGAACAGGCGATCGTCGAGCCAGGGCTCGACCGGCATGTTGCCGAGCCTGACGGAAGCGACGAGCAGAACCGGCATAGCCGCGCCGATGCCGCGAAAGCCGCGCCTTTCGCAGGCGGCGCCCGCAAATCCCAGCCGCCAATGTGCGTCCGCGCGCGGATCGCCTTCGGCCTCGCAGGCGCGCGCGAGTCCCTGATGCGCGGCGCGAAAATTCGGATCGCGCGCGAGCGCGGCGCGATAATGCGCGCAGGCCTCGGACGTCTCGCCTTCGCTCAGGAGAATATTGGCGAGATTGACGCGGCCCATGGGATTGTCAGGGTGAAAGCGAACCGCCTGCCGGTGCGCCGTTCGCGCGGCCGCGCGACGGCCCTTTCGCAGCGCGAGAACGCCGAGATCGTTGAGCGCCTCGAAATGGGTGGGATCGAGGCGCAGAGCGTCGAGATAGGCCGCCTGCGCGCCCGCGTCGTCCGCGCGCGCGCCGCAATCGCGAGCGCGCGCGAGCGCCTGCGCGACGGCGGCGGGAACGCAGGTCGGCGAGGGTTCCATCCCTGCGGCGCGCTCCAGCGACATTCCGGCCCTCCCAAGGCCTCAGGCCGCCGTCGCGGCGGCGCCATGCAGGCGCTTGACCCAGGCGCCGTCGGCGCGCTGCGCGAAGCCGCCGTCGCGATAGAGTTTGCGCGCCGGCCCGTTGCGCGAGGTCTCGACGATGCGCGCGACGACTTCGCGATGCGATGCGGCGAGGTCGGCGAGAATCTCCCTGAGGAAGCGATGTTCGACCCCGAGGCCGATGACGCGGCAGCTCATCGCGAAGCCCGCGATCTCGCCATCCATCGCCACGCAGGCCGCGACGAGGCCGTGGTCGGCGAGACGGTCCTTGACCTGCATCGCGAAGACGGCGCCGCGCGGACTGCCGGCGATCGCGGCGAGTTCGCCGCGGGAGAACTTGCGGCCGGTGGCGTTGAATTGCGTGGTGCGCTGGAACAATTCCTCGATGCGCTCGAGCGCGGCGCCGCTCGCGAGCTTTTCGATCCGGCATTGGATCTCGAGCGAGGCGAGAAACGCGGCCTCGTCCGCCGCGCTCGCGCGCAGCCGCTCGCGCGTCAATTGCGCCTTGACGAGCGCGGTGCGCGCCTCCGCCTCGGCGGTGACGCGCGGGCGCTGCAGGCGCGGATCGCTCAGCAGCCGGCGGCGCAGCGAGAACAGGTCCTCGCCCCAGACTTCGACCTCGGGCAATGCGGCCCGCACGCGTTCGCGCTCGATCGGATGGTCGTCGATGAACACAAACGCGTCGAGCGCGAAGCCGAGTTCGTCGGCGATCTCTCTTATGTGCCCGCACTTGTCGCGCCAGTCGGCGCCAGGCAGACGAAATCGTCGGGCGTCAGCAGGCGCTCGCGCGGATAAGCATCGGGATAGGTCCAGAGTTTGCGCAGCACCGCCTCATCGTTCTTGCTGACAGCGGCGAGCACGAGTCCACGCCGCTTCAGCATCTTCAAGGCTTCGTGGATGCCGACGAAGAGACCGATGTAGGAAGCGAGCCCGCTCGTCTCGGCGCTCCAGGCGAACGGCGCGCCGGTCTCGGCGAGGACGCCCGGCCGAGCACCCGTCGAGATCTACGACGACGCATTTCTTCGATCGACCGCGAGCGTCGTGACGATCGCGTCGACATGCGCGCGCGAGGTTATCCGCTCGCGCCCATAGGCATCGCCGTCGACCGCCGCGACGAGCGGCGCCGGATCCGGAAACAGGCCATGCACGCCGCCTCTCGCTCTCCGGCCGCAGCAGCATCCAGCCGGGCGAGCCGAAATTGGTGAACGACGTCAGCCGTCGTCGAGCCAGCGCTCGGCGCCCGCGCCGGCGAGCGCCGTTGCGACGTCGACGACATGAACGTCCTCGAAGTCTTCGACCAGTTCGGCCAGGGCGAAATTCAATCGGCGGTAGCGGTTGCGATGCGAACGCGCGCCGCGCTCGGCCATGCCGAGCGGCTGCACGGTGGGCTCGGGCAGGTTGTCGATCAGGATCGGCGCCGGCGAGCGCGCGCGCAAGGCCGCGATCAGGCGGCGCGCCTCGGCGACATAGTCGCGCGTCGGATCGTCCTCGCCGCCCGCCGCGGCGACGGCGCCGCGCGTGCGCAGCGCGCCGATCAGGATGATGTCCGGCTCGCGCTCCTCGACCCAGCGCAGGTCGTCGGCGAAGGTCACGCCGATGCGGATATCGAGACCGCGCGCCGCGCCTTCCTGCGCGATAAACTCGGCTTCGCGCTGCAGGTCGCAATCGGCGAACAGGGCGATCTCGGATTCGGCGGCCACGCCGGCGAGATCGCTCAGCTTGCGCGTGGACGCGGCGGCCCAGTAATCAGCGGCAGCCTTGGCGCCACTGGCGGCGCAGCCGATCGAGCCTCTCTCCGGGATCGCGGCCGAGAGTTCCCTCGAGTTCGGCCGCGACCGCCGCCGCTTCAGCCTCGGCCGTCCTATCGGTGAGAAGACCACATTCATCGAGCGCCGCGATCGCGCCGGCGAGCATCCCGGGGTATTGGCCGAAGGCGCGCGCGAGCGGCTCGGCCTCGCCGGGCAGGCTGCGCGGCATCTCGAAGGCGGCGATCAGCGCCGCCAGTTCGGCGTCGACGGCGAGGCGCAATTGCGTGACCGCATGGAAGACCAGAGAGCGGCCGGGCGCCAGCTCCGAGCACATGGGCGAAGGAAGAGCGTTACCGAGTAGACGTCACGGGCCTCCCATTGCAGCCAACCGCTAGCCAGCGAAGGGAGCTTGCGGCGACTGGCTTTCGCGAAGCTTGAAGGGGCGGCGCGGGCCTTCGGCAAACCGTCGGGCGCCACATTTGCCGTCGCCCCGCCTTGCGCCCCGCTATCAAACGCCGAAACCCAAACGCATGAAACGTCCAGCGATAGCCAAGCGACCCAAGAGCCGGCGCGCAGCATCTCGCAAGGGCGCGAGCGGCGGCCATGGCCTCGTCACGTTCGATCTGCGTCTGGCCAACGCTGGGAAAGCGCGAAACTGCCGTCGCCAAATTCCCAAACGGCTCGCGAGCCGGCGGCTTGACCGCGGACGCGCGACGTCGGACGCTCGCGCAGCGGCGGCCGAAAATCGCCGCGCCGAATCCCGGGAGGACACGATGGCCGTCGCCTATTCGCCTGACGAGCGCGCCGCGCTGGATGCGCGCGCAAGCGCGATCCTTGCCGAATTTCCCAATGTCGGCGCCTTCATCAGGCGCGGCCTCGCGCGCGATCCTCCCCATCCCATCCTGATCTATCTGCGCACCGCGCTGGACCCGGCCCCGGTCGTGACGAAGTCGGGCGAGTTTCTGGGGCTGCTGGAGGCGGCGAGGCGCTGGCTGCGCCCGCGACGGCGTCGGCCCCGACGACGTCGTCGCGGTGCTCGCGCCGAATGTGACGGCGACTTCAATCGCCTATTGGGCGGCGAT
>CAWEID010000023.1:0-31175 GCA_963809055.1 uncultured Pseudomonadota bacterium | reverse complement strand
AACTCGCGCTGGCGACGGGTCAGATTCTGCGGCGTCTCGACGACGGCCTGAATGTAGAGATCGCCGAAATCGCGCGAGCGCAGCACCGGCATGCCCTTGCCGCGCAGCTTCAACTGACGCCCCGACTGGGTTCCCTCGGGAATTCGCACCTTGGCGTCGCCGCCGTCGAGGGTGCGCACCGTGAATTCGCCGCCGAGCGAGGCCTGAACCATCGAGATCGGAACCCGGCAATAGAGGTCCGCGCCGTCGCGCTGAAAGAACGGATGCGGCTTGATGGCGAGGAAGATGTAGAGATCGCCCGCCGCGCCGCCGCGCAGGCCCGCCTCGCCCTCGCCGCGTCAGGCGGATGCGCGTGCCGTCCTCGACGCCGGCGGGGATGTTGACCGAAAGCGTGCGCTCGCGCGTCACGCGGCCCGAGCCGCCGCATTTCTCGCAGGGATTGTCGATCGTCTGGCCGCGGCCGTGGCAGGTCGGACAGGTGCGCTCGATCGCGAAAAAGCCCTGCTGCGCGCGCACGCGCCCGTGCCCCGCGCAGGTCTTGCAGGTGGTCGGCTTGGAGCCGGCCTTCGCGCCGGTGCCCGAACAGGTCTCGCAGGACACCGCGGTGGGCATTTTGATCGCCGCCGTCTTGCCGCGGTAGGCGTCCTCGAGCGTGATGTCGAGATTGTAGCGAAGGTCCGCGCCGCGCTCTTTGCCGGAGGGGTTGCGGCCGCCGCGCCGGCCCATGATGTCGCCGAACAGGTCGTCGAAGATGTCCGACATCGAGTTCGCGAAACCGTCGTTCATGCCCCCGCCGCCCTGTTCAAAGGCCGCGTGGCCGTAACGGTCGTAGGCCGCCCGCTTCTGCGGGTCGGAGAGGTGCTGGTAGGCCTCGTTCAGTTCCTTGAAGCGCGCCTCGGCTTCCTTGTCGCCGGGATTGCGGTCCGGATGATATTGCATCGCCGCTTTGCGGAACGCCGATTTCAGCTCCGCGTCGCTGGCGGTCTTGGCGACCCCGAGAGTTTCGTAGAAATCGCGTTTGGCCACGTGCTCAGCGGTCCGACTATGTTGCTGGGGCGTTCAGACCGCCCGATCGTTGGACACCTATGATGACGCCGGGCGCGTCGTCAACCGCAGAAACGGCCCTCTCCCGCTTGGCGGAAGAGAGCCGGGGGCGAGGGGGCGACCCTCATCCGGCGCGGGCGCGCCGCCTTCTCCCGGATGGGCGTTCCGAAGAACGTCCGTCTTTCGACGGCCCGCCGCGGGAGAAGGGCTGGAGTTACGCCGACTTCTTCTTGTCGTCGTCGACCTCGCGGAATTCCGCGTCGATGACGTCGTCTTTCGGCTCGGCGCCCGAGGCCGCCGCGCCTTCCGGCCCGGCCGCCTGGCTCGCCTTGTACATCGCCTCGCCCAGCTTCATCTGGGCCTGCATCAGGTCGTTGGTGCGCGCCTTGATCGCCTCGATGTCGTCGCCTTCCAGGCTGGAGCGCAGCGCGGCGATGGCCGCCTCTACCGCGCTCTTGTCGGAGGCGCTGATCTTGTCGCCGTAATCCTTGAGCGCCTTCTCGGCGTCGTGGATGAGCGACTCGGCGTGGTTCTTGGCGTCGACCGATTCGCGCCGCTTCTTGTCCTCGGCGGCGTGCGCCTCGGCGTCCTTCACCATCTTGTTGATGTCGGCTTCGCTGAGGCCGCCCGAGGCCTGGATGCGGATCTGCTGCTCCTTGTTGGTCGCCTTGTCCTTGGCGGTGACGTTGACGATGCCGTTGGCGTCGATGTCGAAGGTGACCTCGATCTGCGGCACGCCGCGCGGCGCCGAGGGAATGCCGACGAGATCGAACTGGCCGAGCGCCTTGTTGTCGGCGGCCATTTCGCGTTCGCCCTGGAAGACCCGGATCGTCACGGCGGTCTGGTTGTCCTCGGCGGTCGAGAACACCTGGCTCTTCTTGGTCGGGATCGTGGTGTTGCGTTCGATCAGGCGCGTGAACACGCCGCCGAGCGTCTCGATGCCGAGCGAGAGCGGGGTGACGTCGAGCAGCAGGACGTCCTTGACGTCGCCCTGGAGAACGCCGGCCTGGACCGCGGCGCCGATGGCGACCACTTCGTCCGGGTTGACGCCCTTGTGCGGCTCCTTGCCGAAGAACTGCTTCACGATCTCCTGCACCTTCGGCATGCGGGTCATGCCGCCGACCAGCACCACTTCGTCCACCTGGCCCGCAGTGAGGCCGGCGTCCTTGAGCGCCTTGCGGCAGGGCTCGACCGTGCGCTGGATCAGGTCGTCGACCAGCGCCTCGTATTTGGCGCGCGTCAGCTTCAGCGCCAGATGCTTCGGTCCCGAGGCGTCGGCGGTGATATAGGGCAGGTTGATGTCGGTCTGCGTCGCCGAGGACAGCTCGATCTTGGCCTTTTCAGCCGCTTCCTTCAGCCGCTGCAGCGCGAGCTTGTCCTTGGTCAGGTCGATGCCCTGCTCCTTCTTGAATTCGGAGGACAGATATTCGACGAGGCGCATGTCGAAGTCCTCGCCGCCGAGGAACGTGTCGCCGTTGGTCGACTTGACCTCGAACACGCCGTCGCCGATCTCGAGGATCGAAATGTCGAAAGTGCCGCCGCCGAGGTCATAGACCGCGATCGTGCCCGACTTCTTCTTGTCGAGGCCGTAGGCCAGCGCCGCCGCGGTCGGCTCGTTGATGATGCGCAGCACCTCGAGGCCGGCGATCTTGCCGGCGTCCTTGGTGGCCTGACGCTGGGCGTCGTTGAAATAGGCGGGAACCGTGATGACCGCCTGGGTCACCGGGCCGCCCAGATGCGCCTCGGCCGTCTCCTTCATCTTCTGAAGGACGAAGGCGGAGATCTGCGAGGGCGAATATTGCTTGCCGTCGGCCGTCACCCAGGCGTCGCCGTTGGGGGCCTTGACGATCTTGTAGGGGACGAGGCCCATGTCCTTCTTGGTCATCGGGTCGTCGAAGGAGCGGCCGATCAGGCGCTTGATCGCGAAGAACGTGCGCTCGGGATTGGTCACGCCCTGACGCTTGGCGGGCTGGCCGACCAGGCGCTCGCCGTCGTCCGTGAACGCCACGATGGAGGGCGTTGTGCGCGCGCCCTCGGAATTCTCGATCACCTTCGGCGTCGCGCCTTCCATGACCGCAACGCAGGAATTGGTCGTTCCGAGGTCTATGCCGATAACTTTAGCCATTGCTCTCATCCCCTTTAGTTCCGCCAGACCGCAGGGCCCCGAAGCGGCCCGGCCTTGGAAAATCCCGGCGACGGCCACAACCGGCCGCCGGCGATCTTCCGGTCTGCGATGCTTATCCAAACTCTGCAGACGAGACGCTTACGCCCCCACGCTGCTCAGTCGCGGCGTATATAGGAGGGGGCCGGAGGGGCTGCAAGGCGCGCGGGCGTCCGAGAGGGACAGGATTCAGAGCGATTTTTGCTTTTCGGCGCGACCCCGTCTGGCAAAGGTCGGCTTTCCCTTTCGTCGGTTGGGCCCTAGTCTTGCGCCCATGAACCGAATCTTAATCCTGTTTTCGTCCGTATTTCTCCTCAGCGGCTTCGCGCTGGCTCAGACGCAAGCGCCGAGCGCGGCCGAACTCGACGCCCGCGCCGCTCCATCGGGCTGCGTCCAAGAAGCCGGCGGACGCCAAATCCTCGAGCGACGCCAAGCCGTCCTCGGACGACGCGAAGCCCGGCAAGGACGCCAATCGCCCCAAGGGTCCGGATTCGGTGCTCGCGCAGCCGCTGCTGCTGGATGGGGTCCAGGGGCAATTGAAGCTTTCGCGCGTCGAGAAGGGCAAGGGGCTGCAGGTCGACAAATTCACCCTGATGGGCGAGGTCGTTTCCGATTCCAGCCAGAGATGCCAGATCGACATTGTTTCCGACACGCCGATCCAGGCCAAGAGCCTCGGCGCGCCCGAGGGGGCGGCGCGCTATTCCGCCGACATCCCCGCGTGCCCGCTGACTTTCGACGTGCTGGACGGGGCCGTTCTCGTGCCCGCGCAGCCGACCGCCTGCGTCTTCACGGCCGCCGATTGCCAGGCGAGCCCGAGCGGACTCTGGGGTCCCCCGGCGGCTTCGCTCCAAGGCGAGACCAAGGCGATCGCGCGCGAGCGCTCCCGGGCCGAAGCCTCGATCGCGAGCAGCCTCAAGAGTCCTCGAGACGCGCGACAGGAACGGCGCGGCCGCGCTCGAGCGCGAGCAACGCGACTTCACCGCCCAGCGCGACGACGTGTGCCGCGAGTACGACGGGGAGGCCCAGCACGGGTTTTGCGACGCGAGGCTGACGATGTTGCGCGCGGCCAATCTGCAAAAGCGGACCGCGGCGCCCAAACACGCCGGCGTCGACAGCGACTGACCGGGCGGCGCGCCCCGGGCGGGCTTTCAGCTGCGCGCCAGAACCGCCAATTGTCTCAGCGCGCTCTGGCCGGCCTGCAAGAGGAGCGGATCGACATAGCCGGCCCTCGGCATCCGGAATATCACCGCGATCCGGCCGGCGTCGCGCCCGCAATCCATCTCGTCCGGCATCGCCGCGCGACAGGCCGCGGCGCAGGATTGCAACTCGTCGAGCAATCCAGCCACAAGATCGTTGAGCGCCGCACCGGAGGTCTTCGCGCATCCCTCCCGCGCGAAAATCGCCACCAGCCGCACGTCCTCGCCGGCGTCCCAGACGATCCACTCCAATCGGTCGGCCCTGGTGCGCCGTCGGCGCCAGATCCGGGCGAAACCGCCGAGGAACGCGTCGAGCGCCTCGGCGCTGACATCGATCCGGGTCGGGGCGTCGCCGACGAGCACCGAAAGCGACCAGGCCGTGCGGGGCGCCCATCGCGCCACGAGGCTCTCCGCCGCGGCGTTCAAGTCCGGCGCGAAGCTCGCCTCCAAAGCTTCGTCATACGCGATCCCTGCTCGCGACAGATCGGCGTCCGTCAACTTGAGCGCGTTCAGCGCGCCGTCGGCGACAGAGTCGAGGCCGCGGTCCCGATCGGCGCCGCCAACCAGAGATTGCGACCGAATTCGTTCCTTCAATTCATCGATCCATATATCGGCGCGCGCCTGCGCCAGCGCCTGGGGGCGCGGGGCGATGCCAGCGGCTTGGCGCCTCGGTTTGTCGCGAGCCAGCGTCAATTCGCGGGCGGCGATCTCGAGCGAGCGGATGTCGATGTCTTCGCTGGCGATGCAGCGAAAACTGCGGCCGATCTTCCCTTTGCGCCACAAGGGAAGGAACGCGCGCGGAGCGACGACGATCAGGTTGGTCGCTCGCGCGAAGGGATCGAGCCGGAGCGGCGGGCATTGCCCCGTGGCGGCGCCGAAGGCCAGCAGCGTCGTCTTGACCGAGGCGCCTTCCCAAACTTGCAGCCGCGCCGGGAGCGGGCCGGTCTCGATCGGCCAATCCGCGAACATCGGCGTGCGTCGCGCGAGCGCGAACAGCCGGTCGCGTTCCTCCCTGTCGTCAACAAGGATCAGGAGGCGCTCAGCCGGCGCGTCCGGCCGCGTTTCGTTCGACGATCGACGTTCCGAGGGCATGATCTGGCTTCCCATTCCGTGCGTCAACTCTGGCCCAAATTGGCGCGGCAAGCATGTGGCGAATGTCACCCGACGGCGCGGCGCATTGCCGCGCAGGGCGAGCGGACGATTGCAGCGAAATTGACGGGCGCGGCGCCGATCCCGCGGTCCGCCAATTTCGCGGCCGCGAAGTCGAGCCGGGGACTCCCGCGCGAGGCCCGTCGCGACGTTCGCGCAAGCCTTTGAAACCGTCGGGAATTCCAATCGCGCGTCAGGCGCCGGCCCTTTATTTTCGAATTCCCCTCCGTTAGTTTCGAGCTCTCCGGGGGGGATTGCCCGCGCGAACGGCTGAAAGGTCCAAAAAGGGGAGCTTGTCGATGCTAAAGGAATTCAGAGACTTCGCGATGAGGGGCAACGTCATCGATCTCGCCGTCGGCGTGATCATCGGCGCCGCCTTCGGCAAGATCGTCGACGCCCTCGTGAACGACATCATCATGCCGATCCTCGGTCTGGCCGGCAAAGCGGATTTCACCAACTATTTCATCCCGCTTTCCAGCGGCGTGACCGCGACCAATCTCTCCGACGCCAAGAAGCAGGGCGGCGTGCTCGCCTATGGCGATTTCATTACCATCGGGGTCAATTTCCTGATCGTCGCCATCGCGCTGTTCTTTGTGGTCAAGGCCATCAACACTCTGAAGAAGCCGGCCCCCGCCGCGCCGGCCGCCCCGCCGCCGCCGAGCGAGGAAGTCGTGCTGCTGACCCAGATCCGCGACGCGCTCGTCAACCGCTGACCCGGCTCTGAAATCCGGCCGGGCGTCGCGGTCGGCGCTCGCCAAGCGCATTTCAAAAAAGAGCGGCGGCGCCTCTTGCGGGCCGCCGTCCGCTCGTTCATGACGCGCCGATGCACGATATCGCCTCGATCTCTCCGCCGGCGCCGCGCGACTGGCTCGCCGAGATTCGCCCCGCCATCCGAACGCTGGAGCCCAGCGGCATCGTCGAAGTCGCCGATTTCGGGCGCGGCCGACAGGGTCTGATCCCGCTCTGGGTCGGCGAGGGCGACCGGCCGACGCCGGATTTCATCATCGCCGCCGCCAAGGCCTCGCTCGACAACGGCGAGACCTTCTACACCTACCAGGCCGGCATTCCCGCGCTGCGCGAGGCGATCGCGCGCTACGTCACGCGCATCTACGCCCCGGCGCCCGGCGGCGGCGATTTCTCGCCCGAGCGCTTCTTCGTCACCATCGGGGGCATGCATGCGCTCGACATCGCCGTGCGGATGACCGTCGGTCCGGGCGAGGAAGGGTTGGTGCTTTCGCCAGCCTGGCCGAATTTCGCCGGCGCGCTGTCCTCGAACGGCGCGCGCGCGGTCTTCGCGCCGCTCGATCGCGGCGCGCGTTGGAGCCTCGACGCCGATCGGCTCGCGGCGGCGACGACGCCGGCGACGCGCGCGATCCTGTTCAATTCGCCGGCCAATCCGACCGGCTATGTCGCGACCCGCGAGGAATTGACCGCCGTGCTCGAACTCGCGCGCCGGCGAAATCTCTGGATCATCGCCGACGAGATCTACGGCCGCCTGACCTATGGCGCGCAGCGCGCGCCGTCGTTTCACGATGTGATGTCGCCCGACGACAAGATCCTGTTCGTGCAAACCCTGTCGAAGAATTGGGCGATGACGGGATGGCGCATCGGCTGGCTTGAAGCCCCGCCGGCGCTGGCGCCCTTCGTCGAGAATCTCATTCAATATTCGACCTCGGGCGTGCCCGTCGCAACGCAGCGCGCCGCGATCGCCGCGCTCGAGCAGGGCGAGCCGTTCTTCCAGGATCTGCGGGCGCGGGTGCGCGCCTCGCGCGACCATCTGGCCGGCGCGCTCGGCGCCACCGGCCGGGTGCGGTTTTCGCTGCCCGAGGGCGCTTTCTATCTCTTCTGCGCGATCGACGGCGAAGCCGATTCGCGACGGCTCGCGTTTCGCCTGATCGAGGAAGCCAATGTCGGCGCCGCGCCAGGGTCGGCCTTCGGGCCCGGCGGCGAGGGCTATCTCAGGATCTGCTACGCCGGCTCGGCCGAGACGCTCGCCGAGGCGACGCGCCGGATCGTGGCCTGGCTGCGGACCTAGCGCCTTGCCGCACCCCGAATCCGCGCCGCCGCCGGGGCGCCGGATTTCCGAACTCGCCACGCTCGCCGCGGCGGCTCTGGCCGCGGGCGGGGCGCTCGGCCTCCTGGGGGTGCCTGCGGGCTGGCTCTCGGGCGCGATGCTCGGCGTCGCCGCGCTCGCGGCGGCGGGGCGCGCCTGCCAGCTGCCTTCGCCTTTGCGCACGCTCGCCATCCTGCTCGCCGGCGTCGGCATGGGCTCCGGCCTGACGCCCGCGACGCTGCACACGCTGGCGCTATATCCCGCCTCGCTCGCGCTGATGGCGCTGGCGATCCTCGCGATGACCGCCGCCTCCTATTTCGTGCTGATCCGCTCGCCCGGGTTTTCGCGCCGCACCGCCTTCTACAGCGCGATTCCCGGCGCGCTGTCCTATGTCTTCATCGTCGCCGCGCCCTCGGGCGCCGACATGTCGCGTCTGGCGGTCATCCAGGTTTTTCGCATTTTCGTTCTGATGGCGCTGGCGCCGATCGTCGCGCGCGCCGGCTTTGCCCCGCCGACGGCGCATTTCGCGGCCGATCCGGTCGTCGTAACCGCGGCGCTGGTTGCGGCCGCCGCCGTATTGGGCTGGGGGCTGCAGAGGCTGGGGGTCTCGAACGGGGTCCTCTACGCCGGCATCGCGGTCTCCGCGCTGGCCCATGGCGCGGGTTGGGCGCCGGGCCGGCTTTCGCCCGGCCTGCAGATCGTCGCGCAGACCTTGATCGGCGCCTGGGTCGGCACGCGCTTCATCGGCTTCGACTGGGAATTGCTGCATCGCACGCTGATTGCGGCGCTGACCTCGTTCCTGGCCGCGTTCGCCGCCGCGGCCTCGTTCGCGTGGCTGGCGAGCCGCGTCGTCGCGGTTCCCTTCGCCGAGGCGCTGGCGGCCTTCGCGCCGGGCGGGCTCGAGGCGATGACGCTGATGGCCTTCGCGCTCGGGCTCGATCCGCTGTTCGTCGGCGCCCATCACCTCGCGCGTTTCTTCATGATCAGCCTCGCGCTGCCGTTCTTCGCGCGCCGGATCGGGGAAACCTGAGCCAGGGTCCTCCATCCTAAGTCTGAGCCCGCCTGTTTGCGGCGCCCACTAGCGATATTGCGTCGCACAATCTATGTTGCGCCACAGACTGGGAGGTTTGCATGGTCGCTCGCCCGCGCCGCAGCGTGCTCTATATGCCGGGTTCCAACGCCAAGGCGATCGCCAAAGCGCGCACTCTGCCCGCCGACGCGATCATTCTCGATCTCGAGGATTCGGTTTCGCCCGACGCCAAGGCGCTCGCCCGCGAGCAGGTCGCCGAGGCGGTGCGCGCCGGCGGCTTCGGCGCCCGCGAGGTGGTCATCCGCGTCAACGGCGCCCACACCGCGTGGGGCCACGACGACCTCGCCGCGGCGATCGCCGCCAGGCCGGACGCAATCCTGCTGCCCAAGGTCGACGGCCCCGGCACGATCATGCTCGCCGCCCGCGCGCTGCGCGAGGCCAATGCGCCGGAAAAGACCCGGATCTGGGCGATGATGGAGACGCCGATGGCGATCCTCTCGGCCGGCTCGATCGCGGCGACCGCAGCCGATCCGACCGCGCGGCTGGAGACGCTCGTCATGGGCCTCAACGACCTCGCGAAGGAAACCCGGGCGCGCCTGGCGCCGGGACGGGCGGCGTTCACGGGCTGGCTGGCGATCTGCATCGCCGCCGCGCGCGCCCACGGCTGCGACATTCTCGACGGCGTCTACAACGACATCAAAGACCTCGACGGTTTCCGCGCCGAATGCGAGCAGGGCCGCGAAATGGGGCTCGACGGCAAGACGCTGATCCATCCGAGCCAGCTCGACATCTGCAACGACGTGTTCGCGCCCAGCCCCGCCGAGGTCGCGAGCGCGCGCGCCATCATCGCCGCCTTCTCCCTGCCGGAAAATTCGGGCAAGGGCGTCATCCAGCTCGACGGGCGCATGGTCGAGCGCCTGCACGCCGACATGGCCCGCCGCACGCTGGCGATCGCCGACGGCATCGCCGCGCTCGCGGCGGCGTGAGGTCGCGCTAGGAAGCGCGCGCGCGAGCGCTTATAGAGGCGCGAAATCCCCGCGCGCGGCCCCTTGTTGCGCGCGTCACGGCGAACCCGCAGCGACGGAAAAATCCCTATGAGCAACGATTATCACGCGCTCTTTCAGTTGGGCCCGGACACGACGCCCTATCGCAAGCTGACCTGCGAGGGCGTGCGCGTCGAAAAGGCGTTCGGGCGCGAATTCATCGTCGTCGAGCCCAAGGCGCTGACCGCGCTTTCCGAGCAGGCGATGATCGACATCAACCATCTGCTGCGCCCCGGGCATCTCGCCCAGCTCGCCAGGATCCTCGACGATCCCGAAGCGACCGCGAACGACAAGTTCGTCGCCTACGATCTCCTGAAGAACGCGAATATCGCCGCCGGCGGAATTTTGCCGATGTGCCAGGACACCGGCACCGCGATCGTGGTCGCCAAGAAGGGCCGTCTCGTCTGGACCGAGGGCGGCGACGAAGGCGCGATCGCCGCGGGCATCCGCGAGGCCTACGCCAAGAAGAACCTGCGCTACAGCCAGGTCGCGCCGCTCTCGATGTTCGAGGAGAAGAACACCGGCGACAATCTGCCCGCGCAAATCGAGATCTCGTCCGAGGGCGAGGATTCCTACAAGTTTCTGTTCATCGCCAAGGGCGGCGGCTCCGCCAACAAGACCTTCCTCTATCAGGCGACGCCCTCGATCCTCACCCATGACCGGATGATCGCCTTCCTGAGGGAAAAGATCCTGACGCTCGGCACGGCGGCCTGCCCGCCCTATCATCTCGCGATCGTCATCGGCGGGACCAGCGCGGAGCAGACGCTCAAGACCGTCAAGCTCGCCTCGACCCGCTACCTCGACGCGCTGCCCACTTCAGGCGCCGCCGACGGGCGCGCGTTCCGCGATCTCGCGCTCGAGCAGGAGGTGCACAAGCTCACTCAGCAGCTCGGGGTCGGCGCGCAATTCGGCGGCAAGTATTTCTGCCACGACGTGCGCGTGATCCGTCTGCCCAGGCACGGCGCCTCGCTGCCGATCGGCCTCGGCGTCTCCTGCTCGGCCGACCGGCAGGCGCTCGGCAAGATCACGCGCGACGGCGTCTATCTCGAGGCGCTCGAGCATGATCCCGCCCGTTTCCTGCCCGCTGTGGACGAGGCCACGCTCGGCGGCCCGGTCGTCAGGATCGACCTCTCCAAGCCGATGAAGGAGATCCTGGCCGAGCTCAGCCGGCATCCGATTCGCACCCGCCTCGCGCTCACCGGCACGATGATCGTCGCGCGCGACGCAGCTCACGCCAAGATCCGCGAGCGGCTCGATCGCGGCGAGCCGATGCCTGATTATTTCAAGAACCATCCCATCTATTACGCCGGCCCCGCCAAGACGCCGCAGGGCTACGCGTCGGGCTCGTTCGGGCCGACGACCGCGGGGCGCATGGATAGTTTCGTCGACCAGTTCCAGGCGGCGGGCGGCTCGATGGTGATGCTCGCCAAGGGCAACCGCTCGGCCGAGGTGCGCAAGGCCTGCGGAACCCACGGCGGCTTCTATCTCGGCTCGATCGGCGGGCCCGCCGCCCGGCTCGCGCAGGACTGCATCAAGAAGGTCGAGGTGCTCGAATATCCCGAACTCGGGATGGAGGCGATCTGGCGGATCGAGGTCGAGGATTTCCCCGCCTTCATCGTCATCGACGACAAGGGCAACGACTTCTTCAAGGAACTGAATTTGGGGTGAGGCGCGGCGCGTTCGGGAGCCCGTTCCGACGTTCCGGCGAAGACGGGCCGGCCCGGCGCCGTCAAGCCTGTGGAAAGGCGGCCGTGGTAAAGCCGCCGGGAACCGGAGCCCGCGCTTAAATCGTCTTGCCTTCCTCCCCCTCGTGATCGGGCTGTCGCTCGCCGGCTGCGCGAGTTCGGATCTCGACAATGGCCCGGTCAGCGCGCGCACGGAGCGCGAGCTGGCGGCGGTGCGTCTCGATCGCGAGGCGGCGCTGGCCGCGCTCAACGCCTATCGGGCGAGCCACGGCCTCGGCGCGGTGCGCCTCGACGCCGGCCTCGACGCGATGGCGCAGCGCCAGGCCGACGCGATGGCGGCGAGCGGCGCGCTCTCGCACACGGTCGCGGGCGCGTTCCCGGCGCGGCTGGCGCAATCGGGGATCGACGCGACGGAGGCGGGCGAGAATCTCGGCGCCGGCTATTATTCGCTCGACGAGGCGATGGCGGGATGGCGCGGCTCGTCCGAGCACAACGCCAACCTGCTGGGGCGCAATTTCACCCGGATGGGCATCGCGATCGCGAAGAATCCGCACGCCCGTTACGGCGTGTTCTGGGCGATGGCGCTCGCCGCCGAGCCGCGCCCGGCCGCCGTCAGCGGGGTGTTGACGTCCACGACCGGCGAGCCCGTTCTGGCGCAATAGCCGCGCCGGGTTTATCGTGACGTTTGTCGAGGGGGGCGGGCGATGGCGATCACCGGGGGATGCCGCTGCCGACAATTGCGGTTCGAGATCGCCGCCGAGGCGCCGATTACCGCGCGCGTGTGCTGGTGTCGCGACTGCCAGTATTTCGGCGCCGGCACAGGCACGGCGAACGCAACTTTCGCGACCGAAACGGCGAAGATTTCCGGCCGGCGGCAACGGTTCACCTCGAAGGCCGACAGCGGCGCCGTGATGCATCGCAGCTTCTGCCCGGATTGCGGGGCGCATGTCTTTTCCGAAGCCGAGCCGCGCCCGCATCTGATCATCGTGCGCGTCGGCGCGCTCGACAATCCCGAACTCGGCAGGCCGCAGGCGACCATCTGGACGCGCTCGGCGCCGAGCTGGGCGTGTTTCGATCCCGAATTGCAGAGCTTCGAGCGGCACGCTTTGTAGCGGGGTCGGCGGCCCCGGCGTCGCCATTTGTATCCGGGTCATATTGACTCCTCAATTTTGCCCGGATAAAAAATGGCCTCGGAGCCGCCATGTCTCAATATCCCGAATTCATCGCGTTCGATCGTCATCGCCTCATCGCCGAGGGAACCCGCGCGGAGGTCGCCGCGGCGGTCCGGCGGGCGTTCGCCGCGGGCGCGGCGGGGCCGGTGCTGGCCTTCGAGGCGGCGACGGGCGGGCAGACGGATTTCGATCCGCGCGAATCCGGCGCGGAAGTCGGCCAAGCGCCGCCGCGCGGGCGCGGACGGCCCAGGCTCGGCGTCGTCGCGCGTGAAGTGACGCTGCTGCCGCGCCACTGGGATTGGCTGGCCGCCCAGCCCGGCGGCGCGTCGGTCGCGCTGCGCCGTCTGGTCGACGAGGCGCGCCGCGCCGATGGCGGGGCGACGCAGGCGCGTGGCGCGCGCGACGCGGTCTATCGGTTCCTGCACGCGATCGCGGGCGATCTGCCGGGGTTCGAGGAAGCCGCGCGCGCGCTGTTCGCCGGCGACATTTCGGCTTTCGAGGCGCGGCTCGCGGTCTGGCCGCCCGACATCGCCGCCTTCGCGCGCCGGCGGCTCGCAACGGCGGACTGGCCCGAGACCGGCCGTTGAGTTCGCCACGTTGAACTCGCCCCCCATTACGTGCAAGTTGCGCGCCTTCGCAACGCGAACGCGAATCCAAGAGAGGAAAGCCCTGCCATGACCCTATCGGTCCATCATTCCAGCGTGAGCGTCTTCGAGGTCTCGTTGACCGCCTTCGTCGCGATTCTCGACAAGGCCGCCGCGCATGCGGCCGCGCGCAAGTTCGACCCCTCGATCTATCTGACCTTGCGGCTGCGCCCGGACATGCTGTCTTTCGGTCGGCAGGTTCAGATTTTTTGCGACCACGCCAAGAACGCCTCCGCGCGTCTGGCCGGCGTGGAGGCGCCCCGCTTCGAGGACAACGAGGCCACGCTCGACGAACTGAAAGCGCGCATCCAGAAGACGCTCGATTACATCAGGACGCTCGACCGCGCCGCGGTGGATCATGGCGCCTCGCGGGAGATCGTGTTTCCGCTCGGGCCGAACAAGATGAAGATGCAGGGCTCCAATTATCTCCTCCACTTCGCGCTGCCGAATTACTATTTCCACCTCACGACCGCCTACGATCTGCTGCGCTACTCCGGCGTCGAAATCGGCAAGCGCGATTACCTCGGCGCAATCCCCGGCATTTCGCCGGTCTGATCCTTCTCAAACCCGAAAAGGCGGAATTCCATGAATATTGAACGGATCGGCGTCGGCCCGCGCATGTCGGCGGCCGTCGTGCACGGCCACACCGTCTATCTCGCCGGGCAGGTCGCCGACAAAGCGGCGGGCAAGAGCGTCGGCGAACAGACCAAGGAGATCCTCGCGATCATCGACGGCCTGCTCGCCAAGGCGGGAAGCGACAAGACGCAGCTCCTGTCCGCGACGATCTATCTGACCGACATCAAGACGTTCGGCGAGATGAACGCGGTCTGGGAGGCCTGGGTCGCGAAGGGGCAGACGCCCGCGCGCGCGACCGTCGAGGCCAAGCTCGCCGCGCCGCAGTTCACGGTCGAGATCGCCTGCATCGCAGCGAAACCGTAATGCTGCGCGGCTAGAAGGGGCGCCTCTCCCGCGATCCTGGGCGGGGGCGTCCGAAGCCGGAGCGCCGCCCCGACTCCAAATGGATGCAGCCAGTTCCATACCCAGGCATAAACCCGGAGCGCCCCGCTTGACCGCGACCTTCACCAAAGCCGCCACGCCCGAAGAAGCGATCGATCTGCTCGCCAAGCGCTACGGCGAGGCGGTCGGCGCGCTCCGGGGCGCGCTCGACAAGTTCCTGCAGTCCGGCGTCGCGCCGACGCCGCAGACGCGCGCGATGTTCCGCTATCCGCGCCTGCGCGTGACCTATCGCACCGAGAGCGCGCCGCCCGCCAACGCGCGCGCCTTCGCCAAATTCTCCGCGCCCGGCGTCTATTCCACGACGGTGACGCAGCCCGAGGATTTCCGCGACTATCTGCTCGAGCAGCTTCGCCCGCTCGTCTCCGAGTTCGGCGCCGAGATGGAGGTCGGGCTCGGCTCGCAGGAGATCGCCTATCCCTATGTCGTCGAGAGCGGCGACGAACTCGGCCGCGGCGGCGTCACCGCCTCCGAGCTCGCGCGTCACTTCCCCGCGCCCTCGCTCGCCGTCGTCGGCGACGAGATCGCCGACGGTCTGTTCGAAATCCGCCCCGGCGCCGAGCGCCCGCTCGCGCTATTCGACGCCGCGCGGGTCGATTATTCGCTGCGCCGGCTGGTGCACTACACCGGCTCGGATTGGCGCGCGATGCAGCCCTGGGTGCTGCTGACCAACTACCACCGCTATGTCGACCAGTTCGTGCGCTGGGGCCTGGAGCAATTGCGCGCCGGCGCCGGCGTCGAAAAATTGGTGATGCCCGGCAATGTGGTCATCCATGCCGGCCACAGCCCGGCGGAGGCCGAGGCTCTGGTCGCGGGAGTCGTCTGGCATCGCTTCCAGATGCCGGCCTATCATCTCGTGCGCGCCGACGGCCACGGCGTCAGCCTCGTCAATATCGGCGTCGGGCCGGCCAACGCCAAGAACATCACCGACCATATCGCGGTGCTGCGTCCGCATTGCTGGCTGATGGTCGGCCATTGCGCGGGCCTGCGCCAGAGCCAGGAGATCGGCGACTACGTGCTCGCGCACGCCTATCTGCGGCAAGACAACGTGCTCGACAACGCGGTGCCGCCCGACGTGCCGATCCCCGCGCTGGCCGAAGTGCAGGTCGCGCTGCAGGAATCGGTCGCCAAGGTCACCGGCGATCGCGGCGAGGCGCTGAAGCGGCGCCTGCGCACCGGCACCGTCGTGACCAACGACGACCGCAACTGGGAACTGCGCTGGACGCAGGAGCGCCGCCGCATCAACCTTTCGCGCGCGATCGCGGTCGACATGGAATCGGCGACGATCGCGACCCAGGGGTTTCGCATGCGCGTGCCCTATGGCGCGCTGCTCTGCATCTCCGACAAGCCGCTGCACGGCGAGATCAAGCTGCCCGGCGCCGCCAATGCGTTTTATGAACGCGCGATCGGCGAGCATCTGCAGATCGGCATTGCCGCGCTGCAATGCCTGCAGGGCCAGCGCGCGAGCCTGCACTCGCGCAAATTGCGCAGCTTCGACGAACCGCCGTTCCGCTGAGCGGGGCAGGGCGGGCGCCCTTGCCCTGGCCGGCGGCCTGTGACGACGCTCGAGGAGCGGCTCGGCGTCTTTGCAATTCCTGAAATGATTTGTCAAAAAGGCCGTTTCGTGCTAAGCGTATTTCGATTACCAGAATTCTTCTCATGGACGTTTACATATTTCCGGAACGCACAAAAAAGTGCGAAACCAAATGGCCCGCAACCCGTTGATTTCTCACGAAACCGCGAAATGGCGGATTTCGCATGTCAATGAATTCAAGGGCTTATGGCGGGAAAAGCGAAACCAAATCGTTTCGCAAACGAAATATTCGTTTCGCTTGCGAAATCGGGCGCGGCGGGCCGCGTGGGAAGTCTCCGCGCTACTCGTAGAAGACGGGCGCGATCGAGGCGACGAGCAGCGCCGCCATGGTCAGATTGAACGGCCTCACGCGCTTGGGATCGCTCAGCACGCTTCGCATCGCCGAGCCGAACACGACCCAGGCCCCGCTGCTGGGCAGCCCGATCGCGAGATAGGTCAGCGCCACCGCGGCGACCGAAACCGTGTAATCGTCGGTGACGGAATAGGCGGTCAAGGCGCTGACGGCGATCACCCAGGCCTTCGGATTGATCCACTGGAACGCCGCCGCGCCGAAAAACCCGAGCGGCCGGGCGCTCGCCTGGCCTTCGCGCACGGGTCCCGAGCGCGCGATCCGCCAGGCGAGCCAGAGCATGTAGCCCGCGCCGACCCAACGCATGATCGGCAGCAAAGCGGGAAAGCGCGTGAAGATGGCGTCCAGGCCGAGGCCGATCAACGCGACCATCAGCGAGAAGCCGAGCACGACGCCGGCGAGGTGCGGCAGCGTCCGGCGAAAGCCGAAATTCACGCCCGAGCTCATCAACATGAGATTGTTCGGCCCCGGCGTTGCGCCGGAGACGAAGCAAAACAAAACAAGGGCGTAGAGCACATCCAGGCGCATCGCGGCGGTTTAGCCGCAATGGCGCGCCGGCGCCAGCCTTTCGCTCAGGCCTCGGGGCGCCAGCCGGGGAAGAGCACCCTTTCGCGAGCGACCGGAGCGCAGATTTCCGGCCGGCCGACCTTCCTGCGGATCAGGAACCGGGCGCGCCGGGCGCCGACGCCGCGCCGCCGCCGGCGCCGGTCGGGCTCCGGCGTTGGGGCGCCTGGAATCGTCGGCCGCGCCGGCTCGTAGACCCCCTCGGCCCGTTCGGCCAGCGTCGGCAGGCGGACGAAGCGCGCCCATTGGCGCCAGGCCGCCTGCGCTTCGGCCTGGTCGTAGGAATGGGCGAGCGCCACGTTGAATTCGGCGTCGCGATGAATCAGATGCACTTCGTAGCGGAACCCTTGCCCGTCGAGTTCGGCGATCCTGAGCGCCACGCCGCTATAGGCCCCGGGGCGGAGCGCGATCTGCATGAACACGCCGCCCACGCTGCGCGCGATCACGACGCGCTCGCGGCTGAGCAACACGACGCGGCGGCGTTCGTCCGCGCGCGCATCCGGCGCTTCGATCCTGCGCGCGGCGCGCGAACCCGGGCTCGGGGCCAAATTGGACAATGATCGTCTCCCGGAAAGGGGTGAACCTGTCCGGGAGGGTCGCGCGCCGGCGGTTCGCCGCGCGCTAATATTGATGGTTACGTCCCTGTGAATGGCCTGGTTTTACCGGCCTTTGCGAGGACATGGCTAGCGACGCGTCGCGCCGATGATTCAAATTCGAGGCAATCGGGAAAGACCCGATCAAGCCGCCGGCGCGTCCTCGGGCGAAGCGCTTTCGCCGGGGCGGCGGCGGAAAGCCTCGCGCGCCCGCGAGCGCGCGTCCATCGCGGCGCGCGCGATCGCCTTCAAGGGCGAGGCGAGGCGGTCGAGCTGCTCGATCCCCTGCACCATCTTCTCGCCGCGCGTCAGTTCGCGGTCGAGCGCAGCCATCGTCTGCGAAAGCTCGGGCTCGGAATCCTCGAGCCAGACGTCGACGATGCGCGCCCAGGCGATCGCCAGGCCCTGCAGCTTGAAGGCGCCGGTCGAGCCTTCGCTGTCGATGCCCGCCGCTTCCAGCATGAAGCGCATCGAGTTGAGGATTGCCTGGTTCATGCGATAGGCCGCGATCGGATCGCGCCTCACCCAGGCCGTGATCTCGCGCAGGGCCGCACGGTAAGGCGCCATTGCGTCGAGCCTGCGCATCAGCACGTCGAACAGCCGATCGCGCGCGGGCTCGCCCGCGAGTTCGTCGGTGGTTCCCGAGAGCACCGCGCGATCGATGCGCCGCCCGAACGCGGCCAGCACGGCGCCTTTGGAGGGAAAAGCGTCGCGGTAATCGGCGAGCGAGACGTCGGCGGCGGCGCAGACGTCGCGAATCGTGATGTCCTCGAACGTGCGTTCGGCGGCCAGTTCCATCAGCGCGTCGACGATGCGCGCGCGCGGATCGGACTTACCCAACGGCGGGCTCGGGCTCGCGGGCTCTTCGGCCGCCGGCTCGGACTTGCTCTTATTCGACATGCGCGGCGCCTCTCAGCACGAGCCTCGACCCTTCGCGCTCAATGTAGGGCCTCGCGCGCAAGCCGCCAAGGCGGGATCAGCCGGCGAGTTCTCCCGCGCGACGATGCGCCGCGGCGACCGCCTTCGCCATGAGTTCGTCGAGGCCGCCCGGCGCCTGCAGCACCGCCAGCGCGGCGGCCGTGGTGCCGGCCGGCGAGGTCACGTTGATGCGCAATTGCGCGGCGGAGGTCTCGGGCTCGCGACAGAGCAATTCGCCCGCGCCCTCGACGGTCGCGCGCGCGAGCCGCATCGCGAGCCCCGCGGGCAGGCCGATCGTCTCGCCCGCCTTGGCCATCGCCTCAACCAGCGCGAACACATAGGCGGGCCCGGAACCGGAGAGCGCCGTGACCGCGTCGATCAGGTCCTCGTCCGCCAGCCAGTCGAAGACGCCGACGGCGCGCATCAGCCGCTCCGTCCAGGCGCGCTGCGCGGCCGTCGTCGCGGGACTGGCGGCGCCCGCGGCCGCGCCCTTGCCGACCGCGGCGGGCGTATTCGGCATCACGCGCACGAACGCACGCGCCTTGGGCAGCCGCGCGCGGAGATTGGCGATCGTCTTGCCGGCCAGCACCGAGAGAACCAGCGTGTCCGCTCCCGCGATCGGGGCGAGCCTGTCGGCGGCGTTTTCCAGCATCTGCGGCTTGATCGCGAGCGCGAGAACCTGCGGCGGCGCGGTCGCGCCCTCGGGCGGGTTGACCTTGAGGCCGCGCTCACGCGCGAACGCGGCCATTTCGTCGGAGAGATGGGGATCGATCACGGTCACGCCCGCCGCCGGCAGCCCGCCCGCGAGCCAGCCCTTCAACATCGCGCCGCCCATCTTGCCGGCGCCGGCGAGCACGAGGGTTTGCGGCCAATCGGACATGTCTCAGACTCCCCTGGGGCGCGGCGCGTTCGCGGGGAACGGGACGCAAAAGATCAATTGTCCGTCCCGCGCAGGCGGGAAGGACTTCGTCGGCCTTTCCGTCGAGCCGGAGCCGGCGCTTCCCCGCAAGGCCCGCCCGGCCTCAGCGAAGCGAAGCGGTGAAGCGCTGGATCTTCTTGCAGGCCTCTTCGAGCGTTGCGAGCGAGGTCGCATAGGAGACGCGGAAGTTCGGGCCCTGGCCGAAGGCCGAGCCATGCACCGCCGCGACGCCCTCGGCGTCTAGCAACTCGCTGACGAAATCCTCGTCGGTCCCGATCGTCTTGCCCGACGGCGCCTTGCGGCCGATCGCCTCGGCGCAGGAGGGATAGACGTAAAACGCGCCTTCCGGCTTCGGACATTTCAGCAGTTGCGCCTGCCCGAGCATGGAGACGACAAGGTCGCGCCGCTCCTCGAACGCCTTGCGGCTCCTGGGGATGAAATCCTGCGGGCCGTTGAGCGCCTCGACCGCGGCCCATTGCGCGATCGTGCAGGCGCCCGAGGTCTGCTGGCCCTGCACCATGTCCATCGCCTTGATGAGCTGGGCCGGGCCGGCGGCGTAACCGATGCGCCAGCCGGTCATCGCATAGGCCTTGGAGACGCCGTTCATGGTCAGCGTGCGGTCCTTCAGGCCGGGCTCGACCTGCACCGGCGTCGTGAACTCGAAGTCGCCGTAGACGAGATGCTCGTACATGTCGTCGGTGAGCACCCAGACATGGGGGTGGCGCATCAGCACGTCGGTCAGCGCCTTGAGTTCGGCGCGCGTGTAGGCCGCGCCGGTCGGGTTCGAGGGCGAATTGAGGATCACCCACTTTGTGCGCGGCGTGATCGCGCGTTCGAGATCCTCCGGCTGCAGCTTGAAGCCTTTCTCGAGCCGGGTCGGCACGAGCACGGGCTCGCCCCAGTTGATCGCGACCATCTCGGGATAGCTGACCCAGAACGGCGCGGGGATAATCACCTCGTCGCCGCGGTTCATCGTGACGAGGAATGCGTTGTAGAGGATCTGCTTGCCGCCGGTGCCGACGATCGTGTCGCTCGCCTTGTAGTCGAGCCCGTTCTCGCGCTTGAACTTGGCCGCGATCGCCTCGCGCAGCGGGGGAATGCCGAGCACGGGCGGATACTTGGTCTCGCCCTTGCGGATCGCGGCGATCGCCGCCTCCTTGATGTTGTCGGGCGTGTCGAAATCAGGTTCGCCGACCGACAGCGAGATCACGTCGCGCCCTTTCGCCTTCAGGTCGCGCGCCTTCTGCGTGATCACCATGGTCGCGGAGGGCTTAACGCGGGAAAGGACGTCGGCGATGAAGGCCATGATCGAAGCTTCCTGGAACTTTCTTCGGGGTTTGAAGGCGGCGCAACATAGTTTCGAAGGGCCTTCGCCGCAACCCGCCCTGGCGTTTTGCCGCGGCCGCGCCTAAATAGGGGGCTGCGGAGCTGGGGGGTGCGTCAGGACCATATTCCTCGGGGCCGTACGATCCCTATGGGGGCTGTCCCTGTCTTCGCCCGTGGGCTTAGGCATATGGTTCCCACCTACTTACGTAGGCGCCCGGGATCTCCGTCCAACGGCCTTCTCGGCTCCGCGCTTCAATTATTGGAAAAAGCGATCTCCGTATGACGACGACCGAGGCCAGCGCCGACGCCAAGGCGCGTCTGCGCAAGGAAGCCTTGGCCCGTCGTCGGCGGATCGAACCCGCGACCCGCGCGGCCTTTTCCGCGCGCCTGGCCGCCGAGGGCCTGCGGCTGGCGCGGCTGTGGCGCCCCAAATGCGTCTCGGCGTTCCATCCCGTTCGCGACGAACCCGACACGCTGGCGCTCATCGCCGCGCTCGCGGCCGAGGGCTTCGCCACCGCGCTGCCTGTGACCGTCTCGCGATCCTTGCCGCTGACCTTCCGGCTTTGGCGTCCCGGCGATTCCACGGTCGCGGGCGAACTGAACATCCCCGAACCGAGCCCCGACGCCCCGCAGGTCGAGCCCGATCTCCTGTTCACGCCGCTGGCGGCCTTCGACCGGCGCGGCCACCGGATCGGCTTCGGCGCCGGCCATTACGACCGCACGCTTGCGCGCCTGCGCGCAAAAGGGCCAATTCATGCGGTCGGGGTCGCCTATTCCACCAGCGAGGTCGCGGCCGCGCCGAACGAACCGCACGACGAGCCGATGGATTTCATCCTGACCGAAAAAGAGCTGATCGACACGCGAGGAGGGCGATGATGCGGCTGCTGTTCGTCGGCGACATCGTCGGCCGCACGGGCCGCGCCGCGCTCCTCGAGCATCTGCCGGGGCTTCGCGAGCGCTGGCGGCTCGATTTCGTCGTGGTCAACGGCGAGAACGCGGCGGGCGGCTTCGGCATCACCGAGGCGATTTGCGAGGATTTTCTCGCCGCCGGCGCCGACGCGGTCACGCTCGGCAACCACGCCTTCGATCAGCGCGAGGCGCTCGTCTTCATCGAGCGTCAGCCGCGCCTGATCCGCCCCGCCAATTATCCCCCGGGCACGCCCGGCCGCGGCGCCAATCTGATCGAGGCGAAAAACGGCGCCAGGGTGCTGGTCGTCAACATGATGGGCCGCGTGTTCATGGATTCGCTCGACGATCCCTTCGCGCGCATCGACGTGGAACTCGCGGCCTGTCCGCTCGGATCCGGCTGCGACGCCGCGATCGTCGATTTCCATGCCGAGGCGACCAGCGAGAAGCAGGCTTTCGGCCATTTCGTGGACGGACGGGTCAGCCTCTGCGTCGGCACGCACACCCATGTGCCGAGCGCGGACGCGCGCATTCTCGACGGCGGCACGGCTTTCCTGACCGAGGCCGGCATGACCGGCGATTACGATTCGGTCATCGGCATGGACAAGGGCGAGCCGCTGCAGCGGTTCACGCGCAAGCTGCCCTCCGGCCGCTTCGAGCCGGCGGGCGGCGCGGCGACGCTCTGCGGCGTCGCGGTCGAGACCGGCGAGGGCGGCCGCGCGAGGAAAATCGCGCCGGTCCGCATCGGCGGGCGTCTCGCGCCGGCCGAACCCGACTTCTGGAACGACTGAGCGAGGCGCGCGTGGACGGTGCAGTGCGGACCCTGGTGTTCGATCTCGACGGGACTCTCGCCGAAACCGCGGGCGATCTGATCGGCGCCCTCAACGTGGTGCTGGATCGCGAAGGGATCGAGGCGGTTCCGGTCGCGGCGGCGCGCTCGCTGCTGGGCGCTGGCGGCCGTGCGCTGATCCAGCGCGGATTCGCCCGCGCCGGCCGGGACCTCGAAGGCGCCCGGCTCGATGCGCTGTTCCAGGATTTTCTCGCCCATTACAATGCGCATATCGCCGACAATTCCTGGCTCTTCCCCGGCGTCGAGGCCTCGCTCGAGCGATTCGCGGCGCTCGGCTGGCGCCTTGCGGTCTGCACCAACAAGCTGGAGCATTCCTCGCATCTGCTGCTGGGCAAACTCGGCGTCGCCGACAGGTTCGAGTTCATCTGCGGGCAGGACACGTTCGGCGTCGCCAAGCCGGACCCCCGACCGCTCGTCGAGACGATCCGCAAGGCCGGCGGGCAAACCGCCGGCGCGATCATGGTCGGGGACTCGATCACCGACATCAAGACCGCACGCGCAGCCGGAACGCCCGTCATAGCCGTCGATTTCGGCTATACCGATACGCCGGTCGCCGAACTCGGGCCGGACCGCGTGATCTCGCATTTCGACGAGCTCTATGAAGCCGTCCAGTCGCTCGCTCCCTCGCCTTGACTTGCCCCGCCATCGCGCCTTAAACGAGGCCTCCGCACGGTCAGGGCGATTAGCTCAGCGGTAGAGCACTCCCTTCACACGGGAGGGGCCACAGGTTCGATCCCTGTATCGCCCACCATGCAGTCCGGTGAAACCCGCAAGTTTTCCCCTACCATAGAAAGTCCCGTTATTCCCGTGGGTTAGGCCTGCAGATTGCCGTCTCCGAACTCGAATCCGTCCCTTTATGCGGCTTGGCGCCCGAAACCGCCGTCCGGTCTCTGCCCGCCAAATTCCGTTTCCCGGACCTTGAGATGGCAGCTCGATGAGGTCGCGGAAACGATGGCCGAACCGGCGACGCGATAACGTTGCACAGGGACCCTAAGGGCGCTCAGCATTGCTTAGCTGCGCTTAGCCTCGCTTGGGTTCGTTCGGCTCCGGCGCCCGAAGTCCCAGGGCGCGCCATTGCTCCGACCAAAGCATCGGCAGGTCGGTCAGGCGTTGGACGCTGAACCCGCGAGGAAGCCGACCGTCAATCGCAGCCTTTGCGAGGGTCGGGGATAGGAACGCGAGGGAAAGCGTCAACCGGATCGAGCGCTCGCTCTTGCCTTCGCGGACCGCGATGGAATCGACGGTCTGTTCTGCCGGTTTGCAGCAGCTCATCGAGCCAACGGTGGGCGTCGCGGACGGCGCGGACGAAGTAGTCTCGCGCCTTCGGTCGCATCGCGCGAATCGGCGGGGTCGCAGGGTCGACGCCTTCAATGATCTCGCGACGACGACGCGTCGATTGCGGAACCCAGGGAATGGTGACGATGCGATCCTGACCGTCCGCGAGCAAGGTCTCGCGCAGTTGGATTTCGATCTGCATGGCGCCGAGCGTCACGCGCGCGATGGCGTCGCGTGCGTCGTCGCCGGACGTAGGGCTGCTGGAAGGCGAAGTTGGGATCCTTCGATTCGTTCGGGATCCGGTCGGGTTCGATGAGGCGAGAGTTCGCCTCGATGTCGCCGGCTTTCGCTTGTGCGGCGATTGATCCCGTCTGGGCCGTAAGATGCTTCCGGACCGCATCCAAGACTTGGCCTTCGATTTGCGACGCGGGAACGCGCGCGATCGATCCCGCGTCCTGGCCGCGACCGGCCAATGTCGCTCGCGAGACGTAGTACCGCCAACGTCGCGTCCGTCTCGGAGGCATAGCTCGCGCCCATCCGTTTGCCCGCGATCGTCGAAGAGCTTGCCGGCGAGGAAAGAGAGGTCATCGGGCTGAGGGGTCGCGCGTGGTCTGGGTTTGGCGAGCGAGCCGTTGCTGGACTTGGTCCCAGTCTCCGGATCGACGATCGCCGTCATGCAGGCCATCGTGGATTTGCCCCTTGTGGCGCAGCCGCCCGATGTAGATCGGGTTCGACAGGATCCAGTAGAGGTGGCCGCGCGAAATAGGCCCGCCGCCCGTCGTTCGGCCCGTCCGCTGGTTCGCGGCGGCGTGAAACGTTCTCGGCGTCGAGCTGCTGCTTGAGCCGGACGACGCTGCCCGCCTCGAGATAGCGCCGAAAGAGCGTCCCGCACGACCTCGGCGTGCGCCTCGACGACATGCAGCGCCCGGTCCTCGACGCGATAGCCCAGCGGCACCACCCCGCCCATCCAGATGCCCCGCTTCTTCGAGGCCGCGATCTTGTCCCGGATGCGCTCGCCCGTGACCTCGCGCTCGAACTGGGCGAACGACAGCAGCACGTTGAGGGTAAGCCGTCCCATGCTGGTGGTGGTATTGAAGGACTGGGTCACCGAGACGAAGGAGACGCCATGGGCGTCGAACAGTTCGACCAGCTTGGCGAAGTCGGCGAGCGAGCGGGTCAGCCGGTCGACCTTGTAGACGACGATGACGTCGATTCTCTTGGCGCGGACTTCGTCGAGCAGGGTCTGCAGCGCCGGCCGGTCCATCGACCCCCCGGAATAGCCGCCGTCGTCAAAACGGTCGCGGATCAATTTCCAGCCTTCGTGGGCCTGGCTCTTGATATAGGCCTCCGACGCCTCGCGCTGGTTGTCGAGGGAGTTGAACTCCTGCTCCAGGCCGCTGTCGGTGGAGACGCGGGTGTAGATGGCGCAGCGCAGGGTCGGCTTGCGATCCTCGGGCTTCACGGGGAGGCCTCGGGTCGATCGAGAATGAATCTCGCCGCCGAGATCGACGGGAGCGGCGGGCCAGGGGCGACGATTAGGGAATTCGCTTGGACCTCGCCTCGTCGCGGGAGCCTTTGAGGTGAGCCTTTGTGCGCCCGGGTCTGCCGATGCTTTCGCTTTTGACTCTGGCTCCGCTGCTTGCGGGCCGCAGGCCAAAGAATCGATGGCCGTTCCAGCTCGTGCCGGTCATCGCCTTGGCGATCTGCGACAGGCTGCCGTAGGTCCTCCCGTTCCAGGCAAAGCCCTTTTCCAGCACCATCACCCGCTGCAAAACCCCGTTCCATTCGCGAACCAGCAGCGCGCCCGCTTTTAGGCCGACGCCCGTCTTTCGTTGCCGGGTTGCGGGGCGCGAAGGGGAGGCTATCCGAATCCTCCCCGCCGCCCTTCGATTGCCGGATAATCCGCAGCGTCGCCCTATCGAGATCGCCGAGCGTGGCGATCTGAATCCGCTGGGCGAGAACTTTTGCCAGCAGCCAGCGCGGCAGATGGGCGGGAGGAACCCCGCCCAGATGGTTGCGCCATTGCAAGCGAAGCTGATCGGCGTCGAGATCGGCGAGGCTGGCGACAAAAGCGTCGAGCGAGTTAGCCGAGCGCGACGACGGCGCCGGGCGAGACTCTCTTCGCCCGGGCCGGCCGGTTTCTCTCGGGCGGGCATTACGCCGCCGCGCCCGCGGTCGTGAGCTCGGCCGGTTCGGGATCCGACGAACCGGCGGCCTTCTCCGATCGCGCGGCTGGGGCAGCGGGTCGATCGATCGTCGCAACGCCGGGGTTCGCATCGACCAAGACATGATCTCGCGGGATGAAATATTTCGATCCCCCTTCCCTATCGGCTCGGTCGAGCGTGACGGGATAGCCGCGCTTGCGCAGGCCCGTGAGCGCGGCGCGGGTTGTATGCGGCAGCCAGTCCGTCGCCGCGATCAGTTCGGCGAGCGTCGCGCCGCCCTCCCGCTGTAGCAGGCCGATGACCCGCGCCATCTTCGTCCCCTCGCGCGGCGCACCCTTCGAAATCGCGGGCGACTGCGCGGTCTGAGCGATCGTCGCCCTTTTCGACAACCGGCTCGGCCGGCTCGGAACGGCGCACTCGCGGTCGGCGGCGCATCGCCCTCATCCTCGACGGCGATCGCCTTCATCCCCGCCGCCGTCAGCTTCAAGGCGAACGATTGCCCCGCCTCCTCGTCGCGCCGCCAGACCGCCATCCCCGGCTTGGCCTTGATCTCTTTCACGAGGCCGGCCGCAAGAAGCTTCGAGGCGACCTTTTGCGCCGAGGCCCCTTTCAGACTTTTCGGGACGGTGAGGCATCGATCGTCGCGTTGCGCGGCGGCGCTCAAAATGACGAGCTGCGTATCGGTAAGTTTGATGGACATGGCGTTGACCCTTCGTGTATCGGGGCCTAGCCTATCCAGGCCCCTCACTGACACGAGCCCCGGATCGGGGCAATCGTCTTGGAGAGGGTCACGTCGCCCGGTGACTTGTTGCCCGCGGGCGTCAACACACATGCTCTCATTCGAACGGAAAGCCAGTCCGAATTGGAAGAGCCGCGCGGATTTCTGGCGATTCAGGGGATTGGCTGTTCAAATCATCTTGCAGGTGATCGAAGCCGGAAAATCCGAGCGTGCTGGGTCTTGAATATTTGTGTTCAATGTCGGTAACTCGCAATAGGATTCGCCGGCCATGTCATGACCACGCTCTTCGATCGCTGCCGCCAATTTAGCGTTTATCGAACGACATCTTCATGATGATAATAATGATGGTGGTGATAGTATCGCCGATGGTTGCTAACAGAATTGCCAATAACAGCACCACCAACGCCACCTACGACAGCACCAACCGGACCTCCCACAACAGCTCCGCCGACAGCGCCGGCTACCCCTCCTGTGACTGCGCCGTTTTCGTCGGCAAGAGCAAATTGAGAGATCGTCGAAAACAGCAGAGCGGCCGAAAGACCAATTAAAGTTCTGGACATAACATCTCCTATTGTCCGGGAACGCGTTAAAGTCGTCTTGCGTCTAAGCGGTAACGGGGCCGAACGACAGGCTCGGATTCTACTCAGCGGCGTGCATTGCGCGTGCAAGCTGACTGTGGAATCCGGCAGTACAGGCTTAGACCTCAAGTCCCGATCCCGACGATTCCTGAGACACCAATCTTGTCTAGGGCACGGGCGGCGTCCTTGCCGTCAGGAAAGCGGTTCGCCATGGCAAACGCGTGACAAACGCATTAGAATATCGCCCGCTATGGCAACCACGGGAGAGGATCACGGTCCGACTCCGCATTAATCCCGAGACAACGTATTGCTGCCGTCACCGCGTCCCGTTCGGGCCGCACCGCTTGACGCTCCGCGTGCGAGAGAATCGTGATCCGCGACGGATCTCGAGCGACGCCCTGGCGGCGCCTTTAGCGTCATTGACTTGGGCGCAGGATGCTTTCGGCAACGCAGTTGCGGTCGCCGCTTTGTAAGGTTTCACTGAAAATCCGCGGGCCGACAGCGTAGTTGAGCAAGAGCTTGACGCCGTGGCTTGTCCAGCGTCTGCCGTCCCGGCTTCCGATGCCGCGCACTCGCTTCGCCGATACGTTCCAGGGAATGTCGAGCGAGGTCTGCGTGACGCCGCAAGGGGGAGAGCTTAAACTCCGCAGTGAAGCCATGCTCAACTAGATTGCAACGCGACTGACGAGCCGGCCGGTTGCGCCTGCGTCGCAAAAAGCGGGAAGTCGATCCTGAAATAGGCCTCAAGCGTCCATGTGAGAACTGTTGCACAACTGATATTCAATATAGAACTCGGCGAGATCACAAATACGATGGGTAGCCGAGCAAGGGAAGCAGTCGGTTTACGATCGAAGCAAGACAGATTAAGATTACGAGGAGCTTGAGAAGTTGTGCAAGCCGCGCCTCGGAACAAAATCTGTCGATGACCCAGAATAAAATGGCGCCGAATACAAGTGTGATGAGGATTCCAATTGCGAGCGAAATCACGATGGCCTCAAGCTCCTAAATCGACGATAGGGCATGATTTGCCCGCGCGACCGATCGTCGATACCGTCGGAATCTACTTACTTAGGGCAAAGGGTCCGGACAGCGCCTCTTATGTGGGCGATCCGCCATGGATCCGAACGCCACAGCGGAGCATCGGTTTATACGATCGAAAACCTCAATCAAAAAACAGGTTTTCGGCGCGTGTCCGCACGCCCCGCGTTAAATTCCGAGGACTCGCGAAATACGATCGTCAAGGTACGCACTCCACCTGGGTCTTGATCCGGATGCAAACGGCGACGTGAGTAGATTCCGATTCTTGCGCACCTTCGGATCGCGATTTCATTTTAACTATCTGCGAGACAGGAGGCCTGCCGAGCTCTGCGAGACAGGAGGCCTGCCAAGCCAGGAGGCCTGCATGTACTGGGATTACATCATAAAGGGTTGGAAGCAACTCATCGCCAAGGTCGTCTTCCCGCAGTGCACTGCGCCGGAGAGCGGAGTCAAGCCCGACAGTTCAGTCCGCGCCGCCGCTTACGATCCAAAACCTCTGTCGCCCTATACCCCTGACGGACACCGCGACCGCAGCGATTCATCGCTGCACTTGAGCTGCTAGCGACCTACTCGAAGATATGGAGGAGGATATGAGCCGAGCGGATCCTGCGACCTATCGCAATCATGCCGAACGATGTCGCCATCAATCTCTATCAAGTGACATTCCGGAGAATGGGTTCGTTTCTCGCGGGAGTGGGAACGGATCGCCGAGATGTACGAGCGACTCCGCACGTCGGTCTCGCGTCTAATCTCGCACTCCGGCGGGGCGGCGGGTGGGAAATCGGCTTCCCGATCGTTGTCCGGACCTCTTTGAGTCCAACAACGAACCCCTTATCGTAGCAAGTGACGTCCCGTCGTCTGTGTCGAAGGGACGGCCGAGGCCTACGTTCGAATTGCGCAGGATCGGCCAGCAGAATGAAATTTCCATCGAGATCGTCGATCTGGAACGAGCCCACCCCTATCCTCAGGATGGCGTCGGCCATACCCCAACGTCGACGCCACTGTCAGGCAATCCGACTTGCTAGCGGAAGCATTCAACCGAATTGCTGACGTCAGGAGGTGCGCCTCGGGTGCGCGCCGGCGCTTCTATAATCTCAGGTTTATAGACGCTAACCCCGAAACAGGAGCACGACAATCACGATTATCAGCAAAAGGCCGAGACCGCCACCGTACATGTGAAAGGGCGGGCCCAGGTAAAATCCGCCTCCGCCGAAAAGAAGAACAAGGAGGATCAAAACCAGAATTAGACCCATGTGCGTCATCCCTTCGACGGGGAAGTGGCGATACTCAAGCATGCATCCGGTTGCGCCGACCGAACAGCCTCGGAAAACACCCACAGGCCGCACTGGTCGCTGTCGGCGACGGCGTAAGTCTGGGCTTCCAGGCCGTTCGGCTGTCGTGAGTGAATTCCGAGTTTCGCGCCCCGCCAGGACAGGTCTACATTACGCTTCCGCGCGCAATGGGAGCCGCTCTGGCTACCAATGCTCCGCGCCACCCGAATTAACGGAGTTCTTGAGATGGACAAAGATCGCGTAGAAGGCGCCGTTAAGACCGTTAGTGGAAAGGTCAAGGAAGCGGTCGGCAAACTCACCGGCGACCAGAAAACAATTGCCGAGGGCAAGGCCGAGCAGAGGGTCGGCAAAGTGCAGAACGCAGTGGGCGGACTGAAGGACACGAATTCGGGACATCGAAAAGCCGAAGTAGCGCTCTACGCCTATTGTTCGGCGGGACGCTCGCAATCCAGCTGGCGCTCTCAGTCCCGCGCTCAGCGCGGGGTCGAGAGCGCCGACTTCAAGGGTCGCTGGAAGTAAGGCCTTGAGTAGTTATCAATAGGTTTATAACAAGCGGAGATCTGCGAATTTCGCTTGTACGTCACTGGCCGCTTCTCGGTCCATCAACATCCTATAAGCATCGCTTTCGGGTGGAAAATCAGCCTTTTCCGCGGAGGCGCCGGCCAACATCTGTCAAAGGGTCCCTCATGAAAATTCGCGCCGGTTATGAGATCTCCTATCAATGCCCGCAGCCGACGCCGATGATCATGAGCCTCAGCGTCTATCCCACCAGGGTTCCGGACCTGATCACGGCAGACCTCATGACGCTCGACCCGTTCGTTCCCGCCAACACCTATCACGATAGCTACGGCAACTTCTGCCACGTGATCCGAGCGCCTGCCGGGCTGATTACGATGTCGACGGATTTCCTTATTCAGGATGCCGGCCGCCCCGACGAGATCGCAGCAGCCGTTGAGCAATACGAACTCAGCGATCTCCCCGTGGAAGCGCTGCTTTACCTGCTCGCAAGTCGCTACTGCGAAACCGATCGGCTGATGGAGACCGCGTGGAAATTGTTTGGAACGAGTCCAAAGGGGTGGCCGCTTGTGCAGGCGATCTGCGACTTCGTGCACGACCACATCGAATTCGGATATCAGTATGCAAGCCCGACCAAGACGGCGTTTGACGCCTATGTGGAGCGGCGCGGCGTCTGCCGTGACTATGCGCATCTGGCCATCACGCTTTGCCGCTGCATGAATATTCCTGCGCGCTACTGTAGCGGCTATCTGGGCGATATCGGCGTGCTGCCGGATCCAGCCCCAATGGACTTTAGCGGCTGGTTCGAAGCTTATCTTGGCGGCCGCTGGTACACATTCGACGCCCGACACAACCAGCCACGCATCGGCCGTATCTTGATGGCCCGCGGCCGCGACGCGACCGATGTCGCCATTGTCACGTCGTTCGGGCCGTGCACGATGTCGAGCTTCAAGGTAGTGACGGAAGAGGTCTGGTGACGTTCTGGCCGGGGTTGCCGACTTCTAAATCGAAGCGTCGTTTAAGCGCCGACCCGCGCCTTGACGTCTACCAGAAGCGGATCGTTTCGTAACTGACGTCGATCCCTCGTTCGGCCACGAGGTCCTCTAGGTTACGAAGCGACAACGAGTATCGCACTGTCAAATCGCTTCCAAGCGCGACCCCGTTATCGCGTCCAATCCCGACCCCGTGGGGGCGTGAAGAATGAGCGTGGTGAAGGTCCGCGTAAGATCGTGATGAGAATGCGCCGCCGCTGTCGCGCCGTAGGGAAGGCGTAGCCCGACCGGAGGGGCGACAGCGGCGGCGCGGGGAAAATTTCCCCGCCGCCGACGAGGGGAGAAAGTCGCACGGCTGGCGGATCGGGAT
>CAWEID010000022.1:0-48691 GCA_963809055.1 uncultured Pseudomonadota bacterium | reverse complement strand
AGTTCAGCGGTACGGCATTCACTGCGCCGCGCGCAACCAACCGGCGCACGTGGACCTATCGCATCCGCCCCTCCGTCACTCACCGGCCCTTCGCTGATCTCCCCGAGCCAACTTTTCGCAGCGGCCCGTTTAACGAAATGCCAACCTCGCCGAATCAGCTTCGCTGGGACCCGCTTCACATGCCGGAAAAGGCGACCGATTTTTCGATGGCCTCGTTACGCTTGGCGGCAACGGCGACCCCGCCATGCAGACCGGAGTTGCGATTCACCTCTACGCCGCCAATGCCTCGATGCACGACAGATTTTTCGCCAATGCCGATGGGGAAATGCTGATCGTGCCGCAGTTGGGCGCCTCAGCTTCCACACCGAGCTTGGCATCCTCGAAGTCGCGCCGGGCGAAATCTGCGTGATTCCGCGCGGCGTCAAGTTCCGCGTCGAGCTGCCCGACGAAGCAGGCACGCGGATATATCTGCGAGAACTACGGCCTCACTTTTCGCTTGCCCGAGCTTGGGCCCATCGGCGCCAACGGGCTGGCCAATCCGCGCGATTTCAAATCGCCCGTGGCGGCCTTCGAAGATTGCGACGGCGAGTTCCACATCGTCACCAAATTTCTCGGCCGCTTGTGGCAGGCGGCTATCGATCACTCGCCGCTCGACGTGGTGGCGTGGCACGGCAACTACGCACCTTACAAGTACGATCTGGCGCTGTTCAACTGCATCAACACGGTTTCGTTCGACCATCCCGATCCATCGATCTACACGGTTCTGACTGCGCCATCGACGGTTCCCGGCACAGCCAATTGCGACTTCGCGATTTTTCCTCCGCGCTGGATGGTCGCCGAGCACACCTTCCGCCCGCCGTGGTTTCATCGCAACCTGATGAACGAATTCATGGGCCTGGTGTTTGGCGCATACGACGCCAAGGCCGAGGGCTTTGTTCCCGGCGGAGCCAGCCTGCACAATTGCATGGCCGGTCATGGGCCCGACGCCGAAACCTTCGAGCGCGCCAGCGCTGCCGAGCTGAAGCCGCAATATCTGGACAACACGCTGGCCTTCATGTTCGAGACGCAGTTTGCGGTGCGGCCCACGGAGTTCGCGATGAACTCGCAGAATTCTGCAGCACGAATATTTCGAGTGCTGGCAGGGCCTGAAGAAGCGCTTTAGGTCCTGAGCCGCTTTGCGCCCTGACCGGGGGCGCCTGCGCAAGCGCAAAAAAGGCCATTCCGCCCAGGGCGGAATAGCCTTTTCGACTCACAGATAAGGACTACGCCCCAATCGGCCTATTTGAAGGAAGCGATGGCGCTGGCTTCGTCATCCTTGATATCGAAAACGGTGTACAGTTTGGTCAACTGCAGCAGGTCGTGGACTTTCTTGGTGAGGCTGAGCAGTTTGAGCTCGGCACTGGTTCTTGGCCGTGGTATAAGCGCTTACCAGCTGGCCGAGGCCGGAGCTATCAATATAGTTCACGTCACCCAGGTCGAGCAGAATGTGCCTCTGCCCTTTGCCGATCAGGTCGCGAATGGCATCGCGCAACTGCACGCTGCCCTCGCCGAGGGTGATCCGCCCGCTAGTTCCAGAACAGTGACGCCATCCACTTCACGGGAAGCAATCGCAAGTGCCACGGAAAATTCCTCCTTGTCAGTACTTCGGTTATAGCATCTTTGACCCTCGGAGCCCGTTAAACTGGAGCGGCAGGGCCAAACTCTGAGGGAAAAGTGTGATAGTGTCCGGCCCCGCGGCCCACCGCCAGGCTACACTTTATTTACCGCCGGCGTCAGATGTTTCACCAGTGTCAACTCGGTCCCAGAATGCATTGTCAAGCCGGGGGGAAGTCTTCGAGTAACCCGCCGCGAAGGGAATACACTCAACCTATGGACGTGCGGCCCGCCGCGGGAATCGACCAGCGCACCGCAATCCGTGTCAGCCTGACGGCGCTTCTCGGCACGCCCGTCACCGACGCCACGGGCATCTTGCGCGGCAAGCTCAAAGATATTGCCGTTACCACGGGACCGGACGGCGGCAAGGTGGCCGGCCTGGTGCTCAAGACCCGCACCGGCCTTTCGCTGGTTCCCTCGCAGGACGTGATGGAGACCCCGGCCGGCACGCTCGAATTGCGCTCCACCGAGGCGCTCGCTCCACTCAAGGACGAGGGCAACTATCTCTTCCTGCAGCAGGACCTCGTCGACCGCCAGATCATCGACATCAACGGCCGCAAAGTGGTCCGCGTGAACGACGTGGACCTGGAGTGGATGGGCCAGGGCGCGGCGCACCTGCTGCGCGTGGCCGAGGTCGAAGTCGGCCTGAGCGGCGCCTTCCGCCGCGTCTTCAAGGGCGTCTTGCCGCGCGCCCGGCTGGAGTCCATTTCGCGCAAGTTCAGCGCGCGCGCCATTCCCTGGCAGTTTGTGGATGTCATCGAGCCCGACCCGGCGCGGCGCGTCAAGCTGCGCATCGAGCACGAGCGCCTGGCCGATATTCATCCCTCCGAGCTGGCCGACATTCTGGAAGATCTGGCCCCCGCCGAACGCGAGGCCGTCTTCACCTCGCTGAACGAGGAGGTGGCCGCCGAGACCCTGGAAGAAGTCGAGCCCAAGCTGCAAAAGGCGCTGCTCGAAAAGCTCGACGAGGAGCGCATCGCCGACATCGTGGAAGAGATGGACCCCGGCGCTGCCGCCGACCTGCTCTCCGAGCTGCCCGAAGACCAGTCCGACGCCATTCTCGAGGAGATGGAGCCGGAGGAGCGGCAGGAGGTCGAGGAGCTGCTCGAGTTCGACGAGGACTCCGCGGCCGGCTGCATGACCACGGAGTTCGTCTACCTGGGCGCTGGATGCCACCGTCGCCCAGGCCGTGCAGGCGCTGCGCAGCTTCGACGGCGATCCGGAAAGCGTGACCGAGATCTTTCTGCTCGACGAGAAGCGCATGCTGCGCGGCGCCATTCCGCTGGCGCGCCTGGTGATGGCGCAGCCTGAGACGCACCTGAGCGTGCTGGCCGAGCCCCGCGTCCTCTCCTGCCCGGCCGACCTGCACCAGAACGAACTGGCCGAAATGTTCGACAAATACAACCTCCACGCGCTTCCCGTCGTCGATCCGCAGGGCCGCATGGTCGGCGTGGTGCAGGCCGAGCAGGTGATCAGCTTCCTGCGCGAAAAGCTGTAGAATTTCTAAGGAGAGCGGCTTAACCGGCATTCACCAAGCGGCCGGGAGCCGGGTCAGATCGCGGAATGCGCGGGGTCCACTTGGTACAGGCAATGCTGGCCACGTCGACCTTGCAGCCAATTGCCGGTCGAGCTGATCGCCGCGTCCTCAGAAGCTGATGGCGGGGCGCCTCCATTGGCGTTCGTGAGCAGAATTGCTCACATTGGCCGCAATTCAAATGATACCCGGATTTATCGAATCTGTGAAACAATTCATAGATGGTCCAATTTCCCAAAATCATTCAGGGCGGAATGGGCGTCGGCGTGTCCAATTGGCGCCTGGCCCAGGCCGTCTCAAAACTCGGCCAGTTGGGCGTCGTGTCGGGCACGGCGCTGGATTCGGTCTTTGTGCGCCGGCTCGCGGACGGCGACCAGGGCGGCCACATGCGCCGGGGACTGGACGCATTTCCGTTTCAGGAGATGGCGAGGCGCATCTGGCAGGAGTATTTCGTGCCCGGCGGCAAGGCTGCCGGCGCGCCCTATAAAGCGCTGCCCATGCACCAGAAACGCGATTCGCGCAAGCTCGTCGAGCTGTGCATGGTGAGCAACTTCGTTGAGGTTTTTCTGGCGCGGGAAGGCCATAAGAATCCGGTGGGCATCAACTTTCTTGAGAAAGTGCAGATGCCGCACCTGGCTTCGATCTATGGAGCCATGCTGGCCGGTGTGGGCTATGTGCTGATGGGCGCGGGGATTCCGCTGCACATTCCGGGTGTTCTGGACGCTTTTGCGGCGCACCAGGCGGCCGAGTACCGCCTGGCTGTGACCGGCGCGGCGCAAGGGCAGTTTGCGAATTTGGACACGCTGATGCGGCTCGATCCGGCCGAATATCGCCGAGGGCCCGCTGCCGGCGCTGCACCGGCCCAGAGTTTCTGGCCATTGTTTCGTCGAACACGCTGGCTGCGACCATGCTGCGCCGGGCCAACGGCCGCGTCGACGGCTTTGTGATCGAAAGCCCCACGGCGGGCGGGCACAATGCGCCGCCGCGCGGCAAGCTGCAACTCAACGCCGCCGGCGAGCCGGTCTATGGCGAGCGCGACCGGGTGAACGTCGAGGATTTGCGGGACGCTGGGCGTTCCTTTCTGGCTGGCCGGCGGGTATGGCAGCGCCGAAAAGCTGCGCGAGGCGCTGGACCAGGGCGCGGCAGGCGTGCAGGTGGGAACCGCGTTTGCGTTCAGCCGGGAATCGGGCATGAGGCCCGACCTGAAAGCGCGGCTGATTCGAGCAGGCCATCGCGGGCACAGGCGAGGTATTTACCGATCCGCTGGCCTCGCCCACGGGATTTCCGTTCAAAGTTGCGCAGCTCGAGGGCACCACTTCAGCGCCCGATGTTTACGAGGCGCGGAACGCGGGTCTGCGATCTGGGTTATTTGCGCGAGCCGTACGCGATGGGCGATGGCCAGATCGGCTACCGCTGCTCGGCGGAGCCGGTTGAAAACTACGTGGCCAAGGGCGGCAAGATCGAGGACACCGTGGGGCGCAAGTGCCTGTGCAACACGCTCATGGCGAATATCGGGCTACGCGCAGACGCGCAAGGACGGCTCGGTTGAGCCGGCTCTGATCACGGTGGGCGACGACCTGAATACGGTTGCGCAGTTCCTCGCGCCCGGCCGCCTGAGCTACGGTGCCGCAAGAGTGGTCACGAAAACTTTTCGTATTCATGTGCCGCTTCGCTGTAATCCGGCACTTCTGCGGTAGCGATCGTGGCGCCTCGGGGATGGAACTGCATCCAGATGGCCAGCTCTTCTTCCTGCAGTATCTCGCTCGCAATCAGCAGGTATTGCTCCAGGATGTCGCCCAGCAGAGGCTTCCACAGCTTGCGGATGAGGGCCAACTGCTCGGCCAGTGAGCGTGGTGCGCCTACCGCTGGCGCGCGTAACAGTTCAAGTAGGTTGATCGGCTTGGCGTGTCAGGGGACGACGCGAACAAGGGACTCGTGGTCGCCCTGAACGAACGCAGTGGAATATCCTGGACGCCGAACGCCGAAACCGGCAACAGCGCGCGCAGCGCGCCGCGGCTAGACGACGCATGAGATCGAGACTTGCGCGCTCTGCCATTCCCGGCGCGGGCCGATTTGGTCCGAAGCGAAACCCGGCGCGCCGATCGGGGACAGCTATCGCGTCGCGCTGCTCGACGACGACCTCTATTTCCCCGACGGCCAGATTCGCGACGAAGTCTACGAATATGGCTCCTTCCTGCAGAGCCGCATGTTCCACGCCGGCGTAACCTGCAGCGATTGCCATGAACCGCACAGCCTCGAGTTGCGCGCCCCCGGCAATGGCGTCTGTCTGCAATGCCATTCAGCCGACAAATACCAGGCCGTCGCGCATGTCCGGCACGCGCCGGACACCCCCGGCTCGCAATGCGTGTCATGTCATATGCCGACGCGAACCTACATGGTCGTCGATGACCGGCGAGATCACAGCTTGCGCATTCCGCGGCCCGATCTCAGCGTCAAACTGGGGACGCCAAACGCCTGCAACCATTGTCACGCCGACAAGTCGCCGCAATGGGCGGCCGATCAGATCAAGTCCTGGAGCCCGACGCCCGATCAGGGATTCCAGCGTTTCGCCGAAACGTTGCAGGCCGGCAACATCGGCGCGCCGGGCGCGCGCGCGCGTCTGCTCGAACTCGCCAACGATGCCGCCAATCCTGCGATCGCGCGGGCGAGCGCGGTGAGCCGGCTCGATCGCATTGCGAGCCAAGCCCAGCTCGACCGGCTGCGCCCTCTGCTGCGCGACGAGGACCCGCTGGTGCGCAGGGCCGCGGCGCAAGCCTACGCCAAGGCGCCGCCCAACTTTCGCAAGGACGTCGCGCCGCTGCTCGAGGACCCGATCCGCGACGTGCGCCTGGAAGCGGTGCAGACGTTGGCGACGGTCGCGACGCAGGGCCTCGGCGAAGATATTCGCCAGAGATGGGAACGCGGACTGGAGGAATATCTGGCCTCGCTGCGCGCCGGCGCCGATAGGCCCGAGAGCCATCACAATGCCGGCGTCCTGATGATGGAACTCGGCCGCGCGCCGGAAGCGGAGGCTGAGTTCAAACAGGCGCTCGCGATCGATCCGGACTTCGTGCCCGCGGCGGTGACGCTAGCCGACCTCTACCGCTCGACCGGCCGGGACGCCGAGGGCGAGCGGGCGCTGCGCGCGATTCTTGCTCGGGCGCCTTCCGCGGCGGCGGCCCATCATGCGCTGGGGCTCTGGCTGGTGCGCGCCGGCCGTCATCGCGAGGCGCTGGTCGAGCTCAAACAAGCGGCCGATCTCGCCCCGAACGATCCGCGCTATGCCTATGTGTATGCGGTCGCCGTCGCCGGCGACGGAGACCGCGCGCGCGCGCTCGACATTCTGCGCGGCGTCCTCGATCGCCACCCCTACGACCGCGACAGCCTTTACGCCGCAGCGAGTTTCGAAAGGGACGCCGGTCGGACCGAAGATGCGCTGCGCTATGCGACGCGTCTGGCGACGCTGGAGCCCGAGGATCCCGACATCCGCGCCTTCGTCAGCGAACTCGGCCGGAAATAGGCGCGGCCTTGCCCATGTTCACGGCCGAGCGGCGGCGGCGCCGAAGCGGCTCGACGACCTGGAAAACGCCCGGCAAGCCAGCAGAATCGGCGCCAACGTCACCCCTGAGATTCGATCGATCCTCGACGGCGCCGGGATCGGTTACACTTATCCTCGAATCGCCGACCCTCGTCGATTCTCGAAGGGCATAAGCATGGACCTCGACGACTATCCCCTGGCATTGATCTTTATCGTCAGCCTGGCCGCCATTCTGGCTTCGATCGAGGTTGGCCGCCGTCTCGCTGCTCTCGCCGAGCCGCGCGACAGTTCGGGCATTTCGACGATCGAAGGCGCGATCCTGGGGCTTCAGGCGCTGATGATCGGATTCACCTTCGCGATGGCGCTTTCGCTGTTCGAGGCGCGGCGCGACGCAGTGCTGGAGGAAGCCAATGCGATCGGGACCACAGCGTTGCGCGCGCGGCTTCTTCCCGCGCCCTATCGAGCCGAAAGCCTCAAACTGTTGCGCGAATATGTCGATTTGCGCGTGGACCTGGCGCGAAAGCCCGCGCCGGATGGGCTGGCGATGGCGATAAGTCGCTCCAACGCTATTCAGGAGGCGCTCTGGCGGCAGACCGAGGCGCTCGCCGCCGAAGACAAGGGGATGGTGCCGACCGGGCTATTCATACAGGCCGCCAACGAGATGATCGACGACCAGCAGAAGCGGCTGACCGCCGTAGGCAATCGCGTTCCCAAGATTGTCCTGACGATGCTCTACGGGATGGCTCTGGTCGCCAGCGCGTTTGCGGGTTTCGCAACCGTGGTGGAGAAGGAGCGCGCGCGGGCGCCGATCTTCGTGATCGGCGCGCTCACTTGCTCGGTTCTGATCCTGATCCAGATTCTCGATCGGCCCGACGTCGGCCTTATCAACCAACAGCCGATTATCGACACGGCCGCCGCCATCGCAGCCTTCAGCGATTGAAGGCGCTCTGGGGCGCGCCGCGACTCATTGATTGGCGATGATCCGAACCGGGGCGCCGAGCAGCGTGATTGGCAAACTGACCACCTTGCCGAGCGCATCGCCGACGCCGCCGCCATTGCCGACCGACTCCGGGGTCGCGTCAATCCCGTGCGCGAGCGTGTCGCGCAGTTCCGGCGCCACCGCGGCGAGCTGGTCGAACTTGCTGTGGTTGGAGGAATCGTTCGCTTTCACATCGGTCAGGTCTATGACCGTGGCGCCGAGAGCGGCCAATTCATCGTCATTGGCGTCGCCGACGCGGCTCACGCCGCCGCCGATGGTCCTGGAGAGCCACAGCGCCTTGTCGTCCTTTGAAACGATGACGTAATAGGGCCTGTGCGCTGCCGATGCGGCGCATTTCCGACTTGAAGACGTCGATGTCGATATCGGGCGCGGCCAGAAACACGTAGCCCAACTTGTCCGCATGATCGAACTTGCCCGCGATCTTGATCTGGCGGAAAGTCTCGACCGTGACCCAGTTGCCCATCGAATGGGCCAATATGTTGACCTGCTCGGCGTTGCTGTTGGCGAGCAGACGGAGCGTATGCTCGAGTTCGTCGCGGGCCATCGTGGCGCTATTGGTGTCATAGACGTAAGCGGTGGGCTTGCCGCGCGAGGCCCAGGTGAAGAGGACCGGCACGCCCGGCGCCTTGGAATCTTCGACGAGCTGAGTCAGACGATAGAGCCCCTCCGAAAACAGCGTGTTGAAGCCGTGAATGAACAGGAAGACCTTGCGGCTTCCCGGCGGACGCATGGCGAGCTGTGCGTTCAAAGCGGTCACGAAGGCCTTGTCGCCGTCGAGATAACGCGCGTCCCGGACGACGAAGTCGGTCTTGGGATCGCCGGGCGGCGTCGACGGCCATTCGATCTTGCCTTGCTGATGCGAGGGCGGGACCGACACCGAAATCTCGGCATAGTCGATGCTGCTGGATCGGTCGCCGTTGAAATATGTGCCGGGCCGGTCGTCCCGCTCGCGAGTCGTAGCAACCAGCAGCGTGTGCTCGGCGGCGCCCGGCGCAGTTACGGCGACGGGCGTCAGGAATCCGGTCTCGGGCCGGGACGCGCAGGCCGCCAGGGATGTGGCGACGACGAGGAGCGTCAGAATCGAGACGGGCCGTCGGGGGCAGCCCAACCGCCTCGAGGCGCCGGCGACCATTCGCAGAACAAAGAAATTCACTTCCGCCCCCAGCCGCCTCGCCGGCAATGACGCAAACGCGGCCGCCGACGGCGACGTCCATATCATAGAGATGTTATCAAAGTCATCGCTTGCGGCGACCTTGCGGGCCGCCGACGGCGCAGGCCATTCGCTCCCCAGTTCGTTGCAAAGGCGGTCCGCAAGGGCCAACCGCAACGGCTGGGAGCCTCCGCAACTGTGATCTGGTCGGCGAAAGGAAAAAGTTTGAAAAACATCCTGCAATGCCGGTTGTGAGCCGCTAGACATTGCGCTCTTGCGGTCCAGTTCGGGCCGTGAAATTCGTCGGTCGGGCGCAGGTGCGATACCAGGGGCCGCGCCATCGCAGCGCTCCCGAGTCTGTGGTCCCCTCCGGACATGATAGGCGAAGCTTCCCGACCTGAAGGTCGCGAACGAATTGTGCGGAGGTTCGGGTGAGACGAGCGCTGGCGATCATGTTGCGCATTCTGGCCGCCGCCGCAATCGCGCTTGCGACCCTTTGGGCTTCGCTCGCGCTTTGGTATCGCCTGCCGGCGCCCGAATGGGCGCGAGACGTCGCGGGCGGGCTTTTCGCCCTCACAGGGCTCGGCGCGATCGCAGCGCTGTTCGTGCGCCGGCTGTCTCCGGCGCTGGCGGTTTTTTTGATTGCGTTCGCCGCCCTGCTGATCTGGTGGGGGACGATAAGGCCGCCGGCCGTCGGCGACTGGGCGCCGGACGTCGCCCGGCAAGTGACGGGTACAATCTCAGGGCAAATGCTGATCTTGACCAACGTGCGCGAATTCGACTGGCGCAGCGACACGGACTTTACCGAACGCTGGACGACGCGCCGCTACGATCTTTCCAAACTGGAAAACCTGGATCTGTTCCTGTCCTATTGGGACGGCCCCGAAATGGCGCATTTGATCATGAGCTTTGGCTTCGAGGGGGGCGAGCGCATAGCCTGGTCGGTGGAAGTGCGCCGCCGGCGCGGCGGCGAATTCTCGCCCATCGGCGATCTCTTCAAGAGCAATCCGCTGGTCATCGTCGCCGCGGACGAGCGCGACGTCGTGCGCGTTCGCAGCAATGTCCGCAACGAAGACGTTCAGCTCTACCGGCTCAAGGCGCCGCCGGAGCGGGCGCGCGCGCTCCTGATGGAATATGTCGCCGACGCCAATGCGCTCGCGCAAACGCCTGAATTCTATAACTCGATCGTCACGAATTGCACGACGGCGGTGGTCAAGATGATGCGGGCGGTCGGCGCCAGCCTGCCGTTCGACTGGCGGTTCATCGTCAACGGCTACCTCCCCGACTACGCCTACGAACGCGGCGCGGTCGACACGCGTGTCCCGCTCGCCGAGCTTCGCGCGCTCGCCCAAATCGACAAGCGAGCCGTCGCCGCGGGCGATTCGCCGGACTTCTCGCGCCTCATCCGGATCGGCGTGCCCTCCCCGTTTGAGCCGCCGATCCGCTGACGCGCTCGTTTCGCCGCGAGGTCGACGCCTATTTGTCGAGCGCCGCGAGCGCCTGTTCCATCGCCACCGGAGAGATCCGGAAGATGCCGGTATAGGGCGAGCCGAGCTCCAGTATCAGAAACACCGCGCTGGCGACCGCAAAGGCGCCGAAGGCCAATGCCGCCAAAGTGGTTCCCGTGGAGCGCGACAGCAAACCGAAGCCACAGAACAGGAACAACGACCAGAACACGACGACCAACAGCAAATGCTTGGGGAACGGCGCGGCGATCTGCAACGACATCAGCATTCGTGTTTGCTCGATGACGCCGAAATTGGCCGCCGCCGCGGCGGCCGCGCGCGTCTGCGCCGGCGTCTTCGGGTCGAGCGAATCGATATATTCGCCGAGCGGCTTCAATCCCGCCATCGCAGTGGCGACGGTCATCTTGTCCGGATCGACGTCGCCTTGCACCCAGATCAACTCATAGTTTTTTGTCAGCGCCTCCTTCAGGCGATCGCGCACGGGCTTCGTCTCGGGCCCATATTGTGCGAGCGCCTTGTCGAGCAGCAGATTGCGGGTCGCGAGCGTTTGAATTTCGGATTGCTGGGTGGACGAAAAATAATAGGTCGACCCGACGATCGTTCCCAGGACCAGCGCCAACAGCAGGGTCACCAGACCCACGACCGCGCCGATCATGTCGCGCGACCTTTCCACCGAATGCTCGTCGGGCAACAGCTTCTGAAGACGCAATCCCAGAACGCCGCTCGCGAAAGTCAGCAGCGCGACGGCCAAGGCGATCCATACGTTATTCATGGAGAGGTCCTCATAGGCGTTTCCTTAGGTCTTCTTCGGCGGTGCGACGGTGTGTGCGGCCGTCGCCTCGCGCAGGTTCGGTTAGGGATTGATCGCGCGGCGCTCGGTCAACAGCTTGCGCAGTCGGTCTTCGCCGAGCGCATCGGATATTTCACGATAAGCGAAATACGGGATCAGGATCAGCATCAGCACGAGCGCGGAAGCGATAGCGGTCGTGGCCGTGCCGCCCAGCACTTCCCCGAAGAGTCTCCCGACTCGTTCGGCCGTGGAAATAGCCGACGATGATTTCCTCGACGAAGTCCATGACGACCAGCAGCAGCGCGAAGAGCAGCGCCTTCTTGGCGATGCCGGCAAGCAAGGTGCTTCCCTCCTTCGAGCCTTCGCCGATCTTCAGCGCGTGCAGAATCAGCATGAATTTTCCAAGAATCAGAGCCTTCACGAGGGCGATGCCGTAAGACTCGTATTCGATCCCGGCGCTTCGCAGGAAGCTTGCCTTGTAGAAGACGAGAGCGCCCAGGCAGACGTAGAGATAGGCGGAAATCGCGAGAAATTCGATGATTTCGTCGCGCGCGCGCTCGACGAGCGCGGCGTGCTTGCCGTGAGGCTGCGTTTTCGCGTCCCCGCCCGCGTCGCTGTCGTTTCCGGCCCCGGCGGCGGCGTCTTGGCTCGACGCGGATTCGCCCGCCTGCGGCGATGGCGCCGCCGACGCGGGGACGGCCTGGAAATTCGGCAATGTGCTCGCGTCCGCCCATTCCGACATGCCCGCCTTCCAGACGAGATGCGGCGGCTGCGGGGAGCGCGCGATCCAGCGGGCGACCTCTTCGCCCGATACCGGCCCGACAGCGTCGCCGCCGTCCGAATAGTACCATTCCTGAGTCATCAGTTGCGCCCTCGGCCTATCAATCGGCGACCATCCAAAAGCCCGCGCCGCGCCCTGGACCTGTCTTGCCTTTCATGACTTTCGTCGACCTCATCGGGGCCCGGCGCCGCCGGCCCGGGCGCCAGGGGGACACGTCGGCTGAGGAAGCCGCCGCTCCCGACGCCGCCGGAGCCGCCAGCGCCGCGCCGATTGCCAGTTTATGCACCCCAGTCCCCTTTGCCTTCGAAACCGCCCCGTCCTCGGGACGCGTCGCGCTTGCCAACCGGACCCTGCGCCTAAACGCCCGATTTGCCGCGCGATTCGATTCTAGGCGAAATTGTACTGGAAGACCATCGACCCCTCACTTTTTGGCAACGGCGGACCAGACTTGGATCGGCCTTATTTTTAGCAACAGTTCTGCGCGGACAACCAGCTTCCAGCTCAGAAGATTATCGGCAAACCGGAAAGCTCCGCCTGAAGTCCTTGCGGACCTCGAAGCCGGGCCTTCACCGATAAGGCCCGAACAGTCCGCGGCATGGCTTTGCGCCGCGTCACCAAAGGCCTTTCGGAGAATCGGGATCGCTTGGGCCGCCCGCCGGTTTGACGGACTTTCGGCGCGGCTTCCTTGCCGCAGGCCCACTCGATGGCGCGGCCTGCGATAGCTGGGGAGGCTCGATCTTCGGCGGCCGCAGCGCATCGACTTCGCCCTGCGAATGCGAAGCATTTTGCGTCGTCCATTGTCGCGCCAAACGCTGCGCTTCCGCGATTTCGACCGAAGACATCTCGGCGGCCAATTCGTCTCTGTCCCTGGCCAACTGATTCGCCATGCCGGCGTCTTCGACCAGACGCGACGCCGCCAGACTGAGCCACATATAGGCCTGCACATTGTCCTTCGACGCGCCGGCGCCGTTCTTGTAGAGGATGCCGAGAGCAGCCTGTGCGCGCGCCAGACCTTGGTCGGCCGCCTTGCGGAGCCAGATGGCCGCTTGAGCGTTGTCCTGCATTTCGCCGGCGGCGTGAATATAGATCATGCCGAGACCGAACTGCCCCAGCGCACTGCCTCGCTCCGCGGCCGGGCGCAGCCACTTCGCCGCCTCCACGGCGTCCTCCGCCACGCCGCGCCCGCTCTCGTACATCAGGCCGAGCGCCGACTGGCCGGCGACGTCGCCCTGTTCGGCCGCCTTGCGATACCATTTGGCCGCCTCGACATCGTCCTGCACGACGCCTCGGCCGTTGGCGTACATGTCGCCGAGATCGCTCTGCGCCGCGGGGTAGCCCTGCTCCGCGGCCCGTCGGAACCATTTGACCGCTTCGGCGTCGTTCCTGGTCGCGCCTCGAGCGTTGGCGTAGAAGAGGCCGAGATGCACTTGCGCGTCGGGAAGTCCGGAATCGGCGGCTTTCCGATACCAGTTCATCGCCGCGGCGGAGTTCCTCGGAACGCCCTTGCCGCCGGCGTACATGGCGGCGAGGCTGTCCTGAGCCTGAGCGTAGCCCTGATCCGCCGCCCTCCGGAACCACTCGACCGCAACGACATAATCGAGCGATACGCCGCGTCCATCGGCAAACATTTCCCCGAGACAATTCTGTGCGTTCGCATAGCCCTGAAGAGCCAGGGGGCGCCAGAGTTGGAACGCCGCGGCATAATCATGCCGCTGATACGCGGCCTGGCCGTCCTCGAACGGTCCGGCGTCCGCGGCGCCGGACAACGCCGACGCGAGGGCCGTCAAAACGGTTGCTGAGACGAGCCGCAATTCGGCCTCCGCGACGATGCCTGGGGTGACGCATCCGTGAAGCCGCGCCGGGAGCGCATCGTCGTCATGCCCGCGCTTCGCAATCCGGCCCGGACCGGCTCGCCGCGGCGCCGGCTTCGATTCCACCGCGCTTCCGGCTCCTGCCCAACCCGCGCCCCTCCCGACCCCGGGCGACTTTATCATAAAATTGCGGCGCACGGCCCTAAGCTCGAGACGACCCGCGGCTTTGCAATCGCGCAGCCCTCCGCCCTGCCCGCCGAGACGAACAGAAACCAAACCCGATTGTCATGAGCCGAAAAATGCCTGCGCCGGCTAGCCGAGACCCTCGGCGAGCCGCTCGGACGTCTGATCGCCATGGCGATACAGCAAAACGGCGCCGGAATGCGCGAACAATAGAATGGAGCGGAAGGGTGGCGACGCCGCGCCGCCCATGGCTAGAAATTGAACGTCATGTCGAGTTCCGGCCCGTACAGGGTTTGTCCGAAGCGGAAGCTGCCATCGCCGATTTCGGGCCTCGGTCTGTTCGAAAGTGTAAAGCGCGCGAAAGCCCAGACTGGTCGTAAACGACGGGTTCCAATTGTATCCGACCGCGGGAAAGACCTGCCAGGTCCCGCTGCCGGTGTAGCCGCCGCCATCCGCCTCGAACTTGACGAACCATTTGTCGTCTATGCGATAGCGAGCGACCACGCCGACGATCTCATCAATCCAGTCCTTGCCCTGCGAAGCGGTCCGAGAAAAACCGACCACAGGCACATTCAATGTGAGCGAAGCGTTCACATCGACGTATCGGGCGCCCAGGATGCCATAGACGCTCAGATTGGGCGAAGCGATCGGAATCCGAACGCCGCCGTAAGCCGTCGCGATCGTGTCGTTGAGCGTCATCGCAGCATTCACGCCGCCGAAGAGGCCGGGTCCGAAGGTCGTGTTCGCGCCCACGCGGTACCAAAAGACGTCCGCGCCGGCGATGAAATTGTTGTTGTAGGCGACGAAACTGACCGGAAATAAGCCTTCGATATGATCGAGAAGGGTGAAAAAGCCGACGTTGGCGGTGGCCGTCGGGAAGTTCAGCACCCCGACATTGGCGCTCAGGCTCGGCGCGAAGCCAAGTATCGACGCTTCGAAATGCCAGTCATTTGGCGGCGGCGGCGGCGGAGCGGGAGCCGGCGTCGCCAAATCTGCCGCCAATGCGGACCCCGAACTCGCCGAGCACGCGACGCACGCCAGGATTGCCGCGGCGACCGCATGAACTGGGAAGCGCATCCAATGTCTCCTCGATGCTGGCGCAAAACGTATCGAGGAGCATGGATCTCTTCGATTTATCGCAATTGGCCTAGGACATTCCCGCCTACGACTCCAGAGCCTTAGACGTGGCGGTAAAGTCCAATAGCACGGCGCCAAAGTCAAGACTGCGCCCGAATTCCGACACACTTGACTCCATTGCCGCGCAGCTCTGGCCAACTCGCGAACGGAACGGATTTTGTCGCTCGTGGTCTACCCGGCTTCAGTGTGCCCTCTTGGGCGGCGCGGATGAACCGGACGGGTCGCCTCGACTGTATTGTTTCAATGCGCAAGGGATATGGCGTCCGCGCAACCCCGGTAATTCGTCTTCCTCCCGGCTGAGGCGCTCGCTTGCGGTTCAATCGCGCAGCCCCGGCGCCCGATGGGCCGCCCGCCATTCTTGGATCGCCGTGCGCAGAAGGTCCGACACCGCGACCAAAGCTGAAATCCGTTCTCCGGACTTGCTGCGCTGAAGTATCAGACGTTTCTCGTCCGTCGAAAGACGGCGCGGCTCTTCATCCGGCGCCTTGACCTCCTCCGGAGGCGCGGCGCCGAGTTACCGCCTGTCTCGCCATTGGCCCGCAGCACAGACGGCGTCCGCAATTTTAACATAAAAATCTGTCTTACGGGGCTGAGCGATCGGCTGACGATATCGCGAAACGACGGCCCCCCGCATCGCCTCACTCGCCCTCGCCGACGCCGGATGGCGCCCCTGCTGTGGCGCCCACAAAGTTGCCGCCATCAAGCAATTGTTTATGTTGAGAATTTTTCCGGGCTGGCGGAGGGGGCGGGATTCGAACCCGCGATACGGTTTCCCGTATACACACTTTCCAGGCGTGCGCCTTCGACCGCTCGGCCACCCCTCCTCGACGCGGCTTTCGCGTGCGAGCCGCGCGCATAGCACCGAGCCGCCGCTGCGCGCAAGTCGCGGGCGCCTGGCGTGGACACTATTGCCGGCTTTTCGTAAGAGGGCTGCTTTCCAGCGGAGCCGGGAGGAGAGCACGTGTTGCGTTTGCTGGTTCGCGCGATCGGCCTTCTGCTGCTGGCCGGCGCCTTCGCGGCCGCGGTCATCGACGGCGCGCGCTCGCTTGCCGATCAGCAGTTCGCGTTGACCTCGATGGGCAAGATGCTTGCGACCGCCTTCCCCTCGAAATTCCAGATTCTGCCCGCGCTGGCGAGCAAAGTGCATCCGCTGCTCTGGGACCCCGTGCTGGTTTCGATCCTCTATGTCCCGGCTTTTGTCGATCTGGCGGTCCTCGGCGTGATATTGATGCTGATCACGCAGCCTCGGGCGGCGGTCGCGGAGTTCGGCGCGCGAAGGTGAACCGGCCTCGCCAGCGCCGCGTAACAATTCGGGCCGAGTCGCGAATTCCCGGGTGAACGCAAGGAGACGACAATGTTCAGCTTCCTTTCCAAAAAGACCCGCCTGCCGGCCGCCGCGGAGGCCCTGCCCGGGCGCTCGCGCCCGATCCCGACCGCCAAGACCCATTTCGTCAACGGCCATGCGCTGGCCGGGCCCTATCCCGCCGGCCTGGAGACGGCGATTTTCGGCCTCGGTTGTTTCTGGGGCGCCGAGCGCAAGTTCTGGCAGGCCGGCGAGGGCGTCCATGTCACCGCGGTCGGCTACAGCGGCGGCTTCACGCCCAATCCGACCTACGAAGAGACCTGCAGCGGCCAGACCGGACACACCGAGGCGGTGCTCGTGGTCTTCGACCCCAAGCTCGTCTCCTACGAGAAGCTGCTGCAGATCTTCTGGGAGAGCCACGACCCGACGCAGGGCATGCGGCAAGGCAACGACGTCGGCACGCAATATCGCTCCGCGATCTACGCCACGACGCCCGCCCAGCTCGCCCAGGCGCGCGCTTCCGCGCGCCGTTACGGCGAGGCGCTGAAGGCGCGCGGCTATGGCGAGATCACGACAGAGATCGCCGAAGCCGGCGAGTTCTATTTCGCCGAGGATTACCACCAGCAATATCTGGCCAAGAACCCACACGGCTATTGCGGCCTTGGCGGCACGGGGGTGTCCTGCCCGATCGGCCTGGGCGCCTCGGCGGCGTGAACCACACGGGATCGGCTACGCGTTTTCCTGGAAACGGTAGCCGATTCCGGATTGGTGCGAATGATCTCCGGCGCGGACGGATCCCGCTCTATTTTTGCGCGCAACTGCCCGACGAATACGCGCAGATATTGCGTGTCGTCCTTGTGCGCGGGCCCCCAGACCGCAGTCAGGATCTGGCTGTGCGTCATCACGCGGCCCGCGTTGGTCGCCAGCGCGCACAGGAGATCATATTCGCGCGGGGTCAATTTGATCGGATGGCCGTCGCGCGTCACCAGCCGCTTGTCCATATCGATGACGAGGCCGTCCACCTCGATGCGGGTCTTGAGCGCGGCCGCGCCGCGCGCATGCCGAAGCGCCGCCCGCAGCCGCGCGAGCAATTCGCCGATCGCGAACGGCTTCTCGACGTAGTCGTCCGCGCCGAGATCGAGCGCGGCGATCTTCTCGGCCTCGCGGTCGCGCGCCGACAGGATGATGACCGGAACCTGCGTGAAGGAGCGCGCCTGCGCGAGCACGTCCTTGCCGTCCATGTCGGGCAGGCCGAGATCGAGGATGATGACGTCGGGCGCGGAATTGGCGGCCATGCGCAAGGCCTCGCGCCCGGTTTCGGCGTGCAGCACGTCGTATCCCGAAGCCTCCAGCGCGGGGCGCAGGAAACGCAGGATCGCCGGTTCGTCGTCGACGACGAGAATGCGCGCGCCGCTCATGGTTCCTCCCTGGCGACCGGCAGCGCGACGATCAGCCGCGTGCCGCGGCGGCGCGCGGCCGGGCTTTCCGCCCAGATCCGGCCGCCCATCGCCTCGACCAGTCCCTTGGCGATCGAGAGGCCCAGACCGACGCCGGTCTTGCGCCCGTCCGGCCGGCCGCCCTGGTAGAACTTCTCGAATATGCGCTCGAGATCGGCGGTCTTGACGCCCGGCCCCTCGTCCGTGACGGAAACGAGCACTTCGTCGCCGACCCGGCGCGCATGCACGGAAATCTGGCCCTCGCCGCCGTATTTCTGCGCATTGTCGAGCAGGTTGAACAGCACCTGTTCGATCAGGCCCGCGTCGCCGCGCACATCCGGAAGGTCGCGCGCCAGGGAGGTGACGATGGTCGCATTGGCGAAAGTCTTGCGCGCGCGCTCGACCGCCGCGCGCGTGATTTCGGCGACCTCGACGAGATCGCTCTTCGGCCTCAGCGCGCCGGCCTCGATGCGGGACATGTCGAGCAGATTGGCGATGAAGCGGGCCAGACGGCCGGATTCTTCCTCGATCGACTTGAGGAGATCGCGCCGCTTCTCCTCGTTCAGCCCGTCGCCGAAACGCTGCAATGTCGTGACGGCGCCGGTGATCGTGGCCAGCGGCGTGCGCAGATCGTGCGAGAGCGAGGCGAGCAGCGTCGTGCGCAGCTTTTCATTGTCTTCGAGCGCGGCCGTCCGGAGCGAATCCTTGACCAGCAGCGCGCGGTCGACCGCGATCGCGGCCTGATCGAGGATCAGGTTGAGCGCATGATCGAGCGTCGCCGAAATCGGCGCGGCCGGATTGACCGGCTCGAATCCGCATACGCCGACGACTCCGCGCGTCGTCACCATCGGGCGGAATTGGAAACGCACGTTCGGCAGCGTGTCGGTCCGCCAGCCCGCCGCCTCGCTCTTGTCGAAGGCCCAGCGCGCCGCGCCCGTCTCGGCGGCGCTCAACGCATCGAGCGGCGGCCAGGCCGAGGCGAGCGCAAGTTCGGACTCCTCGGGCAGCAGCATGACGACGCCGCGCGCGCCCAGCGTCTTGTGCGCATAGACCGTCGCCGCCTCGAGAATGTCGGCCAGCGCAACCGAGCCGGAGAGCTTGCGCGAGAGTTCAAACAGCGAGCGCGTCGCGCGCGCGCTCTCGCGCGCCAGCTTCTCCTGATCGCGCGCCCGGCCGGCGAGCCAGCCGCCCAGAAACGCGACGATGAGAAAAATCGTGAGCGCGAAAAATTCCTGCGGCTCGGCGATCGTGAACTGATAGAGCGGCGGAATGAAGAAGAAATCGTAGGCCAGGAAGGACAAGATCGCCGCCAGGATCGCCGCGCGAACTCCGAACCAGGCCGCGCAGACCAGCACCGCGGTCAGGAAGATCATCGAGACATTGGGCAGCGAGATCCAGAGCGTCAGCAATTGGCCGAGCCCGACCGCGCCGGCGACCGAGAGCACGGCGGCGGCGAAGCCGACCGGCAGGCCGGACCGCAACTTGAAACGGGCGAGCCAAGGGGTTCGCGCCGGATTCGCTTCGCCTTTCGTCTCGCCGGTCACCACATGCACGCTGACGAGTTCGGCGCGCCTCAGGAGCGCGTCGGAGAGCGAGCGGCCGGCGAGCCGGCGCAGCATGCCTGCGCGGGAGCGGCCGACCACGATCTGCGTGATGTTTTCGCGCTGGGCATAGGCGAGAATTTCGGCCGGCAGATCGTGGCCGGCGAGCCTGGCGGTCTCGCCGCCCAGACTACGCGCGAGGTTCAGCGCATCGTCGACGCGCTTGGCGCTTTCGGCCAGGGCCTCCTCGCGGCCCGGCGTCTCGACCGTCACCGCGACCCACCCGGCGTTGAGGCCGGTCGCGAGGCGGCTCGCGGTGCGAACCACGTCCATCGACTGGGCGTCGGGTCCGACGCAGACGAGCAGCCGCTCCGCGGTCTCCCACGGCCCCTCGATTGCGTTCTGGCGCAATTGCTCGACCATCTGGTCGTCGACGCGCGCCGCGGTGCGGCGCAATGCGAGTTCGCGCAGCGCGGTCAGATTGCGCCGGGTGAAAAATTTCTGCTGGGCCAGCTTGGCGGTCTGCGGCAGATAGACCTTGCCGTCCTTCAGCCGCTGGATCAGTTCCTCGGCGGTGATGTCGACGAGTATGAGGTCGTCGGCGTCGCGCAATACGATGTCGGGCACGGTCTCGCGCACGACGACGCCGGTCACGCGCGAGACGACGTCGGCGAGACTCTCCAGATGCTGCACGTTCAATGCGGTCCAGACGTCGATGCGCGCGCTCGAGTAGTTCCTCGACGTCCTGCCAGCGCTTGGGATGGCGGCTTTCGGGCGCATTGGTGTGCGCGAGTTCGTCGACGATGATCAGTTTCGGACGCCGCTTCAGGGCGCCGTCGAGGTCGAATTCCTCAATCGTGCGTCCCTGCCATTCCACCTTGCGGCGCGGCAGGACTTCGAGGTCGCGGATCAGCCCCTCGGTGTCGGCGCGCCCATGCGTCTCGACGAGGCCGATGACGACGTCGACGCCCTCCTGCTTGAGCAGCCGCGCGCGCTGCAGCATCGCATAGGTCTTGCCGACGCCCGGCGCGGCGCCGATAAACACCAGCAAGCGGCCGCGCTTGCCCTTTTCGGCCAGCGCGAGCAGCGCGTCCGGGTCAGGTCGGCGTTCAGGATTGCGATCGTTGGACAATGGCGGCCCGTCAGGCTCCCCCGAATTGAACTTTGATTGAAATCATACGCCATTCCGACAACCCCGCGTAAGAATTCCTATCGACGCGATAATTTCGACGATTTGACCTCGAAGCGAGAAGGGCCGGCGCCGATGGCTTCGGCTGCGCATACGAGAACTACATGCGGCGCGCGCAAGGCCGCCATGCTGAAAAGGTCATCGAAGCATAAGGATTTTATAAGGACGCGGTCGCGTCCTTACGTCTTCCTTATTTAGGCGGACGGAACTGCGAATAGACCCTTTACGGCATAGAGACGCACAAGATCGCCTGCAATCGGAGCCCCGCGCCGTGCTTGACATCATCTATCTCTTCACCGGACTTCTGTTCTTCGCCCTGATGGGGCTCTACGCCTTCGCCTGCGACCGGTTGTGAAAAAAGGAGCTGCGCGATGAGCGAGCCCATCATCGGACTGATCGTCGGGGCGGGCCTCGCGATCTACCTGATCTATACTCTGATCCATCCTGAAAAATTCTGACGCTGTCCCGAAATCGAAGGTGACGCCATGACCTTTCTCGGCTGGTCGCAAATCGCGATCGTCCTCGCGCTCGTGCTCGCGGCTTCCATTCCCGTCAGCGAGTTGATCGCAAGCGTCTACGAGGGGCGGCGCAATTTCCTGACTCCTGTGCTGCGCCCGTCGAGCGCGCGTTCTACGCGCTGGCCGGCGTCGACGAGAAGCGCGAGCAGAGCTGGTACGTCTATGCGATCGCGATGATCGCGTTCTCGATCGCCGGCTTTGTCTCGCTCTATGCGTTGCAACGTCTGCAGAACGTATTGCCGCTCAATCCGCAGGGTTTCGATGCGGTTCCCCCCGATCTCGCATTCAACACGTCGATCAGCTTCATCACCAACACCAACTGGCAGAACTACGGCGGCGAGACGACCATGAGTTCATCTCACCCAGATGCTCGGCCTCACCGTCCACAATTTCCTGTCCGCGGCGACCGGCCTTGCGATGGCTTTTGCGCTGGTGCGCGCTTTCGCACGCTCATCGGCGACAACCGTCGGAAATTTCTGGGTCGACGTTACGCGCATCATCGCTCTACATCCTGCTGCCGATTTCGATCGTCCTCGCGCATTGTCTTCGTCGCGCTCGGCGTTCCCCAGACGCTGGCGGGATCCCTCGATGTCGACACGCTGGAAGGCGCGAAACAGACGATCTCCATCGGGCCGATGGCGAGCCAGGAAGTCGATCAAGGAACTCGGCACCAACGGCGGCGGCTTCATGAACGCCAATTCCGCCCATCCGTTCGAGAACCCGAACGCCTGGACCAATGTGCTGGAGATCTGGGCGCTGCTGTTGATTCCGGTCGCGTCCGTGCTCGCCTTCGGGCGCGCGGTCGGCGACATCAGGCAGGGCCGCGCGATCCTGGCGACGATGGCGATCCTGCTCGATCGTCGGCGCCGGCGTCGTCTACTGCCGCGGAAAGCTGCGGGAATCCCGGGCGTGACCGCGCTCGGCGTCGATCCCTCGACCGGCAATCTCGAAGGCAAGGAATTGCGCTTCGGCCAGGCGCTGACCGCGCTCTTCGTGGTCGGCACGACCGGCACCAGCACCGGCGCGGTCAACGCCATGCACGACTCGCTGACGCCGCTCGGCGGCCTCGTCCCGATGTTCAACCTGCTCGCCGGCTGCATCTGGCCGGGCGGCGTCGGCTCCGGCCTCTATGGCTTCCTCGTGGTCGTCGATGTCGCTGTGTTCGTCGCGGGACTGATGGTCGGGCGCACGCCGGAATATCTGGGCAAGAAGATCGAGGCGCGCGAGATGAAGCTCGCGATGTTCGCGATGCTGATCTATCCGGTCGTGGTGCTCGGCTTCTCCGCGGCCTCGGTCGAGATCAAATCCGCGCTCGACAGCCTCGGCAACGCCGGGCCGCATGGCCTCTCGGAGATCCTCTACGCCTTCGCCTCGACCAACGCCAACAACGGCTCGGCCTTTGCCGGCCTCAACGGCAACACGCCCTGGTTCAACACCACGCTGGGCCTGGCGATGCTGTTCGGCCGCTTCGCCTACGTCATCCCCGTGCTTGCGCTCGCCGGCTCGCTCGCGGCCAAGAAGAAGGCGCCGGAATCGGCGGGCACGTTCCCGACCGACGGGCCGCTGTTCGTCGGCCTGCTGCTCGGCGTGATCGTCATCCTCTATCTGCTGCAATATTTCCCCGCGCTCGCGCTCGGGCCGGTCGTCGAGCATTTCCTGATGCTCGACGGCAAGGCCTTCTGAAGCGGACTCTTTCTCGGAGCCTTCCATGTCCACCAAAGTCAAGCCGCAGGGCCTGTTCGACCCGCAAATTGTCGGCGCGGCGGCGTGTCGACGCCTTCCGCAAACTCGATCCGCGCGCGCTCGCCCGCAATCCCGTGATCTTCGTCACCGAAGTCGTCTCGGCTCGTCGTGACGCTCTTTCTTCGTGCGCGATCTCATCACGCACGAGGGCTCGCCGCTGTTCTCCGGCCAGATCGCGTTCTGGCTGTGGTTCACCGTGCTGTTCGCCAATTTCGCCGAAGCCGTCGCCGAAGGGCGCGGCAAGGCGCAGGCGGACTCCCTGCGCAAGACGCGCAGCGACACGCGCGCCAAGCGCTCTCGTCGATCCGCCAAGGCGCTCGACGGCATCTATCAGCGGCGTCAACGCGCTCGACCTGCGCGTCGGCGACGTCGTGCTGGTCGAGGCCGGCGACATCATCCCCGGCGACGGCGAGATCGTCGAGGGCTTCGCCTCGGTCAACGAAAGCGCGATCACCGGCGAGTCCGCGCCGGTCATCCGCGAGGCCGGCGGCGACCGCTCGGCCGTCACCGGCGGCACGACCGTGCTCTCCGACCGCATCAAGGTGCGCATCACCGCCGCGCCCGGCTCGACCTTCATCGACCGCATGATCGCGCTGGTCGAAGGCGCCGAGCGGCAGAAGACGCCGAACGAGCTCGCGCTGTCGATCCTGCTCTCCGGCCTGACGCTGATCTTCCTCATCGTCTGCGTCACGCTGTGGCCGCTCGCGCGTCTATTCCGGCAAGACGCTCTCGATCACGGTGCTGATCGCGCTGCTCGTCTGCCTGATCCCGACCACGATCGGCGGCCTGCTCTCGGCCATCGGCATCGCCGGCATGGACCGTCTGATCCGCTTCAACGTGATCGCGACCTCGGGCCGCGCCGTCGAGGCGGCGGGCGACGTCGACACGCTGCTGCTCGACAAGACCGGCACCATCACCTTCGGCAACCGCATGGCCGACGAGTTCCTTGCCGTCGCTGGCGTCGGCGAAGTCGCGTCTGGCGGAGGCCGTGCTGCTCGCGAGCCTGGCCGACGAGACGCCGGAGGGCCGCTCGATCGTCGCGCTCGCCAAGAACCGCTACGGCCTCGACGCGCCCGCCGGCTCCGCCGGAGCGACGATCGTTCCGTTCACCGCGCAGACCCGCATGTCCGGCGTCGACCTGCCCGGCCGCGCGCTTCGCAAGGGCGCGGTCGACGCGGTGCTCGCCTGGTCGGGCCTCGACCCGCGAAACCGCGCCGGCCGATTTCAACCAGGCGGTCGACCGCATCTCGCGCGCCGGCGGCACGCCGCTGGCGGTCGCCGACAACGGCCAGCTGCTCGGCGTCATCCACCTGAAGGACATCGTCAAGCCCGACATCCGCCCGCGCTTCGCCGAATTGCGCGCGATGGGCATCAAGACCGTGATGGTCACCGGCGACAATCCGCTCACCGCCGCCGCGATCGCCTCGGAAGCGGGCGTCGACGATTTCCTCGCCGAGGCGACGCCCGAGGACAAGCTCGCCTACATCCGGCGAGGAGCAGCAGGGCGGCCGGCTGATCGCCATGTGCGGCGACGGCACCAACGACGCGCCCGCGCTCGCCCAGGCCGATGTCGGCGTCGCGATGCAGACCGGCACGCAGGCCGCGCGCGAAGCCGGCAACATGGTCGACCTCGACTCCGACCCGACCAAGCTGATCGAGATCGTCGGCATCGGCAAGCAATTGCTGATGACGCGCGGCTCGCTGACGACCTTCTCGATCGCCAACGACGTCGCCAAATATTTCGCGATCATCCCGGCGCTGTTCGTGACGACCTATCCCGAATTGCAGGCGCTCAACGTGATGCGGCTGCATTCGGACCAGTCGGCGATCCTGTCCGCGGTCATCTTCAACGCGCTCATCATCATCGCGCTGATCCCGCTCGCGCTGAAGGGCGTCGCCTATCGCCCGGTCGGCGCGGCCGCGCTGCTGCGCCGCAATCTCGCCGTCTACGGCCTCGGCGGCGTCATCGTGCCCTTCGTCGGCATCAAGCTCGATCGACGTCGTCGTCGCCGCCCTGCATCTGGCCTGAGGAGCCCACATGCTCAGCCAAATCCGCCCCGCCGTCGTGCTGCTCGCGCTGTTCAGCGCTGCTGACCGGCCTCGTCTATCCGCTCGCCATCACCGGCGTCGCGCAACTCGCGCTGCCGCGGCAGGCCAACGGCAGCCTCGTCACGGCCGACGACAAGCCGGTCGGCTCGGTCCTGATCGGCCAGAATTTCGCGTCCGACAAATATTTCCATGCCGCGCCCGTCGGCGACCCAGGCGCAGGACCCGGCCCATCCCGACGATCCCACGAAGACCATCGATGCGCCCTACAACGCGGCCAATTCGACCGGCTCGAATCTCGGGCCGACCTCGCAGAAGCTGCTCGACCGCGTGAAGGCGGACGTCGAAGCCAAGCACGCGCCGGCTGGAAAGGCCCGATCCCGGCCGACGCGGTGACCACATCGGCCTCCGGCCTCGATCCCGACATTTCGCCGGCGAACGCGTTGGCGCAGGTCGCCGGCGTCGCCAAGGCGCGCGGGATCGCCGAGGACAAGGTGCGCGCGCTGGTCGAGGCGCATATCGAAGGCCGCACGCTCGGCCTCATCGGCGAGCCGAGCGTGAACGTGCTGAGGCTCAACATCGCGCTCGACAACCTGAAGTCGTAATCGGCCCCCGGTCCTCATTCCGGCTTCGGGCGGGGCAACGCGGCGCGAAGGGCCGGATTTGCGTTCGCCGCTCGGCGAGACTCAGGCGCGGCGCGCCGGCCCTGCCCCGGCGTATCCCGCGCGAGCGCAGGAATGGGCTCCCGCCGGCCGTGATTTCGCCTCCGAGACCTGTTAAGGCCAGGCGAATTATATAGAAGGCGGCCGGACGCGCCCGGCGCCCTCTCGGGGTCACGGCTGTGCCTTACGGAATCCTTTTCACCCTCGTCAGCGTCGGCTTGATGATCCACGCCGCCAAGACCGGGCGCTTCATGCCCTGGTTCTATGTCATCCTGTTCCTGCCGGGCCTGGGCGCGATCGCCTATGTCCTGGTCGAACTCGTACCGGAATGGACGGGTTCGTATCGCGGCCAGCGCGCGCGAAGGCAGATCGCCGCTACGCTCAACCCGGCGGGGCGTTATCGCGAACTCGTCGACGAACTCGCCATCGTCGATACGATCGCCAATCGCGCCGCGCTGGCCGAGGAATGCCTGCGGCTCGAAAAATTCGAAGAGGCCCGCGCGCAATACGACGCGCTTCTGGCCAGGCCGCTCGGCGACGAACCGGCCTATCTGCTCGGCCGCGCCCGCGCCGAATTCGGGCTCGGCAAAGCCGGCGACGCGGTCGCTTCGCTCGAGGAATTGAAGCGCCGCTGGCCGAATTACCAGTCCGCCGACGGCCATCTGCTCTACGCGCGAGCCCTGGAAGAGACCGGGCGCGCCGAGGAGGCGCTCGCCAATTACGAGGACGTGGCGCGCTATTTCCCCGGCTCCGAGCCGCGCGTGCGGCAAGCCCGCCTTTTGGATCGTCTGGGACGTCGGGCGGAGGCGAGCGCGATCGCCGACGACGTCGCGCGCTCGCTGAAGCGTGCGCCCGCACATGTGCGCCGCAACCAGCGCGCCTGGCTCGCGGAGGCGGAGCGGATCGCCCGGCGCTGAGCTTTACGAGCCCGGAGCCCGATTTTCGGCGCCGCCATGGCGCTATCGCGAGGGCCCGCCTATATGTTGCCTTGCAAACAGGGGGCGGTTCATGGGCGTTCTGGTCAACGGCGAATGGCGAGCGGACGGCAAGTTTCCGGCCGACCCGAGCGGGCGTTTCGTACGTCCCGACACAATATTCCGGAACTGGATCACGCCCGACGGCGCGCCCGGCCCGAGCGGCGCGGGCGGGTTCAAGGCCGAGCCCGGGCGCTATCATCTCTACGTCTCGCTCGCCTGCCCCTGGGCGCATCGCACGCTGATCTTCCGCAAGCTGAAAAGGCTGGAAGGCATGATCGGCCTTTCCGTCGTCAACTGGTTCATGGGCGACGACGGCTGGACCTTCGATCCCGCCCCCGGCGTCATCGCCGACAGCGTCAACGGCAAGAAATTCCTTTACGAAATCTATCTCGCGGCGAAGCCCGATTATACCGGCCGGGTCAGCGTGCCCGCGCTCTGGGACAAACAGACGCGCACGATCGTCAGCAATGAATCGGCGGACATCATCCGCATGTTCAATTCCGCGTTCGACGGCGTCGGCGCGGCGCCCGGCGACTTTTACCCCGCCGATTTGCGAGAAGAGATCGACGCGCTCAACCCGCGCGTCTACGCAACCGTCAACAACGGCGTCTATCGCTGTGGCTTCGCGCGCACCCAGGGCGCTTACGACGAAGCGGTCGCGTCGCTGTTCGAAACGCTGGATTTCCTGGAAGGCCGCCTCGCGAGCCGGCGCTTTCTCTGCGGCGAGCGGGTCACCGAGGCCGACTGGCGCCTGTTCGTGACCCTGCTCCGGTTCGATCCGGTCTATGTCGGATTGTTCAAGTGCAACATCCGCCGCATCGCCGATTATCCCAACCTGTCGCGCTATCTCGCGGAGCTGCGCGCCTGGCCGGGCGTCGCCGACACGATCGACATGTTCCACATCAAGCATCACTATTACGAGAGCCTGAAATTCATCAACCCGACCGGCGTGGTGCCCGCGGGGCCGCTATAGCCGGGATCGCTGAGCGAGGTCGGCGCGAGACGCCCGACCGGAAATCACGGACAGGCCGGCCTCGCCGAGGACGTCGGCAAAGCTTGCGGCGCCGCCCGACCGTGGCAAGCGAAGCCGATGACCGACGCCCCCTCCGACGCCGCGCGGCGCCGCGCATCTCCTTCGTTTCGCTCGGCTGCCCCAAGGCGCTGGTCGACAGCGAGCGCATCCTCACGCGCCTGCGCGCGGAGGGCTACGAGCTGTCGAAGAGCCATGCCGGCGCCGACGCGGTGATCGTCAACACCTGCGGCTTTCTCGACAGCGCCAAGAAGGAATCGCTCGCCGCGATCGGCGCGGCGATGGCCGAGAACGGCCGGGTGATCGTCACCGGCTGCATGGGCGCCGAGCCCGAGCCGATCCGCGACGCCTTCCCGAACGTCTCGGCGATCACCGGGCCGCAGGCCTATGAGAGCGTGATGGCGGCGGTGCGCGCCGCCGCGCCGGCGCCGCACGACCCGTTCGTCGACCTCATCCCCGGAACAGGGCGTCAAGCTGACGCCGCGCCATTACGCCTATCTCAAGATTTCGGAAGGCTGCGACAACCGCTGCACCTTCTGCATCATCCCGAAACTGCGCGGCGACCTCGTCTCGCGCCCCGCCGCCGACGTGCTGCGCGAGGCCGAGAAGCTGGTCAAGGCGGGCGTCAAGGAGCTGCTCGTCATCTCGCAGGACACCAGCGCCTACGGCCTCGACCTTCGCTATGCCGAGAGCCGCTGGCGCGAGCGCGACGTCGCGGCGCGCTTCCTCGACCTGACGCGCGAACTCGGCTCGCTCGGCGCCTGGGTGCGGCTGCACTACGTCTACCCCTACCCGCATGTCGACGAGGTCGTCGCGCTGATGAACGGCGGCAATCGGTGCTGCCCTATATCGACGTGCCGTTCCAGCACGCCTCGCCGAAGGTGCTCAAGGCGATGCGCCGGCCGGGCAATCAGGAGAAGACGCTGGAGCGCATCCGCGCCTGGCGCGCGATCTGCCCCGACCTCGACCATCCGCTCGACCTTCATCGTCGGCTTTCCCGGCGAGACGGAGGAGGATTTCCGCCTGCTGCTCGACTGGCTCGACGAAGCCAAGCTCGACCGCGTCGGCGCCTTCAAATACGAGCCGGTCGCCGGCGCGCGCGCCAACGACCTCGGCCTCGACGCCGTGCCCGACGAGATCAAGCAGAGCCGCTGGAAGCGCTTCATGGAGCGCCAGCAGGCGATCAGCGCGAAGAAGCTCGCGGCCAAGGTCGGCAAGCGGCTCGAGGTCATCATCGACGAAGGCGGCGCGGCCTCGCCAAGGGCCGCACCAAGGGCGACGCGCCCGAGATCGACGGCGCCGTGCACGTCACGACGCGCCGGCCGCTGCGCGCCGGCGACATCGTCAGGTGAAGATCGAGCGCGCCGACGCCTACGATTTGTGGGGAACGCGCGGCTCGGCCGCCGCCGCCTCACCGCGCGGCGAAGGCCGACGACCGCCGCCACCACCTGCCCGTCGATGCCGTTGAACCCGTGATGCGCCCACGCGCTCGCACGGGTCGCCTTCGCTCGCGCCGCCGTCGAGCCAGACGACGCGCGCCTTGCCGCCCGCCCAGTCGAGGAAGGGCTTCACGCCCTCTGGCCGGGTCTTGCGGCACTCGTCGTGGCGATGATGGACGATCGAGCGTCGGCGGCAAGACGTCCGGCGAGCCGAGCGTGTTGCACGACGTTGTCGCCGCCGCCCGAGGCGTCGCTCAAGAACCCCGAGGTCAGCACGAGCCGCGCCGGACGCGCGCCGGCGGCAACGCCGCGCGCCGCGCGTTGCGTGCCGCGGCTGGTGCCGACCAGCGTGACGCGCGCCGAATGGCCTGCATGTATCGCACCGCCGCGGCGACATCGACGCAGCAATCGGGAACCAGCACGGCGAAGCCGCGCGCCGCGTAGGCCGCGCGCGTGCGCACGAGCTGATTGCCGCGTACGCGCGATCGCGCCGTCGGCGCCGACGCCGATATTGCCGTCGCCGCCCGCCAGCAGCACCAGGGCGCCGCGGGATGCGGCCGGCTTCAGCAGCGCCGCCGCGACGCCGCCGACCGAGACCGTGCTCTGCTCGATCGCGGCGCTCGCCGCCGATAGCGGCCGATGCGGCGCAGTCCGTAGCAAGCCGAGACGCCACGGCAAGCGAAGCATCAAGCGCGTTCTCCCTAGCATCGGCGCTGAGCTCGCCGGTGCTGCGCGAACGTCAAGCCGCCGACTGCGAGTTAACCCACAGCCTTTTCGCGCGCCGCGAAAATTCTTCGCTCGCCGAATTGCTTTCGATCGGCTACAGGTCAAATCCCATGGCGCGGTATATCTTCATCACCGGCGGCGTGGTCTCCTCGCTCGGCAAGGGTCTGGCTTCGGCGGCGCTCGGCGCGCTGCTGCAGGCGCGCGGCTATTCCGTGCGCCTGCGCAAGCTCGACCCCTATCTCAACGTCGATCCGGGCACGATGAGCCCGACCCAGCACGGCGAGGTGTTCGTCACCGACGACGGCGCCGAGACCGACCTCGACCTCGGCCATTACGAGCGCTTCACCGGCCGCATCGGCCAACCGCCAGGACAACATCACCACCGGGCGCATCTACCAGGAGCTGATCGCCAAGGAGCGGCGCGGCGATTTCCTCGGCGCGACGGTGCAGGTGATCCCGCACGTCACCAACGCGATCAAGGAGTTCATCCTCGAGGGCAACGAGGGCGTCGACTTCGTGCTGGTCGAGATCGGCGGCACGGTCGGCGACATCGAGGGCCTGCCGTTCTTCGAGGCGATCCGCCAGCTCGGCAACGACCTGCCGCGCGGCCATGTCGTCTATATCCACCTGACGCTGCTGCCCTATATCCCGACCGCCGGCGAATTGAAGACCAAGCCGACGCAGCATTCGGTCAAGGAGCTGCGCTCGATCGGCATCCAGCCGCACATCCTGCTCTGCCGCTGCCGACCGCGAGATCCCGCGCGAGGAGCGGCGCAAGCTCGGCCTGTTCTGCAACGTGCGCGAGAGCGCGGTGATCGAGGCGCGCGACGTCGCCTCGATCTACGACGTGCCCGCCGCCTATCACGCCGCCGGGCTCGACCGCGAAGTGCTCGCCGCCTTCGGCATCGAGCCGGCGCCCAAGCCCGACATGCGCCGCTGGGAGGCGGTGTCGCGCGCCTACCACAACCCCGAAGGCGAGGTGACGATCGCGGTCGTCGGCAAATACACCGGCCTCAAGGACGCCTATAAATCGCTGATCGAGGCGCTGACCCATGGCGGCATGGCCAACCAGGTGCGCGTCAAGCTCGACTGGATCGAGAGCGAGATTTTCGAGAGCGGCGATCCGGCGCCGCTATCTGGAGGGCGTGCACGGCATCCTGGTGCCCGGCGGCTTCGGCGCGCGCGGCACCGAGGGCAAGATCCTGGCGGCGCGCTTCGCGCGCGAGCGCAAGGTGCCCTATTTCGGCATCTGCTTCGGCATGCAGATGGCGGTGATCGAGGCCTGCCGCTCGCTCGTCGGCCTGCCGCACGCCAATTCGACCGAATTCGGCCCGACCGACGAGCCGGTCGTCGGCCTGATGACCGAGTGGATGCGCGGCAACGAGCTCGAGCGCCGCAGGCCGCGGGCGACCTCGGCGGCACGATGCGGCTGGGCGCCTATCAAGGCCGAGCTGAAGCCGGGCTCGCGGATCGCCGAGATTTACGGCGCGACCGAGATCTCCGAGCGCCACCGCCACCGCTACGAAGTCAACACCGCCTATCGCGCGCGGCTCGAGGCCAAGGGCATGGCGTTCGCCGGCATGTCGCCCGACGGGCTGCTGCCCGAGACGATCGAATTCGCCGACCACCCCTGGTTCATCGGCGTGCAATACCACCCCGAACTGAAGATCGCGCCCGTTCGAGCCGCACCCGCTGTTCGCCAGCTTCATCGCCGCCGCCAAGGCGCAGAGCCGGCTGGTGTGAGACTGGCGCGCCGCCGATGCGGCGCGTCTGCGCAAGCCCGCGTCCGCCGCGAGGACTTGCGGGGGCTGAGGAAGGATGGCCGAGTGGTTTAAGGCAGCGGTCTTGAAAACCGCCGTGGGCGCAAGCTCCACCGTGAGTTCGAATCTCACTCCTTCCGCCAGAATTAATGTAAGTTATTGAAAAGAAATAATAATTTAACCGGTCGGCTTACAGCCCCACATTTAGCCCCACATTTTCGCGTCGCTGGGCTTGCAAGGGTTGGGAGAGCTTGGCATGCAGAGGTCGCAACTGGCCTAGTATGTCCACCGGGGCGGCGTGAGGAAGCGACGGGCAGCAGGCGGCCGTTGAGCCGCGACCCAGTCGACCTGTTCGGTTCACGCCCGAGTGAGAGGGCGGGCGAGAAATTCCTTGAGTTAAAACAGCCCCCGAGGGGGGAATGGAATTCGAAGGGTCGGGGCTTCAAGGTTCCCATAGATTTTTGGTCTTTTCTGGATTTTACACATAATGTCCGTGCGTTATACCGATTGCGGCGAAAGTCAGATCGACTTGAAAAAGGCCTCGTCGATTTCAACTGTCTCAACAAGCTTTATATTCACTCCAAGCTTCAGATCTTTGATGAGCCCACACAGACCTTCGCCGTCCACTAGGTCGATTGCAGGCGCGCCGTCACGCGTCGCCTCCTTGCGCCGTCGGCGGTGAAGCTGGCTGTCGTGATAATGAGACCCTTGTCGGCGCGTCCGACCATAGCACCACGGAAAGTCGCGTACAACGGCAGAGCCGACTGAGCTCTTCCACCGTTTCGCCTGAAAGAGTACGTGTGTGTTTTTTCATGGAATAGGGACCCCGCTACGGGGCTGATTTTCGTCCAATCGGGACCCCGTTGCGATGGGTCCACACTGGCCTTCCGAGTTCTGGGAGGCCTGGATTGGAATGCTGATTGTGGAGACGATCGCCAAGATACGCCGGGCCTATTTCACGCTCGGCAAACCGATCAAGGAGATCTGCCGCGAGTTGCGGATCTCACGCAAGGTGGTTCGCAAGGTCATCCGATCGGATGCGACCGAGTTTCATTATGAGCGCTCGCGTCAGCCGCTGCCGCGGATCGGGCCGTGGCGAGAACGGCTTGAAGCGCTGCTGGAGGAGAACGAGAACCGGGCGGCCCGAGAACGGCTGACGATCATCCGGATTTTTGAGGAGCTTGCCGCGCTCGGCTATGTCGGCAGCTATGCGGCGGTGCGGCGCTATGCGATCGCGTGGCGTGAGAAGCGCGCGAGCGCGACGGCGGACGCTTACGTGCCGTTGAGCTTTGCGCCCGGCGAGGCCTATCAGTTCGACTGGAGCCACGAGATCGCGCTCATCGACGGAGTGACGACGACGGTGAAGCTCGCTCACGTTCGGCTCTGTCACAGTCGCATGATGTTCGTGCGCGGCTATCCGCGCGAGACCCAGGAGATGGTGTTCGACGCGCACGAACGCGCGTTCGGGTTCTTCAAGGGCGCGTGCTCGCGTGGCGTCTACGACAACATGAAGACGGCGGTCGAGACGATCTTCGTCGGCAAGAACCGCCAGTATAATCGCCGCTTCCTCCAGATGTGTTCGCACCACCTGGTCGAACCCGTCGCCTGCACGCCAGCGTCGGGCTGGGAGAAAGGCCAGGTCGAGAACCAAGTTGGCCTCGTACGCGAGCGCTTCTTCTCGCCGCGCCCGCGGTTCAAGAGCTACGATGAACTCAATGCCTGGCTCCTCGACAAATGTCTGGCCTGGGCGAAAGCGCACGCTCATCCCGAGCGGCCAGACCGGACAATCTGGGAAGTCTTCGAGGAAGAACGGCCAAGGCTCATTCCCTATCGCGGCCGCTTCGATGGCTTCCATGCGCTGCCGGCGTCAGTTTCGAAGACCTGCCTCGTCCGCTTCGACAACAACAAGTACTCGGTGAGCGCGAGCGCCGTCGGCCGTCCGGTGGAGATCTACGCCTATGCCGACAGGGTCATCGTTCGGCAGGACGGCCGGGTTGTCGGCGAACACCGGCGCTGCTACGGGCGCAGCGAGACAATCTACGACCCCTGGCATTACGTGCCCGTGCTGGCGCGCAAGCCCGGCGCGTTGCGCAACGGGGCGCCGTTCAAGGACTGGGTGCTGCCAGCGGCGCTGGAGCGCGTTCGGCGCAAGCTCGGCGGCTCGGACGACGGCGACCGGCAAATGGTCAAGATCCTCGCCGCCGTGCTGAGCGATGGATTGCCGGCTGTCGAGGCTGCCTGTGCGCAGGCGCTGGTCGAAGGCGTCCATTCCGCCGACGTCGTTCTCAACATTTTGGCGCGCCGGCGCGATCCGGGGCCCGCAGCGTCGATCCAGACGCCGGCGGCGCTGCACCTGCGCCACGCACCGATCGCCGACTGCGCCCGCTACGACAGCCTGAGGAGCGTCTGAACATGGAACGGACCGAAGTTCTCGATATGATGAGCGTGTTGAAGCTCTACGGCATGAAGGGCGCCTACGACGAGACACTCGCGACCGCGCTCAAGCGCCAGCATGAACCGCAGCGCTTTGTCGGCGATCTCCTGCACGCCGAGATCTCTGAGAAGCAGGCGCGCTCGATCAAGTACCAGCTCACGACCGCCAAGCTGCCGCTCGCCAAGGACGTCGAGGACTTCGCCTTCGCGGGCACGCCCATCAACGAAGCGTTGATCCGAGACCTCGCCGGCGGCGCCTTCCTCGTTCAGCAGCGCAACGTCGTCCTCGTCGGCGGAACGGGAACCGGCAAGACCCATCTGGCGATCGCGATCGCCCGAAGCTGCATCCGGGCCGGTTCGCGCGGACGCTTCTTCACCACCGTCGATCTCGTCAACCAGCTCGAAGCCGAGGCCCGCGCCGGTCGCCAAAGCCGCATCGCCGATTACCTCACCCGCCTCGACTTCGTGATCCTCGACGAACTCGGCTATCTCCCTTTCGCTCAGTCCGGTGGCCAACTTCTTTTCCACCTCGTAAGCCGGCTCTATGAGCGGACCTCGATCCTCGTCACCACTAATCTCGCCTTCGGCGAATGGCCGAGCGTGTTCGGCGACCCGAAGATGACCACCGCGCTGCTCGATCGTCTCACCCATCACTGCGACATAGTCGAAACCGGCAACGAAAGCTGGCGCTTCAAGAACCGCGCCTGACCTTCACAAAGTCCGCGCTTCAACCCGCCGCGCTCGCCCCGGCTGCGCAACCCCGACCAGCTCCGCCGGGGCGAGCGCTACCCGTCGAGCTGTTGCTCCGGGGGGGTCCCTCTTCAATGCAAATCTGGGGTCCCGTTTCGGTGATCGTTGACACAGGCATGCCCGAAAGCCCTGCTCGGGATGCGGGCGAGATTCGAGGATCAACTCGCAAAGCGCCGACGTCGCTGGCCCGATCCGCCGAGCGTCGTCGCGGATGCGCTCGATCGTCCATCCCGCGTAACGGCGATGGCTGGACGGCATGTGTTCGGGAATGGTCGTGTGCTTGTGATTGCCTCCTGCGCGCAGGTGAGCGGCGATCCGCTCGCCCTTGAGGAAGATTTCGACGGTCCGAACGGTCAGCCGCGCCTCGACCTCGACGCGAGCGTAGCGATACGGGACGCTGTAGTAATGGGCGGCGACCTCGACGTGATAGTCGATGCCGACGCGACATACTTTCCATTCCGAGAACTCGTAGAACTGCGCCGGCAACGACTTCAGCGCCGGACGATCGATCTCTTCCAGCAATTGTCGACGCGTCACGCCGAGCCGGCGGATCGGTCGAACCTCGTTGAGATGGAGCATGAGATCGGCGATCGCCGCGTTGACGTCCGCCAGGCCGTAGAAAGATTCGATGACGCAAGCGTCCCAGCAGCCATCGCTCGACGATCAGCACCGCCTGCTCGACTTTCGCCTTGTCCCTAGGCTTCCGCGGCCGCGCCGGCAAAATCGCGCTACCGTAGTGCGCCGCCATCTCGGCATAGGTCCGGTTGACCTGCGGATCGTAGAGGCAGGCTTTGACGATGGCGGTCTTCGTGTTGTCCGGCACGATCAATTCGGGAACGCCGCCGATCGCCTCCAGCGCGCGGACATGGGCGTCGATCCAATCGGGAAGCGTTTGCGTCCAACTCGCATGCGCAAAGGTGAAGCTCGACGCGCCCAGCACGGCGACGAAGATCTGCGCCTTGCGCATTTCCCCCGTGTGGCGGTCAATCACGACGGGAACCCCGTCGCCCGCGTAATCGACGAACAACCGCTCGCCCGCCGCGTGCGTTTGCCGCATCGTCGGCGACAGCTTCGATTTCAAAGCCGCGATAGAGTTCGCAAAAGCGCGAATAACTGTAACCGCCGGGATTGGCTGCTATATATTCGTCCCAGACGATCGTCAGCGTAACGTGCTTGCGCTTCAGCTCCCGATGAACCGCCGGCCAATCCGGCTCCGCGTGGAGCCGATGTCCCCGCTTGCTTCGGCGGTTCGCATAAAGCGCCGCCTCCAACTCGGCGTCCTTCAAACCCTCCCGAAGCGGCCAAGAAAGCCCGGCGCTCACAAGCCGGCTCAACGTCTCCCGGACCGTGGACGGCGCCAAGCCAAGACGCCGCGCGATCTCGCGCGTCGCAACCCCGGCTGAAAACTTCAGGCGAATAATCTCGCGCGCTTGGCGCATCGGCACTCTTTCCGCTGGCATCGGTCGCTCCCTTGGATTGCCAAAGGTGCGAACCTACTCAGGCCAGCGGTGGCGCTCGTCGCCGTGTCAGACCCCCGGGCGGCATTATTCCGTTCCGGTGGGCGGCATCATCTCGTAATGGCGGGCGGCATCATCCCGTTACGGTGGGCGACATCATCTCGTTTTGGTGGGCGGCTTCGCCAGGAATCAGCAACCTGTGCGCGGGGGAGATATTTCCTCGACGTGGTGAGATGTGAAGGCCTGATGAGTCATTGCGACAGGTAACCGGCGGTTACTGAATGTCGCGGTGCTTGGAAGCAGCTTATGTTAAGCAGAACGGCCTCTCCTGGTCGCCACGTTCTTACGCTTGGGAAACGCGTAGAATGTTCGCTGTCCGTTTGAAGTTGTAGGCAATGGCTGTGAGGCGGACTTGAAGCGAGGCTTTGGCCAAACCGCGCCACCGCATGCGCCGAAGTCCATAGCTGCGCTTCCAAGTTCCGAAGATTTTCTCAATACGACAGCGGACCCGCTGAACGCTATGGTTCCAGCGCCTCAATCGGGACAGCGCTTCATCCCCGTCGCGCGCCCACACGCTCGTCTGAACTACATGGGGAAATCCGCCCTTTGCTTGGACTGCGGAAGCGAACGCATTGCCTCTGTAGGCGCTGTCGGCAAATACGGCGCCAGGATCGTCTGGCAAAGCGCCATGCCCCGCGCGCCCGTCATGAACGTTGCCCGGAGTGACGGATAATTCTTCGACAATTGCGGTATCCGCGTCCGCGCCGACATGCGCCTTAAACCCATGCACCGCTTTGCGCTTCCTATGAGCAGCCCATTGCGCCTCGCCATCTCGATGGCTTGCTGAAGCAATCACCGTGGCGTCCACAAGCGTGCCGGTCTTGACCGTTATGGCCTTGGATTTAAGTTGAGCGGTAATGGCGTCGAACAAAGCCCTATCCAGTAAGCGCGACAATTTCTTTGCGATACCGAACGAAGGCCGTGCGTTCGGGCGTCGCATCGTTCGAGGAAAACCCGCAGAACCGACGAAACGACGCTCGATCGTCCAATGCCTCAGCGAGCTTCACATCAGACAGGTCATACCAGACCGCAATTAGAAGCGCCTTGAACATGGCCAGGGTAGGCCAGGCCGGCTCGCCTTTGCGAGCCGAATGGACGTCGTTAAGCTCCTGTGCGATGGGCAGCCAATCAATTAGACCAGACAATTCATCCAGAGATGACCGTCGCGTCGCGCCATGAAAGGCAATCCGAAATTCCTCCTGGCCTATCCTTCGTCGTGACATTCGTCCACTCCAGATCGATTCATCCAACCAAATGAATCATCCGGAGTCCAACTATGCAAGCATCCGCGCACAGGTCCCATAAGTGGCAGAAAGGATTAATGCCTGTAGTTGCTCAAGACTCGATTACATGCACTTGCGCAGACCGGCTTCGAGTAGCGCTTGTGCCAATTAAAGAGTGGTCACCGCCCGATAGCGGCGGGGCAGCAGCAGAGGCGAGATGTTTACACAGAATTCTTCCTAATTAGAGGTCGCGTATGGCCTCGATTTGGCCATCGTTGATCGCCATCTCCAGTTGTGCATGGTCCGCCGCTGTGCAGTCGGCATAGCGATCCGCATACTCGACCAGAAGATCTTCGAATGTCTCTTCCTCGCCTAGGTAACCGCGGATCATCATAGCATCACCCGATCGGGCATGGGAGAAGGCCAGCGTCTTTCCGCACAATCCCGCAAAGACGGCCAGCCGCGTCGGACTGAGTTCCTCAATGGTAATCTTCCCCTTGCCGTCCCACAGCTGGCGGAAATAGAAGTCAATGTCGTTGCCGTCGCTATTCTGCCGACGCGACCAGCCAAGAAACATGTCGCTGGTGGCCTGGATCAGTCGTTGCCCCTCCACAACACGTTGACCGGACTGCTCAAATATGCTGCTGCCAAGGTATTGTTCGAGTACGGATTGGGTCGCTTGCTTGAATTGGAGAAACAGCGGCGTTCCATCGTCCGACTCGAGAAGCACCATGAGGCATCGCGTGCCGACGCTCCCCACGCCAACTACCTTTCTGGCCACGTCGACAAGCGAAAACTGGTCGATTAGCAACCGGCGATCAAGCGGCAGGGTCTCCTTATACGACTGAAAGAACTGTGAGATCTCGGCCCAATTGCGCTCCGCCAGTTCTTCGTCGATGCGGGCGATCCGTGGCGGATCGGGGACGATGACGCGGTGGCCATCGACAACCGCCGTGAGTTCCGTCAGGGCCCGCATGCTATTCTTGCGAGCTGCCTTGGCGAGTACGCCCTTCTTCCACTGGCGGTGCTTGCCACCGTGTTGCGCAACTCTTTCTAGGGCATCTTCTGGCCGGAAGCGGTAGTAGAAGAGGTCGAGCGGGTTGAGTTCGGACGCGGTGATGATGGATTCCCGATAGGCTCTCATTGCGGATCGCGTAGCCGCCCGGCACTTCTTGGTAGGGAAGCCGTTGATGCGTGCCGCCACGGTAATGCTGGCTGCCAGCCGTTTGACATCCCAGTCGAACGGTCCGGGAAGCGTTTCGTCAAAGTCATTGAGATCGAACACCGGCTGGCGATCCGGACAGTTGAACCAGCGGAAATTTCCCAGGTGAGCGTCGCCGCAGAGTTCGACCCATAGATCGGTGCGCGGGCCCGCCGCGAGGTCACTGGCCTGAACCGCCGCCGCGCCGCGCAAATAGGTAAAGGGGCTGTAACTCATCCGTCCGAACCGGAGCGGAATGAGCTGTTGTACCCGATTCTGGTCCAGGTTTTGTTTCTGAAGAACCGTCAACGGATCAACCCGGTTTGGACTGACGATTGTCTCCGCATGCAGACTCGAGTGGCACCGTGCCGCGCTGCGACCTGCCTTCGTCATACCGGTCGCGTGGTGGCGCACGAAAGTGTGCCAAGTAAGGATTGAGGCCTTCGAGTTTAGCATTCATGTCGGAATGTCGACGTCAGTGAGAGCCATGATTTCTATGGATTGGAAATTCAACTGCCTTTTCCTAACTATTTCCGGGCAAACGTTACTACAAGCTGGACGGTTCTAAAAACATCGCCGAATCGGCGGTTCTCTAATTCATTTGTTCCCGGTGGACGCGAGATCAATCGATTGTTGATTTCCGCGCCAGATTGACCCGCTTTTTCATTTCACGCTGATCCGTCGCGTTCGCTGAAATTTCAATTTTCCTTTTGGTGCCTCGCTAAGGGAGTTGGGTCAGAGCCCCGTGGAATAGCGAGTCAATCTGACGCGGAAATCAACACAGTGTCAATTAGCAGCACCAAAGTCCCAATTGCCGGACTTCTAGCCGAGCCGGACGAACCGAAGCTCACTGGCCCTTGCATCTGTGGGAACGACCGGCAGCTCACCGGCGCCGGGCGAAGGCATTGCCTTTAGATGCTCCATGATCGCCTGCCACTCCTTGATCTCGACCGGTTCGCCCTTGCCAGACGTTCCCACCATGTCGGCCACATCAATCGACGTCCCCGCCTCGGGCAGCAGGTCGGGCGTCTCCTGGACTGGAACAGCGATCGCATCGACGCGGGACCGGATAGGCTGGCCGTGCTTGTTTTTCGCCACCAGAGTAAGTCTACCGTCGGTGAACTTCGGGATGGCTATGAGCATTAGAGCAACGAACAGGGGGCACGTTACCCCATATATCTGACCATCCGCTTCCGTTATGCCCATCTTGGTGTATCCGTGATCTAGATCGCCCAGAGATATCTCTGTAACTTGATCGAATTTGGGTCGACCCGGGTCATAAGTGAAGTGCATTCCGGAGGCGCGTGGAAAGTAGTCTCCCGGACGTGCGGGACTGCCTACAAGACAAAATTCAAGCGCGTTCTTGATCTCCTTTCCGGTCAAGTACCCTGTTACCAGCGTGCTACCCGGTGTCTTGTCCAGCACGCCGGCCCCCACCGGGGCGACGGCAAAAACATCATAAACCGTCTGAACACCAACTTTGCCTTTGGTTAGGCCGTTGCGTATTAACCCATTTGCGGTCAACGCGATCTGGGCTCCGGTGGCCTTGCGAAACGCATCGGTGCAGAGATTGGCGAGGATTGCGCTCGCCGCAAGGTCAGCGGATGTGTTCGTAAGGTCCTTTTCAATTCGCGCCAATGGCAGGTCGATCGCAAGACCGCGAGAAGCGAACACCACCTCCGTCACGCGCTTCTTGAAGCCGTCGACGGCAGCTGAAACCGCGGCGTCTCCGAGGATGGCATCGTCGATCTGATGGACCTGATATGCATCGACAGTGAGTCGATCACCGTCGACAGTTACCGTCAGCTCCCCAAGATACCGGCCGTTGTGACCGGCCTGAACGACGGGCGTGCGCCCCTCGGCCATAATCGGACTCGTCAGTACCGTATGACTGTGTCCGCCGATGACGACATCAATTCCGGGCACTTCCGAGGCGAGAAGCACGTCCGCCCCCTCCGTGAAGGTGCCGTCCGCATTCGCGTGAACCCCGCCATGACTAAGCGCGATGACCACATCAACCTTTTCGACCTCTCGCAGCTTGGCCACCGCCGCGCGGGCCGCCTCAACCGGATCGCCGAAGGTAACCGGTGCGGCAGATACGGAATAGGCCGCTGCTTCGCGCCCCAGAATGCCGATGATGCCGAATTTGACGCCGCCGCGCTCAAGAACGAGGTAGTTGCGAATTCGTCCCTGCGCGCCGAGCCTCTGAAGACCGGCAACAGCCTGCGCTGACGCGCTGAAATCCGTGTTGGTGGCGAGTATGGCTCGAATCTGTCCTGCCGCAACCGCGGCATCGATGGCGGCGGAGGTGCCATCGGGTCCGAGGTTGAAATCGTGGTTTCCGAAAGTCGTCGCGTCGCAGCCCATCATCGCCAATAGCCGGAGTTCGCCGCCCGTCTCGCGCGTCGCGGCGGCGAAGGCAGTGCCCATGGTGTAATCGCCCGCATCTAGCACCAGAACCGCGCCCAGACTTTCAATAGCCGCTTTGCGTTCGCGGATCTTGGTGGCCAAGCGAGCGAACCCGCCACGCGTGCTGTCATCGTTCAGGGTGAACGGAGTGTAGTCGGACGACGGCGCCATGCCGATGAAGTTTGAGTGCAGGTCATTCATATGAAGGACTGTGAAGGTCTTCTTGCCTTTTGTCCGGGCCGCTAGCGGCTCGGGCATGGCCACCGTGGCTCCTGCGGCGACGGATGCGACGATAAAGGCCCGGCGGTCCATTCCTTCGGCTGTCTTGCTTTTCATTTATGGCCCCTCCTCCTCCCGAAAATCCGCGCGGCGACCGTCGGTGCATTATCGTTCAGATGCAAGGCGAGCACCGGCGCCATGGGCATCGTCACGTTCCCGAGCTATACTTGTCAATACCGTTCGGCAGCCAAGAATCCGGCACTAGAAAATCAATCATTTAGGGCCTTCGAGCGGGACGCCGAATCTGCACGCATCGCCTTGTCTTCGAGCATCCGTCGGCGCAGCCCGCTGACCGGGCGATTGACAGAGGAAGTGGTCATCGGGAGTTCCTTTCATGATGAAGGGAACTCCATGCTCAAGCCGCGACCGCGCTCCGCTCAAGACTCTATGAAAACGCGCTGCCTTGCCCCCAGTGTCATTCCCGCGAAGCGGGTTCGTGCTTGGGCGCAATACAGTCGTCGAAGGGCCGAGTCTCAACGCCCCTGTTTCTAGCAACCGCCACCTCTACGGGCACGATCCCCAATGTCGGCTTTGGGTCGAACTCTCGCCTGTCGCCCTCGACCGTCTCAGTTGGGGGGAAAGCCGTCACTCCGCCTCGGGCAAACTCCTCCGCCCGGGCTAGCCGCGGGTGTAACAATGAAATACGTTCGAACTTGACCAATCGGTGGGCGCCGATCATCGCGATACCGATCTTTCACAAAAGAGCTTCGCTTGACGGGAGTAGAGTTATGCAACCCTACCGCACATTTCGCAGAACGGTGATCGGACTGATCGCCGCGGTCACGCTGTCCGCCGCGCTGGCTCCAGCGTGGGCTTGCACCCGGGTACTGTACGTCGCGAAGGATGGAACGGTCATGGTCGGCCGGTCCATGGATTGGGGCGAAGACTTGCGGTCCAACATGTGGGTGCTGCCCAGAGGCATGCAGCGCGACGGGAGGGGCGGCAGCGAACACCATCTCGTGGGTCTCGAAATACGGCAGCGTCATCGTAACCGGCTACGACATCGGCACTTCCGAGGGGATGAACGAGGCCGGGCTCGTCACCAACTTGCTTGCCCTCGTCGAGTCGGATTACGGCAAGCCGACCGAAGGCGCAAAAGTGATCTCGATGAGCACTTGGGCGCAATACGTTCTGGACAACCATGCCACCGTCGCCGAGGCGGTCGCCGATCTCCAAAAGGAGGAGTTCCGCGTCCAAACCATTGTGCTGGCTACCGGCCGGCCGGCGAACATGCACTTGGCGATCTCGGACGCCACCGGCGACTCGGCCATATTCGAGTACGTCAATGGCAAGCTCGTCATCCACCACGGCAAGCAATACAAGGTGTTGACCAACTCCCCCACCTACGATCAGCAGTTGGCCATCATGGAATATTGGAAGGACGCCGGCGGCCTGTCGAAGTCCTTGCCGGGAACTTCGCGCGCGGCCGACCGCTTTGTTCGTGCAACTTTCTTGGCGGACGCGATCCCGGTCGAGGCGTCCCCGAAGTATATCAGCGGATCGCCGCAGCAGAAGTTCCAATACCAGGCGGCGATGTCGGTGCTTTCCGTGATGCGCAGCGTCGGCACTCCGTTGGGATATTCCCTTGACGACCAGCCATGGGTCTCATCGACCATCTGGCGAACCGTGAGCGACAGCACCAACCGCGTCGTGATGTTCGACTCGGCGATGACTCCGGCGACGTTCTGGGTGCGACTGGATGATCTTGACCTCAAGCCGGGCGCGCCGGTGAAGAAGCTAGAACTGGTCGGCGGGAAGACCTACAGCGGCAACGCCACGGACAAGTTCGTTGAAGCCAAGATGTTCGAGTTCGCGGACCTCAAGGATCTGTACGAACCCGCGAACAAATAGCGCCGCCTGTCGCCGACCACACTTCGCGTCGGCAAATCCTTCGCCACGGCGAATGTCGCCGCGACCGTCGCAATTGGGGGGCAAGCCGTCACTCGCTGCCGCCGCGTGAACGGTGAGAAGCACCCATTGCGGTCGGCACCCCCGTTAACACTGCATTTTTCGACAGCGGACGCGGGGGGTGCGTTCGCGCCGGGGCGAGGCGCCACATTGACGTTCGTCAATGGAGGCGCCGGTTTGGGCGGGATAACACTATTTTTTGGGCGCTAATTCTAGCTTTTTTTTGCCAGTCCGCGTTAGAGTTATTCTTGTGGCGGACGACAGCGCCGCGGCGATTGCAAGGGAGGATCAATCCAGTGTCCGACGACGCCAAGATCCAACGCAACATCCTGCCTATCCCAGACCAGCCGCAGGTCGGCCTAATGACCTATGACGCAAAGGACCCGGACACGAAGTTTCCGCCGATCCGCGAGCTGCGCCCGCCGGCCGGCGCGCCCAACGTGCTCGTCGTCCTGCTCGACGACGTCGGCTTCGGCGCCGTCGAGCGTGTTCGGCGGCCCGTGCCGACACGCCGACGCCGAGCGGCTCGCGGCCAGCGGTCTGCGTTCAACCGCTTCCACACGACGGCGCTGTGCTCGCCGACGCGGCAGGCGCTGCTGACCGGCCGCAACCACCATTCCGTGGGGATGGGCGCCATCACCGAGATCGCGACACTCGCCCCGGGCTACAGCTCGGTCCGCCCAACACCGTGCGCTCCGCTCGCGGAGATTCTGAAGCTCAACGGCTACTCGACGGCGCAGTTCGGCAAGTGCCACGAGGTACCGGTGTGGCAGACGAGCCCGATGGGGCCGTTCGACGCGTGGCCGACCGGCGGCGGCGGGTTCGAGTACTTCTACGGCTTCATCGGCGGCGAGACCAACCAGTACTACCCGGCGCTCTACGAGGGCACGACGCCGGTCGAGCCGGACAAGACGCCCGAGGAGGGCTACCACTTCACCGAGGACATGACCGACCAAGGCGATCGAGTGGGTCCGCCAGCAGAAGGCGCTGATGCCGGACAAGCCGTTCTTCATGTACTTCGCGCCGGGCGCGACCCATGCGCCGCACCACGTGCCGCAAGGAGTGGGCCGACAAGTACAAGGGCAAGTTCGACCACGGCTGGGACAAGTTGCGGGAGGAGACCTTCGCCCGGCAGAAGGAGCTCGGCGTCGTCCCGCGCGGACTGCGAGCTCACCGCGCGGCCGCCGGAGATCCCGGCGTGGGACGACATGCCCGCCGAGCTGAAGCCGGTGCTCGCGCGGCAGATGGAGGTCTATGCCGGCTTCCTGGAGCACACCGACCACCACGTCGGGCGGCTGATCGACGCGCTCGAGGAGCTCGGCGTCGCTCGACAACACGCTGTCTACTACATCATCGGCGACAACGGCGCCTCGGCCGAGGGGACGCTGCAACGGCAGCTTCAACGAGATGGCTCTACTTCAACGGCATGCCGCGCACCTGGAGACGCCGGAGTTCCTGACTGGCAGCGCATCGACGAGTTCGGCGGACCGGAGGCCTACAACCACTACGCGGTCGGCTGGGCGCATGCGATGGACACGCCGTATCAGTGGACCAAGCAGGTCGCCTCGCACTGGGGCGGCACCCGCAACGGCACGATCGTGCACTGGCCGAAGGGGATCAAGGCCAAGGGCGAGTGCGCTCGCAGTTCCACCACGTGATCGACATCGCGCCGACCGTCCTGGACGCCGCCGGCTTCCCGCAGCCCGCGTTCGTCAACGGCGTGCAGCAGAGCCGCTGCACGGCGTCGAGCATGCTGTACGCCTTCGACGACGCCAAGGCGCCGGAACGGCACGAGACGCAGTATTTCGAGATGGCCGGCAACCGCGGCATCTATCACAAGGGCTGGACCGCGGTGACCAGGCACGCACGCCGTGGGACTCGGCGGCGTCAAGCCTGCCCGCGTTCGACGACGACGTCTGGGAGCTCTACGACACCGACGACGACTGGACCCAGGCCCACGACCTCGCGAAGGAGCATCCCGAGAAGCTGCGCGAGCTGCAGCGGCTGTGGCTCGATCGAGGCGGGCAAGTACAACGTGCTGCCGCTCGACGACCGCTTCGCGTCGAGCGCTTCGACCCGCACATCGCCGGGCGGCCGAACTGGTCAAGGGCACCGCCAGATCCTGTTCGGCGGCATGGGCCGGCTGACCGAGCACTCGGTCATCAACATCAAGAACATGTCCTACGCCGTCACGGCCGAAATCGAGGTCCCGCGAATGGGGCCGAGGGGTCATCATCGCGCAGGGCGGAGCCTTCGGCGGCTGGAGCCTCTACGCCAAAGCGGGGTAGCTGCTCTATCACTACAATTTCTGATGGGTCGCAGGTCACGATCGACGGCGCGAACCGATACCGCAGGGCGTCATCGCGTGGATGTCATTCGCCTACGACGGCGGCGGGCTGGCGGGGAGGCAACGTCGGGCTGTTCGTCGACGGCGCTAAGGTCGGCGAAGGACGCGTGGACAAGACGGAGCCGCTGGTGTTCTCGGCGGACGAGACCTGCGACGTAGGCTTTCAGTCTGGCTCGCCGTCGAGCCCGGACTATGGCCCCCACGACAACAGCTTCACCGGCGAGGTCAATTGGGTAGAGATCGACCTCGGCAAGGACGCCGTCAACCTCGACCACCTCATCGATCCCCAAGACCGCTTGCGTCTCGCGATGGCGCGGCAGTGAACTCGCCGCTGGGAGAAGATGATCCCCTCGCCTCGGTTCCGCGCCGCCGAGCCATGGTCTTCGTCGCGCAGGGGATCCGGCCGGTGGCCCGCGCCTATTGAGTTGGTGCGCCTTCAATCATTTTTCTGACGGTAGGAGGAACGCCGCATCGAGGAGGCGGCGCGAGCCGGGGAAGATGGCCGCACGGCTGGCGGTGCTCCGGTTACTTTGTCGTTTAACGTTGATCCGTTGAACGGGCGCGTTCGCGCCGCGTCAATTTGAAGCCGCCCGTCTGCTCCCGGCCAGTCCCGCCAATTGGGATTAGGGGAGCGAACGTCCGGAGTGGGACGATAGGAGCCGAACACCGCTCCAGAATGAATGTCTGGTCTTTACCCGGCTCGATCAGTAACCCGACAGTCCGCCTTCGGCCAGTCCCGCCCATTCCGGGCCGAAAGCGCGAGTGTCCGAGAGTGGGTCGACCCATTGCCTGGACGATTTCGGCGGCTAACGGCGTCGCTATGCCGCCCGAAGATTTCCGGCGAGAATTTTCGGAATGATTTCTAACACTTCTTCACATCACACTCACGTATTTTGCGCCCGCGCGCGCGGACAGTCCGCGTCAATTCGGCCTGTGGCATGCAAAATTGATGTTGGTCGAAAAGCAAACGCCCTTGAATTCGGGTACCGTGCCGCGCACTGCCGCACGAATGATTTTTGTGACCGCAGTGGGAGGATAGCTGCCGGTCGCGAACGCCGGATGAACGGCAAAGCTGCGCCCATTCACGTCGTTCAATCGACCTTGGCGTCGTCTACGGAAGCGGCCATTCCCGTGATCGGGTAAACCGACCGAAGTGGGCGGATAGCTGTCACTGGGGATTTATCGCTCGAACGGCAGAGAGGCGCCCAAGACGGTCAATGAGCCGCCCTTCGAGGCAGCTCCGACCTGACGTCGGAGCGACGAACCGGCCGACAGCGAGTTTTGACCCTCAACGAAATCTAGTCATTGGACCTTCTCGACCTCGGGCAGCCTCCACGTCCTTTCGAAGAAGGCCTTCTCCGGTCCATAGAGGCGAAAGATCAAGAAGAAGCTCCGGCCCGCCGTCGGCACCCAATTATTCTCCAACCCGATCGGCGCTTTCGGACCGAAATAGAGGTCAACGGATCCGTCGCCGTTTTGCTTCATCGACGGCTTGTCGAACGACGAAAGCCCGACACGATTGTCCGCCGTGTCGCACGGCCCAGCGCAGACGAACGCCTTGGTCTCCATGTCATAGACGATCGCCGACCAAAAATCCTTTGCCGGCACGACCGCCGGGACGCGCAGACGGTAAGTGGATTGGCCATCGAACAATTGCCCTGCGGCGTCGCGAAGTCCCATCAGGTAGAACGTGCCGCCGCCAAGCTTCTTGGGCACAAATGTCGCCCAGTAGAACAGGCCGCCGGCTCGCGCGTCCAGCCATAGGCCATCAGGGGTTTCGTAGGTGAATTCGTTGGCCAAGCCCATCGCTTTCGGCGAGAACGCCGACCACTGACTGCCTGGCCACCATGGTGTGAGCGCCGCGCCGGGCGTCGCGAAGAATTTCTGCATGATCGCCCGCGCGTCAACGATCGCTGCGTCCAGTACCTTCTGCATCTTCGCGTCGGGTTCGAACTTCTTGCCGCGCTCGATGCCAATAGAGGCGAGCATTCCCATCATCACCTTGTCACGTTCGCGCACTGGCTCTTCGTTGATCATTGCGGCCAATTCTCTGAACCAGCTGCCGCTATATTCGGGAAGTGAGTGGTAGGGTTTCGCGTAGCCATCGATGAACCGCGTCGGTTTTGGCGCGGCGGCGTCCGCAAGCGGATAAACCTTCATCTGCATGGCGTAGGCGTGGGCCTCTTCGGCGGTGCCGCCATTGGCGGGCACGGGACGCAAGCCGCCAGCCACAACGTAGCCCTCCGATTTTACCGGCAGATAGCCTTCGGGGATCGGGTCCATATAACCGGGCGGGAGGAATAGGTATTTGCCGCCGCGTCCTTCGTCCGTTCCTGACGGACCGACGTCAACGATCGGCGCTTGCCAGTTGTCGACAAAGCTGCCGAACAACAGCGCCTTTTCCCCCGCTGCCGGGATTTCGACAACCACCGGTCCCTGCCGCAGGTTTATTGTGGTTAGCAAATATGGAACCTGGTTATTGGCCGTTAGCAGTTCATGCCGAGGGGTGGCCGGCTTGCTCCACAAGATGATATCATTCCAGGTCGCGCCATAGTCCTTGAAAGCCGTCTCCCAAAACTCGCGAATACTGATCGCCGGCATCGACCAGATAACCGCCTCAACGGCGCGCTGATAGGCGAGCTGATTGTCAAGGTCGGGCCTTTCGGGCAACTGTGTCTGCTGCGCGCCAGCTGCGGCGATCGTGCTGACGGACAAGGCGAAGCATAAACTTGCGCTCTTCAGCACTGACAGCAATCTACTGCTCATAACTCACCCTCCCCAATCGAGTGCCGGAGCGTGAACTCGTCATCGAGCCCCCCGATGAGGCTCCGGTGACGACAATACTGCCGCTTCTGGTATTACGTCGCAAGGGGCGGGCGTCGTTCCTGCGTTGGCAATTCGCTTCGGGGCCCGTCGCTACCATTCGCCTATCGCGTGTTGCGGTTGCAGTCAGCTTCGCGCCCTTTATGGACCGTTTTCGCCCATAGGACGCCCCAGAAAACGGAAAAAACGTTAGCGGCGACGCCAGAGAGCAGAGCGCACCCTGGTCAACGAAGTTTGACATCGGGCGGATGCGGCAGATGATGATGTCAAGTCGTCGGAAATGTCCGCGCCGGCTCCCCGGGGAGGCAAATCATGACAAACGACAAACAGCGCGTAGGTGGAATGTCGGCTTCGACGTCTCAATTGCCTTAAGCCGCCGGACTGCTCC
>CAWEID010000021.1:0-184976 GCA_963809055.1 uncultured Pseudomonadota bacterium | reverse complement strand
CCATACAGTGCAGCTTATTAATTTAACTTCAGCAACCACGAATAATTATTTTTTCTATGGTATTAATGTTGCAGCAGTGATTGGTTTATGTAGGCACAACAAATGACGGAATTTCACAGCAGCAGGCAATACAATAGGAAGCTTATACGGTTCACAACTAACATACAGTTCGGAGGAACCGTCACAATCATACCGGAATAAATTATGGTACCGCGGCTATGGGTTCAATAGTTTCCAATAACAATATTTATGGAATCACAACCTCAAACACAGCAGCATTTGCAGGTATTTACCTTACGCAGGGGGACACAAACAGCCCAGGCAGGAGAAATATGCAATAATAAAATTCAATATTTAAAATTTACAGGATAAGAGCAGATAAAACCAATGGGATACAAACAGCAGGCGGTAATATAAATATAGGAGTGAAAAGGGATGGCATTACAGCAAGCGGTAATACGATTGGTGACCCTAATTTCCCGGCACCTATGGAATAACATTTACCGGAGCAACACAGTCAAACTCTTTTTACGGTATTTATTTTCAAAACTCAGGAACAGCATCAAATTATATTTCAAATAATACTATTGCTTATATTAGTACAACGAATACAAGCTCTACAGGAAATTTTTACGGAATTCAAATGGTCGGTGCCTCTGCAACACCTTATATACAAAATAATAATATTAACAATATATCACTTGGAGGAACAGGAGGTGGTAGTATATATGGTATTAACAATAGCCTGGCTATAGGCTTAAATATAACAGGAAATACAATTACTACCTTAACCAATGCAGCTATACAGCCAGTGCAAATAATTTTGGGATTTTTATACAATGTGGCGGAGATTATGTTTATAATATAAGCAATAATGTAATAGGGAAGAATACATCCGGTGATATCACTCTTGCAGGAAACGGAGGTCAAAATGCAGGTATTAATCTCCAGAATGGGACAAACCTAAGCACAGCACCTATTATTAACAACAACACTGTACAGGGAATTACTATTAATACTAACAGCCGGTGGAACAGTATTCTGGGGTATTTATGAGAATACCGGCAATACGGCAGTTAGTACCAGCATACAGGGAAATATGATAAGAACAATTAACATTACAGGTAATAATTCCGTACAATTCCAGTTAATTTATATAGTGACCGGTGCAGTAAATTGTTCAGGGAATACAATAGGCGACCCTGCCGTAACAGTAACTCCAGCATACCAAAGCATACAGTATGCAGGAACCTCAGGATGCTCATGCCATACACAGCAATGCCAAGCAGCACTACAAATATTTCAAATAATACAATTGCAAATTTTACTGCAAGCTATAATTCAACAGGGACAGCAGTTCAAATTGTTGGAATTAGTCATAGTTATACTTCTATTGCAGCTAATATTCCTACAACTATCAGCGGTAATACGATAAAGTATCTCAAAATTGCATACGGTAATACACAATATGTATGTTATGCTTCAGCAATAATAGGTATCTATTGTTATGAAACATGCTGGCCCCTGACAGTTTCAAACAATACTATAAATACATTGACAGATACTTATCCGGGAACTTTACTGAAAATATACTGGGTATATTACTTCAGGCAGAAATAACAAATTTAGGAAGCACAGCAAATTATGTATCAGGAAATAACATAAGCTCACTTGAAGCTCCTAATTCCACCAGCACCGGTACGAGCTTATACGGTATGTTTTTTATGTCAGGTTATTTCGACTGTTTTAACAATATGATAAGATTAGGGTTTGATGATGCCGGTAACTCTATAACCAGTACTTTGGTATTTATGGAATATATTACCAGGCAAATCCAGGCTTTCCATGTAACTTCTATTATAACAGCATTTACCTTGGCGGAACCGGAGTAGCAGCAGGTTCCCCACCCCAGTACACTATGCGCCTTTTATCGCAGCAACACAGCTACAGACAATTTCAAGAATAATATTTTTGATAATAGCCGTACCAATAGCAGTTGTACAGGTAATAATTATGGGCTGTATATTAATCAATCGGGTCTAAATTCGAGTGATTATAATGATTTTTATACTACTGATGCCACATATGGATATTGCGGATATTATAATGGAATAATTACAGAACATTTCCTCACCGGATTCGCAGGTAACAGGATTTGATTCTCATTCACAAAACGCAGACCCCAAATTTATTAATCCCACAGGAAACTAATAGTACTGGCGACTTACATATCCAGGCAACAAGTCCGGTGATCAGTGGAGCAAAAGAACTCAGGTTACCGACGTAGAAAGCGTAAATATCTGCACAGATATAGACAACCAAACGCGAAAGGGAACTACATTGTAGTGGTTCCGGCAACCCTGATATAGGAGCAGACTACGTTGTATCAGCCCCCCAGGCGGACCCACCTATAGCAAATGCAACAAATAGCACAGTTCGTTCAGGAGCGACACCGTATTAACTTTAAGTAATTATAGCGGAACAATACAATGAATTTTCATCACCGACAGCATCAATACCTAACCATTTGCAATAGAAAACGGAGCGACTACCTCACCCTTTACAGCACCTGCAATAACAGCAACAACATATTATAATGCAACAGAAGAAACAGCAGGTGGATGTCCTTCAACAAATAACGTACAATCAAATACAGTAACAATAACAGTAAATCCTTTACCAACAGCAACAATAAATGCATTACCAACGTCAGCATGTCAGAACGGAACATCTCCGGTTATAACTTTCACAAGGCGGTTCAACCGGAGCCATACCCTATACATTTACCTACAAAATAAACGGAGGTTCAAACCAAAATATTTCCACAATTTCCGGTAATACGGTAACAATAAATGCACCGACAGGCACAGCAGGGAGCTATGTATACAAGCTGGTAAGCGTATCAGATAATAACGGATGTTCGGGATAAAGCACAAGTGACAGTGAGAATAACTGTAAATATCCAACCTTCAGCGGTAGCGGTTACACCGAACGGAGCAACAACTATATGCAGCGGGAATAACGGAGACATTTCACAGAGGTAACAGAAGGCAGCGGCACAGCACCATTGAGCAGCCATCAGTGGCTGAATAATAATGTTCAAATAAGCGGGTTCTGGAAACAGCAGCTATACTGCGAATGCAGGGGGAACATTTTTGTGTATAGTTTCAAATGGTGCAGCGCAGGGGTAATCCAGCAATAGTGCGACATTAGTATTCAATACCCTACCTGCAACAGTAACAGTAACACCGCAGGGAACAACAACTTTCTGCAACGGGAATAATCAAACATTTACAGTAACTGAAGGCTGCGGCACAGCACCATTCGAGCTATCAATGGCTGAATAATAATATACAAATAAACGGGGCAACAAACAGCAGCTATTCTGCAAATGCAACAGGCACATATTCGTGTGTAGTGTCAAATTCATGCAATACAGGGGTTACAGCAATACTAACATTAATATCTCAAACACCGGTCAATATAATAGCCATATCAAAAGATAAAATAAAGTGTACAGGGGATACAGCAATATTTCAGGTGACAGCAACAGGAATTTCAATAAGCTACCAGTGGTACCATAACAATGTACAATTAGGAATTAACAACAGTCAGTTGCTTTTAAATAATATCAGCGCATCGGATTCGGGGAATTATAAGTGTAAAGCTACAATTCATGCGATAGTGTCACAGCTTACACATCTCTGAAAGCTCAATTACAACCGGTTATAATGGACACAATACCAAACCAGATTGTGTGCGAGGGTAATAGTATTAAATTAATAGTTAATGCAACCGGGGACAATCTGAGCTACCAATGGGAGAAAGGTGGCACAAATATAAGCGGAGCAACTAATTCATTTTATTCTATCAGTAGTCTAAAGCCGACAGATTATGATTTTTACACATGCAGTGTGAGCAATGCATGTGGGACAAGCACACTGCCACAGTTCATTTTAAATGTAAATACTTCTCCAACATCAAATACAATATTTGTAAAACAACTTAAAAATCTTGGCTTAGTGTATCCGCCGAAATTCCGTTCGTGCCGCCGATGGTGACGACGATCAGGAAGGTGACCATGAATTTCAGCGGAAAGGTCGGATCGATTCCGCCGACCACGTCCGCCGCGAGCGCGCCGCCCAGTCCCGCAAGGCCGCTGCCGACCGCGAAGGTGATTGCAAACAGGAAGTCGACGTTGACGCCGAGGCCCGAGGCGACGCGCGCGTCGTCGACCGCCGCGCGCAGCCGGGCGCCGAAGCGCGTGCGCACCAGGAATGTCTGCAGCCCGGCCGCGATGGCGCCGCAGACGACGATCAGGAACAGCCTGTAGACGCCGATCCCGACGCCGTCGAATTCGATGCGCCCGGAGAGCCAGGACGGCAAATGAACCTGCTGCGGCTGGTCGCCCAACAGATAATTGGCGATCGGCATCGCCATGAATACGAGGCCAATCGTGAACAGCACCTGATCGAGCGGGCTCGAACCATAGAGCCGGCGGTAGAGCGTGCGCTCGAGCGCGACGCCCACAATCGCGGGGATCAGGAACGCGATCGGCAGCGTCGCAAGGAACGGAACGCCCGCGCGGCTCATCAACAGCGCCGTGACGTAGCCCCCCAGCATCGCGAAGGCGCCGTGCGCGAGGTTGATGAAGTTCATCAACCCGAGCGTGACGCTGAGGCCGCACGAGAGCACGAACAGCAGCATGCCATAGGCTACGCCGTCGAGGAGGATCGTCAGCATGTCGGGCCGCCGGTTGAAGAGGACCGCTCGCCATCGCCTGCGGCGCGGCCCGTCCCGTCATGGCCGGGATCGCCCCGGCCATGAAGGACGGGACGCCCGATGAAGCGGCCCATCCGCGATTGGCCGTCGCGTCCCGGCGAACCAGCGAACATGGCGAGCACCCGCGCCCTCACGCTCAGTTCTTGGAGGCCTTGTAGGGGTCCTTCACGTTCGGGATCGAGCCGAACTCCACGTTATAGAGCTGCCCGTCCTTCTTCTCGACCTTGCGGACATAGATCGTCTGCACGATCTCGCGCGTGTCGGGATCGATCGAGATCGGACCGCGCGGGCTCATCCAGCTCATGCCCTTCATCGCCGCGATCAGGCCGTCGCCGTCGGTCGCGCCCTTGGTCTTCTCCAGAGCTTTATAGACCAGCGCCATGCCGTCATAGGCGGCGACCGCCATGAAATTCGGGCGCAGGCCGTTGTTCGCCTTCTCGAAAGCGGCGACGAACTCCTTGTTCTCGGGCGAATCGTGCGCGGCGGAATAGTGATGCGTCGTCACGGCGCCGAGCGCGGAATCGCCGATGTCGCCGAGCAGGTCGTCGTCGGTGACGTCGCCGGTGCCGATCAGCTTGATGCCCGCCTTGTCGAGCCCGCGCTCGACGAACTGCTTCATGAAGATCGCCCCGAAACCCGAGGGCACGAACACGAACACCGCATCCGGCTTGTCATCCAATACGCGCTGCAGGAACGGCGCGAAGTCGGGATTCTTCAGAGGCACGCGGATCTGCTCGGCGACGGTTCCGCCGCCTTTCGTGAAAGTCTCGCTGAACCACTTCTCCGCGTCGATGCCGGGGCCGTAATCGGTGACCAGCGTGACGACTTTCTTGATGTTGTTCTTCAGGCACCATTCGGCCATTGGCGCCGAGGCCTGCGGCAGCGTGAACGAGGTGCGCACGATATAGGGCGACTTCTCCGTGATCATCGCGGTCGCGGCGGCGGTGACGATTTCGGGCACCTTGGCCTCGGTCGCGACCGGCGCGGCGGCGAGCGCGAGCGGCGTCAGGCCGAAGCCCATCAAAACGGCGGCGTGATCGTTGCCGATCAGTTCTTGCGCCAGGCGCTTGGTGACGTCGGCCGCGCCGGTGTCGTCCTTGATCTCGAGATTGATCTTCTTGCCGGCGACCGTGGCGCCGTGCTGGGCGATATAGAGTTCCGCGCCCGCCTTTTCCTGCTTGCCTGTGCTCGCCGAGGGGCCGGTCATCGGCAGAATCATGCCGACCGTCACCGACGCGTCGTCCGCCAGCGCGGGCGTCGCGATCAGGGCGGCGAGGATCGCGGTCCTCGAAATCCAACGACCAGACTTCATCGAAACTCTCCTCCCGAAATGGACGCGCGGCGAGTTCCCGCCGTCCGCTGACCTGTCATATACCGGGGAGGCGCGATCCCCAAACCCGGCGTCGACCCTCGCTATCACAGGTCATTCGCAGCCGCGAAACGAAATCAGCGAGCCCCGACGAATTTGCCGCAACGGGGGCGCGCCGCGGCCGGATCGGGGCTTGCGCTGGCGAGCGGGAACGCGGCATGAGAAGGCGCGCTTTTTCAATCCAGGGACGCCAACGCCATGACCGCTCCGCTCGCCGGCAAGACCGCCGTCATCACCGCCGCCGCACAGGGGATCGGCCGCGCCTCGGCGCTCGCGCTCGCCAGGGCCGGGGCGAAGGTCCACGCCACCGACATCGCGCTCGACAAACTCGCCGATCTCGCCGGAGCGCAGAATATCGAGACCGTCCGGCTCGACGTGCGCTCGCCGAGGCGATCGGCGAATTCGCGGCCGCGTTTTCCCGCCGGGGTCGATATCCTCTTCAATTGCGCGGGCGTCGTTCACGCCGGTACGATCCTCGACTGCACGGAGGACGAATGGGCCTTCGCGCTCGACCTCAACGTCACAGCGATGTTCCGGATGATCCGCGCCTTCCTGCCCGGCATGATCGCGCGCGGCGGCGGATCGATCATCAACATGTCTTCGGTCGCCTCCAGCGTGAAGGGCGTCGCCAACCGCTTCGCCTACCAGGCCTCCAAGGCGGCGGTCGTAGGCCTGACCAAGTCGGTCGCGATCGACTTCGTCGGCCAGGGCGTGCGCTGCAACGCAATCTGCCCGGGAACGGTCGAGAGCCCGTCGCTGAAGGAGCGCCTGAAGGCTACCGGCGATTACGAGGCCGCCCGCGCGGCCTTCATCGCCCGGCAGCCGATGGGCCGCATCGGCCTGCCCGAAGAAATCGCCGACCTCGTGGTCTATTTGGCGGGCGCGACCTACACGACCGGCCAGGCCCATGTGATCGACGGCGGCTGGGCGGGGTAATCGCTACTTCACCGCCTGCATCGCGAGGCCGTCGCCCACCTTCACCACCTTCAGATGATCGCGGCGCACGAGGAAATTGGCGTGGGCGAGCGCCTCGCTGAAGGCGAACGACATCTGGTGCGGATCCTCGATCGGCCGGCCGAACATGACCGGCACCAGTTCGAACACCGAGCGCGGCGCGTCCGCGCAGGCCGCCAGGATCGCGCGGCAACGCGCCTCGTGATGGGCGACGAGTTCGCCGATGCGAACGTTCAGCCCGACGAACGGCAGATTGTGGCCGGGCAGCGCCAGCGCGTCTTCGGGAATGCGTGCGCCGCAAGTCGATCGAGCGAGCGCAGATAGATGCCGAGCGGGTCGCCGTCGGGGTCGATCGCCTCGACGCTGATGTTGGGGGTGATCTTGGCCATCACCTGATCGGCGCAGAGGAACACGTTCTGCGCGGCGCAATAGAGCATGACCTGCTCGGAGGAATGCCCGCCGCCGGTCATGCACGTCGAACTTGCGTCCGCCGATCCTCAGCTTCTCGCCCGCGATCACGCGCCGGAACGTGCGCGGCAGCGGCGAGACCATGCGCAGATATTGCAGCCCGCGCTTCAGGACCGTCTGCGTCAGCGCCTCGCTCAGCCCATGCGAGTGGTAGAAGCTGCGGTAGGGCTCGGCGTCGAGCGCGGACGGGTCCAGTCGGACGCACAGCGTGTCGAGATATTCGGTCTGGCTGGAATAGAGCGAAACGCCGAACCTCTCGCATAGCCAGCCGGCAAGGCCGATGTGGTCGGGATGGCAATGGGTCGCGATCACGCGCGTGATCCGCTTGCCCTTGAGCGGACCGTCGAACCAGGCCTGCCACATCTGCGCGCGTGGGCGGAATCGTCGATGCCGGTATCGATAAGCGCAAATCCGTCGCCGTCCTCGATCAGATAGATGTTGACGTGGTCGAGGCGGAAAGGCAGCGGCAGACGCAGCCAGAATATGCCCGGCGAAGCCTCGATCATTTCGAGCGGCTTGGGGGGCTCCGCGAACGGAAACCGAATCGAAGCTGCGGTGTCTGGCGGGGCTGATGTCACTGGTTCTGGGCTTCCCTGGGCATGGGCCTGACGATGGCGGCTACATCCAATTGGCGCGGCGCATATGCGCCGCCGCGACGCGGTCAGCTCCGGCCTCGAGGAAATTGATGATGCCGGAGAAATCGTCGCCGTCGTGGCCGGCCGCATTGAACAGCGCATAGAGCTGCGGCCGCCTGAGCGCCCATCGGCGTCGCCGCGCCGCAGGCCTGCGCCGCCTCCTGCGAGAGCTTGAGGTCCTTGAGCATCAGCGCCGCCGCAAAGCCGGGCTTGTAGCCGTTGTTGGCGGGCGAGGTCGGCACCGGGCCGGGCACGGGACAATAGGTCGTCAGCGACCAGCTCTGGCCCGACGAAGTCGAGGCGACGTCGAACAGCGCCTGATGCGAAAGGCCGAGCTTTTCCGCCAGCACGAAGGCCTCGGCGGTCGCGATCATCGTCGCGCCGAGGATCATGTTATTGCAGATCTTGGCCGCCTGACCCGCCCCGGCGTCGCCGCAATGCACGATCTTCTTGCCCATCGCGGCCAGCAGCGGCTGCGCCGCGGCGAAGGCCTCGGCCGCGCCGCCGCACATGAAGGTCAGCGTTCCCGCCTTGGCGCCGCCGGTGCCGCCGGAAACCGGCGCGTCGACCGAGCGCAGGCCCGCCTCCTTCGCCAGGCCATGCGCGCGCCGCGCGCTCTCGACGTCGATCGGTCGAGGAATCGATGAAGAGCGCGCCCTTGCGCGCCGCGGCGACGATCTCGCTCCAGACCGCATACGACGTGCTTGCCCGCCGGCAGCATGGTCACGACCGCGTCGGCCTGCCCGACCGCCTCGCGAGCGCTCGCGGCGATCGCCACGCCGCCCGCCGCCGCCGCCTCGCGCGAAGCCGGAACGAGATCGAAGCCCATCACCGAATGGCCGGCCTTGGCCAGATTGACCGCCATGGGCCGCCCATATTGCCCAGGCCGATGAAAGCGATTTTGGTCATGCGCACTCCCCTGGATCTCCCGGTCGAGCCCTGTCGGCGATCGCCTGCGAGTCAGGCGCGGCCGACTCATCTCCGCTCGCGCGACGATCAGCCGCATGATCTCGTTGGTGCCCTCGAGGATCTGATGCACGCGCAGATCGCGCACCAGCTTCTCGACGCCGTAATCGGCGAGATAGCCGTAGCCGCCGAACATCTGCAGCGCCTGATTGGCGACGTCGAAGCCGGTGTCGGTGGCGAAACGCTTGGCCATCGCGCAGAGCTTGGTCGCGTCGGGCGATTTGGCGTCGAGCGCGGCGGCGGCGCGCCAAAGCAGCGTGCGCGCCGCCTCCAGTTCGGTCGCCATGTCGGCGAGGCGGAACTGCAGCGCCTGGAATTCGTCGAGCCGCTTGCCGAACGCCTTGCGCTCTTTCATGTAGGCGAGCGCCTTTTCGAGCGCGGATCTGCGCGCCGCCGAGCGAACAGGCGCCGATGTTGAGACGGCCGCCGTCGAGGCCGGCCATCGCGATCTTGAAGCCGATGCCCTCTTCGCCCAGGCGGTTCGCGGCGGGCACGCGGCAGTCCTCGAAAATGACGGCGCGGGTCGGCTGCGCGTTCCAGCCCATCTTGCGCTCGTTCGCGCCGAATTTCAGTCCCGGCGTCCCGCCCTCGACGAGGAAGGTGGAAATGCCCTTCGCGCCCGCCTCGCCGGTGCGCGCCATGACGACATAGAAGTCGTAGCTCGTTGCCGGCGCCGGAGATGAACTGCTTCTGGCCGTTCGAGCACATAATGATCGCCCTCGCGCACGGCCCGGGTGCGCAAGGCCGCCGCGTCCGAGCCGGCGCCCGGTTCGGTCAGGCAGTAACTCGCCAGCCGCTCCATCGAGATCGAGCGGCGGCAGAAACTTATCGCGCTGCGCCGGGCGCCGAAGGTGTCGATCATCCAGGCGCACATGTTGTGGATCGAGATGAAGGCGGAGACCGCGGGGCAGCCGGTCGCGAGTTGCTCGAAGATCATCGCGGCGTCGAGCCGAGTCAGCGCCGGAGCCGCCGACGTCCTCGCGGACATAGATCGCCGCCCATGCCGAGCGCGCGCGGTCGCGCGGATCACGTCGACCGGAAAGTGCTTCTTCTCGTCCCATTCCAGCGCATGCGGGGCGATCCTGTCGTCGGCGAAGGCGCGCGCCATGTCGCGGATCGCGATGCGATCGGAGTCGAGGTCGAATTCAGGCATGGGACGACTTCCCTCCACGGGCGGCTATTCGGTTCATATGCGTACCAGGGCCGCTCGCGCAACCCGCGCGCCGGGCTATGACGCGCGCGCCGGGGATCGTATAAGCCTCGGCCCGCCCGCCGCGGGACGATGCGCCGGGAATGCCGGCACAGCCAGAGGAGTTCGACGTGCTCAAATTCTATTTCAACGGATCGCCGAACCCGACGAAAGTCGCGCTGTTCCTGGAAGAAACCGGGCTGGAATATCAGCCGATCCCGGTGGATACGCGCAAAGGCGCCCAGTTCGCGCCCGAGTTTCTCGCGGTCAACCCGAACGGCAAGGTGCCCGGCGATCGTCGACGGCGACGTGGTCGTCTTCGACTCCAACGCGATCCTGCTCTACCTCGCCGAAAAGACCGGCAAGTTCCTGCCGGGAGCCGGCGACGCCAAGCGCGCCGAGCTATTGTCCTGGCTGATGTTCGCCGCCAGCGGCGTCGGCCCCTATTGCGGACAGGCGGTCCATTTCAAGCATTTTACGCCCGAAAAATTCCCTTACGCCCATAACCGCTACCAGTACGAGGCGGAACGGCATTTCACCGTGCTCGATCAGCGGCTCGCCAAGTCGCGCTACATGCTCGGCGACGTCTACACGATCGTCGACATGGACATCTGGGGCTGGACGCGCATGATCCCGTTCATCCTGGGCGACGAGGCCTGGGCCAAGTTCCCCAGCCTGAAGCGCCTGCACGACGAAATCAGCGCCCGCCCCGCGGCCGCGCGCGCCAATGCGCTGAAGGACAAGTTCACGTTCAAGGCGACGATGGACGACGAGGCGCGGGCGGTGATGTTCAAATTTCTGGCGCGCTGACCTGTCCGCTCCGCGCGGCGTTCACCCCGGTTTGACGAACGCCCGCCAGCCGCCGAAGCGGGAGACATCCTCGGCGCCCTTGACCGCCTCCGCCTCGACCAGGAACCCCTTGGCGTGGGTTCCGTCCTCGAAGGCGAGCGTGCCGATGCCGAGCGGAGCGGGGATCGCGGCGACGAATTTGCCGAAGCCTTCCGGCGTCAGCGACCAGATCTCGACCGCGATCGCGGCGCCCTGCCCCGCGCCGACGCGCAGCAGGCCGGGCTTGCGCGGCGTCGTGTTCGGCAGCGCGTAGAGGCGATAGTCCCCCGTGGTGCGCGCTTCGCGCACGAATTCCGCGCCGAGCGCGATCAACTCGGGATTGAGCGGCAGGCCCGACAGATGCGCGCCGACGACGGCGAGATCGACACGGTCGCGAACCGGCGCCGGAGCGGGCGCGGCAGGCGCCCTGCGGCCCGTTGCGCCCATCGGCGCGCCCGAGGCGGCGTGGGCGCGCGCGGCGAGGCCCGCGATCAGCCCATCCGCGCCCGCGCGCGCTATCAGCGTCACGCTCGAGGGCAGGCCGTCGGCGCGCAGGCCCGAGGGATAGGCGATCGCGCAGAGATCGAGCAGATTGACGAAATTGGTGTAGGTCCCGAGATTCGAGTTGGTCCTGACCGGATCGGCTTCGACCTCCGCGCGCGTGTAAAAGCGCGGCATGGTCGGGACCGCCATGACGTCGAACCCGCGCCATGCGCTTTCCGTCTTGCGCCGGAGCGCGGCGAGCTTGTAGGTCGCCTCGAACGCGGCGACCGCGTCGAACTGACGCGCCCCCTCGATGATCTTGCGCGTCACCGGATGCAGCGTGTCCGGGCGCGGCTCGATCAGCTTCTTGGTGGCGGCGTAACGTTCGGCGACCCAGGGGCCTTCGTAGAGCAGCCGCGCTACCTCGTAGAAGGGCTCGATGTCGAATTCGACCAGGCTCGCGCCGATCGCGGCGAGCCTTTCGATGTCGGCCGCGAAGGCGCGCTCGCCCTCGGCGTCGCCGAAGAATATCCGCTGCGAAGCCTTGGGAACGCCGATGCGCAGATGCGGCGGCGCGGCGACGCGCCGCGGCGCGGCGAGCGGCTTGCTGTAGGCGTCCGTCGCATCGTATCCGGCGGCGACCTCGAAGGCCGCGAAAGCGTCGTCGACGTCGAGCGCGAAGATCGAGATCGTGTCGAGCGTGCGGCAGGCCGGCACGACGCCGGTCGCGGACAGCGCGCCGAGCGAAGGCTTCAGGCCGATGATGCCGTTGAGGGCGGCGGGCACCCGGCCGGAACCCGCTGTGTCGGTGCCGAGCGAGAACGGCACGATCCCGGCGGCGACCGAGACCGCCGAGCCGGAACTCGACCCGCCCGGGATGAATTCCGGCCGCAGCGCGTTGCGGGGAACGCCATAGGGCGAGCGCACGCCGACGAGGCCGGTCGCGAACTGGTCGAGATTGGTCTTGCCGATCGCGATCGCGCCCGCGGTTTCCAGGCGCTCGACGACGAAGGCGGATTTTTCCGGGCTATAGGCGAAGGCGGGGCAGGCCGCAGTCGTCGGGAGACCTGCGACGTCGATATTGTCCTTGACCGCAAACGGGACGCCGTAGAGCGGCTTGCCGGCGGGCCCCTCGGCCTGCAGGCGAGCGGCGAGGGCAAGGGCGTCCGCCTTCGGCCGCAGCGCGATGAACAGCGCGGGATCGCCATAGGCCTCTATCGCCGCGTAAGTCGCCTCGATCGTCCGGGCTATCGATGCGCCCGCGCAGTGATCCGCGACGATTTCTGCTATGGCCTTGCTCACCCAATCCTCCGTCTCTCGTCGACCCGCGACCGATGCCCGAGACTCGTGCAAGAAACGTGCGCGAGGCTCGGCGTTTTTCAGGAGTAGAGTTTACGCGTCGTCGGGCTCTTTTGCGACGAAGCGGGATCGGGGTAGGTCCCGAAAACGAGATCGAGCGAGGGATTGCTCACGCCAAACCCCTGCTTCTCGCTGATGAAATGATGGCGCAGATGATATTGCTTGATCCACCGCCCCGCCCGGGTCAGCGGGACATAGGGGATATGGGCGAGATAATGCACCCATTCGTAGTGAAGAATGGCCAGCATCACGCCGAGCATGACCGAGGCGACCGCGCCGGCGCCAAGCGCGAGCCCGACCAGAATCGCGGTCGCGACCAGGTTGGGAACCAGAAACCAGAGCGGCAGAAACAACAGGTCGAGCCGGTTCGGCTCGACGTGGTGGTCATAGTGCAGCCGATGTTGCAGCTTGCGCACGAAGGCCCAAGGCGCCGGCGGGGCGTGGAACGCAAACCGGTGCATGCCATATTCGCTCAGGTAGAACAGCAGGGCGCCCAGGACGATCTCGCCCGGCCAGAGCGAGACCCGCCCCAGCGCCCAGAGGCCGACCAGAGCCGCCGCCGCCAGCGCGAGCGCCGCCGTCGCGCCATGGCGAAAATAGCCGAGAACCATGCCGCGTCCTCCCTGTAATCGACTGAATTCTAGACGCTAGCGGTCGCCTGGGCTACCCCGCTCGACGGCGCCCGAGATCGGGTCTTGCCTTGCGCAGGCTTTGACACTAGTTTCCCGGCCGTTCGCGAGCCCCTGCCGCCATAGCTCAGTTGGTTAGAGCGCTAGATTGTGGATCTAGAGGTCCCCCGTTCGAGCCGGGGTGGCGGTACCAGCGCAGATCGGCCCGGCCCATCATTCGCAAAATTCCGTAATTGCTCAAGGATTGAGCGGGGGCGCGACAAGGCGCGCCCTTGAAATTCGGTCCTCAAGCGGGCAAGGCTCGAAGTCGAGGGCGAACGCGCGCCAAGCGCCGCTTTCGTTTTGGGGAGGAATCCGATGGCGACGCGTCAGCCCTGGTATCAGGTTCTCTATGTTCAGGTACTGATCGCGATCGTGCTCGGCATCCTGCTCGGATGGCTCGCGCCGGGCGTCGCCCAGAACGATTGGGTCAATTTCCTCGGGCGCGCCTTCGTCAAGCTGATCAAGATGGCGATCGCGCCGATCATCTTCTGCACGATCGTCTCCGGCATCGCACATATCCAGGAGGCCAAGAGCGTCGGCAGGGTCGGCGTCAAGGCGCTGGTCTATTTCGAACTGGTCTCCACGCTCGCTCTGGTCATCGGCATCGGCGTCGGCCTGCTCTGGCAGCCCGGCTCGGGATTTCCGGTCAAGGAACTGACGCCGGAGCAAGCCGCGCAGGTCAAATGCTATGTCGAGAGCGCTTCCAAGATGAAGCCAGTCGACTACCTCCTGCACATTATCCCGGACAGCGTCGTGGGCGCTTTCGTCAGTTCGCCCGAGGGCGGCGGCTGCGGGCCGGGCGCGCAGCAGGTGTTCCAGATCGGCGACGTCCTGCAAGTGCTGTTCTTCGCCGTCCTGTTCGGCTTCGCGCTGATGCGCCTGGGCGAGCGCGGCCATGCGCTGCGCAGCCTGATCGACGACGCCGCCCATGCGATGTTTCAGGTCATCGGCATCATCATGAAGGCGGCGCCGATCGGCGCCTTCGGCGCGATGGCCTATACGATCGGCCGCTTCGGTCCCTCGGCGCTCGGCAATCTGCTCAACCTGATGCTGACCTTCTACGCCACGTCGCTTTTGTTCGTGCTGGTCTGCCTCGGGATCATCGCGCGCATCGCGGGCTTCTCGATCTTCAGCTTCCTGCGCTACATCAAGGACGAGCTGCTGATCGTGCTCGGCACTTCGTCGTCGGAAAGCGCCCTGCCCTCCCTGATGGCCAAGCTGGAGCGGCTCGGCTGCTCGAAGCAGGTCGTCGGCCTCGTGGTGCCTACGGGTTATTCGTTCAATCTCGACGGCACCAATATCTATATGACGTTGGCGACGCTGTTCATCGCCCAGGCGCTGCACGTCGATCTCTCGATTTACCAATTGCTGACGATCCTGGTCGTCGCAATGCTGACCTCGAAAGGCGCGAGCGGCGTCACCGGCGCGGGCTTCGTCGTGCTCGCCGGAACGCTCGCCGCGGCGGACGCGCGGCTCGTGCCTGGCCTCGCGATCGTGTTCGGCATCGACAAATTCATGAGCGAGGTGCGCGCGCTCACCAACATCGTCGGCAACGGCGTCGCCTGCGTGGTCGTCTCCTGGTGGGAGAACGAACTCGATCGCGACAAGATGCAGCGAACCTTCGCGGCGATGAGCGCGCCCGAGGCGGCGCTCGAAGCGGCGGAATGAGGACGGATGGGCTCAAGGCGAAGCTCGACGCGATCCTGAGCGGCGCGACGGTCGGGTCGCTGGGCGCGCCCGGCGTCGTCGCCTTCGTCAGCGATCGCGACGGCAATTTCTACGAGGGCGCCGCGGGCGTGAGACGGCTCGGCGATCCCGCCGCGATGACGAGCGACAGCATATTCGCGCTGTTCTCCTGCACCAAGGCGATCACTGGAACCGCGGTTCTGCAACTGGCCGAGCAGGGCCGGCTCGATCTCGACGCGCCGGCCCAGACCTATCTGCCCGAGATCGGCCAATTGCAGGTGCTCGAAGGCTTCGACCCGACCGGCGCGCCGAAGCTGCGCCCGCCCCGGCGCGAAATCACGACGCGCATGCTGATGCTGCACACCGCCGGCTTCGGCTATGAATTCTGCAATGCGAATTATCGCCGGCTGACGCTGGAGCGCGGCCAACCCAACCCGCGGCTCGGAACCCGCGCGGGACTTGAAACGCCGTTGCTGTTCGATCCCGGCGAGCGCTGGGAATACGGACTGAACATGGACTGGGCCGGACGCATCGTCGAAGCGATAACGGGCGAGCGGCTCGACGCGGTGCTGCGCGAGCGCGTTCTGAATCCGCTCGGCATGAACGACACGGCGTTCGTGCTTTCGCCCGAGTTGCGCGCGCGGCGGGCCTCGATGCACCAGATCGGCGACGACGGCGCCCTGACGGCTTTCGAATTCGATTTGCCGGAGAACCCCGAGGTCTTCATGGGCGGCGGCGCATTGTTCGGTTCGGCGCCCGATTACATGCGATTCCTGCGCATGTGGCTCAACGACGGCGCCGGCGAACAGGCGCGCGTGCTGCGGCCGGAGACCGTCGCCTATGCTTCGCAGAACAGCCTCGGTCGTCTCAAGGTGCGGCCGCTGCCGGGCGTCAATCCCGCGCTTACGCGCGACCTCGAATTCTTTCCGGGCCAGTCGAAATCCTGGGCGCTGACCTTCATGGTCAATGACGAGGAGGCGCCGACGGGGCGTCCGGCCGGTTCGCTCGGATGGGGCGGGCTCGGCAATCTCTATTACTGGATCGACCGCAAGAACGGACTTGCCGGGTTCTGGGCGACCCAGATGTTTCCATTCCTCCACCCGACGCCGCTTGCCGGCTTCACCGCCTTCGAAACGGCCGTCTACGAATTCGCGGACGGGCTTCACGCCCTGACTTCCTGACGTTGGAAAGTCATACAGGCGATCGTGCAAAGGCCGAGGGACCCGCAATCGGCCTGGGGAAGCGCGGTTTCCTAGCCGGCCCTGAATGCAGCGCGCAGAAGACGATCGCACACAAGCCATAATCTCGGCGCCCAGGGGTGATACGCATGCTATCGTACGAAAAGCCTCAAATGAGGCTTGCCGTTTCTCTGATGTTTGATGCGCGAGCGAATCGCAATGGCGGACGCAGCGGCCGAGACGATGCAAGAGCCCTCGCGTCGGGATTTTCTCTACGTCGCGACCGCCGCGACGGCGGCCGTGGGCGTCGCGGCGACGGCGTGGCCGTTCATCGACCAGATGAATCCGGATGCGGCGACGGTCGCGGCGGGCGGACCTGTCGACATCGATCTGAGACAGGTTCACCCGGGACAACAACTCGTCGTGCTATGGAGTTCGCGGCCCGTATTCGTCGTCAACCGAACGAAAGCCGCGCTGGAGGCGCTGCAGAGCCCGCAACTCGATAGAGAGGCTGTCCGACCCGAACTCGACTCGGTTGCAGCAGCCTCCCTACGCGACCAACTGGCATCGTTCGCTCAGGCCTGAATTTCTTGTCCTCGTGGGCGTCTGCACGCATCTGGGATGCATTCCCAAATATATGCCGAAACCTGACCCGCACGATCCGGCGCCCGACTGGCCGGGCGGATTTTTCTGTCCATGCCACGGATCGAAATACGATCTCGCGGGCCGGGTCTTCTCCGGCGTTCCCGCGCCCTATAATCTGCCTGTGCCTCCGCACACTATCATCAACGAAAATCTGTTGCGCGTCGGCGAAAACCCGAACGGATCAAATTTCGATTTCGATTCGATCCTCCAGATCTGAATCCGAGCGAGCCGAAGCCCCGCGAGGCGTCACAACGTCCGCGCGAATGCCGACGCTTCGCCTTAGTGTCGGCGCAGTGATCGTTTAGCGAAGTCGCGGGGGCTGACGAGAGGAACGCGATATGACTCAACATGCGCTCTATGTCCAACTCGAAGCCAAACCCGGGAAGGAACAGGAGGTTGCGGCCTTCCTGTCCAATGCCCGCCCCATGGTCGACGACGAGCCGGATACGACGGCCTGGTTCGCGATACGGATGGGCCCGAGGACCTTCGGGATATTTGACGCCTTCGCCAGCGAAAAGGGCCGAGAGGCTCATTTGAGCGGCAAGGTCGCGACGCAGATGATGTCGAAAGCTTCGCAATTGTTCGCCAAGCCGCCGGAAATCCAGCGGCTGGATGTTCTCGCCGACAAACTCCCGCACTGACGGCGCCGTATAGGCTCAAGGCCGTCCTGCAAATCAGCTCGGTCCATGTTCCGAGGCGGTGGCGCGGGCTGAACCCGCGCCACTTTCGATGGCGTTCGAGCCGGCGGCGTCAATGATCCGCCATCCGCGCCAATTGCTTCGGCGTAAACGCTTCAGCGCTTGGGCGCCAAACTCAGCATTGTTTCCGAGGCCTGCGCCGCGCCGACGATCGTCGCCCTGACCGCAATCGGAAATGCGGCGTCGGCGGGACTCTCGCGCAGGGCGAGCGCGAAGCAATCCATTCCCGGCTTGGAGTTCCTGAGCGGAAGCGGTCAACCAGAAGCCGCGCGGCGGCTCGACGAACAGATCCCGTTTGTCGCCCGCCTCCCCAGACAGACACAGACGCCAGTTGCGGGCGTCGAGCGCGGTCAGTTCGGCGCCGAGCGCGGAGGCCTCGACCCGCTGCGGCACGCGAGCCCTCGCGGCGGCGATTTCGCCGGCGATCGGCGTCGCGACGCCGCTCGGCAGTTCGAGGCTGAATTTGGCGCGCGCCGGCAGGCAGATTTTTTCGCAGACCGCGTAATCCATCGCGAGCGCCAGGGTGACCGGGCGCGCGGGATCGGCGGGTTCCACGACGATCGGAAACAGCGCGGCGCCTTCGTATCCGAACGCCTCGCCGCCGTCGGGCTCGGCGATTCGTTTCGGCGCGGGAAATTCGACTTCGGCGCTTTTGACATTGACGGAGCCCGCGAAATCGAAAGTCGGGGGAACGCCGGCTTCGCCAGGATCGCGCCAATAGGTGATGGCCCCTGGCGCCAATTCGATCTGCACCCCCGCCTGACCCCTGCCGTCCGCGATCAACCTTGCACGCGACTTCGGCGACGACGCCCAGTCCGAGGCGAACGGCTGCGCGGCCCTTGCGGCGCCTAGGGCGCCGAACAGTCCCAGAGCGAGAAAAATCCATCTTGCTTTCATGCGATTATCCCTAACTGCCGGTGGCCTGCGCGCCAATAGCGGATCATTTCGTCAGCTTTGTCGATAATTTGCGGTCGTTCGTTACTTCGGCGCCGGATGCGGCGGCGCCGCCGAGATGATTTGCCGCCAAGCTAGCCTTTGACACGTGCGCAGTCCGGGTTAGCATGCCCACATGAGGCGACCCGCCGGCCCTCCGCCTTCGCACAGCTACGAAGGCCAGTTTCTGATCGCCATGCCGAGCTTGCGCGACAGCCCGTTCGCGCGCTCGGTCGTCTATATGTGCGCGCACCGGGAAGACGGCGCGATGGGCATCGTGATCAATCAGAGCGCGGACGAAGTGGAATTCGCCAAGCTATTGGTGCAACTTGAAATCGTTCGCCAATCGGAAGCGATTCGGCTGCCGGCGAGCGTAGAATCCGTTCCTGTCCTGCGCGGCGGGCCCGTGGATACGGGACGCGGCTTCGTGCTGCACACCAGCGACTACGCCGCCGGCGAATTCGACCGTGAAAATCGCCGAGGGCGTCTCCTTGACTGCCACCCTCGACATCTTGCGCGCGATCGCCAAGGGGTCGGGCCCCAGCCGAGCGGTGCTCGCGCTGGGCTGCGCCGGCTGGGCGTCGGGGCAATTGGAAAGCGAGATTCTCGCCAACGCGTGGCTGGTCGGCCCTGTGGATCCCAGCCTGATTTTCGACCCCGATTTTTCCGGCAAATATGACCGCGCGCTTGCGCTGCTCGGCGCCAATGCCGCCACGCTTTCGTCGGAGGCCGGTCACGCCTGATCGACCGGCGTGACCTTGCCCGGCGAGACCTCGTAAATCCTCGCTTTCAGACCTGTGAATGCGGCGGGATCAGCGCCGGTGACGAACACTTGTCCGCCGATGCGCTCGAGAGCCTCGAACAGGGCCGCGCGCCGACGAGGATCAAAATGGGCCGCGATCTCGTCGAGCAATGCGAGGGGAGCGATGCCCGACATATCGGCGACCAGCCTCGCATGCGCGAGCACGAGTCCGACCAGCAGCGCCTTCTGCTCGCCCGTCGAGGATTGCGCGGCGGGCGCGCTCTTGGGGCCGTGAAACGCCACGAGATCCGTCAGATGCGGACCGATCAATGCGCGCCCCGCGCTGGCGTCGCGCCCCCTGTTGTCCCGCAGCGCCCCGCGGTAGCGATCCTCGGCGGCGAGGGCGGGATTTTCGGCGCAAAGCCCTTCGACCTCGCCCTCGAGCGAAATTTCCGCCCAGGGAAACGGCGAATCTTCGTCGCGCGCTGAGGCGATCGAGGCGCGCAGCCGGGCCACGCATTCGACGCGCGCCGCTGCGACCGCGACGCCGAGTTCCGCCGCCTCCCGCTCGATGGCGTCCAGCCAGGCGCCATTGGCGGGGCCCTCTTCGAGCAGCCTGTTGCGACCCCTCAGCGCGCGCTCGAACTGATTGACGCGCGCGCCATGTTGCGGATCGATCGCGAGCACCAGCCGGTCGAGAAATCGTCGCCGCTCGTTCGCGGGGCCGGTGAACAGTCCGTCCATCGCCGGGGTCAGCCAGACGAGGCGCAGATGTTCGGAAAAGGCGCGCGCGGAAGAAACGGGAGCGCGGTCGATTCGATTGAGCCGTTCGGCGGGCGCATCCTCGCTCGCCGGCTCCAAGCCGACCCCGAGCTGGCGCCTTTCCCCGTCCTCTTCGAGTTCGATCGAAACGGCAAACCCGCCACGCCCGCCAGCGCGCGCGCAATCGCCGAGTTCGGCGCGCCTTAGTCCGCGGCCGGGCGAGAACAACGACAGAGCCTCCAGCAGATTTGTCTTACCCGCGCCATTCTCGCCGTGGAATGCGATCAAGAGGCCGTCGAGTTCGATGTCGAGTTCGGGATAAGAGCGAAAGTCCCGCAGCATCAGCCGCCGGACGAGGGGGCGGCGGCGCGCGGCGGAGGAAACGGGTTGGCTCGGCATGCCCGCCGCATGTGCCACGTCCGCAGGGCGAGCGAAAGAGGCGCGGCGCGCCTTGTCGCCGCGCTGGATATTGTCGCATGATGGCGCGAATTCAACGAGGCGAGGCGACGCGGTGACAGGGATAGAGGTCTTAATGCCTGCCGACGGCATGACGCTGATCGGCGAGAGACTGGCAAGCCGGGTAAATTTGCACAAGCTCTGGCTCGCCGCCGACCGTGAGGCGACGCTCGCTCGGCTGGCGCCCGACATTCGCATCGTGGTCGCGACGAATCACACGGCGAAGATCGACGCCGCTTTGATGGCGCGGCTGCCCAAGCTCGAACTCGTTTCCAGTTTCGGCGTCGGGTACGATCACATCGATGCGGCATGGGCCGGCGCGCATGGGATCGTCGTGACTCATACCCCCGGCGTGCTCGACGCCGAAGTCGCGGACATCGCCATGGCCTTGACCCTTGCCGCCGTGCGCCGCCTGCCGCAGGCGGAGCGCTACCTGCGCGAGGGCCGCTGGACCAAGGCGCCCTACCCGCTGACCGCTTCGCTGCGTGGGCGCACCATGGGCATCCTCGGGCTCGGGCGAATCGGGCGGGAGATCGCTCAGCGGGCGACCGCGTTCGGTCTGGATGTTGTCTATCACGGGAGAAAGCCGCAGGACGACGCGCCCTACCTCTACTATCCCACGCTTGAAGGCATGGCGAAGGCCTGCGACATCCTGATGGTGGCGGCGCCCGGCGGCGCCGCGACGCGCAAACTCGTCAACCGTGAAATCTTGCAGGCGCTGGGGTCAGACGGCGTTCTGGTCAACATTTCCAGGGGTTCGGTGGTCGACGAGGCCGCGCTTATCGAGGCGCTCGCGAACGGAACCATTCTGGCGGCGGGGCTCGATGTGTTCGAGAACGAACCCAATGTGCCGGCCGCGCTCCTGGCGCTGGACAACGCCGTCCTGTTGCCCCACGTCGGCTCGGCCTCGACCACGACCCGGCTCGCCATGGCCAATCTCGTCGTTGACAACGTGCTTTCCTGGATCGGCGGCAAAGGTCCGTTGAGCCCGGTCCCGGAAACGCCGTGGCCGAAACCGGCCTCAGGCTAATCGTGAGCTGAATCCGAATTGTGGCCCAGCCATTCGGCGAGGCCGAGCAGCAGCGCGGAGACGACGAAAATGCCATAGATGCCCGCCTGCCAGGCGAGATCGCGGTCGTTTTCGTGATCGACGTTCAAGTAAGCTTCGAGCAGCCTGATCGCCCCTATCGCGACGATCGACGAGATCAGTTTCAGCTTGAGCTCGCTGAAATCGATTGTAATCATCCAGGTCGGCCAATCGGCGTGATCGTCCGTCTCAATTTTCGAGATGAAATTGGCGTAGCTGGAAAAGATGACGAGCACGACGAGGGACGCCGTCAGCGTGAGATCCACGATCCCCAATGCGCCGAGTATGACGTCTTCCTCGCTGAAGAAGCTGAGCTTGCTCGCGAGTTCATAAGCATGAACGCCCACCTTGCCGACCAATGCGAGCAGGGCGATCACCAGCGCTATATAGAAGGGCACCAACAACCAGCGCGAAGCGAACAGCAGACGCTCGAACGACGTTTTTTTCACAGGAACTCCTCGGACGCTCACGCATCTTGCGTCAGCGCCGTCGAAGTTCGCAAGCCCAAATCCAGCATGCGATAGGCGAGTGCGCCGACCGCCATCGCCGCGACGAAGACCGCCGCGCCGCCGGAGAGAAATCCGAGGTCGAGAAGACCCGGGCCAGGGCATACGCCCGCCAATCCCCAGCCGATTCCGAAGATCAGCGAACCGGCTACGAGCGGGGCGTCGATCGCGCGCGTCTCGGGCGCCGCGATCGGATCGCCGGCGAAGTCGGCGCGACCGCGCCGAACGAGCGCGAAGGCGGGAAAAGCGACCGCGATCGCGCCGACCATGACGAACGCCAGCGAGGGATCCCAGGCGCCGAAGATATCGAGAAAGCCGAGCACCTTGTTCGGGTCGTACATTCCGGAGAGGCAGAGGCCGAAGCCGAACAGCAGACCGACGACGAGAGAAATCAGGTTGCGCGACACGGAAGCCTCCCCTTTAGCCGAGTCCGTGGCGAACCAGCCACACGGTCGCGAAACCGGCGGCCATGAAAGTAAGCGTCGCGACGAGCGATCGCGGCGACAGCCGCGCGAGTCCGCACACGCCATGGCCGCTGGTGCAGCCGGAGCCGAGCCGCGCGCCAAAACCGACGAGCAGCCCGGATACGACCAGTACCGGCGCGCCCACTGCGAAGACCGGCGCGGGAGTTCCGATCGACACATGCGCGAGCGTCGGTGCGGCGATCAGGCCGACAAGCCACCAGAGACGCCAATGGTCTTGAGGGCCTCGCGTCTCCAAGATGCCTGCAAACAAACCGGCGGCGCCGAGGATGCGCCCGGCGCCGAGGATCATCAGCGCCGCGGCGGCGCCGATCATGGCGCCGCCCGCCAAGGAGGCCGCAGGCGTGAAATGGACGAGATCTATACTCATGGCGGCTCTAAATTTCTATAATTTATATAGAAATATAACAGGAAGGCCGAGAGAGCAAGCCGGAAGAAAGCACGTTCAAAGACCGGCGCGCAGCAATCTTCCGGCTACGGCGTCCAGTTTAACCATCAGTTCGGGATCGCGAGCGCTCGGCGGCGTCATTATGGCGCCGTCCAATGCACGATCGGATCGGATCGGGCAGGGTTCGTGCTCGGCGGGGAAATCGGCGAGCACGCGAGCGACCAGGGCGTTGGCGCGCGCGGCATTGTCCCTGGCGCACCTTCAACACTGAGGCGACATCGACCGCTTCATGTTCTTCATGCCAGCAATCGTAATCCGTGACCATCGCGATCGCCGCGTAAGAGATTTCGGCCTCGCGCGCGAGCTTGGCTTCGGTCGCCGCGGTCATGCCGATCACGTCGGCGCCCTGCGCCTGATAGAGCAGCGACTCGGCAAGCGTCGAGAATTGCGGGCCTTCCATGCAGACATATGTGCCCGCCGGAATGGAAGACGATGCCCTCGGCGTGAGCGGCCTCGGCGATACGGGCGCGCAATCCGGAGAAATCGGATGCGCAAACGGGACATGCGCCACGCATCCCGAGCCGAAGAAGCTGGTCTTACGGGCGAAGGTCCGATCGAGGATCTGATCGATCAGCACGAAGGTGCCGGGATAAAACTCGCGCCGGAACGAGCCGCAAGCGGAAATCGCGATGACATCGGTGACGCCCGCGCGCTTCAGCACATCGATATTGGCGCGATAGTTGATCGTCGAGGGCGAATGACGATGACCCTGGCCATGACGGGCAAGAAAAACGCCTCGGTCCGGCCCATCCGTCCAAAACGCAGAACGTCGCTTGGCTCGCCCCACGGGCTTGCGATCCGCTCCTCCCGGGTCAATTGCAACCCTTCCAGCGCATAGACGCCGGAACCCCCGATCACACCGACAATCGCTTTGGTCATGGATCCGCCCTTCCCCGTGTCTTGGATACAGGATCCCACAGTCGCACGCGACGGCTCAAGCCTCGATTAACCTCGATCGCATGTGTTCCGGGGAATAAATTACATTTATGATACGTATATTGTCTCCTACGCGAGGCCCCTGACGTTGTCCCTGGTCAGACTGTTCACGCCCACAACGCCCTCTCCCCCGTCTGCGGACCTCGGGCACACCCCGCCCGTCGAATCGGAAATCGAGGCAGCGCGGCCCGCGAGCCGACGCCTTCATTCGCCAACTCGAAGATGACGTCCGGTTCACCATGCGGATGATCGGCCATGAGGCCGACAAGGCAAAGGCCAAAATCGACGAGAGTTTCAAACTTTTCGAGCGCATCGGCGCGGCGAGCCACGCGCTGACGGGGCTTTCCGCCGAGTCTGCAAACGCATCCGCCGTACTGGAGCAATCCGCCCGGCAACTCGCAGCATCGATCGAGACCGTCAGGCGCGACGCCGAAGGCGCCGAAATCTTCATTGGCGAAGCCCAACACCTGATCGATGAAGCGGGATGCGGGATGGAGCGCCTTGGCGAAGCGGCGCAGCGGATCGTCGCCATCGGTGCGGTCATGACCAAGATCGCACGTCAGACCCACATCGTCGCGCTGAACGCGGGCATCGAGGGCGCGCGTGCGGGACAGCAAGGAGAGGGTTTCGGCGAGATCGCGAACAGAATGAAATCGCTCGCGGCAAAAACCGCTCGAGCCGCCAACGACGTCAAGGCGGAAGTCTCCGGTCTCATGATCGCGGTGCAACAGAGCGCGTCGACGATGGCCCGCATTTGCAAACTGATTCAGCGGATCGAACCGGTTGTCGGCTCCATTCGCAGTTCCGCGCAGGCGCAATGCCGGGAAGTCGGCATGACGGCGAAGCGCGCCCACGACAGCGCAAAATACGGCGGCGAGGTTTCGCGAATGGCCCTCGAGGTCAACCAACTCGCGGCCTATGCAAAGATCGCCTCCAAACAGGCCAAAGAGGGCGGAGACGGCCTGGTCTTCGCCATGCGGCGCTACGCGCAGCGCTCGGCCGTCTATTTGCGGAACAGCGCCAATGGGGATCGGCGCATGACCCGGCGCGTACCTGTGAAAATTCCAGCCTCGATCTTCGCCGGCGGCGGCGAATTCCAAGCCACCGTGCTCGACATTTCCGAATCCGGCGCGCTCCTGATGCTCCACGACGAGGCCGCTCAAATGGCGGAGCTCGCGGCGAGGCCTGCGCCTCCACATACGGCCCGGATCGGCGGGCGCGTCCGGCTCTCCCTGGCAAGTCTCGGCGATGTGCCGGGCATCTTCGTCGAGACAAGCGATCTGGGCCGCCATTTCAAATTCGAGAGCCGCAGCGTCGAGCTGAGCCGAGGCATCCGAAGGGTGATCGCCAGCACGGCCTTGGGAGACGAGCCATTCGCACGGATCGCAAAGGAAGCGGCCGCTGAGGTCGCGAATGCTCTGCAAACCGGTGTCCTGCTTGGGGACGTTTCGTTCGAGGATCTGATCACGACGAACTACCGACCGATTCCAGGGACCGATCCGGTTCAGTACGAGACCAACGCGCTCGGCTTTTACGAGAGAATTTTGCCGGGCATTCTCGGACGACACGCCGCAAGGGATCCGGCGCCGATATTCGCGATCGCTTCCGATCGCAACGCCTATGTGCCCGTCCATCACCCCGAGTATTCGCAGCCGCAACGGGCTGGAGAATGGGTCTGGAACGACGTCAACTCGCGCAATCGGCGGATCATGGAGCGGTGGCAGGCCTTGGTGGCGTCGCGCAATCGAGAGCCTACGTTTCAGAAGGTATTCCTGCGCCATATGAACGATGGGCTCATCGTGCCCATAAAAATCTTCTCGTCGCCAATCTTCGTGCAAAATGAATTCTGGGGGAATTTCCAAATCGGCTATTACTATTGAGTTGAACAACGGCGCGTCCCGCCGCTGTGACTATCGCGCGGGACCGCGGATTTACGCGAACTTGCGCATCTGACCGAGCGCACCCCTCCGCCATGGTCGGCCGACGAAGGGGACATTCGTCGGCCGAACCGGGCGCTGCCGCCGTCTTGGGTCAGAAGCAACCAACCAGGCTGAAGGTCTTGTAGCCTGCACGCATTTCTACACGCTCCCAATTGCCGCGGCCCTCGGCGCCGAAAATGCCGGGTTCCTCGGCCGGATAGAAATTGTTCTCGGCGTCCGCGATGTGGATGTGGAAACCGTCGGGAACGACGAAGCCATTGATCTTGTGAGCCGTTCCGGCCGGATCACGCTCAAAGTCGGCGAGCAGCGACGGATTCTCGTAAACCGCCTGCGCGATCTCTCTCATCTTGCCGTAGTCAGCCGTCGCGATCACCCGAGCGCGGTAGTCGATATTCTCCTGGATTGCAGTCAACGGAGCCTCCGTGAAGATTAAGGTTAACGATTTATTATCGTCACCAAAACACGGAACCTCAAAGGAGATTTGTAATAAGTTTTAACGGTGGGTTAACTTTATTTACAAAACTTGTTTGCATATTTGCACATAAAATTTGATAATATCATCTTGTCATTGTATTTTTGCCCATAATGCGGGCTTTTTGTGCCAAATTACGGCCGGGGCACGGTTTTTCATTACATTAATTTGCTGTGGATAATTCGACCGCAGCCAATGTCCGCCACTTGCGACGCCACGAGCCGGACCGCCGCCGTCTAACCCGCCGCGCGGCGGCGAGATCGAATTCAAGCGGTTCGCAGGCGAAGCGGTCGATGCCCGCTCAGCGTGGCGCGTCGGCGTTCCCGCATGAAAAAGCCCGCCTCGCTATGGCGAGGCGGGCTCTGGCCTTCATGCGAGCCGTTGGCTCCCTGATTGTTCAGTGCGCGTTGGCCCAGACGCGCTTCTTGGTGAAATACAGCAGCGCCGAGAGCACGATCAGGAAGATCATCACGCGCAGGCCGATCTTCTTCCGCTCGACCATGGTCGGCTCCGCCGCCCAGCTCAGAAACGCCGCCACGTCCTTGGCGTAATTGTCTACAGTGTCGCCGGGAGTGCCGTCCTGATATTGCACGGCGCCGTCGCTAAGCGGCTGCGGCATCGCGATCTTGTGGCCGGGATAATAGAGGTTCCACTGCGGATCGTCAGGCTTCGTATAGCCGGTCAGGATCGCGTAGATATAGTCGGCCCCGATTTCCTGATAGGCGTCGAAATATGTCGAACACGAAATTCGGGAAGCCGCGCTCGTACTTGCGCGCCTTGGCGAGCAGGGCCATGTCCGGCGGCGCCTTGCCGAACTGCGCGGCCGCGGCCTGCGTCGTTGGGGAACGCGTCGGGCGGCGGGAACATATCCGCCGGCGTGCCGGGACGCTTGAACATCTCGCCCTTGTCGTTCGGTTCCTCGTTGGTCGACCTGATAGGTCGCCGCGAGGGCCTTGACCTGCGCTTCGCTGTAGCCGGGACCGTCGGGATTCGCCGAGCGTGCGGAACGGAATGCTCAGCCGGTGGCAATTGCTGCACACCTCCTTGTAAACCTGGAATCCGCGCTGCAGTTGCGCCTGGTCGAATGTGCCGAACACGCCCGTAGAAACTCCAGCTCTGGCGCTGCGGCTTGGGCTGCTCGTCCTCGCCCTCGGCGAGCGCGACCGCGCCGCCGGCCAACATCAGCGCCAGCGCCGCCGGAGCCAGCAGGGAAGTCTTGAAACGGATCATGATCGGTTTTCCCTTAGCGGCGCCGGCATTGCAGCGTCTTCGCGAGCGCCGGACCGATCTTCGCCAGCACCGCGTCCGCGATCGAGGCCGGCACCGGCTTGGTCTTTTCGATCAACCCGAGCAGCGGCAGAACGATGACGAGGAAGCCGAAATAGCCGACCGACAGAATGCGCGCCACCAGCGTCGCGCCGTCCGAAACTTCCTGCGAGCCGAGATATCCCAACCCGACGCAGCAGACCACAAATATCCAGAAGAAGAACTTGAACAGCGGCCGATACTTGCCCGACCGGACCGGCGAGGTGTCGAGCCAGGGCAGGAACGCGAGCAGCACGATCGCCGCGAACAGCGCGACGACGCCGACCAGCTTGTTCGGGATCGCGCGCAGGATCGCGTAGAACGGCAGCAGATACCATTCCGGAACGATGTGCGCAGGCGTGACGAGCGGATTGGCGATGTTCGAATTGTCGGCGTCGAGCAGATAGTTCGGGATGAAGAACACGAACCAGGCATAGAGGATCAGGAACACCGAGAGCGCGAAAATGTCCTTGATCGTCGCGTAAGGCGTGAAATGCACGGTGTCGCGCTCGACGTTCTTCACCTCGACGCCGTCCGGATTGTTCTGACCGACGACATGCAGCGCCCAGACGTGCAGCACGACGACGCCGACGATCATGAACGGCAGCAGATAGTGCAGCGAGAAGAAGCGGTTTAGCGTGGGATCGCCGACCGCGTAGCCGCCCCACAGCCAATGCGCGATCGCTCGCGCCGACCAGCGGAATGGCGGTGAACAGGTTGGTGATGACGGTCGCGCCGGCGAAGCTCATCGAGCCCCACGGCAGCACGTAGCCCATGAACGCCGTCGCCATCATCAGGAGATAGATGATGACGCCGAGGATCCAGAGCACTTCGCGCGGCGCCTTGTAGGACCCGTAGTAGATGCCGCGGAACATGTGGATGTAGACGGCGAGGAAGAACATCGACGCGCCGTTGGTGTGGAGATAGCGGATCAACCAGCCGTAATTGACGTCGCGCATGATGTGCTCGACCGAGGCGAACGCCATCGTCGCGCTCGGCACGTAATGCATCGCCAGAATCGACGCCGGTGATGATCTGCGCGATCAGCATGAACGAAAGGATCGCGCCGAACGTCCACAAATAGTTGAGATTGCGCGGAACGGGGTAAACGATGAACGAGGAATGCATCAGGCCGATGATCGGCAGGCGCGACTTCAAACCAACGCGCGAGCGCGCTCTTGGGGACGTAGGTCGAAGTTCCGCTCATGGCATCCGATCTCTGCGATTGACGAGAATCGCGGCGCTCGGCCGCTCGACGATCAGGAAAGGCGCGATCAGCCGATCTTCACTTTCGTGTCGCTGAGGAACGCATATTCGGGAACCGCGAGGTTCGAGCGGCGCCGGCCCCTGCCGGATGCGGCCCGAGGTGTCGTAGACCGAGCCGTGGCACGGGCATTTCCAGCCGTCGTATTCGCCCTCGTGGCCGAGCGGCACGCAGCCCAGATGCGTGCAGACGCCGATGACGATCAGCCATTCCGGCTTCTTCACGCGCTCCGCGTCGGTCTGCGGGTCCTTGCAGCGTCGCTCAGCGGCGTGTTCACCGCCTCGTCGATCTCCTTCTTGGTGCGGTGGCGAATGAACACCGGACCGCCGCGCCACTTGACGGTCAGGATCTGCCCTTCGGCGATGGCGCCGAGATCGACCTCGATCGAGGCGAGCGCGAGAGTCGAGGCGTCGGGATTCATCTGATCGATCAGCGGCCAGGCCACCGCGCCCACGCCCACGGCGCCGACGGCGCCCGTCGCGATGTACAGAAAATCCCGGCGGCTTGGGTTCTCGATGGCCGCGCTCGACAAATGACCTCCAATCCGACCGCCCCGGGCCGAGGTCCGGCGCGGCCTCTACAGCTTCGGATTCCCTTGGCCTGCGAGGCGGACGGGTCGCGTCGCCTAGCCTCTCGAAGGGCTCGAGCCGCGCGAACGGCGAGGACGTGAATTGACGCGGCTATTTCGCATCGTTCCGCGAGTTGTCTATAGGCGATGTAGTGCGAAACTGTGCGACACGTCGTCGCTGCCGAGCGCGCCGATCCAATGGCAAGTCTCTTGTTCTGGCCGCAAATATGCGCGTCGAACGCGCAAGCGCCGCCCGCGCCGGCGATTGGCGCGCGGTGCGGTTTCGGCCTAGAAGCGCAGTTCGATGCCCGCCAGCCAACTGATGCTCGCGCTCTACGAGCCCGACATCGCCGCCAACGCCGGCGCCATGTTGCGCACCTGCGCATGCCTGGGCGTCGACGCCGCGATCATCGAGCCCGCCGGCTTTCCGTTCTCCGACCGCCGTTTCCGCCGCGCCGGCATGGACTATCTCGACGCACTGAGGATCGACCGCCACGCCTCGTTCGCGCGCTTCGAAGCCTGGCGGGCCGAGGCCGGTCGCCGGCTCGTGCTTCTGACCACCAGGGGCGAGGCCGATCTCTGGGATTTCGCGTTTCGTCCGGGCGATATCTTGATGGTCGGGCGCGAATCGGCGGGCGTTCCCGCCGATGTCGCCGCGGCGGCGGACGCGCGCGTGCGCATCCCGATCCGCCCGCCGCTGCGCTCGCTCAACGTCGGCGTCGCCGCGGCGCTGGCGATGGCGAGGCGCTGCGGCAATTGCGCTATGTCAATGACCGCAGCGGAAGCCGTGAGCACGACGATGCGACGGACCGCGTGACATTTGGCTGCGGAGTCGGCGATGTTCTGACGAAGAGGCCGTGCGAAGAGCCCGTCGAGGAGGATGAGCGCTTGAGCGACATTGTGCGAGTGCTGATCGCGGACGATCATCCGCTGGTTCTGGGCGCCTTGCGGCAGGCCGTGAGCGGCGCGTTGCCGGGAGCGCTACATTTATGAAGCGAGCGATTTCGAGAGCCTCGCGGCGGCGCTGGAGGCCAATGCGCCGGACATGGATCTCGTGCTGCTCGATCTGTCGATGCCGGGCGTGCGCGGCTTCTCGGCCTCCTGTTCCTGCGCGCCGAACGTCCCGGCCTGCCGATCATCGTCGTCTCCGGCAACGAGGATCGCGCGGTGATGCGCCATTGCCTCGAATTCGGCGCGGCGGCCTACGTGCCGAAATCGCTCGACGTCGAACTCGATGCGCGCGGCGATCCGCACGGTGCTCGACGGCGGCCAATGGGCGCCGCCCGATCTCGACATCGACGCGCCGCTCGCAAAGCGAGGCGAGCGCGCTGGTGCGCCGGCTTTCCTCGCTGACGCCGCAGCAGGTGCGCGTGCTGATGATGCTGTCGCAGGGCCTGCTCAACAAGCAGATCGCCTACGAGCTCAGCGTTCTCCGAGGCGACGGTGAAGGCGCATGTCTCGGCGATCCTGCAGAAGCTCGGCGTCGAGAGCCGCACCCAGGCGGTCATCCTCGCCGCCAAGATCGAGCGCGTGCAGGAACTCTCGCCGACGGCTTGAAGAAGCCGCCCCGAGCGCTCGCGCGCTCGGCTTGCGTCTTACGCCTTGCCGCGGTTCTGCCGGTTGTCGATCAGACTCCGTGACCACGCCGGGATCGGCGAGCGTCGAGGTGTCGCCGAGCGCGCCGATATTCGTTTTCCGCGATCTTGCGCAGGATGCGGCGCATGATCTTGCCCGAGCGGGTCTTCGGCAGGCCCGGCGAGAACTGGATGAGATCCGGCGAGGCGATCGGGCCGATCTCCTTGCGCACCCAGGCGACGAGTTCCTTGCGCAGCTCTTCGGTCGGTTCGACGCCGGCCATCAGCGTGACATAGGCATAGATGCCCTGGCCCTTGATGTCGTGGGGATAGCCGACGACCGCCGCCTCCGACACCTTGGGATGGGCGACGAGCGCGCTCTCGACTTCCGCCGTGCCCATGCGATGGCCGGAGACGTTGATGACGTCGTCGACGCGGCCGGTGATCCAATAGTAGCCGTCGGCGTCGCGCCGGCAGCCGTCGCCGGTGAAATATTTGCCGGGATAGGCGGAGAAATAGGTCTTCACGAAGCGTCGCGTGATCGCCGTAGACCGTGCGCGCCTGGCCGGGCCAGGAGTCGGCAATGACGAGATTGCCCTCGCAGGGCGCCGCTCGAGCACCTGTGCCCGCGGCGTCGACGATCTCCGGGAAGACGCCGAAGAACGGCCGCGTCGCCGAGCCCGGCTTCAGCTTGGTCGCGCCGGGCAGCGGCGTGATCAGGATGCCGCCGGTCTCGGTCTGCCACCAGGTGTCGACGATCGGGCAGCGATGCATCGCCGACGACGCGGTGATACCATTCCCACGCCTCCGGATTGATGGGCTCGCCGACCGAGCCGAGCAGTCGCAGCGAGGCGCGGCTGGTCTTCTTGACCGGCTCCTCGCCCGCGCCCATCAGCGAGCGGATCGCGGTCGGCGCGGTATAGAAGATGTTGACCTTGTGCTTGTCGATCACTTCCCAGAAGCGGCTGATCGTCGGGTAGTTCGGTATGCCCTCGAACATCAGCGTCGTCGCGCCGTTGGCGAGCGGGCCATAGACGATGTAGCTGTGGCCGGTCACCCAGCCGACGTCCGCGGTGCACCAGTAGATGTCGCCCTCGTGGTAGTCGAAGACGTATTGATGCGTCATCGCGGCGAAGACGAGGTAGCCGCCCGTGGTGTGCACCACGCCCTTCGGCGTGCCGGTCGAGCCTGAAGTGTAGAGGATGAACAGCGGGTCCTCCGCGTTCATCGGTTCTGGCGGGCAATGGGCGGTGACATTCTTGGCCGCCTCGTGCAGCCAGACGTCGCGTTCGCCGTTCCAGGCCACCTCGCCGCCGGTGTGCTTGACGACGATGACCTTCTTGACGCAATCGACCTTCTGCAGCGCGATGTCGACATTGGACTTCAGCGGCACCTTGCGGCCGCCGCGCATGCCTTCGTCGGCGGTGATCACGATTTCCGATTTGGCGTCGTCGATCCGGCCGGCGAGCGCGTCGGGCGAGAAGCCTCCGAATACGATCGAGTGGATCGCGCCGATGCGCGCGCAGGCGAGCATCGCATAGGCCGCCTCGGGGATCATCGGCAGATAGATCGTGACCCGGTCGCCCTTCTTCACGTCGTGCCATTTGAGCACGTTGGCGAAATGCCCGACCTTGTCGGCGAGTTCGGCGTAGGTGATGTGCTTGGACTTGGTCGGGTCGTCGCCTTCCCAGATGATCGCGGTCTGGTGGGCGCGCTTGGGCAGATGGCGATCGATGCAATTATAGGCGACGTTGGTGACGCCGTCCTCGTACCACCCGATCGACACGTTGTGCGGATCGTAGGAGACGTTCTTGACCTTGGTGTAGGGCTTGAACCAGTCGATGCGCTTGCCCTGTTCGCCCCAGAACGCCTCGGGGTCTGTTCAGCGATTGCGCGTACATCTCATTGTATTTGGCCTCGTTGACCCATGCGCGCTGCGCCCATTCGGCGGGAACGTCGTACACCTTCTCGGACATCGGTCTCTCCCTACGCGCCGCTCCCCGAGGGCGCTGTTTTCGCGCGGCAATATGCCCCATCGGGGGCAAGCGCGACAAGCGGCGATGCTTTGCGCTTTGGTCGTAGACCTTTTGGGATAAGGCGGCAGGCGCAGGCTCGGCGCGGCCGGGGAAAGCGTTTCTTTCGGCCCCGGGGAGAAAAAATCTGGCGCAGGCGAGCCTGCCGCTGACGCCGCCCCGAGCGTTTTGCCGTTGGCGGCGCGACCCCGACGCGCGCTGCGAACTCGTCGACGGCGGTCGACCTCGAGGCGCCCGAAATCTGCGCGCGGTTCGGCGCGCTCGGCGAGCGCCGGCGCTGGCGCGGCGAGTGCGGCCCCGTCTCGTCGATCGGGATATCGCCGGGATGAGACGGAAAAGTTGCGACGCCGCCGAGGCTTCCCATTGCGCCGCCGAGGGACGGGCGCGCGCCGGCGCCTTCGCGCGCCGAGAGGCCGACAAGATCGGTTTGCCGCATGCTTTAGGTTTTCAACGATGATTTTCACGGTGATTTTCTGAAACATCGAACGCAAATTGCGACCCTGATCGCGTTGGCCGTCGGCGTAGCCTCAAGATCGAAGGCAACCCCTTTTCCCCTTGCGGGAGACGGCTGACGCGCGCAGCGCGGCTGGATGAGGCATCGCGCCGTCAGGCGCATCGCGCGATGCGGCGCCTGGGCGCCGAGCCCTCGTCCGCCGCTTCGCGCGCCTTTTCCGGCACGGGGAGAAGGAAGTGCGCACTTTGTCGCAAGCTCGCTGGCCGATGGACCGCCTGTGCGAAGCCGTCTCAAAGCGACAGCGAACCCGACAAAGGTCTAAAATGCGGCCAGCGCGAATTTGGTTTTCACAGCCTTGTGGGCGCTGCGATTGAAATTATTTTCAGTCAGCCGAAACTTTCACTGCCCTCATTCGTATCTAGCGATGTCCGCCCGCGGTGAAAATCGAAACCAGCTACCAATAATTTGCCGTTTCTCTAGAGGATATTCAAATGAACGCCAAAGCAGTCCTTGCCGTCGCTCTGTTTCTTAGTCCGCTCGCCGGCGGCGCCCCCGCATGGGCGAGCGCCGATTATGTGACCCAGGTCGTGCTCAAGACACAGTTTCCGGTTGCCTGCGCCGGCGGCTATCACCAGGACGCCGACGGCAATTGCCAACCGAACATCCCCGCGGTGCCCACGTACTGCGCGTCTCTGCCCGGCTATGTCTATCAACCCGCGCCCTGGGGCTGGGATTGCGTCCCGGCGCCGAAAGGCTACTGATCGTCGATCGCTCGGTTCCGAACGGGCGACGAGGGCGCTCCGCCCGTCGCCGTCCGCCTCCCGGGCCGCCGCGCGCCTTTCCCGCCGGCCCGGCAAGTCTCACGCCATCGCGGGCGGCCCATAGCCAATGAACAGCCCCGCGCCGTCCGCGGCGAGGGTCGATATCGGCTCGTCGAATTTCATCTGCAGGCCCGAGTCGGCGCCGGAGCCGTTCCACGGATTTTGCAACAGCACCTTCTCGGCCGCGACATTGACGCTCAAGACTTCGAACATATGGTCGTCGACGAGACTGCCGAAATTCGTGGAGTCGCTGGAGCCGACCAGCACGTCGTCATGGGCGGCGAGCGCGGCGTGAATGAGAAGCGCGTCATCGCCCTCGCTCCCACTGTAGATCGGCGTGTAGCTCGCAATCTGCCCGGTGATGGAGACGATTCCGTTGCCGCCGCCCCCTGACGTCGCCGCATAGGAATCGGCGTTGACGCCGAGCGTGGAGCCTGGCGTCACTTCGGTCTGCGCCATCAGTTGCGCATAGGCCTTCTCGATCAGCGGCGACCACAGCGTCGTGGAATTGTCGAATTGCAGCGTCGAGCCGTTCGCGGCGGCGTAGCCGTCCTGCAGCACCGGAAGCTGGTCGTTGACCGTGACGTAATCGTCCTGACCGTCGACATGGAACAGCACCGAATATGTGCCGTTGGAATTCCTGCTGATCATGCGCTCGATCAGCGACGGATCGGTCAGCGCGGTTTCGGCGAGCGCGGCGAGGAAATAGCAGTCGCCGACATCGCCCTGGTTGACGTCGAGATAGGAGGGCCCGCCGGCGCCGAACAGCGGCATCGAGACGGGTTGATAGGCGCTGGGCTCGCTGGCTCCCGTGGAGGGAGGCAGAGCCAGCGAAGGCAGGTCGGCCCCGAGGAACCACTTGCCGATCAGGTCGTCGAATTGAGCCTGGCTCGACGTCGCAGAGAGATCGCCGAGCGGCGTAGCCGTCGAGGAGCCGCCGTTCCAGTAGGCGTTGGCCGAATTGCCCGCGATGACGTCGTCGACGATCTGCGCCACATAGGCCGAGGTCGTCAATCCCTGGGACGTCTGGAGGTCGTCGTTCAATTGCTCCAGCGCGGCGAATTTGATCGCGTTCATGCCGCCGACTTTCGCCGCTTCCAGCACGTTCAGCATGCCGATGTAGCTGATCTCGCCATTTTGCGCCTGAGTCTGCGCCTGCGCCAGAATCCCGGTCTTGTCGATCAGGATCTGCTGTTGGGCCGGGTCGATCGCGTCGAATTGCGCCGAGGAAATCTTGTCGGCCTGCTTGAGCGTCATGTCGCTGAGATCGTCGTCCGTCACTCCCGCGAATGCGGCGGGCGAGAGGTTCGCAATGTTCGGCGCGATCGCGCTCTCGAAAGTTGCGACCGAAAGGCCGGCGACCTCGTCGTCGTTCAGCGCGGGAACCTGCCTGGGCGCGAAATCCGCGATATCCAATGCAGCGAAATTCGTACTCGAGAAATCAAAGAGCTGCTTCACGGTCAAGGCCTGGACCTGAGCCAACGTGAAATCCGCGATCTGCGCGGGCGAAAGCGCGTTCAGCAAGGTCGCGGAAAGAGCGCCGATCGCGCCGGGCGCCATCGCCTCGACCTGAGCCGCGGAGAAGTCGGCGATGCCGCCCGACGCGCCGGCGAGCGCCGTGAGATCGGCGGCGCTCAACCCCTCGATCTGCTCGGCGCTGAGGGACTCGACCTGGGCATCGCTGAGATCGCCGAGAATCGAGGTCGGCAGCTTCGCGACAAAGGACCCGAGCGCGGCGATATCGGCGCCGGTCAGCGCTTCAATGTCCGCCGCGCCGAGGCCGGCGCGGCCGGCTGTGCTCAGCGACGCGATCTGGCTCGGACCGAGCGCAGCGAGGTCGGACGCCGACAGCGCGGCGACCTCGGCCTTCGAGAGGTCGGCGAGTTGCGCGTCGGTGAGATCAGTGAGATCGATCGCCATCAGCGCGACGTCCGCCAGGTCCCCGGTTTTGAGCCTTTGCACTTGCCCGACCGAAAACGACCGAACCTGCGCGGGTGTTAGCGCGGCGGTCTGGACCGGCGTCAGCGCCGCCAGCTGTCCGGGCGTTAGCGAATCGATCTGCGACAACGTGAATTCGTCGAACAGCGTCAGGGGCAGCGCGGCGATTTGCGCCGTCGAGAAATCGCCGGCGTTCAGCGCCTGAAAATCGGCGGACGAGAGTTTCTCGAGCGTCGTAACCTTGAGCGCGCCGACCGCGCCCGGGCTCAGCGCATAAAGGTCCGCGCGCGGCATGGCGGCGAGGTCCGCGACGGATAACTGCGCGATCTCCGCCCCGGTCAGGGTCGCGGCCTCGCCCGGCGTCAGCGACTCGAAGTCCTGCTTGGTGACGCCGGCAATCTGACTTACGGCCAGCGCGCCGATATAGGGAGCGACCGCCGCGTCGAAATTCGCCAGGTCGAGTTCGCCGATCACGCGCGCGGACAGGCCTTGCGCCTGGGCTCTGGTCAGCGGCGACAGCGGGGTAGCGCTCGAAGTCGTCGCGCTGCCCGGATCCGAGGCCGCGTTGGCGAGCGCCGCATTGAGCGCCGTCTCGCTCAGCGCGCCGAGCTTGGCGGCCGTGAGGTCGGCGATCTGAGCCGCGCTGAGTTCGCCCGCCTGTGACTGCGAAAGCGCCTCGAGGGCTTGGTCGGAAAGGGCGCCGACCGCCGCGGGCGAAAGAGCATGGAGGTCGGCGCCGGTCAGCGCTACGATTTCGACGCGGACCAGTCCGCGGGTCTGCGACGCGGTCAGCGCGGTGAAGTCGGCCAGCGGCATCGCGGCGAGCGTGGCCGGATCGAGCGCGGCGATCTGCGCCGCCGAGAACAAAGCCGCCGCTTGCGGCGAGAGGCCGGCGAGGGCCGAGGCGCTCAACCCGCCCAAAGCAGCCGCGGTGAAGCCGGGAAAGGCCTTGGGATTGAGTTCGTTGAGTTCGGCCGCGGTCAGCGCCGCCGCCTGTTTGGCCGTCAACGCCGAAAGTTCAGCGGCCGTCAGGGCCGCCAGTTCGCTGGACGTGAGAGATGCGATCGCGGCCGGCGAAAGTCCCTCTAAACTCAAGCTCACGGCCCGACCCCGTTTGTGCGGCGCAGAGCTTGCTGAACCCTGCGGCATAAAACGCAAACGGCGTAGATAATACACTAAATTTACGTAATATTAAGCGCAAAAATCCGCCGCCCCAACCGCGCCGGGCGCCGGAGCGCAGCGATGACCGATCAAACCGAGAGGGATTGGAAACGCCGGGGCTCCCGACGGCGCGCGCAGCTTTGACCCGCGAGGCGCCTCCGTCCGAACGGGGGGTCCCTACCGGATCGGCGCCTGCGGCAGAACCGTCTCGCCCGGCTCCATGACATAGGTGTAATCGAGAGCATACCACGGCCTTGCCAGATCGGGCTCCGTGGGATGCGGGTCGTCGTGCCTGACATAGTCGCCAAGCAGCGCGGCGGTCACGCCGAATTGCGGATCGGCCAGAAGGTTCGGATCCTCGGGGTCGTAGACCTGGGAGATCAATACCTTGTAGCCGGGCTTGACGATCAGCGCATGCAGATGCGCGGGGCGGTTGGGTTGGCGGTCCTGAGCTTTCAGGAGCCGACCGACGACGCCGTCGAGAGGGAGGGGATAGCCGACCATCTTGACGGTCTTGAACCAGAAACGCCCCTGCGAATCGGTTGTGAATTTGCCGCGCAGGTTCATTTCGGCCTGCTCCGGATCCTGGTTTTCGTAGAGCCCGATCGGCGAGGCGTGCCAGATGTCGACTTCGGCGCCCGCTATCGGCGCGCCAGCGCGGTCCACCACGCGCGCGGTGACGATGAGCGGATCGCCCTGCGTATCCGAGCGCACGATCGAGCCGCCGTTTTCGACGCGCGGCGAGTTCAGCCGCCAGAACGGGCCGAGCACAGATTGCGAGGTCTCGCTGTTGCCGCCGTCCCCGTTATTGAGGAGGCAGACCAGCGAGGAGACCCCCAGCGATCCCGCCATCAGAACCGTTTCGTTATGGCTGTCGGTGCTGAGCTGGCCGATCTCGTTGATAAGGGCGGTCGCCCGCCGGAACTCGGCTTCGGTCAGGCGCACCTCGCGCACGAAGGCGTGCAGATGTTTGACGAGGCCGGTCATGATCTCGCGCAGCCGCGGGTCGCTCGTTCGCTGCATCGCTGCGAGCGCATCCGAGGTGACGTCGTCGAGGGTCCTGATGATCATGGCGAGGTTTCCAAGAAGGCGCATTCGACGTTGCAGGCGGTTTCCTCGCCGCAATTCCCGGGCAAAGAGACTACAGCCCGCCCATCTTGCATACGAGCGCCCATTCCTCGTCCGTCACCGGCTGCACGGAAAGGCGCGAGTTCGCGACCAGCGCCATTTTGGCGAGCTTCGGTTCGGCTTTGACCGCTTCCAGAGTCACCGGCTTGGGCAGGGCCCTGACGGCCTTGAGGTCGACCATCCCAAACTTGCCGGTCTCGTCGGTGGGATCGGGGTGATAGAGCTTGATCACCTCGACGATGCCGACAATCTGCTTGCCTTCGTTGGAGTGGTAGAAAAAGCCGGTCTCGCCGAGCCTCATCGCCATCATGTTCAGCTTGGCCGAATGGTTGCGCACGCCGGTCCAGCCGGTCCCCTTCTTCCCGGCGGCGACCTGCATTTCGAAAGACCAGACCGAAGGTTCGCTCTTGAACAGCCAGTGCGCCATGCTCGCCTCAGCTCAATGGGGCGCCGACGGCCTGGCGCCAGGGTTTGACGTCGACGCTCGAAAACAGGCCCGCGAGCCTGTAAGGGTCCTTGTCGAGCATCGCCGAGATTTCGGCCTCGTCCTCGCCTTCGAGGATCAGCAGCGACCCCACGACGCCCTTCTGGTCCGGCGTCAGCAGCGCGCCGCCCGCCTTCACCTTGGCGCCGAGGCTCTGGAGATAGGCCAGATGCGCTTGCCGCGTCTCCAGACGCAGCGGCAGGCTGCCCGGCTTGTCGGTGCAGGTGGCGATGAACAGCATCGGAATCTCCCTCGAGCCCGCGACGCTTAAGCGATCGCGGCGCAAGCGTAAAGTCGTTCAGCCCTCGCCTTTCTGCGGGCGCGCGAGCAGGCCGCCGACGGCTGCGCGCGGCGCGATCCTGCCTTCCAGCAAAGCCTCGACCGTCGCCGAGATCGGCATATCGACGCCGTGTTTGCGCGCGAGGCTCATAAGAGCGGCGGCCGTGGTCGCGCCCTCGGCGAGCTTGCCGCCGCTCGCCTCCCCGGGCGTGCGGCCATGGCCGAGCGCGAGGCCGAAAGAGAAATTGCGCGATTGCGCGGACGAGCAGGTGAGAACGAGATCGCCGAGTCCCGAGAGACCCATCAATGTCTGCGCGCGGGCTCCGAAAGCTTCACCGAAACGGCGCAATTCCGCGAAGCCGCGCGCGATCAGCGCAGCGCTCGCGCTCGGGCCGAGGCCCAGCCCGACGCTGACGCCGCAGGCGATCGCCAGAACATTCTTGGCCGCACCGCCGATCTCGACGCCGCGAATGTCGGTGGAGTGATAGAGCCGCAGATTGGGCCCCTTCAGCGCAGCCGCTAGCGCGACGGAGAGCGCCTCGTCCTCCGCCGCCAGCGTCACGGCGGTGGGCAGCCCGGCCGCGACGTCGACCGCGAAGCTCGGACCCGACAGGATCGCGCGCGGCCAGCCCGGCGAAGCCTCGCCGGTCACTTCCGTCATGAAGAGATTGGTCGCCAGCTCGATGCCCTTGGCGCAGACGACCAGCGGGCGCGGTTTGGCGAGCGCTCGCGCGATACGAGCCGCGGTTTCGCGCGTCGCCTGCGCGGGCGTCGCGATCAGGATCGCGCCGCAATCCTCGAGATGTTCCATCTCGCCGCTCGCCTCGATCGCATCGGCGAGCACAACGCCAGGCAGGCGCGGGCTGCTGCGTCGAAGCTGGAGCTCGCGCATGGCGCCTGCGTCGCGTCCCCACAGCCTGACGCGGCGGCCCGCGCTCGCCGAAGCCTGCGCGAGCGCGACGCCCCAGGCGCCCGCGCCCGCCACGCCGATCGTCTGGATTGCCGTCACGGCGCGCCCTTTTTTGTCCCGCGACCGTTGTGCGTCGCGATACCGTTCTAGCCAAATGCGGCGCAAGCGCCTAACTAATCCTGAGCTTGAGCCCGGGAGCCGACGATGGAAAATCTCGACGTTTCGACGGTCGTCTTCGCGATCGTGGCCATTTTTGTGGTGTTCAAGCTTCGCTCGGTGCTGGGGACCCGAACCGGGACGGAGCGCCGGCCGGACCCGACGCCGAGCCCGCGCGCTCCGGACCCGCAGGCCTCCTCGAATGTCATCCCGCTCGGGCCCGCGGCGCGCGTAGGGGCGCCTTCGGCCCCGGCGGCCGACCGCTGGCGCGGTTTCGCCGAGCCGGGCACGCCGATCGCGGCGGGTCTGGACGCCATCGCGGCGGTCGAGCCGAACTTCCAGCCGCGCGAATTCCTTGCCGGCGCCCGCGCGGCCTACGAGATGATCGTGGGCGCCTTCGCGGCGGGCGACCTCAACGCGCTCAGGCGCCTGCTCGCGCCCGACGTGCTTTCGAATTTCGCCAAGGCGATCGAGACGCGCCGCACGGCCGGGCAGAGCATGACGACGACGCTGGTCTCCATCGACGCCGCCGACATTGTCGAGACGCGCGTGGCGGGTCCGACGGCGTCGCTCTCGGTGCGGTTTGCCTCCAAGCTGATCTCCGCAACCCACGATTCCGGCGGTTCCGTGGTGGAAGGCTCCGCGACCGACGTCGTCGATCATCTCGACATCTGGACGTTCTCCCGCCAGCTCGGCGCGCGCGACCCAAACTGGCTGCTGACCGCGACCGAGACCGTGCACTGACGCCTCCGTCATGACCGACCTCGCGCCCGCAGCGGGACATCTCGAGCCCGCCTCGTTCGACGCGCTCGAAGGATATGCTCAGGACGATGCGCGCGCCGCCTTCGAGGCGTTCCGGCGAACCGCTGAAGCGATCGCCGAAGCCGCCGCGCCGCTTCGGGCTGCGCGGCCCCCTTCGCCCGCTCTGATCCGCGTGGCTCGCGAGGCGCTTTCGCTCGGGGACGTCGATGAGCACGACGCGCGAAAGTTCTTTGCGTCGCATTTCCGCCCTCACCGGGTGCGCGCCGGGCATGACGCCGAACGCGGCTTCCTCACCGGATACTATGAACCGATGGTTCGAGGATCGCTGACGAGGACGCCCGATTTCGCCGAGCCGATCCTGGCGCGGCCCGACGATCTCGATAAGCTTCGCCGCCGGCGAGGGGCCTGCGGGGTTCGATCCCGCGCTGGCGGGCGCGCGGCGGCTCGAGGACGGGGGCCTCGCGCCTTACCCCGACCGCGCCGAGATCGAGAACGGGCGCGCAGGTCGCGAATCCTTCGTCCCGATCGTCTGGCTCGCCGACGCGGTCGAGGTCTTCCTGATTCAAGTGCAGGGGTCGGCGCGAGTGGTCCTGCCCGACGGACGCCAGGCGCGCCTGGTCTATGACGGGCGCAATGGGCGGCCCTACACTTCAATCGGACGCGAATTGATCCGCACGGGAGAAATCGCCGAAAACGAAATGTCGCTGGCGCGGCTCAAGCACTGGCTGCGCGGACACGGACTGCGGCCCGGCGAGCGCGCGCGCAGCCTGATGCAGCGCAATCAGTCCTATATCTTTTTCCGGCTGGAGGAGCGCTTCGATCGGAGCGAGGGGCCGATCGGCGGGGCCGGCGTTCCGCTGACGCCTCTGCGCTCGATTGCGATTGATCGCACGATCTGGCGCTATGGCCTGCCGTTCTGGATCGAAGCCGCGCTGCCCGGCCCCGCGGGACTGGTCGAGCCGTTCCGGCGCCTGATGGTCGCCGCCGACACCGGTTCTGCCATCCTCGGCGCCGCCCGCGCCGACATTTTCTTTGGAACCGGCGACGCCGCAGGCGCGCGCGCCGGCGCGATCCGGCATCCCGGCGATTTTTGGGTCCTGCTGCCGATCGGGGACTCGCCTTGAAGCACGGGCCGCCGACACCGCAACGCCGGGCCATTCGCCGCCTCACGGACGAGGAAATCGCGCTTTGGGCCGAAGTCGCCAAGAGCATCGCGCGCCGACGCGGGGCGAGCCTGCCCGCGCTCCCCCAACCCGGGCCCGCGCCCAAGGCGGCGGAGGCTCCCTCGGCGCGGAAAACGCCACCCTCGCCGCCCGCTCGGGTCGCCACGAAACCTTCCGGGCCCCCGCCGCTCGCGCCGCTGGAGCGGCGCCTCAAACGCGACCTGTCCCGCGGGCGCGCCGATGTCGACGACGCGCTCGACCTGCATGGCCTGAATCAGGCCGAAGCGCATCACGCGCTGCGCGGCTTTCTCATCCGGGCGCAGGCGCGCGGCGCTCGGCTCGTCATTGTCGTGACCGGCAAAGGCGTCCCGAGGGGCGCCTCGCAAGGGTCTTGGATCGACGAGCCCGGCGTGCTGCGCCGTCTGGCCCCTCACTGGCTGCGCGAGGCGGACATGCGCTCCGTCGTGCTCGGCTTCGAGGAGGCCGGGCGCGCCCATGGCGGCGCCGGCGCGCTTTACGTCAGGCTGCGGCGCCGGGCGACGCGGTAGCGGAAAGGAAGGGGCGAGCGAAATGACGGACTGGCTGCCCTATCGGCGCGCCCTTGGGGACGCCTGCGTCGACTATCTCCTGGGCGCGATCGGCGAAGCCCCGACGCTCGTCGTGATGAACTGCCTCAGGGACGAATGCGCCCAGGCCGCCGAGCGACTGGAATCGGCCCGCGCCGAGGGCGACGCGACCCGCACGCGGCGCATCGGCCACAAGCTCTACGGGCTGTTTCGCCAATACCGCATCGAGGCCGGCGAGGCCGATCTGCGCAGTCTCTCGGAGCTGCCCGACGGCGACTGGCGGACCGCAGCGCTCGCCGCGCAGCGCATCTGCGAAGCGCTTCACAGGGAACTTCCGGCCTGACGCCGGGCCGTCAGCCGAGCGCCGTGGCGCCCTCCGCCAGCAGGACATAGCCGACGCCGCGGATCGACTGGATATTGATGTGATGGTTCGCGGTGCTGATTTTCGCGCGCAACTTGCTGATCATCACATCCAGCGATCGGCTGGTTGAAATATAGCGCCGCCCGAACGCCTGGCGGCTCAACGTATCCTTGCTGACGATTGCGTTTCGGTTGCGCGAAAGCGTGCGCAGCAACAGATATTCCGTCTCGGTCAGCTCGACCCCGGTAGGCCCGCGGGAGCCCAAGATCGCCTTGGTGGCGAGATCGATCTTGACGCCGCTGAGATCGACGATCGATTCGCTCTCCGGCGCCGTGCGCCCGCGCGGATGGGCCGCCATGTTGCGTATTCGCAGATAGAGCTCCTCGAGATCGACTGGCTTGGCTATGAAATCGTCAGCCGAGAGTTCGAGCGCCTTGATCCGCTCCTCCAGTTGCGAGCGGATGGAGACGATCAGGCAATACGAGCCGGATTTGACGATCTCCTCGATCAGATCGACGCCGTCGCCGTCCTCCAGGCCGAGATCCAAAACGGTCACGTCGGGAAGGACCGAGGGCAGCATCGCGCGCGCCTCGCCCACCCCCCTTGCCGTGAAAGTGGTAAGCCCGCGATCGTTGAGATATTGCGCGAATGTCGTCCTGAGCGCGGCAGAGTTTTCCACCAAGAGCACGCGCGCTGCACGAATGCCGGTATCCATCACGCATCGACCTCGTCAGGTCCGATCGAAACTTTCCATTTCGGCCGGACAAAGGACTTCATCGCACCCTTCGACGCCCGCATCAGCATCTGGTCGCTATGTTACAAAATGACATTGTGTTTATCTCGCAAAATGTTGCTCTCAACAATCATAATATTGCCTTTCGGCGGAATGAAACGGCGCGTACGCGGCATCGGCGTTATTTCGTATGGGCCCCGTCAAGATGGCATATTATTGCGCCGCTTCAACCCAGGGCTCCGAACGAGCGAGCAGGGCGTCGAGTTCGCTCTCGTCGAAAGGCTTCGTGAGGACCTCGCTGATGCCCGCATCCAGCGCGGCGCGGCGTTCGTCCTCGAACGCCTCGGCGGTCAGGGCGACGATCCGCCGCGCGCCGACCGAAGGGGGAAGCGCGCGAATCCGCCGCGCAGCTTCGATGCCGCCGAGTTCAGGCATTTGCAGATCCAGGATAGCCAAATCGAACCGCTGTTTTCGGGCGCGCTCGACCGCTTGCAGGCCGTCTTCCACGGCGGTGACCCGATGGCCGCGTTTGACCAGCAGAAGATTGACCAGCAACCTGGAGGAGGATGAGTCGTCGGCGACGAGAATGTCCAGCGCCCCGGAAGCGGCGCGCGCCGATCCGATATCCCCCGACGGCGCCGTGGCCTCGGCCTGCAGCGGCTCGAGTGGAGCCTCAAACCAGAACGCGGAGCCCTCGCCGGGCGCGCTGGTCAGGTCGATGACGCCTCCCATCAGCCCAACCAGGCCCCGGCTGATCGCAAGCCCCAGCCCTGCCCCCGCCTGGCGCGCCTTGCCGCGAACGTCGCCCTGATCGAAGGCCTCGAATATGCGCTCGCGAGCTTCGGCGGGAATTCCTATGCCGGTATCGACCACGGTGAAACGAAGGCGCGTCGACGCATCGGCGCCAGAGGCGCGCGCAATCTCAAATCTGATCTCGCCGTGATGGGTGAACTTGGCCGCATTGCTGACCAGGTTGAGACAGACTTGCGTGACGCGCGCGGCGTCTCCGCGCCAGAGTTTGGGCAATCCCGGCTCGACGGCGACGCGAAACAGGACCGGCTTGGCCCCGATCAACATTCTGGCTGTGTCGCCGACGCTGCCGACAAGTTCGTCGAGCGCGAAAGGCGCGATCTCGAGTTCAATCCGGCCGGCCTCCATGCGCGAGAAATCAAGGATGTCATTGACCAGGACGCGCAAGTGCCTAGCGCTCGATTCGACCGTGCGCAGAAACTTGCGTTGCTCGTCTTCCAGCCCCGTCTTGGACAGAAGCGCGGAAAATCCAACGATCGCATTGAGCGGCGTCCGGATCTCGTGACTCATGGCGGCCAGGAACGCCGACTTGGCTTTGTTGGCGTCGCCGGCCGCCTTGGCGAGCCGCGACATCTCGTCGGCCTGTTCGCGCAACTGGCGCGCCTGCGCCTCGAGTTCCTCGCGATTGCGCGCCAATTCCTGTTCGCGCAGCTTTCGCTCGGAAATGTCGTCGCGCAGCCCGACCATATCGCCTTCCGGTGTGCGCTGCTCGGTGACCCGGATCCATCTCCCGTCGGGCAATTGAGCGTCCACGGGACCGAAATTCATGACCGACTTGTCCGTCCAAGCTTTCCGCCAGACCTCGGCAAAGGCGCCGCGCAATGCGAAATAGGCCGCCTCGACGCCGGCGAGTTTCAGCTCTTCGAACGGCAGTCCCGGCTTCATCAGCTCAGCTATCTCCGGATACATTCTCTTGTAGGCGTCGTTCGCGAGCACGAGGCGTCCCTTCGAATCGTAGATCGTGAAGCCGAGCGAGAGCGCGTTCACGGCGCCGTAGAGTCGGGCTTGCGCAGCGCTCGCCTCCGTCTCCCGCTGTTTCAATCGAACGACGGTTCTGGACAGCACCGCGGCGAACAGGAGCAACAACGCCGTTATCGCTACGCCGAGCCCGATGAACGCGCGTTGGCGAACCAAGGTCTTCGCAATCACTTCGTCGCGGGAAACTCCGCTCAAAACAAACAGCGGCAATCCGCGGACAGCTTCGAAATAAGCCAGACGCTCGACGCCGTCCGAGCCATGATCGAGCACCCGGCCCGAATTCTGGAGTTTCGCGAGCGCCACGACCTGACTTCTGTCCGGTGCGGCAAGCGAGGCGTCCAGGTCCGCGGAGCGCGCGCGCAACACGCCATCCAGTCCGATCAATTCGGTCACGACGAAATTCGGAGTCGAAACGGCCCCGCCCATCCCCGAAAAGAGATGCGGATCGATGGAGGCCACGACAACGCCCTTGGTCGAGCCGTCGGGATTGTCGAACCGGCGCGTGATCTGGATCGACCATTTGCCGGACAGGCGGCCCACGACCGGTTTGCCTACGAACGCCCCGTCGACCTGGCGATCGAGTTGCGCACGGATGTGTTCGCGGTCAGCGAGGGGAATGCGCTTGATGTCCGGACCGTTGCTGGCGCCTAAATCGACGCCCTGCGCGTCGGTAAAGGACATCTGAACCAGATCTTCCATCGAAATGATCTGGGCGTCGACGAGTTCCTTGATTCGGTTGGGCGAGTTGTCGCGACTGAGTTCATAGGCGGCGTGGGCGAGGACGCGGTCGACGCGCATGAACGTGTTGTTCGTGCGCTCCGCCAGGATATCGGCGACCGATTGCGCAAGGCGATAGCCGTTCTCGATTTCGGCGTCCCGGGACGAGTTGATCAACGCGATCAGGACCGCCCAGGCGATAACCGCGAGCGCCGCGGAAGCCAGAAAGATCAGTCGTACTTCCTTGTAGGGCATCTCAGCCGTCCGCAGGTCGAGCAGGCTCCGCGCCGTCGCTCCGCAACGTGGGCCGCTTTGCCCCGCCGACGCAAGCGTCGCACCTGATATTTATGTCATTTATGGGTTGAAGAAGGTTTGGCGGAGCAAAATCATACTCGGCATCTATGCTATATACAAACCGCGGTTCAATCAACGTTCCATTTCTGGAAACTTCCGGCGGATTGGCCAATTATACATTCTTGCTTGTACTAACGTAAAGTAAATCGCACTTTTCTTATAATTAGACTTCAATGCAATAACGATGAGACGGACTTTCGGCAAATATTATCGACTACAAAGCCCCCCACGTTAGGGATGATTTGTTAGTAACTTTCGCCTAGCATTGAGTGTGAGGCGGCGACGTCTCGCAAACGCATGCCGGATTTTCGCCGGCCACGCGAGCTCGGACATGGTCGAATCCTGTTGTATTGCTGCTGAAATTATCCCTGCGCCGAGATCGTATCCGGGCGACGGCGCGAGGCGCGCGAGCCGCTGGAGCGCTCGGCCATGATGCGCCCCAGCTTGCTCGAAAGCATCGAGACTCTCGATGAACAGCGCCGCTTTAGCCGCGTAGCCGTCGAGTTGCGCGGCCGCTACATGCTCTCGGACGGCCGGGAGTTCGAATGCCGCACGATCGATCTGTCGCCCAGCGGGGTCTCGGTTCAGGGTCCGCAGATCGGGCGTCACGGCGAGCGGGTGGTGGTCTATATCCAAAACCTGGGCAGGCTCGAAGGGGTGATTGCGCGTCGCGCGCCGGGCGTATTTGCGCTCGACATTCGCGCGCCGGAAACCAAGCGCACCCGACTGGCGGAGCGCATTCACTGGATAGTCCTGCACATGGAAGGCGGCGTCGCCGACCTGCGCGATCACGAACGCCATGAAGTCGAACCGGTGCGTACGACCTTGCGGCTGCCGGACGGAAGCGAGTTCGAGGCCGAATTGCTTGAAGTGTCGCTCGCCGGCGCACGCTGCAGGGTGGACGCCGATCCGCCGGTCGGCGCGCCCATCATGCTGGGCCAGCAATCCGCGATAGTATCGCGTCACGTCGAGGGGGGCCTCGTCGTGTCCTTCGACCAGGAGCCGGACGAAGGCCCGTCGTCCTCTTGAGCCCCGCCTCGCCAGCCGGTCCGCCGCGCAATTCGATCCTTCGCTTTGGGCTCTTGCCGCACGTTGACCGCCGCCGGCCGTGATGCGAGGAGAGCCCCGGTCGAATTAGGAGCGGGGATACATGACCGAAGCCGTGGACGTTTTGGGGCTTGGCAACAGTCTCATCGACATCATCGCCCATGCCGACGACGCCTATCTCTTCGCACAGGACATGGCCAAGGGCGCCATGACGCTGATCGACGAAGACCGCGCCGAAGCGCTTTACGCCGCGCGGCGCGACCCCAGCATCGTCAGCGGGGGTTCGGCCGCCAACACGATCGTCGGCGTCGCCTCGTTCGGCGTGAAGTCGGCCTATATCGGCAAGGTCAAGAACGATCCGCTCGGCCAGATCTTCCAGCACGACATTCGCGCCACCGGCGTCGGGTTCACGACGCGGCCCGCCGAACACGGACCCGCCACAGGGCGTTGCTTCGTCTATGTCACGCCGGACGGCGAGCGCACGATGAACACGTTCCTGGGCGCGAGCACCTACCTCTCGCCCGACGATGTCGACGAAGCGCTCGTGCGCGCGGCCCGGTTCGTCTATCTCGAGGGCTACATGTGGGATCGCCCGGCCGCGAAGGAGGCGTTCCGCAAGGCGGGGCGGATCGCGCGCGCCGCCGGCAATCGCGTTTCCCTGACCCTGTCGGATTCGTTCTGCGTCGACCGCTTCCGCGGCGAATTCATCGATCTGATGCGCACCGGCGTGGTCGACACGGTGTTCGCCAATACCGAGGAGGCGCTTTCGCTCTACGAAACGCCGCATTTGTCCGAAGCCCTCGACGCCTTCGCCAAAGAGGGCGTGCTCGCGGTCGTGACGCGCTCGGAAAAGGGCTCCGTGGTCGTCGAAGGCGACAAGACGACGGAGGTTGCGGCCTTCCCCATTGCCGGGCTGGTCGACACCACGGGCGCTGGCGACCTCTTCGCGGCGGGCTTCCTTGCCGGGCTCGCCCGCGGGGTCGATCATAGGACGTGCGCGCAGCTGGGCGCGCTCGCCGCCGGGGAGATCATCCAGCATATCGGCGCGCGTCCGCAGGTTTCGTTGCTAGAGCTCGCGCGCCGGCACGCCATCCCGCTCTGAGCCCACCCTTTGACGGCGGCTCGGGCTACTCGCGGCGGCCTGCGATATAGGCCTTGAAGTCGCCCATCGAGGCGAAACGGAACTGGCCCTCCTCGGTCTCGGCCTCGATCGTGCCGTCGGAGAAGATCATGTAATTGGCGCCGCCCGCGCTGTAGCGGCCCACCAGCGTCGGCGGCTCCTCGGGATGCGCGATCGCCTCTTCGAATTCGTGCAGGGTCGGAATATGGCCTGAGCGGTTTTCGTTGACGGGTTCGTCCTCCTCGGCGGGTTCGCTAGGCTCTTCCTCCGCCTCCGGCGGAGGGACCGCCGGCGCGGAATGGGCGGACGCTTGCAGGCCGCGCGGGACGCTCTGGGGGGCGTCGGACGGTTGCGCCGCGGCTTCCCGGGACGCGCCGTCGGCCGCGCGCCAGTTCGCGCCCGAGCTCGAGCCCAGCGCCGATCCCAGCGCTTCGACCCGACGCACCAGAACGCCGATGGAAATCACCGTGAAGCCGGCGCAAACCGAAATGACGCCGCAGCCGGCATAGAGCAGGCCGACCTCCGTCGGCAACAGGTCGACGCTCGCCAGCAGACCGCCGCAACCGGCGATCGTCAGCAACAGTCCGAGCGCGAAAACAATGAAGGCCATTTCGAATTCCTTTTAGCAAAATCTGCAAAGAACAGGGCAAATCGAGGGACGCGCGAGACGCCGGATCGGGTTGCGGGGCGCGCGGGGCCGGTCTAACAATGCGCCCGGTCGCGAGATGCCTTGCGCCTCGCGCATGTCAACTTCCCAAGGAGCCACGCCGATGACCTTCTCGTTACCCGATCTGCCATACGCTCATGACGCCTTGGGCCCCTACATGTCCAAGGAAACGCTCGAATATCACCACGACAAGCACCACCTCGCCTATGTCAACAACGGCAACAACCTACTCAAGGGAACCGAGTGGGAAGGCAAGAGCCTAGAGGAGATCGTGCGCGGTTCACACGGCAAGAACCCCGGCCTTTTCAACAATGCCGGTCAGCATTTCAATCACTTGCACTTCTGGAAATGGATGAAGCCGAACGGCGGCGGCAAGATTCCGGGCGAACTGGAAAAGGCCCTGATCGATTCGTTCGGCTCTGTCGAGAAGGCGAAGGAAGATTTGATTCAGGCCGGCACGACGCAATTCGGCTCCGGCTGGGGTTGGCTCGCCGTCGTCGACGGCAAGATCGCCGCCACCAAGACCGCCAATGGCGAGAGCCCGCTCGTCCACAAAGGTCGCCCGATCCTCGGCATCGACGTCTGGGAACACTCCTACTACATCGACTACCGCAATCGCCGCCCCGACTACCTCAAGGCTTTTGTCGAGCATCTGGTCAACTGGGAATATGTAGCGGAACTCTACCACGCCGCGATCAAGTAGGTTCGCCCCAGGCGGATCGGAAATTGTCGGGCCCGCGCGCGACGCGGGCCCCTTCCCGGCGACTTCAGTCGACCAAGTTGATCGTCTTGTCCTTGCACAGTTCGACGCCGTCGTTGTCGGTCGTCGTGCCGTCGTCGTAGGTCCCGTGCAGGTCGAACTGGCACGTCTTGTCGTGCTGCAAATGGGCGACCGTTTTCTTGCCCGCGGCGAGCGGTCCGGCAATCTTTGTGCTTTTGCCGCTTCCGGAAATCGCCGCATCGAGTTCGACCAGGCCGACCTTGCGGCCGTTCTTCACCACTACGTTGATGACCGGCTTGCCCGCCTTCGGTTTGGGCTTGGGCTTTGCGCTGTCCGCGGCGCTATTGGCGGCGTCCGTGGCCGCTGCGGGCGCGGCCGGCGCCGCGGTTTGCGCCCAGGCGGCGCCGGAAAGCAACGCGCCGCCCGCCACATATGCGCCGATCGCTGTCGCCGCTATCGCCTGTTTCCAAATCGTCCGCGTCATTGCGAGATCTCCCTTGGGGTCGCCCTCGAGCGTGGCCTCGCCCCAGACGACTAACATTGGCGCCAAATTGTAGCGAGGGAAAGCGGTCAGAGCTTGGCGGCGGCCAGGGCGACTTCGCGTGCGGCGCGATCGGCGGCGGCGGCCAGCATCGGCAGCACGTCCTCGACCCGCTCCGAGACGAGATAATGCACATCAAAGCCTTCCCGCAGAAAGCCGGCCGAGCGCATATGGGCGAGCAGGCCGAGCAGCGGGCGCCAGAAGCCGCCGATATCCGCTACCAGAATGGGTTTCTTGTGCCGTTGCAACTGCGCCCAGGTCATCTGCTCGGTGAGTTCCTCGAGCGTTCCGATGCCGCCCGGCAGAGCGACGAAAGCGTCGGCCCGCTCGAACATCATGCGCTTGCGTTCATGCATGTCCTCGACGACGACGAGGTCGTGCGCCTGAAGCAGAGCGTTCTCGCGTTTGACAAGAAACTTGGGGATAATCCCGGTGACGCGGCCGCCGCCGGCGAGCGTCGCCCGGGCGACCCGGCCCATCAGGCCATTGTCGCCGCCGCCGAATACGAGGCCGAGGCCCGCGGCTGCGAGCGCGGCGCCCAATTGGTCGGCCGCCTCGCCGAATCGGGCGTCGTAGCCCTCGTTGGAGCCGCAATAAACGCAGACGTTCCGCAGTGTCGACATCGCGTTTCGGCCCCTGCCCCGGATCAGCCGTTCAACAGGCTCTTGACGATCTGGCTCGCCTTGGCGAAGTCCATCTGGCCAGGATAACCCTCTTTCAGCGCGGCGACGACCTTGCCCATGTCGCGCATGCCGGCGGCGCCGGTCGAGGCGATCGCGGCCTTGGCGGCGGCGGCGATGGCGGCCTCGTCCATCTGCCGGGGCAGGAATTCATTGATGACGGCGATCTCCGCCTCTTCCTGCTCGGCGAGTTCAACGCGGCCGGCCTCGCGATAGATCGCGGCCGATTCCTGACGCGACTTGACCATCTTGGTCAACAGCGCGAGTTCGTCCGCCCGGCTGACGATCTTGCCCGAACCGCGCGCTTCGATCTCTCGTTCCTTGAGCGCGGCCATGATGAGGCGCAGGGCTCCGACCCGGGTTTTGTCGCCCGCCTTCATAGCGTCCTTCATCAGCGCGGTCACAGTGTCGCGCATCGGAACCATCTCGGCCATAACCCTTCGCTCCCTACGCCGTGGACGCTTCGGCTTGACGCGCGGCGGCCCGGGCGCTTAACCACAGGCCCATGTCAAACGCAATACGACCCGCGCCGGCGCCCGGCGCAGAGACCCCCGCCTCGAGCGGGGGATGGGCCGCCCGCAAGCCGACCGCGCTGCTGGTGCTGGCCGACGGGCGGATTCTCGAGGGCTTCGGCGTCGGCGCGACCGGCGCCGCCGTCGGCGAGGTCTGCTTCAACACTGCGATGACGGGCTATGAGGAAATCCTCACCGATCCCTCCTACGCCGGCCAGATCATCACCTTCACCTTCCCCCATATCGGCGTGGTCGGCACCAACGAGGAGGACATAGAGACCGCCAATCTCGCCGCCTCCGCGGGCGCGCGCGGCGCGATCTTCCGAGCCGACGTCGCCGAGCCTTCCAACTTCCGCGCCACCCGCCGGCTCGACGCCTGGCTGAAATCGCGCGGCATCATTGGCCTGACCGGCATCGACACGCGCGCCCTGACCGCGACGATCCGTCGCGAGGGCATGCCCAACGCCGTGATCGCGCATGACCCCACTGGCGAATTCGACCGCGAGGCCCTGCTCGCGCAGGCCAAGGCGTGGCCGGGGATCGACGGCATGGACCTGGTTCCCGTCGGTCACTTCGTCGCAGCGCTACGACTGGGACCAGACGAGCTGGCGGCTCGGAGCCGGCTATGGGCGGCGCGAGAGCGCGAATTTTCGCGTCGTCGCGATCGACTATGGCGTGAAGAGCAACATTCTCGGCTGCTCAGCGATTGCGGATGCGCGGTTACTGTCGTGCCGGCGACGACCCCGGCCGGCGAGATTCTCGCGCTGAAGCCGGACGGCGTGTTCCTGTCGAACGGCCCGGGCGATCCGGCGGAGACGGGCAAATATGCCGTGCCGATCATCAAGGACCTCCTCCAGAGCGGCATCGCCGATCTTCGGCATCTGCCTCGGGCACCAGATGCTCGGCCTCGCGGTCGGCGCGCGCACGATCAAGATGCCGCAGGGCCATCACGGCGCGAACCATCCGGTGATGGACTTCACGACCGACAAGGTCGAGATCGTGTCGATGAACCACGGCTTCGCGATCGACCCGGCGACCCTGCCCGCCAATGCTCGCGTCACCCATGTCTCGCTGTTCGACGGCTCGAACTGCGGCATCGCGCTACCGACCGCCCGGCCTTTTCCGTGCAGCACCACCCCGAGGCCTCGCCGGGCCCGCGCGACAGCCATTACCTGTTCCGCAGGTTCGTGGAGGAGATGGCCAAGGCGAAGGCAAAAGCGGCTTAGCGTTTCTCAAACCGACGCCCGCGCCGCCAGTCCTTCGAGAAACTCGAGGCACGCGGCGAGTTGCGACACCGCCAGGAACTCGTCCGGCTTGTGGGCCTGCTCGATCGAGCCGGGCCCGCAGACGACGGTCGGCAGGCGGGCGCGCTGGAAATGTCCGGCTTCAGTCGCGTAGGAAACCGCGATCGTGCGGTTCGAGCGGGTCAGCGCGAGCGCGACGGTGGCGGCGGGGGAGCCGGGCTCGGCGGCCAGGCCCGGCACATCGACTTCCATCGTCGTGGTGATGGTCGGGCTGTCGACATAGCGCCGCAGCAACGGCAGCGCGACCTCATCGACATAGAGCTGCACCTTGGCCAGCGCGTCGGCCGAGGAATGGTTCGGCAGCCCGCGAAACTCCCAGTGCAGCAGGCATTCGCGCGCCAGGATGTTGCGAGCGTTGCCGCCGCGGATCATCCCGACATGATAGGTCGAATAGGGCGGATCGAACCGAGGATCGAGCCATTCGGGCGCCTCGAAATCACGGGCGAGCCGGTCGATTTCGGTCACGATCCGGCAGGCAGCGGAAATCGCGTTGGCCCCGAGCCTGGGATTGGCCGAATGGGCCTCCAGCCCCTCGACCCGGGTCTGGAACGTCGCCACGCCCTTGTGCGCGTCGGCGACCGCCATCAGCGTCGGCTCGCCGACGACCACCATTCCGGGAACCGGCAGGTCGCGTCCGAAGCGCCGGATCGCGTCGAGCGAGCCCAGACACGAAGTTTCCTCGTCGTAGCTGAGCACGATATGGATCGGCCGGCGCAGTCCGGCCGCGAGGAAGGTCGGGACCATCGCGAGCACGGCGGCGTCGAAGCCTTTCATGTCGCAGGCGCCGCGGCCGTAGAGCTTGCCCTCGATTTCGCGCATCTCGAACGGGTCGCCCGTCCAGAGTTGCCCCTCGACCGGGACGACGTCAGTATGGCCGGAAAGTACGATCCCGCCGTCGACCGAAGGCCCGATCGTCGCCATCAGCGCCGCCTTGTCGCCGGCGGCGTTAGGCAGGCGGCGCGGCTCCACCCCGAGGCTTCTGAGATAATTCGCGACAAAATCGATCAGCGGCAGGTTCGAGCGGTCGCTGATGCTGTCGAACCCGATTAACTGGGCCAGCAGCGCCTTCGCGTTGCCTAACGTCTCCGAATTCATCCGGCCTCTCCGCTCGGGCGTCGCCGGACGATCATAGGCATTTGGCTCCGCGCGTCGAGGCTCCGGGGCGCCGCGAGCCGACTCAAGGGGTTGGACAAAGGGAGGAGAGCGAGTAAAATTAAGCCATGTACTCCGCCGTCACCAACGAAATCCGCGTCACCGTTCGCCCCGAGTACTCGCAAGAGCGATCCGAGCCGAGCGAAAACAAATACTTCTGGACCTACACGATCGAGATCGCCAATCTTGGCAGCGCCAAGGTGCAACTCACGCACCGCCATTGGAGGATCACCGACGGCTTCGGCCGGCTCGAGGAGATCAACGGCGCGGGCGTGGTCGGAGAGCAGCCGACGCTCGAGCCCGGGCAGTCGTTCCGCTATACCTCGGGCTGCCCCCTCAATACGCCCAGCGGCATCATGACGGGAAGTTACAAGATGGTCGGCGAGGACGGACGCGTCTTCGACATCGACATCCCCGCATTTTCCCTGGATAGCCCATATTCCCGGCGTGTATTGAACTGAGTTCGACGCCGGCCCGCAAGAAAAGTCCGCAAGACTTTGCAACGAATTTTGAACAGATGTCCCGGTATATCGGGGTATTGATCACGACGCGGCGGGCGCGCGGCGCCCGGAGGACGTAATCCATGGGTCGCAAGTATTTCGGCACCGACGGCATTCGCGGACGCGCCAACAGCAAGATCACGGCCGATCTCGCGCTGAAGGTCGGTCAGGCCGCGGGCCTGATCTTCCAGCGCGGCGAGCATCGTCACCGGGTCGTGATCGGCAAGGACACCAGACTGTCGAGCTACATGATCGAATACGCCCTGGTCGGCGGATTCGCCTCGGTCGGCATGGACGTGCTGCTGCTCGGCCCGGTTCCGACGCCGGCGGTGGCGATGCTGACGCGCTCGATGCGCTGCGACCTCGGCGTGATGATCTCGGCCTCGCACAACCCCTATGAGGACAACGGCATCAAGCTGTTCGGCCCCGACGGCTTCAAGCTTTCCGACGAGATCGAGACGCGCATCGAAGATCTCATCGACTCCGACCTGACCACGCGCCTGGCGCGCTCGCCCGAGCTCGGGCGGGCCAAGCGCATCGACGACGTGCTTGCCCGTTATATCGAATTCGCCAAGCGCACCCTTCCGCGGGACGCCTCGTTCGACGGGATGCGCGTCGTGATCGATTGCGCCAATGGCGCCGGCTACCGGGTGGCGCCCGAGGCGCTCTGGGAGTTGGGCGCCGAAGTGATCAAGATCGGCGTCGATCCCAACGGCCAGAACATCAATTTCGAGGTCGGCTCGACTTCGCCCGAAGCGCTCGCGCACAAAGTGCGCGAAGTGCGCGCCGACATCGGCATCGCGCTCGACGGCGACGCCGACCGCATGATCGTCGTCGACGAAAAAGGCCACGTGGTCGACGGCGACCAGATCCTGGCGGTCATCGCGGAAAGCTGGAAGGCGGACGGACGACTGTCCAAGCCGGCGATCGCGGCGACCGTGATGTCGAATCTCGGCCTCGAGCGCCATCTGGCCGGCCTCGGCCTCGGCCTCGAGCGCACCGCGGTCGGCGACCGCTACGTGCTCGAGCGCATGGTCGAGAAGGGCATCAATGTCGGCGGCGAACAATCCGGCCACATCATCCTGACCGATTATTCGACCACCGGGGACGGCCTGATCGCGGCGATGCAGGTGATCGCCATGGTCAAGAAGCTGGGCCGTCCGACCAGCGAAGTCTGCCGGCGGTTCGAGCCATTGCCACAGGTTCTGCGCAACGTCCGCTTTTCGGGCGGGCGTCCGCTAGAGGACCAGGCGGTCATCAAGGCGATTGCGGCGGCGACCGAACGGCTCGGCCAGAGCGGCCGTCTGGTCATCCGCCCCTCGGGAACGGAGCCGGTGATCCGCGTGATGGCCGAAGCCGACGACAAGGCGCTGGTGGACACGCTGGTCGCGGAAGTCTGCGACGCGGTGGCGCTCGCCGCGGCTTAGGGCCGGGGGTTCGAGTCAATTTTTAAGCATACCGCACAAAGCTACGGCGAAAGGTCGAAATTCCGGGCTTTCAAATTCGCCGAATCACCGTATTCTGGTTCTGTCGTCAACAACCTGAAAGGAGGTGATCCAGTGTCTCATTGTCACTCGCCACGCGAGATCAGCAGGACCTGGACCATTGTCCGTGCGCAGGATTTTCGCGCATAGCAGACGCTAGTCCGGCTGGGTCATAAGCGATCTCTGCTTGGTCGCGACAATGGAAGGGCCGCCCCTCACGGAGCGGTCCTTCTCTTTTTACGCGATCACGAGGTTTTGGGCGCCGGGCGGCTGGAAACCGGAGCTCGGGACGACTATGTGGGGCGCCACCAACGACGCCCGGAGCCCTCGCATGAACGACGCCCCCGCCTATACGCCGCCGAAGGTCTGGACCTGGAACAGGCCCAACGGCGGCCAATTCGCCAGCATCAACCGCCCGGTCGCCGGGCCGACCCACGACAAGGCGTTGCCGGTCGGACGGCATCCGTTGCAGCTCTATTCGCTCGCCACGCCCAACGGCCAGAAGGTTACGATCCTTCTGGAGGAGTTGCTCGCACTCGGCCACGCCGGGGCCGAATACGACGCCTGGCTGATCCGGATCGGGCAGGGCGACCAATTCAGCAGCGGCTTCGTCGAGGTCAATCCGAACTCGAAAATTCCGGCGCTGTTGGACCGCAGCGGGCCGAAGCCGATCCGCGTGTTCGAATCCGGCGCGATCCTGCTCTATCTCGCGGAGAAATTTGGGGCGTTCCTGCCGAAGGACCCGGCGACGCGCACGGAATGCCTGAACTGGCTGTTCTGGCAGATGGGCAGCGCGCCCTATCTCGGCGGCGGGCTCGGCCATTTCTACGCCTATGCGCCTTACAAGATCGAATATGCGATCGACCGCTTCGCGATGGAGGTCAAACGGCAGCTCGACGTGCTCGACCGCCGGCTGGCGGAGAATGAATATCTCGCAGGCTCCGACTATACGATCGCCGACATCGCGGTCTGGCCCTGGTACGGCGGACTTGTGAAGGGCCGGCTTTATGGGGCGGGCGAATTTCTCAGCGTGCAGGAATATGCGCACGTGCTGCGCTGGGCCGACGCGATCGCCGCGCGCCCGGCGGTCAAGCGCGGGCGCAAGGTCAACAATGTCAGCGGCGATCCCGCCAACCAGCTGCCCGAACGCCATGACGCCGGCGACTTCGAGACGAAGACGCTGGACAAGATTGGGGCGCAGCCGGAACCTGCGCCCAATTGATCGAGGCGGGGGCCGCGCGTTCGTCGCCCCCGGCTTCGCCTCACGGCTTGGCGGCCGGCGCCGCCGCCGAGGCCGCCCCTGATGCTTGATTGACGAGCTTGCTCAGCGCGTCGATCATGCCTGGCGTCACGACGACCGGCAGTCCTTTGCTCGCCAAGCCCGCCCCCATGCCTTCCTGAACCTTGAGCTGCGCGAGCGCCTGCAGGACGGGCAGGACGTCTTTCAGCGCCTGCGCGTTGCGCCTGTCGTTGACCGCCTTCTGCACGTCGGGATCGAAAGTGAAGGTGTCGCCCCAGCCGATGAAGTCGAGCGTGATCCCGACGGTTGCGAAATAATCCGACGCGGCGCGCTTGACGTTGTCCATGATCTTGACCGCCTGATCGTTGTCCTCGTCGAAACTACGCGCGGCGATCTCGTTGCAGATCAGCGTCTGGACGCGCTTGCGCCCGACGTCGTCCATCACGTCGGAAAGCTTGCGGCTGTAATAGACGGACGTGAAGATCGTCTGCGGCGAGCTCCGGTCGAGCAGACGCCCGGCCGCGTCGGTCGGCGGCAGGACGCCGAAATGGTAGAGATACTTGGCCGCGTTGTCCTCGGTGACGGAGGCGCCGATCGAGACCCCGACAGTGATGTTGACGCCCTCCTTGGACTGGCAGGGGATCGATTCGTTTTTCGCCGAAGTGCCGCGATCGTGCGCGGCGACCCATTCCCGGCTGAACGGCGAGCGGTCGACGATGATGAGGCGCCCGGTCGGGACATAGAGGTCCCAGCCGGTCGAGGCCCAGGACGTGCCGCCGGAGCCCGCCAGCTTCTGGTGCGGGATGACGAAGCGTTTGACCGCGATCTTCTTGTCCTGGAGATAGGCCTCGGAATCGAACTGAGCCTGGCTCTCCTTGTTGGCGCCGGTGTCGGGAATGAAGAACGCCGACTCATTCGGCAGGATGGTATAGGCTTCGGTCTTGTCGGTCGTGTCCGCGAAGGCGAGCGCCTTTTGCGGATGGGCGCCGCCCAGCCCTACCAGCAGCAGCACCGGCGCAATCGCGCGGGCGCGCGCCCCCGAACCAGCGGACAACCGGCGCGCGCCAGATCAGCGCGAGGGCGATCGCCAGCAGCACGGTGATGAGCACGCCGAACCCGGTCCCTATTCCGCTGAACCATTGCGCCATCAGGCCCGCGCGGTCGCTGTCCTTGAACTGCCCCGTGGCCGCTTCGCCCGCGACGATCGTCGCCGTCGGCCGATAAATGAGCGTAACCGCTCCATAGACCGCCAGGGCGGCCAGTGTCGAAAAAATACGCGCAATCATGTTGGTCTCCAATCGTGCGCTCAACGCCAGGGCTCGAACGGCGCACGCCATCGCAAATCCGCCACGCCGCCAGGACCGGGCTTGTCCCGGCCGCGCCGACTTTGACGTAAAGCAACGATCTACATTGTTGGTTCCGGAGCTTGACCCAAAAGGAAATCGACGTCCGGCGAAGACGCGGCCACGACAACCTTGGAGTCCCGGGGAAAAGGCCCTGGCATCACTTTTCTAGTCTACTCCTTGCCGGCGTTTTGCGACAGACAAGTGGGATGGCGTGGTAAAGACTTGCATATCGCCAATTGCCCGGCGCGGAACGGGCGCGTTATATCTGAGCCGACATGGCGAAGGGGAGACAGGGTTTGAGGGCGGGGGCGGGTCTGGGCGAGATTTTCGCGCTTTCGCCGGCCGAGCTGTTGGCCGTCGGGCTCTCGCTCAAGGTCGCAACCGTCGGCGCGCTCGCGAGCCTGCCCTTCGGCGTCGCGGTCGCCTGGCTCCTCGCACGGCGCGAATTTCCGGGAAAATCGATCCTCAACGCAGTCGTGCACCTGCCGTTGGTGCTGCCGCCGGTCGTCACCGGCTGGCTGTTGCTGATCGGTTTCGGCCGCCAGGGGATATTTGGGCATGCGCTTGAGTCCTGCTGCGGGCTGGTGTTCGCGTTTCGCTGGACGGGCGCGGCGCTCGCGGCGGCGGTGATGGGCTTTCCGCTGATGGTGCGCTCGATCCGCCTTTCGATCGAGGCGGTGGACGAGCGGCTGGAGGACGCCGCGCGCACGCTCGGCGCGCCCGAGTGGTTCGTGTTCGCGACCGTCACCCTGCCGCTCGCCGCGCCCGGCGTGCTCGCCGGCCTGATCCTCGGCTTCGCCAAGGCGATCGGCGAATTCGGCGCGACGATCACTTTCGTCGCCAACATCCCCGGCCAGACCCAGACGCTCGCCACCGCGATCTACAGCTCGACCCAGGACCCCGCCGGCGCGCCGACGACGTGGCGGCTGACATGCATAGCCATCGTCATCGCCTTCGCCGCGCTCGTCGCCTCCGAGGCGCTCGCGGCCTCGCTGAAGCGACGGGGCCGCGAGGGATGATCGAGATCGCGGTCCGCCATAGCCTCGGGGCCATGTCGATCGAGGCGGACATACGCGCGGCCGGCAGGGTGCTCGCGCTATGCGGGCCCTCGGGCGCGGGCAAGACGACCCTGCTCAACATCGTCGCCGGGCTCATGGCGCCGCGGGAGGGGCGGATCGCGATCGACGGCGAGGTATTTCTCGACACCTCGGCGGGCGTCGACGCGCCGGCGAGACGGCGGCGACTGGGCTATGTCTTCCAGGAGCCGCGGCTGTTCCCTCATCTCAGCGTGGCGGCCAACCTTAACTATGGCGCTCGCTTCGCCGCCGCCGCTCCGCGCCTCGTCAGCTTCGACGAAGTCGTCGCGCTTCTCGGCATCGCGCATCTGTTGCAGCGCCGGCCCGAGCGGCTTTCGGGCGGGGAGAAGCAGCGGGTCGCAATCGGGCGAGCGCTGCTGAGCCAGCCCCGTGCGCTCCTTCTCGACGAACCGCTGGCGGCGATAGACGACGCGCGCAAGCAGGAAATCCTCGGCCTGATCGAGACGTTGCGCGACCAATTCGCGATTCCGATGATCTTTGTCAGCCACCGCGTCGACGAAGTCGCGCGCCTTGCCAACGACATCGCCCGCATGGAGGCGGGCCAGTTGGTCGAACTCCGGAAGGGCGCGGGCGCCGCGGAGTGACGGCCCTGAAATGAAAATGGCGCCCCGCCGAAGCGGGACGCCTGCTGTAATCTGCAACCCTGGGGTTCGAGTCGTCGTCAGTGCACCGCCGCCGTGTCTGCGCCGATGCCGGTCTGCGATCGCACGTATTGGGCTTCGTACAACGCCTGCTCCTTGCTCGCCTGCGCTGATTTGTCGGTGATCGAGAAGAACCAGATCACGACGAAAGACAGCGGCATGGTGAACAGCGCCGGCGATACGTAGGGGAACCAGGCGCCCGACTTGTCGAAGCCGAGCACGGCGACCCAGATCGCCGGGCTGAAGATCGTCAGCACGACGCGCCGAGAACAGGCCGACGAAACCGCCGATGACGGCGCCGCGGGTGGTCAGCCCCTTCCACAGCATGGAGAGAAGCAGCACGGGGAAGTTCGCGCTGGCCGCAACCGCGAAAGCGAGGCCGACCATGAAGGCGACGTTGACCTTCTCGAACAGCACGCCGAGCACGATCGCGATGACGCCGAGCACCAGGGTGGTGATCTTCGAGACGCGAACCTCCGCCGCTTCGTCGACGCGGCCCTTGCGGAACACGCTGGCGTAGAGATCGTGGCTGACGGCGCTGGCGCCCGAGAGCGTCAGGCCCGACACGACCGCGAGGATGGTCGCGAAGGCCACGGCGGCGATAAAGCCCTTCATCAAATTGCCGCCGACCGCATGGGCGAGGTGAATCGCCGGCATGTTGCCGCCGCCCAATAGGCCCTTCGTGATGTCGCCGCCAACGTGATATTCCGCCGTGGGCAGCACCAGCACGATCGCGCCGAAGCCGAGGATGAAGGTGAGGATGTAAAAATAGCCGATGAAGGTGGTCGCCCAGAACACCGACTTGCGCGCTTCCTTGGCGTTGCCGACCGTAAAGAAGCGCATCAGGATGTGCGGCAGGCCAGCGGTGCCGAACATCAGCGCAATACCTAGCGAGATGGCGTTGATCGGATTGGCGACAGCGGCGCCCGGCAACAGGATCTTCTCGTGCTGCGGGTGAACCTCGATCGCCTTGGCGATGAGCGCATTGAAGTCGAAGCCGAACTGGGCGAGCACCATCAGCGCGATAAGCGTCGAGCCGCCAAGCAGGAGCCCGGCCTTGATGATCTGCACCCAGGTGGTGGCGATCATGCCGCCGAACGTGACGTAGATGATCATCAGCACGCCGACCACGACGACCGCGTAGAGATAGGGCAGGCCGAACAGCAACTCGATCAGCTGGCCGGCGCCGACCATCTGGGCGATCAGGTAGAAGGCTACGGTGACCAGCGTGCCGGTCGCCGCCAGCGCGCGAATCGGGGTCGCGCTGAGCCGATAAGACGCCACGTCGGCGAAGGTGAATCGGCCGAGGTTGCGCAGCGGTTCCGCCATCAGGAACATGATGAAGGGCCAGCCTACGAGGAAGCCGATCGAGTAGATCAGCCCGTAATAGCCGCTGGTGTAAAATAGCGCGGAAATGCCGAGGAACGAAGCCGCCGACATGTAGTCGCCGGCGATGGCGAGGCCATTCTGGAAGCCGGAGACGCCGCCGCCGGCCGCATAGAAGTCCTTGGCCGTGCGGGTGCGGCTCGCGGCCCAATAGGTGATGCCGAGCGTCAGGATGACGAAGGCGGCGAATATGGTGATCGCGCTCCAGTTGATCGCCTGCATCGTGCCGGCCTCGATCGGGCCGGCCGCAAGCGCGGCGGAGGAAAGCAAAGTCATCGGCGCGGCGAGCGCCAGGAGCCGGGTCGGGATTTTCACTTGCGGCCTCCGGCGGTCGAGGCCTGAACGATGGCCTGGGTGAGCGTGTCGTAGCGCGAGTTGGCGCGCACCACGTAAATCCCGGTCAGGAGGATCGAGGCGAGAATCAGGCCGACGCCGAGGATAATCCCGATGGTGATGTTGCCCGCGACCTTCACCGCGATCGTCGCCGGCGAGAAGGCGACGATGGCGATGTAGCCGTAGTAGAGCACAAGGGTCAGGATCGCCAGCGTCCAGCCGAACGACGTTCTTTCACTCACTAAGGCCTTGTAATTTGGATCGCTTTGGATCCGTTTCAGCATTCCGTCATCCATGGGTTCCCTCCTAATTCGATATTTGGCTTCGACGCGGGGGCCCCGATCTCGGGCGCTTCCCCGGCGCAATTCACGCTATGGCTTTAAATCTCGGGCCCGCCGGCCGATGTCGCCTGTCCGCATAACGGTCGCAGTTCCGGCGGTGCGCCCCCTTGGTTCCTCTCCCTTCAAAGACTTAAGGGCGAGCCGGCGTTTCCGTCTATGCAACCTTGGTCTAGCGGGGGCCGGGAAATCCGGCAGTTCGGGCCGGATTTGTGCCGCGGGCCCGGATCGGATAACAAGGGAGGACTGGCCCCGCGTCTGGATGAGGGGTATCAGACTTGGCTCACGCGGCCCGAATCCCCATATTCCCGTCGGCGCCCGCCGGCGCCAGACGCGAGATAGCCGTCAGAAAAGGCCGAATCGATGGATTTCCTCAAGCCACGGTTGCATCGCATGAACCGCCGCCGACGCATCTATGAAGGCAAAGCCAAAGTCCTTTACGAGGGCCCGGAGCCGGGCACGCTGATCCAGCATTTCAAGGACGACGCCACCGCCTTCAACGCCAAGAAGCACGAGGTGATCGAAGGCAAGGGCGTTCTGAACAACCGCATTTCCGAATACCTGTTCCAGCGGCTCAACGAGATCGGCGTGCCCACGCATTTCATGCGCCGCATCAACATGCGCGAGCAGTTGATTCGCGAGGTCGAGATCATTCCGCTCGAGGTCGTGGTGCGCAACGTCGCGGCCGGCTCGCTCGCGACCCGGCTCGGCATCGAGGAGGGCACGCAATTGCCGCGCTCGATCATCGAGTTCTATTACAAGAACGACGCGCTGAACGACCCGATGGTCTCGGAGGAGCACATCACCGCGTTCGGCTGGGCGGCGCCGCAGGAAATCGACGACATCATGGCGCTGGCCATTCGCGTCAACGACTTCCTGACCGGCCTGTTCCTCGGCGTCGGCATCCGCCTGATCGACTTCAAGATCGAATGCGGCCGGCTGTGGGAAGGCGACAATATGCGCATCGTCGTCGCCGACGAGATCAGCCCCGATTCCTGCCGTCTGTGGGACACCAAGACCAACGACAAGATGGACAAGGACCGCTTCCGCAAGGACCTCGGCGGCATGATCGAGGCCTATACCGAGGTCGCGCGCCGGCTCGGCGTCATGCAGGAGGGCGAGACGCCGCGCACCGGCGGACCGAAGCTGGTGAAGTAATCGACGGATCGAACTTTCGCCCGGGATCGAAGGGCCGCGGATTGCCTCCGCGGCCCTTTTTCCGTCAGCCCAGATGTTTGCGGAAGAATTCGAGCGTGCGGCCCCAGGCGATGGCCGCGCTTGGCGCGTCGTAGCTCGCGCGCTCGTCGCAGTGGAAGCCGTGCCCGGCGGGATAGAGATAGACGGGCGCATCGGGATGCAGCGCCTCGACCTCGCGCACCCCGGCGACCGGGATATGGCCGTCCTTCTCGCCGAAATGCAGCATCGTCGGAACGCGCGGCTTCAGGTCCTTCAGCTCGACGATCCCGCCGCCGTAATAGCCGACCGCGGCGGAAAGGCCGGGAACTTGGGCCGAGGCGATCCAGGCATAGGTGCCGCCCATGCAGAAGCCGACGATGCCGACCTTGCCGCCGCTCGCGAGCCGCAGCGACGGCGGCCGCGACATCCTGCATCGCGCGCTCGCGATCGACCTTGCCCGCGATCTCGCGGCCGCGTGCCGACCGAGGCCTGGTCGTAGCCGAGTTCGACGCCCGGTTCGACCCGATCGAACATCGCCGGCGCGATCGCGAGATAGCCCGCCGCCGCGAAACGGTCGGTGACCGACGGATGTGAGAATTGACGCCGAAGATTTCCTGCACCACGACGATCGCCGCCGCGCGGCGCGCCCTGCGGATCGGCGCGCCAGGCGGAGACTTCAAATCCGTCGGCCGATTTCAGCTTGACCCATCGACCCATGTGTTCGCTCCTTTAGGTTGGCGGGATGCGTGCGATTGATCACAGAGATATGACAGCGATCGGCTCCGGGCGCGGCCTCGCGTCAAAATACTTCATATCGATTTGCGTTGCGCTATGACGATGCCGCCGATGACGAGCGCCAGCGCAACCACATGATAGGCGGCGAGCGGTTCGCCGAGCAAGAGCACCGCCATGAGCGCGCCGAACGCCGGCACAAGATTGACGAATACGCCGGCGCGGCCCGGGCCGATCAGTTCGACGCCGCGCATGTAAAGCACCTGCGCCACAAAGGCCGGGCCGAGCGCGGCATAGGCAAGCAGCAACAGGCCCTTCGGCGTCGGCCAGATGAACTTGCCCTGAGCGATTTCCCAGATGAACAGCGGAATCGACGTCAGCAGCGCGGCGAAGGCCATCGCGGCAAGGAAGCCGAAGCCGGACACCGCGGGCCGCTCGCGCAGGCCGACGGTGTAGCCGGCGTAGAACAGGCAGGCGACGAGCATCATCACGTCGCCGCTGTTGAACGCGAGCGCGGCGAGCCGCTGCCAATCGCCCTGCGAGGCGATCGCGGCGACGCCCGCCATCGTCAGCGAAGGCGCCGAAGCCCTGCAGCGCATTCGCCCGTACGCCGAGGAACAGGCGCGGCGCCGATCAGCACGAGCGCGGGAATCGATCCCTGGATGATCGACAGATTTATCGCGCCGGTATGATGCGCCGCAGCATAAAACAGCGCATTGAATCCGGTGAAGCCGAGCGCGCCCATCGCGCCGACGAACAGCCAGCGCGGCTTCAGAATCTCGAGGTCGCGCTTCAGCGTCCGGCGGGCGGCGTAGACGATGGGAAACAGCGCGACCGCCCAGCGCAAGAAGGTGAGCGTCATCGGGGCGATCTGCCCGACCGCCAGGCGCCCGACGATCGCATGGCCCGCCCAGATCAGGGCGGTCAGCGCGAGCAACAGAATGGGGCTGTCCCACGCGGCGCGGAGCAGCGACTTGCGCGCGGGCGCGGCGGTTTCCGACATGGGCGTTCCTCTCGGGCCTCGCCCGCAGGAAGCGATCGCTCGAGACGGCGTCGGCTCTTGAAGGAGGGCGCAACGGGGATTAGTGCCAGAAGGCGGCGAGCGCAACCTCGCCGGCCCGCCGGGAGACATCAATCATGCGTCATGTGCGAATCGGCGACGCCGTCCTGCATGTCGAGCTGCGCCCCGCGCGCGGGCGCCCGACGATCGTCTACATCAACTCGCTCGGCTCCGATTTTCGCATCTGGGACGAGGTCGTCGAGGCGCTACAGAGCGAAGGCTTCGGCGCGCTGCGCTACGATTTCCGCGGCCATGGCCTCTCCGACCTCGGCGCCGCGCCGAAGCTGATCGACGACCATGCGCGCGATCTGGCCGCGCTCATGGACGCGATGGGCGTCGCGCGCGCGCCGATCTGCGGCGTCTCGGTTGGCGGGGCGATTGCGCTCGGCCTCTCCCGGCGCTTTCCCGAGAAGGTCGCGCAACTGATTCTCAACAACACCGGCGCGAAGATGGGAACCGTCGAGAGTTGGAACGCGCGCATAGCGCAGGTGACGAACGGCGGCGTCGCGGCGATCGCCGAAGCGGTGCTGCAGCGCTGGTTTTCGCCGGCCGATTACGCCGAGGGCGGCGGCAAGGTGGCGCTCTGCCGCAACATGCTCTCGCGCACGCCGGTCGCCGGCTATATCGCGACCTGCGTCGCCCTGCGCGATTCGGACATGACCGAGGCGGCCAAGGCGGCGGCGGTCCCGACGCTCTGCGTCGGCGGCGAATTCGACGGCTCGACGCCGCCCGAACTGGTGCGCAAGCTCGCCTCACTTGCGCCGGGCGCGCGCTACGTCGAGATCCCGGGCGCCGGGCACCTGCCCTGCGTGCAACGGCCGGACGCGCTCGCGCGCGAAATCCTCGCCTTTCTCGGCTGACGCCCGAACGAAAGCGGCGCCGGAGGCCGGCGCCGCTGCAAATCTGCGAAACCGGTCGCGCCGGCTCAGTACTTGCGCACCAGCGGCGCGGGCGGGGGCGCGGCTTCGCCGAGCATCCAGATCAGGCCGACCCGGAAGTCGTTCGAGGCGAGCGTGTTGGTCGAGCGCACGTAATTGTTCGAGCCGCCGCAGCTGGCGACCGAGAAGCCGTTGCCCTGCCCGGTGCCGTTCAGACAGTTCGAGCCGCCGGAGGTGATCGAACCGTAGTTGAGATATCGGTAGCCGACTTCAAGCTTCAGGTTCTGCGTGATGTTGAAATCGAGGCCGGCCATAAGGGCCCAGGCGAAGCTGCTGGAATAGCCGTTGCTGAAATAGCCGCCGGACGGGTAGCCGCCGGGATAGACCTGACCCTGGTCGGTCATGCCGTAGAGCGATTTATCGGCAAATCCGATTCCGCCGCCTACGAAGGGCGTGATGCCATACCAGGTGCCGATATCGGCGTAGACGTTGACCAGGCCGATCACGGCTGAAGTGTTGGCGCGATAGAACTCGGCATATTGCGTGTTGGTCGCCGGATCGGCCAGCGTATACAACGACTGGAATTGCCCGCCGTTGCGATATTCCAGCGTGACGTCGCCGCGCAGCCAGGCGTTGAACTGGTAACCGACGCCGACGTCGAAAAGTTCCGACGACGACAGCGTGGTGTTGTTGAAGCTTTGGTATGCGGATGCGGAATAGAGGCCGGTCGCAAGCGGATTGGGCGTGTTTTCAAGGTCGATCGTCGAGGCGTTGGTCGCCAAGCCGACGTCGCCGCGCAGATACCAGCCGTTAAATTCTGGCGTCGCGGGCTCAAGGGCGGGCGCGGGCGGCAGGAGATCGGCGGCGAGAGCGACGCGAGTCAACCCGACAAGCGCGGCGCCAGCGAGAAACAGGGCCCGATAAGCGGCCATGATACTTTCCCTTCGTTAGACCCATGCCCCGAGTGCGGGCGGGCTGCGTCAACGAACGGGAAAATGCCAGCAAGTGCTTAATGCGCACTTAACCCTAATTATTGACCCTAATGAAATATTGCGACACCTGCGCCGTCAATCTGCGATAGCGCGCAGCGCCGCCAGCGAGGCCTTCTGGCGTCCCGCCGCGTCGAAATTGGAAGGGTCGAGCCAACGCTCGAAAGCGCTCCGGCAGGCCGGCCATTCGCTGTCGAGCATCGAGTACCAGGCGGTATCGCGATTGCGGCCCTTGACGATCATGTGCTGGCGGAACACGCCTTCGAACGTGAAACCGAGCCGCTCCGCGGCGCTCTTGGAGGGCGCATTCAGATTGTTGCACTTCCATTCATAGCGGCGATAGCCGAGGTCGTCGAAGACGTAGCGCGCGAACAGATATTGCGCCTCGGTTGCGCCGATCGTGCGTTGCATCGCCGGAGAGTAGAGGATGTTGCCGATCTCGATCACGCGATGGACGGGTTCGATGCGCAGGAAGGTCTGATACCCGACAGCGCGGCCGCTCGCATTGTCGAGGATGGCGAAGAACAGCGGGTCGTTCGAGCGCGCCTTGTCGGCGAGACCGGCCTTGAACAGCGCGCGGTCGGTGTAAGGGCCGTCGAACAGATAGGTCCAGAGGCGATCCTTGTCGCCCCCGTTCGCGCCCTCGAAGAGAGCGTCGCCATGCGCTTCGGCGTCGAGCGGAACCAACGTCACCGCGCGCCCTTTCATCACCGTGCGCTCTGGCCGTTTGGCCGGATGGACTTCGACTAGGGGCCCGATGGGTTGCTGGCTCATGTTGCGTTCCGTTGGCAGGCGCGATAAGCCCTTGGGACGGGCCCGCGAAGCGATGCTGAATTTTCGCCGAGATTGCAATCGCCGGGACGGCGCCCGGTCATCGCCCCCACAATTCGTCGTTCTCATACTTCGTCATGATCCGACCCTTGCGTCGGGCTCGTCCGCGAGCCGGCTCAGCCCGCGCGCGCTTTTCCTGTTTGCTTTGAGAAGCAGGAAATCGCGGCGCCGGCCGCCCCGGATTCCCTGAAGCCGGCGCGCTCAGCTGCGAACGCGCCAACTTCGGGCACTTCGACAGCCGCACTCATCGCCGGGTCCGAAAATACATGGCGCGACAGCCTGTGTCCGTCCGGACGACAGTCATCAATGGTTGTCCCTCGGCACCCCCGCGGTCTGCGCGAGCTTCTGGAACTTCACCGCGGGCTTGAGCACCATGCCCTCGTCGAATTGGGCGACCATTTCGCGCTGGATCTGCTGCCAGGGCGTCTGGCTGGCCGGGAAATGGTAGGGATGCTTTTGCAGCGCGGCGCGGCGCTCGGCGAGTTCGGCGTCCGAGATCAGGATATTGGCGGTGCGCTTCTTGAGATCGATGCGCACCTTGTCCCCGGTCTTCAGCAAAGCGAGGCCGCCGCCCGCCGCCGCCTCCGGCGAAGCGTTGAGGATCGAGGGCGAGCCCGAGGTGCCGGACTGGCGCCCGTCGCCGATGCAGGGCAGCGCGTTGACGCCTTTCTTGATGAGCGCCGCCGGCGGCTGCATGTTCACGACTTCCGCGCCGCCGGGATAGCCGATCGGCCCCGTGCCGCGGATGAACAGCATGCACTTCTCGTCGATCTTCAGCTTCGGGTCTTCGATCCGATGGTGATAGTCCTCCGGCCCGTCGAACACGATCGCGCGACCCTCGAACGCCTCGGGGTCCTTGGGATTGGAGAGGTAGCGCTTGCGGAATTCGGCGTCGATCACGCTCGTCTTCATGACGGCGTTGTCAAACAGGTTGCCATGCAGCACGATGAAGCCGGCGTCCTCCTTCATCGGCTTTTCGATCGGATAGATCACGTCGTGATCGTCGACCTTCGCATGCTTGCAATTCTCGCCGATGGTCTTGCCGTTCACGGTGATCGCATTCTCGTGGATGAGTTTCTTCTTCATCAATTCGTGCACGACCGCGGGCACGCCGCCGGCGCGGTGGAATTCCTCGCCCAGATATTTGCCGGCCGGCTGCATGTTGACCAGCAACGGCACCTTATGGCCGACTTTCTCCCAGTCCTCGATGTCGAGCTTGACGCCGATATGCCGGGCGATCGCGTTGATGTGGATCGGCGCGTTGGTCGAGCCGCCGATCGCGCTGTTCACGACGATCGTGTTCTCGAACGCCTTGCGGGTGAGAATGTCGGAGGGCTTCAGGTCCTCCCAGACCATTTCGACGATCCGCTTGCCGGTCTCGTAGGCGATCTGGCCGCGCTCGCGATGCGGGGCGGGAATCGCCGCGCAGCCCGGCAGGCTCATGCCCAGCGCCTCGGCGAGCGCATTCATCGTCGAGGCCGTGCCCATCGTATTGCAATGTCCGACCGAGGGCGCCGAGGAGGTCACGATCTCCATGAACTGCTCATAGTCGATCTTGCCCTCGGCGAGTTCGGCGCGCGCCTTCCAGACGACGGTGCCCGAACCGGTCCGCTCGCCATGATGCCAGCCGTTGTTCATCGGCCCGCCGGAGAGCACGATCGCGGGGAGGTTGACGGTCGCGGCGGCCATGATGCAGGCCGGGGTGGTCTTGTCGCAGCCGGTCGTCAGCACGACGCCGTCGATGAAATAGCCGTAGAGCACCTCGACGAGGCCGAGATAGGCGAGATTGCGGTCGAGCGCGGCGGTCGGCCGCTTGCCGGTCTCCTGGATCGGATGGACCGGGAATTCGAACGGCACGCCGCCCGCCGCGATGATGCCGTCGCGAACCCGCTTGGCGAGCTCGATATGGTGGCGGTTGCAGGGGGAGAGGTCGGAACCGGTCTGGGCGATGCCGATGATCGGCTTGCCCGAACGCAGTTCGGCCGGGGTCAGGCCGAAATTGAGGTAGCGCTCGATATAGAGCGCCGTCATTCCGGGATTGTCGGGATTGTTGAACCAAAGGCTCGAGCGCAGCTTGCGCTTGCCGCCCTTGCCGTCCGATCCCTTTTTCGACGCTCCGCCCTTATCCTTCATCGTCGTTTCCCCGTCCAAGCACGCCCGGGGCGGCGCCGCCGCCCGGAATTCGGCGGCAATATGCGTCCATTCCCCCGCCAACGCAACGAAACGCCGCTTCGCTCTTCAAGCCGCGGATTTCCCATGCTAGGAGGGCGCCGACGCGCCCGTAGCTCAACTGGATAGAGTATCGGTCTTCGAAACCGAGGGTTGGAGGTTCGAACCCTTCCGGGCGCGCCATTTAGCTTAAAGATTTGATTTATATTAGAATTTCCACTTCCCACTCGGGACGAAATGAAAACTTCGTAATCCACTTGCCTTCGAGGAGCGGGCCGGCACGTTTGATTGGCAAATCCACCCCATGAACGAATGGCCGTCAACGCGAGGCTGACATCAGATCCATCGGTTCCGCAAGCGAGTCACTGTGGCCGAGGGCGGACGGGCTGGTATGTGGCGGTCGCGCTCGTAAGTCCGACTTTCGATGAGGCTCCCGCGATCTCGCATAGAAGAATCATCGGTTCGCCATCTGTTTAAAGCCATCGCAAGAGCGTGCGTTCGCCGCGTCCAAACGTATCTAGTTGGGTCGGCGTTTCAACATCGCCCTCAGCGCCTGCGGACTTTGATAACCAACTCGCGAGGCAATAGACTTCAGTGGCATCCCTTCCTCGCGCAACTTGAGGCTTTGCAATTGGCGGAGTCGCCGCTTCCAAGCTGAAAAGCTCATTCCCGTTTCTTCGCGAAAGGTCCTGGTTAAAGTCCGTCGGCTTGTCGCGATGGCTTCGGCCCAATCATCCAGTCCACCCGACAACGCCGGATTTTCAATAAGCTTTCGACAGACCTCACGCAGCCTGTGGGTCCTCGGCAAGGGCAGCGCGAGTTCAGCAATCTCGGCGCGCATCACTTCATCGAGGATGACGGACGACAAATGGGCGCCCCGCCCTTCGAGTTCATAAAGCACCGGCTCCTCGCACAACGCGGCAAGGGCGGCGTCGAAAAGGCGTGACGCCTTGATCACGCGACAAGCAGAGCCCGCTACCAACTTCCACATATCCGAGGCGACATAGGCCGTGAGCATCCGCACTTCGCCGTGCATGGAGATGTCATGATGCACTCCGGGCGGTATCAGCAAGGCGTGGCCCATAGGCACCGCCCATGCCCCGGCCTCGGTTTCGGCGAGCATCAGGCCCTGCGTGGAATAAAGCACCTGCCCCCTCACATGGCTATGCCAGCCCGTGGAGGCGCCATTGGGAAAGCTTTTGGGCATAACCGACAACGGTCGCGGAATGTCCTGATAGTCGGCGGCATCGGTCGATCGCATCGCCAATATTCTCGTTTTTGGCCCATTCTATTCCTATTATGGCCTGACAGTTAGAGTGGGTCAAAGTTAGGCTGAGCTCCTAAGTCGGAGTTTCGCCATGGATGCCGCCTCTCTCTCGCGCCGGACTATCCTTTTCGTCAACATCGCCCACGCCTTCGATCACTTTGTACTTTTGATTTATCCGACCGCCGTGATCGCGATCGCGGCGGAGCGCGGCCTCGACTATTCCGACCTTATCCGCCTTGCGACGGGCGCCTTTGTCGCTTTCGGCTTGTGTTCCCTTCCCATGGGCTGGATTGCGGATCGCCTGGGCCGCCGAAACATGCTGGGAGTGTTCTTTCTCGGCTATGGCGCATCGTGCCTCGCCATGACGCAGGCAAGCACCTCATGGGCTTTGGCGGGGTGCTTGCTCACGCTCGGCGTCTTTTCCGCGATCTACCACCCGATTGGCTCCGCAATGCTTGTTACACATGCCCGCCAACTCGGGCGCGATCTCGGCTGGAATGGCGTATGGGGCAATCTGGGCGCGGCGGCGGCATCGGCGGTCACCGCGGGTCTGACGGCTTATTTCGGCTGGCGTATCGCGTTTGCTCTACCGGGAACAATCTGCATCCTGTGCGGCTTGGCGTTCCTTTGGATGGTTCCCGGCGATGGCGACCCTGCAACCAAAGGGAAGAGCGCGTCGCACGCGAGCGCCGTGTCGCGCCCGATCGCCTTGCTGGCGGTTTTCGCAGTGGCCATCATCGCGGGCGGAATGACCTTCAACGTGACGACAATCGCCATGCCAAAGGTCATCGATGAGCGCATGGGTCTGAACCTCTCGCTTGCGGTGACTGGGATGCTGGCTACAGGCGTGTTCATTCTTGGCGCGTTGACGCAATTGACCGTCGGACGCCTGCTCGACAGATTTCCTCTGCCGAACATCTTCGTCGCTCTGGCGGCGCTGCAACCGACAGGCCTGGGCTTTGCCGCGATTTCGACTGGCGCACCGTTGCTTTTTGGCCTCGTCCTTGTCACGGCGGCGATATACGGGCAGGTCGTAGTCAATGACGCGATGGTGGCGCGATATGTGCCGGCGGAATTCCGAGCCAAGGCGTTCAGCGTTCGCTATTTCCTTGGCTTCACCGCGAGCGGCTTCGCCGCGCCCTTGATCGCCGCTCTGCATGCTCACGGCGGATTTCCGACCGTCCTCGCCGCAACAGCCGGTTTCGGCGCTCTCGTGTTCGCCTGCGCATTGACTTTCAAGGCTCTTTCGTCGCCCGCGCCTGCGGCGAACACCGTCGCAGCGGAGTGATCTGCTCGTCTCAAAAATTGTCTGCTTCGGGGCACTGCCCAAGACACATGCAACGGCGACTTTGGGCGCGACGCGGCCATTTCGTATTTCGATCGCGCCTCAGATTTCGACCGCAATCCGCCTGCACGGCGCCGGATGACCGCCAACTCAATGGTTTTGAACAGAGCGTCCGGCTCACGGTCCGCCGCGAAAAGGTCTCCATTTCGTTTTCCCCGGCCCGCCAGCGCCTTCCGGCGCAGAAATTGATAAGTCCGGCATTTGCCGTCTTCGCACGTCTTGGATTTCGCAGCTCTGGTAGGCCGGCGGTCGGATGTTGCAGAAAATCGGCAAAAGCTCAGTTGTAAAGGCCGCCGGGCGTGGAATCGTCGAACCCGCGGGGTAAAGGCGGGCGGGACCCTCGATAAGTCCCGTCGCCGACGAAGCGGCGCCGTCCATGCCGATCACTGCGGGAGTTCCGACCGCCCTTACGGAGGGACCCTCCAGATACGGACGAATTTGGGACTCTGTGGGGGCCGCGACCGGGCCCCAGCCGACGTCGAAACGCACGCGGAATCGGAATTCAGCGCATCATCGCGGCGACATTCCCGCCGTCGACCGTGATGACCGCTCCCGTGCTGACCCTCGCCTTGGCGAGATGGACGAACGCGTTGGCGACGTCGCTGGCGAGAACCTCGCGATGCACCAGATTTCCCCGCATGTAAACGTCCTCGCTCACGCCGCGAGCGCGCGAGCGCTCGGCGACCATGGCGTCGGTCATCAGGCCGGTGCGAATGCGATCCGCATTGACCGCATTGGCGGTGATGCCGGCGGCGCCGTGCTCGACCGCGTATTGACGCATCAAGGCCATCAGCGCCGCCTTGGAGCACCCGTAGGGACCGAAATCCGGCCCCGGATTCACCGCCTGCTTCGAGACGTTATAAAGCAGCGCGCCCCCGGTTCGCTGCGCTTCCATGACCTTGACGGCGGCCCGGGAGACGTAATGATGCGCCCAGAAATTCAGCGCGAAAGCCCTGCGCATCACCTCGTCCTCGACGCTCGCCATCGCCCCCTGAAAGGCCGCGCCCGCGTTGGAGACGACGATGTCGACGCCGCCATAGGCCTCGACGATCCTGGCGAAGGCGGCGTCCACGGCCTGCGGATCGGTAAGGTCGCAGGGAACCGCCAAGCCGCCCAGACGCCGAGCCGCCCTGGCGAGCGGTTCCTCGGCAACGTCGATCAGCGCGAGTTCCGCGCCTTCCGCGCGCATCGCCTCGGCGATCGCCAGACCCAGACCGCTCGCCGCGCCGGTGACGACAGCGACCTGGCGGGTCAGCGGCTTCTCGACATTCCTGGTCAACTTGATCTGTTCAAGCGACCAATATTCGATGTCGAACAAATCCGCCTCGCTCAGAGGCTCGAACGCGTCGATCCCCTCGGCGCGAGAAATGACGTCGATCGTCGCTTCCACGACGTCGGCGGCGACGCGCGCCTGCTTGGCGGTCGGGCCTGCCGCGAATACCCCGAGGCCCGGCACATAGAAGGCCCTGGGCATCGGATCGAGCATCGTCTTGCCGCCGCCAACGCGAGCGTTGTTGCGCTCGAAATAGGCGCCATAGTCGGCGGCATATTCGTCCACGGCCGCTCGCACCGCCTTGGCGAAGCCGTCCAGGTCGTCGGCGCGGGGGGCCGGGAGCGCAACCCCTTTTCGCTTGATATGTATCACGTGCTCCGGCGTCGCGTTGCCCCGCGAAACCAGGCTGGCGAGATTGTCGGAGGCGCAGAACTCCATCACCGCGGGCGTGGCCCGATGCTCGAGCACGAAACGCTTCGGCGCGCCTTCGACGTCTCCGGGCAGGGCGATCGCCCCGCGAAGGATCGGAGCGACATCGGCGACGCTGGCGAGCTTGGGCGGCAGGGCGGCGGCGCGGAACGGATGCGCGCGGCCCCGCGCCAGCCGGCGCTCGGCCTTGTCGATCATAGCGATCATCGCCTCGTAGGATTCGCGCGGGTCCTGCGAGAACGTAAAGGCGCCGTGCTTCAGCAGGATCATGCCCGCCCGCGTGGGAGCCGCCCGAAACATTGCGTCGCAGGCCTTCGCAAGGGCGAAGCCCGGCATGACATAGGGGATGACCAACACATCGGGGAACAGCTCGCGGAATCAGCTCCTCGCCATGGGGCTGGTTGGTGAGCGAGACGATGGCGTTCGCGTGGGTGTGGTCGACATGTTTGAACGGCAGATTGGCGTGCAGAATGGCCTCGACCGAGGGCGTCGGCGCGGCGGGGTCGAGCAGCAGGCGCCGCTCCTGTGCGACCATTTCCTCGTCGCTGAGAGAGTCGAAGCGCGCGAGCGCCTGCAATGGCGCGAGTTGCACCGCCGGCAGCCCCGGCGGCTCTATCGCGCCCATGTCCCAGCCGCTGCCTTTCACGCACAGGACATCGATCTGCGACCCGTCGAGGTCTCGCCACTTCGTCTTGACCGACGTATTCCCGCCCCCGTGCAGCACGAGGCTCGAAACCTGACCGAGCAGGCGCGTCGTATAGACCCGGATCGCCAGATCTTCGGGATATCCGGCGCCGGTGTATTTCGCGACCGCGGCAGCGGCTTCGGCGTCGTTCCAACGCGATTGCATGCTACGTTCCCTCTCTCGCCCCTGAAGATCCGCCCTGCCCTCCGACGGCCAACGGCGCCGCTCGCGCGAGGGCTGCCCGCTCAAACTCGTCTATGGTCGGACGTCCAATCGAGGCAGGCGTTTTTCATCGACGGCGCCATTTGTTTTAGGCTCTAATGTCCCTCGAACGCGATCAGCGTCCGCACCGGCACGCCTAGGCTTCTGAGCTTCGCGGCGCCGCCCAGTTCCGGCAGGTCGACGACGAAACATGCGGCTACGAGCTCGGCGCCGATGCCTTTCAGAAGCTTCGTGGCTCCCTCTGCCGTCCCGCCAGTTGCGATCAGATCATCGATAAGGAGCACACGTTCCCCGGCGTGCACGGCGTCCTCATGGATCTCCATTTCGTCGAGCCCGTATTCCAGGCTGTAGGCGATGCTGACCTTCGCATGCGGCAGCTTGCCCTTCTTGCGAATCGGCACGAAGCCGGCCGACAGCTGATGGGCGACCGCGCCGCCCAGGATGAATCCTCGCGCTTCTATGCCGGCGATCTTGTCGATCTTCTTGCCGGCCCACGGCTGCACGAGTTCGTCGATGGCGCGGCGGAAGGCGCGAGCGTCGCCGAGCAGCGTCGTGATGTCGCGAAAAATCACGCCCGGCTTCGGATAGCCGGGAATCGAGCGGATATGCTGTCGAAGATCCAGATCCAAAGCCATCCCTCATCTCTTTCGCAATTGGCGTGAGCCCTGCCGACGGCGCCGCCCAGCCTGAGCCATCGGCCAACGTCTTGTATGGGCATTATCGGGGCGGGCGCCGGTCCGCACAAGGCGCGGGCGCGCGCCGTCTTCAAGTTAATTTGCCTCCAGGCGGGCCGGCGGCTTATTCCACCGGCGGCGCAAGGCGACTGCGCCGTTATTCGATCAAGGCGTCGCGCGTCCAGGCGACGCCGCCATCGACCACGAGCGTATCGCCGACGACGTAGTCGCCGGCGCGCGAGGCCAGAAATATCGCGGCCCCGGCCATGTCCTCGGGCGTCCCAATGCGGCGGGCCGGGATCGCCTTGCCCAGCTTCTCGCTTTCGTCGCGCGCGATCTTGTTCATGTTGGAAGCGAAGGCGCCCGGCGCGATCGCGCTGACGACGACGTTCTGCGGGGCCAGTTCAAGCGCCATTCGCTTTGTCAGATGGATGAGGCCGGCCTTGGACGCCGCGTAGGAATAGGTCGGCTGCATGTTGACGGATAGCCCGTCAATCGAGGCGATATTGATGACCTTGGAAGGTTTTCCCCGGCTGGCCGCAGCGCGCAACGCGCCTAGCAGCGCCTGGGTCAGGAAAAACGGCGCCTTCACGTTGAGGTCCATCACCTTGTCCCAACCGCCCTCGGGAAAGCTGTCCAACTCGGCGCCCCATGCGGCGCCGGCGTTATTGACGAGGATATCGAGATGGGTCTCCTTCGACAGATAGAGCGCGGCGAGCGCCTGAGCGCCCGCGGCCCCGGCGGCGTCGGCGGGCATCGATACGCATTCGCCCAAAGCGGATAGCCGCGCCGCTGTCTCGTTGCAGGCGGCGGCCTTTCGCGCCGAAATGTAAACCTTCGCGCCCGCTCGGACGAACCCTTCGGCGATCATCTCGCCGATGCCGCGCGAACCGCCGGTGATCAGGGCGACGCGGCCCCGGAGGGAAAACAGGTCTTGCATGGACATGGAGCCTCGCCTTTCTGTTGGGCGTCTTTCTGTGATGATCGACTAGGGATTCGCATCGCGGTCGGCGCGTTGCGCATTTTGCACGGCCTTCGATTTGTTTCCATCCTTTCACGGCAAGCCTGCGATCTTTGCAATCGGGGTCACGGTGCGCCGAATAGGGTCGCGAACGGCGGCCTCGGCTGCGCCCGGGTCGACCGAATAACGCAAGATTGCAAGAACCCGACGGTTGCGACTGAACCCCGCTCCGGACCGCAGACCATTCAGACGCGAATTTGAACACGTTGAGGACGGCGGCGGCCGCAACTCAAGATAGAACCTCGCTTTTGACAAACGCCGTTATTGCGCATGCAGGACCCGGATCGGACGGCCGTCGAGAAACGCCAACGCGTTCTCGACGCACTTGGGATAGAAGTCCCGCCAGGTCTCCGCCACGCCATAGCCGAGGTGCGGCGTCAGCACGGTGTGGTTGGAAGCCCGAAACGGGTGATCCGGCGGCAGCGGCTCCTGGTCGTAGACGTCCAGCGCCGCAATGATCCTGCCGGCCGAAACAGCGGCGATCAGCGCGGCCTCGTCGATCAGGGGGCCGCGCGACGTATTGATCAATATCGCGCCGTTCTTCATGCGTCCAATGTCCTCGGCGCCGATGATCCCGCGGCTGCGGGGCGAGAGCACCATATGCACGGATACGGCGTCGGAAGCGGCAAACAGATCTGGTTTGCCCACGCGTTTGACGCCGGCCTCTCGGGCTTTCGCTTCGGTCAGGTTCGGGCTCCAGGCGATCACGTTCATGTCGAGCGCCAGGCCATAGCGGGCCATGCGGGCGCCGAGCCTGCCGAGGCCCACGACGCCGAGCGTCTTGCCCGCGAGCCCTCTGCCCACAGGCACCCCGCGTTGGAAGCCGCCGGCCCGCAGCGCCGCATCTGCGGCCGGGATCGCGCGGGCGGCTGCGATCAGTAGGCCGAGCGCCAGTTCGGCGGTGGCGAAGGGAGCGCCCGGACCGCCGCCCGCCGTGTTGCACACCGTGACGCCTTGCCGCTCGCAGGCGGCGACGTCGAGCGACGCGTTATAGGCTCCCGTGATTCCGATCATGCGCAGCTTCGGCAGCCGCCGGATCAGGGTCTCGGGGAAAGCTGTACGCTCCCGCATGGTCAGTAGAATGTCGAAATCGGCCAGGGCGTCGGCGGCCTCGTCTTGCGAGCCGAATGCATCGGCGAAAAAGGTCAGTTCGGCCCGAGCCGCCAGGGCCGACCAGTCTGCGCTTTCACGGGCGACGTCCTGCCAGTCGTCGAGGATCGCTATTTTGGCCATCGTCCGTCTCCCTCCCTTTTCAATTCCGGCGAGCGGCGGCGGAGCTATGCCGCGCGACGAGGCCGCCGACCCGGCGCCCGAGCGCGCGCAGCTTCGCATCAGGGATCCACAACCTGCAACACAAGCTTGCCTGCGGTCTCGCCTGCGAAAGGCCCGACGAGCCTCCGGCCAAAATATGCGAGCCCTGTGATGATCGCTGGGCGCGACCCATCCGTAGCGCGAGATAGTCGCGCCCGGCCGCGCTCGCGCGGCGTCTTTGGGCAATAACTTCGTGTCGGCGGCGCAAGCCGCCCGGCGCGGGCGCGCGCCTGCCAAGAGCGCCGGCGCAAAAAAATGCGCCCGGGGCCGACATCGCATCCCGGGCGCGCGTCCGTCTTGCAATCAGACGGAACGCGAAATCGTTACTTCAGGCTGATCGACAAGCCGCTCAGATCGACTGAAACCATGAAGCCGACTTTCCGGCTCCTCAAGCGAAGCACCACGCCTTTCGCATTGGAAAGTTGCGCAACGCCGGCTCCGCCCGCGACGGAAAGTCCGGCGGCGACAGCGGCGTAGGTCCCCTCAATATCGGTCACAGCGTTCAGATGCGAAGCAGTGCCGACGAATTCAGCCGCCGCGACGCCCGCGAGCACGCCGGCGCTGAGACCGCCGACGGACAACAAATACTGCTGACCCTGGAACAAAAGGGAGCCGTCTCCGCCGGTCACGCCGAGGATGAAGCCCGCGCTGAAGATCTTGATGGTGATCGTCCCTGTCGCCGCCTGCGCCGGCAGGATAAGCCCTCCGGTCGCCGCCGCTCCGGTCAGCAGAAAAGTTCTACGATTGACCCCAGCCATGTTCACTCCTTCTCCTCGAAATCTTCGAGTCTAGGTTTCACCGTCGCGACGCGAACCGTGACCAAGCGCCCTCAGGTGTCGGCGATCTCGCGTCGGAGCGAGGGCCGAAGCGCCCTTCGCGTATCTTCTCATATACTCCCAGTCGTTACCCGCCAAAACGAATGTTCACGCCGACCCCGGCCAAATCGGTGAAATTGAACGCGGCGCCTCGTCTCGCAAGTGCGCGGCATGGTTGCGCAATACGTTCGACGCGGCCCGTAAACACCTAAGTTAAATGTTGTTTGCGCGGGTTTAAGTCTGCCGAGGGCCGATCCAAGCGACGCGAGCGGGCGAAGGCGGCGAGCGGAAGGGCGGCAGGACCGCGCCACGCTGCCTTGACTTCCCCCCTTCATCTCGCCAGTTTCGCGCGCCCTCGCCCCGGGGGGATACACTTGCAAGGTCAAATGCGCGCTTATTTGAGTTTTGAAACGCCCGTCGCCGATATCGATGCGCGCATCGACGAACTTCGGGCGCTTGCAGCGAAGGGAGATTCGCCCGCACTGACGGAAGAAGTCGCCAAGCTGGAGGCCAAATCCGCCAAGACGCTGGCCGATCTCTATGCCGCGCTGACGCCATGGCAGAAGACGCAGGTCGCGCGCGTCCAGGGACGGCCGCATTTCGCCGATTACATCAGGGGCCTGATAGAAGACTTCACGCCGCTCGCCGGCGACCGCAAATTCGGCGAGGACGCCGCCATCGTCGGCGGGCTCGGTCGATTTCGAGGTCGGCCCATCTGTCTGATCGGACACGAAAAAGGCGAGGACACGGCGACCCGTCTGAAGCACAATTTCGGCATGGCTCGGCCGGAGGGCTATCGCAAGGCGGCCAGGTTGATGGAACTTGCCGACCAATTCGACCTGCCGGTCGTCTCGCTCGTGGACACTGCCGGCGCCTGGCCCGGCATCGACGCCGAAGAGCGCGGCCAGGCGGAGGCGATCGCCCGAGCAACCGACGCGAGCCTTTCGCTCGGCTCGCCCAATATCGCCGTCATCGTTGGCGAGGGCGGATCGGGCGGCGCCCTGGCGATCGCGGTCTGCAACAAGGTGCTGATGCTCGAACACGCCATCTATACGGTCGCCTCGCCGGAAGCCGCCGCCTCGATCCTGTGGCGAGATTCCGCCCGGGCCCAGGACGCCGCAACGAGCATGAAAATTACCGCCCAGGATTTGTTGAAATTCGGCATCATCGATTCCATAATCAAGGAGCCTGTGGGCGGCGCGCATCGCGACCCTGAGGCGGCGGTCGCCGCGGTCGGCAAGGCGATCGGAAAGGCGCTGGACTCCCTGGGCAATATGTCGCGGGACGAATTGCGCGAAGCCCGCGCGGCCAAATTTCTGGCAATCGGGCGCAAAGTCTGAGCCTCAAACGCGCGATTCCGACCCGAAATTAGGACTTCGAAAGGTCCCGGGCGTCCTGCGCAAGGAAAGCTTAACCTTCTCAGTCGCATGGGAAATATCGCGTTAGGCTCGGGTTAAGGTTGAGAGCGTCTTATCGCGCAGATGGACATCGCTTGCGCTATCGGGTATGCGACTCCCAATAGGTGACTGACTATGGCATTGCAGACTTGGCGATCGCGGATATTTGCCGCAGGCTTGATGGTGAGCGCGAGCGCTCTGCTTGCGGGCTGCGATGACCAACTCGATAGCAGTTCGGCGCGGTCCCTGCAGCCTATCCCGCAAAAGACGCTGGCGAAGATGGATGAGATCGGCACGACCCCGGCCTCGCCTGTTCTGATCCGCACCTATAAGCAGGAAGCCGAACTCCAGATATGGAAGTTGAAGTCGGACGGCCAGTACGCGTTGCTGAAGACCTTCCCGATGTGCCGCTGGTCGGGTCAACTCGGCCCGAAGACCCGCGAGGGCGATCGCCAAGTGCCCGAAGGGTTCTACACGATCACCCCCGGCCAGATGAATCCGCATTCGAACTATTATCTGTCGTTCAACGTCGGCTATCCCAACGCCTATGATCGCGCCTATGGCCGGACGGGCGGCACGATCATGGTGCATGGCGCCTGCTCGTCGGCGGGTTGCTATTCGATGACCGATCAGCAGATCGCCGAGATCTACGCGATCGCCCGCGAGGCCTTCAACGGCGGCCAGCGCGAAATCCAAATGCAGTCCTATCCGTTCAAGATGACTGCGGAAAATCTCGCCAAACACAGGCTCGATCCGAATATTGCGTTCTGGAAGGAGCTGAAGAACGGCTCCGACCATTTCGAGGTGACTCAGGCCGAGCCGAGCGTGCTGGTCTGCGGCAAGCACTATGTATTCGGGGCAGTGGCCGATCACGACATATCCGCGACCGCGCCCTGCCCGACCCTGCATCGCGACAGCGCGGTCGAAGAGGCGGTTGCAGCGAAGGAGAAGACGGACGACGAGGCAGTCGCCGCGCTGGTCGCCAAGGGCGTCAAGCCGATTGAACTCGTCTACGCCGACGGCGGACAGAATCCGGCCTTTGCCAATGTCGATGAGGTCAGCCGCCCAGACGCTCTTGCCGCCGGCCCGCAGGAAATCGTGCTCGACGACAATGGCAAGCCGATTCCGACGGTCGTGAAGGTCGCCGCCGCGGACGCCAGCAAGTCCGCCGCCGCGACGAGCGCGCGCGGCGTTTCGGCCGCCGCCCCCGGCGCGCCCGCCAAGCCCGACGCCGCGCCCGTCGCAACCACGGTCGCGGCAACGACGCCCGCCGCCCCAGCCGCCGACGCCGGCGCCTCGCCATTGGGTTTCGTCAGCGGAGTGGCCGACGGCAGCAAGAGCCTGATGACCAACCTGTTCACCAAGGTCGGCGGCGGAACGCCATCTCCCGCGATCCAAGTGTTCGAACCGCAACAGCCGATCCCAACCGACGTCCCCCTGCCGCCCAAGCGCGCCGCCTCGCTGGACAGCCCCATCCGCATGGCCGACGTCAAGCCGGACGCGGCGACGCAGTAAGACGGCGGAAAGTTCCGAAGGCCATCGCGGAGGTCGGAGCCGGTTCCCGGGCTTCGAGTCAGTCTTGCGCGCGTCCGCCGAGTTTTCCATTTCGGGTGCCAGTAGACCGAGTTCACACGCCGACCCAGTCTTGACAATTCTAATACGACCGGTCATATTGGACATATGGCCAAAACGAACCTCCGCGAAGAAATTCTGACCGCCGGCCTGGAGACGCTCCACCTCAAGGGCTTCAACGCGACGTCCGTGCAGGACATCACGGACGCTGCGGGCGCGCCGAAGGGGTCGTTCTACAATCATTTCGCCAGCAAGGACGATCTCGGCGCGGCGGTGGTGGACCAATATGTCGCAAGGGCCGCAACGCGCCGCGCGATCCTGCGCGACACGAGTGCGCCGCCTTTGATGCGCCTGCGCCGTTATTTCGAGGCCATGATCGCCGCCGCCCGGTTTCCCGACGTTCCCGGATGCCTGCTCGGCAATTTCGGCCTCGAGCTTTCCAATCAGAGCCCTGCGATCCGCGAGCGCGTATCCGCCGCCTTCGCGGATTGGACGCAAGTGCTGGCGAGCGTAATCGCGGAAGCCCAGCGCATGGGCGCCCTGCCCGGCGACAGCGAGCCCGAGGCGCTTGCCGCCTTCCTTATTGACGCCTGGGAAGGCGCGGTGTTGCGGGCGAAAATCGAGAAGAATCGCGGCCCGCTCGATGCGTTTTACGCCATGGCGTTCTCGAAGGTCCTCGTCTGACGCGGGCGAACGCCCCGCAAATTTGCTGCGCCTCTCGCAGTAAGATGACTGGTCATATTATGGGTCTAGGCCTGACAGGAGGGGATGAAATGAACCCGACCAAGAGTCTTTCGCCCTGGCGCACATTCTCCGTCGCCTGTATCGCGATCTTTCTCGTCTCGATCGACGCGACCGTGCTCTATGCCGCCTTCCCTGCCCTGACGCGCGCATTTCCCGACGTCGCAATTCCCGAATTGTCCTGGGTTCTGAACGCCTACACTGTCGTCTATGCCGCGCTGCTTGCGCCTGCGGGCCGGCTCGCGGATCTCTACGGCCGCAAGCGCATGTTCGCCATCGGCGTCGGCGTCTTCCTCCTCGCCTCGCTGGCCTGCGGGCTCTCTGCCCACGTTGCGCTGTTGATCGGCGCTCGCGTGCTTCAGGCGATCGGCGCAGCGCTGCTGCTGCCTGCCTCGCTCTCGATCGTGCTGGCGGCTTTCCCGCGCGACAAGCGCGCGGTCGTCGTCGCGCTGTGGGGGTCGGTGGGCGGACTCGGCGCTGCAATCGGACCCAGCGTCGGCTCCTGGTTGATCGACCAGTGGGGCTGGCAATGGGCTTTCTTCATCAACCTGCCGCTGGGCGCAATCTCGCTCGTGCGCGGCCTGCGCGGTTTCACGGAATCGCGCAATCCTGAGAGCGGCGCGCCCCTCGATATCGTCGGCGTGACGCTGCTGGCGTCCGGCGTCGGCGCGCTCGCGCTTGGGCTGATCCGGTCAGAGTCGCTCGGCTGGGGATCTCCGGTCGTGCTCTCGATCTTCGCCCTCGGCGCCGTCGCGATTGGCGCTTTCATTCCCTGGGCGCGTCGCAATGCGTCGCCTGCGATCGACCTCTCGCTTTTCGACAACGCCGCCTATTGCTTCGTCAATCTGGCGACGCTGAGTTTCGGGACCGCCTTCGCCATGATGTTCTTCGGCTTCTTCCTCTTCATGACCGAAATCTGGCATTACCCGATGTCGCGCGCGGGCCTCGCGGCGACGCCAGGACCGCTGCTTGTCGTGCCGGTTTCGTTTCTCGCCGGACGGTTCGCGCAAAGGTTCGGCCATCGGCCAGTGCTGATCGCGGGCAGTCTTCTCTGTGCGAGCGGCGGGCTGTGGTTCTCTGTCGTTCCCGGGGCCGATCCCGATTTCCTGCATCATTGGTTGCCGGGGATGGCGATGACGGGGATCGGCACTGGCCTGGTCCTGCCTTCGCTTGCGGCCGCGGCGGTCGCCAAGCTGGAACCGCACCGCTTCGGCATCGGCAGCGCCGTCAATCAGGCGGTGCGTCAGATGGGCGCCGTGCTCGGGGTGGCGCTGACCGTCGTGCTGGTCGGACATGCCGCGCCGCAGCTCGCCAGTTTCAAGACGCTGTTCTCGGTGCAGATCGGCCTGATGCTGCTGACCGCCTTGCTGAGCGCGCCGGTCGACACGCGCCCGCATGTCGTCCGGCCAGCGCCAGCGCCGGTTCCCCGGGCGCGCTCGATCGAACCCGCATCAATCCAGGAGTTTTCGCCATGACGAGGTCAACGCCCAACGCCAAATTCGGCATCGTCGATCCCGAGGTCGCCACCCGCGATTCCGGGCTCGCCTTTCTGCAGAAGCTGCTGGACGAGACGTATCCGAGCCCGCCCTTCGCCGAAGCCTGCGATCTCTGGCCAGTCGAAGTGGCGCACGGGCGGATCGCATTCGAGGGTCGGCCGTCGCGCCGCTTCTACAATCCGATGGGGATCGTGCACGGCGGATGGATTTCCACGCTACTCGACACCGCAATGGCCTGCGCCGTGCACTCGACGCTCGCGCCCCGCCAATCCTATACGACCGTCGAAATGAAGATCAATTTCGTCCGCCCTTTGCTCGAACAGACCGGCGTCGTTAGATGCGAGGCCAATGTCGTCCATTCCGGCGGGAGGATCGCAACATCGCAGGGCCGCCTTATCGACGCCAGCGACAGGCTAATCGCGCACGGCTCGGAAACCTGCATGGTCTTGGAGCCGAGGCGAAACGCCGACGGCCAACCCGCATAGTTTAGAACGCCTCTAAAATACCAATAGTTTCATTGACATACCTCAACGAGGCAGCCCTATTGGCCGACAATGCGTCGGGTCATTGCGCATTCGGAGTTGGGGTTGTCTTCGCATTGCCGGACGAGTTCAGGGATTTGCGCGCGTATCTTAATTGCCGCGCCGCGGATCGCCGTGGCGGCGCTCGCGCTGAGTTGGGCCCCGCACGCCCTCGCGGATTCGGCCGCCCCCAGCGCGCCTGCGGCGCCGAATTCGGGCGAGTTCGTGGAAACGCCGATCGGCGGGGCCGCGGCGGCACCCGCGGCGGCCCCCGCAGCCGCCCAAAATGCCCCGAGCATGCTCAACCCCGCGCCGGCCAGTTCGCAAGAATTCATCGAGGCGCCAGTCGACGCGGGCGTGTCGGGCGCGACGCCCGCTGCGTCGGCCGCGCCGGCGGCGGTCGCGCCGAGCGCCTCCGGGCCGTTCGGGTTCGTGAGCACCTTGTCACACAGCTCCAATATGCTCGGCGACATGTGGGGACTGCGGACCGCGCTGAGCAAATACGGCATGACGTTCGACCTGACGGAAACCGGCGAGGTGCTCGGCAACGTGACCGGCGGCGTCCGCCAGGGCTTCGTCTATGAAGGGCTGACGACGGGGACGCTGCAACTCGACACGCAACGCGCCTTCGGCCTGTACGGCGGCCTCTTCAACGTCAGCGCGCTGCAGATCCACGGCCGCAACCTGAGCGCGACCAATCTCTATGACGCTGCAGACCGCGAGCGGTATCGAGGCCGACCCTGCGTCGCGGCTCTGGGAACTCTGGTACCAGCAGAAATTCCGCGACGCGCTCGACGTCAAGATCGGCCAGCAGAGCCTCGACCAGGAGTTCATGGTCAACCAGAACGGCGGCTATTTCGTCAACACGATGTTCGGCTGGCCGATGCTGCCTTCGGCCGATCTTCCCGGCGGCGGCCCGGCCTATCCGCTCTCCGCTCTCGGCATTCGGGTTCGCGCCCATCTCAGCGACACGATCACCGTGCTGGCCGGCGTCTTCAACGGCAGCCCGGCTACAACAACAACGGCGATCCGCAGAAGAACGATCCCTTCGGCACTGAGCTTTCCGCTCAACGGCGGCGTGCTCGCGATCGCCGAACTGCAATTCGCCTACCCCGGCTCGGGAACGCTTGTGAAGGCGAACGAGGACGAGCCGCTCGCGCGCACCTACAAGATCGGCATCTGGTACGACAGCGAAAGCTTCGCCGACCAGCGTTACGACTACCTCGGCCTGCCGCTCGCCAATCCCGCCAAGCCAGACGCCCGCCGAGCATCGGGGCAATTACGCGATCTATGCCATCGCGGATCAGATGGTCTGGCGCTCCGAGGACCCCGACCGCAATATCAACCTGTTCGTGCGGCCGATGATCACGCCGCTGCAAGACCGCAACCTGATCAACTTCAGCGTCAACGCCGGCGTGACGATGCATGAACCGTTCCTCGGCCGCGATGATGACACTGTTCGGTCTCGGCTTCGGCGTGGCGCACGTCAGCAGCAGCGCCAGCCGGGCTCGACCAGGATTCGCGCTCTGTACAATCCCGGCGTCTACACCCGGTGCGCGGCGTCGAGACCTTCATCGAGGCGACCTACCAATACCAGGTCCTGCCGTGGTGGCAGTTGCAGCCCGACATCCAGTACGTGTTCAATCCCGGCGCCGGCCTCGCCAACCCGAATGCGCCGGATCAGAAGATCAAGAACGAGCTGGTCATCGGACTGCGCACCAACATCACTGTTCTGAAGGCGGCAAAGCGAAGCATGAACGACGAGGCCAACGACTATGATGAAGACACGAGTAAATGGTCGCTTCGGCGCTCGGCGGCTTGGCGGCGGCATGGCTCGCATCGGCGTCCGCGGCTTCGGCCGAAGGCGTGCTGGAGAGGCTGCACCATCACTCACGCTGGCCTCGACCATCACCGACAACGGCGATCTCAACCCCTATGCCGTCGTCGTCGCGCCGGCGAGCGTCGGGCAAGATCCAGAAGGACGACGTGCTGGTCGACAATTTCAACAACCAGTCGAACCTGCAGGGCACCGGCGGCACGATCGTCGACTACAATCCGTCGACGCAGTCGACGAGCCTGTTCGCCAAGCTGCCGCAGAGCCTGCCGCAATGCCCCGGCGGCATCGGCCTCAGCACCGCGATGACCATGCTCAGCACGCGGCTGGGTGATCGTCGGCAGCACGCCGAGCACCGACGGCACGACGGCCACCAAGGGCCCCGGCTGCCTGCTCGTGCTCGACGCCAACGGCAAGCTCGCGACCGTCTGGTCGGGCCCGCATATCAACGATCCCTGGGGCAACATGGCGGTCGTCGACGACGGCGCGAAGGCCACGCTGTTCGTCAGCATGGCCGGCTTCGACGTGCCGGGCCCGGACAAGATCGATCCGGCGACGGGCCATCCGGTCATCGTGCACAAGGCGACGGTGCTGCGCATCGAGCTCGCGATCCCTCCGGGCAGGCCGCCAAGGTGACGCAGCCAGACGGTGATCGCCAACGGCTTCGCCCAGCGCGCCGACAAGGACGTCTTCCTGATCGGGCCGACCGGCCTCGCGCTGATCGGCTCCACGCTCTATGTCTCCGACGCGCTCGACAACCGCATCGTCGCGATTCCCGACGCGCTGACGCGAACGAGCAGCGCCGGCACGGGCAGCACGTCACCAAGGGCGGCCTGCTGCAACGGCCGCTGGCGCTCGCGGTCGCGCCCGGCGGGCATCTCCTCGCCACCAACGCCAAGAACGGCCAGGTGGTCGAATTCGACCCGGTCAGCGGCAAGCAGATCGCCGCGCAATGGATCGACTCCAACCAGGCGCAATCGCCGCCGGGCAACGGCGATCTGTTCGGCCTCGCCATGGCGCCCGACGGCAGCGGCTTCTATTACGTCGAGGACGACGTGAACATGCTTGCGAAGGCGACGCCATGAGCGAGAGCGACAACAACCAGGCCGCCGCGACGCGCCGCGGCTTTCTTGCAGGCACAGCCGGACTGGCGGCGCTCGCCGGCGCCAATCTCGCGCCGCGCTCGGCCGCGGCGCCGAGCGTTCCAGCGCCGCGGCGCGCGATCGAGCCTTTCTGCGGCCCGCATCAGGGCGGCGTAGTCACCCCCGCGCAGACGCACACCTATATCGCCGCGTTCGACCTCGTGACCAAGAAGCGCGGCGACGTCGAGGCGCTGCTGCGGCATGGACCGAGGCCGCCGCGGCGATGAGCGAAGGCACAGCCGGTCGAAATTCCGGGAGACGCCGACTACGCCGCTCAGGCCGATCCGTCCGACGTTCTGGGACTTCGCCGTCAAGCGCCTGACGGTCACGTTCGGCTTCGGCCCGGGCCTGTTCGAGAAGGACGGCGTCGACCGCTACGGCCTCAGGCGCAAAGGCCCGAAGGCCTTCGTCGACCTGCCGCATTTCCCCGGCGACCAGTTGGCGCCGGCGCGCACCGGCGGCGATCTCTATGTGCAGGCCTGCGCGGATAACGCGCAGGTCGCCTTCCATGCCGTGCGGCAATTGGCGCGGCTCGCCTACGGCGTCGCCAATATCCGCTGGGTTCAAGCCGGGTTCGTCTCGGATTTCGGGCCCGAGCAGACGCCGCGCAACCTGATGGGCTTCAAGGACGGCACCGGCAATCCCGACACCAACGAACGCCGCAGGAAATGGACGCGGTGGTCTGGGCCGGCGACGAGGCGCCGGAATGGATGCGCGGAGGCAGCTACATCGTCGTGCGCCGCGCGCGCATCGCGCTCGAACATTGGGACCGCATGAAGGTCGGCTTCCAGGAACAGACGTTCGGGCGCGAAAAGCTTTCCGGCGCGCCGCTCGGCGCCAAATCGGAATTCGACCCGATCGACCTGGACGCGAAGGACGCCGACGGCAATCCCGTCATCCCCGAGAATTCGCACGTGCGCCTCGCCCATGAGATGGCGTTGTCGGGATCGCAGATCCTTCGCCGCTCCTATTCCTACAACGACGGCGCGAACTTCACCGCCGAGCGCTGGCCGCCCTGGCGCCAGGGCATGGAATTCGACGCCGGACTGATCTTCATCTGCTACCAGCGCGACCTCACGGCAGGGTTCATCACCATCTTCGAGAGGATGTCGCGCTTCGACATGATGAACCAGTTCGTCACCAACGTTGGCGGCGGCCATTTCGCCATTCCGGCCGGCGTCGCCAAGGGCGAGTTCATCGGACAGAAGCTGTTCGCTGCGGCTTCCTGAGCCGCGCGGGAGACTCAAACGGGAGAAGAAAGTGTCGCCATTGTCTCGCGCCGCCCTGGGCGCTGCCGTGTTCGCTGCGATCCTCGCCGGCGCCGCGCGCGCCGAGGATCTGCAGACCTATACGCTGACGCTGAAGAACCACCGCTTTACGCCCGCGGAAATCCATGTGCCGAGCGGCAAGCCGTTCGTGATCAGCGTCACCAATCTCGACGACACCGCCGACGAATTCGACATGCAGCGGCCGGCGGTGGAGAAGGTGATCCAGCCCGGCGGCGAGGGAAAAGTGCGGATCCGCCCGCTTTCGCCCGGCCGCTTCCCGTTCACCGGCGAATTCCATGCCGACACCGCGCAAGGGGTGATCGTTTCGGAGTGAGGCGGCGCGCCTACACCCCCATAGCGCTGGCCACGAGCGCCTCGAACCACGCATATGGCAGGAAGCGCTTTAGCGGCGCGACGATGCGTTGTCCGGGATTGGCGACGGAATAGCGCATGCGCGGCGAGGGCGAACGCAATATGCGCAGCACGACTTTCGCCACTTCGTCGGGCGGCATCGCGCTCTTTTCGTCCTTCGCCTGATTGACCTGGAATCTGGCGAAAGCCTTGGCGTAGGCGCTGGCCTGGCTCGCGCCCGCGACGGTGCGGCGGTGCGCGGGCAGGCCCGTGTCGGTGTCGCCGGGCTCGACCAGCGCGATCTTGATTCCCATGCCGCGCGTTTCGAACCGCAGCGCTTCGCTGAAGCCCTCGAGCGCGAACTTGCTGGCGCAATAGAGGCCGTTGAACGGCGCGCCGAAAATCCCCGCCAGCGAACTCACGTTGACGATATGGCCGCCGCCCTGAGCGCGCAGGATCGGCAGCGCTGCGCGGCAGACTCGAAATGCGCCGAAGAAATTCGTCTCCATCTGCGCGCGCGCCTCCGCGATGTCCGTCTCCTCGATCGGGCCCATGAGCGCCCATCCGCCGTTGTTGACGACGGCGTCGATGCGCCCGGCGCGAGCAAAATATCGCCAATCGCGTCCGCGACCGAGGCGTCGCTGTCGAGATCCATCGCGATCATTTCGGCGCTGACGTCGGGCAAAGGGGAGCCCGCCCGGCTCGTGCCGAAAACGCGATAGCCGGCGCCCGTCAGACGCCGCGCGATCGCCTTGCCGATGCCGGACGAAGCGCCGGTGATCAATACGACGGGTTTCCCGGATTGCGCATCGGCCATGACCGCCCTCCCTTGCAGCGCGCTCGGATCGCGCTTTTGGGCGAGCGAACGCGATATCGAGACGCGCAAACTACGACATCGGCGACGCGCTGTCCCTCCCCGCAGCCTTGCAAAGCCGCCCGCCCGCCGAAGGACGGACGAAATCGGCCTCAGACCACGATCGGGGTCTGGACGCCGTCCATGCCGATATTGACGCCGTTGATGTAACTCGCGCGCTTGGAAGCGAGGAACACCACCGCGTCGGCGACTTCCTCCGGGCGAGCCAGCCGGCCCATCGGGATCGCCTCGACGCTGCGTCGCGCGGCCTCTTCGAGGCTGACGCCGGCGAGCTGGGCGGCGGCGCGCAGACCGTCGGTGAATCGCTCGGTTTCAGTCAAGCCGGGATTAATGCCGACGACGCGCACGCCTTTTCCGGCATAGGCGCGGGCGAGCCCGGCGGTTGCGAGCATCAGGGCCGCATTGGCCGCGCCTCCGGCGATATGGGTCGGCGAGGCGACCTTGCCGCCCGCCCCGATCACGTTGACGATCACGCCCTGCGCGCGCGCAGCCATGCGCTTGATCATCGGATCGATCGCGTGGATGTAGGAGAAATATTTGGCGTCCATCGCCGCGCGCCAGGCCGCGGGCGTCAGGTCGTCCGGCGCCGTGCGCTGCGCCGCGCCTGCCGAATTGACGAGTACGCCGATCGGCCCAAGCGGGCCTTCGACCGTCGCAATGGCCGCCGCGGCGGCGGCGGGGTCGATCATGTCCGCGGCGACCCCGAAAGCGCCCGGCAATTCCGCAATCGCTCTATCGACGTTGCCCTGGGAGCGCGAGACGATCGCGACGCGAGCGCCCTCGGCGAGGAAGGCCTTGGCGCAGGCCAGGCCGATGCCCTTCGATCCCCCGGTCACGAGGACGACGACATTTTCGAGCTCCAGCTTCATTCGACCCCTTCTGCGCGCCCGAGCCGCCGCATCGCAGAGGTCTACAGCAGGCCCCGCCCGGCGACATCACACGCTTGTGTGAGAAAGAGCTTGATCGACTCAGGGTCCGCGCACAAGAGAGGCCTGCGATCCCCCCTCCGGCGCGCGTCCGGCCGAGAGATCGGCAGAGCCTATCGGAGATTGGGAAAGCGCCCTGATGACAGCGGAATGCCGCAGCCCGGATCGGGAGCGCCCGCTCGAGGCCGTCGTGCGCGCGCCGGCGAGCCTCGGGCTCGTGCTGACGCTGCTGCTGCCGATGGCGCTCACGCTCTACGCCAACTTCAACGGCGTGCAACTGATCCTGGCGCCGCTGCAAGTCGAGGCGATCGACCCCGCCGGCAAGATTCAGAATCTCGCCTGGCTGACGATGCTCTGCGCGGTTACCGGCGTCGCCGGCCTGACCGCGGGCGGCGCCGCCTCGGACGCCACGCGCAGCCGCTGGGGCCGCCGTGCGCCCTGGCTCGCCGGGATGGCCGCCGCCTCCGCCGTCCTGACGATCGGGCTCGGGTTGCAGCACAGTTTTCTCGGCATTGCGATCTTCTTCGGCGCGCTCTGGTTCACGCTCAATTTCTTCCAGGCCGCAATGCTCGCGGTGACGCCCGACAGGGTGCCGGACTCCAAGCGCAGTCTTGCCTCCTCGGTGGTCGGCGTCGCCGGACCGCTAGGCGCGCTCTTCGGCGCCAATCTCGCGGCATTTGCGCCCGGCGTGCTCGGCAACGCGATCCTGGCCCTCGCGCTCGTGATTTCGACGGCGGCGTTCGTGAGTTTCGGTCGCGAGGCGCCCTATCTCGAGCCCAGACCGGCGCGCGAGCCGACCAGACCCGGGCGCCGGCTTGTGCCGACGCTCAGCCTTCTGACCAGCTTCTCCTCGCGGGATTTCTCGCTGGCCTATCTCTTTCGCGTGCTGATGTTCGTCGCGCAATTCTCGATCAACAATTACTTGCTCTACATCCTGCAGGACCATATCGGGGTCGCCGACGCCAGGATAGCGGCGGGCGAACTCAATTCCGTGCGCACGCTCGCGACCGTGACCGCGATTGCGGCCGGCTTGTGGATCGCGAACCGAATCGAGCGGCGCAAGATCTTCGCGCAGGTCTATGCGCTCGCGATGGCGGCCGCCATGTTCGCGCCGATCGTCAGCCCGACATGGAGCGGCATGCTCGTCTTCGCCGGGCTCGGCGGATTGGCGATGGGCGCCTACGCCACAGTCGACCTGACGCTGATGTCGCGCGTGCTGCCAAACAGGGACTCGGCGGGTCGCGATCTCGCGCTGCTCGTCATGGCCGGCGCCTCGGCGCAATTCGTCGCGCCCTGGGTCGGCGGCGGATTGATCCGTCGCTTCGGCTACGACAGCCTGTTTCTCGTCTGCGCGTTCATCACGCTGCTGGCGGGCCTGGCCATCTCCGCGCTGCGCAGCGCGCGTTGACGGCTTGGCGCGGCGGCCCGGGATCGCGTAGCATCGGCCGACGGCGCAATATGCGCCCGCTTGGGGGAGGCGAGACATGACGCGCAAGACGCCGGAAACTTTGCGATCGGCGCGCTGGTTCGCGCCCGACGATTTTCGCTCTTTCGGCCATCGCTCGCGCATGAACCAGATGGGCTATTCGAGCGCCGATTACCTCGGCAAGCCGGTCATCGGGATCATCAATACCTGGTCCGACCTCAACCAATGCCATGCGCATTTCAAGCAGCCGCGTCGAGGACGTCAAGCGCGGCGTGCTGCAGGCCGGCGGCTTTCCCGTCGAACTGCCGGCGATCTCGCTTTCGGAGATCATGGTCAAGCCGACGACGATGCTCTATCGCAATTTCCTCGCGATGGAGACGGAGGAGTTGATCCGCTCGCATCCGATCGACGGCGTCGTGCTGATGGGCGGATGCGACAAGACGACGCCCGGCCTGATCCTCGGCGCGACCAGCGCGGGCGTTCCCGCGATCTTCACGCCGGCGGGCCCGATGCTGCGCGGAAACTGGCACGGCAAGGTGCTCGGCTCCGGCTCGGACGCGATCAAATATTGGGACGAGCGGCGCGCCGGCAACATCTCGGCTAAGGACTGGTCGGAGATGGAGGTCGGCATCGCGCGCTCCTACGGCGTCTGCATGACGATGGGCACCGCCTCGACCATGACCGCGCTCGCCGACGTGATCGGCATGAGCCTGCCCGGCGCCTCCTCGATTCCGGCCGCCGATTCCAACCACATCCGCATGTGCGCGGACGCCGGACGGCGCATCGTCGAAATGGTCTGGGAGGATCTGACGCCGGCCGAAGATCCAGACCGAGGGCGCCTATCGCAACGCGATCGCGGTTGCGATGGCGATGGGCTGCTCGACCAACGCCGTCATCCATATCGTCGCGATGGCGCGGCGCGCGGGACACAACATCTCGCTCGACGATTTCGACGCGGCGAGCCGCAAGACGCCCGTGATCGCCAACATCCGCCCGAGCGGCGACAAATATCTGATGGAGGATTTCTACTACGCCGGCGGGCTGCTCGGCCTGCTGACGCGGCTGAAGCCGTTCCTCGATCTCTCGCCAGATCAACGCTTCCGGCAAGACCTGGGCCGAGAGCCTCGAAGGCGCGAGCGTCTACAACGACGACGTCATCCGCCCGCTCGACAATCCGATCTACGCCGAGGGCGCGCTCGCGGTGCTGCAGAGGCAATCTGGCGCCCAACGGCTGCGTGATGAAACCCTCGGCCGCGGCCCCGCACCTTCTGAAGCATTCCGGCCCGGCGCTGGTCTTCGACAATTACGCCGCGCTGAAAGCCGCGATCGACCGCGACGACCTCGAAGTGACGCCCGAACATGTGCTGGTGCTGCGCAACTCCGGGCCGCTCGGCGCCCCGGGCATGCCGGAATGGGGCATGCTGCCGATCCCGAAGAAGCTGGTTCGTCAGGGCGTGCGCGACATGGTGCGCATCTCCGACGCGCGCATGAGCGGGACCGCCTACGGCGCCTGCATTCTGCATGTCTCGCCCGAATCCTACGTCGGCGGCGCGCTCGCGTTGGTGCGAACCGGCGACGTCATCACGCTCGACGTCGCCGCCCGCCGCCTGACGCTGGACGTGCCGGAAGCGGAACTGGCGCAACGGCGCGCGACGCTTGCGCCTGCCGACGCCGCGTTACGAGCGCGGCTACGGTTGGATGTTCTCGCGCCACGTGACCCAGGCCGACCAAGGCTGCGATTTTGACTTTCTGCAAACCGATTTCGGCAAAACCGTAGGCGAACCGGATATTTTCTGACATTCATCGCGCCTGCCGCCTTTGCGCCATTGCTAAAACAATGGACAAGACTGCGCATTGAGATATCAATTTTGTTGAACAGTACTTCGCGTCATCGGGCCTGGGCGAATGCGGGAAGCAAGTATAAGGTCGGCTCGAAAGCGCAAACAACTGACGAATTTGAAATGCGAAATATCTGTTCAATTACGACCCTTGCGCCGGCCCTTGTGGCGGGGCATTCTCGTCCCGCGCGACTCCATCCCGCCTCAAATGGCCCGCAATATCCCTTCCTGCCTGCATGAGCGCCAAATCGATTAGATACAACGTCATATGGTCATCGAGCCGCGCGGCGAACGGCCGTGCGTCCAACAGAGTGCGCACCAATTCATTCAAAGAATCCAATTCGTTGGGAATATTCGACACATGGCGCCCCGATTGCAATTCGAGCGCAAAGATAGCCGATAATGTCTGTAAGCATTCCTATTGCACGTTCGCGCTTTCTAATTGTCACGTGCCGTAGCGACATAAACGCCGGAAGACGTTGATTTTGATTAATATTATATTAAAACGCTACTATAGGCTCCGTGGCGCAAAACTAGATAGACCATTGTTGCATTTATGGATACTTACTCTACGTAATTGTTTGTGTAAATTCATGATTAATGTGGACAATTGTTGCGATATTTGCTTCCTCGTGTATCAAACGGATGACACAATGGAACTTTCACGGCCTATCACATGGCTGCGAAAGAAATGAGTTTTCTGGGCAGAGGCCGAATCGCACTGATTGATCCCATCGTCGTAACTCAAGGACAAATGTCCACGTGATCGGACGTTTTGAAATGTCAAAAGACAAGAATCAGATTGATCAGATTGTAGGACGTCGAATTCGAGAAAAGCGCATTCAGCTTGGCCTCTCGCTCGATCAGGTCGCGCACGACTTGAACGTCAGTCCGAAACTGATGGACGAGTTCGAGTCTGGACAGCAAAGGGTAGGCGCGCGCCGGTTATTGGCGCTCGCGCAGAGCCTTGGCGTACCCACAAGCTACTTTTTTGCTTCGATTGCGCCCGATCTGAAGGTGGTTTCCGACGCGGACGCCCGCGCCACGGGCAATAACGAGGGTCTGCACGCCTTCGACGACGGCTTGCGGCTTTTGCGCGCCTTTTCGAGCATCAAGAATCCAACCCTGCGCGACCTCGTGATCCGGCTGACTTGCGTCGTCGCCAAAATCGAAAAGACGCAAGAGGACGAGCGCTGAGCCGTTTTCCGGGCGGCCTCGGAGCGCGGGGCCTTGGACTTGTTCGGCCTTGTCGGGTCCTCACGAGGCGGCGCGAGGCGAAACCGGGCTGCATTCGGATCGCAGCATCCCTTGACAAGCACGGCGTGTGGGCCGGCTGACGGCCGCGCTCACCGCGGCGCGTCGCCCCGGCGGTATTCCGCCGTCAGTTCGTCCAGTTTGTGTTTCAGCGCGGGATCGAGACGGTACTCGGCCGCCGCGAGCGAGGCGTCGAGTTGGTCGGCGCGGCTCGCGCCCAGCAGCGGCGCCGTGATCGCGGGATGGGCTAGCGCCCAGGCCACCGCGAGCGTCGTCAGCGAAATCCCGGCCTCGCGCGCGAGATCCTGCAAGGCGCCGACGGTGGCGAAGGCGCGCTCATTCCAGTAGCGATCCTGATACAGCGAACCGGCGCTGCCGAGCGTGAACCGGGTGCCTTCCGGCGGGGCGCCGTCGCGCCGGTGCTTGCCCGTCAACAATCCGCCCGCGAGCGGATTATAGGGGATCACGCCGACGCCCTCTTCCAGCGCCAACGGCAGCAATTCGCGCTCGATCTGGCGGAACAGCAGATTGTAGCGCGGCTGCACGGACACGATGCGCGCCCATCCCTTCAACTCGCAGCGCCCGAGCGCCTTGGCGAGGCGATAGGCCAGAAAATTGGACACGCCGACATATCGGGCCCGGCCTGAACGCACGATCGCGTCCAAGGCCTCCAGCGACTCGTCCAGCGGGGTCGCGGGATCGTCGGAATGCAACTGGTAAAGATCGACATAGTCGGTCTTGAGCCGCTTCAGCGAAGCGTCGATCGCGTCCATGAGATGCTTGCGCGAGGCGCCCTGGTCCCAGGCGTTTGGCCCCATGCGGCCGACTGCCTTGGTGGCCAGGATGAAATTGGCGCGCTGGCCTTGCAGCCAGCGTCCCACGATTTCCTCGGTGCGCCCGGCCGTGGCGAGGCCCCCGCCGACCGGATAGACATCGGCGGTGTCGATGAAATTGACGCCGGCCGACGCGGCTTTTGCGAGGATTTCGCGTGCGCCCGCTTCCTCGGTCTGCAGCCCGAACGTCATCGTCCCCAACGCCAGACGCGACACGGCGAGGCCGGTCTTGCCGAGGCGGATCATGGGCATGCTCATGACGATTTCTCCGAAACGTGACAAAAGACCCGCGCTGTTCGACGACTACTGCAACCCTCCGGCGGCGGGCGCCGGCCGGGCGCGCTGATTATAGAGCAGCTTCGCGCGCCGCTCGCGCTCCTCGGCCGTCAGGCTCGCGGGGTCCTCGGCCTGTCCCGCCGTGACCGCAAGGCCGCGCTGCACCGCGGGCCGCGCGCTCAACTCGTCGAACCAGCGCTTGAAATAGCGGAACTCGGAAATGTCCTGACCCTGGTTCCGCCAGTTCACGGTCCAGGGATACGAGATCATGTCCGCGATCGTATAGTCCTCGCCCGCGAGGTAGCGCCGGTCATAGAGCCGGTTGTTCATTACGCCGTAGAGCCGGTTCACCTCGTCGGTGAACCGGCGCACGGCGTAGGACTGGTCGCCCTTGTCCTCGCCGAGTCGGCGGAAATGTCCGCATTCGCCAGACTTGGGGCCCTGATTGGCCATCTGCCACATGACCCATTGATTGACCTCAAATCGGCCGCGCAGATCCTGAGGATAGAAACGCCCATGTTTCTCGCCCAGATACATCATGATCGCGCCGGACTCGAAAAGATGGATCGGAAGCCCGCCGTCGGCCGGCGCATGGTCGATCAGCGCGGGCATGCGATTGTTCGGGCTGATCTTCAGAAACGCGGCCTTGAATTGATCGCCCCTGGCGATGTTGCAGGGGGTGACCGTGTAGGGAACGCCGAGTTCCTCGAGCAGGATCGTCACCTTCTTGCCGTTCGGCGTCGGCCAGAAAAACAACTCGATCATGTCGCCCTCTCCCGAGGCGGATCGCCGCCCCTGCTCCCGCCCGCTATTGCGCCGGCGCGGCCCCGGCCAAGCCTTCCCCCGATATCAGGACATAACCGCGGGTCTTGCCTTCATTGTCGGGATCGGGCGTGTTCATCGAGTTGAACAGATCCGAGGCCGTCACCCAGACCGGCGGATATTTGTAGCGCGCAACATCCAGGATGAGGAAGCGATCGGTTTTCTCGTCATAGGCGCCGAGCGGCGAAATGTGCCCGCCGATCTCCTGCCCCAGCGTCTTGCGCAAATAATTGACGATAACGAAATGCCCCTTGGCCGCGAGATATGCGCTCGCCGACTTGCGGAACTCCTCGAGCCCGCCGGGAGCGGCATGGCGGACCTCGACCTTGACCGGGTGAAGCGCGAGGATCGCGCCGAGGTGATCGAGCGTCATGCCGCGACGGGCGATCAGTTCGCGCGGCCGGATCGCATCGGTCTTTTCATTGAGCACATTGTCTTGCGTGAAGAAGGAAAAGGGCTGGTACTCCGGGCTGGTCGGCGCGGGAACCCCGAGCGCGTTGAGCGTCATGACCGTGCTTGCGACCCCGCAATAGGCCTGGGTCTTCTGGGTCTCGAAAGCTGCGCTGATCGGAAAAAAAGCCTCGAGCGCGTGGCTCTCGAGCAGGAACGCCTCGCCTTGGGCCGAGCGCAGATCGATGAGCCGGTCCGGCAGGACGAGCGTGTCCGCCAACGCCCCGCTCGCGACGACCCACAGTGAGACAATCAATATTCGGCCGATCGTCTTCAGCATTCCGGCGCTCCTGAAAATGGCTGGCTGGCTCGGCCTATCTCATATCGGGTTCCGGACCGCGATGAAACCCGCGCGGCGGGCGGCCCCTACCGCTTCAAGGGCCTGCCCCCGGATGCGGCCGTGCGGCCTTGATGTCGGCGGACGAAACCTCGTCGGAATAATTGTTGCCGAAATGGGTTCTGACATAGTTGATCACGTCTGCGGTCTGCTGGTCGCTCATCATCGAGCCGAGCGGCGGCATGGCGTCAAGACCGTTCAGAATCACGCTTTCGACATATCCGGCCGAGGCGAGGGCGCGGTTGGCGGCAAGGGCGGGATAGCTGGCGGCGCCGACGGCGCCCTTGCCCTCGGCCTGGTGGCAGCCGGCGCAAACTTCGGCATAGAGCGCTGCTCCGCCCTGCTCCTCAAAGACCCAGCCTCGGCTGAGGGCAGGCGCCGTCGGCGCCGCCGACTGCGCGCCGGAAGCAGAGGGCGCCAGGACGGCGGCGGCGAGAAGCGCGAAGGACCCGATGTTTCGCAACGCCATCGGCTCCTCAATCCGCGAGAACGCGTCTGTGCAGGCGCGTGATCGCGTCGAGCGCGGACAGGATCGCGCCCTCCTGCCAGGCAGGGATGTAAGAGGCGTGCTCGCCGGCGAGCACGATCCGGCCGTCGATCCGACAGAGATTGTCGTAATGGTCGCGCCGCGCCTCGTCGCTCCATTCGCCCGCGCAGCCGAGCGCGAATGGAACGCGGTGCCAGGCGACCGAAACGCCGGTCTCGAATTCGCTGATGTATTGCGGGTGGATCTGCGCCCCGCAGTCGAGGGCGACCCGGATGCGTTGGGCCGGCGACATCGCTGTCAGTTCGTAGGCGCTCGGCCCATCCCAGGTATAGCCGCCGAGCAGAACGCCCTTGCCGCCCGCGTTGAAGCCTGAACTCGGGTAGGATATCTGCCGGATCGGCAGATCGGTGTAGGAAATGCCGCCGAAAATGTGCTCGTCCTCCTCCCAGAAGCGGCGGCGGAACTGCAATCCCGTCTTCACCACCGACGCATAGGGCACGGCGTCGATCGCCGCTTTCATCGGCGCCGACACATCGATCGCGAGCCGGCTCAGGATCGACAGCGGCAGCGTGCAGACGCACCAGTCGGCCTTCGCTTCCTCGACCCTGCCGTCCTGCTCGAATGTCGCGCTGACGCCACGCTCGTCCTGTCGGATCGCCGTCACTTTCGCGCCCAATCGGATCACGTCCGGCAACTGGCGCGCAAAGGCCTCGCCAATCCGGCCCATGCCGCCGACGGGCTGGAACATGGTGGTCTGAAAATCATAAGCCGAAAAGCTTTGCAGGCCGCGCCAGAGTTTCGACGTGAGCAGATCGTGCAAGCCGATAGGTTCGCTGTAGACCGGTTTCGCGCTCAAGCCGCCGCCGGGGTCTTTGGCGTAGCCGCGAAACTCGGCCGAATCCTCCCCGGCGACATAGCGATAGTCTTTGTCGAGACCGCCGTGCGCGCGCAAGGCCTCGAGCAGAATCTCCTGGTCCTCTTTCGACGCCGCTTCATCGAGAGCGCCCTTGCGCGTGGCCTTGGCCAGCAATTCGGAAATCGCGCCTGCAAAATCGGCCTTGACGGCGCGGATGGGCTGCGGCGCGCCGCCGAAGGCCCGCGTCGAATGAAGGTAGGCGTTGTGATTGAGCTGGATGAACGGCTCGAGAGCCACGCCGAATTTGCGGCAGTAGTCCAGGATCGCGTGATGGTGATAGGGGATGCGCCAGGGACCGGGATTGAGATAGAGTCCATCGTCGAATTCGCAGCGCTGCGTTGCGCCGCCGAGTTCGGTGTAGACGTCGCCGCCCCGCAGCGACCAGTTCCGCCCGCCCGCGCGGGCATTGTATTCGAGCGCTTGCACTCGGTATCCCGCGCGACCGAGTTCGTAGGCCGCGGTCATGCCGGCCAGGCCCGCCCCAAGAACGAGAACCGAGGCGCCCTTGGGATCGCCTTCGAGCCGGATCGGGCCGCGATAAGGCGATTCGGCCGCAAACCCGAGGCTCGTCATCGCCCGATACATCGCCGCCCCGCCGGCGCTCGCTCCGATCAGCGCCAGGAGATCGCGCCGGCTCATTTTCGGGCTCTCGGCGTCGCTCACGGCAGTGTCGGACTTTGCATGTCGGGGGCCCTCGCGGTTTCCGGCGAGGTACACAGCAGCAAATCGGCGAGTTCCGCAACTGGCGACAAATTCTTCGTGATTGGCGAGCCCGCAAACCGCGCCCGCCACGGATCGGCCGGCCACCCAAATTGACTCGGCGTTTTATTATGTCTAGACTTATAAAGACGACGCTGGGCAAGCCGCGGGCGGCGGCCTAGTATCGAAATTGCGGTCCGGCCGCCGGCGAGGCGGGCGCAAACGCGAAAGAAATTCATCGGATCGCTCAAATCAAATCGGGAGGCGTAAGATGTCGGAAGGAAATCCATTCGGTCTGACCCGGCGCGCAGCGCTGAAAAGCTTGGCGGCGCTGGCCGCGTCGGGAAGCCTCGCGGGCGGGGCGCGCCCGGCTTTCGCCGACGACACGCTGGCGGAGATCAAGAAGCGCGGCGAACTGGTCGTCGCAACGGAAATGCAGTTCCCGCCTTTCGATATATCCGACAACGGCGTCTACAAAGGCGTCGACCGCGATCTGATCGACGCGGTGGCGAAGGAATTGGGCGTCAAGGTGTCCTATCTCGACCTGCCCTGGACCAGCGTGCTGCCCGGCCTGGAGGCCAAGAAATTCGACCTCTGCATCGCCCCGGTCACGATCACCAAGGAGCGCATGAAGCGTTACAGCTTCTCGGTGCCGATCGCCGATGCGACCGCCGCGCTGATGAAGCGCGCCGACGACAAGAGCATCGTCAAGCCCGAGGACATCGCCGGCAAGACCGTCGGCGGGCAGAAGGGCACTTCGCAGCTCGAGCAGTTGAAGGCGTTCTCGGCCAAGTTGCCTAAGCCCGTCGAGGTGAAGGAATACGTCGACAATAACCAGTCCTACGCCGATCTCGCGGCGGGCCGCATCGACGCTTCCGTCAACTCGCTGCCGAACCTCGCCTATGCCGCCTCTCAGCGCTCGGACACGTTTGCAGTGGTGTTGCCGGCCTTCGGCCAGCCGACATATTTTTCGTGGGTCGGCCGACTCGAGGACAGTTCCTTGCTGGCGGCGATCAATGCAGCGATCGTCAAGCTCGAGGGCGACGGGACCATGGCCAAAATCCAGAAGACCTGGTTCGGCCAGACGATGGATCTGCCCAAGACCGTTCCCGAACCCTCGATCTGATTTCGTCGGCAGAAGGGCGGCGCGCGCCGCCCTTCGCCGGCGGCCGCCCGATGCATCCGCAAGTCATCCTGCACTCTTTCGGTTATCTGACGCAGGCCGCCGGCGTCACGATCGCGCTTTCGCTCGCCGGCATCGCGCTCGGCTTCGTGATTGGCGGCGCGGCCTGCATAGCCAGAGTGTCCGGCGCGCCCTGGTCCGCGCGGCTGGGCGGCGCCTATGTCAGCATATTCCGAGGCGTGCCGCTGCTGGTGCAATTGCTGTTCATCTATTATTTTCTCGCCAAATTCGGGTTCGACGTGCCGGCTTTGGTCGCCGCGATCGGCGGACTTGGCCTGTCCTCAGGGGCCTATCAGGCGGAAATCCTGCGCGGCGCGCTCAATACGGTGCCGCGCGGCCAGAGCGAGGCGGCGGTCGCCCTCGGCTATGGCGGGCTCGATCTCTGGCGACGCATACTGCTGCCGCAGGCCTTGCGCATCTCGATTCCGCCGTTGATCAACGAATTCATCCTGCTGATCAAGGCGTCTTCGCTCGTTTCCGTAGTCGGCATCGCGGAGTTGACGCGCGTGAGCATGAACATCGCCTCGCTGACCTATCGCCCGTTGGAAGCCTATGTCGGCGGCGGACTGTTCTATCTCGCGATCAATCTCTGTCTGGCGGGGCTAGGCGCGCTCGCCGAGCGGCGCTTCATCCAAGCGGGGTCGCGGTGAATCCGGACATTCTCTGGCGTTACGCGCCCTCGCTGATCGGCGGCTTCGGAGTTACGATTATGTGCTGGGGCGCGGGCGGCGCGCTCGGGCTCGTCATCGGCTTTGCGGTCGCCCTCGCCTATCAGACGCCGTTCGCGCCGCTGCGCTGGGGGCTGCGCGTCTACATTGAGGTCCTGCGCGGCACGCCGTTTCTGATGCAACTCTTTCTGTTATATGCCGGAGGCCCGTTCATCGGGTTGAAGCTGAGCGCCACGGCGGCGGGCATTTTCGGCCTCGGACTCTATTCCTCCGCCTACTTCGCTGAGATTTTTCGCGCCGGTTTCAGTTCCGTGCCGAAGGGTCAGATCGAGGCCGCCGTGAGCATCGGCATGGATCCGATCTCGACGCTGCTGCGGGTGCGTCTGCCCGCCGCGCTGCTCGCGGCCGTGCCGCCGATCGTCAATACGCTGATCGTCATGTCCAAGGAGACCGTCGTGCTTTCGATCATCACGGTGCCCGAACTGATGTATCAGATGCAGACCATGGCGGCCGAGACCTTCACGGCATTCGACGCGATCTTCGCGATGGCGGCCTTCTATTGGCTGCTGGTCGAAGTCGTCTCCCGCCTCGGGCGCCGGTTCGAGCGGCGCGTCACGGCCTATCTGGCGAATCCGGCATGAGCGCCCCGATGATAGAGATCCGCGGCGTCGCCAAGAGCTTCGGCGCCAATCGCGTTCTGCGTGGCGTCGATCTCGATGTCGGGCGCTCCGAAGTCGTTTGCCTGATCGGGCCAAGCGGATCGGGCAAGAGCACGCTGCTGCGCTGCGTCAACTTCCTGGAGTCCTACGATGAGGGCGAGGTGCGCATCGAGGGCGAATTGATCGGCTACGAAAAGGCGGTGGACGGCTCGCGCCGGCCGATGCCCGCACGACGCCTTCGCGAGATGCGGCGCGAGATCGGCATGGTGTTCCAGCACTTCAATCTCTGGCCGCATATGAGCGCGCTCGGCAATGTCGCCGAGCCGCTGCGCCGAGTGCGCGGCCTCAGCCAACACGAGGCGAACGAGCGCGCTGCGGCGATGCTCAAGCGCGTCGGGCTAGCCGACAAGGCGGGCGCCTTTCCCTCCCGCTTGTCGGGCGGGCAACAGCAGCGCGTCGCCATCGCGCGCGCGCTCGCCATGCAGCCCAGACTCATGCTGTTCGACGAACCGACGTCGGCGCTCGACCCTGAACTGGTCGGCGAAGTGCTCGAGGTTATGCGCTCGCTTGCCGCCGAGGGCATGACGATGCTGATCGTCACGCACGAGATGGGCTTCGCCGCCCATGTCGCCGACCGCATCGCCTTCATCGACGCCGGCCGCATTCTCGAGCACGGTCCGCCGAAACATGTTTTTCACGAAAGCCAGGAGCCGCGCGTGCGGCAGTTCCTGCAGACCTATCACGACCGGAATGCTTTCTGAGCCCCCTGCCGCGCGCGCGGAGCGCCGGGGCGGCGGCCTGCCGCAGCGCGCGATTGGACCGGCGATACGAGAACGCCTCATCGTGACCTTCTCCCGTAAAAGCGGGAGGACGGCCCATCCCGTTACCGGATCGGCGAAAGGCGCGCCACGATCGCATCTCCCGCGATCGTCAGCGCCTCGTGCGTCACGACCGCATCGAACCGCCCGAGCTTCGCGCGCCCCGCCGCGCTCTTGAACTCGACGCCATCGACGAGCGCGATCGCGACGATCGCCGCCGCGGGCTCGGCGACGATCACCCCGTCTCTAACTTCCCTGACTTCGCGAACGAACTTGCCGCGCCGCGTCATCACATTGAAGTCGCGCGCCGGCCCGCCGACGAGGCGCGCCGAAACGATCGATTCGCCGGGAAACGAGACGATGCGGGCGGACGCGTCCAATCGCTCCTCGGCGCCGTCGATGTTGAGGATCATGCCCTCGCCGTCAATCAACGCGAGCGTGCGCTCGACTCCGGGAAATGTGGAAAACGGGCCATCCGAGCTGACGTCGGCGATGCTGATCCGCCAATCGAAATGCTCTAAGCCCGCCCCTTCAGGCGCGCACAATAGCGTGCGCGTCGCGCCGCCCCGGTTCTTCCAAGGTTGCAGGGCAAGGCTCGCGAAGCGGATGACACGCATGGCTCAGCCCAGACTCGGAAGATCGAGCTTCTTATCGTGCGCGCAGTCCACCGCAATCTCATAGCCGGCATCGGCGTGGCGCATCACGCCGCTGGCAGGGTCGTTCCACAGCACGCGCGCGATCCGTTTTGCCGCCGCCTCGGTGCCGTCGCAGACGATCACAATGCCGGCGTGTTGCGAAAATCCCATGCCGACGCCGCCGCCGTGATGGAGCGACACCCAAGTCGCGCCCGAGGCGCAATTGAGCAGCGCGTTGAGCAACGGCCAATCCGAGACCGCGTCCGACCCGTCGCGCATCGCCTCCGTCTCGCGGTTGGGCGAGGCGACGGAGCCGGAATCGAGATGGTCGCGTCCAATGACGATCGGCGCCTTCAACTCGCCGCTCGCGACCATTTCGTTGAACGCGAGCCCGAGCCGGTCGCGCTCGCCCAGACCGACCCAGCAGATGCGCGCAGGCAGGCCCTGGAAATGGATGCGCGCGCGCGCCATGTCGAGCCAGTTGTGCAAATGCGGATTATCGGGGATGAGTTCCTTCACCTTGGCGTCGGTCTTGTAGATGTCCTCGGGATCGCCGGAAAGGGCGACCCATCGGAATGGGCCCACTCCGCGGCAGAACAGCGGGCGGATATAGGCGGGCACGAAGCCGGGAAAGTCGAAGGCGTCCTTGACGCCTTCCTCGAGCGCCATCTGCCGGATGTTGTTGCCATAGTCGACGGTGGGAACGCCGGAATGGCAGAACGCGAGCATTGCGCGCACGTGTTCGGCCATCGAGGCCTTGGCCGCACGCTCGACGCCCTTGGGATCGCTGACGCGCCGCTCCTCCCATTGCGACAGGCTCCAGCCCTTGGGCAGGTAGCCGTTGATCGGATCATGCGCCGAGGTCTGGTCAGTGACGATGTCGGGCCGCACGCCGCGGCGCACCAGTTCGGGCAGGACTTCCGCGGCGTTGCCGAGCAATCCTACCGAGACCGGTTTGCCCGACCTGGTCGCGCTCTCGATCAACACGAGCGCTTCGTCGAGATCCTTGGCCGCGACGTCGAGGTAGCCGGTGCGCAGGCGGAACTCGATGCTGGAGGGCCGGCACTCCACCGCCAGCATCGAGGCGCCCGCCATGGTCGCCGATAGCGGCTGCGCTCCGCCCATGCCTCCTAGGCCCGCCGTCAGGATCCACTTGCCCTTCAACGAGCCGCCGTAATGCTGGCGGCCCATTTCGACGAAGGTCTCGTAGGTGCCCTGCACGATGCCTTGCGAGCCGATGTAGATCCACGAGCCCGCCGTCATCTGGCCATACATCATCAGGCCCTTGCGATCGAGCTCGTGGAAGTGATCCCAGGTCGCCCAGTGCGGCACCAGGTTGGAATTGGCGATCAGCACGCGCGGCGCGTCGGCATGGGTGCGGAACACGCCGACCGGCTTGCCCGACTGAACAAGCAAGGTTTCGTCCGCCTCCAGGCGACGCAACGTCTCGATGATGCGGTCGAACGCCGGCCAGTCGCGGGCGGCGCGCCCGATTCCGCCATAGACGACGAGTTCGCCCGGACGCTCCGCGACATCGGGATCCAGGTTGTTCATCAGCATGCGCAACGGCGCTTCGGTCAACCAGCTCTTGGCGCTGATCTCGGAGCCGCGCGGCGCGCGTATCAGGCGCATGTTGTCGAGGCGGGAAAGAGCGTTCATGGCGAGCCTTTCATTTGCTGCCGGGGCTCGTCAGTGCGAGCGCGGCGAAGCCATCCAGCCGGTGAAAGGCCCTGTTCTTGAGCCGTGGATGGCTTCGCCGCGCTCGCAATGACGACTTCATTCTAATTGTCCGAATTGCTGACGAAATTCAGCAGCGCTTCGAGCACGCGTTTCAGCGTCGCGCGCGTGGGGGCGGCGAGCGCCTCGTCGAGCGGCGTCGGCCAATTCGAGAGGTCGATCGGCGACGGTTCCTGCATGTAGCCGCGACAGGCGAGTTCCATTTGCACGGCCTCGACGCCTTGCTCCGGCCGGCCGTATTTTCGAGTGATCCAGCCGCCCTTGAAGCGCCCGTCGACGACATGGCTCCCCCCGCTTTCGACCAGGAGGTTCGCGAGGCGCGCCCGCAGGCGTGGGCTGCAGCTGGCGACGGAATTCGTTCCGAGGTTGAACTGCGGCAGTTGCCCGTCGAACAAGCGCGGGATGTTCGAGCGGATCGAATGCGCGTCGTAGAGGGCGACGCGCGGATGCGCGGCGCGCAGGCGGACGATCTCCGCCTGGAGCGCCGCATGATAGGGCTCGAAATAGAGAGACCGGCGCTCGGCGATCTCCTGCGGCCCGGGCTCCTGACCCCGGCGATAGAGCAGGTCGCCGTCGAATGTCGTCGTCGGACAGAGTTCCGTCGTCGCCTGCCCCGGATAGAGCGAGGCGCCGCTGGGATCGCGGTTGACGTCAATGATCGAACGCGAAAGCGAAGTGCGCACGACGGTGGCGCCGAGCGATTCGACGAAGCGGTAGAACTCGACCATATGCCAGTCGGCGTCGCGTCGCGCGAGCCAGGGGTTGACGAAACGCGGTTCGAATTCGGCGAGGTCGACGCCGGCGTGAGGGATGCTCACAACCAGCGGCGCCTCGCGGCGCTCGACATGCAGCCAGTCAGCCAAATGCGAGGTCATCGGGCCGCTCCCTCGAGCGCAGGCAATATCTCGGCGCCCGCCGCCGCGACAAGTTCGCCGGATTGCACGAGCCGCTCCGCGGCGGCGATGTCGGCGTGAAAATAGCGGTCTTCGTCGAGATGGGGAACCTCGCGTCGGATCCTTGCGCGCAGGGCTTCCAGCGGCGGACTCGACAGAAGCGGTGCGTGAAAATCGCAGGCCTGCGCCGCGGCAAGCGCCTCGATCGCAACCACCGAAGCCGCGTTGCGCGCCATCGCCGTCAGTCTGCGCGCGCCATGCGCGGCCATCGAGACATGGTCCTCCTGGTTGGCGGAGGTGGGGATCGAATTGACGCTCGCGGGATAGGCGCGCTGTTTGTTTTCGGAGACCAGCGCCGCTGCGGTTACTTGCGGGATCATGAAGCCCGAGTTGAGTCCCGGCCGCCCGGTGAGGAACGCGGGCAGGCCCGAGAGCGCGGGATCAACCAGCATCGCAATCCGCCGCTCGGCGAGCGAGCCGATCTCGCAGATCGCAAGCGCGATCATGTCGGCCGCGAAGGCGACGGGTTCGGCATGGAAATTGCCGCCCGAGATCGCTGAATCGTCTTCGGCGAAGATCAACGGATTGTCTGAGACCCCGTTGGCCTCATCGGCGAGCGTCGCTCCCGCCTGGCGAAGCAGATCGAGACAGGCGCCCATCACCTGCGGCTGGCAGCGCAGACAATAGGGGTCCTGCACGCGTTCATCGCCCGTCAGATGCGAGGCGCGTATCCGGCTGCCCGCCATCAGGGCGCGCAACGCAGCCGCGACGTCGATCTGGCCGCGATGCCGGCGCAGGGCGTGAATGCGCGGATCGAACGGCGCGTCGGAGCCGCGCGCGGCGTCGGTCGACAGCGCGCCGGTCGCCAACGCCGAGCGAAATGCTCCTTCCGCTTCGAACAGTCCAACCAGCGCATGCGCGGTCGAGAATTGCGTCCCGTTGAGCAGCGCAAGCCCTTCTTTCGGGCCGAGTTCGATCGGGCCGAGACCGGTCGCCGCGAGCGCCGCGGCAGCCGGCATGACGACGCCGCCGACGCTGGCCTCGCCGACCCCGATCATCACGCCGGCCATATGGGCAAGCGGCGCGAGATCGCCCGACGCGCCGACCGAGCCCTGCGAGGGCACGATCGGCGAGACGCCGCGATCCAGCATCGCCTCGATGAGCGCGAGCGTCTGTGGACGTACCCCGGAGGCGCCTTGGGCGAGCGAGCCGAGTTTCAGCGCCATCATCAGCCGCGTCGTGGCGACCGGCATCGGTTCGCCGACGCCCGCGGAGTGCGAAAGCACGATGTTGCGCTGCAGCCGCGCGAGATCCTCGTCGGCGATGCGCACGCCCGCGAGCTTTCCGAAACCGGTGTTGATCCCATAGACGGGCGCGCCATGCGCGAGAATGCGCTCGATCGCCGCCGCGCTCGCGGCGACGCCCGCCGCATGTGCGGGATCGAGCGCAAGGTCCGCGCCGCGCCAGATCGCGCGCCAATCCTGCAGCGTCGCCGCGCCTGCGTGAAGACGAACCTTCATCGGCCCCTCCAGACCCTGCGGCGCAGCGGATTGAAGCCGAGACGGTAGACGAGTTCAGCCGGGCGCTCGATGTCCCAGATCGCGAGATCGGCCCACTGCCCAGGCTCCAGGACGCCGAGATCGCGCGCGCGTCCGAGCGCGCGCGCGGCGTTGCGCGTCACGCCGAGCAGGCATTCTTCGACAGTCAGGTGAAACAAGGTCGCGGCCATGTTCATCGCGAGCAGGATCGACGTCATCGGCGACGTGCCCGGATTGGCGTCGGTCGCAACCGCAATCGGGACGCCGTGCTTGCGCAAGAGTTCGACCGGCGGCGCCTGGGTCTCGCGCAGGGTGTAATACGCGCCAGGCAGCAGTCCCGCAACGACGCCCGCGCGCGCCATCGCCACGACGCCGGCTTCGTCGAGATATTCGAGATGGTCGGCGGACAGCGCAGAGAATTCGGCGGCGAGCGCGGCGCCGCCCTGGTTGGACAATTGCTCGGCGTGCAGCTTGACTGGCAGGCCCGCCCGCCGCGCGGCCTCGAACACGCGGCGGATCTCTTCGCGCGTGAACGCGATGCCCTCGCAAAAGCCGTCGACGGCGTCGATCAGTCCTTCGCGTGCGAGGGCCGGCAACATTTCGTCGGCGACGGCGGCGACGTAGCCGGCGCGGTCTTCGGCGAATTCCGGCGGCAGGGCGTGAGCGCCCAGGAAAGTCGTCGTGATTTCGATTTCGCGCGCTTCGGCAAGGCGGCGCGCGACGCGCAGCGATTTGCGTTCGGCCGCGAGATTGAGACCATACCCCGACTTGACCTCGACCGTCCCGACGCCCTCGGCGATCAGCGCATCGAGCCGTGGCAAGGTCTGGCGCAAGAGTTCGTCTTCGCTCGCCGCCCGCGTCGCCTTCAGCGTCGAGAGAATTCCGCCGCCCGCGCGCGCAATGTCCGCATAGCTTGCGCCCGCGAGTTGCAGCTCAAATTCGCGCGCGCGATCGCCGGCATATACGAGATGGGTGTGGCAATCGATCAGCGCGGGCGTGATCCACCTGCCTTCGCAATCGACGACGCGCTCGGCGGACAGAGGTTCGGGCAGATCGGACTCGGCGCCCGCAAAGGCGATGCGCCCGTCGACGGCGAAAACGGCGCCCCGCTCGACGATCCCGAGGCCCGGCAGGCGGGAGGCGCAGGTCGCCAGACGCGCGTTGCGCCAGAGCGTCCTTGCGGCGGGGTTGGAATTATGAGCCATGAATCGCGGCCCTGCCTCTTTTCTCGACGAGGGTTTTAATGTATAGACATATTCAAGTCAAGCGCAGCAGGTGAGACCTTGCCGGAGACGCATGCCAACGCCGCCCTGCATTTCGCGCGCGCCCTCACGCCGCAGGGCTGGCGCGAGAACGTGCGGGTCAAGATCGCGGGCGCGCGCATCTGCGAGGTCGAGAGCGGCGTCGCGCCGAGCGCGCAGGACGAGCGTCATGCGCTCGGCCTGCCCGCGATCGCCAATCTGCACTCGCATGCGTTCCAGCGCGCGATGGCGGGGCTCGCTGAAACGCGCGGCGCGACGAGCGACAGCTTCTGGACCTGGCGCGAGACCATGTATCGTTTCGCGCTGCGCATGACGCCCGACGATGTCGAGGCGGTCGCGGCGCAGCTTTATGTCGAGATGCTGCAGGCCGGATTCGGCGCCGTCGCAGAATTCCACTATCTCCATAATTCGAACGACGGCTCGCCCTATGGGGCGCCGGCGGAAATGGCGGGGCGGATCGTCGCCGCCGCGCGCGAGACGGGCGTCGGCCTGACGCTGGCGCCCGTGTTCTACGCCCACGCGAATTTCGGCGGCGCGCCGCCGCTCCCCGAGCAGCGGCGCTTCGTCAACGATCTCGACGGCTTTGCGCGCCTGATCGAGGACAGCCGCAAACTCGCGTCCGGCCGTGACGGCGATGTCGTCGCGATCGCCCCCCATTCGCTGCGCGCCGCGACCCCGGACGAACTGAGCCGACTCATCGCGACGGCGGGGGCGGCGCCGATCCATATCCACATCGCCGAGCAGGTTCGCGAGGTCGAGGACTGCCTCGCCTGGAGCGGCGCCCGCCCGGTGCGGTGGCTCCTCGACCATGCCGCCGTCGATAGACGCTGGTGTCTGGTTCATGCGACGCATATGGATCAAGGCGAGAGCTCCGATCTCGCGCGCTCCGGCGCGGTCGCGGGGCTCTGCCCGATCACGGAAGCCAATCTCGGCGATGGAGCCTTCAACGCGCCCGACTATCTCGCGGCGGGCGGGCGCTATGGCGTCGGTTCCGATTCCAACGTCGAAATCGGCGTCGCCGCAGAACTGCGCCAGCTGGAATATTCGCAGCGCCTCGCGCAACGCGCGCGCAACGTCTGCGCGCCGCCAGGCGGCTCCTGCGGCCGCGCGCTGTTCGACGCGGCGGCGCAAGGCGGCGCGCAAGCGCTCGGTCGCGACTGCGGCCGCCTCGCTGTCGGCGCGATGGCCGACATTCTAACGCTGCGCGCGGATTGGCTTGGGTTCGCCGGGCGCGAGGACGATCAGATCCTCGACGCCTGGATCTTCTCGGGCGGCAATGCGCTCGTTGATTGCGTCTGGAGCGGCGGACGCCGGCTCGTGAGCGACGGGCGCCATCACAATGCCGAGTCGATCGGGCAAAAGTTTGCCGCGGTCATAAGCAAGCTCGGCGAGGTTTGACGAAATGACTGAGCGAGCGCCGCCGCGAGCGCCGTCCTCATCCTCGCTGCACAGCCAGATATTGCAGGATATCGAGACGCGCATTCTCTCGGGCGAATGGCCGCCCGGCTACCGCATACCGTTCGAGCACGAACTGACCGCGCAATACGGCTGCTCGCGCATGACGGTGAGCAAGGCGCTGACCCAACTCGCCGGCGCCGGTCTGATCGAGCGCCGCCGCAAGGCCGGCAGCTTCGTGACGCGCCCGCACGGGCAATCGGCTGTGCTGGAGATTCGCGACGTCGGCGCCGAAGTCGCCGCGCTCGGCCTGTCCTACGCGCATCAGATCCTGTCGCGGCAGAAGCGGCGCGCAACCCGGGCGGACCGCGCGCGCATTTCCGTCGGCGCCGACGCGCCGTTGCTTGCGCTGACCTGCCGTCACGACGCAGCCGGGCGGCCCTTCTGCTACGAGGACCGGCTGATCAACCTGGCGGCCGTCCCCGATGCGGCAAACGAAACCTTTGTGGCCGCCTCGCCCGGCGCCTGGCTCGTCGCCAAGGTCCCCTGGACGACCGCGGAACACCGCATCAGCGCTGCGGCGGCGAAAGGCGCGGTCGCCGCCGCGCTGAGCCTGCCCGAAGGCGCCCCTTGCTTGGTGATCGAACGGCGAACCTGGATCGGCGAAATGGCGGTGACCGAAGTGAAGCTCGCCTATCCCGGCGGCGAGCACGAACTCGTCGCGCGGTTCACGCCGGCGCAGAGTTGAGCGGCCCGACACGAAATCACGGCGATTGCGCGCAGCGAAGCCGACGAGCCGGAAGGCCGCGTCCGGGCCTCGACGCGGACGCACGCATTCGACTTGCCGCCCCCTCCCGGACGTTCGCGTCGAAGCTGGAATGCTTGGCTACGCTCGCGATTGATCAGGGCGCGGGCGCCTCCCGCTTTCCATGCGCCCGCTAGAGCAACGAGGGGTTGGCGCTCGAAGCTTGCGGCGCTTCGGCCCGTCAACCCCACGGCAGCGACCATGTCCTCACGTTCGTGAAACTTTTCATCGCCTCGACGACGCCTTCCTTGTAGCCAAGGCCGGAATCCTTGATGCCGCCGAAGGGCGACATCTCGATGCGGTAGCCGGGAACCTCCCAAACGTTGACCGTTCCCACTTCGAGCTCGCCGACGAATTTGGAGATGTAGTCGAGCCGGTTGGTGCATATGCCCGAGGACAGGCCGTACGCGGTCGAGTTGGAAATGCGGATGACGTCCTCGATCCGGTCGGGGACGCGCAGGATGGGAATGACCGGGCCGAAGGTCTCCTCGCGCACCAATTCGCAATCATAGGGGACGCGGTCGACGACGGTCGGAGGAAACAGCGCGCCCTGACGCGGCGCGCCGTGGAGCCGCTCGGCGCCGCGCGCGACGGCGTCCTCCACGCGGCGCTCGAACAGCTCGGCCGATCGCGCGTTGATTACGGTCCCGACGTCGACGTTCGGGTCCATGGGATCGCCGCACTTCAGTTTCTTCGCTTTCTCGAGCACGAGCCGCGAGAAAGCGTCGGCGACGCTCTCCACCACAAGGATGCGCTTGACCGCGGTGCAGCGTTGGCCCGAATTCTTGGTCGCGCCGGCGACCGCAAGCTCGGCCGCCTTGTCGAGATCGGCGTCCTCCATCACGATCAGAGGATCGTTGCCGCCGAGTTCGAGCACGAGGCGGCGATAGCCCGCCCTGTCGGCGATATATTTGCCGACTCGCACCGAGCCGGTGAACGTGACGAGATCAGCGTCGGGATCCGTGATCATGGCGTCGCCCATCGTCGAAGGATTGCCTGTGACGACGCTCAGCATTTCCGGCGGCAGGCCGGCCTCGTAGAGCACATCGGCGAGCGCGAGCGCAGTCAGCGGCGTGAGCTCCGTCGGCTTCAGCACCACGCGATTGTTGGTCGCGATCGCGGGCGCGAGCTTGTGGCTGACCATGTTGAGCGGATGGTTGAAAGGCGTGATCGCCGAGATCACGCCGAGCAAAGGCAGCCGTGTGGTGAAAATCTTGCGCGCCTTGCCGTTCGGGCTGATGTCGCAGGAATAGATCTCTCCGTCGTCGCGAATGGTGAGCTGCGCGGCGAATGACCAGACGTCGTAGGCTCGGCTCGCCTCATAGAGCGAGTCTTTCCAGCACAGGCCTGATTCGGCGGTGATCAGCCGCGCAAACTGATCCTTGCGCTCGCGCAGCAATTCCGCGGCGGTCTGCAGAATGCGCTGGCGCTCGAAGCGGGTAAGCTTGGGCTTGAACGCGCGCGCCCTGGCGAAGGCGTCGCGGACATGTTCGGGCCGCGCGGCCGGGACCAGCCCGACCACCTCGTCATTGTAAGGATTTAAGACCTCAATCGCGTCGTTGGTTGAGACCAGCTTGCCGGCGATGCGCATCGACTCGCGGCGCGGCGGGAACTTGGCTTCCACGTTCATGGCGATGACTCTCGTTCAAGCGACATGGTTGAGGGCGACATCGAATACGTCGAAATTTCGCAGCCCTCGCCCTGCCAATCCCACGGTCTTGCGGTTGAGGACCATCGGCACGGTCTGTTCCGTCAGCCCGCCGTGCGAACGCAGCGGCTCGGTGAGGCCGCTCAGATCGTGACGCGCCGCGCTCGTCCCCAACGTTTTGCGCCGGCTCGAGATCACGACGAGATCGCCGATCCGATCGCCCGGCAACTCGAACCGCTCCATGGCGGCGGGCTTGTCGAGCACGAGGTCGACGCCTTCGAGCGCGCGAACGCGCGAAACCGCCTGCGACGCCGAAACGCTGTCGGGCAGATAGACCGTGGCGAAGGAGCCGAGCGCGCCGTGATGGGCGACATAGGGGTCCGTGATCGGCAGGATCACCCGCGCTCGGCCCGCGCCATACCATCCGTCGAAAGCGTCCTGGAGATAGAGCACGTCGGGCGAGCCGTCCGGCTTGTGCTTGTCGTTCATGCCGTGATCGGCGGTGAGCGCGAGCACGGCGCCCGCGGCGTCGAGTTCGCCGACGTAAGCATCGATCATGGCATAAAACGCATTGGCGAATTTCGAGCCGGGGGCCGCCTTGTGCTGCACATAGTCGGTGGTCGAGAGATACATCAGGTCAGGGTGGAAATCCTTCAATAGCCTTACGCCCGCCGCGAATACGAATTCCGAGAGATCGGCGGAATAGACCTCGGGCAGCGGCTTGCCGACATAAGCGAGCACGTTCTCGATGCCGTTTTCGGCCTTCATCGCCTTGTCGGCGCGCTCGGAGGAGAACGCTATGGCGGTCCCCGCGGCGAAGTCGAGGCCGGCGCCGAGCAACGTGCGCAACTTGTCCTTGGCGGTGACGACGGCGACCCTCGCCCCTGCATCCTGGAACGCCTGCATTATCGTCGGCGCGCGCAGGAAGCGCACGTCGTTCATCATAACTTCCTGACCCGCCGCGGCGTCGTAGAAATAATTGCCCGCAATGCCGTGCGCGCTCGGCGGACGGCCGGTGATGATCGAGATGTTGTTCGGGTTTGTGAAGCTGGGAATCACCGATTGCGCGAGCAGGTTGGATCCCGTCTTCATCAGGCGCGCGAAATTCGGCGCCAGACCCGCCTCGATGGCGGCTTCGATGTAGCCCGGCTCCGAGCCGTCGATACAGACCACGACGGTCGACGCCTTGGGAAAGTGATATTCGCGCCCGTTGGCGATGACGATTTTGCGTTGGATAACGTTCATCGTCGCTCTCCTCAGGCGGCCTCGGCGGCGGGGTTATCGACGCCCATCTCGGTCAGCACTTCGCGCACCGCCGCGAGCGCGCCGCGCATCTCGCTCGCGCCCAGACGCCCTATGCAGCCGATGCGGAAGGAATCGGCGACCGTCAGCTTGCCGGGATAAATGACGTAGCCGCGATCTTTCAGCGCGTCATAGAAGCGCTGAAACACGAAGCGGACGTGACGGGGCATATGGAAGGTGACGATGATCGTCGCCTGCAGCGCATCGGGCAGCAACGTGCGAAAGCCCATCTCGCGCATGCCGGAGATCAAGATGCGGCAATTCTCGGCATAACGTCCGCCGCGCCCCGCGACGCCGCCCTCGGCGTCGAATTCCTGCAAGGCCTGATGGAAAGCGACGATGACATGGATCGGCGGCGTGAAGCGATATTGCCCGGTCTTCTCGAAATTAGCCCATTGGTCATGCAGGTCGAGCGTCAGCGTCGTCGCATGACCCTTGGCCTTCGCGAGGGCGCCTACATCGGCAATCACGAAGCCGAGTCCAGGCACGCCCTCGATGCATTTGTTGGACGAGGCTGCGACAGCCTCGACATGGCAAGCCTTCACGTCGAGCGGCAACGCGCCGAAAGCGCTCATCGAGTCGAGCAAGAACCCCTTGCCGTAGCGCGCCGCAAGCGCGCCGATCTCGCCGATCGGGTTGAGGATGCCCGACGTCGTCTCGCAATGGACGGCGAAGATATGAGTGAGGCCGGGCGAGCGCTCGAGGATCGCCTCGACCTCGATCAAGTCAGGCGGCGTATCCTCCGGCGTCTCGTGCACGATCGTCTTGCGTCGCGCGACTTCGAGAATGCGCTTGGCGCGGTGGCCATAGGCGCCGTTGATCAGCACCAGGACTTCCGAATCCGGCGCGGTGAAGACTCGTCAGCATCGCCTCGACCGCGAACGTGCCCGAGCCCTGCATCGGCACGGTCGCGTAATCCTCGCCGCCGCCCGCAATCTCGGTCAGGCGACGCAGCACCGCCTTGTTGATCGCAACGAAAGTCGCGTCGCGCGAGCCCCAGTCGTGCAGCATCGCCGCCTTGACCGTGCGCGAAGTCGTCAGAGGGCCGGGGGTCAACAGGAAGGGATCGCCGGTTTCCGAGGCGGCGGGGACGATCGGCAAGCGTGAAGACATCTCGGCTCCGAGGTTGCAGGGCGCGGCGCTTCTACGCGATACGCCATAATACGTCAATATACCACAATATGTCACATTATGAATGCCGGCTTATTCCGTCGCGACGATCACGTTCCACCGCGCGGCCGCGGCGGCGGCGCCCGGAGAATTTTCCGGCAGCCGGTCCACGATCAGCCCGGCGACATTGCCCGCCGGCTGGATCCGGATCGGCGTGCGACGCTCGAATTTGCTTTGATCGGCAAGCACATATGCGCTTTGCGCGCAGGCCAGCATCGCGCGGCGCTGCTCGGCGGCGAGGCGAGAATAATCGGTGAAATCGCCTTCCGGCGAGACGCCGCCGGCGCCGACGAAAGCCATGTCGACCCGGAAATGGGCGAGGGCGGCGATCGCGTCGAGGCCGAAGGCCGCCTCGTCATTGGCGTCGATCTCGCCCCCGAGCATCGTCACCCTGACGCCACGCGCCCGACAGAGCGCGGAGGCGATAGGCAGACTGTTGGTCAGCACTTGCAGCTGCGAGAGGTCGGATCGCCCGCCCAGGGCCGCGGCGAGCATCGACGTGGTCGAGCCGGAATTGATGACGATCATCATGCCGTCCTCGACGAAACTTGCCGCCGTGCGCCCAATCGCAGCCTTGCCCGCGGAATTCCGAGCGTTCCGGGCGGCCAGCGACGGCTCGCTCGTCGCGCCGCCGGCGGCCCCGCCATGCACGATATTGACCCGGCCGGTCTCGGCGAGCGCCTTGAGATCGCGCCGGATCGTTTCGCGCGAGACGCCGAAACGCTCCGCGAGCTCGCCGACGCCGACCGAGCCGGTCGTATCCAAGGTCTGCAGGATATGGGTCTGTCGAGCTATGGCGAGCGGGCGATTCATGGCGGTCCACAAGAAATGTGGTTTCTTGTGGCATTTTGCGTAGAATTTGGCAAGAGAGGCGCGCGCCTCGCCCTCAGGCCAGTCCCAGTTTTTGGGCGAGCCCGATGCGTTGCAATTTGCCGGTCGCGCCCTTAGGGATTTCGCTCAGGAACAGGATCTTGCGCGGCGTCTTGTAGGCCGCGATGCGCTCCGAAAGGAACGCGCGCAGTTCCTGCTCGTTCGCGCTCATGCCCTCGCGCAGCACGACCGCCGCCGCGACATCCTCGCCGAGCTTGTCGTGCGGAACCGCGAAAGTCACGACTTGCAGCACGGCCGGATGGTCCATCAACGCCTCGTCGACCTCGCGCGGCGAAATCTTCTCGCCGCCCCGATTGATGATCTCCTTCAGCCGACCGGTCAGCGTCACATAGCCCTCGGAATCGATCACGCCCTGATCGCCCGTGCGGAACCAGCCTTTGACGAAGGCTTCCGCATTGGCCTTCGGATTGTTTTCGTAGCCCGGCGTGACATTGTCGCCGCAAATGACGATCTCGCCGGTCTGGTTAGGGCCGAGCAATTGGCCGGCCTCGTCCATGATTCGGATTTCAGGTCCCGCCGCGAGGCCGACCGAGCCCGGCTTGCGCACGCCATGCAGCGGATTGGACGCCATCTGATGCGCGGCCTCGGTCATGCCATAGGCCTCGATCAGGGGCGCGCCGAACGCCTTCTCGAGTTCGCCGATCACCTGGGGCGGCATCGAGGACGACGACGAACGCAGGAAGCGCAGCCGATTGCGCGCGATGATCTCCCTGTTGTGACCCGCGCGCGTCAGTATGGCTTGATGCATCGTCGGCACTGCGGTGTACCAGGTGGGCTTGGCCTCCTCCATTTCGGCGAAGAATTTCAATGCATTGAATCCCGCTGTGCAGTAGACGGAGCCGCCGCGCGACAACGGCGCGGTCACGCCCGCGATCAGGCCATGGATATGAAACAGCGGCATCACGTTGAGGCCGCGATCACCGGGACCGAACTCGAGCGTCCCGGCGATATTGTTGGCGGAGGTCCAGATATTGGCCTGCGTCAACGGCACGATCTTGGGGCGCGAAGTCGTACCCGAAGTGTGCAGGATCAGCGCGACGTCGCCGGGTTGCGCGGGGCCCGGATTGGCCGCGACGCCATAAGTCTGACCCGAGAGATGGAACGCGCCGGCGCCCGATTGCGGGTTCGGCGTGAGCGTGAGCAATGCGACGCCCAGCTTGTTCGCCGCCGCAATGGCAGGCGACGCGCTGCCCGCCTCGACAATCAGCGCCTTGGCGTTGAGGTCGCTCATGTAGAACTCGAACTCGTCCTGGCGATAGGCCGGATTGAGCGGCGCGGAGGCCGCCGCCGAAGCGACGCTCAAGAAGGCCGCCGCCATCTCGGGCCCGTTCGGCAGCACGATCGCGACCCTGTCGCCGCGCCCGATCGCGAGCGCATTGAGCGACAGGATGGTGCGGTCGACGAGCGCGCGCAGGGCGGCATAGGTCAGCGGCGGCGCGCCGCGCGCCGCAATCGCCGCGGCCTCGTCGCGTCCAGAGGCGAGCAGATCCCGAATCGTCCGCGCAGCGCTCATGAAATCTCTCCCGCAGTTCTGTTTCCTCAAGCCCGCGCGAGCGCGAGCCGGCTCTTCGTCGTCGTCAGCGTGTGGCCGAGCAGCCGGGTGACCGCGCAGATCGCGTCGAGATGCGGCGTCGCCACATCGGCAAGGCGCGCGAGTTCGATCACCGAACCGAGCAGGGCCTCGATTTCGATCGGCTTGCCGCCCTCGACGTCCTGCAGCATCGAAGTCTTGTGCGGCCCGATCGCCTCGGCGCCGGCGATGCGCTTGTCGATCGGAATGCGAAAGCGCACGCCGAAGGCCTCGCCGACCGTTTGCGCCTCGCGCATCATTTGCGCGGCGAGCGCCCGCGTCTGCGGGAAGCGGCAGATGTCCTCGAGCGTCGCGTGGCTCAGCGCGCTGATCGGATTGAAAGTCAGATTGCCCCAGAGCTTCATCCAGATTTCGCCGCGCAGATCGGCGCTGAGCGGCGCCTTGAGCCCGGCCTTCGAGAAGGTCTCGCAAAGCGCCTGCACGCGCCCGGTCTTGGCGCCGTCGATCTCGCCGACGGTGAAGCGCATGTTCTCGATATGCCGGATCACGCCCGGGCGCTCGATCTCGGCCGCGATGTAAACGACGCCGCCGAGCACGTTGTCGATCGGCAGATGTGCGGCGATGATCCCGCCGGGATCGACGCTTTCGAGCCGCGTCCCCTCTCGGGGGCCGCCGTGCTTGAAGAAATACCACCAGGGAATGCCGTTCTGCGCAGTCAGCACCATGGTCGTCGGCGAGAGAATCGCGGCGACCTCGCTGGCGACCGCCGCGACCTGATGCGCCTTCATCCCGAGCACGACGAGGTCCGGCTTTTGGAAATCCGAGACCCGATCGCTCGCCGCGACGCGCGCGATCGTTTCGCGCCCCTCCTCCTTCAGGATCAGCCCATGCTCGCGGATCGCGCTAAGATGCGCGCCGCGCGCCACGACGCCGACATCCTCGCCCGCATCCGCCAGCCGGGCCGCCAGGAGACCGCCAATCGCGCCGGCGCCGATCACGCAAATTCGCATGGGAAATAGCTCAAGTTTCCGGGAGCCCGAGGCAGGCCGCCCAAGCTCTAACGCCGCGGCGAGGCGAGCGCAAAGGCCGCGCGGACCCGGCGCCCCCGGGCGGCGACCAATTTTCCAGTTGACAGAGCGCCGCCCATCGCAAGATAAGGCCTCGCGCCTCGGGTTCCCCGAGGCGTTTTCGTCCCGGCCCAGTGCTGGGAACGGACGGGGGAGTGTCCCGAGCGGCAAAGGGGGCGGACTGTAAATCCGCTGGCTTAGCCTTCGTAGGTTCGAGTCCTACCTCCCCCACCATATTTCTTTTCAATAGCTTAGATCTAAGGCGGGCTCCGGATAGGGCCGGTTTTATGTTGCAGCCGGTCGCGCAAATTATCGGGGATTATCAACGGTTCTCCGAGAACCCCGGCGAGTGGACGCGACATGGAGCGCGGCACGGAACACAAAAGAAGCCCCGCACTTGGGCTGACTGGGCAGAGTCAGGTTTTCGGGGCGGGCCGTGTGACCCTTGTTCGCGCGCGCAGGCTCGTCAACGTCAGCCCAATCTCGCAGGCCCGGCGGTTCCACGCCGGCAATCCGGGTCCAAACCTGCTCGCCGTCGCGATCGGGTTCATTTTTCTGGCGGCGAAGGTCGCGAGCTAGCGTCGAAAGCTAAGGTCGACCCACGCCCGACATTCGCGCGGTTGGCCAAAATGGAAACGGCCGGCGGGAAATGGGCCGGCAGTTCGCGGACGATGAGAGAAACAGGCAAACGTTCAGCGGCGCGTCGCAGATGGCGAGTTCGGATGCGCGAAAGCAAAGGCGATAGCGCAGAGGCGTTCAAATATTGACGTCGGTCAAAATGGGCCAAGGGCTCGCGGAACTATATCCTTTTCTGCGGTCGCAAATGGATCCGCACGCGATGTCGTGCGGGGTTTTTTCGTTAGCCGCGTCCGGAGGCGACGTTAAAAAGGGATGCAAGGCGATGACAAAAAAGCCATTCAAAGGCGTGATCAAACTCGATGTTCGCGATTCCGTTGCGGACTGGGAACCTTTCACGCCGACGAAGGCGCCTGCGGGCGCGCCGAACATCCTTTTGGTGCTCTACGATGATACGGGGCTCGCCGCATGGTCGCCGTACGGCGGCCGAATCAACATGCCTACGATGCAGAAACTGGCGGACCGTGGCCTGACTTACAGCCAATGGCACACGACAGCGCTGTGCTCGCCGAACTCGGTCGGCCATGCTGACGGGACGTAACCATCATCTGTCGGGCAATGCGTGCATTACAGAGGGCGCCAACGGGTTCCCGGGCCAGCACGCTCGGATTCCTGAGGAATGCGCGACAGTCGCGCAAATTTTGCAGGAGGGGGGTTGGAGCACGTTTTGGCTGGGCAAGAACCACAACGTTCCCGAGCAGGATGTCGCGTCGGGCGCGAGCCGCAAGCAATGGCCGCTCAGTCTGGGCTTCGACCGATTCTATGGTTTTTTGGGCGGAGAGACGAACCAGTGGTACCCGGACCTGACCGAGGATAATCACTTCATCGATCAGCCCTACCTGCCCGAAGACGGCTACCACCTGTCCAAGGACTTGGCCGACAAGGCAATCGGCATGATCCGTGACCAGAAAGCGAGCAATCCCTCCAAGCCCTGGTACATGTGGTACTGCCCGGGCGCCAACCACGCGCCGCATCACGCCCCCAAGGACTACATCGAGAAGTACAAAGGACAGTTTGACGACGGCTATGACGCCTACCGCAAGTGGGTGCTGCCGCGCATGATTGCAAAAGGCGTGATTCCAGAGGGAACCGAGCTCACTCCTTTCAATCCCATGCCCGAGGAAATGGCCAATGCCGGCGACTTCGTGCGCCCCTGGGACTCGCTCAACGCCGACGAGAAAAAGCTCTTCTCTCGCATGGCCGAGGTCTATGCCGCTTTCTCCGAATACACCGACGCGCAGATTGGGCGCATCATCGATTATCTCGAGCAGAGCGGCCAACTCGACAACACCGTGGTCATTTACGCCGCCGACAACGGCGCTTCCGGCGAGGGCAGCCCGAACGGCTCGGTCAACGAAAACAAGTTTTTCAACGGTTACCCCGACGAGTTGTCCGAAAACATGAAACTCATCGACGTACTTGGGGGCCCGGACACCTACGAACATTTTCCAACGGGATGGGCGGCCGCCTTCTCGGCCCCGTTCAAGATGTTCAAGCGATACTCGGAATACGCGGGCGGCACATGCGACCCGTTGGTCATCTCCTGGCCCAAGGGCATCAAGGCGCGCGGGGAAGTCAGGAATCAGTACCACCACTGCACCGACATCGTCCCAACAATTCTGGACATCTGCGGCCTCGAGATGCCGAAGGTGTTCAAGGGCGCGGAGCAGACGCCGCTGTCCGGCGTCTCGATGCGCTATACTTTCGACAGCAAGCCTGACGCGCCGACCCAGAAACAGCGCCAGTACTACGCGATGCTGGGAAGTCGCGGCATTTGGGAGAATGGATGGAAAGCCAGCGCGGTTCATGCGCCTCTAAGCGGCAAGGGGCGCTTCGACAAGGATGAGTGGGAGCTCTATCATGTTGACGTCGACCGCTCCGAGTCCAACAACCTAGCCAAGAAACACCCTGAGAAGCTCGCCGCGCTGGTCAAGGCTTGGTTCGAGGAAGCCGAGAAGAACCTGGTGTTGCCGCTTGACGATCGCACGGCCGTCGAAATGTTGGCGGTCGAGCGGCCGTCCGAGGAACCGCCGAGAGAGCGCTACATCTACTACCCCGGAACGGCGCCCGTACCGGAAGGGGTGGCGGTGAACACGCGGGGTCGTTCGTACAAGATCGTGGCCAATGTCGAGATCACAGATGCGGATTGCTCGGGCGTCATCTTCGCTCACGGCTCTCGCTTCGGCGGGCATTCATTGTTCATCAAGGACAGGAAGCTGCACTACGTCTATAATTTCCTGGGCATCAAGCCGGAGCAGACATTCGTGTCCTCCGAGCTCAAACCCGGCAAATATACACTCGGCATGGAGTTCATCCGCGAAAAGGCGGGCGAGCACAATGTGTCGCTAGGCAAGACGTCCCTCTACGTCAATGACTCGGTTGTGGCGGACGGACCCATGAGAACTCAAGCGGGCAAGTTTACCTTGTCCGGCGATGGCCTCTGCATCGGACGCGACAGCGGCGACGCCGTAAGCGCGAGCTACCAATCGCCCGGCGAGTTCAAGGGAGGGACGATCTTTTTCGTGGGCGTATCCGTCGAGAAGGAGCAGTACCTGGATCTTGAGCGCCTGGCTTCGGCGGCGTTCGCTGTGGATTAGCGGCGATATGTGCGGGGAGCGCAATGCGGCGCTCCCCGCACCCTGCGCTATATTTCCGGGCGCGCGCGATCTTGGCGAATGTTAGCAAAGACAGAGCCGAACTGCGACGCAGGGCAGAATTGCGAGGAAGCCAGCTTGTCATAGAATGTCACTGAAGCTGGCGTCGATCGGGATGCCGGTCGTAGGCTACTGAACGGGCTGCGCCGGGACGCGGAGCAAGCCGTTCGATTTCGCCATATTCAAGGAGAAGACCGACGCTCAGGCGGGACATCGACGCTTGGATGGCACCCGTTGCCTAGCTCCTTTATGGTGGCTCGGCGAGCTACTCGGTTTCGACCTACGACGGGTTTCCACCCGCTGCGGCCGCCGCCATGATTCCGCGCTAGGATTGCTTCGTCGCGGCAGTCCTGCCTTACCGACCTCAGCACGGGGACGCGAGATGGCCGGGAGGCTCGGCGGAATTGGCGAAGCCTTCGCCGACCGGAATTTTCGCATCTATTCGATCGGATCGATTCTTTCCTGGCTGACCTTCTTCATCCAGATGGTCGCCATCTCCTGGACGGCCTGGGAACTCACGCATTCCACAAAATGGCTCGCCATCATCGCCATCCTGGACATCGCGCCGAACCTGATCTTTCTGCCGATCGGCGGCGCGCTGGCAGATCGGGTCGACCGCTTTCGCATGATGTTGATCGCCTATGGCGCGGCCTGGTTCCATGTTCTGGCGCTCACCCTCCTGGCTTTTGCCGGGGCGTTGACGATCGTCCCGCTGGCCACGCTCTCTTTCCTGCACGGCCTGATTCACAGCTTCAGCGTGCCGGCGGCCTATGGGATGATGCCCCGCTTCGTCGCGCGTGAGCGGCTTTCCTCGGCGATCGCCGTCAGTTCCGCCTATACCCAGTTCGCCATATTCGCGGGACCGGCTTTGGCCGGCTGGATCATCCAGCATTTCGGCGTGGTCGCCGCTTATGCGACAAACGTTGTGGGCTATCTCGTTTATTTCGTGACGGTCGCCTTTCTGCGAACGCCCGAAAACTACGCGCCGCCTGCCCCTAGCGGCCGATCCGTCCTCGCCGATATCGCTGACGGACTGCGCTACATCATAGGTCATCGCGGAATATCCGCGCTGCTGCTGCTGATGTTGATGGGCGACGCTATGTCGACAGCCGTCTACCAGATGCTGCCCGCGATTTCCGAGACCTTGCTGCACAGCGGCGTCGAGGGCATGTCGAGCCTCTTGTCGGCGGCGGGGCTGGGAGCCACTCTATCGGCGCTCTGGCTGGCCCATGGCGGTGCGGCGGGCGCGACATCCAACCGCGTATTGTGGGCGTTCCTCGCCTTTACGCTCGCGGTCGCCGCCCTGGCCTTCACGACGCATCTCTTGATCGCGATCGCCGTCATGCTTGGCTACGGCTTCGCCGGCGAGGCGCGCCGCACCGGCACGGTGTCCCTCCTTCAGACTTCGGTCAGCGATGCGCAGCGCGGACGCGTGATGAGCACGCAGTTCATGCTCCAGCGGGTCGCGGGCGGCATCGGCGCGCTCCTGATCGGCTCGGCCGCCGAACAGGGCGGGCTGCGCGCGCCGATGCTGGCGGCCGTGACCTTGGCCCTCGCCGCCTGGTGCGTGGCGTTCGTCAACCGAAAACGTACGTTCGCGGCGTTTCAATAGAAGCCTGGACGGAATTCGAGGCGCAGCGGCGGGGCGCGGCGCCCCCCGTTCCGCCCCTCACCACTTCAGCGCCCTCAACGCCTCCAAAGTCTCATCCGCCCGCTCGACCGTCATCATGTGCCCCGCCCCGGGGATGACCGTCGCTCGCGCGCCGGGGATCAGCTTGGCGAGCGCCTGCCCGGACTTCAGCGGGCTCATCATGTCTCGCTCGCCGAGCACCAGCAGCGCCGGACAGGCGACGCGGGCGGCGTCGGCTTCGGCTTGCGAATAGGTGTCGCAGGCGGCCAGATCCGCATAGAGCGCGCCGGGCGGCGCGCGCTCGAGCAGGCGTTCGGTCCCGCCCAGCATCCAGAGGCCCGGCGAGGGGCTGCCGCCGCGCGTCGCGTGCGGGCCGAGGCCCCACAGCGCGACCATGTCGACGCTTGCGTGATCGCCCGACTTGGCCGCCGCCAGCAATTCCGCCGATACCGGCATGCGCGCGCCGACTCCGACGAGGGCGATGCCCGAGACGCGCTCGGGATGGCGCGCGGCCGTCGCCAGGGCAATGAGCGCGCCCATGGAATGGCCGACGATCGCCGCCTTGCCGCCGCCCGGCCCTGCGATGACTCCCGCCGTCCAGTCGCAGAGCGCGCCAATGTCGGCGATTGGCGGCCCCTGCGAGCCGCCGTGGCCCGGCAGATCGAGCGCGAGCACGCGATGGCCGTGGTGCGCGAACCAACGGCTCTGCAAGGCCCAAACACTGTGGTCCATGCCCGCGCCATGCAGAAATAGGATCAGCGGCTCAGCGGGATCGCCCGCACGCCCGCCCGTCGAGGCGAAGACCTCGCGCCCTTCAAAGTCGAACAGCATCCCCATCTCCTCAGGCCTTCTGCTAGGCGCGCAGCGCCTGTTCGAGATCGGCGACGATGTCGGCCTCCGATTCCAGGCCGACCGACAGGCGCACCAGATCTTCGCCGATGCCCGCCGCGGCAAGCTGCGCCGCGTCCATCTGCTGATGCGTCGTTGAGGCAGGGTGGATGACCAGCGTCTTGGCGTCGCCGACATTGGCGAGATGGCTCGCCAGCTTCAGCGACTCGATGAACTTGCGACCCGCCGAGCGCCCACCCTTGACGCCGAAGGCGACGATCGAGCCGGCGCCGCGCGGCAGCAGACGCTTTGCAAGCTCGTAATCGGGGTGTTCGGGAAGCGAGGGATGGGCGACCCAGCCGACGCCGGAGTTGGCCTTCAGCGCCCTCAGCACCGCCGCTGTATTGGCGATGTGGCGATCCATCCGCAGGCTCAGAGTTTCGACGCCGGTCAGCAGCCGCGCCGCATTGTGCGGGGAGAGGCAGGCGCCGAAATCGCGCAGCCCTTCCGTGCGTGCGCGCATGATGAACGCGGCGGGGCCGAACTCCTCGGCGAAGACGAGGCCGTGATAGCCGGCGTAGGGTTCGGTCAGCGTCGGGAAGCGGCCGGAGCCGCGCCAGTCGAACCGCCCGCCGTCAACGATTGCGCCGCCGATCACCAGGCCGTGGCCGCCGATCCATTTGGTCAGCGAATGCATCACGATGTCGGCGCCCTGCTCCAGCGGGCGGCTGAGATAGGGAGTCGCAAAGGTGTTGTCGATCAGGAGCGGCACGCCGGCGGCGTGCGCAATCTCCGAGACCGCGGGAATGTCGAGCACTTCGAGTCCGGGATTGCCCAGGGTCTCGCCGATCACGAGTTTCGTCTGAGGCCGTATCGCCGCCCTCAGCGCGGCATGGTCGCGCGGCGCGACGAAGCTGGTCATCACGCCGTAGCGCGGCAACGTGTGCGCGAGCAGGTTGATCGTGCCGCCGTAGAGCGAGGACGAGGCGACGATGTGGTCGCCCGCGCTCGCCAGCGTCGCGATCGCCAAGTGCATCGCCGCCATGCCGCTCGCGGTCGTCACGGCCCCGACGCCGTTTTCGAGCGCGGCAATGCGCTCCTCCAGCACCGCATTGGTCGGATTGGAGATGCGGGAGTAGATGTGGCCGGCCCGCTCGAGGTTGAACAGGGCCGCGGCCTGATCGGCGCTTTCGAACACATAGGAGGTCGTCTCGTAGATCGGCACGGCGCGCGCGCGCGAGACAGGGTCGGGATGCTGGCCCGCATGCAGGGCGAGCGTATCGAAATCGGGAGGTCTCGGGGCGGCCATGGATGAACTCGCTGAACAGGACGTCTTTAGCGGGGTCCCGCCGGGCGTCGGCGTAATCCCGGGCTTGTCGCCGGGCGAACCTAGCCTCCAGACGCGGCCATAGAAACCTCTTTTCGAAGGGAATCCGCTCCCGGCTAACTCTGATCGATTTTGGTGGGTTGACAAAATACGCTTACGCGAGCACGGAGGAATTGCCGACTGGTCTGGGCCGGTCGGCGATAATGACATCTCGAGTTCGCGCGTTGTAGCGGCCGGGGACCTCGCGTCCCCCGAGCCGGCCGCAATGCGTAAAGCGCGGCGACGTCGACCCGCGGCGCGAGGCCCCCTTGAGCCTCCCCCGCGATAGCGGCGATGACACAGGAGATTGTTTTGAACGACGGCCCTAGTCGACCCACCGGACGGACTCTTTCGTTCCTCGTGGGTTCTCGTGTTTTGAAGTCCAACCAGCTGATTGCCGCCTCCGCGCCTTCGCGGACCTGCGCCGACTGATCGTCGTGGGTCTTCTCCGGCCGTGCGCGGCCTAGGAGCGAGACCATGACGGTGAATGTAACAATCGATCCCAACGCCGCAAGCGCGGTGCTCGACGAGGCCCATGTCGGCCATATCAAGGGCGCCTTCGGCACCATCCTGCACGGCGACGTCGCCCCGCGCGAAACTTGGAAACACCGGCTCACGACGTTGTTCGCGATCATCGGCCCCGGCCTGATCGTGATGGCCGGGGACAATGACGCCGGCGCCTTTGCAACCTACGGACAGGCGGGCCAGACCTACGGCACCACGCTGCTCTGGACGCTCGCGCTGCTGATCCCCGTGCTCTACGTCAACCAGGAGATGGTGCTGCGACTGGGCGCCGTCACCGGCGTCGGCCACGCGCGGCTGATCTTCGAGCGCTTCGGCAAGTTCTGGGGCGCGTTCAGCGTCCTCGACCTCTTCCTGCTCAATGCGCTGACGATCGTCACCGAGTTCATCGGCATCAGCCTGGCGCTCGATTACCTCGGGCTCAACAAGATTGCAGGAGTCGTGATCTCAGCCGCCCTCGTGATGATGGCGGCCAGCACTGGCGATTTCCGCCGCTTCGAGCGCTTTGCGATGACGCTGGTGTTCGCCAGCCTGCTGCTGCTGCCGATCTACTTTCTGGTCCATCCCCCGTTCGCGCAGGTCGCGCATGATTTCGTCGTGCCCCAGATCCCGGCGACGGACAAGATGAGCGACCTGATGCTGGTGATCATCGGCCTCGTCGGCACGACGGTCGCGCCCTGGCAGCTTTTCTTCCAGCAGAGCTATGTCATCGACAAGCGCATTACGCCGCGCTTCATCCGCTACGAGCGCCTCGATCTCTGGCTCGGCATCGCACTGGTCATCGTGGGCGCCGTCGCGATCATCGCTTTCACCGCGGCGGCCTTCGCGGGCCAGCCCGAATTCGGCAATTTCACCGACGCCGGCGGCATCGCCGTCGGCCTCGAGAAATACGCCGGCAGGGCGGCGGGCGTGATGTTCGCGATTGCGCTGATCGACGCGGCCCTCATCGGGGCCTCGGCGGTCTCGCTCTCGACCGCCTATGCGATCGGCGACGTCTTCTCGGCGCGCCATTCGCTGCATCGCAAGGTCACGGACGCGAAGGGCTTCTACGCCGTCTATTTCCTGCTGATCGCGATCGCCGCGGCGATCGTGCTGACGCCGGGAGCGCCGCTGGGACTGCTGACCGTCGCCGTTCAGACGCTCGCCGGCGTGCTGCTGCCGAGCGCGACCGTTTTCCTGCTGTTGCTGTGCAACGACAAGCCGGTGCTCGGCCCCTGGGCGAACAACCGCAGGCTGAACTATTTCACCGGCGCGGTCATCGCTTCGCTGGTGGCGCTGTCGGTGATCCTGACCGCCTCCGTGCTGTTCCCGGATGCGGTCAATGCCCAGATGATCTTCGGGATCCTGCTTGGCGGGGGCGTCGGCGCGGTCGTGATCTCGCTCGTCATCATGGCGCTCAGCCAGAACGGCAAGGCGCCGGCCGATGACGCTGCGCGCGCCGCGCCGCAGACCGCCGACCGCGATACGTGGCGGATGCCCCCGCTCGACCAGTTGGCGCCGGCAAGACTGTCGCTGGCGGCCAAGACCTGGATGGGCATCCTGCGGCTCTACCTCGCGCTGGCCGGCGGACTGGTGCTGGTCCGGATCGTCATGCTCGCAATCGGCCGGGGCTGAGACGCGGAACCCGGGGACAAACCTCGCCCGGCAAAACAAGCCGGGCGAGGACATCAAGCTGTCATGAACCCGCCCTCGACGGCGCGACGCTACGCCGCGGGAGCCGATACGAGCTTCATCGAACCGGTTCTCCTCTGGGGTTTCACGACGCGCTCGTCAGCCTATTCGCCGCTTTCGCCCTCGGCACGGTGATCGGCGCGGCGGCCTTCGCCGATTTCGGCTCGCGCGTCGGCGGTCCCGGCCCGACACAGGTCATGGCCCGAGTCACCACAGGTCATGGCCCGACACAGGTCATGGCCTATGTCGTCTGCGGCATCGGCCTTCTCGGCGCGGGCGCGATAATGAAGGAAGGCGTCAACGTCTGCGGCCTCAGCGCCGCAGCGACGCGTTGGCGCTCGGCCGCGGAGGGCGCGGCGGCGGGCGCGGACCCGATTGCCGAGGCTGCGCTGCTGACCGGCTTCGTCATCGCCGGCGCCACGCAGCTCCGGCCGATCGACGAAAGCGCATCGGACGCACCCTACGGCGTGCGCCGAACCGCCGATTCAGATAGTCTGCCGCCGAGCTCGCGAGGCGCTGGGCGAAGCCAATTATCCCGTCAGCGAGGTCGAAACCGAGGATCGCGCGGACGAGATGATCGACCTCGTCGCGACGCGGGTCAGCGCCTCGATCGCGCCGAGCGAACTCGGTGCGGTGGTTACCGAGATGGAAGCGCGGCCTGACGTCGTCCACGCGACCTGGGAGAGCGTCGCCAAGGCCTCGCTCCGCTCCGCCCCGAGGTTCTTTACGCCTCGCTTATGCCGGCGCCCTCGAATCCATATCGAGTCCTTTCGGCTCGCAGGAGTACAAGCACGACCGAAAGTCCTCAGACTTCGAAGGAGTCGTCATGTTTGCCTTCACATGGGGCGGGCCGCTGCGGCTCCACAGCGGCAAGCCGACAATTTCCCGGGTCTCGCTTGCGATTGCGGCGACGCTCTGGTTCGCCGTCGTCGGCGCGCTGGCGATGGCCTGGCTCGCACTGCCCGCGCAGCGGCAAGCCTTCGACAATGCGGCCTGTGAAAACCTCGGGCGCGCCGGGACCCAATGCGCCTCCGGCGTGGCGCAGATTTCGAGCGCCGCGGACGACTGCCTGAGCTTCGGCAAGGGCGGCCGGGTCTGCACGAAATAAGGCGCGGCCCTGATCAGGCCGCGTCTGGCATAGGGCGCGCCGGCAATAAGCCCCAGCCGGCGCGTCCTATTCGGTCCCGCCTAACTCTGCGGCGAGCGCATTCAGCGCTCTCAGCATGTCCTTGTGCCGAAAGGCGCCCAGCGCATCGACGAGTCGCTGCTCGTGGCGCTCCGACGTGCGATGCAGCTTCGGCATCAAAGCCCTGCCCGCAGGGGCGAGCACAAGCGCATGCGAGCGCCGGTCGCCCGGCGCGTCGTCGCGCCGCACCAACCCGCGGGCCTCGAGTTCGTCGACCATAGCGACAAAATTGGTGCGCTTGATTCCCAGCGCGTCGCAGACCTGCGTCTGCTTCAGGCCCGGATTGGCCTCGATGATGGTCAGGATTGAATATTGCGCCGGCCGGATGTCGAATTCGGCGAAAGCTGAGAAAAAATCCCTGAAGACCGCGATCTGCGCACGCCGCAAAGCATAGCCGAGCCGTCGGGCAAGCGGGCCGAAATCAATCTGCGCCCCCTCGGGCGGCGGCTCGGGCGTCTGCAATGACTTTCGCTTAGGTTGCGCTTTCATGGCCCTGTCGCTTTCGCGCATTCGCCGCCTCGCCGCCGTCCCGACGACGCGGCGGCGATAAGGATAGTCTATAATATTGACGATTTACAATAGATATGTAATATAACAATCATGAGCGATAGCCGGCCGACGCGATTGCGGCCGGCTAAGCAGGGAAGGAGACGTCATGAGCGCCGCGCCCCAGGAGGAACCGATCGCGATCGAGTTGCCGCCGACTTTGAAAGCGTCGAAGCACGGCGCCGTCGCCCGGCTCAGGCTCGCCAGATCCCAGAAGCGCAATGCGCTCGACGACGTGACCGTGCTCGGCCTCGAGACGTTCTTCACCCGCCTGCCCGAGGACGTCCGCGCCGTCGTGCTCTCCGGCGAAGGCGCGCATTTCTCCGCCGGGCTCGACCTTTCCGAAGTTGCGGAAGCGCATGACCCCTATCTCGGCGTCAAGCATTCACGCATGTGGCATCGCGCATTCGAGGCGATCCAGTTCGGGCCGGTTCCGGTCGTTACCGTGCTGCATGGCGCGGTCGTCGGCGGCGGGCTCGAACTCGCCGCCTCGACCCACATCCGCGTCGCCGAGCGCTCGGCCTATTATGGCCTGCCCGAGGGTCAGCGCGGCATTTTCCTTGGCGGCGGCGGCTCCGTGCGCATCTCTCGCCTGATCGGCGTCGCGCGCGTGCAGGATATGATGCTCACCGGGCGCACGCTCAACGCCGAGGAGGGCTATCTCGCGGGCGCGTCTCAATATCTGGTCGATGAGGGACAGGGTGTCGCCAAGGCGATGGAGCTCGCCGGCAAGGCGGCCGCCAATACGCGACCACCAATTTCGCTGTCCTGCACGCGCTGCCGCGCATATTCGAAAGCGACCCGGCGAGCGGATCTGCTCACCGAATCGCTGATGGCGGCGATCGCCGAGACCGGCGGCGAGGCGAAACAGCGGCTGAAGGATTTTCTCGAAAAACGCGCCGCCAAAGTGCTACGCCAGAGCTGAGACAAGATCGCGTACCCGCGAGCTCCGGGGAGGAGAGCATGACGAAAAGAATTCCGCTGAGTTTCGGGCCTTCCGAGGTCAGCGTCGAAAAACGGCCCGACGGCTCGATGATCGTGCGCACGGTCGCCGCCTTGCCGCCCTATCCGCGCTCGATGACCGATTGGTTCGAGCATTGGGCGCGTGAGGCGCCGGAACGGATGTTTCTTGCTCAGCGCGCGCCCGGCTTCGGCGCCTGGCGCAAGGTCAGCTACGCCGAGGCGCGGGCGCGCGCGCGCAACGTCGCGCAGGCTTTGATCGATCGCGGGCTGACGCCGAACGCCCGGTTGCGATCCTTTCCGGCAATTCGATCGACCACGCGCTGGTCGGCCTTGGGCGCGATGATCGCGGGCGTGCCCTACGCGCCGGTCTCACCGCCCTATTCGCTCATCGCGAAGGACTTCGCCAAACTGACGGCGATCGTGAATGTCCTGACGCCCGGGCTCGTTTTCGTCGACGACGCCGCGCCGTTCGCGCGCGCGATCGAAACCGTGCTGCCGCCGGAAACCGAAGTCGTCGCCGGCGCGCAATCCGCCGCGCCGCGCGCGCTCGACGACGCTCGAGGCGATCTATGCGACAAACGCCGGCGGCGCGGTCGACGCCGCGCATGCGCGCGTCACGCCGAACACGATCGGCAAATTCCTGTTCACGTCGGGCTCGACCGGCACGCCAAAAGGGGTCGTCAACACTCAGGGCATGATGACTTCCAACCAGGCGATGCTGAAGGCGTTCCATCCGAGCCTTCGGCCGAACCGCCCGTTCTGCTCGATTGGCTGCCCTGGAGCCACACGTTCGGCGGCAACAACAACTTCAATCTCGTGCTTGCGAGCGGCGGCACCCTCTATATCGACGAGGGACGCCCGCTGCCGCAGCGCGATCGAGGCGACGGTGAGCAATCTCACGCGAGATTTCGCCGACCATCTATTACAACGTGCCGAAAGGCTTCGAGATGCTTCTGCCCTATCTGCAGAAGCGACGAAGCCGTGCGGCGCAAGCTGTTCGCGCGGCTGCAGTCCTTCTGTCTACGCCGGCGCCGCGCTGCTCGCCCTATGTGCGAGCCGAACTCGAGCGCCTGAGCGCTCGAGACGATCGGCCATCGCCATCCCGATGCTGACCTCGTTCGGCTCGACGGAGACCGGACCGTCGGCGCTGAGCGTCACCGCAAAATGCCTGCGATCCCGGCGTGATCGGCATTCCCAATGCCGGCGTCGAGATCAAGCTGATCCCCAATGCGCGGCAAGCTGGAGGCGCGGGTCAAGAGCCCGAGCGTCACGCCGGGCTATTGGCGGCAGCCCGAGCTGACGCAAAGCCTTCGACGAAGAGGGCTATTACAAGTTCGGCGACGCGCTGAAGTTCTTGAACCCAAGCGATCCTGAGGAGGGCCTTCGTGTTCGACGGCCGCGTGGCCGAGGACTTCAAGCTCGCGACCGGCACCTGGGTCAGCGTCGGCCCGCTGCGTCTCAGGTTCATCGCGCATTTCGCGCCCTATGTCACCGACCTCATCGTCGCCGGGCCAGGATCGCGACGACGCGACCGCGCTGGTCGTGCCCAATTACGACGAATGCCGCGCGCTCGATCCGGGCCTGCCCGCCGACGCCAGCCTTGCCGAGATCGTCGCCAGCCAGAAGCGTGCGCGCGCGGTTCGCGCGAGCGGCTCGCGACGTTCAACGCGGCGGCCGGCGGCAGTTCGGAACGATTTCAAGCGCATCCTGCTTCTCTCCGACCCGCCCTCGCTCGACAGCGGGGAACTCACCGACAAGGGCTCGATCAACCAGCGCGCCGCGCTCGCGTTGCGCGCGGCGATGGTGGCCGAACTCTATGCCGAAACTCGGTCGGCGCGGGTGATCGTGCGGATGACCGAGAGCCGCCGACTAGGAGATGCCGTCATGAACATCAACGAACTCATCGCCATCGACACGCACACCCATGCCGAAGTTTCGTGCCGCCAGCCGGCCGACGCCTTCTGGCAGCCCTACGAGCAGGCGGCCAACAAATATTTCAAATCGGGCCGCCGCCCGACCATCGCGGAGACGATCGCCTATTACCGCGAGCGCAAGATCGGCCTGGTGATGTTCACGCGTCGACAGCGAGTTCCTGATCGGCGACGCGCGCATCCCCAACGAAGAAGTCGCCGAGGCCGCCGCCGCCAACAGCGACATCATGATCGCCTTCGCCTGATCGACCCGCACAAGGGCATGATGGGCGTGCGCGAGGCGCGCGACCTGATCAAGTCAGGCGCCGTGAAAGGCTTCAAGTTCCATCCGACGCTGCAGGGCTTTTTCCCCAACGACCGCATGGCCTACAAGCTCTATGAGGTGATCGCCGAGCACAAGCTGCCGGCGATCTTCCACAGCGGCCATTCCGGCATGGGCACCGGCATGCCCGGCGGCGGCGGGCTTCGGCTCAAATATTCCAACCCGATCCATCTCGACGACGTCGCCGCCGATTTCCCCGACATGACGATCATCATCGCCCATCCCTCCTGGCCCTGGCAGGACGAGGCGCTGTCGGTGTGTCTGCACAAGCCGAACGTCTATATCGACCTCTCCGGCTGGAGCCCGAAATATTTTCCGCCGCAATTGGTGCAGTACGCCAACACCCAGCTCAAGACCAAGATGCTGTTCGGCTCCGACTTTCCGCTGATCCATCCCGACCGCTGGATCGAGGATTTCAAGGAGGCGGGCTTCAGGCCCGAGGTGCATGACCTGATCCTGAAGCAGAACGCGGTGCGGGCGCTGAAACTGGGATAGGGATCTGAAATAGCGGATATTCATTGCGAATGCGGCTTCCGGGCGTCGACCATGGCCTGGACGTCATGCAACCGGCGCCGCCGTTGTCGCAAGCCTTGACGAAGCGACGGCGGACAGGGCGGCGGCTTCATTGCCCGGGCCCGGCCAAAGTTCGGGCCGAGTTCGCCAACGCGACGAACCTGGACATTGACGACGCGGCGTCGCGGCGCCCTTCTTGCCTGTATCGGCGGAAAGGATGCGGGTGACGGCGCAGTCCGGCGCTTTGGCGCCGTAGCCTCGCCGTCGGTCAAAGTCCGCTTCCGGGGCAATGCGAGCGCAGCGAGCGAACATGTCCGACGTGAGGTCGATCTACCGCTATCCAATCAAGGGCCTGAGCCCTGAGGCGTTGACCGAGGTCGAGCTTCAGGCCGGCGGCCCCGTTCCATTCGATCGCGTTTTCGCGCTGGCGCGCCCGGGAGCGCCGATGGATCCCGACGCGCCGAAATGGGCGAAGAAGAGCCTCTTCCTGATGTCGATGCTGGACGATGGCCTGTCGGAAGTGGCCACCCATGTCGATCCGAAAACGCTGCGGCTGACAATCGCGCGCGAGGACAAGCCGCTGCTCGAGGCCAAGCTGGACTCGCGCGAAGGCCGGGCGAGCGTCGAGACGTTCTTTCAAGGCCATGTGCCCGGCCTGCGCGAGGCGCCGCGACTGGTGCGTGCGCGCGACGGGCATTTCATGGACAAGCCGGAAAACCTGATTTCGTTGATCAACCTGGCGACGGTTCGAAGCCTGGAAGCGCAATGGGGCTACGAGATCCATCCGCTGCGCTTCCGCGCCAATTTGTATGTCGACGGTCTCAAGCCCTGGCAGGAATTCGACTGGATCGGCGCCGATCTGAAAATCGGCGACCTCACGTTTCGCGTCGATCGCCGCAACGGGCGCTGCGGCGCCACGAATGTCGATCCTGTGACCGGAAGGCGCGATCTCGATATTCCAGGCTCGCTGCGCAAAGCCTTCGGGCACAAGGATGTCGGCGTCTATCTGCGCGCACTCGAAGCGGGCGTGATCCGCGTCGGCGACAGAGTCCAGGCGCCCGATATCGCGCCCGTCATCGCGGTCGCCGCGCGCGAGCGCGCGCCAGAGCCCCCATCGCAACAGCGCTTCATCTGCCGCGGCTGCTATTTCATCTATGAGGAATCGCGCGGGCTGTCCGCGCAATCGATCCCGCCCGGCGCCGCTTTTGCGGATCTCCCGGCGGCCTGGAAATGCCCGGATTGTGGAACCGACAAGAGCAATTTTCGCGTTTACGGCGCGCAGTCGCGCACGACGGGTTTCAGCGAAAGCTCCTGAAACTCGACGTACGCGCAAGATGCCCGCCAGGTCGGCCGAAGGGACGGCCGTCGCCGCGAGAACTACCCCCCGCCCTCACCGCAAATAGGTCGCCCTGACCCACCAGCCCGGCCGGGCCGCTTTCAGAGCCCGCGCGGCGCGCGCGGCGGCGTGGCGGTCGGGATAGAGGGCGAAACAGGTCGCGCCCGAGCCGGACATGCGTGCGAGATCCGCGCCGCTGGCCGAGAGTTGCGCCAGCGCTTCCGTGATTTCGGGAGCGAGGCTTTCGGCGCTCGGCTGCAGATCGTTCCTTCCCGCGCGCAGCGCCGACGACGCGTCGCGCCCCGCCGCAACCGCCGCCGCGGGGCCGAAGCCCGCGGTCGCGCCGCGCGCGAGGCCGAGGGCGGCGAAGACGCGCGGCGTGGGAACCGCGACTCCGGGATTGACCAGCACCGCCGGCAACGGCTCGAGGCGCAGCGCGGGGCCGAGACGCTCTCCAATCCCCGCCATGATGCGCGCGCGCGGGTCGAGGCAGACCGGACGTCGGCGCCGGTCGCCGCGAGCCGCCGCAAACAATCTTTCGTCGTCCGCGGCCAACCCGTTGAAGACGGCGAGCGCGCGCAACGCCGCCGCCGCGTCGGAAGACCCGCCGCCGAGGCCCGCCGCGACGGGAGCCGCTTCAACAGTCGGAAGCGGCCGAGCGTCAGCCCCGGCGCGCGCTCAGCGAGCGCGCGCGCGGCGCGCAGCACGAGATTGTCGTCGGAGAGCCCGGCTTCGCGCGCGGTCGGGCCGTCCACGGTCAGCGACAGCGGCGCCGCCGGCAACGAATTCGAGCACATCGCCGACGCCGGCGAAGGCGACCAGGCTTTCGATTTCGTGATAGCCGTCCTCGCGCCGCGCGAGCACATGCAGCGTCAGGTTGACCTTGGCGGGCGCGCGCCAGACCTGGCGCGCGACGGCTCTCGCCCCAAGCTCAGCCGCCGGTCTTGGGCGGTCCGCCGGCGTCGCGGCGGGCGCGTCCTTGGCCGCTGCGTCAGGCAGGCCGGACTTGATCTTCTCGAGGATGTTCGGCAGGTCCTCGGGCTCGGGCTGCATGTCGCGCGCATGGTTCCACTGGAAATGCGCCTCGATCTTGCGCCCGACCCGCCAGTAGGCGTCGCCGAGATGGTCGTTGACGACGGGATCGGCGGGCTTCAGCTCGATCGCGTGCTCCAACTCCTGGGTCGCCTCGTCGTAATGGCCGAGCTTGTAATGCGCCCAGCCCAGGCTGTCGACGATGTAGCCGTCGGTCGGCTTCAGATCGACCGCGCGGCGCAGCATCTTGAACGCCTCGTCGAGATTGACGCCCTGGTCGACCCAGGAATAGCCGAGATAGTTGAGCACCAGCGGCTGGTCGGGAAAAGCTCCAGCGCCTTCTTGAAGTCGGCCTCGGCCTTCGGCCATTGCTTCGAGCGCTCGAAGCAGATGCCGCGGAAATAAAACAGCGTCCAGTTGCCGCGGTCGGGCGTTCCCACCAGTTCGATCGCCTTGTCGTAGGACGCGGGCGGCCTCCTCGAACTTCTTGGCCGAGCGCTGCAGGCTGCCGAGCGCGCTCCAGGCGTCGGGGTCCTTGGGATGGGCGGCGACGATCGCGTTCATCCGCTCCATCGCCTCGTCGCTGTGGCCGAGCGCGTCGTATTCCATCGCCGCCTGGATTTCGGCGCTCTCGCGCATCGGCGAAGTCTTCGGCACGTTTTCATAGGCGCGGATCGCCGCTTCCGGCTGCTTCATGTCCGACAGCAGATTGGCGAGGGTGACCGCGGCGAGGTCGTGATCCGGCCGCAGGATCAGCGCGAGCCGCAGATAGATCAGCGGCGGCCAGTTCGTCGCCCTGGCGCGTCGTTCCGGCGCCGCCGAGCCCATAGAGCGTCTCTGCCGCGCCGTCGCGCGCGTTGCGCACCACCGGCGCCAGCGGCTTGCCCGCCGCCAGATCGGCCAGCGCCGCCAGGATCACGGGATGATTCGGGATCAGTCGCGAGAAATCCGCATAGACTTTCTTCGCGCCGTCGATGTCGTTGTGGCGCGCGAGGAAGCGGGCGTAGGCGTCGGCGAGCCGCAGCGTGTTCTTGTCGCGCTCGTAGGCGAGCTTCAGCCGGCGCTGCGCCTCGATCGGATTGCCGAGCGCGTCGGCGATCAGGCCGGCGTGATAATCGCGGAACACCTGGACGCTGGGATCGCTCGATGTGGTCGAGCGTATCGAGGGCGCGGCTTGCAGATCGCCCGCGCCGGCATAGGCTCCAGGCCGTCAGCAGCGTCGTCGTCACGTCGCGCGCCTTGCCCGGCGTCGCCCGCCGGCCGAGTTGCGCGCGCGCGGCGACGATACTGGCCCTCGGCGATGGCGCGCGTGGCGAGCGCGAGGCGCGCCAGGCGTTGCCGGGATCGCGGCGCGATCAGCCGGTCGGCCAGAGCGAAAGCCTTCTGCGCGTCGCCGTCCGCCAGCGCGGAGGCGAAAGCGCGCTCGATCAGGTCGACATTGCGCGGATCGGCGCGCAGGGCCTCGCGGAAATACAGCGCCGCGGCGTCGGTGTCGCGATCGGCGCTCGGCGACCAGCGCGGAGAGGTAATTGCCGGCCTGCGACTGCCCGATTCGACGCGGCCGGAATCCGTCGCCGCGCGCGCCGGCGACGCGGCGGCGAGGGCGAGATAGCCGCAGCGGCGAAGATCGCGCCGAAGCGAGCGCGTCTACGGCGCGGAGCGAAAGTCGAAATGGGCACGGGCTAGGGTTTCCTTTTTCGTCGCGCCGGCGAACGTCGAGGGCGCCGAACGGCGCGTCCGCCCCTCATAGCCTCGCTTTCGCGCCTATGGAAATGGCGCGTTCGGGCCGCGCGCGAAGCCTTCACATGTCCGGGTAGTTCGGCCCGCCGCCGCCCTCCGGCGGGACCCAGGTGATGTTGCTGCGCGGGGTCCTTGATGTCGCAGGTTTTGCAATGAACGCAGTTCTGAGCGTTGATCACGAATTGCGGGTCCGTGCGCTTGGCTTCGTCGGCATAGACGACCTCGTAGACCCCCGCCGGGCAATATAGCCGCGCCGGTTCTCCGTAGCGCGGGAGATTGTCGCGGATCGGGACCGTCGGGGTCGGCCAGACTGCAGGTGGATCGGCTGATCCTCCTCGTGATTGGTGTTGGACAGGAACACCGAAGACGCCTTGTCGAAACTCACCTTGCCGTCCGGCTTGGGATAGACGATCGGCGTTACCGCGCTCAGCCGCTTCAGCGTGCCGCTGTCTGGTTTGCCGTGCTTCAGCGTCCCGAAGAACGAGACCCCGATCAATTCGTTGGTCCACATGTCGAGCCCGCCCAGCGGCACGCCCAGGGCGAGGCCCAGATTGGCCCATAAGCGGCTTGACGTTGCGGACCTTTTTGAGGTCGCGGCCGACCTCGGAATCGCGCCAGCCCGCCTCGTAGGCGCTCAATTCGTCATGCGCGCGCCCCGCCGCCAGCGCCGCATGGGCCGCCTCGGCTGCCTGAATTCCGGTCAGCACGGCGTTGTGCGAGCCCTTGATGCGCGCGACGTTCACCAAGCCGGCCGCACAGCCGATCAGCGCGCCGCCGGGGAAGGTGAGCTTCGGCACGGATTGCCAGCCGCCCGAGGAGATCGCGCGCGCGCCGTAGGCGAGCCGCTTCCCGCCCTCGAACGTCTCGCGGATCAGGGGGTGGGTCTTGAACCGCTGGAACTCGTCGAAGGGCGACAAGGTCGGGTTCTGGTAGTTGAGATGCACCACGAAGCCCACGGCGACCAGCCGATCGTCGTAGTGGTAGAGGAACGAGCCGCCGCTGGTTCCGCGCCCGAGCGGCCAGCCGAAACTGTGCTGCACCTTGCCGGAGGAGAATTTCGAGGCGTCGACCTGCCAGATCTCCTTCAGCCCGATGCCGAATTTCTGCGGCTCGCGGCCTTCGCTGAGGCCGTATTTCGCGATCAGCTGCTTGGCCAGCGAGCCGCGCGCGCCCTCGGCTATGAGCACGTACTTGCCGCGCAATTCCATGCCGCGGGTGAAGCTCGGCTTCGGCTTGCCGTCGCGGCCTATCCCCATGTCGCCCGTGGCGACGCCGGCGACTTCGCCCCTGTCGCCATAGAGCAGCTCGGTCGCCGCGAATCCGGGATAGATCTCGACCCCGAGAGCTTCGGCCTGCGAACCGAGCCAGCGCGTGACCGCGCCGAGCGAGCCGATAAAATTACCGTGATTGTTCATGAATTTCGGCAACGGCCAATTGGGCAGACGAATGCCGCCCGAGGGCCCGAGCACGACGAAACGATCTTCGACGACGGGAGTCTTCAGCGGGCTCTCGGGATCTTTGCGCCAGTCCGGCAGCAGCCGGTCGAGCCCAATCGGATCAATAACCGCGCCCGAAAGAATATGCGCGCCTACGGCAGAGCCTTTTTCGACCACGACGACGCCGAGGTTTTCGTCGAGTTGCTTCAGCCGGATCGCGGCGGAAAGGCCGGCCGGTCCAGCCCCGACGATCACGACGTCGTAATCCATGGCCTCGCGGGCGGGAAGTTCGCTCTCGTCGGACATGTCTCGCTTTCCCCTTGTGCACGTCGCGCGGGGCGCGCGCCCGCTGGAAGCCAAAAGCTCAGGCCCCAATTGCCCGGGCCGCGCGGGCAACGTCAAGCGCCGGTTCGTCGCGGGGCTCGGCTTGTGCTAACCTCGCGATCGATCCCGCCCCAGGTTTTCCTTCGCATGTCCCCGCCCTCCGACGCCCAAGCCCCGCTCACCGCGCAACGCGCGGTCGAGATCTTGCGCTGGTGGCGCGAGGCCGGCGTCGACATTGCGCTCGACGAGACCCCGCACGACCGCTTCGCCGAATCGGCCGCCCAGCCGCAACGCCGGGCCCCCGCCGCCTCCCCGCCCGCCGCCGTTCCGGCGCGCACGGCGTTCCCAGCGGCGGCCTCCGCGCCGGCCGCAGTCTCGCCGCCCGACGAAGCCGCGCGTTCGGCCGCGGAGATCGCCGCCTCCGCCAAGACTTTGACGGAGCTTCGCGCCGCATTGGAGACCTTCAACGGCTGCGGATTGAAGGCGACGGCGACGCAATTGGTGTTCGCGGACGGCGCGCCCGATGCGCCGATCATGTTCGTGGGCGAGGCCCCTGGCGGCGACGAGGACCGAATCGGGCGACCGTTCGTCGGCCGCGCCGGCCAGTTGCTCGACCGGATGCTCGCCGCGATCGGTCTCGACCGCAGCAAGGTCTATATCGCCAATTGCGTGCCCTGGCGCCCGCCCGGCAACAGAACCCCAACGCCGCAAGAGACCGCCGTTTGCCTGCCCTTCATCATGCGCCAGATCGCGCTGGCGAACCCGCGCCTCCTCGTCTGCCTCGGCGGTTCGGCGACCACAACGCTGCTCGGCGGCAAGGAAGGCATTACGCGGGCGAGGGGGACCTGGCGCGAATACAAGTCTGAAGACGGCCATGCGATCCCGGCGCTGCCGATGTTTCACCCCGCCTATCTGCTTCGCCAGCCCAACGCGAAACGTTGGGCGTGGGCCGACCTGCGCAAGCTCAAGCGTGCGATCGAAGCGGGCTATCGGCCAACCTAAGCCTCCACGCCTCGCACCCGCCGCGCAGCAACCTCGCCCGAACGGACCGCGCTCTCGATCGTCTCCGGCAGCCCGTTCTGGACATAGGCGCCGGCGAGAAAAAGATTGCGCCATTGGGTCTCGCACGGCGGCCGCAAGGCGTCTTGCGCCGGCGTGGCGGCGAAGGTCGCGCGCTTCTGACGGATGACGCGCCAGGCCGGCATCGCGTCGGAGAGGCCGATCAGGGCGGCGGCGGCAGGCCACATGGCGAGCGCGATCTTGTCGCGCGGCGCGTCGGTGAGCGGGCCCGCGTCGCGCACCCCGAGGCTGATGCGATCGGAGCTGCGGAACAACCAGTGAAACGGGCCATTGATCGCGCCCAGCGCGCGCGGGGTCTCCGACGGCGGGGAAATCGCGAAATGCGCGGTCACGGTGGTTGAGAATTCGTTCGGCGCGCGCAAGCCGGGCGTCAACGCGGCGGCCGCGTCGGGCGGCACGCAAAGGATCACCGAATCCTGGCTCGCGAGGTCGACGCGATCGTTCTCGAATTCGAGCGCGGCGACGCGTTCACCCTCGAAATCGATCGAGCGCAGATCGCGCTCGAAACGCACCGCGACGCCGCGCTTGCGCAAATGTTGAACGGCCGGCTCCGTGAAGCCGTGAGCGAAATCCTGGCTCGGAAACATCATGCGCGCTCCGCGCGCGCCGGCGCCGAAAGTCTCGCGCAGGATGGCGCCGGCCAGACGCGCCGAGGCGCGCGCGGGATCGATGTTGAGCGCCGCGAGAATGAACGGGCGCCAGATGCGCTCGCTCGCCGCGCCCTCGGCCGGCGCGAAATCCGCGACGAGGGCGCTGCGAGGAGGATGAAGCAGCTTGGCCAATTTGTAATAGTCGCTCGCGATTGTGCGCGGCGCGCGGCGACCCTGAGATAAGATCCACCAGGGCGCCCGTCCCGCATTCGGGCGCAGCGTCCAGCGCTCGCCGCTCGCCATGTCCGCAAATGCGATCGCCAGCGGTTCGGGCTCGCGCCATTGCCCGCGCGCGCCGATCATGTCGATAGCCGCCAGCGTCGAGCGCCAACTTGATAGAACGAAATAATTTCCGCTGTCGATCTCGATGCCTAATGTTTCATCGTATATCGAGCGCCGCTTGCCGCCCGCGCGGGCGCCGCGCTCATGCACGACGACATCCGCGTCGCCCGCCGCTGCGAGATGAACGGCCGCCGAAAGTCCCGAAAATCCTGCGCCGACAATATGAATAATGGGGCGCCGCATGCCTGCCCTTCGGGTATCGTCCGCCGCCGCGACGCCAGCGAGCCATCGCGCCGCACGAATCGGCAGCGGCGCGGCGCAGACCGCGTCGAGACCCTAATCGCCGGAGAGACGCCGCGCAACGCGGCCTTGACAGCAAGTCAAACCCGCGTCAGCATCTTGACCAAACGGTCAGGATTTTGCTTCGGGCGCGAACTCGCTGGGAAAGGAAGCCGCCATGGGAATCGTCTCCGAGCCGTCGGGAATTTCTGATGTCGCTCCCGGTCGCCTCGACGGCGCCAGCTTGAAGGCCAATTTCGGCGACCTCCATCCGCCGCTCACATCGCACGAAGCGCGCGTCGAAGCGGACCGATGCTATTTCTGTTTCGACGCACCCTGCCAGCAAGCCTGTCCGACCTCGATCGACATCCCCCTGTTCATCCGCCAGATCGCCGCCGCCAACCCCCTCGGCGCCGCCGAGACGATTCTGCAATCCAACATCATGGGCGGCATGTGCGCGCGCGTCTGCCCGACCGAGACGCTTTGTGAGGAAGCCTGCGTGCGCGAGGCCGCCGAAGGCAAGCCGGTGCGCATCGGCCTGCTTCAGCGCCACGCGGTCGACGCGCAGATGGCGACCGGCAAGCAGCCGTTTGCGCGCGCCTCGCGCACAGGCAAGCGGGTCGCGATCGTCGGCGCGGGCCCTGCGGGGCTCGCCTGCGCGCATGCGCTCGCGGTCGCGGGACATGACGCGATCATATTCGAGCGGCGCCCGAAGTCGGCCGGGCTGAACGAATACGGCATCGCCGCCTACAAGACGCCGGACGACTTCGCCGCCAGGGAGGCCGAATTCATCCTCTCGATCGGCGGCATCGAAGTCAGACATGGCGTCTCGCTCGGCCGCGAGATCTCGCTGGACGCGCTGCGCAAGGACTATGACGCAGTCTTCCTCGGCGTCGGCTTGCCCGGGACCAACAAGCTTGGCCTCGACGGCGAGAGCACGCTCGCCAATGTCGTCGACGCCGTCGATTATATCGCCGAATTGCGCCAAAGCCGCGATCTGACCAAACTGCCGGTTGGGCGGCGCGTGGTGGTCGTTGGCGGCGGTATGACGGCGGTCGACGTCGCGGTGCAGTCGAAGCGCTTAGGCGCCGAGATCGTGACGATCGCATATCGGCGCGGTTTGGAGCACATGAAGGCGAGCCAGTACGAACGCGAACTCGCGCAGACCAACGGCGTAACGATCCGACCTTGGGCGCGGCCGATCGCGCTGGAAGGTCACGGCGGAGCGGTCTCTGGCGTGCTGTTCGAACATACCCGCATGCGCGACGGCAAGCTGGTCGGCGTCGGCGACGCGTTCCGCATAGAGGCGGATGTCGTGTTTACCGCGATCGGCCAGACCGCCGCCACAAACCTGTTCGGCGCCGAGACGCCGAGCCATAAGGACGGCAAGCTTGTCGTCGACGCCGAGCGCCGCACCAGTGTGAAAAATGTCTGGGCCGGCGGCGATTGCGTGGCGGGCGGACTGGACCTCACCGTCAGCGCGGTCGAGGACGGCAAACAGGCGGCGCGCTCGATCATTGCGGCGCTCGCGGGCTGAAGGAGGACGAGATGGTCGATCTTCGCGCCAATTTCCTCGGCATCAAGTCGCCGAACCCGTTCTGGCTCGCCTCGGCGCCGCCGACCGACCGGAAGACAAACGTCGAGCGGGCATTCCGCGCCGGATGGGGCGGCGTCGTATGGAAGACGCTCGGCGAGGCGGGGCCGCCGATCGTCAACGTCTCGGGCGCCCGCTACGGCGCGATGCACGGACCGGATCGGCGCCTGATCGCGTTCAACAATATCGAGTTGATCACCGATCGCGACCTCGAGATCAACCTTCAGGAGATCAAGGAGGTAAAGCGCGCGTGGCCGGACCGCGCGCTGGTGACTTCGCTGATGGTCCCCTGCGACGAAGACTCGTGGAAGAAGATCCTCGCGCGCGTCGAGGAAACCGAATGCGACGGCGTAGAGCTCAATTTCGGCTGTCCGCACGGCATGTCCGAACGCGGCATGGGCTCGGCGGTCGGCCAGGTGCCGGAATATATCGAGATGGTCACGCGCTGGTGCAAAGCCCACACGCGAATGCCCGTGATCGTGAAATTGACGCCCAACATCACCGACATCCGTCGCCCCGCCCAGGCCGCCAAGACGGGCGGCGCCGATGCAGTTTCTTTGATCAACACGATCAACTCGATCATGGGCCTCGATCTTGACCACATGACCATCGCCCATGCTGTGGACGGCATGGGCACGCATGGGGGAATGTGCGGACCCGCGGTCAAACCGATCGCGCTGTCGATGGTCTCCGAGATCGCTCGCGACCCCAAAACCAAGGGCCTGCCGATTTCGGCGATCGGCGGCGTCACGACGTGGCGCGATGCGGCCGAATTCATCGCGCTCGGCGCCGGCAACGTCCAGGTCTGCACCGCCGCGATGACCTACGGCTTCAAGGTCGTGCAGGAGATGATTTCAGGCCTGCAGAATTTCATGGCTTCGAAAGGCTACCGGACGATCGAGGATTTTCGCGGCCGCGCGATCCCGACCGTCACGGACTGGCAATATCTCAACCTCAATTATGTCACGAAGGCGGAGATCGACCAGGATCTGTGCATCAAATGCGGCCGCTGCCACATCGCCTGCGAAGACACTTCGCATCAGGCGATTTTCGCCACCGTCAACGGCGAGCGCAAATTCGTCGTCAACGACGCCGAATGCGTCGGCTGCAACCTCTGCGTCCTGGTCTGCCCGGTCGAGAATTGCATTACCCTCGTGCACAAGACAGAGGGCGTCGATCCGCGCACCGGCTTCGACTATGCGCGCCCGGCCGCGAACTGGACCGTTCATCCCAACAATCCGAGCGCCGCAAAAGCTGCGGAGTGAGGAGCGGCCTCAGACCTTGTTTAACATTGTAACTTCGTTATAATGCTCCGTGTTCAAACATGGGGAGGCGTCGCGATGGCCATCACCGATCAACAGGCGATTCCCTACGGTTGGCTCGCGCTATGCGCGGAGGACATGTACTCGGACGGCGCGCTGAACCCTCCGCCGGATGCGAGGATCGCCAAGTCCGGTTGGTCGATACTCGGGATTCTGACCGCGATGGATGCGCTGATACCGGTCGCCGGCGCGCCGAACCGGAAGCTCGCGGTCGACCTGGGCAAGCGCGTCTTCTATGGCTTTCTGGCCCGCAGTCAGTCGGACCCCGCGCAACATGTCGTCGCGATCCGCGGCACCGAAGGCATTGTCGAATGGGCGATAGACGCGGAATTCGCGCCGATCCCGCATCCCGCCTTTCCCCAGGCGCAGGTCGAGCAGGGATTCTGGGGCGTTTATCAGACGATGAGCCTGGCCGATCCAGCGACCGGCGCAACCACTCATCAGAGTGCGGCCGAGGGCGTCGCCGCGCTGGTCGGCGGCGGCGGCGTCGTTGTCGCCGGCCACAGCCTCGGCGCTGCGCTCGCGACCTACTTCGCCTCGGCGCTTGCGCTTCGCATGCCCAATCGCGTCCGCGCCTGCCTGTTCGCTTCCCCGCGCACCGGCGACGCGGCCTGGACGGCCATCTTCGACCAGCATGTCGCCGATTACCGACTGTTCAACTACTTGCTGGACATCGTGCCGCATGTGCCGGTCGGCATCGGCTACAGCACGCTCTCGAAAGCCACCGTAATCGAACCTGCCAACGCCCAGGCGGGCATCAGCCTCGACCTCTTCTGCAATCACCATCTCGTCGATTATTGCGCCATGATCGACTATGCGCAGGAGCAGGCGGCCGAATTGAGCCGCGCCGACGCCTCGGCGGACAAATGCATACTCGGCCCTGCCGACAAAGTGCCTGAAACCGCCAAGGCGCTGGCTGTTTTGATCAAGGACTTCGGGCTCGCGACGCAGGCGGCCGTGTCCCTTCTCAAGAGCCTGCACTGGGCGAAGCTGGTCTGACGCGCGAAAACTAACCCGCCCCGCCCGCGCCCGCCTTCTCGATTGCGCGCATCAACTGCGCGTTGCGCTGCTGGGCGTAATAATTGTTGATGGCGAAAAACGCCCAGATCGTCGCCGGCAGCCAGCCGATAACCGTCAGTTGCAGGATCAGGCATATAATCCCGGAGCCGATCATGCCCATGGTGAAGAACACGAGCCACGGCAAGAACAGGGCCAATACGTAACGCATCCAACATCCCCGATAACCGGACGCCCGCTGAGTTTGGGCGATTGAAGTGTCTCTCGCATCTGCCGAGGATTGACCAATTCGGAGGAGGCTGTCCAAAGGCTGACGCCATTCGAGGCCAGGGCCGACGCGCGAGATTCATGCGGCGCCTTCGAGAAAGCGCGCGATCGCGGGATCGGCGCGAAGCCTCGCGAGATCCTCGGGCGTCGGCAGTTGCGGCCGGTCGCGCTCGGAATTGACAAGGCAGAGAAAGCCCAATGGTTCATTCGCAGAGGCGCGAAACTGATGCCAGCTCCAGCTCGCGATCGTCACGAGGTCGAGCGGCGCGACGGCGAACACCTCCGAGCCGACCAACGCGCGGCCTGACCCCTTGAGAATCATCACCGCGTGCATGTGCTCGTGGCGCTCCAGCGTGGAATATCCGCCCGCCTCGACCTCGAAATAGCGCAGTTCGCCTGCCAATCCCGGCTCCGACGCGAGCGTCTGGCGCGTGACCCCACGGAATGGGGCGTCGCGCTCGTCCTTGTAGGCGCGCAATTCGACGCCCTGCCAGCGCATGTCCTCGAGCGCCTTGCGCAGCGCGGGCGTTTGTCGAACGGTCTCGCTCATCATTCGGCTCCGAATTCGTGCGCGGCGACCGCGTTCGCGAAGGCCGCGGTTTCCGCCGCGAGCTTTTCCCGCGGCGCCGCCAGCAACGCGCCGCCGATCAACAGCATCACGTCAGGCCCGTAGAACTGCAGGATTTCGGGAACGCGCGCGGGGGTCATGCCGCCCGCCGGCGTCGGCGCCGCCGCGGGCATGCCGCCCCATGGCGAGCGCAGCGCATCCGCCAGCGCGGCGCAAGTCTCACGCGAATACCCGAACCGTCCGCCATGGTTGGGAAACACGACGGCGTCAGCGCCGCAGAGACGAAAGAGCCGAGCGAGCGCAACCGGGGAGACGCGGGCCGCGCCCGCCATAGTGGGATGCGCGAAGAACCCGAGGTCGGGATGCGCGCGCCGGAGCGCCTGCAGCGTCGAGAGACCGGCGATGAACGGCGCGACCATCACCGCCCGGATCCCCTCGGCGCGCGCGATCTCGATCTGACGCTGCATCGAGCCGTAGTGGCCGTTGAGGCTGGGGACGTAATGGCAGGGGCGGCCGGTTTGTTCCGAGGCGCGACGAACGAGGCGCGCGCAGGCGCGCGCCCGCTCCGCGAAGGGGCTGTAGGCCTGATCGGCGAGCCCGTGGTCGTCCTTGATGAAATCAACGCCGCCGCGCGCAAATTCCAGCGCGAGTTCGGCGAGCGATTCGCCGGAGAGCCCCTGCGGCTTCAGCGCCGAGCAGGTGAGCGCGCGCGTCGGCGCCTCGGCAAGGCGGCGCAGCCCCTCAAGACCCTGACCGGGGCCGTCGAACTCCGCAATAAGGTCCGCGGGCAGTTCGAAGTCGACGAGGACGACGTCTTCCTGCAGCGAGGAATTGCCGAACAGCATATTGAGCAATTGCCCGGCGTCATCGCCGACGGTCGCCGAGGCGAGCGCGATCTTGACGTCGAACAGGGCCTCCTCACGCTCCTTGACGGCCAGGACCTGCCCGACGATCTCGTCGAGAATCGACTTGTCCCGGATGGCCGAGACCGGCATTTCCACACTCTGCTCGACCGCGAGCGCCCGGGCGCGCTCTTCGATCGCGGCGCGCTCGGCGCGCACCCGATAATGAACCGTCACCCTCGACTGCATCGGGTCGCCCTCCCGCGGCCGCCTTTATCCTCGCCGGCGAAGTCGATGGCAAGCCGCGGGGGCAATAGCCGCCGCTCCCTTTGCGCTTCGCGAACCGCCTTCCCTAATGGGCGGTCGGAGCGTATAGAACCGCCCAATTTTGGAAAGCGCGGCGGTTTCCCGCGCGCGTCTGGGGCGAAGCATGGCCGGTCATAGTCAGTTCAAGAACATCATGCACAAGAAGGGCAAGCAGGACGCGATCCGCTCCAAGCTCTTCTCAAAATTGGCGCGCGAAATCACCGTAGCGGCGAAGATGGGCCTGCCCGACCCCGCCATGAACGCGCGCCTGCGCGCCGCTGTGCTCGCCGCTCGCGCCGAGAATATGCCCAAGGACAATATCGAGCGCGCAATCAAGAAGGCGGCGGGCGCCGACAGCGAGAATTACGACGAAGTGCGCTACGAGGGCTATGCGCCGGGCGGCGTCGCGGTCATCGTCGAGGCGCTGACCGACAACCGCAACCGCACCGCGGGCGAGGTGCGCTCCTATTTCACCAAGGCGGGCGGGTCGCTGGCCGAAACCGGCGCGGTCTCGTTCATGTTCGACCGGGTGGGGCTGATCGTGTTCGACCGCAAGGTGGCGAGCGACGACGCGATGCTGGAAGCCGCCATCGAGGCGGGCGCCGACGACGTCGTCTCTGGGCCCGACGAGCACGAAGTGGTCACCGCCGTCGAGGCGCTGCGTGACGCGCAGAAGGCGCTGGAAGCCAAGTTCGGCGAGCCGCGCAAGGCTTCGTTGGTCTGGCGCCCGCAGAACACGATTGCGGTCGATGACGAAGCGGGCGAAAAGATCCTCAGATTGATCAACGCGCTCGAAGAGAACGACGACGTTCAGAACGTCACCGCGAATTTCGAGATTTCCGACGCGTTGATGGCGAAGATGCAGGGCTGATCCAGACCTTGAAAGGACATGCCCGGTTCGCAGGGGCGCACCGGGCGTCTGTTCGACCCGGAACCCGGCACACCAGCCCGAGGCGGATAATCAACGAACTATCCGATAAGTCTCTATTTTTCCACGATCGTTCCCCTGAAAAGCCCTGAGCGGCGTGCCACCACACGTTACCGCGTTCGTCCCCGCGACTTGCTGGGCGAGGGCGAGGACGCGTGAACGCCGCGCGCTTCGTCGCCGGTGCGCGCCGGCCGCCGCCGCCCATTTCCAGGCAGCGGCGCAGGGATTGGCCTCCAGGCGTCTGGACAGGCTACAGCATCACGAGCAGGTTCGCATCAACGCGAATGCGGCCGGCGCTAGCGCTTAGGCGCCGTCACCCCCATGAGTTCGCCGAGCGCGTCCAGCGCGACGCGCAGGCGATCGGTGACGACGGCGTCGGCGCGCCAGGGCGTGACGATCTCGGAGACGAAGCCGCGGCAGTCGCGCACGCCTCGCGCCCTCGATCACGATGCGCGTTACGATCGGCCAGGCGGCGGGACCGGCCTTCTGTTCGGCGATGCGGATCTTGTCGCGCGCATGCAGCGCGATCTCGCTGGCCGGCAGACCGGTGCGGGGGCCGAAGCCGCCGTGAGCCGATTGTCTCCGGCTGGACGGCGCGCAGCGCGTCGAGACCGCGCGCGCTGATGCACGCGGCGCAGCGCCTCGCCGATCAGCCAGCGCATGTCGTTGAGCTTGGGATCGTGCGGCGCCAGCGCGCGGGTCGAGCGCATGACGTCGAACGGGTCGAGGATGCGGCGCAGCCGGTCGCTGCCGCGTTCGCTCTGTCTGGCCGGCCTCTCGGGCGCGCGCGAGCCGCTCGGGCGTCGCGTCGAGGCGCTTCTTCCTGTCCTGGCGACGCGCGGCGGCCCGGCGCGTCTTGAGGGCTTTCTGAGTTCGTGGCGTTGCGGTCATTAGGCGATCTCCGCGCAGAGTTGAGCCGGGGATGAGCAATAGGAAGCAACGGGTTCGCCGGGACGATTCGCCTGGGGACGGCGACGGCTCGGCAGCGGCGACGTCGGCGGCGGGCCGGTCGTGCGCGCGCCTGCAGATCCTTCAGGTGCGCGACAGCGCGCCCGGATCGCCCGCTCGCGCTGGGTGTCGTGCCGCTTCGCGGCGGCTTTCTGCGGGGTCTGGGCATCGCTACATCTCCTTGTTCTCTGCGATCGTTCGCGCCGAAATCGTGGGCTTCGCTGGGACAATATTTGTTCTCTTTATGTTCTCATATTCCAAAAACAAAAACGATTTGTCAAGATTTTTTCTGAATTTCATCATTGCAAACGTTCTGAAAAGCAGAATAGATAGAGGCATGACCGTCGATTGGATCCGCCAAGGCCTCAAGGACACCAAGCAAGACGCGCAGCGGCTTGGCCAAAGCGCTCGGGCGCTCGCCTTCGGCCGTCACCGACCTCCTGAACGGCATCGCGCCGCCTGCGCGCCGAGGAGATCGCCATCGTCGCCGAATATCTCGGCGTCGAGCCGCCGCGCCTGGTCGGCGGCGGCCGCCCCGCCCATCCGATCGGCCGGGTGCCGCTGGTCGGCTATGTCGGCGCCGGCGCGATCGCGCATTTCTACGCCGACGGGCAGGGCCCGTTCGACGACGTCGAGGCGCCCGACACGGCGAGCCCGAGCACCGTCGCGGTGCAGATCCGCGGCCATTCGCTCGGCGCGCTGTTCGACAACTGGCTGGTGTTCTACGACGACGTGCACGAATCCGCCGGACGATTCGCTGATCGGCCGCATGTGCGTGTGCGGCCTGTCGGACGGGCGCGTGCTGGTGAAAGCGCTGAAACGCAGCCAGGTCGCCGGGCTTGTGGACGCTGCTTTCCAACACCGAGCCGCCGATCTACGACGTCGCGCTCGATTGGGCGGCGCTGGTGCGCGAGATGCGGCCGCGCTGAGCGGCCTGCGTGCCGAACGCTCGTTCCGCAGCTGGAGCGTTCATGGCCCGCCGCCCCGCCTCCGCGCTCGAGATCGCGCGCGCGCTGATCGCGCTGTCCGTCGGTGACGCCCGACGACGCCGGCGCCCTGCCCTATCTCGCGCGCGTTCTCGCAAGGCGCCGGCTTCCGCGACCGAAATCGTGACCTTCTCGCGAGCCGGCATGCCGGACGTCGACAATCTCTTCGCGCGCTTCGGAACGCGCGCGCCGAACTTCGTCTTCGCCGGCCATACCGACGTCGTGCCGCCGGGCGACCTCTCGCGCTGGCGCTTCGATCCGTTCGCCGGCGCGGTCGCCGACGGCAAGCTCTTCGGGCGCGGCGCTGCCGACATGAAGGGCGGCGTCGCCGCGAGCGTCGCGGCGGCGTTGCGCTTTGCTCGCGCGCGGCCCTTTCGCGGGATCGATCAGCTTTCTCATCACCGGCGACGAGGAAGGCCCGGCGGTCAACGGCACGGTCAAGCTGCTCGAATGGGCGCGCGAGCGCGGCGAGCGCTTCGACCATTGCGTGCTCGGCGAGCCCACCAGCGTCGCCGAAGCTCGGCGACATCGTCAAGAACGGCCGGCGCGGCTCGCTGACGGGGCGCCTGCGCCTGATCGGCAAGCAGGGCCATGTCGCCTATCCCCATCTCGCGCAAAATCCGATCCGCGCGGCTCGCGGCGGTGCTCGAGGCGCTGCAATCGCCGGCGCTCGACGACGGCACGCCGGATTTCCACGCCGTCCAATCTCGAGATCGTCAGCGTCGACGTCGGCAATCCCGCGGCCAACGTCATTCCCGGCGAGGCGCGGCTCGTCTTCAACATCCGCTTCAACGATCTCTGGACGCCCGCGACGCTTTGCGGCCGAGATCGAGCGCCGCGCTCGCCGCCGCGCTGCGAAGGAGCGCCGCTACGAACTGACTTTCGATCCGACCAACGCTGTCGCGTTTCTCACCCCGCGCGGACGCCTTCACCGACCTCGTCGCGCGCGCGATCCGCGAAGTGACGGGCGCGAGCCGAAGCTTTCCACGGGCGGCGGCACGTCGGACGCGCGCTTCATCAAGGACGCCTGCCCGGTCGTCGAGGTCGGCCTCGTCGGCGCCTCGATGCACGGCGTCGACGAACACGCCGACCTCGCGGATCTGGAGGCGCTGACGCGCATTTACGAGCGCACGCTCGAGCTGTACTTCGCCGCCGGCGACCGCCTCGCGGATAATCCACCCGAACCAGATAGAGCCCGCGGCCGGCGCGACCGGCCCGCAGCGGCTCGCGATCCGCGGCGTCGAGTGCGGCGCTTGCAGATCCGCGCGCGCTCCATTTGCCGAAGCCCACCTCGACCAACGAGCCGACCATCGAGCGCACCTGCCGGTGCAGGAACGAACGCGCGCCGACCGCGCACTCGATCTCGTCGCCGTCGACGCGTCACCTCGAAGCGATCGAGCGTGCGCAGCGGCGATTTGGCCTGGCACTGCGAGTCGCGGAAGGTCGAGAAATCGTGCCTGCCGATCAGCGCCTGCGCCGCCTGCGCCATCGCGTCGGCGTCGAACGTGCGCTTGATGTGCCACGCGCGCCCCGCGGTCGAGCGCCAGCGGCGGGCGGCGGTTGACGATCCGGTAGACGATATTGGCGATAGATGGCGTCGCGGCGCGCATCGAAGTCGTCGCGGCGCGCTCGGCGTGCAGGACGGCGACCGCCTCCGCTCTGGCCGCGAGATGCGCGTTGAACGCCTCACGCAGCCGCCACGCGTCCCAGGCGCGCTCGAGATCGACATGCGCGATCTGCCCGCTCGCATGAACGCCCGCATCGGTGCGTCCCGCGCCATGAACGGTCGCCCGCCCGCCGGTCAACGCGAATAAGCGCCTCTTCCACGCGCCTGCTGGATCGAGGCGCCGTTTTCCTGACGCTGCCAGCCTGAATATCTCTCGCCATCATATTCGATCGTCAGCCTAAATCTCGGCATCGAACCCCCAGATAGATCGCGCCTGCGGCGGTCTTAGTACCGTGTTCAACGTTTTCACAGACATTAATTGATGTATTGGTGACCATGAAACGGAACCGGTCTCGAAATTCGCGAATTCGAAGCGCAGAGTTCCGTTGCGTAAGCATATGTTACGAAATTCCTTGGAGGCGCGTCTCAATCACAAATCTATATTCCAATTTTGCGATTATAGGCGACCTATAGAATTAATGTCTGCAATGGGAAACACGTTAATACTTGATAAGTATCCGGCGCTTATCGTGAAAACGAGAGTGCGACGCGGATGGATCGGTGTATGGCGTTGGGACCGCGCGAATTGTCAAGATCGGCCATCGAAAGACTGCGCACGGAGCTGAAGTCCGCACGCAACCTGTTTTCGGCCTCGGACGGGCGCGGGCTCGAGGCGCCAGATTCCGGAACGCCTCCGCGCCGCGCAACTGATAGCCGCGACGCGACACGCCGGAGCGATGGTCCCGGCCAATCTCGGCAATGCGATCGTGCTGCTGGCGGCCACGGGCTCGGGTCCAACCGGTCGGGTGGCATGGATCTGGTTCGCCGCGCTCGTGCTCTATCTCGTTCCGCTCGCCTACAAGCTGCGCGCGCGGCGCGGTCGGCCTGCGCCGACCTCCGTATCGCCTCGCACGCTCCGACGCCTGACTGTCGAAACCGGAGTGCTCGGCCTGATCTGGGGCGCCGCGCCGCTCTTGCTTATCGGCGGCGCGCGCGGCGAAGAACTGATCGTCGTCAGCGTCTGCATCGGCATGTTGTGCGGCGGCGCCTTCGTCATGGCGACAATCCCGGCCGCGGTGCTGGCCTATGTCCTGACGATGGCGGGCGGATTGTTCTGGTCGGTCGCGTTCCAGGCGCGAGACCATATTCATTTGCTCGCGGCGCCGTTGATCTTCTGTTACGCCGCGATCCTGATCGGCGGCGCGCTTTCGCACGCGCGCAGCTTCGCCGAACGCGTGATCGCCCAGGCCCGGGCGGAGCTGGCTGCGCGGCATGATCCGCTAACGGGACTGCCCAATCGCGCGGCCTTCAACGCTTCGATCGAGGAGGCGTTCGATCGCCTGCATCGTTATGGCGAGCGCTTCGCCTTGCTCTCGATCGACCTCGACGACTTCAAAGGCGTCAACGACCGCTGGGGCCATCAGGCCGGGGACCAACTGCTTCGTCAGGCCGCCGACCGTCTCTCGGACGCGCTGGACTCGCGGGGCTTCATCGCTCGCCTCGGCGGGGATGAGTTCGCAATCATCGCACGCGGTCTTTTCGAGCCGGGAGCGGCGGCTCGGCTGGCCGCCGACATCGGGTTCAAATTCGACGCGCCGTTCGCGCTCGACATTGGCCTGGCGCAATGCCGCGCGAGCGTCGGATACGCGATCGCGCCCGCGGACGGCGCCAGTTCTCGCGACCTGCTCGGCGCCGCCGACGCCGCGCTTTATCGCTCCAAACGCGAAGTGCGCAGCGCGCCCCCCGTTTTGCCGAGGCCGGACGCGGGCCAGGCGAGAAATCGGCGAGAACTCGCCCAGGACCTGCGTTCGGCGCTCACCCGCAATGAGTTTTTTCTGCAGTACCAACCCATCCAGAGCCTCCGCTCGGGTCGCACCGAGGGCTTTGAGGCCCTGGTGCGCTGGCGCCATCCGCGTTTGGGCCTCATCCCGCCCGGCGATTTCATCGACATCGCCGAAAAGAGCGGCAGCATTCACGAACTCGGCGAATGGATTCTGCACGAAGCCTGCCGCGAGGCCAATTCGTGGCCCGAGGCGATCCGCATCGCCGTCAACGTCTCCGCCGAACAATTATGCGACGCCTCGATCGATCGCGTCGTGGAATCGGCTTTGCGCGCGAGCGGGCTGTCGGCAAACCGGCTTCAGATCGAGGTCACGGAATCGGCGGCGCTCGCCGCGATCGAGCAAGCCGCGCTTGCATTGCGTCGCATGCACGAGCGCGGCGCCGCGATCGTGCTCGACGATTTCGGCACCGGCTATTCCTCATTCGACCACATAAGGCGCCTGCCGGTCAGCCGCGTGAAGATCGACCGATCGTTCGTATCGGACCTTCCCGAGGGGCGCGAGAGCGGCGCCATCGTTCACGCGGTCGTTTGTCTGGCGCGCGCCCTCGATCTCGACATCACGGCCGAAGGCGTCGAAACCGAAGCCCAACGCATGTTCCTTGAACTTGCCGGCTGCACGTCGGGCCAGGGCTATTTGTTCGCCCGACCGCTCGACGCGGTCGACGCGCGCGCGCGCCTCGCCGGCCAGCAGCCGCGCAAGCTCTCCGTCGCCTGAAATTCGACCCGGAGCTAGGTCGTCAGCACGATCTTGCCGACGTGCAGCGAACTCTCCATGCGCTGGTGCGATTTGTACGCTTCCGCGAGCGGAAACGACGAGTCGATCACCGGCTTGCAGCGACCGCTTGCGAGCAGCGGCCACACGCGCGCATGCAATGCGTCCGCAATGACGGCCTTTTCCGCCGCAGAGCGCGGACGCAATGTCGAGCCGGTGTGAATGAGACGCTTCATCATCAATGGCCTGAGGTCGAGCTCGACCTTCGGGCCATGCAGGAATGCGATTTGCACGATGCGTCCGTCTACGCAAGCGGCGGCATAGTTGCGCGGAACGTAATCGCCGCCGACCATGTCGAGGATGACTTCGGCGCCCTGTCCGTCCGTCGCCGCCTTGGTTGCCGAAACGAAGTCCTCGACGCGATAGTTGATCGCGACGTCGGCGCCGAGGCGTCGGCACTGCTCGGCTTTCTCGTCGGAGCCGACGGTCGCGATCACCTTGGCGCCGAACGCCTTGGCGAGCATGATCGCCGTCGTGCCGATGCCGGAGGTTCCGCCGTGGACCAGAAGCGTCTCGCCCGCCTTCAGCCCGCCTCTTTCGAACACGTTGGTCCAGACGGTGAAGAACGTCTCGGGGATCGCAGCGGCCTCTTGCATCGTCAGCCCTGCGGGAATCGGCAGCGCGTTGGTTTCATGCGCGACGCAATATTCGGCATAGCCGCCGCCGGGCACGAGCGCGAGTCACGCGCGCGCCGATCGCGTGGCGCGGCGCGTCCGTACCTCGCGCGACGACTTCGCCCGCGACTTCGAGCCCCAGGATGTCGGAAGCGCCGGGCGGCGGCGCATATTGGCCCTGCCGCTGCAACATGTCCGGCCGATTGACGCCCGCCGCTTCGACGCGGATCAGGATTTCTCCTGCGCGCGGCTCGGGTAGAGGGCGCTCGACGCAGATCAACGCTTCCGGTCCGCCCGGGTTAGGCGCGACTATGGCGCGCATGGTCGAAGGCAGTTTGTTCATCGCGAAAGGTCCCTTAAGTCCGGATGCGGCATTGGGTTCACTAAAGGCGAGGTCAACCGAAAGGCGCGGCCACGCCGTCGAGCGCCGGCGCGGCGCGAAACGCCGGCAAGGCTTCCGCGCGTTCGCAATAGTCCGCAAGGGCGGGATAAAGCCTGGCGTCGACGATGTCGGGAACCATGACTTGAGTGAACGTGAAGGCGCAGACGACCGTGACATCGGCGATCCCGATCGCGCCTCCCGCGATCCAGCCCCCGTGCGGCGTCTCGCGCTCCAGGGCTTGCAGACCCTCATTGAGTTGCCCAACGACCCGCGCGATCCAACCGTCGCTGCGCTGCTCGGGCGTGCGCAGCGCGCGCTCGTAGTGAAACTGCACTGCCTTTTCGCAAACCGTCAGCGCGACGCCTGTCGCGCGCGCGGCCTTCAATGGCGCCGCCGACTTCGCCGGCGCCAAAGCGGCAAGCGCGGGCGAAAGCGCAGCAAGGTAGTCGAGGATGACCCCGGACTCGACGAGCACGGTCCCGTCCTCCGCGATCAGCGAGGGCGCCTTCAACAACGGGCTCAGCTTCTTGAATTCTTCGATATGGCGAAACAGCGATATCGGAAGATGACGGAACGGGACGCCTGCCATCAGCATGGGGACGGCGACGCGCCGGACATAGGGCGAGTCGAGCATTCCGATCAGTTGCATGGCCGGCTCCTGTCAAATCGGGCGCGCAACATGGCGAGTTGCGCGCGCCAGCGCAAGCCCGGCCGGCCGCGCGCCGCTCTTGACCCAATCCAGTCGCTAAAGCAATCGAATGTCGGGATTCGCGCGAGGCTGGCATGACGAAACTCACGATCGCGGAATTGACGCCGCGATTTCCCGATTTCCGCGTGGCGCTGATCGTCGCGGAGGATCTCACGATACCGGCGCGGCGCTCGGCTACGCTGGCGAGCGAGATCGGCGCCGTCGAGAAGCGATGCCGCGAGCGATGGTCGGCGACCGAACTCTCGGCCATTCCCGGCGTCGCCGCATGGCGTTCGGCCTATCGCGCATTCGGGATCAAGAAGACGAGCTATCGGTCCTCGGTCGAGCGATTGATCAAGCGCGTGCTCGCCGGCGACGGCGTGCCCGAGGTCAACGCGCTCGTCGACCTCTACAACGCGACGTCGATCGAGCAGGGCCTCTGTCTGGGCTGCGACGATCTCGACAAGCTCGAGGGCGACCTCGAATTCCGCTACGCGCGCCCGGGCGACACATTCTTCGACATGAGCGCGGGCGAGGGCGAAGATCCGCTACGATCCTCCCAAGGAGGGCGAAGTCGTCTACGCCGACTCGCGGCACGTGCTGTGCCGGCGCTGGAACTGGCGCCAGGACGCGCGCACGCTGGTGACGCCGCAAACCCATCGGCTCGTTCTGACCGCCGCAATCGAACGGCTCCGGCGACGTCGACGCGGCGGCGCGGGACCTTGTCGACGCGATTTCGCGCGAGTGCGGCGGCGACAGTCGCTGGGTTGTCGCGGACCGCGAACATCCGGTCCGCGAATTCTGATCGCCGGTCGCGGGGTAGCGCTTGCGTCTTTATTGAAATAGACATAAACATATCTTTATGTCTAATCCGAACCACTCCTTGCCGCCTCGCGCCCCGCTGAGTTTCGACGCCCTGCTCGCGGCCCTAGAAGCGGCGGGCGAAGTGACGCGGCTTCGGCTCTTGGCCTGCTCTGCGAGGCCGAGCTGACGGTGAGCGAACTCGTCGCCATCCTCGGCCAGTCCCAGCCGCGCGTCTCGCGCCATCTCAAGCTGCTTGTCGACGCCGGGCTCGCGGAGCGCCAGCGCGAGGGCGCCTGGGCGTTTTTCCGCCTCGCCGATCAGGGCGGCGCGCTCGCGCGCGATCTCGTCGCCCGCATATCGCCCGACGATCCGACGCTGCAATCCGATCGCGCGCGGCTCGAACTCGACGCGCGAAGCGCGGCGCAAGCAGGCCGCCGCCTATTTCGCCGAACGCGCCGCCGACTGGGATCGCATTCGCGCGCTGCATGCGCCGGAGGAGCGGGTCGAGGCGGCGATCCTCGCGATGGCGGGAAGGCAGCGCATCGGCTCGCTGCTCGACCTCGGCACCGGCACCGGCCGCATGCTGGAACTGCTCGCCCCGCTCGCCGATCGCGCGGTCGGCGTCGACCAGAGCCCGGCGATGCTCTCGCTTCGCGCGCGCGCGCATCGCGCAGAGCGGCCTGCGCAATGTGCATGCTGCGCCAGGGCGACATCTACGCGCCGCCGGTCGAGCGCGACGCCTACGATCTCGTCGTCGTCCATCAGGTGCTGCACTTCCTCGACGATCCCGCGCGCGCGCTGCGCGAAGCCGCGCGCACGCTTGCGGCCCGGCGGGCGGCTGCTCGTCGTCGACTTCGCCGCGCATGAGGAGGAGTACTTGCGCGAGCAATTCGCGCATCGGCGCCTCGGCTTTTCCGCCGAGGAGATCGCCGCCGTTCATGAGCGAAGCCGGCCTCGTCGATGTCGAGACGCGCCGCATCGCGCCGGCCGACAGGCGAAGCCGGCAAGCTGACGGTCGCGATCTGGCTCGCGCGCGATCCGCGCGTCATCGCCGACGATTTTCGTAATGCTTCGAGGGAGTTCGCGTGATGGCCTCGAATGTCGTTCGCCTCAGCCGCTCGGGCTCGCCGATCCGCGTCTCCTTCGAGTTCTTCCCGCCCAAGACCGAGGAGATGGAGGCGACGCTTTGGGAGGCGGTCGAGCGCCTCGCGCCGCTGCAGCCCGACTTCGTCTCCGTCACCTACGGCGCCGGCGGTTCGACGCGCGCGCGCACCCACGCGACGGTCGCAGGCTGGTCGGCGAAACCGACCTCAAGCCCGCCGCGCACCTGACCTGCGTCGGCGCCTCGCGCGACGAGATCGACGACGTCGTGCGCGACTATCGCGACGCGGGCGTTCGCCACATCGTCGCGCTGCGCGGCGATTCGCCGGGCGGCGTCGACGCGCCCTATGTCGCCCCGCCGGACGGCTATCAGCGGACCGAGGATCTCGTCGCGGCGATCAAGCGGACCGGCGACTTCGAAGTCTCCGTCTCCGCCTACCCGGAGAAACATCCGCAGAGCCCGACGCTGCTGCACGACATCGAAGCGCTGAAGCGCAAGGTCGACGCCGGCGCCGACCGCGCGATCACGCAGTTCTTCTTCGACAATTCGCTCTACTTCCGCTTTCTCGACGTCGCCGCGGCGGCGGGCATCAACATCCCGATCGTGCCCGGCATCGTGCCGGTGCAGAATTTCAAGCAGACCGCCAATTTCGCCAAGCGCGCGGGCGCGAGCCTGCCGGCCTGGCTCGCCGAGCGGTTCGAGGGCCTGGAAGACGATCCGACGACGCGCCGCCTCGTCGCCGCGGCGGTCTGCGCGGAGCAGGTGATCGACCTGATCGACCGCGGCGTGACGCACTTGCACTTCTACACGATGAACCGCGCCGACCTCGTGTTCGCGATCTGTCATCTCATCGGCCTGCGCGCGCGGCCGGCGCTTTTGGAGGCGGCGCCGAATGTCGCCCGGCGCTCGTGGTGAGGCGGGGCCGCGGGTTCTCGTTGGGGGCTTGCAGCACCCAGGGCCAGACGTTTTTGGGGCCCGTGACAGCCATTTGAGCCAGAGACGCGCTCAGCGATAGCGGACAGCAGGTCGCCGGGTGATTTCGATCGCGAAGGCACGCGCGGCGCCTCCTGGCCGCACGTCCACGCGGTGCGCCAGGCCATCCGATTTCATGCCTGGCGGCACTGCAGCTCGAGAAATCCAGCGATGGCGATCGGTTCGCGTTGCGGCCAACCGCGGATTCGTTCGTAGCCGTCTCGTTTGCGCTCGCAAGCGTCTGCGCGAGCCGCGCCAGTCGACATCGTTCGACCGCAGGACATGAGCCCAGACACAACGCGCAGGTTGATAGAAGGAAAACAGCTCCAGAGGCCAACGAAGCATCGCGATTTCATCAATGCTGTTCGCTTGAGGCGGCCTCGCGGCCCGCGGTTGCGCTTCAGCACGCGGGAAACGGGCCGAGATACCAGGGACGGCCGTGGTGCTTCATCTTGCGAAAGGCGTCGTCGAGGGCTTGTTCAACCGTGTAGTCGGGCCGATGAAGGCAAGCTGCGTAGACATAGCCCAGCGTCTCGCAGGGGTCGCCGAAAGTCGCGATGTTGCGACCGTCGAATCGATCGGTCTGGCCCAGATAGGCGTTGATCGACTCGACCAGCACCCCGTCCTCATGGGGGTAGCGCAGCTTCGACGCCTTCAGAATATAGTGGCAAGAGAATTTCTCGACACGCCAATAAAGGCCTTCGTCGCCGGCGACGGCGGCAACGGGAATCATCAGAGCAATCGCGATCAGGACGATGGCGCGCATCGACGGTTCCTCCGGGGAGGCAAAGGCAGGCTTGTAGATATCCCGATTCGTGTCAACGCGGAGCCCGAACGCGCGGCGCGGCGTTCAGCCTCGAGCGTCGGCCTCGGCGCCTCGCAAGTCGCGCTGGTTTGCGCGTCGAAGCGGCGAAGCTGCGCGCTGCCGAATGTCGGTTTCACCGCGGGAGTCGCTCTAACCGCCCGTCGGCTCCCGGCCAATTCCGCCCCTCATCCGCGATGGCCCCGCCGCCTTCGGCTCGCTTGCGCCTCGTCCGCCGCGAGAACCCGCCGGCCGATTGCTCGCAGCTAGCGCCCCAGCGCGCCGATCAGGGCGCGCAAGGTCTTGAGCGTCGAGGGGTCGGCGGCCCCGTCGACCCGCGCTTGCCGGAAATGGCGCTGGAAGGCGGTCAGAACGATCTCGGTCGGGCGGTCGAAGACGCCGGTCATTTCGATCCCGTAGCCGTACAGCGCGAGCATCGCCTGCAAGGCCCTGACATGCGGGCCTTCCTGGCCGATCCCGAACAAGGCTTGTCCTTCGATCGGCGCCGGCTCGACCCAGAGGCCGACGCCAGCGCGAGCCAGCGCATCCCAGGGAAAGCGCTCGCCCGGGTCGCGTTTGCGCTGCGGGGCGATGTCGGAATGGGCGAGCACGCGCTCGGGGCGGATCGAAAAGCGTGAGAGAATGTCCTTGCAAAGGCCGATCAGCGCGGCGATCTGCGCGGGCGGAAACGGCGGCAGGCCGCCGTCATGGCCGGCGTTGACAATCTCGATTCCGATCGAGGCGGAGTTGAGGTCGCGCACGCCCTTCCAGACGCCGACGCCGGCATGCCAGGCGCGCCGGGATTCCGGCACCAATTGAATGATCGCGCCGCCCTCCTTGACGACGTAATGCGACGAGACCTCGGAGGCGGGATCGCGCAACAGATCGATCGCGCCTTCGGCGGTCGGCATGCCGGTATAGTGCAGGATCAGGCAATCGGGCCGCGCGAAGCCGCGCCTCTCGCCGTGATTGGGCGAGAGCAGAAAGGCCTGGACGAGAGGGCTGTCGGCGAGCGGAGGCTCGGTCATTTCGCCCGCCCGAGCCAACAGGACGCGCTGACGCGAGCCGATCGGCGCCCCGCCCGCGGGCGTGCGGGGCGCTCACGAGCGCTCAATAATAGGCGCGGCAGATCTGGTTGCCGTAATAATCGTAACCCCATTGCGCGCAGCGGCGCGGCGGCGGGGCGTAGCCGGGCGATTGCGGGGTCAACGCCGAGCCGAGCATGGCGCCGGCCGTGGCGCCGATCAGGCCGCCGGCGAGAGCGCCGCCCGCCGAATTCGAGACCGCTCCGCCGATGAGGGCGCCGCTCGCGCCGCCGATAACGGCGCCGCCGGCTGCATTTTGGCCCTGCGGCGTGTTGCAGCCGGCCAGACCAACCGCCGCCGCCAGAGCGAGCGAAAGGCAAATCGTTTTCTTCATAGTCGCCTTACTCCTGTGCGCCTCCCTCCGAGGGAGGCCAACGATGTCATTCCGGTTGGACCCGCTCCCGAAACCGGCTTCGCGCCTCGCTTTGGCCCAGCCGACGCTCGCCGGGCCGAATTTCACATAGGACTCGTGAACCCAGAGTGAACCGACGAACGGCCGCGCCCGCCCTTCAGTCCCCCCGGAGATCTGCGGACCCGCCGGGAAGGTCCGAGTCCGTCCGGACATGCACAACTGCAAATTTGTCGGCATAAAGGCGCCGCCAGCCGGGCTCCCGGTCCATCACGGCCACGACGGCCTGTCCGGGCGAGAAGATGGTCCAGGCGATCTCGTAGCGCTTCAGCGTCGTTTCCAGCGGCTCGGTCTCGCCTGCCAGAATGCGCTTGTAAAGGCCCATGAATTCGCCGCCGAACATGTCGGCGCGCCCATCGATGAACGGCTTCACGCCGGAATAGATGAAAAAGCCGCCGAACTCATAGGCGTTGAGGACCGGCTTCGACCGCAGCGCCTCCGGCGCCGCCTGCAGGGCGCTGATCGGCGAGTTCGGCGAATCGATGCGCGCGAACGGAAGGGCGAGCCGAACGCCCGCCAATATGAGGGCCCCCGCCAGCGCCGCAAAAACGAGCGCCCGCGCGGGCTTGTGGGAGGCCGTGTTCTGATCCAGCGCCTTCGCGATCGGGCCCGCCAGCAGCATGGGCGCGACGATCGCCAGCAGCATCTCGTGGCGCGAATGCTGCAAGGACATGTGCACGAGGCCCAGGAGCAGCAGCAGACGCATCGGCGCCAGGCGCAGGGGCCGGGCAAGCGCAAGCGCAATCAGCGCGACCAGACCGACTTCGTAAGCCCCGGGATGGGAGAAGTCCTGCGCGCGCCATTCCGAGATATTGGCGAGCTCCGGATTGTTCATCAGCTTGAACGGGAATATGAGGCCCTCGCCGCCCAGCGGGGACACGAGCGCGGCGACGAGGCTGGCCAGCCCGAACAGGAGCCAGGCCCGGGCGGCTTCGCCCCTGTGCGCCGCCGTCCAGACCGCCTCGATCGCGAAGGGAACGATCAGCGCGAGACCGAATATGAAACCGCCATGCAGATTGGCCCACAGCGCCATCAGCACGGCCAGGATCGCCGGCGGCGCGGCGTCCCTTTCGCGCGCCGCGATGAGCGCGTCGCACCAGAACGCCAGCACCGGCAGCGCGAGCACGTGAGGGCGCGCGAGCAGTCCGGGCGCGATGAGGGCGAGGCTCAGCATCAGGACGACGACGAGGGCTATGCCGCCGAGGTCGCGCGCGGCGCGGCGCGCGACGATATAGACCGCCAGCGCCGCCGCCGCGCCCGTCAGCAAAGTCACGCCGCCCCAGCCCGCCGCCCTGTAGGCGAGCGCCAGCAAAACCTCGGACAACCATTCATGCGCCGTCCAAGGCATGCCCGCGAATGTGAATGTGAAAGGATCCGAATGGGGAATAGCGCGGTGATCGAGAATCCACTCTCCGGTCGCGACATGCGACCAGGTGTCGCCGTCGCCGAGCACTGCGGGCGCGAAGGCGCCGAGCGCAAGCGTGGCGAGCGACAGCAAAATCGGCGCAGCCTCGTAGGGAGGCGGCGCCGAGCTGGTTTGCGACGACGCAGAGGGGGCGAGCGGGGCGACGAGCGACATCGGCGCAGAGTCGCAGAGCCGCGATAAAGTTGGGTTAAGGACGCGAGGGCGAACGGCTGGACCGCGCGGCCCTGAACGGCTGGCGCATCGGCTCAGATTTCGAGCACCTGCGCCCCCGCCCCGCCGGCGAGATCGGCGACGTGACGGTGGTGGGTGAAGAGCACGACCTGCCGGCCCTTGCCGAATTCGGCGAGCAGGCGAAGCGTGCGGCGCGTGCGCTCGTCGTCGAAACTGGCGAGAATGTCGTCGCCGATGAACGGCAGCGGCTCGCCCGCGCGACGCTCGAGCAGGGCGAGCCGCAAGGCGAGGAACAATTGATCGCGCGCGCCCTCGCTCAATCCCTCGACGCGCACGCGCTCGCCGCCCGCGCGTATCGCGGCGAGCACGGGATGGTCGGCTGCGTCGTAATCCGTCCCCAGCCCCGCAAAAGCCTCGCCGGTCGCGAGGCGGAACAGCTCTCCCGCCCGCGCGATCAGCGGATCCTGGGCGGCGGCGCGATGACGCTCGATCGCGCGCCCGGCGAGCCGCGCGGCGGCCTGCCGGATCAGCCAGCGCTCGCCGATATCGACGAGTTCCGCCGCGCCTCGACCCGCTCGCGCGCCGCGCCCGACGGCGTCGCGGCCGCGGCCGAGCGCCTCGAGCCGCGCATCGGCCTCGTGCGCGGCGCGCGCGGCCTGCGCGATCTCCTGCAACAATTCGGCCTGCCGTTGCCGCGCCAGATCGATGCGACCCGCGAGCAGCGCGAAATCCATCTCCGCCTGTTCGGCTCTCAGCGCGGCCTCATCGAGACCGTCGGCGATTTCCGAGAGGTCGCGCCGCAGCGCGGCGCGCTCAGTCTCCAACTCGCGCCGGCGCTGCAACCGCTCCAGCGCGAGCGCGAGCGCGGCGGCGTCCTCGGCGGCGAATTGAGCCGAGGCTTCGGCGAGGCCAGGCCGCAGCCCCTCGCGCCGCGCCTGCAGGCTGCGTTTGCGAACAACGCGCTCGGCGATGGTTTTTTCGAGCGAAGCGCGGGCGTCGGCCGCCCGTTTCGCCCTCGGCGAGCCTCGCCGCCAGCTTCACCAGCGCCTCTGGCGCCCGCTCGCCCGCCAGCGAGGGCGCGGCGGCGGCGACGATGGCGCCGACGCCCGTCTCGAAGGACGCGAGGTCGTGCTCGATCCCCTCGATGCTGCGCGCCTCGCGCGCCAGGGTGTGACGCGGCACGTCGACGGAGCGCCAGACGTCCAGCGCCGCCTCGGCTTCCCCGATCGAAGCGGCGGCGCCGAGCCGCAATCCCGCCATCGCTTGAGGCCAGGCGACCAGGAGCGTTTCGAGCGCGCTCGCCTCGCGGGCGAGCGCGGCCTCGGCTTCGGCCGCGTCCTTTTCGGCGCGGGCGCGGGCCGTGTTGACTTGCCCTTGTCGCAACCCATCTTCACCAATTGACCAACGCCTTCTTGGTCGATCGACACGAAGGGTTCGGCCTTGAGCACCTTCTTGTCTACGTACTCGGGCAAGAACTTGCCGGCGTCGTCACGCGACATACCAAGCGTGGTCTGCGTTAAGTCATTGGTACCGAAGCTGAAGAACTCAGCCGTCTCGGCCAACTCATTGGCGAGCAGCGCCGCGCGCGGTAGCTCGATCATCGTGCCGTACTTGTAGTCGACCTTCACGCCTTCGGCCGCAAAGACCTCGGCGGCCACCTTGACGCACTCCTCTTTGAGAATGTCAAGTTCCATTTTGCTCAGCGCGAGCGGGATCATAATCTCGGGGATCACGTTGACGCCTTCTTTCTTGACCTTGCAAGCGGCGGTCAAGATGGCGCGAAACTGCATGCGGCTGATCTCGGGGAACGTGAGGCCCAGGCGGCAACCACGATGACCGAGCATCGGGTTGAACTCGTGCAGGTCCGAAACCTTCTTGTTCAGGTCCGCGACACTCACGCCCATATCCTTCGCGAGCTCTTCAATCTGTTCCTTCTTGGTTGGAAGGAACTCATGAAGCGGCGGATCCAGCAGGCGGATGGTGACCGGGAAACCTGCCATCTCTTTGAACAGCCCGATGAAGTCACCGGTCTGGTACGGCAGCAGCTTGGCCAGCGCCTTCTCGCGCGCCTCGACCGTGGACGAGAGAATCATCTCGCGAACGGCCTTGATGCGCTCACCTTCGAAGAACATGTGCTCGGTGCGGCACAGGCCGATGCCCTGCGCGCCGCGCTCACGTGCCTGCTTGGCCTGGTTGGGTGTGTCGGCATTCGTGCGCACCTTCATGCGGCTGTGCTTGTCGCACCAGGCGAGCAGCTCGCCGAGCTCACCACCGAGCTCCGGATCGATCTTCGCGACGTTCCCTACGTATACAGTGCCGGCAGAACCGTTGATCGTAATCTGTTCACCCTTCTTTACGACAATCGTGTCACCGGTCTTGCTCTTGGCAGACAATTGTTGCGCGCCGTAGTCAATGGTGACTTCCGAGCAGCCAACGACGCAGGAACGACCCATGCCACGAGCCACCACGGCGGCGTGACTGGTTGCTCCGCCGCGCGCCGTGAGAATGCCGAGCGCTGCATTCATGCCTTCGAGATCCTCAGGCGAGGTCTCGATGCGGACCAGAATTACCTTCTTGCCCGCGGCCGTTTCTTTGATGGCGTCTTCGGCACTGAACACTACCGCGCCGGTGACTGCACCCGGCGATGCGGGCAGGCCCTTGGCGATTGGCTTGGCCTTGTCTTTGGGGTCAACGGTGGGGAACAGCAGCTCTTCGACGCGACCGGGCTCCTGGCGTTGAATCGCCGTCTGCTCGGTGATCATGCCCTGCTTGACCATATCGACTGCGATCCTGACCATCGCGCGGCCGGCACGCTTGCCGTTGCGCGTCTGCAACATGTACAAGCGCCCGTCTTCGATGGTGAACTCGAGATCTTGCATGTCTTTGAAGTGATTCTCGAGCTTTTGCTGAATCGCGAATAGATCCGCGTAGCACTTCGGCATTGCCTCTTCGAGACTCTTGCCGGCGCTGGTTTCGCTCTTAGCGATTGGCTGCGGAGTGCGGATGCCAGCCACCACGTCTTCGCCCTGGGCGTTCGGCAACCACTCGCCGAAGAACTTGTGTTCGCCAGTACTGGGGTTGCGGGTGAAGCACACGCCAGTGCCGCTGGTGTCGCCGGTGTTACCAAACACCATCATTTGCACGTTGACGGCGGTTCCCCACTCCTCGGGGATCTTGTTCATCTTGCGATAGAACTTGGCGCGGTTGTTGTTCCAGCTGCGGAACACGGCATCGATGGCGCCCAGCAACTGATCAAATGGATCCGCTGGGAAATCCTTGCCTGTCTTCGCTTTGATCAGGGCTTTGTAGGCGACCACGAGCTTCTTCAGATCTTCGGTCTCGAGCGCCGTGTCCGGAACTGCACGTGCGAGCTCTTCGGCGTCCGCCGGAATCGCGATATTCTTGCGCTTGGCCAAGTCTTTGCGCACATCGTTCATCAAGTGCTCGAAGTCATGATGCTCGAGCTCGAGCACCACGTTGCCGTACATGGTCAAGAAGCGTCGGAACGCGTCGTACGCAAAACGGGGGTTGTTAGACTTCTTGGCGAGGCCTTCGACGGTGGTGTCGTTCAAGCCCAGGTTGAGAATGGTGTCCATCATGCCCGGCATCGAAGCGCGCGCGCCCGAGCGGACACTAACCAACAGCGGGTTGACCGGGTCGGCAAATTTCTTGCCGGCTTCGCCTTCCATCCACTGAATTGACTTCTCGACTTCAGCGCGAAGTCCGGCAGGAATCTTCGGCGGCGAAGACTTGTAGTATTCCGTGCAAACCTCAGTGGTAATGGTGAAACCCGCAGGAACGCTGATACCCAGACTCGCCATCTCCGCGAGGTTGGCACCTTTGCCACCGAGGAGATTCTTCTGCTTCGCGTTTCCCTCGGCTTTCGAACCTGAAAACAAATAAATCATCTTATCCATGCGGTCCTCACTGCTTTCAAAGGGCATTAGCTCCAAAAATGGGAGACGGGCTTACTCGCTCGTCAGCACAAACGCAACCGGCAAACCGTAACCGTGCCGATGGGCTCGGAATGACACTCCGCCGAGTCAGTCGATCGGAGTCGCAGCCAAGCCACCACGCGTCATAACACCGTTACTTGCCAGCGAGCAGTCCGAAATTAGCAATTGTCGAACAACCCCGGTGGATGTCACGCATGAGACTCAGCCGATTGTTTCGGACGTCGAGGTCCTCGACCATGACGAATACATCGCTAAAGAAACGCGCCAAGGCAGGCGCAAATTCTGCGATTGCTTTGAGCGCGGAAGGGTAGTCCCTGCGCGATTGAGCGAGACTCAAAGCTTGCTGAAGCGATTGCCAATCTGCGTAAAGTCCGATTTCCGAAGGGTGGACATCCGCACAGACTTCGGAGGGCGAACGCAGGGGTCCGTCGCCTGCTTCTTTTGCAATATTCGCTGCACGCTTGAACACCTCGCCGACGCGGCTACGAACGTCCTGGTCCATTTGAACGAATGATTCAGCTCGGCGCAACGCATCCAGGGGACGCCCGGCCGCAGCATCAAGACACGCTTCGACTACGTCCGCGGGTTGTTGCAGCAGGCCTCGAAGCCGATCGACGATGAACGCCAGTAGCCGCTGCTGTGTGGCCTCCAGATCCGAATCCAAATTGACGTTGGCAAATCCCTCGTATGCCACGCGAATTGCAGGCACCAAATTCAAGTCCCACTGCTTGTCGAATAGCGTGCGCAAAGTACCGAGCGTTGCGCGCCGCAAAGCAAGCGGGTCGGCGGTGCCCGTGGGCACCTGCCCAATTGCAAAACAACCAACAAGTGAGTCCAAACGATCCGCAAGGGCCAACAGCGCACCTGCCTCACTCGGTGCTGTTGGGTCGTCGGCAGCGCGCGGTTGGTAGTGCTCCCGCACCGCCGCAGCAACCGCGGGCTCGAAGCCTTGTTTGGCAGCGTACTCGGCGCCCATCTCACCCTGTAATTCGGGCAGCTCACCTACCATCAGTGTTACCAAGTCGCATTTGCAGATTCCCGCGGCCTGGACGCAGGTGCGGCTGACCGCAGATGGCACGTTGACGAGATCTCCAAGTTTGGGGATCAGACGCTCCAGGCGCCGCACCTTATCGCCCACGGTGCCTAGGCGTTTGTGGAATATGACGCCATCGAGTTGATCGCGTCGCGTGGGCAAGGGCTTGTCGAGATCCGTCGTGTAGAAGAACTTGGCGTCGGCCAAGCGCGCGCGCATCACGCGGTCGTTGCCGCGGCGAACGTTGTCGGGCGCTTCAGCCGTGCCAACCACCGACAGGTATCGGGGCAACAACGAACCTTGCGGCGAGCGAACACCAAAGTAACGTTGGTGGCCGCGGGCAACGTTGAGAATCACCCGCTCCGGCAACATCAGGTACGCCGCTTCGAACGAACCGGCAACCACCTGCGGATCCTCGATAGGTTGCAGTTTTCTTCGACGAGGAAGTCATCATCAATCAGCACCCCACCGAGCTCGGCCGCCGCCGCGTTTAGTCGCTCGACCATCAGGCGTTTGCGCTCGTCGATGTCCACGATCACGTGGCGTTGCCGAAGCGTTTGAACGTACTCGGCGGGAAGCTTCAAAGCGGCCGGGGCTTTATCGAGAAATCGATGCCCCTCGGTCGTGCAGCTCGAAACGAGACCGGCAAACCGAAACTCGATCACCGTGTCACCGAGCAGCGCGGTCAGCCAACGCACGGGGCGTCCAAACGCCGTGTCACCACTGCCCCAACGCATCGACTTGCGAAACGGTATCGCCGCGCACACACGGCTCAACATCGCGGGTAGCACGTCGCGCGTGGACCCGCCGACTTCGCGCCGGACGCCGGCTACGTATTCACCTTTGCTCGTGGTGACGCGAGTTAGCTCGGTCACGCCGCAGCCTAGCTTGGCCGCAAAAGCTTCGGCTGCTTTGGTGGGCTTGCCGTCAGCACCAAAAGCGACGCGGGCCGATGGCCCCATGACCTGCTCGTTGACATCGGCCTGAACCTCCGAAAGACCGCGCGTGATCACGGCGAGCCTGCGCGGTGTACCCGACGCCCAGACGTCATCAAATGACACACGCAGTTGCGCTAGTTCGGCCTTTATCAAGTTGGGCAGCGCCGATACAGCTTGTGCAATGAAGCCCGCTGGCAGCTCTTCGGCACCAATCTCGAGCAATAGATCTTGAGCCATGGCGGCGGATGGTGCCGCGCCCTTGGCCAGCGAGCAAGGCTTAGCCACGGCGACAGGCGAATTTCACTGCAAACCCGCGGCAGTCGCCGCAAAACGGGCGCCGGAGCGCGGCTTCGTGCTAACCCTTGCGTGACTAATGAAGTCCGCATGCCCGATCTGCCACCACGAGTTTGCCACTGAATCGCGGCAGAGCCCATTTCCGTTCTGCTCGTGGCGTTGCAAACAGGTGGACTTGTACCGCTGGCTCAATGGAGAGTATCGTTTCAGCGTGCCGATTGGGCCCGACGCGCTCGACGAACTAGAAGCGGTTGCTGACGACTCGAATCGTGAGGCCCCTTCTTGATGGTTCGGCCTATGGACTCGGTGTTGCGCGCCATGACCGACGACGGCGCGTTTCGCGTTGTAGTGGTTGAGTCAACCACTACAACGCGTCAGGCCGCTGCCATTCAGCGAGCTCAAACAGCGGAAGTCATCCACTTCGCCGATCTGCTGACCGGTACCGTGCTGTTTCGCGAGACGATGGCCCCGCAAATGCGCGTACAGGGGATCGTAATTGCGGACAAGCAGCGCGGTCAACTCATTGCAGACTCTCATCCGTCAGGAGACGTTCGCGGACTCATCCAGCGCCCAGCGGGCACTGATCGCGTCGAGCTGTCCGCGGGTGCGAGTCTGCGCATGATGCGTTCGCTGCAAGACGGCAGCATCAATCAAGGGGTGGTGAGTTTTGCTGAAAAGGCCACCATTTCCGAAGGGCTAATGAACTACATGCAGCACTCGGAACAGATCGTGACCATGGTTGCCGTGGGCACGCTGTTGGATGCCGAAGGCCAGATAGTGCGTGCCGGCGGTTACCTAGTTCAACTTTTACCGGGCGCGCCGCGCGGCCCTCTGCTGGTGATGACCGAGCGCCTGCAAGATTATCAAGACATTGCCCCCATGTTGCGGTCTGAATCGTTTAGTCCGCGCTGGTTGCTAGGAGAGCTACTACACAAGATGGACTATACAGAACTGCAACAGAGTGAGATTCGCTTTCGCTGCTGGTGCGATGAACTGCGAGTCGTGGCGACCCTTGCCACGTTGCCTCGCTCTGACCTGGAAGAGTTGGCGGCCACGCATGAGCCACTCGAAATCGAATGCGATTACTGCCATCGGCAGTACAGAGTTTCCCCTGCCCAACTGCACGGTCTGCTGAACCCCAACTGACTCAAACCAGTTATCCACGGTGGCAGCTACTGGTTCCTCGCCTGGCGGCCGGCTGCACCCGTTCTTGGGCCAATCGGCGGTTGCCCAAGCGCGCAATTTCTCTAGACTTAGCGGCGCGCGTAGGCCAGAGCCTGTCTCGGCGGGAATTGCCATGTTCAGTGTCAAGATCGATGTAATTCACGGAGTGCTGGAGCTTCATCTGGGTGGAACGCTTACCGAGACTCAGTTGTCGGACTTCGCGCAAGAGCTCAAATCGGTATTCGAGTCCATGCCCGAGCCGCCGATCGGGGTACTGTTTGAACGCAAAACGGGCAAGCCCACCAATCAACACGTTGCCACACTACTCTCCAAAGTATTTGAGCTGGTTAAAGACTCCAGTCCCCACCGCATTGCTGACGTCGGTGCCACCAACCTGCCGTACGTGACCTACGATGAGCGCGTACGTCGCTGCGATAGTGAAGATGAAGCGCGGCGGTGGTTGTTTCAAGGTAGCGCGCCGTCCGCCAAGTAGGGTTGGCCACAGCAAGCTCGCGGTCCAAGTATCGAATGAATGCTAGTGAGGTAATATGCGACTAAACTTCGTATTTTACCCCCGTCCTCGTTGCATCTGGTTGGCTGCTCGCTAGCTGTACATCGTCACCCACTGTGCAGCGTTCAACCACTGACGCTGGCGATTCAGGAACCCGCCAGAGTATTGCCGGACTTTACGCGGGTTTTTCCGTGACGTTGATGCAGGAACAGGCAGAGGGTGTTTACGATCCGCCTTATGTTTTCGTGAACGGCGTGGTAGACAACGGCCCCAATCCGACAACAACTATTCTCACGCCGCTGCCACTGCCAGCAGACGCTACACCAGGCTGTGCTGTATATTCCCTATCTTCGCCCAGCTGCGCCAACATCAATGGGTGTGGCGTCAACAGCAGCGATACTGCCTGCGCCGCTGCTACCAAGGCAGGCACCAATGTTTGTCTGTGCGTTGCGCAGGACACGTGCCAAGCCTTTCCAAGCAGCGTGAACGTTGGCGACGTGACGATCAGTGGCATTGCGGTACCCGATGCGGGGACGACGCTCCAACTCACGAATACGGGGAACTCGTATAGTGGACTCGTGACACCGTCAGTTTATCCCGGTTTCGCCGAAGGCGATACCATCACGGTTTCTGCCACGGGTGGAGACTATGAGCCTTTCGCGATTTCTGCCAAGGGTTTTGCGCCTCTCAATCAGACGCATACCGATATGACGATTTACAAGGATACGTCAGGTAGCGCTCCCTACCCCTATAAGTCGCTAACCCTTGAGTGGATACCGCCAGACTTGGATGCGTCCGTGGCAACTCGCATCCAGGTGAAAGTGGATCTCAGCAGGCATGGGGGCGAAATCGGGTATATCTTGTGTGACGTAGAAGACACAGGTTCAATTACAATATCTCCCGGTCTGACCTCGCAAGTCGTGGCTCTGGGCAGCATTGGTGGGTTTGCTGAACTCACAGTGACCAGACACACGTCTGGGTCGGACACCACCGCGCCGTGGATGGAATGTTGTAACGCGACCCCAAGCGCGCCCGGGGCGTTTGCATTTGATATCTTTTCGCCAATCGAGCGGTTCTTCACCGTGGAAGGATACCCAGCGTCGTGCTACGCGAACAGCGATTGCCCAAGTAGCACGCCGACTTGCGACACGACCAAGAAACTCTGCAACTGAGACGCTCGCGCAAATTGTCTTCAGAGCCCAAGCACTGCCACGGGAGAACTGGAGTCAGCAAACGTACCGTCGCCCAGCTGCCCATAACCGTTAGAGCCCCAGCACTCGACGCGTCCGTCACTAAGCAATGCGCACGTATGAAAATACCCAGCCTTGACAGCAACAGCGTTGGTGATATTGGGGACAGCCTGGGGAACTGATTCGTTGTTCGTGGTGCCGTCGCCCACTTGCCCATAGTCGTTGGCACCCCAACACATGATGGAACCGTCGCGCAACAACGCGCATGTGTGGAGGCGGCCCTCGGTTACCGCAATTGCGTTGGAAATACCGGTCACGGCAACCGGCACCAGACTGTTGATGAGGTTGCCAATGCCTAATTGACCATATTGATTGTAACCCCAACACATGATTGAGCCGTCGTTTTGAAGCGCACAAGTGTGGGCGTAGCTGGCTGCCACGTCAGTGGCGCTGTCGATGGTTGGAACCGCCACGGGCACGCTACTGGGCGTTGTACTTCCAGTCCCGAGCTCACCGTATCCATTGTCGCCCCAGCATTGCATCGAGCCACCGCGCAATATTGCGAACACGTCGTCGTCTCCTGCGGCAATCGCAATTGCACTGGTAATGCCATCGACAGAAACGGGTGTACTGCTGTTGCCTCCGCCACCGTTGCCGAGGTCGCCCAGTTGATTATAGCCCCAGCACTGAATCGAACCACTGCTCAGCAACGCGCAGGTGTGCCCTTTGCCGCCAACTATCGCAGTGGCATTTGTAATCGAAGCGACCGCCACCGGTACCAGACTGTCGTCTTCGGTACCGTTGCCGAGCTGGCCGTCATTGTTGCCACCCCAGCATTGAATCGAGCCACCGGCGAGTAGCGCGCACATGTGGTTCACGCCACCGGCGATTGCCACCGCGCTGGTAATGCCAGCGACTGGTAAAGGGTCCGAGCAACCGACAATCGTGCCTGGGTTGACAAGACTTGTGCCAGTTAGGGAATTCGCACAACTTTCCGTCGGTGTAGCGTTGCCCAATTCGCCGTGCGCGTCTTGCCCCCAACATTGAATTGAACCGCTACTAGCAATGCACAAGTTTGAGATCCGCTCGCGTAGATTGACTTTACGGCACTGGGCCCGCCGCTGTCCACGGTGCTGCTAGTGTCGCCGCCCGCCGTGTCGCCGCCCAAGCCATCAGAGCCCCCAGAATTCGAATCTCCACCACTGGATGCAACCCCTCCCGTCGATTGACCATTGGTTCCCTGGCTCGAATGACTCGAACAGGCAATGGGAGAGGCAGCAGCAAAACAACATCCCAAAAGCAAAGCCAATCGCATGAACAAACTCCAGGAAACAGTCAGCAAGTAGTTTGCTCCCACCGGCTCACCATCGCAAGGTCCTCATGCTTGAGCCAATTGAGCAGGCGAATACCGAAAAGGGTTCAGCCCCAGAGGAAACTTGCCGAAAAGCTGCTGCTCCAAATAAGCGTCAGGTTCTCGAACCCCCAGCAATATTCGTGCTCGTCCGTTAGACTGCGGAGGAGTACCATAACGGGCATGCGAACGTCGAGGCTGTGCGCTCCTACTTGGCTCTATGTTGTCCTTGCTTCGCTGTTGAAAGCGAGCACCTTTGGGTGCAGCAGTAACAGCAATGCCAATGGCAGCCAAAAGGTCACTTGCCCCTTTGCGCAGACGCGCTGCGATGCAAGCACGAATGCTGACGCTGGCACATCCTATTGCGCGGACTTGCAAACCGATCCGGTTAACTGCGGAAAATGCGGAACCACCTGTGTCGATGGCGCCGTGTGCTCCGCCGGGCAATGCACCCATGCCGGCCCTACTTCATGCCAGTCTAACGAAGTGCTCTGCAATGCTAGTTCCGATGCCGGGCCGACCTACTGTGCCGACGTGAATGCAGATGACAATAATTGCGGTTGTTGCGGCAATGCCTGTGGTCCCAGCCAAAGCTGTCGGGCGGGTCGCTGTGAAGGCACGACGAGCTTCAGTTTCTTCTTTTTTGGCGACATGCACGCCGGTGTTTCAAACTACGATGCTGTGCTCCAAGTTGCGATGAAGCAGATGACTCAGATTGACAATGGCGCAGTGCTCGCTATTAGCAATGGGGATTTGGTGGATGTTCCCGCCAGTTCCAATTGGTCTGTGCACGATAGTTTCGTGGCAGCGGCCGGCTTTCAACTCAACACTATGTGCGCTGCTAGTTTTGGCGCCCAGACGCGTTACTTCGGCAGCGTAGGTGACCACGATGATACCGGCGCCGCCAATTGGTTGACGTTATGGAATCAGCATCTTCCAGGGCAACAGAACCTCGGTCACAATGGTGCCGACGGAATTTACCTCTCCGTGAGGTATGCCAACACATTCTTTGTAATGCTCGACACCGAGCAAATATCGACCGCGCAGACCAGCTGGCTCAAAGAAACGCTGCAAGGCGCCGACGCTCAAAGTGCGCAACTCAAGTTTATGTTCTTCCACGAGCCGGTATATTCATGCTGGAGCAATCACCCACCTTTTGGTGACGCGCTTCCATGGATCGACCTGGCCGAGCAGAACCAGGTAAATGTCGTGTTCGGTTCGCACACGCATCTTTACACGCGAAGCTGTCCCAAGTTTCGCGGCGCTTGTACCGCCGACGGCAGTGGCATCGTATACGTCGAAACCGGTGCAATTGGCGGCCAACCGCGCGCCGTGGACATAACGACCAAGACCGTTACCGGCACGGACGCGGAGGGCAACCCGCGGACTGATACGTATGATTGCATTGTCGGGCGGGACCTTATGCAGTCAAGCGGCGCGAGCCTGAACAATGATTTCTGTCACGTGCAAGTCAACGGCTGCGTGGCCACTGTGAATTGCTACGTGGTTAGCGATGGCAATCATACTCCATTCGACACGTGGACTGTGAATGGTTGCGGGTGTGGCAATAATGGCGCGGACGGCGGTAGTACTTGTGGTTCTACGGGTGACGCGGGTTGAACGCAGCCGAAGCAACATGCCGATCGGCGCGGCCCGTAGTTGCCGAAAAAAGGCATCCTGGGCGACGAAGCCTGTCCCGGGGTTGTTACGCGACAATAGGAGTGCCTAATTGGCTGCCCCTAACCCGTCCAGTCCCCCACTCTGGTTCGGGTTTGGGTACGGGCGCGCCTGCTTGAGCCAAACTACGGGCTTGTTGGTGGGGTTGCCATATTGATCACAGGCCTCGACTTTCCATTCGACATCCATCGCATACCAACCACCGGTGTTGTACGCGGTTGAGAAAATCGTCTGAACAGTGGCGAGCGCGGTTGCCAAATCGCGTATCTCGACGTTGGTCATCACCTGGGTTCCCGCGGGAACAGTATTGGAACTGGCTATGTACGAAGTGGTGCCATCAGGGTAATAGAGGAATTGGTCAGTCGTTACGCCAGCAGGCAAATGCTCTACAACGAGGCTGCCCGCGACTGCGTTCACGTAGTAGGCCGGGTCAGTGCCTGTCGAGTCATAAGGGTTGTTGGTGACTGCGACGCCGCTGCAAAGTTCGTTGGTGAAATGGGAATGAACCATTATGGCCATCGCGACCTTTAGGTGGTCCACACCATAATAGCTGCGTTCCTCGTAGGTGCGGAACAGCCAGGCGCTGCTGTACGCCTGCCGAATCGCATCGAGAACAGTGTCCCAATCAGCCGGGTCGCCCGTGTGTGACTCGTAGCAGCCTGCACAGGGGAACCCTTCCAGGTCTTCGCTATTCGTGCTGGTGCGGAACCGCATGACAATGGGTTTGCCGTCAGTACCCGTATAGTCCTGCTTGAGTTTGGCTTTGAGCAGGTCCTGTAAACCTTGGTCGATGGTCCCTGTCATCATAGCGTTGCGCAGGTCAGTCAATTTCTGCTCTCGAACTGACGAGTCCGTAGTGCTGGTGAAGTCAGGGTCGGCCTGAAACTCCTGAACCATGTCGTAATAGCCGTTGTCCTTCATGAACTTGTCGTAGTAATAGACCGGAAAGGCAAAGGCTTTGAGCACAGGTAGCGTGCCGTTCTGCGCCACAACGGAATAGCCTATCGCCTTGCCGCCGAATGCGTGCACGGCGTTGTCCAGGGCACCTCGTTGCTGGCTGGCGGGGAGACTGAAGAAATTGGGTACGACATCCGCTATGTCGTAGAGACCTTGAACGGTCAGGTCTGGCTCGGGCAGCGTGATCTTTGGAAGGGACGCCTTCGCTGCTTCAAATGCAGCTTCGCCCGTCGCAGCGTCGACAGGCGTGATCATGTACTGGTCGGCTGCCACCGTGAGTCTTACCCAAGTGCCTTCGTATTGCTGAAGTTTCAGCTTCGCGTTCTTGAGACCCATGTTTGGCGTCCCGCGGTTGGTGCACAGGATGTTAACGTGTGACAGCGGCGACTGAAATTGTTCGCTGATGACGCCCGCAACCACGGAGATGTCGTTCGGTACCTCGTCAAGCACCACAATCGAGTTGTAAGGGATGAATGTGCCCGACTGAATTTCCGACGCCGTGTAATACGTAACCACACCGTACGCGGTCGCACGCACCAGAGGTTGATAGTCAGTGCCCACGAAAAGCTGATCGGTTGTCGTGATCGGAATGCTAAGGTCCAAGTAGGGGGCTATGTCCGCCAAAGCGTCGGACGTAGGGTGAAAGACCAGGCCAGGTCGAAAGAAGGCCTTCTCTGGCGTGATCGTGTCGAATATGGTCTTTATCATCGGTGCGGTGGCCGTGTCATAAGGCGCCATCTCGAGAGCCCAAACATTGAGATTCTCATAGTGCGTGACCGAGCCTGCTAAGAATCTGCGGTTGGGGCTATAGTAAGTATCCAGGAACTGTGATTCATCGCACGGCACTCCAGCGATATACTTACAAGCGAAGCTCACGTGCAGTGGATACCTTACGCTGTTTTGGAAGTAGAGGCGGCGATGATTGGAATCAGCAGCGGCCGATGTGTCCTGAGTGTCAACGATGAATTTCACCGAACGAGCACCGGGTACGGTTACGTCCATTGGCAATGAGGCCAGCGCATTGAAGTCGCTGGTGCAACCAATCACGGACAAATCATCGGGTGAGTCAATTTCCAAATCCGTCCCCGCATCCACTGCTTCGAGGCCGCCGTCGGTTGGTGCGTTCTCGGCCGCAGCAGTGCCGGCGTCTTCATGCTGAATTTGGCAGACCTCTTCGACCACTTCGCCGGCAGTAGCTCTGGTGAGCCCGGCGTTGGACGATTGGTTGCTCGCACAAGCCAGCATCAAACCGCAAAGGCTCAAGGCGAATGCCACCTTGATTGGTCGCCAATGCCTCCGCGTGAAAATCTGATAGTTCCACTTGGAGCAATCCATAGCAAAACAAAGCTACTCTCAAGGACACGGACCGACAACGGTCTTAGGCATTCTTCAATCACCAAGGCCGTTTCCTGAAACCCGCCGCGTGATTTCGTGGACCTTAGCGGCCACGGTCAAACCGGCTCTAAAGCACTTGGCCCGTACAGTGCGCACCATTGAGCTGCTCTGGCGAGGCAACCGAGCACCATTCAAACGGACCCGAACCATCCGGAAACCTGGCAATCGATGTGGTAACAGTTCCCTGCGTGTTCGGCGGGATCGCACCAAATTCGACGAAGTCAATCAGATAGCCTGTTTGATCACTTAGCCAGACGCCGTCACCGTTAGTGGAAAGCTTGAAGCCAACGTGCGGCGCCAGTGGCGTGCTCTTGGTCGTGTCGCCGTCGGCCCACACCAGCAAGACCCCGTGGGGTTTTACGATTGTGCGCGTGTCACCCTCAGCCGCGCCGTCCCCGGGCTCACCTTGATCGAACTGATACTTGTAGCGTTTGCCTCCGCCGCCATCGCTGATGTAATAGCCACCGAGGTCAATCGCGTCGTCGCCACCATTATAAAGTTCAATCCAATCGCCGGTGCGTCCCCAGGTGTCTTGCCAAGTGATATTGTGCGGATTGACCTCGTTGACGCGCAGTCGGTTCGCGCTGACTGGCGATGGGTCCTTGCCGCAACCGATCAAGGTCAAACCCAATGCGGCTGCAAACATGCGACCGCGCCAGACGCTTGTCGGACCACAAGTTCTGCTCGACAAAGGCTCACCAACCTGCATCAGTGACATCTAAAGCACCACTTGAACTTGGCCGGTGATGCACGTGTTACTGAGCGCATTGTACGGCGTTGCACGGAGCGGCAACGGTTGCTCAATGTACGGGCTGTTGTCTTGCACGATGGTTCGTTCGACGTCTAATAAGAAGCGAACTGCCTTCGTAAAGTACGTCGCGACACCGGCGGTCAATTCGGTACGTAGGCCATTTTTGTGATCGAGATCAGTATCGAGTAGCTCTGCTTGCAGTGCCGGCTGCAATGAGAACTTGTCGCCGATCGGGAATCGATAGGCCGCGATCGCCCATACCGCGCCGAACTTGGAGGCGCCATAAAGCGTATCATGATCGATTCGCGTGCCAATCATGCCCTCGGTTCGCAACATGAGCCCGCGCGCATGGTAGGTCACGTCGGCGCTAGCCGCTTGACCCTTGTCCCACGTGCTTGAACGGGGAAAACTCGGGTTCTCTGGATTGGGCAGCAGGTCTTTGCCTGCGGTATCAAAGGCATTCAAGTACGTGTGGGACTTTGGCATGATGATCCCATTGATGCCAAAGCGTAGTCCTTTGATCGGTTCGGTCGCGGCGCGAGCGCCCAGCTCGCCAAACAGGTTGCCGTTCTCGGCGTTCGCGTGCCCTCTGAACGTACCGAAGGCGAGGGTCAGGTAACGGGGTTTTGACAGCGGCGTCGCCAGTAGTTGCACGCCAATGTCGCGACCGGCAAAGCCCATGCCTTTCACGAGGTCATTGGATTGACCCATGCGGGTAAACTCATACTTCGCGATCGGATCGAGTTCCGTGATCGAAAACGGTAGCTTCAGCACGCCCGCTTGAAAGTGCAAGTGTTTGGGTATCGGTCGGATATCCGCGTAAGCCTGCTTGATCGCTTGCTGGCCGTTGTTGTGCGCAAACTCGGCAAAGTCCGTGATGATCTTGAGGCCCACGTACTTGTTGGGCTCCGCTGCCATACGAAAGAAGAGACGGTTGAGGTCCCAGCCGTCGGTCGAGCGCACCAATGTTTCTTCGGGGAGTCGGTAGTCGGGGTTAGCGTTCTCACTCTTGTATGCAAATGTCTGCCGGTAGTGAGTCTGTAGCAGGAACTTGAACGAGAGCCCTGCCGCGCGCAGCTCGTCTTGCTTGTCGCCCCAGGGGTCACCCCACTCCAGGTCTTCAGCGTCGAGATTCTCGTTGGCTCTGGCTGCAGCCTTGCGGGCCTTCTTGCCTTTTAGCTTCTTTTTTTTCTTGTCCGGCGTGGGACCGTTCGGTTGATCCAAGTCGGCGTTGTTCAGTGCCGCCGGTGCCGGCGCTGGCATCGGCAGCGACGCATTGGTTGCGGGTTGCTGCAGCACGTCGTTGGTCGACGGTACCGGTGCGGGCGGCGCACTAGCGTCAGCCGGGGTGCTCGCGGTAGCCGCCGTGGGCTCGGCTGACTGCGTGGGGGCAGGCGCTGGTGTCACGGAAGGCGTTGTCGATGGCGCCGCCAGGATAGGTGCCGGTGCACCAGTGCCCTGCTGGGCGCTGACAGGGACGGTATAACTCATCAACGCGGCAAGAAAAGCGATTCGATGCGAGGTGAACACGCTGTGCATTGGATTCATTTTCGTCTGTGGGGGCACCCGATTAAAGAGGAATTGCCACTTTGGGTAAAGCGTAAAGTGTTGATTCGACAATATGCGCATTGCTGGCGAAAAAGCCTGGATCAAGGAACTCCTCTACGCGTTGTCTACAGAATGTAGACCTAAACAGGTCCAGATTGAGGTTGCAATGCCGCGCAGGCATGGCGGCCGCGCGGAGCGCACGCAGCGTACATTGGAAGAGCCGGCGCGAGGGAAGCGAAGCGGGCGCCGCAGGCGGCCAGCAGACGCAGCATGGTGCTTCGACGATGTTGCAGCCGCCACTGAACTCGATGTCCATTGCATACCAACTGGAGCCGGGATCTTGATCGGCGCTAGCGAAACGTTGGTGTACGTAGTCAAGCGCCGAAGTCAACCGCTGCACTTGAGCATCAGTCAACACGTACTGACCAGCAGCAATCATGTTGGAGTGCGGTTCCCGTCGAATCGTAAGGATTGCTCGCGATGGCAACACCGTATGACGGAAAACCAATCGTGTTGCGTTTTCGCACCGGTACCAATATATCGAATCGACCGTCCCCATTGCGCTGGGTCTTGAATGGCGCAACGGCGCGGCCCCGCTGCTCCGCCGGATCAGCACGGACGCATCCAATCCACACATACTACACTAATCCACCACAGAGGAATTCTACGTGTGCAGATTCGTGCTCAGGTAGGATTCTGCGCAGTTACGGCACGTGAGGAACGCGTCTTGCTGCGTTGGATCCAGCACTGCGCGCAGGTTCCCCAGGAAAATCACGCCGCCTTGGTACTTCATTGACGTGGTCTCAAGTCAACGGTTCGGCGCGTTCAACGAACCGTGGATACAGCGAAATATCTTGAGCCAGGCTTGGTTCTTCGTCACACTGATCTCATCGCTTCCGCAGGGTATGCGATCAGGCTGGTCACTGTTTTAGTATAGATGAATTTTTGGTTCATCTTGGGTTTGGCATTAAGCATTCGGTCATCGATCGGACTCGCAAGGCAATTTTGGGGCGGCTCGTATGAAAGCCATTTACGAATCGCCATCTAGGGCCACACTTATACTTTGGGTACGTTCGGTGACTGAACTTTTCGTTCCGGGCTGTTCGGCTGGCGCTTGGAATTCGATCTGAAAGGAATCTGAGCATGTTGAATGCTTCTAGAGTGCGTTGGGCGTGGCTGGTTCTTACGGTTCTTGCGTGTTCGACCAAAAATCAGGACGCGTCGGATGACACTAGCGGGCAACCTACTGGCGGCGCCGCGTACGTGCACACCGGTGGCGCTGGCAACGCTGCGGGCAACGGCAGCAACGTCGGCGGCGCCGTTGTTCTTGGCACGGCTGGCGGTGGCGCAACTGCCGGCAAAGGCACGGGCGGCACTCGTGCGCCTACGGGCGGTGCTGGAACAGGCGGAAGCAGTGTTTGCGGCACTAGCCTTTGCAACACAATTCAAAACAGTTGCGGAAAAACCGTGAACGCTTGCGGCAACACGGTCGATTGCGGGTTCACCAACTGCGATCAAACTCGATGTGGCCTGAGTAGCCCTAACCAATGTTTGCCATGCGCCAAGATCGATTGCATATCAGCGGGCAACAAGAACTGCGGGCCCGTTTCAGACGGTTGCGGCGGCCTGCTAGACTGCGGCACCTGCGACACGGATTCGTGCTGCGGCTGCGGCTCACCAGGCACACCCAATGTGTGCGGCAAGAAATCCACGGCACCGCCTTCTGTCTCGAGCACCTGCATAGTTGGCTCCAAAGGTTGTTTGTGCGACACCAACAGTGGCTGCGCGCCTGGGAACACTTGTGACACGACCAAGAGCCCCCCGGTCTGCTGCGCAGGCTCCGATTGTGCCATACCTGCGAATCGGCAGATTGGTGGAACGTGCACCGGCACGGGCACGGCCAACAGCTGTACGCCTGGCATCACCATTCCGTCAGCGTCAGGTTCCAACGACAATTGCGGCTATCCGGCTTCGTCGTTCAACGAAAGCCAATTCATGTGCGGCATCTTCGCCACTGGCGGAGGCAGCGATCCTGCTCGAAATTCAAGCGTACATCAGTGACGAAAAGTCGATGACGCTGGGCTGCGTGCAAAACGGGTACACGGTAACCGCAATGCAAGGGAACCCGGCCTATGCATACTATCCGAGCACGGGCGATCCCACTTGCGTCGATACCAATAAGCGTCCGATGCGACCCGCGCTGTACATTACCGACATTACGTTTGATCCCAACTGCAAAGCTGGCGACGAACAGCAGGGTGGTGAGCCCTACGATCCGGTCGCGGTCTTCGGCACGTGGACAACCGCCACTAACAACACCCCGAATGGGAGCCCTTCTGGTGGTTACAATTACTGGAACCTGGGCCCCAATGCCGACCCGGTGCCGGCGGCGGTCAGCAACGCTAATGGTACTGGCACTTGTCAGTGCCAGCCTCCCGCCAATGGCGTGGTTGTCGATCCGAATGCCGGCAACGGGTATAACGGCGGCAACGCCTCTGGGCAAAACAACTGCCCTGGCACGGGTAAGACCGGCAAAGGTTTTAGCACTGAGCTCCGTTACGAAGCGGGCCTCATTGGTGGTCACTCCTATCGCCTGCAGGTCCTTGCGCACGACGGTGACCAAACGCAGGGCGGTGACTCGGGCGAAGCTTGCGTGACCTTCTGTGCCCCCCAGCAAGTTGGCTGCGTACCACTGGAATGTTCCAAGATGGGGGCTGACTTCTGTGGCCCACAGGGCGACGGTTGTGGCGGCACCCTCGACTGCGGCCCGTGCCACACTGCCTGCACGCCCAAGACCTGCGAAGTCGTTTGCCCGCCTGACTCAGCGGGTAACCCGACTTGCGCCGGCGCGTACGACGAGTCCATTGGAGCCATCGTTTCGTGTCCGCAATTCGACGGCTGCAGTGACGTGATTACCTGCTACTGCAT
>CAWEID010000020.1:0-162813 GCA_963809055.1 uncultured Pseudomonadota bacterium | reverse complement strand
TCGCGCCGAGATAGCCGCGCGCGGCGTCGAGGGTCGGCGAAGACCAGCGTCAATTCGGAGATGTCGGCGCCGGAGCAAAAATGGCCGCCCGTGCCCGCGACGATCACGGCGTGGATGTCGCCGCGGGCCTCGATCGCGGGCCGGGGCAGCTCAGGTCCGCGCCACATCGCCCCCGACATGGCGTTGCGCCGCTCCGGCCGGTCGAGGCGGATGCGCGCCAGCGGCGGCTCGAAGTCGAGGCGCGAAGTCGAAGAATTCGGGAGCCCCGGAATTCATAGTGAGGGGGTTGGGCTTTCTGACGCAAATGAACGCTTGGAGCAAACCGCGCGGTGTCCTAGGCTCACAGCTGTTTGTTTGTTTTTTTTTAAAAAAAAAAAATTAGCTCAGCCCTAGATTTCCGGGGTGCCATGCAAGACTCCTACCCGCGCGACATGATCGGCTACGGCCGCAACTCCGCCTTTCGCGGATTGGCCGGGCGGCGCGCGCGTCGCGCTGCAATTCGTCATCAACTACGAGGAGGGCGGCGAGAACAACATCCTGCACGGCGACGCCGCGTCCGAGGCGTTCCTGTCCGAGATCGTCGGCGCGGCGCCCTGGCCGGGCATGCGCCACATGAACATGGAGTCGATCTACGAATACGGCTCGCGCGCCGGCTTCTGGCGGCTGCACCGCATGTTCACGGAGCGCAAGATCCCGGTCACCGTCTATGCCGTCGCGACCGCGATGGCGCGCAACCAGCCCGCCGTCGACGCGATGAACGAGGCCGGCTGGGAGATCGCCACCCACGGCTACAAATGGATCGACTACCGCGACACGCCGCGTCGAGCTCGAGCGCCAGCACATCGCCGAGGCGATGCGCATCCACACGCGAAGTCGCCGGCGCGCGGCCGCTCGGCTTCTATCAGGGCCGCAGCTCGATCAACACGATCCCGCTCGGCTGCGAGGAGGGCGGCTTCGTCTACTGCGCCGACGCCTACGCCGACGACCTGCCCTATTACATCGAGGGGCCGCGCGGGCCGCAGCTCATCGTGCCCTATACGCTCGACGCCAACGACATGCGCTTCGCGACGCCGCAGGGCTTCAACTCGGGCGACCAGTTCTACGCCTATCTCAAGGACGCGTTCGACGTGCTCTACGCCGAGGGCGCGACGGCGCCGAAGATGCTGTCGATCGGCCTGCATTGCCGGCTTATCGGCCGCCCCGGCCGCGCCGCCTCGCTCGCGCGCTTCCTCGACTATGCGCTGGGCCACGACAAGGTCTGGTTCGCGACGCGGCTCGACATCGCGCGCCACTGGATCGCCAAACACGCGCCGCCGGGCGGCTGGAAGCCGTCGCGGCTGACCCGCACGCTGTTTGTCGAACGCTTCGGCGGCGTCTACGAACATTCGCGCTGGGTCGCGCGAGGCGGCCCACGACGCGGGCCTGACGCGCGAGCGCCGACACCGCCGCGGGCCTCGCCAAGGCGATGGCGGCGGCGATGGCGGCGGGCAGGACGCAGCAGAAGCGCGCGCTCATCCTCGCCCATCCCGATCTCGCCGGGCGGCTCGCGCTCGCCAAACAACTGACGGCGGAGTCGACGCGCGAGCAGGCGAGCGCCGGGCTCGACCGCCTGACGCGCCGACGAGCTCGAGCGCTTCACCGCGCTCAACGACGCCTATCGCAGCCAAGTTCGGCTTCCCCTTCATCATGGCGGTGAAGGGCAAGACGCAAGGACGAGATCGCCGCCGCATTCGAGAGCCGGCTCGACAACGACGCGGCGACCGAATTCGCGACCGCGCTCGCCGAAATCGACCGCATCGCCGCACTGCGCCTCAAGGAGATCCTGCCGTGAGCGGCGCCGCGCGTCTGTTCGCGGCCGTTTGCTCAGCTTTCGTCGAGTCGCCGCGCCTCGCCGGCGAGCGCGCGCACGCTACATCGAAGACGGCGCGCTCTCGTCGCGGACGGGCGCATTCGCCGCGGTCGGCGAGGCGCGCGAAATCCTCGGCCGCGCGCCGGCGCGACGCGATCGACGATCACTCGGGCAAGCTCATCCTGCCCGGCTTCATCGATACGCATATCCATTATCCGCAGACCCGCGTCATCGGCTCCTACGGCGCGCAATTGCTGGATTGGCTGCAGAAATACACCTTTGTCGAGGAGCAGAAATTCGCCGATCCCGCGCATGCCGCCGCGGTCGCGGACTTCTTTCTCGACGAGCTGTTCCGCCACGGCACGACGACGGCGGTGGTCTATTGCACGGTGCGGCCGGAATCGGCGGAGGCGTTCTTCGCCGCCAGCGAAAGGCGCGGCGCGCGCATGATCGCGGGCAAGGTGATGATGGACCGCAACGCGCCGCCCGCGCTGACCGACACGCCGCAGCGCGGCTATGACGAGAGCAAGGCGCTGATCGAAAGTTGGCATGGCCGGGGCCGGCTCGGCTACGCCATCACGCCGCGCTTCGCCATCACCTCGAGCGACGCGCAACTCGAGGCGGCGGGCGCGCTCGCGCGCGAATATCCCGACTGCTACGTGCAGACGCATTTGAGCGAGAACCACGCCGAGATCGCGCTGACCAAGCGCTCTTCCCGGAGGCGCGCGACTATCTCGACGTCTACGATCGCTTCGGCCTCGTCGGGCCGAAATCGATCTTCGGCCATTGCATCCATCTCGAGGAGGCGCGAGGTCGAGTCGCTGGCGGCACAACGCGGCGTCGCCGCCTTCTGCCCGACGTCCAACCTGTTCCTGGGCTCCGGGCCTGTTCGACATGCGCAGGCTCGATGAGGCCGGCGTGCGCGTCGCGCTCGCCACCGACGTCGGCGGCGGCACCAGCTATTCGCTGCTGCAGACCGCCAACGAAGCCTACAAAGTGCTGCAGATGAGCGGCCAGTCCTGGCCGGCGCTGCAGGCCTTCTATCAACTGACGCTCGGCAACGCCCGCGCGCTCGGACTCGAGGACCGCATCGGCGCGCTCGAAGCCGGGGCTGGAGGCCGATCTCGTCGTGCTCGATTCGCGCGCGACGCCCGCGATGGCGCATCGCATGGAGGCGGTCGACGGCGATCTCGCCGAAGAACTGTTCGTGCTGATGATGATGGGCGACGACCGCGCGGTCGCGGAGACCTATGTCGCCGGGGCTCCGGTCAAGCCGCCTGAGGGGCCCCGCCGGCGGCTTCGCAACTGCGCGCGGCCGGATTCGCGACGGGCCGCCCTTCGGGAAAAGGGCGGCCGGTGCCGGATTCGGTCCGGGATCGAGCGGCCCGAGCCCGGCAAACCTCAGTTGCGTGGTTCGGCCGGCGGCGGCTCGGGTTGCGAGTCCGGCTCGAAGGGGCGCTGGCGCCGCGCGGCCATGAACTGGTCGAACTCGGCCCGGTCTTTGGCGAAGCGCAACTGCTCGAGGAAGTCCTTGAACTCGCGCTGTTCGTCCTCAAGGCGCTTCAGCGTCTCCGCGCGATAGTCATCGAAGGCGCGGTTGCCGCTCGAGGCCGAACCGAACCAGTTGCCGCCGCTCCCGGCTCGCTCCATCCGGGAGCGCAAGCGCTCCATCTTGTCCTGCATGCGGGACATCTTGCGGTCCCAGCGGTCCCTGCCGTGTTCAAACCCGAGCATCGATCCATCTCCTGCGTAGACTGGGTGACGCCAACATCCGAACTTGCCTCGCGCGATCAGGAAGCCGAGGACCAGGAGTCCCAGCGGCCACCAACACATGAACCCCAGGATCATCAGAACGACAGCCATGGCGCATCCTCACTTGTGAATGTAATGAACATTTACATCGCCGGCCGCCGCTGTCAAGCCCCCTCTTGGCGGACCTGCGGCGCGCGCGAGCGGCGGTGCGGGTTCCTTGCCTCGCTTGACCGAGCCGCGGACGCGAAACCTCACGCCCGCGACGCCTTGACCCCAAGACCGCGCAAATAGATCAGCACATTGGCTTCCAGAAGTTCCGCCGCGGAAATCGGCATCGCACGTTGCGCGCCATCGCCACGTCCGAACAGCGAAGCGACGCCGTGCGCCATGGCCCAGATGTGCAGCGCAACCATCAAGGCGGGCGGGCGGGCGGCGGAGGGCATCGCGGCGCAGACTTTGTCGGCGGCGCTGCGCAGCACGGCGAAGGCGCGTTCGCTTGCCTCCCGCAGCGCGGGATTGGCGCTGACGGGAACGGCGGCCTCGAACATCGCCGAGTAGAACGCCGGCTGGGCGCGGGCGAATTCGAGATAGGCTTTGCCGAGCCGGTCCAGCGCGATGAAAGCATCGGGGCGTCCGTCGTCCCAGGCCCGCGCGAGCCCCGCTTCGAACTGTTCGAAGCCGCGCAGCGCCACGCTCGCCATCAATTCGTCGCGGTCGCGAAAATGCCGATAGGGCGCCGCCGGGCTGACGCCGGCATAGCGCGCGGCCTCCGCGAAAGTGAAGCCCGCCGTTCCCTTTCTGGCGATAAGCTCCAAAGCCGCGCGAATGAGCGCCTCGCGCAAATTGCCGTGATGATAGCCGCGTGGAGCGTCGCGCTCGCCGGGTTCGTCCTTGCTCCAACTCATGTAAAGAATCCTTACATAAAAACGGCCGAGGTGTCGATGCCGTCGGTCCCTGCGCCGGACCCAGGACGGCGGGCGTCTGCGTTTGAGCCGCTTGAGCGCCAATACCGCCCGCGCCCGCGACGGCCGGCCGACGTTCGCACCGGCGCGCATCACGGCTCGCCGTGTGGGAAACGTCACAGCGCCGAAAACGCGCTTTGGGCGATGGTGGTCCTCAGCGGCGAACGGAACCAGCGACAGTTTGGGCGGGTCCGGTTTGGCGCTCCGCCTCGAGGCCGGCGGCTGCAGAAATCTGTGCGGTCTTTTGTGACGAGCCGTTCCGCAACGCCGCGGGACGGTCGCTTCTCATCCAGGAGGAAGTCCGATGCGCCACAATGCAAATGACCATGGTCCCCAGATCCACATGCCCAAGATGGACCTGCAAGCTTTCGGCCTCGCGGCCGTGGCCGCCGAATTGAATCTGCGCATCGATACGCTCGAGCATGAGGTGGCTCAGGCGATCGAAAGGGGCGCCGCGGCGTTGTATCTGGCCGGCTACGGGCCGCGCGTGGTTCGAGCCGGCGAGCGCCGGCGGACCGACGCGAACGGCCGCCGGCCGAAGACGGAGCGCGTCGAGACCCCGTCGGGGCGACGCGCGACGGCGAAGGTCAGGGCGTCGATTGCGAGGAAGCGGGCGCATTAACGCGTTCCGTCCATGGGTCTGGGCGTATCCTGCGTTCCGGATAGGGGCGGCGAATTCGTCGCTCTGGCCTCGTGCGAGGATGTGCGCCCAGGCCTCCGACACGGCGTCACAGCGGCCCGCTCCCCGCTTTCTCCGAAGCGTCGCGGGACGGGAAACAACTCGACATCGCTACGGACGCGATCGCCGCCGACGGGACCGTCAAACAAGCGCCGCGCTTTGATCCGGTCGTCACGCTGTGCGGGCAGGACAGGGGCGGCCGGCTTGCCGCCATGCGGTTGTGAGGCGCCCTCGCCAGCCCGGGTCCGCGCCTCACCGTCTCCGATGACGGCAAAATCCGCCCTTGGCCCCTTATCGCGCTCGATCTGGCCTCATCGCCGGCTTGAACCAGCAATCGCCGGCCAAACTGAGCCTCGCGATCCCGGCGAACTGGCCTTGGCGTTTCCGCACGGTCAGGACCTCTGGCCGACGAAGCAAATCGCTCAAGCCTCTTTGGGAAGCCTCTCCTTTGGAAGCCTCTCGGCGCCGGCCTGCGCAGGGCGTAAGGCGGGGGATGTCCAAAACTCGCAAACTCGCCGCAAAGGCGACGGCTGAAATTGTCGAGCCGGGTCGGCTTCAGGATAAGATCCGCAGCCCAACGACGCGGCTATCGCTCACGGCCAGAAGGAGGTTTTGCCCAGGTCAGGCGGACGCGGAGACGCTCAAAGCGCCGCCGCTTTCCCGGTCTGCTTTCGCCGTTCGGCCTGTCCGCGCGCCTTCTCGACCGCGGCGCGGGACGATTGGTTGAGCGAGAACAGTTCCAGCGTTTCCGTTTCCGCGTCGATGACCGGCCTAATCGCGAAATCGCTATAGGTTTTGGTCGCCGGATCCGAACGGACCCGGTAGCGCATCCGCGCCATCCTAAGTCCATAGAGGCCGAAGCGCGAGTATTTCACTAGCGTGCGCCAGGCGTGGGCGGGGTAGAATGCGAGCGCGGGAACGCGGGGCATTTCCGGCCGGCGCAGCGTGCGGTCCTTGCGGCGCCAATAGCCGCACTGCTGGGGATGAACGCCCTCGTATTTCATCGCGCCATAGACTTGGAGCACGCCGCGCAGGATTCGCACCGGATTGATGCCGTAGGTAAAATTGCGCCGCATCATCCGTTCGACGTGCTCCTCCGTATAATACCATTCCCAGGCGTTCCAGTAGGTCTGCTGCCACTCCTCGCGGCTCATTTTCGGGTGCTCGACCGTCGCCGTTTCGAGGTCGTATTTGTTGAGGTCGGGGTCCATCCAGACGCCGGCCTCATAGAGCTTCTTGTGATCTTCCGAGCCCGGCAGCGGCGTCAGCATCGTGAATTCGAGCAGATCGACCGGCAGTTCCTTCTGCACGATCTCGATGTCGCGGCGGATGCTCTGCGGCGTGTCGCCGGGCAGGCCGAGGATATAGCCGGCGTAGGTGATCATCCCGGCCTGTTTCCAGGCCTGGAACATCTTGCGGTATTCGGTGATGCGGTTCTGGTTCTTCTTCATCTGAGCGAGATTGTCGGGATTGATGCTCTCCAGCCCGACGAAGGCGTAGCGGCAGCCCGCTCTGGCGGCCTTCTCGATGAAGCGCGGGATCTTGTGAGCGAGCGTGTCGACCTGAATCAGGAAGCTGATCTTGAGGCCCTGTTTCTCGCGCAGCTCGATCAGCCGATCGAAGATCGCCTCCCAGTTCTTGTTGCGGGCGAAATTGTCGTCGGTGATGAAGAAGCGGGTGATCTTCTGCGCCGCGTTTTCCCTGACGAGTCGCTCGATGTCGTCGGCGTCGCGATATCGCGACTTGCGGCCCTGCACGTTGATGATGGTGCAGAACGAGCACTGAAACGGACAGCCGCGGCCCGCGTCGAACGAAGACAGCACGCCGTCGTAGCGGGCGACGAGGCGGCGTGGCAGATAGGGAATGGTCTGCCCCTGCAGGTTCGGCAGGTCGTCCATGTGGTTGTAGATCGGTTTGGCGGCGCCGGCGTAAACGTCTTGCAGGAAACGCTCGAAATGTTCTTCCGCCTCGCCGGCGTAGAGCAGAATCCCGAGCTCCATCGCCTCCTTGAGCTCGGGCGTCGGCTCTTTCAGCATCGCCAGGCAGCCGCTCACGTGGAAGCCGCCAATCGCGACCGTCACCCCTTTGGCGCGGAACTGCCGCGCGATCGCCATTGCGCGCGGAAACTGATTGGACTGCACGCCCACCAGACAGACCAGACCGGAATGGCCTGGCTGCTGGATACGGCTTGCGATGCGCTCGACCGGAACCGTCGCGTTCATCTCGTCGCAGGCGTCGACCTTGATCGAGACCGTCTCGCCGAGCACGCGTCGCTGGGCGCAATCCTCGGCGATGGCGTAGAGCGCGGCCATGGAATTGGACGGAATCCACGCCTTCCACCATTGGATGACGTAGCCGTCCTTATCGTAGTGCGATGGCTTCACGATCTCGATGTGGAAAGTCGTCACGACCCCGCTCCCCGCCCCGAGCTGAACGCACACTGGCCAAACGGCAACGATTTCGGCCGCAATGTGGGGCCGTTTCACGGACCTGGCAAGCCTAAATTGGCGGCTCCGCCGCCAATTCCTGGTCCTTGGACGGCGCGGGGAACAACCGGCAACGGGATGGGCGTCGGCGGCAGGCTCCGTGGGTTCGCGATCGAGAGCCCGCCGCAGACTGCCGCGGCGCGCCTCATGGCTGGGTTGTCGGCGGCGTCGGCGACGGCCGCGTAGACTGCGCATTCGCGGTCCCGGGCGCAGCCGAGGCCCGCACGAAGACGTTGTTCGCCCACAGGCCGGATCGTCCCGTCGAGCCGTCGGGCAGATATTCGGTGGCGGCGCCGTTCAGCATGCCGGCGCGGAATTCTCCGACATACCGGGTTCCCGCGGGCGTGGTCAGAGTTCCCCGGCCGCTCATCTTGCCGTCGCGCCATGCGCCGACGTAGGTCTCGCCGGTCGGAAGCGACGCCGATCCCTGCCCGTTTCGCCTGCCGTCACGGAATTCGCCGGCATATTGGATTCCATTCGAATATTTGACCTCGCCGCGACACAGCGTCCAACGGTTCGCCGGCAGGGACGCGGGACAGTCGGGCAAGCGGCCCTGCGGCGGCGATGCGCCGGCGGGCGCCGGCGAGGCGGTCGGCGGGACTTGAGCCGACGGCGTCGTCGCCTCGGTCGGGGCGGCGGCGGCCGCGGACGCCACAGACGCCGCGGCGGGCGCGGCAACCGCCGGCGGCGGGGCGGGCGCTTCCGTCGACGCGGCCGGGGTCGGCGTGGCCGGCGTCGGCGCGGCCGATGGCGGCGTCGGCGCAGGCGACGCGGACGCTGTCGCCTCTGGGGTTGGCGGCGTCGCTGCGACGGCCGAAGCCGCCGGCAAAGGGGGCGATGGGGGCGTCGGCGGATCCCCGACAAAGGCGTTGTTCGCCCACAGGCCGGATCGCGCGACCGAGCCGCTGGGCAGATATTCCGTCCCGTTGCCGTTCATCATGTCGTCGCGGAATCTTCCGATATATTTCGTGCCGTCCGGTTTGATCAGAATCCCCGCGCCGTCCATTTTGCCGTCGCGCCATTCGCCGAAATATTGCTCTCCGGTGGCAAGGTTCGCGGTTCCCTGTCCGTTTTCCCTGCCGTTCCGGAATTCGCCGACATATTGGGTTCCGTTGGCATGTTGGAAGGTCCCGATGCAGCCCGTCCAGGCCGCCGAGGGCGAGGATTCGGGACAGGCGGGAAGCCGACTCTGAGAATACGCCGACAATGGCGGGATCAGGCCGGCGACTGCAAAAGCGGTCGCGGCCGAGACTTTGGTAAGGCTTGCAGCCACACGCATGGAACCCATCTGGCAAGGCGCCTCGATCGATCGCCATGATACCAGACCCGAAAGGGCGTGCGAGTGGTTTCGAAGCGCCGGCTCGCCGCCGCGCTCGGGGTTGGGATCGTCAGGCCGCCTTGTTGCGCCCCCAGCGGCGGGCGCGGCGGGCGGCGCGCGAGGCGGCGATTTCGGCCTCGGTGGGCGCGTTGGGATCGAGCTGGGGCAGGGCGTTCATGACGCGCTCGGGCGGGAAGATCACGATCACCTCGGTGCCCTCGCGCACCTTGGAGATCAGCTTGAATTCGCCGCCATGCAATTCGACCAGGCCGCGCACGATCGGCAGGCCGAGACCGGTGCCCTCGTCGGCGTTCTTCTGCGCCATCGAGCCGCGGCCGAATGACGAGAGTACGATCGGGATCTCCTCCTCGGGAATGCCTGGGCCGGTGTCGCGGATCGACAGATATTGGCCGCCGACATTGGTCCAGCCGACCTTGATGACGATCTCGCCGCCCTGCGGCGTGAACTTGATCGCGTTGCTCAGGAGATTGAGCGTGACCTGCCGGACTGCGCGCTCGTCCGCCCAGATGCGCGGCAGATCGCTGTCGAGCAATTCCTCGACGCTGATGGCGCGGTTCTTGGCGCGCAACGCCAGCAGATGGCGGCATTCCTCGACGACGCCGGGCAGCGAGACCGCCTCCTCCTTCAATTCGTAGCGTCCCGCCTCGACGCGCGAGAGATCGAGAATCTCGTTGATCAGCATCAGCAGATGCTGGCCGCTCGAATGGATGTCGTTCGCATATTCCTTGTAGGTGGGGACGTTGTGGGCGCCGAACAGCTCGGCCTTCATGACCTCGGAAAAGCCGAGGATCGCATTCAGCGGCGTGCGCAACTCGTGGCTCATGGTCGCCAGGAAGCGGGACTTGGCGAGGTTGGCGCCCTCGGCGCGGCGACGCGCCTCGTCGGAATTGAGCTTGGCCTGTTCCAGTTCCGCGATCAGGGCGTCCTTTTCGGCCTGATAGGAGAGCCCGGCCAGGGCGGTGCGATGCAGCCGATTGGAGAGCGCGATGAAATAGACCAGGATTCCGCCGCACAGCAGCGACAGCGTGATCGTCTCGTGGCGGGTCGTCGGTCCGAACGCCGTGACGATCGCGATCATCATCGGCAACAGCCCGGCGCCGACCGCCAGCGGGATCGCCGAGGCCACCATCGCGGTCATCCCGGCCACCAGCATCAACACCACGAGCACAAAGCCGCGCGCGTTGGGGTCGGGCGACTGCTGCAGCAGGATCACGATCATCGCCCAGCAGGCGCCCGCGAAGCTTTCCGCCAACGCGAAATAGACGCGCCAGGTTCTGGCGTGCTTTTCGGGATCCGACAGCTTCAGATACATCGCGCCGAGCGTGTAGCGCAGCGTTACCGCGACCAGAGCCAGGGCGTTCCAGACCAGCACCTGAACCAAGGGCGCCCAGAACTGCGCCGCGACGCCGACGGCGACGATGAGAACCGCGATCGCCGGCGTCGCGCTTTTTGCGCTCTGCGCGAACAGGCGCACCAGACTGTCGTAGGGCCCGCCTGCGTCTCCGGGGTGGCTCGTCAGGGTCTGGCGCGCGTGTTTGAGCTTGATGTTCATGCGGCGCCGGCGCGACGCTTCTTCGGGATCGCCCTTGCGGCCCCTTTCGATCATCTGCGCCGTAACTTCACTCATGACCACTCAACATACGCACGCCCGCCAACACTCATGGATAATGACGTTTAATCGTTAACGAGCGGCTGACGCGCCAGCCGAAACCGTCTTATATTCGCGGCGATTTCGTTAAAATACATCGCCGCGACGGCGATAAAAGGAGGGGCGACCATGAAGATCTACAATTCGAAGCCCGCGCCGAACGCGCGCAGGGTCCGAATTTTCCTGGCCGAGAAAGGCATTTCGGTCCCGATGGTCGATATTGACCTGGCCAAGCTCGATCACAAGACGCCGCTCTACACCGCCGTGAATTCCTTTCAGGGCGTTCCCGCGCTCGAACTCGACGACGGGGGCGTGATTGCGAAATCGATCGCGATCTGCCGCTATTTCGAGGAGCTGAATCCCGAACCGGCGCTGTTCGGAACCGGCGCGCGCGAACGGGCCGAAGTCGAGATGTGGCAGCGCAGGGCCGAGCTCTATCTCCTGTTTCCGATCGCGCAGACCTACCGGCACAGCCATCCCGCGGCCAAGGTTCTGGAATCGCCGCAAGTTCCCGAATGGGCCGAATCGAACCGCGCCAAGGCGCTGGACTACATGGGCCGTTTCGACGTCGCGCTCGCCGATCGCCCGTTCCTGTGCGGCGACCGCTTCACGGTGGCCGACATTACCGGGCTGGTCGCGCTCGATTTCACGCGCCCGGCGCGGATCGCCATTCCCGAGGGGCTGGCAAATCTGCGCCGCTGGCGCGAGACGCTGGCCGCGCGTCCGAGCGCCGCAGCCTGAGCCGTCGCCTCATTTCTCGAGGCGGGCGATCAGGCTCGACGTGTCCCAGCGGCGCCCGCCCATCGCCTGGACTTCGGAATAGAACTGGTCGACCAGCGCGGCGACCGGCAGATGCGCGCCGTTGCGGCGCGCCTCGTCGAGGCAGATGCCGAGGTCCTTGCGCATCCAGTCGACCGCGAATCCGAAGTCGAACTTGCCGGCGATCATCGTCTTGTGGCGATTGTCCATCTGCCAGGACTGCGCGGCGCCTTTGGAAATGACGTCGACGACGAGCTGGCGGTCGAGCCCGGCGCGGCTCGGCGAAGTGCAGGCCCTCGGCCAGGCCCTGCACCAGACCGGCGATGCAGATCTGGTTGACCATCTTGGTCAGCTGCCCGGCGCCGGGGCCGCCCATCAGCCGGCAGGATCTGGCGAAGGCGGCGATGACGGGTTCCGCCGCGGCGTAGGCCGCTTCGTCGCCGCCGCACATGACCGTGAGCGCGCCGTTCTCGCGCGCCCGCCTGTCCGCCGGAAACCGGGGCGTCGATGAAGCCGAGCCCGCGCCTCCGCGCCTCGGCGTAAAGCTCGCGCGCGACGTCGGCCGAGGCGGTCGTGTGGTCGACGAAGATCGGCGCCGCGCTTCATGCCGGCGAAGGCGCCGTCGGGGCCCAGAACCACCGAGCGCAGGTCGTCGTCGTTGCCGACGCAGGCGAATACGAAATCGCGCCCGGCCGCCGCCTCGCGCGGCGTCGGGGCGCTGCGCGCCGCCGTACTGGCCGACCCAGGCCTCGCGCCTTCGCGGCGGTTCGGTTGTAGACCGTAACCGCATGGCCGCCGCGCGCTGGCAGGTGTCCCGCCATCGGATAGCCCATGACGCCCAAGGCCCAGGAAACGCAACTTCGCTCAACGTTCGTCTCCGTGGTGATTGCGCCGCCGGGCGCGCCGGCCTCGGCTCTATAGCGTCGTCCCACGATTTTCGCGTACTAGCGCCCATGGGCGAAATCGCGCGATTTCGCGCCGATCCGAGGCGGCGTCACGCGCGTCTCCGCGCGGTCGACGTGTCTCTGCGCAGGTCTATGTATTTAGCGTGACCTTCGCGTCAAGCGCCCGATCGCGCTTCCGCATTCGCAAATTTCGCCGTCAAACGATTTCGGCATGGCCGACAGACGCCGACAATTTCCTGCAAGGGTCTTGGATTCGCCGCCGCGGGCGCCTCATTCGCCGGCGCCCGCGCTCGCCGAAAGCTCGCCCGACGTCGAATGGCGTCTGACCTCCGAGCTTCGTGCCGACGCTCGACCTGATTTATGGCGGCGCGGAGACGTTTTCGCAAGGCGCTTGCCGACCTCACCGACGGACATTTCAAGATCGCGCATCTCGCCCGCCGGCGAAATCGCGCCCGGCGCTCGATGCGATCGACGCGGTGGCGGACGGGCGGGCCGAATGCGCGCATACCGCGCTTTCCTACTACTGGAACAAGGACCCGAGCTTCATTTTCGCCTCCTCGACGCCGTTCGGCATGAACGCGCGCCAGCACGCGGCCTGGCTCACCGAGGGCGGCGGCGGCGATCTCGATCGACGAGTTCCTGTCCGACCGCAAGATCTTCGCCCTGCCCGCCGGCAATACCGGCGGGCCAGATGGCGGGCTGGTTCCGCAAGGAGGTTCGCGGCGCGCAGGATTTCGCGGGCCTGAAAATGCGCATCGGCGGCTTCGCCGGCAAAGTGTTCCAGACGCTCGGCGCCGAGCCCGTCGATGCTCGCCAAGGACGCGATCTACGGCGCGCTGGAAAGCGGAACGCTCGACGCCTTCGAATGGGTCGGCCCCTACGACGACGAGAAGTTCGGCGAGCGCAAGGACGGGCCGAAGCAGGTCATCTCCAAGGTCGCGCCCTACTATTATTATCCCGGCTGGTGGAAGGGCGGCATGCAGACTGCATCTCGTGGTCGCCAGGACAAATTCGACGCGCTGCCGAAAGCCTATCAGGGCGCGCTGCGCGCGGCGGCGGGAATCGCCAACGCATCGGTGCTGGCCAAATACGACGCCGCCAATCCCGGCGCGCTGAAACGCCTCGCGGTCGGCGGCGCGCAGCTGCGGCTGTTTCCGCAGGAGGCGATGGAAGCCTGCTACAAGACCGCCAACGACCTCTATGGCGAACTCGGCGCCGACAATCCTCGCTTCAAGAAGATCGCCGACGCCTACTTCGCGTTCCGCTCGGACCAGTACCTGTGGTGGCAGGTCGCGGAATATTCGTTCGACAATTTCATGATCCGGCAGCGGCGCTCGAAGACGTGAAGATCGGCGCCCTGTTTGGAGCCGCGCCCCGTCGTAGCCTGCGACAGCGCAGCCAGAGAGACTTGGTTGAGGCTCAGGCCTCGGTCCGAACAGCTTCCCCGGGCGCGCAATGGCGACCCGCTCAAGATGGGAACTGTCTTTCCTCGACCAAGACTGAAGTCGCCGCATTCGCGCTCGGCGTCGCCTTTGCGATCCCGTTCGGCGTCAGCGCGTCGCCTCGGAGTTCGCGATCGTCAGATCGCCGCAAGCTCCTCTCCTCGATCGCGTCCCCGAACCGCAAACCCCTCGGAGCGCCGGTCGGACAGCGGCTCACGCCGGCTCCCGGTCGAGATAATCCTCCGGCGCCGTCTCGTCCTTGCCGCGCGGGCGGATCACGAGCGAGAGGAGGGTCGCGACGATGACATTCGCGAGCACGGCGGTGAGGCCGTTGTAGGCGGCAAAGCCCAGGCCGAGGTCGAAGTGGCCGACGCCCGGCACGTCCCAGTTCAGCGCATGCACCGGCGCCCAGCCCTTCGGGGTCCAGGAGAGATCCGTGCCCAGGATCATGCCGGCCGCCCAGCCGATCAGCAGCGCCGTGCCGCTGTACCAGCGGGTGAACAGGCCGAGGACGATGGCGGGGAAGATCTGGACCATCCAGACGCCGCCGAGCAATTGCAGGTCGAGCGCGAATTGCGTCGGCATGAAGAAGATCACCAACAGCGCGCCGATCTTGACGATCAGCGAGACCAGCTTGGCGACGACCGATTCCTCCTGCGGCGTCATTTGCGGATGGATGAACGGCTTCCAGATGTTGCGGGTGAAGGTGTTGGCCGCGCCGATCGACATCACCGCCGCCGGCACCAGCGCTCCGAGCGCGATCGCGGCGAAGGAGAAGCCGGCGAACCAGTCCGGGAACGCCCAGAGCACGAGCTGCGGCACCGCGTCGGTCGGCGTCTTCGGCTTGACGCCCGCGGCGATCGTCATCAGTCCGAGCAGCGCGATCAGGCCGAGAGTGAACGAATAGGCCGGCAGCGTCATCGTGTTGAATCGGATCGCGCGTCCGCTCGAGGCCGAGAGCGTGCCGGTCAGCGCGTGGGGGTACATGAACAGCGCCATCGCCGAGCCGATCGCCAGCGTGATGTAAGGCCCGATCTGCTGCGGCGCGAGGGTCAGCCCCGCGGCCGGAACCGTCTTGGCCGCGACCTTGGCGGCGAAGACAGCGTCGGCGGCGGCGAAGATCTTGCCGAAGCCGCCGAGCTGATAGGGGATGACGACGATCGCGGCGAAGATGAAGATGTAGATCATCGTATCCTTGACGAACGCGATCATCGCAGGCGCGCGCAGGCCGCTCTTGTAGGTGTAGAGCGCGAGGATGACGAAGGCGATCGTGATCGGCGCATGCGCCATCGCGCCCTCGCCGGTGACGCCGAGCGCCGAAATGACCTTCTCGAGGCCGACGAGCTGCAACGCGATATAGGGCATGGTCGCCAGGATGCCGGTCAGCGCGACGGCGAGCTCCAACCAGCGATGGCCGTAGCGGCCGAGCACGAAATCGCTCGCGGTCATGTAGCCGTGCTTGTGCGAGACCGCCCAGAGCCGCGGCATCGTCACATAGAGCAGCGGATAGATCAGGATCGTATAGGGCACCGCGAAGAAGCCGTAGGCGCCGATCGCATAGACCACCGCGGGGATCGCGATCACGGTATAGGCGGTGTAGAGGTCGCCGCCGAGCAGGAACCAGGTGATCCACGGCCCGAAGCGCCGCCCGCCGAGGCCCCATTCGCCGATATGGTCGAGATCCCCCGCCTTCCAGCGCGAGGCGACGAAGCCCAGGACCGTGACCAGGGCGAAAAAGAAAATGAAGACGCTCGCCGCGACGACGTTGAGATGCTCGAACATGCTCAGGCCTTCCGCATCCGGTCTGCGGCATAGATCGCGAGCGCCGAGAGCGGCACCAGCAGCAGTTGCAACCAGTAGAAGAACGGGATCCCGAAGAGCTCGGGGCTGACGAAATTGTAGAGCGGGACGCACAGCGCCAGCACGCACGGAACCAGCAACAGCAGATATCGCATCGTTTCCTCCCGCCCGCGCTCCGGCGCGTCGCCCCCGCCTCGGCGTCCGCGTCCCGCTTAGCCAAAATCGCGGTGCGGGTCGAGCCGCAATCTGCGGCCCGGCAGGGCAGGCGACGATCCTTCAGGCCGCGGCGGCGAGTTTGGATTGGGCCGGCGCCGGCTCGCGCGCCAGCAGGCCGGGAACCAGCGCCTCCGCCGCGCGCGCGCCGGATATGACGACGGCCTCCACGCCGGGGCCGTGCGTCGCCGCCCCGGCGACGACGAGGCCCGGGATCGGGCTCTTGACGCCCTTCATCCGCCCCGCGCCCGAGACGCCATAGATCGCCCCGGCGGCCGCCAGATCGTAGCGGGCGTAAGTGACCGGGCTCGCCTCGGAGCGATAGACGATGTGCTGGGAGAGGCCGGGCAAGGCGGTCTCCGCGGCGGCGATCATCTCGTCGCCGAGGCGCTGCTTGCGCGCCTCGTATTCCGGCGAGAAGCGCCAGGCCTTCCAATCTTCGCCGCCCTCGGCGGGGAACCATTGACGCGCCTCGGCGTGGCTCACGAGCTTGATTATGCCGACCGTCGCATGTCCCTCCGGCGCCGCCGAGGGATCGAGCTTGGAGAGGATCTCGACGCCGACGCCGATGCGATCCTTGATGTGCAGCGCGGGGCGCCCCTCCGGGACGTAGTCGACGCCGAGATGCAGCATGAACGCCGAGGGCGCGGGATCGGCGGCGGCCATGCGGGCGCGGAAATCCGCAGGCAGGCGGCCGGGCGCGACCAGTTCGAGGAAGGTGCGCTTGACGTCGGCGTTGGAGACGACCGCGCGCGCCTTCACGCGGGTCCCGTCGGCGAGTTGCAGTCCGGCCGCGCGGCCCTCCTCGACGAGGATCGCCGCCACGCGCGACTTCATATGCACCGCGCCGCCGCGCGCCGCGATCGCCGAAACGAGCGCCTCGGCGAGCCGGCCCGAGCCGCCGACAGGATAATAGCCGCCGTGGAAATAATAGCCGAAGATCGGAACCATCTGCGCGCAGGTCAGCGTCTCGCGTCCGTCGCTGATGTAGCCGGTCAGCGCGCCGAGCGCTCTGCGCGCCCCGGGACTGGCGACATGCTTCGCGACGAGTTCGGCGAACGGCCGGTCCATCCATTGCATCGCCAGCGGATGCCGGCGCGGAAGCGTTATGAGATCGTCGACATTGTCGGGAAGCCCCGGTATGCCGCCGCGCTTCTCGCCGGTGGAATACAGCCCGTCGTAGATCGCGCGCAGGTCCGAGAACAGCGCCCCCAGTCCGGTCGCGTCCTCGGGAAAGCGCTCGCCCAGATAGCGCGCATATTCGCGCCAGTCGCGCGGCGGATCGATCGGATCGCCGCCCAGGCGATAGCTGTGGTCGAGCCGTCGCCATTCGATCGCGTCGCCGAGGCCGAGCCGCTCGAGCGTGCGCGTCAGCGGCCCGCCGGGAAACAGTCCGGAAAAATCATGCGGCCCGGCGTCGAAGCGATAGAGGCAGGCGCGCCCCTGATGGCGCGCCTTGCGCAGGAAGCTGTGGCAGAAGCCGCCGGGAACGACATGGGCCTCGTGAACCACCACCTTCAGCCCCGCGTCCGCCAGCATCGCCGCCGCGGTCAATCCGCCGATGCCCGCGCCCACCACGGCGACGTCGAAGGCGTCGGGGTCGGCGGCGCCGGAGAAATCGGGGGCCGGCCAGCGGTAGGCCTCGGCGGCGGCGATGTGCCGGCGCAGCGCCGCCCGGATCATCAGCTTCGGGCCGAATAGGGAAGCCAGCGCGCCGAAGGCGAACGCCGACGCCGTCGCCGCGGTTCCCAGGCCGAGGCCGAGCGCCGCGGCGTCAATGAGGAATATCGCGCCCCAGAGCGCGGAGAGGGCCATGTTGACGAGCCGGAACAGCGGGCTGTTCGCTTCCGCGGAATAGGCGGCGCGCGAATAATCCGCCGTCCAGGGCCGGCCCAGGGCGACGCTGACGAGCGCGAGCGCGCCCAGTCCGGCAAAAGAGAGCGGGACCGCCCGCGCGGCGACGAAGCCCGGCGCGGCGAGACCGAGGGCGCCGATTGCCGCGAAGACGACGAGCGCGCCCGCCTCCATGATCCGGAACTCGCCCGAGCGCCCGCGCCAGGCCGCCAGCGCGAGCGCAGCCGCAAAGGCGAGGCCGAGGGCGGCGCCGACGCCGGCCCAGGCGGCGAGGATCCAGAACAACGCGAAGGGCGCAAGACCGAGATTGGCGACAAGGAAAGTCTTCATTTTGCAACTTTCGAACCCAATTGCCCTATGTTAACACTGTAAACTATGCGATAAGACGCTCCATGTCAACCGCTCAGCGTTCGTCATACCATCACGGCCAGTTGCGGCCCGCGTTGCTGGCCGAGGCCAGGGCGCAACTCGATGCGGGGGGGCCCGAATCGGTCAGCTTGCGCGAAACCGCGCGCCGGGCCGGCGTTTCCGCGACGGCGACTTACCGGCACTTCGCCGACAAGGACAGTCTGCTGGCGGCGGTCGCCGCCGAGGGCTTTCGCGAATTCGGCCGAGCGCTCGCGGATTCGGTTCGGGACGGGCGGCCGTTTTCGGCGATGGGCCGCGCCTATGTCGATTTCGCGCTGGCGCATCCTGGCCTGTTCCGCCTGATGTTCAGCCCGCTGATCCGGGAGAGCGAGCGCTTCCCCGATCTGAAGGAGGCCGCGCAGCAGGCCTTTCGCGGATTGCAGATGGGCGCCGCCGCCGCGAGCAAATCGCCCAAGGAAAACGTCGACGCCGCCGCGCTGGCCGCGTGGTCGCTGGTGCATGGGCTCTCGCACCTGTTGCTCGACGGCGTCATCCCGCCCGAACTCTCCGGCAACGCCGTCGATCTCGTGCTCGGCGCCTCGAAACCGAAATGAGCGGGCGGTCGCGGAGCGATCAGTCAGGCCCGTCCTCGCCGCGCATCGCCTCGATCGCGCGCGCGAGCCGCTCGTAATCCGACCGGTCGTTATAGATCTGCGCCGAGATGCGCAGGTAAAGCCGTCCTTCGAACAGGACGCAGGGGCAGGCGATACGGTGGTCGCGCCACAGCCTCGACTGAATTCGGGCGCGTCCGTCGTGGCTGATTTGGAACGCGGCGCCTTCAGGCAGCGGAACCAGAGCCATCGCCGCGATCATTTCGTCGGGCGTCGAGGTCTCGACGCCCCAAGCCTCTGCCAGCAGGGCCGAGGCTTCGCGGACCATGGCGCGATTGTGTCGCTGGATGGCCGCCACACCCAGACGATCCGCGAATGCGAACGCCTCCGGAATCGAAAGCCAGCTCGAGCCATCGCGCGTACCCGTCCACCAGAAATTGCCGGGAAAAGCTTCGCCGATCGCCCAGGACAGAACCGCCGGCGCCAAATTCTCCCGCCGCTCCGCACGCGCCCACAGGAAGCCGCAGGCGCGTGGCGCGAAATGCCATTTGTGCAGATTGGCGACATACCAATCGACCGATATCTCAGAGACGTCGAGCGGGATCTGTCCGGGCGCATGAGCGCCGTCCGCCAGGACCGCGACGCCGCGCGCGCGGCAGACCGCGGCCATCTCGGCGATCGGCAGAACCAGGGCTGTGGCCGAAGTGATGTGGTCGAGAATGGCGAGCCGCGTGCGCGGCGTCAGCGCGGCCTCGATCGCCGCGACGCAGGCCTGCCGGCTCGGCGCGGGATAGGGCAATCGCGCCTCGACGACGCGCGCGCCCGATTCGCGCGCGACATGTTTTGCGGCCATGGCCGCCGCGAGATAGCTCATCGACGTGATCAGGATTTCGTCGCCGGGCTGAAAGCGGAGCGAGCGCAGAACAGCGTTGACGCCGTCGGTCGCATTCTCGATCAGCGCGAGATCGTCGGCGCGCGCGCCGAAGCGCTGCGCGACGCTCGCGCACGTCGCCGTCCAGGCGGGGCGGCATTCGAAATCGAAAAACGCGCGCGGCGAAGCCTCGATCCGCGCCTGCGCCTGCATGCGGCGGGCGAGCACTTCGCGCGGCGTCGCGCCATAGGCGCCGTGATCGAGATAACAGGCGTCGTCGTCGAACGAGAACAGCCCGCGGGAGTCCGGCGCCAGCACCCAAACATCCCTCCGATTCGCGCGCCCGATTTTAGGCGGCCGGCGCGCCGGCCTGCAACACGCTCTCACGCAGGATTGCGAGCGCCGGCGCGGCGACGAAACCAGCGCTGGCGTTGCCTGCGCCCTCGCGCCGCCCTCAATCGCGCCATGCGTCGAGCGCCCCGGCCGCCTCGAGCTCGGCGATCAACGGCCGCAGCGGATCGGCGTAAGCCGCGCCAGCGCCCGAGCCCGCGCGCGTTCACGGGCTGGCGCACCTGGGCGCGGCTGACCGTGCGCACGCGGCTCTCCGCGCTCGTGGAACCGCGCGCAATCGGCGTCGGGCGGCAGACCGAGATGGGCCAGCACGCGCGCGAGCGTCGCGTCGAAATCCGTCACCCAATCGGAAAGCTGCACGCGTCAGGATCGGCGCCGGGCCATGCGGCCCTCCAGTGCGCCATCAGCCGGTCGTGCTCGCCGATGTACCAGCCGAGATCGCGCGAGGTCGTGGGCGTAGCCGTGCTGGCCGTGGAAGCGGAAGGTGAAGATCGACAGCCCGATGTCGCGCGGGTCGCGCACGCAATGGATGATCTTCGCGCGCCGGGCAGCATCAGCGCCGACGAGGCCGAGATGGAGGAAATTGCCGGGCATCTTGTCGACGATGCGCGCCTTGTCGGGCGCCAGCGCGCGCAGCTGCGCCAGATAGGCCTGCGCCGCGGCGTCGAGTTCGCCGGCGCCCAGCGCCGCGATCCCGGCGGCCTTCGCCGCCGCGGAGCCCTCGCCGCCGAGGCGCGCGAAGGCCTGCGGCAATGCGGCGCGCTCGCCCGCGCCGTGGACGTCGCGATGGGCCGCGAGGATCTGCTCGCACAAGGTCGTGCCCGAGCGCGGCATGCCGACGATGAAGACCGGCGCTGCGATCGCGATTGCCCGCCCGCGGTCCCTCGCGCAGGCGCGCGGCGGTGAAATGCGCGATTTCAGCGTCGACGAAGGCGCGATGCTCGGCGCGCGAAAACGGCTGCGAGGGCTTCAGCAGGGCGTGGCCGGCGCTCCAGTGCGCCATCGCCCGCGCCGGCTCGCCTTCGCCCGACCAGAACTTGGCGAGATCGAAATGGGCCATGATCGCATGTTCCGGGATCGCCTCGCCGCCCATGGCGCGCAAGGCCGCCTCCATGCGCGCGGCCTCCCTCGGCGCGCGCGGCTTGTCGCCTTCGAGAGCGGCGATCAGCACGCGCCGCCAGGCGGCCAGCGGCGCCAGCGCGGGGAGGAGCGGTCCGCGCGCCTCGAGCGCCTCCAGCGCCTCGCGCGCCTGCCCGGGACGGCGCAGCAGCAGCAAGCGCCAGCGCGCGTTGCAGGATGCCAATTGCTGATTGGCGCCGATGTCGGAGGGCGGCTCGACGCCGCTGAGCAGCGCGAGCGCCTCGGCGGCGCGCTCCTCCTGCAGGAGGTCGGCGGCGAGATTGAGACGCGCGCCGAGGTCCGCAGGCCGGCGCTCGAGCTGGCCTCTCAGCAGCGCCTCGGCCGCCTCCGCGCCGCCGCTGATGCGCAGGAACGCGGCCAGATTGGACGCGGCGGCGGGATGATCGGGCGCGAAGGCGAGCACCCTCGCCGTGGCCGTCTTGGCGTCCTCGATCGCGCCCTGCCGATAGCGCGCGAGCCCGTAGTTGATCCAGGCGTCGGGCCAGCGCGGGGCGAGCCGTATCGCCTCGGCGAAGGCGCGCTCGGCGCGCGCGGGCTGAGCGAGCGCGGTCCAGGCCTGGCCATAGGCGTAATGGGCGGCCGGCAGCGTCGGCGCGTCGTGGCAGGCCTCGCTCGCCGCGACCAGCGCGGCCTCGGCGTCGCCCGCCGCCAGGCGCTCGATCGCCCGGGCCAACGACGGCGGCAGGGCGGCGGCGGCGGTCTCCGAAAGGGCCCGAGCCGCGGGGCGCGTCGCGCATTCGCTCAATCCAATCTCCGGGAAATCGCAGCCTCGCCAATAAACTGGACAAAAACGTATAATCGGCGTTCGTGGAAATTCAACGCGGGGCCTGCGACAGGGTTAGTGGGAACGTTTCGCGGACCGCCGCCCGCTGGCGGGCCGGGTCCGACCCGAATAGATTTGGGCCGTCGGCGGGAGGCGGACATGGCGCGCGATCGCGGTCTCGAGGAGCTGGTGCGCGAACATCTCGGGCGCAGGGCCGGCCTGAGCGAAAAGGCGATGTTCGGCGGCTGGGCGTGGCTGATCCACGACAATCTCGTCTGCGGCGCGCGCGAGGACGGCATGCTGGCCCGGCTCGGCAAGGGCAACGACGGCTGGGCGCTGGAGCGCGCGGACGTCGGCCCGATGATTTTGCGCGGACGCCATATGCAGGGCTGGGTGCGCGCTGGGCCGCTTGCTTTCGGCGACGACGAACTGCGGGGGCGGCTCATCGAGGCCGCGCTGGCGTTCGCGAGCGCGCTGCCCGCCAAGTGACGCTCAGCCGGCCGGCGGCAGCCTGACCCAGTGGCCGCGCTCATGCTCGACGCGGCCGTGCTTCGACCAGGAGATCGCATCGTCGAGCCGGTCGTCGCCCCAGAACGCTTCGCAGCCGACGACGAAGGTCGGCGAGCCGAACACGCCGAGCGACTTCGCCTCCTCCGTGGCCTCCTGATATCGCCGCGCCGCGTCGGCGCCGCGCGCGAGCGCGACGATGCGCTCGGGGTCCTGCCCGATCTCCCTGAGACTCTCGCTGACGTTGGGCTCGGAGCCCGCGACCTGCCCCTCCTCGAACCATCGCCGATAGGCCGCGCGGACATAGGCCGCGCACCAGCCCTCGCCTTCGCCGACGATCGCGATCAGATTGGCGAAATCGAATTCGGGCAGCGGATATGGCGCGGGCAGCTTCGGGTGCAAGCCGTACATCGCCGCGCGCCGCTCGATGTCGCGCCACATGTAGGCGGCTTTCACCGGCTTGCCGCGGAACGGGATGTTGTTCTGCTCGAGCATGATCGCGCGCACGCTGAACGGGCGCCAGCGGAACTTTGTCTCGGCCGCCGCCTCGACCGCGTCGAGCCGCATGACGGAGAGATAGGAATAGGTGCTTCCGATCGAGACCCAGAAGTCGATCATGGCCAGGGACCTTCCGAGGGCCGGGGCGAGCGGGGCCCCGATCCTCTCATGCGGGCCGGCGTCCTGACAAGCGCCCGCGCTCAGGACGCCATGCGCGGCCGTTCGGCGAGCAGCGCTTCGATCTCGTCGGCCGCGCGGCTCGCGCCGTCGACGCCCGCGAGGTCGCGCGAGATCGCCAGCGCGCGTTCGCGATAGGAGGGATTGGCGATAAGCTCCCGCGCCGCGTCTCGCATCGCCGCCGCATCGGCGTCGCCGGGCAGCGCGAGCCCGACGCCCCAGGCTTGAGCCGCCGCCGCGTTGGGCGCCTGATCATGCGCGAGCCCAGGAACCAGCGCCATCGGCAGTCCATGTTTGAGCGCGCGCATCAGCGTGCCGTGGCCGCCATGGGTCAGCACGATCGAGGCGCGGCGCATCAGGTCGTCGTGATCGGCGGTGGCGACGACATGGACGTTCGGCGCCGGGCGCAACGTCTCGATCGCGACGCTGTCGCCGACGGTGACCACCGCGCGCACGGGCAGCGCGGCCAGCGCGTCGATCGCGTGCTGGAACTTGGCCGGCGAGCCCTGTTCGGGCGCGGTGCTGAAGCTGACGAGCGCGAGCGGCCTCGCATCGTCGTCGGGCCAGGGCAGTTCGACGCGCAGGCCGTGCCGTTCGCGCTCGAGGACGGGACCGACATGGCGAATCCTCTCGCTGTTGGCGAGGCCGCTGGGCGCGTCGTCGAGCGACTTCAGCGTCGTTGCGACCAAGCGGTCGTGCGACATCCAGAGCGTGTCGAGATCGGCCGTCAGCGGCGCGAAGCCGGCCTCGGCGCGCAGGCCGACCATCATGCCGATCTGGCGCCGCCAGAGATCGAAGATGCGATGCACGGAGGTGTGGCACATCACGACCGTGGGGCGCCCGGAGCGCGCCGCCTCGACGAGCGCGACAGGGAACATCGCGTCGACGACGATGAGATCGGGCGCCTGCGAGGCGATCAGGGCGCGCGCTTCCTCGGCGACTGCGGGCGAGGTCAGATAGCTCGCGGCCCTGGGCAGCCATTTGTTGGGATAAAATTCCGCCTGCTCGTAAGCGCGGGTGAATTCGAGCGCGGGGAAACCTGCGCGCTCGACGCGCGGGACCATCTCCGGACGGCCCGCGAAGGCGACCCTATGCCCGCGCTCGCTCAGCGCGCGCGCGACGCCCAGGCTTGGCGGCAGGTTGCCGCCTCCCGACCAGTTCAGCCACAGGATTTTGGACATTGCCTTCCTCCCTCGTCGCGAGGCTCAAGACCATGCGGCGGACGACCGCCGCGGCGGCTTCGCGGTTCAAACCCCTGTCCTTGCGCAATTTGTTCCAGACGTAGATGTCGGTCGCGGCCGTCAGCGCGTCGAGGATTTCGGCGCGTTCGGCTTTCGGCGCCTTCTCGACCAGCGGCGCGAAAATCGCCTCCACCCAGCGGCGATGATGGTTCCTGCCCGCGTCGAGGCTCGGCTTGATCGCAGGGAGCCGGCGCTCGTCGGCAAGGCGCTGCATCAAGAGGTCGCCCATCGTCTCGTAGAGGTCGTAGATCGCGTCGACCGCGGCGGGCACGTCGCCCGGGGTCGTGGCCTTGAGCGTCTCGCCGCCCTCGGCGAGCCGGAACAGCGCCGCCAGCAGCAGGTTCTCCTTGCTCTCGAACGCGCGCAGCACGGTCTGCACGGTCGTCCCGGCGCGTTCGGCGACCTCGTCGAGCGTGAAGTGCTCGATCGAGCGCTCAATATAGAGCGCGACCGCGCCATCGAGAATGCGCGCCCGCGTCTGCGCCGCCATTTCGGCGCGCCGGGCCATCGAATAGGGGCGCTTCGGCTTTTTCATATTAGTTCGGCTAACACGAATTCAATTTCGTGTCAATATGATTGACATTAATATCGATCTCCCGCGGCGCCGCCGGCGCGTTTGACGGGTCGCGGCCCGGCGCCTATTGTTTTCAACTTAAAGCTTTTGGGTCGGAACGGGGTTGCGCTCATGGCGGAGCGATCGTTCGCGCGCGAGGTGGAGGATCTCCGGCTCGGCGCCGGCGAGGTGTTCCGCGGCGAGGGCATTCTCGCCATCACCAAGGCGCTGCTGCAATCCGGCGTCTCCTATGTCGGCGGGCTATCAGGGCTCGCCGATCTCGCATCTGATGGACGTGCTCGCCGACGCCAAGGACGTGCTCGACGAGCTCGGCGTGCATTTCGAGAGCTCGGCCTCCGAGGCCGCCGCCGCGGCGACGCTTTCGGCCTCGGTGATGTATCCGCTGCGCGGCGCGGTGACGTGGAAATCGACGGCCGGCACCAATGTCGCGGCCGACGCGCTGTCCAATCTCGCCTCGGGCGGCGTCACCGGCGGCGCGCTGATCATCATCGGCGAGGATTACGGCGAAGGCTCCTCGATCATGCAGGAGCGCAGCCACGCCTATGCGATGAAATCGCAGATCTGGCTGCTCGACCCGCGCCCCAATCTGCCGACGCTGGTGCGAGATGGTCGAGGAGGGCTTCGAGCTGTCCGAGGCGTCGCAACACGCCGGTGATGCTCGAGGTGCGCATCCGCACCTGCCATGTCCACGGCCAGTTCGTCGCCAAGGACAACCAGCAGCCCGGCCTTCACGCTGCGCGAGGCGCTGGAGAACCCGGTGCGCGACGTCAACCGCATCGTGCTGCCGCCGGCCTCGTTCCTGCACGAGAAGGAGAAGCTGGAGCAGCGCTGGCCGGCGGCGGTCGAGTTCATCAAGCAGCGCAAGCTCAACGAGATCTTCGGCCCGGCCGACGGCGACGGTCGGCATCGATCATGCTCGGCGGCATGTACAATACGACGATGCGCGCGCTGCAATAGCTCGGCCTCGCCGACGTCTAGGGCGAGACTGCGCGTTCCGCTCTATGTGCTGAACGTCGCCTATCCGCTGATCGAGGACGAGGTCGTCGCCTTCTGCGCCGGCAAGACGGCGGTGCTGATGGTCGAGGAAGGCGCGCCCGACTATCATCGAGCAGGCCTCAACACGATCCTGCGCCGGCGCGACATCGCAGACGCAGCGTCAGCGGCAAGGACGTGCTGCCGATGGGCGGCGAATATACCGCGCAGGTGCTGCTGAAGGGCCTCAGGGCGTTCCTCGAGACGCACGCGCGCGCGCTGCTCGGCAACCAGCCGCCGATCCCCGATCCCGCGCCGGTCCTCGACCGACGCCAAGGTGAAGGCGCTCGCCGAGGTCGTGCCGCCGCGCCCGCCCGGGCTTCTGCATCGGCTGCCCGGAGCGGCCGATCTTCGCGGCGATGAAGCTGGTCGAGCAGCGAACTCGGCGCGCATCACATCTCGCGCGCGACATCGGCTGCCATCTGTTCTCGATCCTGCCGCCGTTCAATCATCGGCGGCACGACGATGGGCTACGGCCTCGGGCCGGCTTCCGCCTCGGCCTTCAACGTGCCCTCGGACAAGCGCGCGATCTCGGTGCATGGGCGACGGCGGCTTCTGGCACAACGGGCTCGCCTCCTCGATCGGCAACGCCGTGTTCAACAAGCACGACGGCGTGATCCTGATCGTCGACAATTACTATTCCGCCGCGACCGGCGGGCAGGACATTCTCTCCTCGCGCGCCGATCAATCCGCGCCGCAAGACCAACAATTCAGCATCGTCGCCGCGGTGCGCGGGCATCGGCGCCAAATGGGTGCGCCAGATCGACCGCACCTATGACGTCGCGCGCATGCGCGACGCGCTGCGCGAGGCGCTGACGACCCGCGAGGGCGGGCCGAAGATCATCGTCGCCTCGTCGGAATGCATGCTGAACAAGCAGCGGCGCGTGCGGCCGCAATTCGCCAAGGCGGTGGCGCGAGGCGAGCGCCGTGGTCAAGGAGCGTTTCGGCGTCGACGAGGACATCTGCACCGGCGATCACGCCTGCATCCGGCTGTCCGGCTGCCCCTCGCTCTCGGTCAAGCACGACCGACGATCCGCTGAAGGACGATCCGGTCGCCGCGATCGACAATTCCTGCGTCGGCTGCGGCAATTGCGGCGAGGTCGTCGGAAGCCGCCGCGCTCTGTCCCTCGTTCTACCGCGCCGACGTCGATCCACAATCCGAGCCGCTGGGACCGCTGGCTCGCACCGGCTGCGCGCGCGCGTCATCGGCTGGCTGCAGCAGCGCCGCGCGGCGCGCCGCATCGTGTTCGCGGATTGAGAGCGCCGGCATGAACGAGACGGCCAACGCGCCGGCGACGCTCGCCGAGCGACAAGCCGATCTCGATCGCGCATGCTCGCGATGGGCGGGCAGGGCGGCGGCGTGCTCGCCGACTGGATCGTCGCGCTCGCGGAGGCGCAGGGCTGGGTCGCGCAGTCGACCTCGGTGCCCGGCGTCGCGCAGCGCACCGGCGCGACGATCTATTACATCGAGACGCTGCCCGCGCGCGCGGGCCGCGCCGCCCGTGCTTTCGCTGATGCCGACGCCCGGCGACGTCGACGTCGTGATGGCGGCCGAGTTGATGGAGGCCGGGCGCTCGGTGCTGCGCGGGCTGGTCACGCCCGAGCGCACGATCCTGATCGCCTCGACCCATCGCGCCTTCGCGATCGCGGAGAAGCAAACCCCGGGCGACGGCGTCGCCGATCCGGCGCCGTCGTCGTCGAGGCCGCCGATTTCGCCGCGCGGCAGCGTGATCGCCTTCGACATGGAGCGGCTCGCGTTCGAGAACGGCAGCGTGATCTCGGCCGCGCTGCTCGGCGCGCTCGCGGGCTCGCAGGCGCTGCCGTTTCCGCGCGCGGCCTTTGAGGACATCGTGCGCGGCGGCGCCAAGGGCGCCGATGCGAGCCTGGCCGCTTTCGGCGCCGCCTATGACAAGACCTGCGCGGCGCCGCGCGATCCGCTGAAGCCCCCGCTCGCCAAGCGCTTCGACCCGCTGCCGGCGGACGCCGGCCATCCCGAACTGAACCGGCTCGTCGCGCGCATCCGCGAGGGATTCCCCGAATCGGCGCGGCCGATGCTGTTTGCCGGCCTCAAGCGCATCGTCGATTTCCAGGACGTCGCCTATGGCGACGAATATCTCGATCGCGTGCGCGAGCTCGCCGAGCTCGATCGCGGCCAGGGCGGCGCGGAGCGGGGCTTCGCCTTCACGGGCGAGGCGGCCAAATATGTCGCGGTCGCCATGGCCTATGACGATGTCGTGCGCGTCGCCGATCTGAAAACGCGCGCCGCGCGTTTCGCGCGCATTCGCGCCGAGGCGGGCGCCGGCGAGGACCAGATCGTCTACGCCACGGATTATCTGCATCCGCGCATGGAGGAGATTTGCGGCCTGCTGCCGGCGCGGCTCGGCGCCTGGATCGAGGCCAGCCCGGCGCTGTTCGGCGCGCTCGACAAGGTCTTCAACCGCGGCCGGCGGATCGGCTCGGGAAGCCTCAGCGGCTTCGTCGCGCTATGGCTCGTGGCCGCGCTGCGCGCGCGGCGGCGCGGCATGTTGCGCCACTTGCGCGAGATGCGCCATCTCGAGACCTGGCTCGATCAGGCGCGCGCGGCGCTGCCCGTGAATTACGATCTCGCCGTCGAGATCCTGCGCTGCCGCCGGCTCGTGAAGGGCTATTCGGACACCCATGCGCGCGGCCTCTCGAAGTTCGATCGCGTGCTGGCGACGCTCCCCAAGCTGACCGCGCGCGACGACGGCGCCGCCTGGCTGCGCCGCCTGCGCCTCGCCGCCTTGCAGGACGAAGCGGGTCTCGCGCTCGACGGCGTCGCGCGGACGGTGGAGACGCTCTGAGCGGAAGCAATTTGCGCAGTTCCCCCTTGACGAAACCCTTGAAGTCGAGATATTTTAAAGTTAAAGCAATTTGAAACCCGCGGCCCGAGGGCGCGGCAGGGGGGCTCATGCGCATCGTCTGCATCGGCGGCGGTCCGGCCGGGCCTCTATTTCGGCCTGCTGATGAAGCGGCGCCATCCCGAACATTCGCATCACCGTCGTCGAGCGCAACCGGCCCTACGACACGTTCGGCTGGGGCGTCGTGTTCTCCGACGCGATGATGCAGGCGATGCGCGCCGCCGATCCCGAGAGCGCGGCGGAAATCGCCGACGCGTTCAACCATTGGGACGACATCGAGCTGATCTTCAAGGGCACGCGCCAGCGCACGACCGGCCACGGCTTCATCGGCATCGGCCGCAAGCAACTGCTCAACATCCTGCAGCGCGCGCTGCGAGGAGCTCGGCGTCGAGCTCGTGTTCGAGCGCGAGGTCGAGTCCGATCTCGAATTCCCCGACGCCGATCTGATCATCGCCTCCGACGGCATCAACTCGAAGATCCGCGATCGCTACGCGGACGTGTTCAAGCCCGACCTCGTCGTGCGGCCCAACCGCTACATCTGGCTCGGCACGCAAAAGCTGTTCGACGCCTTCACCTTCGATTTCCGCAAGCACCGAGCACGGCTGGTTCCAGGCGCATATCTACAAGTTCGACCGCGACACCTCGACCTTCATCGTCGAGACGACGGAGGAGGCCTTCGAGGCGCATGGCCTCGGCAAGCTCGACCAGAAAGGCTCGATCGCATTCTGCGAGAAGCTGTTCGCCGAGACGCTGGACGGCGCCGCGCTGATGACCAATGCGCGCCACCTGCGCGGCTCGGCCTGGCTCAACTTCAACCGGCTGATCTGCGGCGCCTGGAGCCATTTCAACGGCAAGTCGCATGTCGTGCTGATGGGCGACGCCGCCCATACCGCGCATTTCGCCATCGGCTCGGGCACCAAGCTCGCCTTCGACGACGCGATCGAACTCGCCAACCAGTTCGACGCGCATCGGCCACGGCCGCGAGGCACATCGCCGCGCGTGCTGGAAGCCTACGAGGAGGTCCGCCGCGTCGACGTCGCGCGCATCCAGAACGCCGCGCGCAACGCGATGGAATGGTTCGAGGTGGTCGGCCGCCGCTACGCCGACACGCTCGAGCCGGAGCAGTTCTTCTATTCCATGCTGACGCGCTCGCAGCGCATCAGCCACGAGAACCTGCGCCTGCGCGACCCGCGACTGGCTCGAGGGCTACGAGCGCTGGTTCGCGCGCCGCGCCGGGCGTCGCCGTCGAAGGACGGCGAGCGCGCCGCCGCCGCCGATGCTGACGCCCTTCAAGGCGCGCGGCGTGACGCTCGCCAACCGCATCGTCGTCTCGCCGATGGCGATGTATTCGGCCACGCGACGGGCTGCTCGACGATTTCCATCTCGCGCATCTCGGCGCGCGCGCGATGGGCGGCGCGGGCGCTCGTGTTCGCCGAGATGACCTGCGTCTCGCCCGACGCGCGCATCACGCCGGGCTGCCTCGGCCTTTGGAACGACGCGCAGGCGCGCGCAATGGAAGCGCCTCGTCGATCTCATCCACCGCGTCGGCGCCGCCAAGGCCGGCGTGCAGCTCGGCCATGCCGGCCGCAAGGGCGCGACGCAGGGTCGCCTGGGAGGGCATCGACCAGCCGCTCGACGAGCGGCGACTGGCCGCTGATCTCGGCCTCCGCGCTGCCCTATCTCGCCGCACAGCCAGGTCCCGCGCGCGATGACGCGCGCCGACATGGACCGGGTGCGCGACGATTTCGTCGCCGCGACGCGCGCGCGGCGGCGGCCGGCGTCGACTGGCTCGAACTGCACTGCGCGCACGGCTATCTGCTGTCGAGCTTCCTCTCGCCGCTGACCAACCGGCGCGACGACGAATACGGCGGCGCGCACGAAAACCGCGCGCGCTATCCGCTCGAAGTGTTCCGCGCCGATGCGCGCGGCCTGGCCGGCAGGATCGGCCGATGTCGGTGCGGCTCTCCTGTCACGACTGGACCGAGGGCGGCAACACGCCGGACGACGCGGCGATCTTCGCGCGTATGTTCAAGGACGCCGGCGCCGATCTGATCGACTGCTCGTCGGGCCAGGTGTCGAAGGCGGAGCAGCCGGTCTACGGCCGCCTGTTCCAGACGCCGTTCGCCGACCAGATCCGCAACGAGGTCGGCGTCGCGACGATCGCGGTCGGCGCGATCTCCGAGGCCGATCACGCCAATTCGATCATCGCCGCCGGCCGCGCCGATCTCTGCGCGATCGCGCGCCCGCATCTGGCCGATCCCGCCTGGACCCTGCACGAGGCGGCGCGCATCGGCGTCCATTCGCTGCGCCTGGCCGAAGCAATACGCCTCCGCCAAGGCGCAATACGAAGCCAATCTCGCGCGCGCGGCGACGGCCGCGGGCGCGAAATGACCGGCAAGGGCAAACTCGCGGGACGCCATGCGCTCGTCACCGGCGCCGGCAGCGGCATCGGCGCGGCGATCGCGCGCGCGCTCGCGGGCGCAGGCGCGCGCGTCAGCCTCGCCGGGCGTCGGCGCGAGCCGCTGGCGGCGCTGGCGGCGGGCCTGCCGGACGGCGCGAGCCTGGCGATCGACGGTTTCGACGTCACCGACGCGGGCGCCATCGCGCGCGGGCCTGCAGCGCGCCCGCGCGGCTTTCGGCGCCGGTTTCGATTCTCGTCAACAATGCCGGCGAGGCGCCGAGCGCGCCGTTCGGCAAGACCGATCTTGCGACTGTGGTCGCATGTGCATCGGCGTCGATCTCACCGGCGTCTATCAGGTCACGCGCGCGGCTCTGCCCGATCTCACAGACGCATGGCGCGGGCGCGCGGCTCGATCAACGTCGCCTCGACCGCGGGCCTCGTCGGCTATCGCCTATGTCGCGGCCTATTGCGCGGCCAAGCATGGCGTCGTCGGTCTGACCCGCGCGCTCGCGCTGGAACTGGCGCGCAGCGGGCGTCACCGTCAACGCGGTCTGTCCCGGGCTTCACCGAGACGCCGCTGATCGACAAGGCGGTCGAGAACATCGTCGCCAAGACCGGCCGCACGCGATGAGGCGGCGCGCGCGGAGCTCGCCAAGGCCAATCCGCAGGGCCGGCTGGTGACGCCGGAGGAAGTCGCCGACGCCGTGCTGTGGCTCGCTTCGCCGGGCGCAGGCGTCGATCAACGGGCAGGCGATCGCGGTCGCCGGCGGGGAGGTCATGGCGGGATGAGCGAGAGCGATAATGCGATGCAGGCCGCGCGCCGTCCGTTCAAGGACCTATGCGGCGCAGACATTTCCGCTTCGAGGCGAGCGAGGACGGGCGCGTCGCGACCGTGCGGCTCAACCGGCCCGAGCGCAAGAACCCGCTGACCTTCGACAGCTATGCCGAGCTGCGCGACCTCTTCCGCGATCTCGTCTACGCCTCCGACGTGCGCGCGATCGTGCTGACGGGCGCCGGCGGCAATTTCTCCTCGGGCGGCGACGTGTTCGAGATCATCGAGCCGCTGACCCGGATGAAAATGCCGGACCTGATCGCGTTCACGCGCATGACCGGCGATCTCGTCAAGGCGATGCGCGCCTGCCCGCAGCCGATCGTCGCGGCGGTCGACGGCGTCTGCGCCGGCGCCGGCGCGATCCTCGCGATGGCCTCGGACCTGCGCCTCGCGACGCCCGAAGCCAAGACCGCGTTCCTGTTCACGCGCGTCGGCCTCGCCGGCGCCGACATGGGCGCCTGCGGAATCCTGCCGCGCATCATCGGCCAGGGCCGCGCCGCGGAGCTGCTCTATACCGGCCGCGCGATGAGCGCCGCCGAGGGCGCCGCCTGGGGCTTCTACAACGCGCCTGCATGCCGCGGGCGATCTCGAGCGCGAGGCGCTCGCGCTCGCCCGCTCGCTCGCCGACGGCCCCTGGTTCGCCCATGGCGATGACCAAGACGATGCTCAACCAGGAATGGGCGATGGGCGTCGACGAGATGATCGAATCCGAGGCGCAGGCGCAGGCGATCTGCATGGCGACCGGCGATTTCCGCCGCGCCTTCGAGGCTTTCGCCGCCAAGCGCAAGCCGGTGTTCGAGGGCGACTGATGGCCGACCATCGCCCCGCCGCGCGCGGCGCGCGCGACTGGCTCGACTGGCCGTTCTTCGAGCCGCGACATCGCGCCCTCGCCGAACGGCTCGACCGTTTCGCCGCGTCCGAGCGCGCTCGCCTCGGTCGACCATGTCGACGTCGACGCCGCCTGCCGCAGGCTCGTGCGCGCGCTCGGCGAGGCCGGCCTGCTCGACGCGGCTGTCGCGCCGCCCGACGGCGACGCCTCCGACATCGACTCGCGCTCGGTCTGCCTCGCGCGCGAGACGCTGGCCTGGCGCGACGGGCTCGCCGATTTCGCCTTCGCGATGCAGGGCCTCGGCTCGGGCGCGATCGCGATCGCCGGCTCGCCGGAATTGAAGCGTCGCGTGCTGCCGAAGGTGCGCGCGGGCGAATGGCTCGCGGCCTTCGCGCTGTCGGAGAAGGACGCCGGCTCCGACGTCGCGGCGATGGCCTGCTCGGCGCGGCCGGATGGCGACGAGCTATGTGCTCGACGGCGAGAAGACCTGGATCTCCAACGGCGGCATCGCCGACGTCTACACGCGTCTTCGCGCGCACCGGCGATGCGCCCGGCGCGCGCGGGATCTCGGCCTTTGTGGTGTTTCCCGACGATCCCGGCTTTTCGATCGCCGAGCGGATCGAGGTGATCGCGCCGCATCCGCTGGCGACGCTGCGGTTTCGCGATTGCCGCATTCCGGCGAGCCGCCGCCTGGGCGAGCCCGGCGAGGGCTTCAAGATCGCGATGCGCACGCTCGACATTTTCCGCGCCTCGGTCGCGGCCGCCGCGCTCGGCTTCGCGCGCCGCGCGCTCGACGAGGCGATCGAGCATGCGCGGCGACGGCCGATGTTCGGCGGCGCGCTCGCCGATCTGCAACTGACGCAGGCCGCGCTCGGCGAAATGGCGACCGAGATCGACGCTGCGGCGCTGCTGACCTATCGCGCGGCCTGGCGGCGCGACGTCCAGAAACTGCCGACGACGCGCGAGGCCGCGATGGCCAAGATGACCGCCACCGAGGCGGCCCAGCGCGTGATCGACCGGGCGGTGCAGATGTTCGGCGGACGGGGCGTGCGGCGCGGCGAGATCGTCGAGAGCCTCTACCGCGAGATCCGCGCGCTGCGCATCTACGAAGGCGCGACCGAGGTGCAGAAGCTGATCGTCGCCCGCGAAATCCTGAAGTCGCGATAGAGGTCGAGGGAGCCGCTATGAATAAGATCCTGCAACCCGAGGGCTGGGCCAAGCCGGCCGGCTATTCCAACGGCGTGAGCGCGCGCGGCCGCACGATCTTCGTCGCCGGCCAGATCGGCTGGAACAAGGACGGCGTGTTCGAGAGCGACGATTTCGTCGAGCAGTTCCGCCAGGCGCTCAAGAACATCGTCGACGTGCTCGCCTGCGACGGCGCCGGGCCCGAGCACCTGACGGCGCTGAACTGGTACTTCCTCGACCGGCGCGAATATCTCGCCAACCTGCGCGGCGTCGGCGCGGCCTATCGCGAAATCATCGGCCGGCATTATCCCGCCATGACCGCGGTGCAGGTCGCCGGCCTGATCGAGGAGCGCGCCAAGATCGAAATCCAGGCGACCGCCGTCGTGCCGGAGTGAGGCGCGCGGGACGAGCGCCCATTGGCGCTCATCGCGTCAGCGGTTCGCTTTCAGTTGGTCTTGCCCAGCCGGTCCGCAGGCGGGCGAACGCGCGGAACCGCTGAGCGCGCCCGGATGAAAGGTCGCGCCGTCAGGCGCGCGGCGTCATGCGGCGCTGGCGCGCCGACCCTTCATCCCGCGCTTCGCCCCACCCTCTCCCGCAGGGAGAAGGGTTCGTTCCGATCCCCGGACTATGCCAACGGCCGCCGCGTTTATGGCCCATCATTATATTGTGAAAAAGGCGATTTTGTGCTATAAAGACACATAAGCTATCAGAATAATCGTCGCGGGCGCCGCAATCGGGACTCTGCGCCGTCGCCGAAAAAATGCGAAATGAAATCGCCTATAAGGCCTTGATATTCCACAAAACCGCGAAATCGCCGATTTCGCGGGTCAAGGATTTCAAGGGCTTGCGGGGGGCGAAACGAAATCCCTGATTTCGCAAACGCAACGTTCGGTTTCGCTTGCGAAATGCCGGGGCGGACACTTGCAGTGGGCGCGGGGTCATGCGATGGCGCCGGCGGCGCAGCGAAAAGCCCGGCCCTTACGCCTCGCTTATGCCGTCGGCCCGCATTCCGTCTCGAACGCTTATGCGTAAGCGCGGATACTGCCGCCCATCGCAATAGGCGATGGAGATTTTTCGTGCGCGAAGCCGTCTCGAACCGCAATTCGCCGGGGGAGGTCAGATCCCGACCGGCAGACGCCGGACTTGCCGGCGCTGACGAGGCTGTGAGCCTTCCAACGACGCGGCAATTGCTGGCCCGGCTCGGATTGGCCTGGATGCTGGCGGCCGGCGTCGCCTTTTCGGCTCCCTGGGCGAGCGCCCTGGTCGGCCACTGATTCCAGGTCTCGCCTGGGCGCCGCATGCCCTCGATGGAGGCGAGACATGCGCGGGTCCCTCAAGAGCAGAATTGATCCGCGCAACGATCGGCGCTTGTGCGGCCGTCAGCAAATCGCCGACCGCGAGAACGGGCGCCATCGGCGCTCGCCGGACGAAATCCCAATGAGAGTCGGCCCGATGCCGGCGATCGCGTTCGCGGTCGGCGCCTGTGTCGGCCTGCTGGAATTCGGGGCGCTGAGGCGGGAAGGCGCGCACGCATTGCGCGCGGCCTGACGGCGCCTCAATTCCAACGTCATCTGGGTCTTGCATGGGCCGCAACGGGATCGGCCGCATTCCCGAAGGGTGGGCCGATCCGACAATCGCTCCGACGTTTCAATCGTTGGACGGGAGGTCGCCGAGATGCCGACGTTGCCGGCTGATGAAGACTACGCCCGGGCCTTGCTGACCCTGTTTCGCATCGCACAGATTCGCGCGCGGCAATGCCTCGACGCCGGTTTCGCCAGAGACGAATTCCTCGCCCACAATCTGGGACGCGACTCCGACTTTTCAGCGGCGTTGGATTACGCCGCCGCGCAAGGCTGGATCACGCTCGAATGGGATCGCATACGCCTGACGACGGCCGGACATTCCGAGGCTTAGCGTGTCCCGCCGTGCGATTGAAGCGGCAGGGGCGCCGATCCTCGTCCCCGCGAAAGCGAGGAGTCATCCTTGCGCTGCATCGTCCGGCGACGATGGCGTCCCGCTTGCGCGGGAATGACGTCGCATCTGGTTCCCGCATGTTGCAGCAGGCGCCGGTTCGCCGCCCGGCGCAATCCGTCAGTGCGGCCGGAGGTCGAGGCCGACGCCCTTGTTGACGAACTGCAGCGTATAGGCGCGCTTGTAATCGACGCCCGGCTTCACCATGCCCGCCTTGACGAGTTGATTGAAGAAGTCGCGCATTCGCTCGTCCGACATGGCGCCGATGCCGAGCTTGGCCGCGTCGCCGGAATCGACGATGCCGTATTCCTTCAGCTTGGCGATCGAGAACGCGATCTGCTCGTCCGACATTTCGGGGTTTTCGCGCTTGATCGCGGCGTTGCCCTTGCTGTTGTCGCCATAGAGATAGTGATACCAGCCGATCGCGGAGGCGTCGACGAAGCGCTGCACCAGATCGGGGTTGTGTTCGACGAGATCGCGCCGCGTCTCGATTGTGGTCGCATATCCGTTCAGGCCGTAGTCGTAGAGCATGAAGACGTTCGGTTTGAAGCCGCCGAATTTTTCCACCACGAACGGCTCGGAGGTCACATAGGCTTCCTGGATCGAATTCTTGTCGGCGATGAAGGGCGCGGAATTGAATAGGTAGGGCTTGACCTTGTCGTTGCTGAAGCCCCAGGCTGCGCGCATCCAGGCGTAGAACGAATTGAGCGCGGTCTGGCTGATGAAGGCGGTCGCCTTGGGCAGATCGGTCCAGCGGTCGAGCCCGACGCCGGGATGCGAGATGATGGCCTGCGGGTCCCTCTGAAAATCGGCGGCCACGACGATCGTCGGGAGGTCCTGGTCGACGGTGAGGAAATCGCCGATCAGATCGCCGCCCATGTAGAATTCGATCTTGCCCAGCAGCAGGAACAAGGCGCCGTTGGTCTGCGGGCCGCCCGGCCGGATCGTCACGTCGAGGCCGTATTTCTCGTAGGTTCCGTCTGCGAGCGCCTGATAATAACCGCCGGCTTCGGGGTCCGCGAGCCAGTTGAGTCCGAAGGTCACCTTGTCGAGCGCGAAAGCCGTGTGCGACGAGCCGATGAGCCCGAGGGCCGCAACGAAAGCCGCCCAGCGCATGCATCCTCCTTCCGCCGCCTGACGGCGAAGTCCGTGTCAGACGCATAGGGCAACCTGCGCGCCGGACTTTGACGGGCGTCAACGGGGCCGCGGTCTCAGGCGCCAGCGCGCGCCCGATGGAAGCGCCAGTCCGGGCGGATCGAGCGGATCAGCATGGCCTCGGAAAGCGCCTGCCGGTCGAGCAGGCCGATGAGCGCGCCCTCGCCGTCGACGACGCAAAGCGCCTGCGCCTTGGGATCCTGCAAAGCCTCGAGCGCGCGTTCGGCGGGCATGGCCGGCGCCACGGTCATGACGGGCGATTGCATGAAATTCGCGGCCGGCGTTTCGCTGTCGGCATTGCGGGCGAGCGTGGCGCGAATTTCCTCGCGCGTGAGAATGCCGATCGGCTTGCGGAAGGAATCGACGACGGGAAACTCTTTCTGCAGGCTCGCCATCAGCGCGTCCACCGCATCGTTCAGACGCGAGTCGACCGAAAGCGTCCAGACGCCCGTCTCCATCACGTCGCCGGCCGTGAGATCCTTCAGCGCCTCATGCAGCGCGTCCAACTGCGCTTCTCCCGCGGCGGCGACATAGACGAAGATCGCGATGAACAGCAGCATCGGATTGCCGAACAGGCCGAGAAAGCCGAGGACGAACGCAAGGGCCTGACCGATCCGCGCCGAGATCGCGGTCGCGCGCGAGGGGCCGACTCCATCGCGATGAGCGCATGCAGCACGCGCCCGCCGTCCATCGGAAACGCCGGGATCAGGTTGAAGACCGCCAGGAACAGATTGGCCGCCGCGAGCCGGCCGAGCAGCGAGCCGCTGGGGTCCTCGATATGCGTGAGCGCGCCCAGTTGCATCGAGCCGAGCGCGAGCGCCAGCGCCAGCGCCAGCACCAGATTGACCGCGGGTCCGGCCAGCGCGACGAGCAGTTCCTGAACCGGGTCGGTCGGCATGCGTTGCAGGCTCGCGACGCCGCCAATGGGAAGCAGCGTCACTTCGGTGGTCGCGATGCCGAAGCTGCGCGCGGTCAGCACATGGCCGAATTCATGCAGCACCACGCATACGAACAGCGCGATGATGAACAGCAGGCTGTCGATCGCCGCGGGAAGACCGCCTTTCTGCCACGCGCTGAAACCGATCCAGGCGAGCAGCAGCAGGAACGTGATGTGGATCCTCACGGCGGTCCCGCCGAAGCGTCCAATCGTTATCGACCACGGCATTCACGATCCTCCGGCGCCGGCTCTCGCGAGGCCGTGCGCTCCCGCCGGTCGAGTATGCCGATGTGCGCTTGCGAACGCCATGCCCTTGCGGCAGGTTCCACGCCTTGCCCCGGGAGTTCGCGCGCGCTCGAGCCGATGACGGGCCGCCGGGAGCGCCTTGCCTTTGACGCGCACATGCGCTCAAGACAGCGCGCAGCGCCGCAGCGGGAGGATATTCGCATGGTCAGCCAAAGCCTCGGGGCGCGAGGGAATGCGGGGTCCGATCGCTCCTGGGTCTCGCAGGCGATCTCGATCATCGAGGCGGATTTCGTCCGCTCCTCCGACACCCATCTGCTGCGCGCGCCTTTGCCGGGTCTTCGCAGGACCTCGCTCTATCTCAAGGACGAATCGACGCATCCGACCGGCAGCCTCAAACACAGGCTCGCGCGCTCGCTGTTCCTCTATGCGCTGTGCAACGGCTGGATCGGACCGGGCACGGCGATCGTCGAGGCTTCGAGCGGCTCGACCGCGGTCTCGGAAGCCTATTTCGCGAAGCTGCTGGGCCTGCGCTTCATCGCCGTGATGCCGCGCTCGACCTCGTCCGAGAAGGTCGCACAGATCGCGTTCCACGGCGGCGAGAGTCATTTCGTCGATTCGCCGGCGGCGATGTATGAGGAGAGCGCCGCGCTCGCCGCCTCGCTCGGCGGTCATTACATGGACCAGTTCACCTACGCCGAGCGCGCGACCGACTGGCGCGGCAACAACAACATCGCCGAATCCATGTTTGGTCAGATGGCGCGCGAGCCGCATCCGATTCCCAGTTGGATCGTCGTGGGCGCCGGCACCGGCGGAACTTCCGCCACGCTTGGGCGCTATATCCGCTATCGCCGCCTGTCGACGCGGCTCTGCCTCGCCGATCCCGAGGCCTCGGTGTTTCATCGCTGCCTCGCCGATCCCGGCGTGACCTCCGTCTCCGGCCCGCCCTCGGTCATCGAAGGCATCGGCCGGCCGCGTCGCGAGCCCTCGTTTCTTCCCGATCTGATCGAGCGCTGGTACGCGGTCCCCGACGCGGCGAGCCTGGGCGCGGCGCGCGCGCTCTCGCGCCGGATCAATCGCTCCTGCGGCGGTTCGACCGGGACCAATCTTTGGGCCGCGGCCCAAATCCTCAGCGAAATGGAAGCCGCCGGCGAGGCCGGTTCGGTCGCGACGCTCATCTGCGATTCGGGCGAGCGCTATCGCAGCACGCATCTCGATCCCGCCTGGCTCGCCGCACGCGGCCTCGACGTCGCGCCTTTCGAAGCCGCGATGGACCGCTTCTTCGACACCGGCAAATTCGCGCCGCCGGAGGCCTGACCGCGGCGCCGCGGCCGGTCGCGGCTTCTCCTCGAGGCCGAACCAGGGTAATTGCCTTCTCGCAAGCTTAGCTGGCATGCCAGCCTTCGGAGGAACGACGCCCCTTGCAGCCGCCCCCTGATTTGGAGACCTTGCGCGCGGCGTCCGCGCGCCTCGGCGCCGATCCGCTGCTGATCCAGGCCGCCGGCGGCAACACGTCGGTCAAGCGCGGCGATGCGATGTGGATCAAGGCGTCGGGCACGCGGCTGGCGGACGCGATGGAGCGCGACATCTTCGTCGCCGTCGATCTGCCGCCGCTGCGGGCGGCGATCGATGCGGGCGAGGCCAAAGCCGATCGCCCCAGCGAGTTCGCGCTCACCCGCTCGGACTTGCGGCCGTCGATCGAGACCAGCCTGCACGCCATATTCGAGCATCGCGTGGTCGTTCATGTCCATTGCGTCCACACGATCGCGCTCGCCATTCGCGCGGACGCCGAGGCCCGGCTCGCCGAGCGGCTGCAGGGCTTCGACTGGGTCTTCGCGCCTTATGTGAAACCCGGCGCGCAGACTTGCGGCGCAGGTGCGCGCCGCGCGGCGGCCGACGAGCGATGTCGTCGTGCTCGGCAATCACGGCCTGATCGTCGCCGGCCAAAGCGTCGCCGAGGCCGAGGCTCTCCTGATGCGCGTCGTCGCCGCGCTCAGCGCCTCGCCCGCTCCTTGCGGCGCGCCCGACATCGGCGCCCTCGCGGCGCTCGGCGGCGCGAATTATGCGCCGCCCGAGGCCGGCCATCCCTTGCATGGCGTCGCGCTGTCGCCGGCCCGGTGCGCGGCGGCGACGGCCGGCAGCCTCTATCCCGACCACGTGATCTTCTGCGGCCCCGGCGCGAGCGCGCTCGAAGACGGGGACGTTGGCGATGCGTTCGTCGCGCGCTGCCGTGCGCGCGGCCTCGAGCCGCCGCCGTTTCTGCTGGCCTGCGGCCGCGGCGCGCTGCTGCGCGTCGACGCCGGCGCCGGCGCGCGCGCCTTGGCGCGATGTCTGGGCGACGTTCTGGCGCGCGTTGCGGAAGGGACGGCGCTCAACTATCTCACGCGCGAACAGACCCTCGAACTGCTCGATTGGGACGCGGAGAAATATCGACAGGCGATGAATGCGCGTTGACTCCCATGTCCGTTGACCCGCTGTATCTCGGCCTCGACCTCGGCACTTCGGGCGCGAGGGCCGTCGTCATCGATGCGAGCGGCGCCGTGGTCGCGCAAGGCAAGGCCGCGCTCGCCGAGTTCGGCGCGAATTTGCGGAACCCGCAGGTCTGGCGGCAGGCCGCCGACAAGGCCGTCGAGAGCGCGCTCGCCCATTGCGATCGAACGCGCGTCGCCGCGATCGCGGTCGACGGCACGTCCGGCACGATGCTCGCGGTCGACGCCGCCGGGGCGCCGCTCGGCGACGGCCTGATGTACAACGATCCGAGTTCCGACGCCGCGGCGGTCGCCGCGATCGCGAACGCGGCGCCGCCCGCCAGCGCCGCCCACGGGCCTACCAGCGGCCTCGCCAAGGCGATGTCGCTGCGCGCGCTGGAACCTACGAAAATCCTGCATCAGGCCGATTGGATCGCCTGGCGATTCTCCGGCCGCTTCGTCAGCGACGCCAACAACGCGCTGAAGACCGGCTACGACGCGGCGGCGGGCGAGTGGCCGGCGTGGATGGCTCGTCTCGGCTTCGATCTCGCGCTTCTGCCCGATGTCGTCGAACCCGGCGCGGGCGTCGGCGAGATAAGCCCGGCGGCGGCTGACGCCTTCGGCCTCTCCCGAAATGTGCGCATGGTTGCGGGAACCACCGACGGCTGCGCTTCGTTTCTCGCGACCGGAGCCGAGCGCACGGGCGACGGCGTCAGCGCGCTGGGCACGACGCTCACCTTGAAGCTGCTCTCCGACCGCCCGATTTTCGCGCCCGAATACGGCGTCTACAGCCATCGCATCCTCGGCAATTGGTTGGCCGGCGGCGCCTCGAACGCCGGCGGCGCCGTGCTGCTCGCCTTCTTCGCGCCCGAAGAGATCGAGGCGCTGACGCCGCGCCTCGATCCCGCGCATCCGACCGGCCTCGATTATTATCCTTTGCTGCGTCCGGGCGAGCGATTTCCCTTCGCCGACCCCGCCTATGCGCCGCGTCTGCTGCCGAGGCCGCAGGAGCGCGCGCAATTCTTGCAGGGGTTGTTGGAAGGAATCGCCGGCATCGAGGCGCAGGGCTATCGCAGGCTCGCCGAACTCGGCGCGCCCGCGCTGAAATCGGTGCGCAGCGTCGGCGGCGGCGCGCGCAACGAGGCCTGGACGCAGATCCGCGCGGCGCGGCTCGGCGCGCCCATGTTGGCGCCGCTGTCGGACGAGGCGGCCTATGGCTCGGCTTTGCTCGCGAGGCGCACGGGATGACCCTGCGGCTCGACACGCTCGGCGCGCTGGCGGCGCGCTACGACGCCTTTCTCGTGGATCAGTTCGGCGTGCTGCTCAACGGCGCCGGGGCCTATCCCTTCGCGCCGGGCGCGATGCGCGAACTCAGCCGACTCGGCAAGACCGTCCTGCTGCTCTCCAACTCGGGCAAGCGGTCCGCGCAGAACGAGGCGCGGCTGGAAAGGCTCGGGTTCGATCGCGCGAGTTTTCTCGCGGTGCTCTCTTCCGGCGAAACCGCTCATGAGGAGCTCGCGCGGCGAATCGGCGTGAGCGTGAAGCGCGGCGCGAGGGTCTGGGCGCACAGCATGGACGAAGGCGTTTCGCCGCTCGAGGGGCTCGATCTCGCCGCCGTGAAAGAGCCTGTCGAGGCCGACTTGCTGCTGATCGCGGGATGCCGGCCCTGGGCGTTTTCGCTCGAGGATTATTCGCGGCTGCTGAAGCCCGCCGCCGCGGCCGGAATACGATGCCTGTGCGCCAATCCCGACATGACGACGATGTTCGCGGACGGATTGCAGTTCGGCCCGGGCCGCGTCGCGCGCCTCTACGAGGGTCTCGGCGGCCGGGTCGATTGGTTCGGCAAGCCGCATCGCGCGATCTACGCGGAGGCTCTGCGCCGCCTCTCCGATTTCGACCGCAGGCGCATCGTCTGCGTCGGCGACAGTCCCGCGCATGATATCCTGGGCGGGCGCCGCGCGGGCCTCGCGACCGCCCTGGTGCGCACCGGCGTTCACGCCGACGAGAGCGAGCCCGAAATTCTCGAGCGCTGCCAGGCCCTCGGCGCGCCGCCCGACTTCCTGTTGGAGCGGTTCGAGTTTTAGGGCGCTTGCAACGACGCCCGGCTGCGCCGCCTGCCGCCGATCATTGCCGCTGCGCCGCGCGCGCAAAGCGCTCGAAGCGGAATGGCGCGGGATCGACGAGCGGCGCATCGCCGGTCACGAGGTCCGCGATCAGCCGGCCGGAGCCCGGGCCGATTCCGAAGCCATGGCCGGAGAAGCCGCTGGCGAGAAAGAAACCCGGCAGCGTCTTGACCGGCGAGATGACGGGCACGGCGTCGGGCGTGACGTCGATCAGGCCCGCCCATCGCTCGACGATCCTGGCCTGTTTGAATACCGGGAACGCCGCCCCGAGATTGGCCTCGCCTTCCCTGAGAATCGCCGCGTTCGGCGCCGGATCGAGCACGCGCACCTGCTCGAACGGCGAGCGCGCATCGAGCGGCCAGCGACGCGGGACGTTCCATTCCTCGAGGAAACGCGGCCCGATCCGCAGCCGAAGTTCGCGCCATTGCGCGCGCAGCGTCGGCAGGAAATCAAAGAACAGGCGGAAGCTGTCCGGCGTGATTTCGGAGAGGTTGGCGCCGCGCCGGGCGATCGTGTAGCCGCCGTCAAGTCGCTTGCGAAACGAGAAGTTGGAGCCGCCGACCGAGGTTTCCGGCGCGCCGGCGAGCGGGGCCGTGCGCATCACGGACCCGAGGATCTTCAGTTGCGGAAAGTCGACGCCGAGATTGCCGCTGAAGAGCCGAGACCACGCGCCGCCGGCCAGGATCACCGCCTGACAATCGATGCGGCCCATTTCGGTGACGACGGCGCTCGCGCGGCCGCCGGTCGTCTCGACGCCGCGCGCCGCGCATTGCGTCAGCACTCTCGCCCCGGCGCGTTCCGCGGCTTGCGCAATCGCCGGGGCGGCGAGCGCTGGTTCGGCGCGCCCGTCCGTCGCCGTGAACAGCGCGCTGCGCCATTTGCGCGCCGCGCCCGGCAGCAGTGCGTCGATTTCGGCGCCGCCGAGCCTTCGCGCGCCGAGCTGGTAGGACCTCGCATGTTCGAGCCAGGCCTCGCTCGCGTCGACCTCGCGCTCGGTGTCGTAGAGATAGGCGATCCCGCAGCGGCGAAACCCGGTTTCGGCGCCGACCTCGCCGTGAAGATCGGACCAGATGCGAAGGCTCTCTATGCTGAGCGGCAGTTCGGCCGCCGTGCGCCCCATCGTGCGGCACCAACCCCAGTTGCGGCTCGATTGCTCGGCGCCGATGCGGCCCTTCTCGCACAGCGTCACCGAGACGCCCTTTCTGGCCAGAAATAGCGCCGCGCTGACGCCGACTATGCCGCCCCCGACGATGACGACGTCGCAGCGGGAGGGGATCTTTGGACCGGACGCGCCTTGTGCTGGAACGCTCATAAGGGGCTGCTCGCCTGCGATTACGGAAACTTACGTCAGCGACGGCGACCTGCGCAACGACGCGGGCGCTTCGCCTTGCGCGGGCCCGTGGGATGTGGACATAATCGCCTTGCCTTTGGGAGGGTCGGACGATGAAGTCAATTTTCGGCGCAGCCCTTGGGATCGCCCTGCTTAGCTTTGCGGGCGCGGCCAATGCGGACAACAAGACGCTCGTGATCGGCATGGGATCGGCCGACGCAGGCAAGCTCGATCCGCACATCGCCTCGACGACTCCCGACAAGGGGCTGCTGCAATATATTTTCAACGGCCTTGTCAGGCTGAAACCCGGGCAGATCAGCCCGGAGACGATCGAGCCCGATCTGGCCGAGAGCTGGGAGGTCGATCCGACCGGCACGCTATGGACGTTCCACATCCGTCAAGGCGTGCAATGCCACTGGGGCTATGGCGAATTCACGGCCGAGGACGCGGCCTATTCGCTCAAGCGCGCCGCCAATAAGGCGACGTCCTCCTATTCCAACGACTTTGCGAGCATCGCGAGCGCCGACGCGGTCGACAAATATACGCTCAAGGTCGCGCTCAAGAACCCGGTCGCCGGCTTCATCGGCTATGTCGCCAACATCAACGGCGGCAACATGGTCTGCAAGAAGGCGGCGGAGGAAATGGGCGACGGCTTCTCGAAGAAGCCGATCGGCACCGGCCCCTTCATGTTTGCCGAGTATCAGCCGCAGCAATTTGTCCGCTTGACCGCCAACAAACAATATTTCCGCGGGGCGCCGAAACTCGACGAGATCATCTATCGTTATATTCCCTCCGACTCGAGCCGCGACCTCGCGTTCCAGTCCGGCGAGCTCGACATGATCTACGGCAAGCAGGATCAGTCCTGGGTCGACCGCACGAAGCAATTGCCGGGCGTCAAGGTCGCGGCGATGGAGCCGGGCGAACTCTCGACGCTGTTCCTGAACGTCACGCAGAAGCCGCTGGACGACATTCGGGTGCGCGAGGCGATCGCCTATGGGATCGACCGCAAGGCGATCGTCGCCTTCAAGGGCGCGCAGTCCTCGCGCGAGGCGGTCTCGGTCGTGCCCTCGGGCTATCTCGGCGCCGACGAGCACGCGCCGCTGTTTCCCTATGATCCCGCCAAGGCCAAGCAATTGCTCGCCGAGGCCGGCTATCCCGACGGCGTGACGATCAAGACGATCCACACGACGCTGACCGGCATGGAAACCTTCATCGAGGCGGTGCAGGCGCAGCTCAAGACGGTCGGGATCAATCTCGACATCCAGCTCGTCGAGCACGCGACCTACCACAGCCAGATCCGCAAGGACCTCTCGCCGCTGGTCCATTATCAGGCGGCGCGCTTCCCGATCGCGGATGTCTATCTCACGCAGTTCTACGATTCGAACTCGATCGTGGGAACGCCGAAGGCGGTGACCAATTTCTCGCATTGCAGCGTCGCCGACGACGATATCCGCGCCGCGCGCGTCGAGACCGACCCGGTCAAGCAGAAGGAGCTTTGGAAGCGCGCGCAGACCGAGATCATCAAGGCGGTTTGCGGCGTGCCCGTTTATGAGCAGCTTCAGCTCTGGGCCTGGAAGGACAACCTCGATCTCGGCTACGAGCTGAAGGGATCGCTGAACCTTGCCCCGCCGGTGACCGAGAACACCCATTTCACGCAGTGAGTCTCGGGCCGCCTATAACCGCTGGAGCGAAACGAGGCCGGGCCGCTCGCGACCGCTTCGAGCGGGGCCGAATCTGCTGGAGTAGGAGGGATCGGCCGTGACCGCCTTCCTCGTGCGCCGCATCGGCCTCGGCTTCGTCACGCTGTTCAGCGTGCTGACGATCGTCTTCGTGATCGTGCGCATCCTGCCCGGCGATCCCGCAATGCTGATCCTCGGCGATCAGGCCTCGCAGGAGGCGGTCGCGGCCCTGCATGTCCGGCTCGGACTCGATCAACCGATAGCGGTGCAATATGCGCACTTTCTCTCCGACGCTCTGCGCGGCGACTGGGGCGTTTCGATGGTCAGCGGCCGGCCCGTGCTGGGCGAGGTCCTCAATGTTCTGCCGTGGACGCTCGAGCTGACGATCGTTTCGCTCGCGCTCGGCATCCTGATCGGCGTGCCGCTCGGCGTCTGGGCGGCGGTGCGGCGCAACACGTTCGCCGATTACGTCGTGCGCATATTGTCGCTGGCGGGGCTTTCGTTTCCCGCCTTCGTGGCCGCGATCATCCTGCTGTTCCTGTTCGCGATCGAGTTTCGCTGGTTTCCGGTCATCTCCGCCCGCAAAGGCAGCCTCGGCGCCTGGACGCAGTCGATCACCCTGCCGGCGATCAGCCTCGGCCTCAACGCGGCGGCCTACATCACCCGCGTGACGCGCTCGGCGATGCTCGAAGTGCTCTCGGAGGATTATGTGCGCACGGCGCGCGCGAAGGGCGCGCCGCAGCGGGTCGTCATCTGGCGCCACGCGCTGGGCAACGCGACAATTCCCATCATCACCGTGGCCGGGCTCTATCTCTCGACGCTGATCGGCAATTCGGTGCTCACCGAGATCGTGTTCAGCCGGCCGGGCCTCGGCAAGCTGATCGTGGGCGCGCTCAGCCAGCGCGACTATACGATGCTCGAGGGGATGATGGTCGTCTACACCTTCGCGGTCGTTGCCGCCAACCTCATCGCCGATCTCGCCTATGGCCTCGCCGATCCCAGGGTCAGCTACAAATGACCGACGGGATCGCCAGCTCCTTGCCCCCGCCGGGCGGTTCCATGTCGGCAAATCTGGCGCGCGCGTTTCAGAGCAACAAGACGAGCTGGGTTGGGTTGGCGATCCTCGTGGCGATGGCGCTCGCCGCGGCCCTGGCGCCGTGGCTCGCGCCGCAGGACCCGCTCGCGCAGAACATCCTCGACCGCCTCAAGCCGCCGAGCGCGGCCCATTGGCTCGGCACCGATTATTTCGGCCGCGACACCTATTCCCGCCTTCTGCACGGCGCGCGGTTCTCGCTGATCATCGGCGTCGCCGCGACCGCGATCGCGATGGTGATCGGCGCGGCGATCGGCATGTTCGCAGGCTGGCGCGGCGGGCGGCTCGACGCGATCGCGATGCTCGCCATGGACATTCTGCTGGCGTTCCCGACGCTGATCCTGGGGCTGATGATCGTGGCGATGCTGGGTCCGTCGATGCCCAACATTATAGCTGCGATCGCGCTGACGTCGGTTCCGACCTTCGCGCGCGTCGCGCGGGCGCCGACGATCGTGATGAAGTCGCGCGACTTCGTGGAGGCGAGCCGCGCGCTTGGCTTTTCCGACCTGCGCATCCTCGTGCGCCATGTCCTGCCGAATATTTTTTCCGAGATCCTGGTCATGGGAACGCTGTGGCTCGCCAACGCGATCCGAACCGAGGCCTCGCTCGCGTTCATCGGCCTTGGGCTCAAGCCGCCGACGCCGACCTGGGGCGGCATGATCCGCGAAGGCTTCGACAATATCCTGGATTCGCCCTGGCTCGCCATCATACCGGGCGTCGCGATCCTGCTGGTCGTGTTCGCGCTCAATCTGCTCGGCGACGGATTGCGCGACGCGATCGATCCCAGACTGAGGGACGGGACATGACGGCGTCCGCCGAAACGGCCCCCGTTCTGAGCGTGCGCGATCTCAACGTGCGCTTTCGCGGCGCGGGCGTCTGGCGCCCTGCGGTCGAAGCGCTGTCGTTCGCCGTCGCTGCGCGCGAGACCCTGGCGCTGGTCGGCGAATCCGGCTCGGGCAAGAGCGTCACCGCGCTCGCGATCATGCGCCTGTTGGCGATGCACAATTGTCAGGTCGAGGGCGAGGTCCGGCTCGGGTCCGATTCGCTGCTCGCTCTGCCGGAGGCGCGCATGCGCGATTTTCGCGGCGCCGCGATTTCGATGATCTTCCAGGAGCCGATGACCAGCCTCAACCCGGTCATGACGATCGGGCGCCAGATCGCCGAGACGCTCCATTTCCACCGCCATCTCGATCGCGCGGCGGCCGAGGCCGAGGCGCTGCGTCTGTTCGAGCGCGTGCAGGTGCCCGCGGCGCGCCAGCGCTTTCATCAATATCCCCACAGCTTCTCCGGCGGGATGCGCCAGCGCGTCATGATCGCGATGGCGCTCGCCTGCAAGCCGCGAGTGCTGATCGCCGACGAACCGACGACGGCGCTCGACGTGACGGTCCAGGCGCAGATCCTGGAGCTGATCAAAGAGCTGCAGGACGAGGAGGGCATGTCGGTGATCTTCATCACGCACGACATGGGCGTGGTGGCCGAAATCGCCGACCGCGCGGTCGTGATGTGGCGCGGGCGCAAGGTCGAGGAGAACAGCGTCGCCGAATTGCTGAAGCGCCCCGAGCATCGCTACTCCCAGGCGTTGCTGGCCGCCGTCCCGCGGCTCGGCTCTATGGCTGGCGAGGCGGCGCCGAGGCCGTTTCCGGAGCCCGACGCCGAGGCCGCTGCGTCCGGCGTCGCGACGGCGCGCGCGGCGCCGGCGGGCGTCCTGCTCGAGGTCAAGGATCTCGTGACTCGGTTCCCGATTCGCGCGGGCCTGTTCGGACGGCTGAGAGGGCAGGTCCACGCCGTCGAAAGCGTGTCGTTCACGGTGCGCGCCGGCGAAACCCTGGCGCTGGTGGGCGAGTCCGGTTGCGGCAAGTCGACGACGGGGCGCTCGATAGTTCGATTGGTCGAGCCGAGCGGCGGCGAAGTGCGCTTCGAGGGAAGCGACATTTGCGCGCTCGACAAGGGCGGATTGCGCCAGATGCGCCGGCGCATTCAGATGGTGTTTCAGGATCCGTTCGCCAGTCTCAATCCGCGCATCCGGGTCGGCGAGGCGATTTCGGAGCCGATCGTCGTGCATGGTCTTGCGCCGCCCGCCGAGGCGCGCGAGCGGGTCGCCGATCTTCTGACCAAGGTGGGCTTGAGCCCCGACATGGCGCAGCGCCTGCCGCATGAATTCTCCGGCGGGCAGCGCCAGCGCATCGCGATCGCGCGCGCGCTCGCGCTCGGGCCGCAATTGATCGTCGCCGACGAGGCGGTCTCGGCGCTCGACGTTTCGGTCAAGGCGCGCGTCGTCAATCTGATGATGCGGCTGCAACAGGAACTCGGCGTCGCCTATCTCTTCATTTCCCACGACATCGCGGTGGTCGAACGCGTCAGCCATCGCATCGCGGTCATGTTCCAGGGCGAGATCGTCGAGATCGGCCCGCGCGCCGCCGTCATTGAAAACCCTCGCCATCCCTATACGCGCAAGCTGATGGCCGCCGCCCCGACGCTGGACCCCTCGCGCCGCCGGCTGCGCCGCGGTCTCTCCAACGAGGAGCCGACGAGCCCGATCAAACCGGTGGGCTATCAGCCGCCATTGCGCCGGATGAACGAGGTCTCGCCCGGCCACTTCGTGCAGGAGGCCGTGGAGGGGTGACGGGCGACGGCTCCGGTCGCCGCCTAGGGACGCTTGTGGATCGGGTCGACCCAGAGCACCGTCTCCGGCGGCTCGACCGGATCGACGTCGGTTATGTTGACGACCACGGCTTCGTTGTCGGAGCGCACCAGCACGCATTCCAGAACATGGTCTGGGTCGGCGTTGATCTCCTGATGCGGCACGTAAGGCGGGACGTAGATGAAATCGCCGGGGCCGGCTTCGGCGGTGAATTCCAGCCGCTCGCCCCAGCGCATCCGCGCCTTGCCGCGCAAGACGAAGATCACGCTCTCGAGCGCGCCATGGTGATGAACGCCGGTCTTGGCGTTGGGTTCGATGGCGACCGTGCCGGCCCATATCTTCTGCGCGCCGACCCGGGCGTGATTGATCGCCGCCTGCCGGAACATGCCCGGCGTCTGCGCGGTATTGGGATCGAGCTGGTCGCCCTTGATGACCCTGACGCCGTCATGTTTCCAGCGCGCGTCCTCGCCATGGGAGTGATCGTGGGTCATTTCAGCCTCTCCTGTTCCCGGATGCGTTTGGGCGCCGATCGAGCTTTATTCGTCCGCGACGCCGCCGCCAAGCGGATAAATCACACATAGATATAGATGTTTGCCGTCTCTTGGCGCCGCTGCGAAAGCCATTGTAAATTTGCCAAAATTGCAATAATTAATAGAACTATACGTGCAGTCGCCCTTTCTGCATTGGGATCGGGGTGATGCCATGAGTAATCTTACTGGCGCCAATATTGGCCAGACCTCAGGGCCTCCTGGCGAGGATAGAGAAAAGCGAGCCGCCGAACGTCGGTTCGGCGTGGGCTTCTTGTTTTCGCTCGCCGGTCGGGCTTTTTCCGGGAAATCCGCCGAGCCGGCCCGGAACGCCGAGACGGCCAGGTCGGCTTCCCCTGCGACCGCTTTGCGCGATCGCGATCCCGGCGGCGGCCAAATTGCGACTCCGTGGCACGAGGTGCTCAAGCAACGCCGCGAAGCCGAGGAGCAGCAGCTTCGGGCGCGCCTTGCCGAACAGCAGGAGCGCGAGCGCGCGCGCTGGCGTCAGGCCGCATCCGGCGAAATGACCGCGGAGCATGCTCGCGAAGTGCTCGGAGTCAAAGCCGACGCCGGCCCGGAGGAAATCCAGGCCGCCTATGAGGCGATGATGAACAGCGCGTTCCCCGACGTGCGCGGCTCGGCGTTCTTGAGCAAGCTGGTGACCTCTGCGCGAGACCTGCTGCTGGCGCGGAACTCGCAGTAGGCGGCGGTTAAGTCTGGCGCGCGCAAAACCCGCGCGACAACTCCGGACCGAGACCGCACGGCCAGGCTTCACCCGCCGCCAGGCCGCTTGCGGCTCCGGCGAGACAGCCGCGCTCGCTCGCGAACGTACGGCGCAGCGCGGCGTCGTCGCGCGCCAGGAGAAAGCCGGCGTCGTAGGGGACGTGAGCCCATTTGTGGAAGTCGAGGGCAATCGAATCGGCGCGCTCGATGCCGCGGACCGCCCGCGCGTGACGAGAACTCGAGGCGCGGTCGCCGCGTCGCGCCGAGACAGACGCGCGGATAGGCGAAAGACGAGACGACGCGGAAGCTATCCCGCCGCCTGTTTCAGCCGGCGCGCCATCGTCCGCAGGCCCGACGCGCTCGCCGTTTGGGCCTCGATCATCGCCTTCACGGCGTCCGGGGAAATCGGCTTGCTGAAGAGATAGCCCTGGAACTCGTCGCACTGCTGCTCCGAGAGGAACTCGAGCTGCTGCTGGGTTTCGACGCCCTCGGCGATCACCTTCATGTTCAGTCCCTGGCCGAGCGAGATGACCGCCGCGGCGATCACCTTGTCGGTCTCATTGGTCGGAAGCCGGCCGACGAACGAGCGATCGATCTTCAGACAGCCGACCGGGAAATTCCTGAGCGCGCTGAGGTTGGAATAGCCGGTGCCGAAATCGTCGATCGCAAAGCGAATGCCGAGCAGCCGCAGCTCGTTCATCCGCTCGAGCGAGGCCGCCGGATCGTCCATGATCAGGCTTTCGGTCAGCTCGAGTTCGAGATATTGCGGCTCGAGCCCGCTCTCGCTCAGCGCGTTCTTCACCCGGTTGACCAGGTTCTTTTCCCGGAATTGGCGCGCGGAGACGTTGACGCTGACCCCGATCGGCGGCAGCCCCGCATCCTGCCAGAGCTTGTTCTGGCGACAGGCGGCGTGCAGCACCCAGTCGCCGATCGCTACGATCAGGCCGGTCTTCTCGGCCGTCGGAATGAACTCGGCCGGAGGAACCAGGCCGCGGGTCGGGTGATTCCAGCGGATCAGCGCCTCGACCGCGCGTATTTCTCCGCTGCGGATGTCGACCTGCGGTTGATAGAGCAGGTGAAACTCCGAGCGGGCGATCGCCTGGCGCATCTCCTCGACGAACAGCAGATCGCCGGCGTTCTTGGAATGGGAGTCGTGGGAATAGCGCTGCAGATTGTCGCGCCCAAGTTCCTTGGCCGCGTACATGGCGGCGTCGGCGTTGGCGAGCAGCGCTTCGGCGCTGACGCCGTCCCTTGGAAACGACGCGGCGCCGAGGCTGGCGGTGATGCGGCACTCGATGCCGTCGAGCGAAACGGGCTCGCAGATTGCGGCGCGGATGCTGTGCAACGCCCGATCGACCGCCTCGGGGCCGTCCGCGCGATCCTGCAGCACGATGACGAATTCGTCGCCGCCCAGACGCAGCGCGGCGTCGTCGGCGGAAAGGCATCGGGCGATCCGCTCCGCGCTTACGCGCAGCAATTCGTCGCCGGCATTGTGTCCCAGGCTGTCGTTGACCAGCTTGAAATTGTCGAGATCGAGCAGCGCGACCGTCACCCCCCTGTTGTGTCGGCCGGCCAATTCGATCGCCTGCGATATGCGATGGGCGAGTTGCGCGCGGTTGGGCAAGCCGGTCAGCGGGTCGTGATGCGCCATGAAATGGATGCGCTCTTCCGATCTCTTCCGCTCTATCGCGATGCCGGCGACATGCGCCGTCATCTCGATGAGTTTCAGCTCCAGCGGCGAAGGCGCGCGCACTTGCGCCGAGTAGAGGGCGAACGTGCCGAGCACGGCGCCCGCGTTCGAGAGGATCGGGAAGCTCCAGCAGGAGCGGTAGCCGAATGGAGCGATGAGATCCGCGTATCCCGCCCACAGCGGATCGTTGAAGAGGTCCGCGCAGATTACGGCCTCGCGGCGATAGGCCGCGGCCCCGCAGGACCCGACATCCGGCCCGATGCGCAGGCCGTCGATCGCCTGCACATAGGCCTCGGGCAGATGGGGCGCAGCGCAATGTTTCAGACGGGCGGTGTCAGCCTCCAACAGGAGTATGGAGCCGTATACGTCGGAGATCTGGGCTTCGATCAGGCGGATCAGCCGGTCGAGCACGTCTTCGAGCGCGGCGTTGAATGTGATCATCTCCAGGACATGGGCCTGCGCGTTGCGCAAGTCCTCGCCCAGGCGCTGCTCGGTCATGTCGCGCAATGTCTCCATCACCGCGATCAGGCGCCCCCCGTCGTCGAAGATCGGTTGCGCGTCGATAGCGAGATAGTGTCGCCTGCCAACCTGCGGCATGACGCACCAGTTCTCCGCGGACAAGCCGGGCCGCGACGCGTCGGGCGTCCTGTGCTGGGTGTAGAGCTGGTTCACGTCCTCCTGGCGACCGAGCGCGACCAGATCGGCCAGGCAGGGACGCGGCGAGTCGTAGAAGCCCCGCCAATGGTCGCGCGTTCCAAGGACGTCGCAGGCCGCTATGCCCGTCAACCGCTCGCAAGCCTGGTTCCAGATCAGGACGCGACAGTCGGCGCCCAGCACGAACGCGGGCACCACCATGTTCTCGAGCAGCCTGATCGCGAAATCCCGGTTGGAATCTGTCGCCGCGCCCGCGGCGCGGGACGGCGGACCGCCGTCGCCAGCTTTCACGCCAGGCGTTTCGCAGACCTCAATGTCGCCGGCGAATTCGGCTGTGTCGATCGCTTTCATCGTCGAGGCCTCGAGACCTTCTGGGCGGTGAGCTAAGCCTCATGTTTGGCTCACACGGCAATTGACATTGCGAAGACGCACAAAACATCATGTTTGCGGCAATCCATCTTTTGCCACGATCGCGCTTAACTGAGATTTAATTGCTCGATCGGGGCGCAGGTAGTCACTCGACAACCTTAACCAAACGAGAACAGAGCCGTCGGAAGAACGGAAAAATTGACGAAAGCGCGGCGACCTCGGTCGCCATCCTAGAATCGCCTTGCACGACCGCGCTTCGCCGGGAGATCGGCGCTGCGAGGATCGCGGGGCGTCGGCGGCGTCGCCTCAGCGCATTCCCGCCAGCCGCCGCTCGGGCGTCGCGCCGAACAGCGCGCGAAATCCGTCCAGCAGGCCACGGCTTTGCGCGCCTCCGAGCAGCGTCGACAAATAGGATTCCGCCCAGTTCCTCACGTCGTTTTCGAGCAAGTGCGCGATCATGGGCGCGTGGCGTGCGCGACGCTGAGGAACCGGCATTTCCAGCGCGGTCTTCAGCGCGGCCGCAACTGCATCCGGTTCGTGTGGATTGATGATCAGCGCATGGTCGAGTTCCTTGGCGGCGCCCGCGAATTGAGAGAGCAGCAGCACCCCGGGATTGACCACGTCCTGCGCGGCCAGGAATTCCTTCGCCACCAGATTCATGCCGTCTCGCAACGGCGTGACCAGCGCAACGTCGGCGGAACGGTACAGGCCGGAGAGCACCGTGCGCGAATAGGACTTGTTGATGTAGCGGATGGGCGTCCAAGCCGCGTCCCCGAACCGCCCGTTGATCTTGCCGATCAGACCGGTGACCTCGGCCTCGATATCGTCGTACTGCCGGACGCCCGCGCGGCTTTTTGGCGTCACCTGCAACAAGGTCGCCTTGGACCGCCATTCGGGACTGGTCTCGAGGAAGCGTTCGAACGCCTTGAGGCGCAGCGGGATCCCCTTGGAATAGTCGAGCCGGTCCACGCCGAGCACCAGCCGGCTGTCGCCCAGGCTCTCGCGCACTTGCGCCACGATCGGCGAGCGCTCGGCGTTGCGCGCCAGTCGCATATAGGCGGCGGTCTCGATTCCCACGGGAAAGACGCCGAGCCTCACTTGGCGCCCGTCGAACTCGAAGGCGCCGTTGCGCGTGTGGGCGGCGCCCTGGGTCATCAGGTAATGGGCGAAATTCTCGCGATCGTTCTCCGTCTGGAATCCGACGAGATCATATTGGGCGAGCCCGCCCAATATCTCCCGGTGATGCGGAAGAGTTTGCAGGATGTCCGGCGGCGCGCACGGCGTATGCAGAAAGAAACCGATCGGGTTCTGATGGCCGCGCTGCCGCAATTCCCGCCCCAGCAGCATGAGATGATAGTCGTGCACCCAGATGACGTCGTCGCTCTTCAGCAGCCGGCTCAACCGGTCCGCGAACATCCTGTTGACCCGGACATAGCCGCTGGCCTCGATGCGCGAATATTCCTGCAGGTCGACGCGATAGTGGAGAATCGGCCACAGAACGCCATTGGCCAGGCCGTTGTAATATTCCTGGATGTCGTTGCTGGAAAGGTCGATCAGGACATAGGTCACTTTGTTGATCTCGATCGTGCGCGGCTGCGTCGACGGCGCCTCCGCGATGTCGCCGCTCCAACCGAACCACAATCCGTTGCGATTTTTCAGCGCAGCCTTGACCGCGACGGCCATGCCGCCGGCCTGCGGAGCGCGCGGAGTCTCGGGAACCGCGACGCGGTTGGAGACTATGATCAGGCGCGAGCCCATGCGTCCTCCCAACTCGATGACAATCGCATCGCGGTGTTGATGATGCCGGCCATGGAATAGGTCTGCGGAAGGTTGCCCCAGAGCTGGCCGGTCCCGGGGTCGATGTCTTCGGACAGAAGGCCGTAGGCGTTGCGGCGGCGCAGGATCGATTCGAAGAGCTTGCGCGCTTCGTCCTTTCGCCCGATTTGGCAGAGCGCATCCATGTACCAGAAATTGCACGCAAGAAAGGCGGTTTCCGGCGCGCCGAAATCGTCGGGCGCGGTGTAGCGCATCACGCGGCCGTTGCGCGTCAATTCGCGGCCGATCGCGTCGCAGGTTCGCACGAATCGTTCATCGGACGAGGGGATCAGCCCCAGTTCCGAGACCAGCAGGACGCTCGCGTCGAGTTCGGGCTCGCCGAAGACGCCGGTCAAGGCGCCGCGCTTCTCGTGCCACGCTTCCCTGAGGATGCGCTCGCGAATCTTCACGGCGACGGTCTGCCATCGCTCCGCCTCCGGAGTCAGTTGGAGCCATCGCGCGATCTGCCCCAGTCGATCGCAGGCGGCCCAACAGAGCGTCGCCGAATAGGTGTGGATGCGCAGGCGGCCCCGAAACTCCCAGGGACCGGCGTCCGGCTCGAAGGCGAGCGCCTGCGCGCGTTCGCCCAGGGTTTCGAGCAGACGGAACAGCGCGACGTCGCCCATTCTTGGCAGGCGCTCGTCGACGAACATCTGCGTGGCGGCCAGCACGACGCTGCCGTAAACGTCGTTCTGTATTTGAACGGCGGCCTGATTGCCGAAACGGACGGGGCCCTGTCCCAGAAAGCCCATGAGTTCGGGCGCAATCATCTCCTCCAGCGGCGTCGTCGGCACGATGCCCTGCAGGGGCCTCATGCTCGTCACGTCGGTTGCGATCGTCATGATGTAATGGATGTAGCCTTCCATCGTATGTGTGGCGCCCAGCCGGTTGAGCGCGTCGACGACGAAAAACGCGTCGCGCAGCCAGCAGAATCGATAATCCCAATTGCGCGACGACAGCGGCGCCTCGGGCACGGAGGTCGTATGCGCCGCGACGATCGCGCCTGTCTCCTGGAAACTGCAAAGTTTCAGCGTGATCGCCGCCCGGATGACCGCGGCCTGCCATTCGAACGGCACGGCGAGATTGCGAACCCATCCGAGCCAATGGTCGCGGGTCCGGTCGAGGAATTCGCGGCTGGTCGTATCGATCCCGCTGAGAAAGGGATCGTCGGGGCCGAATATCAGATTGAGGGTTCGCGTCAGCGGGAAAGCCACTTCGCTCACGAGATAGGACAGCGGCGCGTCCGTCGTCAGCCGCAGAACATTCGGGCCGCCGACGTAGCGGATGTGATTGGAGCCGACCACGACGTTTTCGACTGCGCGGCCGTAATCGCGCGTGGGCCGCACCCGGATCTTGATGCGCGGCAGCCCGGAGATCGCCTCGATGCGGCGGATGATTTGCGGCGGACGGAACGAGCGTTCGAAACGATCGAATCGCGGCGCGAAATCGGTGATGCGCACCTTGGCGCCGGCGGCGTCCGTGAGGATCGTCTCGACGATCGCGGTATTGCGGACGTAGTTGGACTGCGTCCCGACGACATTGTCGAGAACGACGTCGCTAAATCCTTTCTCGTCGTCGCCCGCCAGCAGGCGCGAAAAGACGGGGTCGGAGTCGAAATAGGGGAAGCACCACCACATTATCCGGCCCGCGGGATCGATGAGCGCGGCCGTGCAGGAATTGCCGATCAAAGCGAGATCGAGCGGCTGCGATGTCTTGACCGGCGCCGCCGTCATGGCGCGCTCCGGGTTTCCAACAGGGCGGCAAGCCATTCGCGCACCGCTTGCGGTTGGACAAAAGCGCCGGCGGTGTTGGGCCTTCGGCGGCCGACCGAATAGGCGAGGCCGCTTCTGGCGCTCACGGCGGCGAAGGCCGGTTCGTCAGTGTCGTCGTCGCCGATGTAGAGCGGCGTGCGGCCGCGAAACGGCGAGGCGGCGAGGAACCGCGACACCGCCATCCCCTTGTCGAATCCCGAGGTCTTGATTTCGATGGCGCAATGCGCGTCCATCATCTGCAGCAACGGAAAGGACGGCTCAGCGATCAGCCGCCCGACCGCCCTGCGAAGCGGCGCTTCGAACTGCGGCGCCTGGCGGAAATGAACCGCGAAACTGTAACGCTTGTTCTCGGCGAAGGTTCCGGGAAAGTCCTGCAACAGAGTTTCGAGCGCGCGCCATAGCGAAGGCGGCAGTTCGATCGCGTCGGGCGATGCGACGACCTCAGCCCCGGGATCGAACCGCATCTGGGCGCCATGAACGCCGCTGGCGCGCAGGCGAAGCGGCGCAAACAGCCGATCCAGCTCGCCAATGGCCCGACCGCTCACCAGCGCGACAGCGCCCGACAGCGCGGCGTCGAGCTGGGCCAGCGTCGGTATCAGGCGCGCCGGCGCGGCCACCGCGCTGGGCTTTTCCGCGAAGTCCAGCAACGTGCCGTCCACGTCCAGGAATATGGCGAACGCATCGGGATCGGCGAAGCCGTGTCGGAGTGCGTTCGAAGGCAAGCCCGGCGCCGCCTCCAACCGTGACGGCGTTGAAGGGCGCCCAATCGCTGTTGACCGAGAAATTGTGACGGGTCCCTCTCGCTATGATGCGAGCCAAGTTACGCCGCGGTTCATGTCATGAACCTGACAGCGCCGGGGCCGGGAAAGCCAATTGCGGCTTTCTATCGCGCCGTCTCCACGCGTAGATCACATCGCCGCGGCGGGTTGCGGTCGTCGGGAAAACGGTGAAGCGCTTGAAATTGGAGCCATTTCTCGGATAGGCCGCGATGTGGTCGCGTGTTCGTCCGGCCGACGGGGCGGCCAAGCCGCAGCCGTAGCAAAAGGAATTGCCGCCGCGCGGTCGCGCCCGGTTTGTTTCGCGGCCGGGTTGCGGGCGCGGTGCGGGCAATATGTTCCCCCGCGCCCGGGCGTTCACCAGCGCGCGGATGAGGAACCCAGCGCGTTCGCCGGAATGTCCCAATGCATCGCGGCGCCTTCGACGTACGCAGGCGGGCGAAGGCGCAGCGCGGGGCCCCAGGCCGTCGCCTCCGTGATCTCGCCAAAGTCGCCGCGATCGGGTTTGGTCAGCGGCGGCTGGCCCTCGGACCGGGCGATGCTCGTCAGCAGAGCGGCCGTGCGCGCCAGAGACAGGCGCGCCGACGATCCCTCGCCGCTCGCGCGACGCGCGCCGAGGCCGCGCAACGCGGCGGCGGCCATCAGATAGCCCGTCGCGTGGTCGAGCGCCTGCACCGGCAGCGGGGTCGGGATGTCGGCTCCCGAGCGGCGCATGCCTTCGTCGGCGATGCCCGCGCTCATCTGGACAAGGCTGTCGAAGCCGCGTCGCCCCGCCCAGGGCCCAGTCCAGCCGTAAGCGTCGAGCGAAACGTCGATCAAACCGGGCCGCGCGCGACGTCGCGCCTCGGCGCCGAGTCCGAGGCTTTCCAAGGCGTCGGGCCGGTAGCCGTGCACGACGATATCGGCCTCGGCGAGCAAGGCGAGTAACCGGTCTCTGTCGTGGGCGTCGCGCAGGTCGAGCCGCGCGCATCGCTTGCCGAGCGTGACCTCCGGCGCGATCGTCGGCTCGTCCCAATGCGGCGGGTCAATCCTGAGCACGTCGGCGCCGAAGCCCGCCAGAAACCGCGTCGCGACGGGGCCCGCCAGGATTCGCGTCAGGTCCAGCACGCGCACGCCCGCCAGCGGGCGCGCGGGGCGGCAGTCGGGGCCAGCCGCAGTCGTGCGATCGGTCGCGGCGAGCGAAATCAGCGGTTCGTTGGCGACGGCTTCGCCCTGGGGATGCGCGGCCCAGTCCGCGCGCGCGCGCATCCTTGCTGAGCAGCCGCCGCGCGCGACGACCGCCGCCTCCAGTTCCTCTGCCTTCCAGCCTTTGACCGCAGCCGCCACAGCGTCCTTTTCGGCGGCGGTTCGGAGCACGGCGAGCGCGGCTTCCCGGTGATGAGGCGCGTTGGTGTGCAGCCTTATCCAGCCGTCGGCGCAGAGATAGTCGCCGGCGATCGCGTCCCATACCGGCGGCGTCGACCAGTTGATCGGCCGGAGCGAGAAAGCGAACCAAAAGGACGCGAGGCGGCGGTCGACGCTGACGGCCGGCGCAGAGGCCGCGCGCGCGCCGACATATTCGGCGACGGCCAGCGCGGCGGCGCCGATCGAGGCGGCGGCCAGGTCGGTCACCGCAAAGACGGAGGGCAGCGCGCCTTCGCCGGCGAATTTGACGCGGGCGAGCGCCTTTTCGTCACCGCCGAGCGCGCTCCAGATCGCGCGCAGGAACTCGGGGGCAGCGTCCGGCATGGCGTCTCTCCGCGTTGGCAAGCGACCCTTCAAACAAGACCGGCTGGCTCAAGTCGTCAATCTTGATCATGTTCGTCAACATGTCGATGGAGGGCGCGTGACGACCTATCTCTCGGCGCGGCAGGCGGCGGATCGGCTCGGCGTTTCCCTGCCCACGCTCTACGCCTATGTCAGCCGCGGCCTGTTGCGCGCGTTTCCCGCCAGCGACCCGCGCGTCCGTCGTTATAATGGCGAGGCGGTCGAGCGGCTCGCCGCGGCGCGCCGCCGAGGGCGAAAACCTAAGGAGGCGGCCAAGACCGCATTGGACTTCGGCCTGCTGGCGCTGGAGTCCGGGCTCACGCTGATCCGCGACGGACGGCTCTTCCATCGCGGCCTGGACGCGCTCGCGTTGGCCGAGAGCGCCGCCATCTCGGCTTGCCCCGCGGCGCGGCTTTCTCGTTGTTTGCGCTCGGCCGGTCGCCGGGCTGGATCGCGCATGCGCTGGAGCAGCGCGCGCAGGGCCAGTTGATTTGCCCGCGAGCCGTCTATGTCGGCGCCGAGCCCGCCTGATTGGGCCTTCGGGTGAAACGCGGCCGCCAGACGCCGAGCGCGACGTTCGCGGCCGCGACGGCAAGCAGCAACCACATGGAACTGCGTTCGGCGCCATAGGACCCCGTGATCGCCGCCGGATCGAGCTGGCCCGCGAGCGCGCTTGCGCTTCGCTCGGCTTCCGCCTGTATCGGGCCCTGAACATAGACCAGTCCGCCCTCGAAGATCAGAACGCCGGTCACGAGCTTCGCTCCGACCCATCCGGCGTTGTGATAGGCCGGATTTACGGCGATCGCCAACAGGCCGGAGATGAGCGTCAGCACGAGCGATGGATAGAAAATCCAGCCGCCGATCTTGGCCATGGCGCCGTAGGTCCAGGCGTATGCGGCCAAGGACGTCGGCGGCGGCACAAAGCTGATGAGGACGAGCAGCGACGCGATTCCCCCCATGAGCCCGATCGCCCCTATCGTGTGGAGAAATTTGAGCAGGCGTCGCATGGCTTCGGGACTAAGGCGTCGATCGGATGGCGAGAATCTTACCGCAATCGACCACGTCGAGGTAGCGGAAATTCCCGACGCTCCCGGCCGCATGGGCCCGGCACGGTCGTAACGGCGCCGGCATGGGCGACCTTGGGCCGAATCTTGCGGCGCCGCCATTCGCCGTCCGAGAGCATCGCGCGGCGCAGGGCCGCGGGCGCCGCGCCCTATTCCAGTTCCTCCAGCAACGTCGCCATCAGCGCGACGCGCGGGGCGAGTTCGCGCCAGAGGATGTGTTCGTGATGGGCGTGCGCGCCGGCGCCGGGGCAGCCGAGGCCGTCGAGCGTGGGCACGCCGAGCGCGGCGGTGAAATTGCCGTCGGACCCGCCGCCGCGATGCTGCTTGCCGATCTCGAGACCGACGCATTTGGCGAGATCGCGGACCCTTCTGGTAGAGCGCGAGACCCGCCGCGCTTTCGGCATAGGGCGGGCGGTTCATGCCGCCGCTGACGGTCAGGCGGCAGCGCGGATCGACCGGTTTCAGGCCGAGCACCGCCTCGACCCAATGTTCGCCGTCCTCGGCGTTCATCACGCGCAGATCGATCTCCGCGCCGGCCTCGGCCGCGATCACATTGGGACGCGTTCCGCCATGGATCGGGCCCACGTTCAGCGTAACGCCCCTCGAGGGGTCGACGAGTTCCTGTATGCGCAGGATCTGATGGGCGAGTTCGACCACCGCCGACGCGCCGTCGGCATAGGCGGCGCCCGCGTGCGAGCCGACGCCTTCGATCCGCAGCGTGAAACGGCCGACGCCCTTGCGCGCGGTCACGCAGACCCCACGGGGCCCGCGGGCTCCGGGATCAGGGCGAGCGCGGCCTCGGCCGCCTCTTGCTCGATGATCGCGCGGCTGGTCGGGCTGCCGACTTCCTCATCGGGCGTCAGCAACAGCGTAATGGGTCGTTTCGTCGCGAGCCGCTGCCGCGCCACGCCGCGCAGGGCGTAGAAGGCGGCGAAACTGCCCGCCTTCATGTCGAAAATTCCCGGTCCATAGGCGCGCTCGCCCTCGACGCGGAACGGCATCGAAGCCAAAACGCCGGACGACCATACGGTGTCGAGATGCCCGACAACCAGGATCGGTTTCACGCCGGCGCGCGAATTGACTTCGCGCAATCAGCGTATCGCCATAGCCGTTCCGCCCGGGAATTCGCGTCATCGACGCGCCCGCCCCCGCCAATTCCGAGGCGGCGACGTTCATCAGCGCATTGACGCGTTGCGGCTCGTTCGTCGGGGTCTCGGTTTTGACCCAGGCCTCCAACTCGCTCAGGAGGCTTCGCGCGTCGGCGATTTCGGTTTGCGGCATCAGGCTCGTCTCCAACGAATCGCCGGCAGGTTACGCGAGCCTGCGCCGCTCGGCGATCAGGATCCCGCCAGCCAGTTCGGATCTTCGTGCGCGCGATGGCAGGCGACGTTGTCGGCAAATGCGGGCGCCTCGCGCTTGCAGACGTCGATCGCCCGCGGGCAGCGCGGATGGAATGGGCAGCCCGGCGGCGGGTCGATCGGGTTGGGCGGCTCGCCGCCGACCGGCGTGCGGGCGCGCCCGCTCATCGCCAGATCGGGCACGGCGTCGAGCAGCATGCGGGTATAGGGATGGCGCGGCCGCGCGAACAAAGGCTCGACGGCGCCGATCTCGATCAGCCGGCCCAGATACATCACGCCGACCCGGGTCGCCATGAAGCGAACGACCGCGAGATTGTGGGTGATCAGGAGATAGGTGAGGCCGAGCCTCTCCTGGAGGTCGCGCATGAGATTGAGGATCTGCGCCTGGACCGAAACGTCGAGCGCCGAAGTCGGCTCGTCGCAGACGATGAATTCGGGATGCGAGGCGAGCGCGCGCGCGATCGCGATGCGCTGGCGTTGGCCGCCGGAAAATTCGTGAGGATATTTCGTGCGTCGGCCTCGTGAAGTCCGACGAGGTTCAGCAACTCGACGACGCGGGCGTGGATCGCCGACGGCTCGGCGCCTTCGAGGCGCCCTCGCCATCGCCCAGACGAAGGCCGAAAGCGAGGATCGGCTCGGCGACGATGTCGCCGACGCGCCAGCGCGGATTGAGCGAGGCGTAGGGGTCCTGGAAAATCATCTGCATGCGCCGGCGCACCGCGCGTCGCGCGGCCGGCCGGTCGCGCGCCGCGATATCGACGCCGTCGAACCGCACTCGTCCGGCGCTCGCCGGCAGCAGACCCACCACCATGCGCGCCAGCGTCGACTTGCCGAGCCCGATTCGCCGACGATGCCGAGCGTCTCGCCGCGGGCGATCGCAAATCGACGCCCGTCGACGGCCTTCAGAAGTCGGCGCGGTTCGCGCTCGATCACCCGCGTCAGCCAAGGGCTGGAGACGTCGAAGACGCGCCTGAGGCCTTCGACTGCGACGAGCGGATCGGCGGCGCTCATCTGGCGCGCTCCGGCCGCGGCGGTCTGTCCCTGCTGGAGCCAGCACGCCGAGCGCCTTTCGCCGACCGCCAGCAGGGGCGGGCGCTCGGCCTGGCAGCGCGCGAAGACTTTCGGACAGCGCGGAGCGAAGGCGCAGCCCTCGGGAATGGCGGAAAGCCGCGGCATGGCGCCGGGGATCTGCGCGAGCCGCCGCGCGCGCGTTTCCAGCGTCGGGATCGCCGCCATCAGGCCTTGCGCGTAAGGGTGCAGCGGCTGGCGCACGACCTCGCCGACCTTGCCGATCTCCACGATCCGCCCGGCGTACATGACCGCGACGCGGTCGGCGGTCTCGGCGATCACCCCCATGTCGTGCGTGATCAGCATCACGGCGGCGCCATGCCGGCGCGTGAGGTTCTTCAGCACGGAGATGATCTGCGCCTGCACGGAAACGTCGAGCGCGGTCGTCGGCTCGTCGGCGATGACGAGCGCGGGTTCGGCGCAGAGCGCGAGCGCGATCACGACCCGCTGCCGCATGCCGCCGGAGAATTCGTGGGGATAGCCGTCGATGCGCTTTTCAGGCGCGGGAATTCCGACCTCCGCGAGCCAGGCGATTGCGCGTTCGCGCGCCTGCCTGCGCGTGAGCGAACTATGGGCGAGGATGGTCTCGGAAAGCTGGTCGCCGATGCGCAATAGCGGATTGAGGCTGGTCAGCGGGTCCTGGAAGATGATGCCGATGCGCCGCCCGCGAATTTCGCGCAGCCGCGCCGGCGGCAGATGGTCGATGCGCGCGCCCTCGAGCTTGATCTCGCCGCCGGTGATCCGGCCCGGGGGGTCGAGCAGGCCGATGATCGCGAGCCCGGTGAGCGACTTGCCGGCGCCGGATTCGCCCACGACGCCGAGCACCTCGCCCGGCGCGATGTCGAAGGAAACGCCGTCGAGCGCGACGAGCGGCCCGCGGCGGGTTTCGAAGGCGACGCTGAGATCGCGGACCTGAAGCAACGCGTCGGTCATTTCAGCCTGGGATTGAGCGCGTCGCGCAGCCAGTCGCCGATGAGATTGACGGCGAGCACGAGCACCGCGAGCGTGAGGCTCGGAAATGTCACGATCCACCATTCGCCGGAGAACAGGAAGTTCTGCCCGATGCGGATGAGCGTACCCAGCGACGGCTGCGTCGGCGGCAGGCCGACGCCGAGGAAGGAAAGCGTCGCTTCGGTAATGATCGCGAGCGCCAGGTTGATCGTCGCGATCACCAGAACCGGTCCCATCACATTGGGCAGGATATGGCGCATCAGAATGCGGGCGTGGCCGAGCCCGATCAGGCGCGCCGCCTGGACGTAGTCGCGGTTCTTCTCGACCATGGTCGAGGCGCGCACCGTGCGCGCATATTGCACCCAGAAGGAAAGGCCGATAGCGACGATCAGGACGCCGAAGCCGGTCTCGCGGTGGCTGGCGCCTTTCAGCAGGGCTTGCGCGACGCCGTCGAGCAGCAGCGCGATCAGGATGGCGGGAAAGGTCAGCTGCACGTCCGCGACGCGCATGATGACGGCGTCGATCCATCCGCCGGCGTAGCCGGAGACGAGACCGAGCAAAATGCCGACCGCGCCGCCGAGCGCCACGCTGCATAAGCCGATCACCAGCGAAACGCGCAAGCCATAGAGGATCGCCGACCACATGTCGCGCCCCTGATCGTCCGTTCCGAGCAGGAACCTGATGTCGCCGCCCTCGGCGAAACGCGGCGGAGTGAGCGAATCCGAGAGGAAATTGGTGGCGGGATTGAACGGGTCGGTCGGCGCGATCCAGGGCGCGAACAGGGCCGCGGCGAAGAACAGCAGCGTGACGAGGCCCGCCGCAACCGTGAGCGGCGACGAAAGGAAGCTCGCGATAACGTCGTTGTCCTTCCACCGCGCCAGCCAGCTGCGCGACGGTTGGGCTCGTGATCGTGCGGCGACGGTCGGGCTCATTTCAACCCTGCGCCCGATGCAATGTGGCGCGCAGCCTTGGGTCGACCGCGACATAGAGCAGATCGACGATCAGGTTGATGAGGACGAACAGCGCGGCGATGAACATGAGATAGGCGGCCATGATCGGGATGTCGACGTTCTGGATCGATTGCAGGAAGAGCTGCCCCATGCCGGGCCATGCGAACACCGTCTCCGTGATGATGGAGAAGGCGACGATCGAACCGAGCTGCAGGCCGACCACCGTCATCACGGGGATCAGGGTGTTCCGGAGCGCATGATGAAAGTACACCGCGCGGTCCGAGAGCCCGCGGGCGCGCGCGAAGCGGATATAGTCGGCGCGCAAGACCTCGAGCATTTCGGCGCGCACCAGCCGCATGATCAGCGTCATCTGGAACAGCGCGAGCGTGATCGCCGGCATGATCAGCGATTTCAGCCCGGAGGCGGTGAGCAATCCCGTGGTCCACCAGGAGCCGATGCGGACCACGTCGCCGCGGCCGAACGACGGCAGCCAGCGCAGGATGACCGCGAAGAGATAGATCAGCAGCACGCCGATCAGGAACGTCGGCAGCGATATGCCGATCAGCGACACCGCCTGAAACAGCTTGGCGAGCGCGCTATCGCGCCGCAGCGCGGTGTAGACGCCCATCGGCACGCCGAACAGCAGCGACAGCAGCGAGGCGACAAAGGCGAGCTCGAGCGTCGCGGGCATGCGCTGGGCGATCAGCGTCGCGACCGGCTGCTTGAACTGATAGGAAACGCCGAAATCGAGGCGCGCGGCATTGGCGAGAAACTGCGCGGCCTGGACCATCACAGGCTGGTCCAAGCCGAGCTGGCGGCGCAACTGCTCGCGCTCCACGGCCGAGGTCTCGATGCCCACCATCTGGTTCACGGGGTCGCCGACGTAGCGGAACATCGCAAACGCGATCAGCCCCACCGCTATCAACACGCCGATCGACGCCATAACCCGGCGCAGCGCGAAGGCGATCATCGCGATTTCCGGCGCCGAGCTAAAATAGTCAATCGCATCTCCTCGAACCCGGGGCCAGGCCGGAAACGACGGTGCAAGTTCCGCGCCTAGCCTCCCCTCGTCAGTCCATCGTCACCCATCGGAACGCGTAATAATTGTTCGGCGGCTGAATCACATGGACCTTCTTCGACACGCCCCAGGCCAGCGCCTGCTGGTGCAACGGGATGTAGCCGACGTCGTCGAACAGCGAGATCCGCCAGGCCTGCGCAAAAATCGCGTCGCGCTTGCCTTCGTCCATCTCCTGGACGGCTGCGCGAGCGAGTTGGTCGACCTTCGGGTTGCAGTAGTCGCCGACGTTGTTGCCGCCCCAGTTCGTCTTGGGATCGCGGCAGCCCATGATGAACTGGAAGACGTTGAAGCTCTCCAGCGTCGTCGGGGTCCAACCCAGCAGATAGAACGAGGAATCATAGCCGCCGGCCGCCGAGATCGCGGCGAAGAACTTGGACTTCGGCTCGGCGTTCAGGTCGACCTTGATGCCGACGCGGGCGAGCATGCCGACGACCGCCTGGCAGATCTGTTCGTCGTTGACGTAACGGTCGTTCGGGCAATCCATCTGCACTTCGAAGCCGTCGGGATAGCCCGCATCGGCCAGCAGCTTCTTCGACGCCTCCGGGTCGAACGGGAAGCGGTGGAAGTCCTTCGAGAGCGAGAACAGCGATGGGGCGATCATCAACGCCGTCGGCGTCGCCTGTCCGCGCATGACCTTCTTGTTGATCGCGTCCTCGTCGATCGCCTGATAGAACGCCTTGCGAACGCGAACGTCCTTGAAGGGGTTCTTGCCCTTGACATTGGAATGGCCGAGTTCGTCGCGCCATTGATCCATGCCGAGGAAGATGGTTCGCGCCTCCGGGCCGGCCAGCACCTCGGTGGTGGGATTCGCGTTGACGCGGGCCTGGTCGTTGAGCGGAACCGGGTCCATCCAATCGATCTCGCCGGAGAGCAGGGCGGCGACGCGGGTCGCCGCGTTCGGGATCGGCGTGAATATGACTTCGTCGAGGTTGTGGACGGGCTTGTCCCACCAGTCGGGATTGCGTTTCCAGACCGTCTTCACGCCCGGCTCGTGGCTGACCAGAATGAACGGCCCCGTGCCGTTGGCGTGCAGCGCCGCGTAGGGCGGCGTCGTCGAATTCATCGCGGTCGCCTCGGTGGCGCCATGCGCCTCCGACCAGCTCTTGGAGAAGATGCCCCAGGTCTCCCACTGGTTGATCAGCAGCGGATTTGGGGTCTTGAGAACGAAATCGACGGTGTAATCGTCGACCTTCACGATATCGGCGTCGGCGGGAATGACGCCCTTGAGGTCCGAGCCTGGGCTCAGCACGCGATGGGCCGAGAAAATCACGTCATCGGCGGTGAAGTCCTGGCCCTCGTGGAATTTGACGCCCTTGCGCAAATGAAAACGCCAGTGCAGCGGGTCGAGAACTTCCCAACTGGTCGCCAGACTGGGCTCGATCTTCATATCGGGCGCGCGCCGGACAAGACCTTCGTAAACCGCGCCGTTGACGCTGAGGCTGAAGCTTTCGTTGATCTGATAGGGGTCGACCGACTTCAACTCGCCCTGAAACGCGAAGTGCAAAGTCTTGGCCTGCGCGCCGGGCGCGAGCGCCGGGCCCAACAGCGCCGCCGCCAGGCCGATGGCCGCCAGAATCCGCGACTTCGCTCGCAACAACGCCATTCCCGTTCTCCGTGGCTTCTTGGAAACGCTGATGGGTCGCGCCAACGGCGCGGCCCGTCCCGCCTCCCGCGCATCTAAGCCCACCTGACCGCAATGGTCCAGCGGCGGGCGCGGAAAGCGCCGGGACCGTTCTCAAGCCGCCGCAGATTCAACGACCCCAACGGGCGGGATGTTCCTTACTGGCCCTCATCAAGTCACGAAGACGGATCAGGGCGAGGATGTCGACGCCGGTCGTGGCGGGCGTGATCGATGGTGTCGACAGCGCGACTCCGGCGGTCGCCGCTCCGCTCATCCGCGAAGACCCGGGCTTGTCGATCGCGGATACGGGCCGCTTGCCTTCGGCCTTTCTGCGCGCCGACGCCTTGCGCAATTGCCGACGGGGGCGAGGGTCGACAAACTCGGCCCGCGGCGGGAGGTCGGCATCAGCGCTCCGCGAGCAAACTCGCGGCGAATTGCGGATAGGTCTCGGCGAGTTCTTGCGTCACGCGGCCGCGCAGCAGCGCCAGCGTCTGCGCGTCGGGCGCGTCGGTTTCGGGCGTCGATTTCGGCGCGTCGTAATCGAAGCCGGTATTGGCCCTCACGTCGGCGGCCGACGCGCCGCCGTGGACGCTGCGCAACGAGAAGCGTCTGCGCGACTTGTCGAAATCGAACAGCGCCATTCCCGTCAGCAGCGCATGGGGCCCGCCGCTGCGGACGACGCCTTCGCTCGATCCCGGCGCGCTGACAAAATCCACCTTGTCGACGAAGACCCTGCGCGAATGTTCCTCGCGAAAAAGGATCACGCGCGGGACGACATAGTAAAGGAACGCCGACCCGAACGATCCGGGCCAGCGCACCTCGCTGCGGGGATAGTCGCCGACTCCCACCAGATTGACGTTGGCCTCGCCGTCGATCTCGCCGCCGCCGAGAAAGAAGGCGTCGATCCGCCCCTGCGCCGCGCAATCGAACAACTCGAAGGCGCCATTGGTGAAGAAATTGTGCTCGCGCGAACCGAGCACCGCAATGCGCACCCGTTCGCGCCCCCGCGCTTCGTTGCGCGCGCGCAGCAGCATCGCGCCGGCCGCCGGAATCGGAGAGGACGCGCCGACCGCGACCATGCGCACGCCCTCCAGCAGATCGGCGATGGCCGCGATCAGAATTTCGCGCGCGCTCGCCGCGGGAGCCGTCACGCCGCCGCCTCGGGCCGCCGCACAAAACCTTCGAGATAGGCGGCAAAGCCGTCCGATGTCTTCGCCATTCGCGCATATCGCGCAACTTCGGCGTCGTCGACGCGATATTCGCCCCACAGCCCCAGCGGCCAGGCGCCGTTGCGCGCCTCGGCGATCGCGGTCACGTAAAGCGCCGGCAAGACCCCGGCGGCCGAGTTCTCGTCCTCGAGCAGCGAGGTTTCCACGATGCGCTCGACCGTGACCAGCGTCGTCCTGGCGGCATAGGCCATCGCCGCGAGCTCCGATTGGCGCCCGATGCGGACATTGCCGAAGCGATCCGCCTCCGGCGCGTGAAACAGCGCGACGTCGGGGCGGATCGCCGGGACGACGACGATGGGATCGTCGGGCGCGAATGGATTGTCGATGATCTTCCAATCCGGCCGCGCCTTCATCAGATCGCTGCCGACAATGCCGCGGATCGGCATGAACGGGACGCCCTTCTGGCCCGCGACGAGGCCCGCCAGCAGGGCTGGACAGGTCGCGTCCAGCAGTCGGAACTGCCCGGCGCGCACGCCTGCAACGAAACGCGGCGCCCCGCCGGCCTCCCCCAGCGTCACCGCGCTGGTTTCGAGGGCGCCGACGAGACCGGCGCCGATGAAGAGGTCCGCCTGAATGCCGCTGATCGGCACGCAGATCAGATGAAGGTTGCGCGGTCCCGCAGCTAGGATCGCGGCGGTCGCCGCCATCGCGACGCCCGAGCGATCGGCGGGAATCGCCAACGACATGCCGTCGCGAATTCCGGCGGCGAGAGTTTCGAGCGAAACCAGATTGTCCATGACGTCCTCACACGCGCCGAGGCTGTCGCCCGGCCGGAAGAATGTCAATCCTAGGCGACGGATCGCCATCGGCGACCTCGCCCCGCCGCTCGCATCGTCCGATCCTTCCCCGCCGGCGCGGGGCGCAGGCTAAGCCGCCGCGCGCCGCCAGGAGGCGATGGCGGCGAGCGCGCGCTCGGGCCGCTCCGCGACGATCTCAAGCCGTCCGGCGTGGACCTCGCCGCTGTTGCCGTCGAGCGAGAGGAAATCTCCCTCGTTCAGCACGGCCTCGCCGATTTCGGCATTGTCGATGCGCAAGGTCGATCGCCAGATTCGAGCACGCGACAAGGCAGACCTTTCCGAGTTGGCGGGCGACCACCGCCGCATGGGACGTGCGGCCGCCCGAGGCGGTCAGGATGCCGGCGGCCGCGGCCATGCCTTCGATGTCGGCCGTGACGGTCTCCTGGCGCACCAGAATTGCGGCAGCGCCCGCCGCGTTGGCGCGTTTGACTGCTTCGGAATCCAGAGCCACGACGCCGCTCGCAACGCCGATGCCGGCCAGTTCGGCGACGGCCAACGGTTTCGAGGTCGATGGCGCGAAACGGGTCCGCACGACGGCGCTGAGATCGACGCCTTCGAGCAAGGCGAGCCCCTGCGCCGGCGTCAGCATCCCCTCTTCGACCATGTCGACCGCGATCGTCACCGCGGCCCAAGCCGTGCGCTTGGCGCGCCGGGTCTGCAAGAGATAGAGAGCCCGCGACTGAACCGTGAACTCGAAATCCTGCGCGTCGCCCGCCAGCGCTTCGAGTTGCCGGCAAATATCCTCGAGTTGCGTCCAGACGCCGGGCAGGACCGTGCGCAACCTTTCATTGTCGCCGAGCCGCTGGCGCCCGGCCACGACATCCTCGCCCTGCGCGTTGAAGCGGAAATCGAAATAGAGTTCGCGCGCCCCCGTGGCGGGATTGCGCGTAAATCCGACGCCGGCGCCCGAGCGGCCGCCCGCGTTGCCATACACCATCGTTTGCACGGTCACCGCGGTGCCTGCGTCGTCGGGCATGCCGTTCAGGCGTCGATAGCTCGCCGCCTTCGGCGCATCCCACGAAAGGAACACGGCCTCCGCCGCGGTCTCGAGCTGCTCGAACGGATCGCTGGGAAACGCCCGGCCCGTCAGGCTCTGAAAGAGATCCAGCGACTTCAACGCCAGCGCCCGAAGATCGCGATGATCGAGCTCTCGCTCGGACGCCGCGTCGGCCTGTTTCAGGGATTCGATCGCCAGCGCGTCGAACGGCGCCGTCGGCAGGCCGGCCACCACTTCCGCATAACCTTGGACCAATCGGCGAAAGCTGTCCCAGGCGAGCCGGGGATTGCCGGTCATGCGCACCAGTCCGGCCACGGTCTCGAGATTCAATCCGATATCGAGCACGGTCTCCATCATGCCCGGCATCGAGGTCGCGGCGCCCGAACGCACGGAGACGAGCAGCGGGCGACGCGGGAGGCCGAAGCAGAGCCCGGTTGCCCCCTCCAGCTTCGCCACGCCCTCGCCGAGCGCGCGCCGCAGGGCCGACGCTCGCTCAGGCTCGGCGCGTCGCCGCCATGTCGTGGGCAAGACGAATGCGGGCGGCACCGGCAACCCCGCCTGCGCCATGCGCATCAAATTCCAGGCCTTGTTGCCGACTTCCTCGGCGCCGCCGCCAGCGGGCGCGGCGCCGCGCAGGATGGGATAGAGGTCAGCCATCGATCACATCTTTCAGGACGCGCTCGTGCAGGATCAGGCTGGCGCGCCTCAAGGCGTCCGAGGCCGCCTCCAGCCTCGCGCCGACCGCCGTGAACAGGTGAAGCTGCCGGAAATCGCGGGAGTGGCGGACGGCGCTGGCCGTCAGCGCGCGCTCGGCGTTGTCGGCCTGATGTTCGAGCGAAGCGATGCGATCGATCGCAGCGAGAAAATCCTCCGTCTCCTCCCGCCCGGCCACGCGGCCAATCTGTTCGCCGTGTCCGAGCGCCTTGATCCATTCCTGCGAGGCGTCGACCAAAATGTCGGCGAGCTCTTGCAGCGACGACAGCGGCTTGTCTTCGAGGGGCTCGATATCGAGGAAGAACGCCGCATCCTCCAGCGCGTCCGCCGCATCGTCCGCGGCCTCCAGCAACATGCGAAACACGGCATAGTCCGGGCGGCGCAACACCGCCGCGCGCGTCGCCATGACGAGTTGGTCCGCGTCGTGCTCGTAGCGGGCGGCGCGCCGCGCGCGCTTGTTCGCCCCAGCCGCGTCGCCCCAAAGTCCGTCGCGCACCAGGCTCGCGATTTCGAAGATGAGCCCGGCGTGATCCGCCGCCAGACGCAACAGCTGTCGCTCCTCGTTGGTGAAATGCGTCGCCAACGCCACGCGGACCCGGTCCTGGATGAAGCCCTGGGATTGGCCGGCCAGAAGGCCCTCGGTCGCGGCCTTGAAGACGAAGCGCAGAAATTCGAGCGTCTCGGCGTCGCCCAGCACGTCGCACAACCGATCCCCGAAATGCATCGAGGATCCCGCGCTGGCTTCGATCGCCTCGTTGACCAGACTGGCGCCGCCGAGCTCCAGGAAGCCGCGATGGCCGATCTCCTCGTCCGCAGCCCAACGCAACAGGGCGAGCCTGTCCTGGCCGCGCAGGAAACTGCGCAATTGCTTGCGAGCCCGGTTCCAATCGATCAGGAACACCAGCCGGGACCCGAGAAATCCGAGATAGGCCTTGCAGGCCTCGGCGTCCCCGGCGTCGAATATGCCCGTGGCCAGATAGAACGGCGCGCCCGCCGCGAGCATCGAGGTTTGATCGCCGCGCCATTTCACCCCGCGTGATTTCAGCAGCGTCTGGAAAAACGCGAGCCGTTCGGGATGGACGTCGGTGTAGGTCACGCTGACGCAAAGCCCCGCGACGTGAATGACGATCACATGCGCGTCGGTCGTGCCGATGTCGTTCTGGATGACGAGCCGTCCTTCGGCGCGGGTTGCCGTCGTCGCCAGCCCGGGATGCCCGAACTTCAGTCTCGCCGTGCGATTGAGGCCCGCCATGAACGCCGAAACCAGCGCGCGGTCGCCCTCATCGAGATTGTAGGCGGCGGCGCCGTCGATCGTCTCTTCCGCCAGGGCCGCCTGCATCGCGTTGAGGCGCTTGTGCAAATCCATCACCAGTTGATGCAGGCTGTCGGCTCCGCCATGTTCGGCCCGTGTGATCGCCGATATCGCCTCGGGGGCGATGAGGTCGTCGTGCGCCGCCGGAAGCGCCGCGAGCAAAGCCTCGAGCCGCGTGGCGAAACTGTCGCCTTTGTCGGCGAGGACCGGAGCCGCCATCACTTGCATGTCCTGTCTGAGCAAGCCGAGAATCCGTTGGGCGCCGGGAATCTGACAATTCGAGCCGACCTTGCGCGCGTCGCCCACGACTTTATCGAGATCGGGGTCGTCGAGGCCGCAGGCCATGCGCTCTCGCCGAAGCGAGGCGGCAGGCTGGTCCGGGGCCTCGGCGCGCGCTTGAGCGAATTGCAGCAGCGAAAGCAGGTATTTCACCCTGTCGTTGGCCGCCAGAGCGGCATTGATCGCCGCGGCGGGCTGCAGGCCCTTTTCGCCGATCGCCGCCAGAATTTGCGTCTTCATGATCGGTCCTTATTGAACGCGGGTCGATCATGTTCGATCGTGGGCTTCGCCGTCTTGACCCGCGTCAAGCCGGCGGCCGGCGCGGACGCCCTGCGATTGGCGTTGGCGGAGGCCTGGGAAAAAGGCCGAAGATTTTCCGTGCGTTCAGGGGGCGAGCGCAAGCAAGGCGTCGAGATCGACATGCGCCTCCAGATGCGCCGCCAGATCGTCGAGCGTGCGCTCGATCTCATGGGAATAATCGAGCGTCGAGGCCGCGGAGGCGCCCAGCCATCGCAGCCATGCCGCGCGCTGGGCGTCTTGAGCGAACAGGCCATGCACATAGGCGCCGCGAATGAGCCCGTCGGCGGAGACGGCGCCTTCGGGGCGCCCGTCCGCAAAGCGCAGCAGAGGCCGCGCACAGTCCGGGCCGCCGGTGCGTCCGAGATGCATCTCATAGCCGGTAAATGGAACGCCGTCCGCGACCGACGCGCCGGCGCAGACGCGCAAGGTCTTCCGGCCGGTGAGCGTCGTCTCGACATCGAGCAGCCCGAGGCCGGCGACGTCGCCGGCCTCGCCTTCAAGTCCTGAGGGATCGGCGATGCGGCGCCCGAGCATCTGATAGCCGCCGCAGACGCCGAGGACGCGGCCGCCCCGCCGAACATGGGCGAGCAGGTCGATGTCCCAACCTTGCGCCCGCAGGAAGGCGAGGTCGGCGATGGTCGCCTTCGAGCCCGGCAGGATCACCAGATCGCAGAGCGGCAGGGGATGTCCGGGCGGCGTCATGACGAGCGAAACTTCCGACTCCATCTCGAGCGGATCGAAATCGTCGAAATTCGCGATGCATGGCAGCATCGGAACGGCAATCGTCGCGCCGCCGCCGGCGGCCGGGTCGCGTCGCTGCGTCATCGCGACCGCGTCCTCTGCGGGCAGGCGCGAGGCCGCGGCGAACCAGGGAATCAGGCCGAACCCGCGCCAGCCGGTGCGGCTCTCGATGGCCTCCATGCCCGCGTCAAAGAGGGTCGCATCGCCGCGAAACTTGTTGACGAGGAAGCCCTGGATGCAGGCTGCATCTTCGGGATCAAGCACCGCTTTCGTCCCGACGATCTGGGCGATGACCCCGCCGCGGTCGATGTCCCCGATCAGGATCACGGGAAGCCCGGCAGCGCGCGCGAAACCCATATTCGCGATGTCGTCCCGGCGCAGATTGATCTCGGCCGGGCTGCCGGCGCCTTCGACCAGCACGAGATCCGCATCGGCCTGGATTTCGGCGAAGCTCGCGAGCACGCTTTGCATCAACTGCGGCTTCAGCGATGCATAGTCCTGCGCCTCCGCCCGACCGAACACGCGGCCCTGCACGACGATCTGCGCGCCGACGTCGCTCTGCGGCTTCAGCAAGACCGGGTTCATGTGCACGCTGGGCGCGACGCCGCAGGCGCGCGCCTGCAGCGCCTGAGCTCGGCCGATCTCGCCGCCTTCGGCGGTCACGGCCGCATTGTTCGACATGTTCTGCGGCTTGAATGGCCGCACCTTCAGCCCGCGCCGCGTGAAGGCGCGACAAAGGCCCGCGACGATCAGCGATTTGCCGACGTCCGAGCCCGTGCCCTGGAACATGATCGCCCTGGCCATCTCACAACTCGACTCCGGCGCGCCGCCGGACGTCGGCTGTAGAGCGACTTTGAATTGCTGTCACCCCGGCGGCCGCATCATCGCCCGCCGCCGGGGCGCGGCGCCGATCAATTGTTCGAGGAGGCGTCCACCGGCGCCTGCGGCGACGGTTGCGGATCGGCTTGCGCCGTCTGCGACTGCGCCCGCTCGTCCGTCGTCGAGGCCTGGAATGGACACGCGCCTGCCGAACTCGCGGCCGCCGCCAGTATCGCGCAACTCAACGCTATGGTCAGGAGTCTTGCATGCATGGGAACAATCTCCGTCGCTCCCCCGAGGCGAAGCCAGTCTAACGCGGATAGGGCCGTCGCGAAAGGGCGCTGTTGGCGCGCAGGCGAGGGGCGATTGCGCGCTGCGCCCGGCGTGGATAGCCTCGCGCGGGCGCCGACCCGCCCGAATTCGCGGAATTGATCGCTGCTGATCGCAATATATTGATTTCTTTGGTAGGAAATCCTCTGACAAGGATCGACGCAGCAAACACGTGGAGCGATACGGGAACGATCCTAGAGATGGACGAAGGCCAGGGGAGCGACCCGCAACCGACGAGCGGCGAGGTTCGCGCCGAAAAGCGCGAGGCGCCCCCGCCTGTCCAGTCCGAGGCCGCTCTGATGAAAGAAGAGGAGGCGGCGCGGCGAAGGCGCCGCCCCGTCGCGGGATTGATAGGCGTTCTCGTCATTGCGGGGATGATCGCCGCAGGCGCCTATTACTGGGAGTCCACCCGGGGCCTGGAGAGCACGGACGACGCCTACATCGACGGCCGCGCCATAAACATTGCGCCTCAGGTCGCGGGCGTCGTCGTCTCGCTCGACGTCTCGGACAACGAATTCGTTCGCAAGGGCCAGCCGCTGATCCATATCGATCCGCGCCAATACGAGATCGACCGCGAATCCGCCGAAGGCGCCCTCGACGCGGCGCGCCGGCAGCAGGAGGGCCTGACCTTGCTCGCGGAAATCGCGCGCAAGAATTATCCCGCGCTCCTCAACCAGGCGCAGGCTCAACTGGCCAGCGCCAAGGCCGCCCAGGCCAAGGCGCAGGCCGACCTCGATCGCCAGCGCAAGCTGCCGAAAGACGCCACGACGCAGCAGGAAGTCGACGCTGCGGCCGCGGCGCTCGCGCAGGCCGACGCGGCGGTGGAGTTGGCCGAGGCTCAGGTCGTGCAGAATTCGCCGGTTCCCCAGCGCATCGCCGACGCGGATACGCAGGTCAGTCAGCTCAAGGGCCAGATCGAGCAGGCGCAGGCCAAACTGGACCAGGCCGATCTCAACCTGGCCTGGACTGTGGTGGCGGCGCCGCAGGACGGCTGGATCACGAAGCGCAATGTCGAAGCGGGCAACTACGTCACGCCAGGCCAGCAGATATTCTCGATCGTCACGCCCGACGTCTGGGTCATCGCGAATTTCAAGGAAAACCAGCTCCAACACATGCGCCCCGGCCAGAGTGTCCGCATTTCGGTCGACGCCTATCCCGAACTCGATCTGCGCGGGCATGTCGACAGCATTCAGCGCGGCTCGGGGTCGAAATTCACAGCCTTCCCCCCGGAAAACGCCACGGGCAATTTTGTCAAGATCGTCCAGCGCGTGCCGGTCAAGATCGTCATCGATGAGGGTCTCGACCCCAAGTTGCCGTTGCCGCTTGGCCTTTCCGTCGTGCCGACGGTGCGGGTCCAATGAGCGCCGTCGCAATTTCGGGCGCGGGATGGACGCCGCGCTACAACCCCTGGCTGATAGCTGTTTCGGTGACCATCGCCGCCTTCATGGAGGTGCTCGACACGACCATCGTCAATGTCGCCTTGCCGCATATCGCGGGCAGTCTGTCGGCAAGCAACGACGAAGCGACCTGGGCGCTGACGTCCTATCTCGTGGCCAACGGCATCGTGCTGACCATTTCCGGCTGGCTCGGAGACATATTGGGACGCAAACGCTATTTCCTGATTTGCCTGACGATGTTCACGGTCTTTTCGTTCCTGTGCGGCACCGCCAGCAGCCTCGGCGAGCTCGTTTTGTTTCGCCTGCTGCAGGGGTTTTTCGGCGGCGGCCTGCAGCCCAATCAACAATCGATCATCCTCGACTCCTTTCCGCCGCAGAAGCGCGGCGCGGCCTTCGGCGTCGCAGCGATCGCGACCGTCGTGGCGCCCATCCTCGGCCCGACGCTGGGCGGCTACATCACCGACGTATCGAGCTGGCGCTGGGTTTTCTTCATCAACGTCCCTGTCGGCATCATCGCCGTCGTGCTCAATTTCATCCTGGTGGAAGACCCGCCGTGGGAGAAAAACAAGCGCAGCCGCGGCATCGATTACGTCGGCCTTTCGTTGATTTCGATCGGGCTCGGCTGCCTGCAGGTGATGCTGGACCGCGGCGAGGACGAGGACTGGTTCAGTTCGCCCTTCATCGTCACGATGGCTATCACGGCTTTTCTCGGCATATTCGGCGCCATTCTCTGGCTGCTGGTGGCCGAGAAGCCGATCGTGCATCTCGAAGTCTTCAAGGACAGGAATTTCACCGGCGGATGCGTGATGATGTCTGCGACCGGCGCCGTGCTCTACGCGACGGCGGTGATCATCCCGCAACTCGCCCAGCAGGTTCTCGGCTACACCGCGGAATGGTCAGGGCTCATTCTGTCGCCCGGCGGCATCGTCGTGGTGATGCTGATTCCCATCGTCGGGCGGTTGATGACCTTCGTGCAGACGCGCCTGTTGATCGCGTTCGGCTTCTTCGTCATGGGCTGCGCGCTGTATTATTCTAGCGGGCTTTCGCCGACGATCGACTTCACGACGCTGGTCAAGATGCGTTCGCTGCAATCGGCCGCGCTGGCGTTCCTGTTCGTCCCGATCAGCACCGTTACCTACTTGACGCTGCCGCTGCGCCTGCGCGGCGACGGAGCGGCGCTGTTTTCGATGTTCCGCAACGTGTTCGGCTCTGTCGGCATTTCCGCCGCGACGGCGCTGGTCACTTCGGACAGCCAGCAGCGGCAGGCCTATCTCGCGCAATGGGCTACGCCGTTCCACCAGCCTTACAACGAATTGGCCCAGCATTATGGCCGGGCTCTGATTGCGAGCGGCCGCGTCGCCAACGCCGCCCAGGCTGCGGCCATCGGACGCATCTATCAGATGTTTCGCGGGCAGGTGTCGATTTTCGCCTATTCCGACGTATTTCTCATCTTTTCCCTGATCGCCTTCGCGGTCGTGCCGTTCTGCTTCCTGTTGTCGGGGAAGAAGGCGAGCATGGGCGCGGGCGGCGGGGGCTAGGGCGGCGTCGATGGCAAATTTGCGGATCGCGGCGGCGTTGATCTCGGCCTTCCCTCTGGCGGCTTGCGCGCTCGGGCCGGATTTCGTCGCCCCGAAGTCCGGTCTGCCGAAAGCCGCCTTCGCCAGCGCGAAATCGGCGATCCCGGGGGCGGAGGCGGACGCGAGTTCGGCGAACTCGCAACCGCCCGATCCGGCCTGGTGGCAGGCGTTCCGTGATCCTGCGCTGACCGATCTCGAGAAGCGCGTCGCCGCGGCCAATCTCGACGTCAAGACCGCGACGATCCGCATCGCGGAGAGTCGCTTCCAACGCGGCGTCGTCGCCTCCGCGCAGGCGCCCAGCCTCAGCGGCACGGCGCAATATCAGCGCGAGCTCTATAGCGACAACGGGGTCCTCAGCCTGCTCAGCCCGTTGATCGGCGGCGCGACGCCCAGCATCGCGCCGATCAACGATTTCAACGTCGGCTTCGACGCCTCCTGGGAGCTCGACATCTGGGGCAAGGTGCGCCGCCAGATCGAGGCGGCCGACGCGCAGGTCGAACTGACCGAGGAGCAGCGGCGCGGCGCGCTTGTGTCTGTCCTGGCCGAGGCGGCGCGCGACTATATCCAGCTGCGCGGCGCGCAGGCGCAGATCCAGATTGCCGAAGACAACGTCAAGGTCGATCAGGAGATCCTCGAACTCACGCAGCAGCGTCAGGCCAAAGGCGTCACGACCGGCCTCGATGTCGAGAACGCCGCCGCGCAGGTCGAGGCGGTGAAGGCCCAGATTCCGCCGCTGCAGCAGCAGGAATCCGAGTTGATCAATGCGCTCAGCCTGCTCGTAGACCTGCCGCCCAACGGTCTGCGGCGCGAACTTGCGCGCCAGAAGGCCATTCCCGTGGCGCCCGCGCGCGTGCCGGTCGGCGTTCCCTCGGAACTCGCGCGGCGGCGGCCAGATATTCGCCAAGCCGAGGCGCAATTGCACGCCGCGACCGCCGACATCGGCGTCTCCGTCGCGTCTTTCTATCCTTCCGTCCAGTTGAATGGCGTGGTCGGCCTCGACGCGCTCGACTTCAGCAAGCTCTTTCAGGCGAACTCGCTGCAGTACAATCTCGGACCCAGCCTGTCATTGCCGATTTTCGAGGGCGGCAAACTGAAGTCCATGCTGGAACTGAGCGAGGCGCAGCAACAGGAGGCCTATATCGCCTATCACAAAACGGTGCTCCAGGCGTGGCACGACGTCGTCAACGCGTTGGTCGCCTATCGCGCCGAACAGCAAAGGCGCGCGCACCTTGGCGAGCAGGTCGAACATTCGCAGAAGGGGCTGAGCCTGGGCAAGGAGCGCTACAACGACGGCGTGGCCGACTTCACCACCGTGCTCGACACCGAACGCACGCTGCTGCAGGCGCAGCAGCAATACACCCAGAGCGCCGTCAACATCTCGCTCGATCTGGTGCAACTCTACAAGGCGCTCGGCGGCGGCTGGGAACAGGCCTATCCTGCGCAAAAGCCCAAGCCCGAGCCCGCAGCGGCGGGGGCTCCGGCGGCGCAGTGAAGGCCTCGGGGATGGCTTGCGATTCATCGCGCGGAATAAGCGGAACGCCGCAGCGGCGTTTCGCCCTCTGGAGCGGGCAGGCGCCGTCAAACACCCAGAGTTGCGCGGTTCCGCGCTCGGCCTGGCGCGATGCGACCGGCGCGCTTTGATAGGGTCGCGCACCGTCGCCGTTGGCGGCGTCCCGCGCCAAGACCCGGCCAAACGCAGGTTCGGCGTCAGATCAGCGCCCCGGCGTCAGTCCGATGGCGCGCGAAATCTCTTCCTCGCTCCAGCCGAGTTGCTCGTAATTCCCGCGCCAATAGAGCAGGGCGCCCGCCTGGGTTCCGGAATAGGCCGCGCGCACCCGGCCGATCACGATGGCGTGGGTGTGGCGCTCGACGAGGTCCTCGACCTCGCACTCGAAGATCGCGGCGGCGTCGGCGAGCGCGCTGACCCCGCTCGGCAGCCTTCGCCAGCGCCCTTCCTCGAAACGCGCCGCGCCCGCAAGGCCGCTGCGGCCGGCGAATCGATCCGCATATTCGCTCTGGCCCGCCGCCAGCACGCTGACGCCAAACGCCGCGCCGGGGTTCAGAGAGGCATAGAGCGATGCGGATCGATTGACGCAGACGATCAGCGTCGGCGGCTCGGCCGAGAGCGAGGAAACCGACGTCGCCGTCATGCCGACGCGCGCGTCGCCGACGCCGTGCGTTACGAGGCTGACGCCATTCGCCAGCCGGCGCATCGCCGATTTGAAGGCGTCGACGGGAGCGCTCGCCGGCGCGAAATCATTCGCGGCGCAGGCGAAGGATTGTGTCTTGGGCAGAGCGGTCATTGCGGCAGATCTCCGGCCCGAATCGTCAGAATTCGCGCGTCTGGAACACGCTTTCCCTCACGTCGCGTTCGCGCGCATCGGCGTCGCGTTCGGCTTGGGTCAGCGCTCGGTTGAGTTCGCGCGCGACCGCGAGCGCCCAGCGCCAGGCGCCAGAAGCGAGATTTCTGACAGGAACCCAGAGTTTCATGATCGAGGCCTCCTAGATGCCCGCGCCGTCGTCGTAGCTTTCCCGGCGCAGTTCCGCTTGGGCGAGGCGGCTGGCGGGCGGGACGCTATGCGTCAGCCAGACATTGCCGCCGATCGACGATCCCTTGCCGATCGTCACGCGACCGAGGATCGACGCGCCGGCGTAGATGACGACGTCGTCCTCCACGATCGGATGGCGCGGATAGGACTTGCGAAGCGTCCCGTCGGCGTCGGTTTCGAAACGCTTCGCTCCCAGCGTCACCGCCTGGTAGATCCTCACGTTGCGGCCGATGACCGCGGTTTCGCCGATGACGACGCCCGTGCCGTGGTCGATGAAGAAGCGCTCCCCGATCTCGGCGCCTGGGTGAATGTCGATGCCGGTGCGCGAATGCGCGTCCTCGGCGATGATGCGCGCGAGCAACGGCGCGCCCAGACGATAGAGCGGATGCGCGATTCTGTGCCGCAGGATCGCGGCGATGCCGGGAAAGCTGAATATGACCTCGTCGATGCTGGTGGCTGACGGATCGCCCTCGAAACCTGCGCGCGCGTCGCCGTCGGCGAGCGCGCGAATTCGCGGCAGCGAGGCCGCGAACGCGTTCGCGATCTGCTTGGCTCTGCTCTGATCGGCCTTCAAGGTCTCATGGCTCAGCGCGTGGAGCGCCGTTTCAAGCCTGAGTTGGCGCTCCAGGCCGCGAAGAGCCGATCGCAGCGTCTCGGCGACGAAGGCGTCGAGACTGTCGGCGTCGAGCCCCTGGGGACCGAAATGGCGGGGGTAGAGCGCGCTGACGATGGCGTCGACGATCGCGATCGTGCGCGTGCGAGACGGCAGTTCCGGCGCGGCGCCGGGATATCGACGCCGCTGAGACGCCGCGCGCAATTGGCTGAGATCCGCCACGATGCCGGCGATGTCGGCGCCGTCTTGCGCCGCCTCGTGGCGGGTTTCGGTCATCGCGTTCATGCGGCGAGCCCTTTGGCGTCGAACAGTCCCTCGAACAGCACGGAGCTGAGATAGCGCTCGCCGGAATCGGGCAGGATCGTCACGATCGTCTTGCCCGCGTTTTCCGGCCGTTTGGCGATCCGCGCCGCGATCGCGGCCGCAGCGCCGCAGGAAATGCCGGCCAGAATCCCCTCTTCGGCCGCCAGGCGGCGCGCATAGAGAACGGCCTCTTCGTTGCTGACCTGTTCGATCTCGTCGACCAGCGAGAGATCCAGCACGTCCGGCACGAAGCCGGCGCCGATGCCCTGGATCTTGTGCGGCCCTGGCTTGAGCGGTTCGCCGTGGCGTTTCTGGGTCAGCACGGGACTTGCCGCCGGTTCGACCGCAACGGAGCGGATCGGCTTGCCCTTGGTCAGCTTGATGTAGCGGGAGACGCCGGTGATCGTGCCGCCCGTGCCGACGCCGGAGACGAGAATGTCGATCGCGCCGTCGGTGTCGTTCCAGATTTCTGGGCCGGTGGTTTTCTCGTGGATCGCGGGATTGGCCGGGTTCTTGAATTGTTGCAGCAGCACATATCGGGCGGGATCCGAGGCGGCGATCTCCTCGGCCTTGGCGATGGCGCCGCCCATGCCCTTGGCGCCCTCGGTCAGCGCCAGCTTGGCGCCATAGGCGATCAACAACTTGCGACGCTCCAGGCTCATCGTCTCCGGCATAGTCAGCGTGATCGGGATGCCGCGGGCGGCGGCGACGAAGGCGAGCGCGATGCCGGTGTTGCCGCTCGTCGGTTCGACGATTTCCTTGCCCGGCCCCAGCAAACCCCGGGACTCGGCGTCCCAGATCATCGCCGCGCCGATGCGGCATTTGACGGAATAGGCGGGGTTCCGCCCCTCGATCTTCGCGAGCACGGTCGCGGGAGCGCCGTCGAGGATGCGGTTGAGCTTTATCAGCGGCGTGCGGCCGATCGATTGCGAATTGTCCTGGAACCAGTGCGACATCGAAATCCTCCTCGGCTATCAGTTGACAATATCGATAGGATTAGTGCATTTAATTCCCAGACGCAAGCGCGCCATCGTCGCAGGCGGGTCATTCGAGGAGCCAAAAATGGATCGCAGACGATTTCTCTTCGCGGCGGGCGCGCTTGCGCTGACCGGCGCGGCGCCGGCCCGCGCCCAGGCGCCGGGGGAATTGCGCATCGGCTATCAAAAGACCGCGATCCCGCTGGTCGTGAAGGCGCGCAAGCTGCTGGAAGCGCGGTTCCAATCGCAGGGCGCGGCGGTCAAATGGGTCGAGTTCGCGTTCGGGCCGCCGCTGCTTGAAGCCGTCAACGCGGGAAGCGTTGACTACGGCTATACCGGCGACGCGCCCCCGATCTTCGCCCAGGCCGCGCACGCCGACATCGCCTATGTCGCCGTCATCCCCGCGCGCGGCTATGGGCAGGCGATCGTCGTGCCCGAAGCCTCGCCCGCCAAGGCGCTCGCGGACCTCAAGGGCAAGAAGATCGGCGTCGCCAAAGGATCGAGCGCCCATAATCTGCTGGTCTCTGCGCTCGAAAGCGAAAACATCGCCTGGAGCGAAATCCAGCCCGTCTATCTCGCGCCCGCCGATGCGGCGGCGGCGTTCTCGCGAGGCGCCATCGACGCCTGGTCGATCTGGGATCCGTTCTACGCGATCGCGGAACTGCGTCAGAAGGCGCGTCCGCTCCCGATCGACCCGAAGGCGACGATCCAGAACAGCTACTTCCTCGCCAACCGCGATTTTCTGACCAAACACGCCGACATCGTCGGCGCGATCAACGAGGAATTCGCCAAGGCGACCGACTGGGCCGCGGCGCATCGCGACGAGACCGCGGCGCTGTTCGCCGAAGCGAGCGGCGTCGATCTGGCCGCGCAGCAACGGGCGGTGGCGCGCGCCGAGTTCGCTTTCGGGCCGATGACGGACAAGGTCATCGCCGAACAGCAGGCGGTCGCCGATCGTTTCCTGCGGCTCGGCCTGATCCCCGCGCCGATCGCCGTGCGCGACATCGTCTGGTTCTGGAAACCCAACGCCTGATCCGGCCCAATACAAAGCGAGCCCACTTCATGAGCGCGTCACGAAAGCCTCTCGATCTTTTCTGGTTCCTGCCCGTCAGCGGCGACGGGTCTTATCTCGGCACGGAGCAGGGCAATCGCTCCGCAGATTTCTCCTATCTCCAACAGATTGCGCAAGCCGCCGATCGTCTCGGCTTCGGCGGCGTTCTGATTCCTGTGGGAAGCCATTGCGAGGACCCCTGGATCGTCGCGGCGGCGCTGGCGCCGCTGACCACGCGGCTGAAGTTCCTGGCCGCGCTCCGGCCGGGCCTGGCGACGCCGACCCATTTTGCGCGTCAGGCTGCGGCGATTGATCGCATCAGCGACGGCCGCTTCCTGGTCAATCTCGTCGCGGGCGGCGACAGCCGGGAACTCGCCGGCGACGGCATCTTCCTCACGCACGACGAGCGCTACGCCCACGCCGGCGAATTCCTGTCGGTCTTTCGCAAGCTGCTGGCCGGCGAGACGGTGAACTTTTCGGGCCGCCATGTGAAAGTGCAGGGCGCCCGGCAATTGTTCCCGCCGGTGCAGCGCGACCTCCCCGTCTGGTTCGGCGGTTCGTCCGACCCGGCGCTCGATCTGGCCTCCGAACAGACCGACGTCTACCTCACCTGGGGCGAACCGCTCGAACAGGTCGCGGAGAAGATCGACGCGGTCCGGGCGCGCGCGACGGCGAGAGGGCGGCAGGTCAGATTCGGCCTGCGTATTCATTTGATCGTGCGCGAGACCGAGGCGGAGGCGTGGGCGGTCGCGAATAAGCTGATCGCGCATCTCTCGGACGAAGCGATCGCGGCCGCGCAGAAGAAATTCGCCGAGGATTCCGATTCGGTCGGACAGAAGCGCATGAGCGCGCTGCATGGCGGCGGGCGGCGCGATCGGCTCGAGATCGCTCCCAATCTCTGGACCGGAATCGGTCTGGTGCGGCGCGGCGCCGGCACGGCGCTCGTCGGCGATCCCAAGACCGTCGCCGAGCGTCTGCGCGAATATCAGGCGCTCGGAATCGAGACGGTAATCGCGTCGGGCTATCCCCATCTCGAAGAGGCCTACAAGGTCGCGGAATTGCTGTTCCCCGAACTCGGCATCGGTCAGGCGCCTCGCCTCACCCATGGCGCGGCGCCCGGCGAGTTCGGCGTCGGAGCGTTCAAGCCGGCTGTCGCGGCCGAGTGAACGCCGACTCCAGCGGCCGCCGTCCCCTTCCTCGCGGCGGCCGCATCCTTTTCGTGCAATAGCGAGAGACGAGATGAGCGAAACGGCGACGACCTCCGGCTGGGCCCCGGCATCCGCAATTGCGTCGATCCGCCCGCGCCTCGCGCGCCTGGCTGCGTCCGGCGCGGGCTGGCTGGGACCCGCCCTGCTGCTGGGTCTGTGGCAGGTCAGCGCCTCGGCGGGCTGGCTGTCCGATGCGGTGGCGCCGTCGCCGCTTGCGGTGCTGCAGGCCGGCTGGCGGCTGACGCTCTCGGGCGAACTGCCGCGCAATGTCGAGGCGAGCTTCCTGCGCGCGATGGCGGGGCTCGTCGTCGGCGGCGGGATCGGTTTCGCGCTGGGGCTCGCCAACGGGCTTTCGAGACTGAGCGATCGGCTCACCGATTCGACCTTGCAGATGGTTCGCAACGTGCCGCATCTCGCGCTGATTCCGCTCGTCATTCTCTGGTTCGGCATCGAGGAGGAGGCGAAGCTGTTCCTCGTCGCGCTCGGCGTCTTCTTCCCGATTTACGCCAACACGCTGCATGGCGTGCGCTCGGTCGATCCGCAACTGATCGAGATGGCCAAGAGCTACGGGATGACCCGCCTCGATCTGTTCCGGCGCGTGATCCTGCCCGGCGCCTTGCCCTCGATTTTCGTCGGCCTGCGCTATGCGCTCGGGGTCATGTGGCTGACGCTGATCGTCGCGGAGACGATCGCGGCGCAATCGGGCATTGGCTACATGGCGATGCAGGCGCGCGAGTTCATGGCTATCGACGTCGTCGTGCTCTCGATTCTCATCTACGCGCTGCTCGGCAAGCTCGCCGACGTCGTCGCGCGCGCGCTGGAGCGGACTTGCCTGGCCTGGCATCCCGCGTTCCAGAAGGCGTAATGCGATGACCGCCGCGATCCTTACGCGAGAAACTTCCGTGATCGAGACAGAGGTCGAGTCCGCCGGGCCCGGCCCGGCCTCCGTCAGCGCGTTTGGCTTGAGCAAGAGCTTCGGCGCCAAGCGCGTCCTGCGTAATCTCGATCTCGAGGTGGCCGCGGGTCAGTTTCTTGCGATCGTCGGGCGCAGCGGCTGCGGGAAAAGCACGCTCTTGCGGCTGATTGCGGGGCTCGACGCCGCCGACGCAGGCCGCATTCAATTTGGCGGCGACGGCGCGGCGCAGGCGAGCAGCGTCGCAAGGGTGATGTTCCAGGAGCCTCGGCTCTTGCCCTGGGCCAATGTGATCGCCAACGTCGAGGTCGGCCTGGGCGCGGATCGCGGCGCGCCCGACGCCAGCCGCCGCGCGCTCGACGCCCTTCGCGCCGTCGGCCTTGCCGAACGCGCGCTGGAATGGCCCTCGGTCCTGTCGGGGGGCCAGAAGCAGCGCGTCGCCCTGGCGCGTGCGCTGGTGAGCCGTCCGCGCCTGCTCGCGCTCGACGAACCGCTCGGCGCGCTCGACGCGTTGACGCGCATCGAAATGCAGCGACTGCTCGAGACGGTCTGGCGGCGCGAGCGCTTCACGGCGATCCTCGTCACCCACGACGTCGCGGAGGCGATTGCGCTGGCCGACCGCATCGTGCTGATCGAGGACGGCGCGATCGCGCTCGACATGCCGGTCGAACTGCCGCGTCCGCGCCACCGCGGCGTCCCCGAGTTCGGCGCGCTGGAGGAGCGCGCGTTGGAGAGATTGCTGCGAGGCTAGCGCCCCGCCCGGCCTGACGGCATCCGAGGGGGATCGAGGCGGCGTTTCTTCTGCGAGCCTTCGGTCGTGTCGGCGGCCGAACGGAATGCGGAAACCTTCGTCGCTTGATCTTGGGCGATATGGAACGCCGTCGGCGCGTTCATCGACTGCTTCCCCACGAAGGCATGCCAGGATTTCTGCGCCGGTGCAGGCCATCGTTCAGAACGATCCTGGTCCGCTCTGAATCGCTCTCGGGAATCTGTCGGCGTTGCCATCTGCAGAATATCGTCTAATCATCCTCACAACCGCGCGCTAAGGGTCGACTATCCCGCGAATCGCGGTTTGGAGTGAAGACGTGGACGCGAAATTGGCTGAGGCTCTTCGGTCCTTTCAGACGGGACGAACTGCCCAGGCAGAGGCCCAATATCGGGATATCGTCAGCGTACGCCCGAACGATCCGGAAGCTCACCGGATGATTGGGATTCTTTGCTCCATGACACAACGTCATGCCGAGGCGATAAAGCATTTCGATCGGGCTCTCCGGGTAAGTCGCAATCAGCCGTCAACGCTTTACAATCGTGGAATATCGCTGCTCGCGCTCGGCCTGAACCGAGAAGCGTTGGACAGCTTCAATCAAGCCTTGACGATGGGCGGTCCGGACGCCGACGCGTATCTCAATCGCGCGGTTGCGCTTCGTGGATTGCAACGTCAGAGCGAGGCGGTCGAGAGTTGCGATCACGCGATCAAGCTGAATCCGTTGAGCTTCAATGCTTACTACAACAGGGCGAACGCGCTCGCAGATCTCGGCAGGCTCGCGGAGGCGCTTGCCAGCTATGACAGCGCCTTGCGCCTGGGGGCGGGCGTAGACGCGTTGGTGAGCCGCGGAGCTCTGCTCAGACGGATGCGGCGTTTCGAGGAGGCGCTGGGCGCACTCGTCAAAGCGTACAGCATCAGTCCCTCGTATCCTTACCTGCAAGGGGAACTCTTGCATCTCAAAATGCAGATGGCCGAATGGGATCATTTCGAGCGCGACTGCGAACTGCTGCTTCGCAACGTCGAGAAGGGGATGCGCGCGACCCACCCTTTCTTTCTGTTGGCGGTCCCTTCAACCCCCGAGCAGCAACGACTTGCCGCCGAAACCCTGGCCCGTCACAAGCACCCCGGCGCGCCTGTTCAACCGCCGCCCGCGCGCGCCGCGAATAAGAAAAAAATAACGGTCGGCTATTTCTCATGCGATTTTCGCTCACACCCGGTTTCCTTCTTGGCGGCCGGGCTTTTCGAGCAGCACGACAGGAGCGATTTCGAAATTATCGGGTTTTCGTACGGCGGGCGCGCGGACGATGAATATGCGCGCCGAATTGGCGCTGGAATGGATCGCTTTATCGACGTCTCGTCGATGTCCGATCAGGAAGTCGCCTTGCTGGCGCGATCGTTGGGAGTGGATATCGCCGTCGATCTCTCGGGGCTGACTTTAAAAGTGCGGCTGGGCATTTTCGCTCATCGGGCGGCTCGGGTTCAGGCGACCTACCTGGGTTATCTCGGGACGTCGGGGTGCCCATTCATTGATTTCATCATCGCGGACAATATCGTGTTGCCGGAGGGGGACGAGCGATTTTTCACGGAACGGCCGATTCGCGTTCCCGTGAGCTACCAGGTCAATGACTCGCGCAGAGCCCAAGTCCGGGAGCCGCGAGAGCGGGCGGAATATGGGTTGCCGGATCAGGGATTTGTTTATTGTTGCTTCAACAACGGATACAAGATCACCCCAGATGTCTTCGCGATCTGGATGCGGTTGTTGCGCCGGGTCGATCATGCAGTGCTTTGGCTCTTGGCGGACTGCGAAACCTTTGCAAGGAACGCGCGAAAACATGCGCGGGAGCAGGGCGTAGACCCCGATCGTCTTGTCTTCGCCGAAAGGGTCGACATGGACGAGTATCTGGCGCGACAAAGGTGTGCTGACCTCGCGCTGGATACCTTCTATTACAATGGCGGCACAACGACGTCAGATGCGCTTTGGGCTGGATTGCCGGTCGTCACCCGCGGCGGCGCCGCGTTTTCCGGGCGGGTTGGCGCGAGCTTGCTGCAAGCGATCGATCTGTCCGATCTTATCGCCCGTACCCCGGAAGAATACGAGGAGCTAGCTTTTCGACTGGCGACGGAACCCGGGTTTCTCGCCTCGATCAAACAGCGACTGAAGCGTAATCGATCTACAAGCGCTTTGTTCGACACCGGGGCATTCACCAGGAATCTGGAAGCTGCCTATCGCAGCCTGCTGACCGAAAACGCGCAAGCGCCGAGCTCGATTTGATATGTCGGGCCGCCTTCGCGCTCAATTGGCAGGATAGGGCCATCTTGACGGCAATTACGGCGCGCCCCTTGACCGAATAAGGGGTGGCGCAGGCTCGGAACGCGGCGGAGAGGGGTTGCGCGATTTTGCGTATGCAATCTCCCACGCAACCGAATTGGCCGCCCGTGTCGCTACGAATCGACGGCGCATTTCCAAGGATTCGGCAGGCTCGAAAATGAGGCGCACACCGAAAGCCTCATTGGACTCATGCGCACGCCGCCGATCGGCTTTTCTTCCGCCCATCGGAGGCTCGCTGACGATCAACAGGGTCGCGAGTTTGATCGTATGGCCGGACAGGCCCGGCATGACGACGGATTCGCCGAGCGGCCGGTCCATGGCCTCGCAGCCGCGCAAAGCCGAGCGGCCCGGGACGATGTAGCGCGGAGGGTTCGGGCGGCGGGATATATTCACGTCGCGTGTTGTGTAATATCGAAAATTGTGCTAGTCTAATATTTGGCTGTTTGAAAATTTAACGTGCCAGAAGCCGCCGAACGAAATCGGTCGGCGGCAAAAAAATGCGAAATCAAACGGGCGATAAAGCTATGAAATCATTGAAAACCGCGAAATCGGCGATTTCGCGGGACCGTGATTTCAATGGGTTGCGAGGGGCAAAACGAAACCGGGGATTTCGCAAGCGAAACCTTTCGTTTCGTATGCGAAATCGAAGGGCGTCTCGGCTTGCGCGGTGAACGATCGACACTCGGAGAGTTGGGGCTGGTCCCCGCCGTTCGGGTCTTCGGGCGGCATGCCGGCTTGATCTTTTAAGATCCAAGAATCGTGCAGGGACCGGGCGCCTGTTGAAGCCCCGCCAAGGGACGCGCGAGCGGGACCGCGAGGAATTCAGGGACAAGCCTGATCCTGACGAGGAAGGGGCTGTCGTCTCACGTCGGTGTCCCGACTGGGCTTGCGTCCGCGCCGAAGAGTCTGAAACAAAAAAACCCCGGAGCTTTCGCTCCGGGGTTCTCGTGTCGCTAACCGAGCTGGAAATTACCAGCTGCGGGTGATTTCGAAGCGAGCCGCTGCGCCCGTCGCCCCGCCTTCCCAGGCAGCGTTGGTGCTGCCCTTGAGGCCCGTGCCCGTGCCGGCGACGAAGCCGGCCGGGGTGGAGTTCGAGACGCTCTGGTAGAGCAGTTCGAACTCGAAGTCGAGGTTCTTGACGGGATCCCAGTGAGCGATGCCGCCGATCAGCCAGGTCGTGCCGTCATACACCTTCTGGTACGGCGAGGTGTTCGACCAGTTGATGCCGCCGATGCCGCCTTCGAGCGAACCCGTGAACTCAGGCGTGAAGTGGTGGTCCAACTCGGCCGAGATCGACCAGGCCGTCGGGGTCGACCAGGCGCCCAAACCGCCGTTGCCATGCGGGTCGAAATAGGCGTCCGACAGAGCCAACTGCTGGCCGTTGCCGTTCACGGCGCCGTTCTCACCCCACATGCCGTCGGGAAGACCCGAGTACCAGGTGGCGTTCTCGCTCCACGCGCCCGTGATCAGGAACTGATCGCCCGCGCCGAACGAGGGAAGGTTGAAGCTGACGCCGGCGTCGACCGCGAAGCCCCACTTGTTGATGGTGGCGTCGCTCGGGATGTCGGTCGCGTTCACGAGGTGAGCGACGCCCGCCAACTGAGCCGAACCCCAGCCCTGCGAGACCTTGATGTTCGCGACCACGTCCGGCGCTTGCACGCCGCCGAACGACAGCAAGCTGGTGTCGTCGATGTTGGAGCCGCCGCCGCTGTCGCCGTTCGTGCCCGGGCTCTGCAGGGCCAGGGTGGCAGAGAAGCCGCCGCCGAAGGAGGCGGTGTAGGCCAAAACGTCAGGCTGGTTGAAGCCCTGCTGGTCAGGCGAGAAGAAGTTCGCCCAAGCCGCGCCGCCGCCCGTGAACGAGAAGAACGACGGAGCCTTACCAGCGGTGATGCCCGCCCAGGTCACATACGCCAGGTTGATGTAGGCGCCGTTTCCGGTGTTGTCGAAGCCGTTGCCGTTTTCGAACTGCATTTCCAAGTGGCCGGCGAGCGGGCCATAGGCGGTGTTCGAGACGACGTCAGCCGCGAAGTTCAAACGGGTCGTGTAGCCGAACGAACTGCGGTTCTTGGTGTCGTCGTCGCCGACCTGAGTGCCCTTGAGGTAGTCGTAGGTCTGGGCCGTTTGCAGATTGCCGCCTTCGATCTGGCCGGTGATGTAGCCGGACAGCTTGATGCAGGTGTCGGAGCCGGGGATCGTGAAGCCGACGACCGGCTTGCCGGCGACGGTGATCGAGCAGATTTTGACGTATTCCGCGGCGGGCGCGCCCTTCTTCGTGGGAAGATCGGCGGCCTGCGCACTCGCGATGGCGACGATACCGGCCGCCGAACCGAGCAGTAGGCTCTTCATGAGCGTCATATTGACCTCCAGTTGGATAACACTTGAGAATTGGTTGCGCCTCGAACCCCTCGCCTCCGAGCCATTACGCAGCCGAGCTCTGAGGTATTTTGCGTCGCAGCCCCCTATTCCCGCTTACCGGATGTCCTTGTCGGGCAGACTTTCCCAACCTCGACGCCGACTTCCGCTGCGATCGGAAGCCCCGATCACCAACGTAGAATTAATGCCGAGATGAAACAAAGGAAACAGAAAATGTGACAGTCTGGCGGTCCTACGACCACTTCATCTCGCCCTGTGACATGAATGTCACAAGAAACTAAGGCAATCTTGCCGATCCAGCAGAATCTTGCGGTCAGGACGGGCCGCGAAGCCATAGGCTCGCACTGTCCAGACCCCAGCCCAGACCCCAGCACGGAATCGAAGCGAGCCGGGCGCCAGGCGCGAATTCCGGGCCGCAGCACGCAAGAATTTGTAAAACCAGAGGCGATTTCGTGGCCTGAGCTGAGCTGGAACGGCCCGGCGACGCCGCCATTCGCCGATCGCTCAACCGTCAAGCGTCGTCAGTCAGGGAAAACACAATTGAAAAATGTATTGTGAGTGCGACGCAATGTGCAACGACTATTTCTCTCGACGTCGCCAACAGCAATGCAGCCCGGATATCTAATACAACTCGGTTGATTTTCATTGCGCACTTTCATATATTAGCGCATGTATTCGATACGTATGTAATCCAAATTGATTCATAGCCTATTGTACAAATAGATCGAGGTTATTAAGTATACTGATGTAATTTGTGAAGTTTGTTGAGATTGCGTGGACTTCGGGAAACGTGGCGCGGGCAATGCGCTCTTGCGGCCGGGCGCCGCATTGCCACGATATGTCGATGCGCGTCGATAGAGGAATGCTATCAGAGGCATAGATGGCTATGAAAGAGCAGACCGGGCGAGTTCTGATCGTCGAGAGCGATGACGCCGGCGCGTATGGCTATGGCGAATATCTGGGCAGGCGCGGCTTCACCGTATTGACCGCCAAGAGCGTCGCCGAAGGGCGCACGGCGATCGAGACGTTTCGGCCCGATCTCACGGCTTTTGCTGTGGATCTTGAGGACCAGGCGGCCGTAGACCTCATTGTGAGGGCGGTCGAAATCGGGTCCCATGGCCTGGTCCTGTCCCGGCGCGACGAAGTGGGCGAGAGGATTCGAGTCTTGTCGCTGGGGGCCGACGATTTCGTCAAGACGCCGATAGATCTTGAAGAGCTCTACTTGCGGATCCGCAATATATTGAGCCGTCGGAGCCCGAAGACGATCGGCCTGAACAACCTGGTGCTCGAACTCGAGGGAATCAGAGTCGACCTGATCACGCGGGAACTGCTCAACGCCGACGGGACGCCCGGGTCCGAGTTGACGGAATCCGAGTTTCTGCTGCTGAGGATGTTGGCCGAGAACGCCAACCGAGTCGTGACCAAGGAGGCGCTGTTCAAGTCGCTTCGCGGGCGCCCGACGACCGCCGCCACCCGGTCGCTCGACGTAGCGATCAGCCGATTGCGCGCCAAACTGAAGTCGACCGACGCCGACGCCGAAATCCGCTCGGTGCGGCAACTCGGGTATTTCTTCACGCCGCATCGGGATGCGGTTCCCACCTGAACATCATCCCGGCGCGTTGGCCGCCGGGCTCTACGCATGTCCGCGGCAGCGGCGTTCCCCGCCAGCCGGACGACTCAGCGTGTCCTGCGAAGGTCAGGCGCCCTTCCCGGGTCAATGTCGCCGCCTCCGGCGCGGGTCGTCTGTCCGCGCCGCGCAGAGCGGGCGGGGTCTCGCCCGGCGGCCGAGTCGGCGATGTCCATCGGGCGAAAGCATGACTGGGGCGCGCAGACATTGCGGCGTTTCTTCGTCGCGGGGATGAATGTTGCGCTATTCGCAACATAAGTTGCCTAAAAAAATACATGTAACACAACATCGGTAACATATATTATAAATCAAGTAATATACATCTCGATCAAATTAAATAATTCAAAGCTCGTAATAGCTTTCGTGATGTTTATGCAACAACGACTTAGAAAGCGTCGTTAGTGTGACAAACGTTGCCTCTATTGACTTGAGCGTAGCGAGGCATCCGGTATCTTTCAGCCGTGTTCGGGAGGCACCCGTTCGCATCACGTGTCGCTCTAGTGGTGTGTATTCCGCGATGACGGCATTCGAAACTGGGAAGCGGGGCAAGAGCTAATCAAACCTCAGAGATCGACCGGGTAAAGGGTCGGTAGTGGGGGCGAGGCGAAACCAATTCTCAAGTGTTATTTAACTGGAGGTCAATATGACGCTCATTAAGAGCCTACTGCTCGGTTCGGCGGCCGGTATCGTCGCCATCGCGAGTGCGCAGGCCGCCGATCTTCCCACGAAGAAGGGCGCGCCCGCCGCGGAATACGTCAAAGTCTGCTCGATCACCGTCGCCGGCAAGCCGGTCGTCGGCTTCACGATCCCCGGCTCCGACACCTGCATCAAGCTGTCCGGCTACATCACCGGCCAGATCGAAGGCGGCAATCTGCAGACGGCCCAGACGTATTATTACGCTGACGGCTGGCAGATTGGGGACGCCGACAACAAGAACCGCAATTCCTTCGGCTACACGACCCGTCTGAACTTCGCGGCTGACGTCGTTTCGAACACCGCCTACGGCCCGCTCGCCGGCCACTTGGAAATGCAGTTCGAAAACGGCAACGGCTTCGACAACACGGGCACCGGCGCCTACATCAACCTGGCGTATGTGACCTGGGCCGGCATCACCGCTGGTAAGGCTCCGTCGTTCTTCTCGTTCACGGGCGGCGGCGCGGGTTGGGCCAACTTCTTCTCGCCTGACCAGCAGGGCTTCAACCAGCCTGACGTTTTGGCCTACACCGCTTCCTTCGGCGGCGGCTTCTCGGCGAGCTTGGCTCTGCAGAGCCCGGGCACGAACGGCAACAGCGGCGGCGGCACCAGGTACGACGACACCGGCTTGCTGAGCTTCGGCGGCCTTCAGGCGCCGGACGTGGTCGCGAACATCAAGGTCGCGCAGGGCTGGGGTTCGGCTCAGTTGGCGGGCGTCGCCCATCAGGTCAACGCGACCGACATCCCGAGCGGCGCCACCATCAACAAGTGGGGCTGGGCGTTGGATGCTGGCGTCAGCTTCAACCTTCCCTCGTTCGGCGCGGGCGATCAGTTCCTGATCACCGGCGCTTATTCGCAGAACGCCACCTGGTTCTCGGGTCTTCCCGACGGCATGTGGGGTGAGAACGGCGCTGTGAACGGCAACGGCCAGCAGATGGCTCTGTCGGACGCCTATTTCGATCCGGCCGCCAACGGCGGCTTGGGCGCTTGGTCGACCCCGACGGCCTGGTCGATCTCGGCCGAGTTGGACCATCACTTCACGCCTGAGTTCACCGCTTCGCTCGAAGGCTCGGTGGGCGGCATCAACTGGTCAAGCACCTCCGCTTACTCGTTGATCTATAACAGCACCACCTGGTTGATCGGCGGCGTCGCTCACTGGGATCCCGTCAAGAACCTCGACTTCGAGTTCGAACTGCTCTACCAGAGCAGCTCAAGCTCGCGTCCCAACGGCTTCGTCTATGTCCCGGGCGTCTCGAACGCGAACTGGGAAGGCGGCTCGACAGGCGCAGCGGCTCGCTTCGAGATCACCCGCAGCTGGTAATTTCCAGCTCGGATAGCGACACGAGAACCCCGGAGCGAAAGCTCCGGGGTTTTTTGTTTGGGGCCCGGGTCGGTCGGCTCGCACGGCGCCGGCGACGCGCGCTTCGCGCATGGGTCCGATCAAGGACTCGCAAGCGCCATCGCGGCCGAGACGCGGCTTATGGATTGGCGAAGCTGAGATCGCCAACCGGAAAGGGTCGGGCCTCTCGTTGGCGATGCGCTGCGCCCGCCTTCGGATGCGCTTGAAATATCGGGAGCCGATCCGCCGGAAAGGCTCCGGTTTCAGGATCAAGACCGATTCACGCGATCCCGGCATCGCTACGGCGTCGCGGCCCGCCGTCGCGCGCGGTTGCCACGGCGAGACGTCAAACCTTGCGACCAAATTATTGCGCGGCCGCTATTGCAAGCTCATTTTCCGCCGCGCGATCAGGGTTTGGAGTCGTTTCCGCCCGGCTCGTCCTGGGCCTTGCTAGCCTCGAGAATGTCCCGTTCGAGGAAAAAGTTTAGAAAGGTCCGGATGACCGCGATCGCGGCCAACCGCCCGATATCGTCCCAACTCGGGGCGAGGGCGGATGTTATGATGTCCGTCGCGAGCTGGAATGTCAGGCCCGCCATCAACCAACGCGCGTAACGCAGGTAACCGTCACGCAGCTCATGACCTGTCTTCGGCCGAACGAAAGCCACATGCAGGCAGGTGATCGCCATCTCGAGGGTGCCGAAGATGATGATGAGCGACGCGATCGCGTTGATGAACGCGACCATGTTGTCGGTAATGAAAGCCGCCCATTCCTTCATGCGACCCCTCGACCCCGTGAAATTGGCGGCTCGTCGGCGACGGACTTGGCCGTCTGGCCAGCGATCCCGGCAAACCGGCGACGCTTCCTTTAAGGCGACGCCGATTCAGGCCAGGCGCGCCGCGGGCTCTCCGCGCGCGACGCGTTCCTGGTAGCTCTCTATGGGCGCCGTCAGTGTCCTGCGCTGCTGTGGGCGTCTTGGATGGTTCTCAGGACCGCGTCGAGATTGAACGACGCGGGCTTCTGGCGCGGCGGGAATTTCTGGAAGTCGGCGATCTGCTGGGCCACGATCGACTGCATCGCGTAGACGATGTAGGCGTGCGATATGACCCAATCCCAGTAGGTGTTCGAATTCTCGTCGGCCCGCTCGAACGGATCTCGCCGCAGATTGAACATTTTCGGCGCCCTGAGATGCACGAAAGGTTCGAACCAGCAGGCGAGCGTCTTCGCGCGCTGCTCCATCAGGACGACCTTCCAATCCTTCATCCGGATCGCCAGGATGTCGCCGTCGTCGCTGATGTAGAAGAAGAAGTTCCGGGGACTTTCCTTCACTTCGCCGGTCAGGTACGGCAGCATGTTGTAGCCGTCGAGGTGAACCTTGTAGGTCTTGGCGCCGATCGTATGGCCCTCGAGCAGCTTGGCCGCAATGTCCGGCTCTCCCGCCGCGGCGAGGAACGTCGTCAACCAGTCCTGATGACTGACGATGCCGTTGACGACCGTGCCGGCCTTGAACTTGCCCGGCCAGCGCACGAACGCCGGCACGCGCCAGCCGCCCTCCCAGTTGGTGTTCTTCTCCGACCGGAACGGCGTGATGCCGGCGTCGGGCCAGGAATTGTAGTGCGGCCCGTTGTCGGTCGAATACATCACGATCGTGTCCTCGGCGATGCCGAGTTCGTCGAGCTTGTTCAGCATCTGGCCGATGTGCTCGTCGTGCGCGACCATCACGTCGTTGTATTCGCCCTGGCCGTTGCTCTTGCCCTTGTGCTTCTCGGCCCGATGGGTGCGAAAATGCATGCCCGTGGTGTTGTACCACAGGAAGAACGGCGTATCGGCCTTGTGCGCCTCGTCGATGAAGCGCAGCGCATGCGCCGTCACCTCCTCGTCGATCGTCTCCATCCGCTTCTTCGTCAGCGGTCCGGTGTCCTCGATCTTCTGGCCGCCCTTGCCGTCGGACCAGCAATGCAGAACCCCGCGCGGCCCGAAATTCTTCTTGAACTCGGGATCCTTGGGATAGTCGGGATCCTCGGGCTCCTCCTCGGCGTTGAGATGATAGAGGTTGCCGAAGAACTCGTCGAAGCCGTGCATGGTCGGCAGGAACTGGTCCTTGTCGCCGAGATGGTTCTTGCCGAATTGCCCGGTCTTGTAGCCCAGCGGCTTGAGCAGTTCGGCGATCGTCGGATCTTCCGCGCTGAGGCCGACGTCGGCGCCGGGCATGCCGACCTTGGTCAATCCGGTGCGGATCGGGTTCTGTCCGGTGATGAAGGCCGCGCGTCCGGCCGTGCAGCTCTGCTGGCCGTAATAATCGGTGAAGGCGACCCCTTCGTTCGCGACGCGGTCGATGTTGGGCGTGCGGTATCCCATCTGCCCGCGGCTGTTGTAGCTGATGTTCCACCAGCCGATGTCGTCGCCCCACAGGATCAGAATATTCGGTTTCTTGGCGTTGGCCATTTGCGTGTCCTCTCCTTTGAAATCAAGCTGTAGGGCAATATTGACGTGAGCGCCGCAGACCCTTTCCCAACGGGAACATGTTATGCACCGAATCTACGACCCGCGGGAAGGGAATCTTTTGAAATTCGCGACGTCATTTTCGAGTTCAGACCCGCGCTCTGTCGCCGCGCGGGACCCTCGTCGCCTGCGGGCAGTCGATCGCAGATGGGTTACATTGCCGGAAGGAACCGCGTGCCGCCTCTTCGCCGCATAAGCCGGGAGTTGGTCGGCTCGGGCCGCCTATTTTGGAAACAGCAGAGTCAGCGTCAGGCGCGCGCCCCATTCGGGCGCCCCCACCGGCCGCTCCGCCCAATATTTGCCTGTCAGGCCGATGCTGATCGGCTGGCCCCCGACCTTCAGCAACTGGCTAATGCCGGCGCTGATCGGGACGCTCCAGTTTCCCGCGGTCCAATTATAGGTCGACTCCGAACTCAGAGACAGCGTGGTATGGGTCGGGAACGTATAGGAGGCAAAGGGCTGCAGAAACGTCACGTTGACCCGGGCCGAGCGGCCGGGCGGCAGCGGAGCGCTATAGCCCTCCTCCGCCAGGATCGAGCCGCCATCCAGGCCATTCACGCCCGGCTCCCCGATGCCCCAGATCTGATTGGCGAGCACGCCGACAGTAAAGCCGTTGGATTGCGCCAGCGCGACGAAGGTCGGTCCGGCGCCCCATTGATTGGCGCTGATCTCGCCGCGCGTCGCGGTAGGGTAAAGGAACACCGGCCCGACGCCCCAGAGAATGCCGTTGGCAGGTCTGGACGGAGAGAAGAAAAAGCTCTGAATCGTGTCGCCCAGGCCGACCGGGTTGTCAGGAAAGATGTTCACGACGGACGTGAACGGCACGATGGTGCGTACGATCAGATTCCAGTCGTTATTGAGATTGAACGGGATGACCGGCTGGATGTTCAGCAGATATTGTGATCCGGCGCCCTTCAAGCCGCCGCCGTAATCGAGGTTGTTCTGCAAGGGCACGCTGACCAGGTTCGCGATCGGATTGCTCAAATCTCGGGCCAGATCATCGTCCGAAGTTCCCGACGCGGGCCGAGGCGCCGCCCCCGGGGCAGGTTCAGCGTCCCCGTTCGCCTGGAACGGGTCAAACGTCAACTTGTTCGAAGGAGCATAGTCCGATTGCTGCGCGGCAGCCGCCCCAAGGCTCGCCGCGAAAAAAACCGCCGCCGCGAAACCCTGGCGCCAAAACTTGCCGTCGAATTTCATTTCAACCCCGACTGAAAATAACGCAGCGCCACCTGCAATGGCATGAGCCAGCTCCATACGCCCGTCGCCACAATACAAATGCCGACTGTCCAATACCGCCCCGAAGCGTCAGTAGAATTCACGGCTGGGTCTTTGGCAAGGCGCCGTGTCGTCGCCGGTTGCTGTCGGGCTTCCAATAGCGTCGGCTCCCTGTCGCGAACGCAGTGGCGGGACGCTTTCCATCTTCAAGCGAAACGTTCAGAGGGCCTGCTCGAAATACGCGACGCCGAGCGCCCCCTGGCGTCGCCATGATTGCGGGCCGCCATTGTCCCGCCAGCGTTCCGGCAACGCCGCCTCGGCCGCTCGATCGCCAAACAGGAACCGCATCCTCGGACGAATCGCAAGCGGGCAAACCTGCAAGGACATCCGCCGCGCATCGCAACGTGCTTTGATTGCAGCGTCCCGCAACCCTCCTGCGCGACGCTCACAATAGACGGAGAAAGATGGAAAGGAATGCGGCAAGCCCGACAAGGATCAAGGCGATTGAAACCGCGAGGAGCGGCGTCTTGCGGCGCTCGTTTTCAACGCCTCCGATCGCGGCGAACGATTCGCTCCACATATAGTTGACGCTGGCAAGATACTGCCAGATCGAAACGACGAGCGACAGGACACCGCACCCGATGAGCATAAGGCCGAAGTAGCGCGCCGCATCGGGAAAGCGCGCGGGGGCCGCGCCGGAGAGATTTTCCATACGACTGAAGAACTGCACGATGGCGAATCCGAATCCGATCAACGAAACGCCGGTGCGAATCCACGCCAACAAAGTCCGTTCGATCGCTATACGGGTGCGCAACCATCCGGAATGCTCCGACGAAGTCCCCCGCACTTGGTACGGGCCGTGATTTCGGTCGGCGTTTTGGTCGATCATCGAGATTGACGCCTCTCTTCAATCCGCCCGCGCTCAGCAGAGCAGGCGTTCGCTCGATTGTCTACGACTGGTTGTCTCGTGTCTGGGCGACGCCCGCTCATCAAGGGCTCTTTTCGGTCGGCCGCTTGTCGTGCGCGCGCTCGCCTCTCCAGTGTTCCGCGCGCAGATCTGGAGCCGCCGGGCCTGGCGCCGTCGAGACTCCCGAGACAATTCGACTCGATGCGGCCCGCGACTTCGAAATTGGCTCCCCGACCGCGATTTCATGCGCTCACATTTCCGGCTATGGCGCGTCCGGCGACTCAAGCCTCATGCGCTCGACGAGACTCACCTTGTGTCGCTACGACCGCGACAAGGGACCCGGTTGCGCCCAATTGCCCACGCCGCAATGCCTATCGATCATGGCGCGTCGTCGCCCAGGCTCAATTCGTCAGGACCGTCGTCTGAAAGGGGGCCGGAAATTCGACAATTCGCGTTAACGCTCATTCCACGCGGCCGAAGTCAACGAACACCTTTCGCGACTTGATCTCCGAGCCACCAATGCGCAACGCGCTCCGCAGGGCCGCGCAGCAAGAGGTACGGAACAAAGGCTAGCAAGACCGCGATGACCGCAGCCTCGCCGGGAAAGAAAGTCTTGAGCTCGATGAACTGGTAGATCAGGTCCATTCCCAATCCCAACAGAATGATCCGAGCCGTGGAAATCACTCCTTCGCTCAAGCGTTGCGCGCGCTCGCCAGGACGGAAGAGTAAAGCCCACAAGTATGGGGATCGTCCGGCCTTCGCGTCCCTCCAGCCATCGAGAATCGCGGCGATTATCGCCATTGTGGGTTGGAGCAGGAACCGGAAGGCCATCGGTCCGGTCGGCCGATCCAACAAATTCTGCCACATCCGCGCGAAGACCTCGCCCGACAACCCGTCGAGAAATGCCCCGAGCAGCACAAAGGCGACCAACAGCGCGACAGCCAATCTGGCTATGAACACCTTGCTCTTCGAGGTCGTCTGCGTCATCGCCACGCCTTCTGGCCTGTAATCCTGCACGGAAACAACGGATATTCCGACGACACTATAACGTTTTCTCTATGGGGAGACCAGGGCGTGTGGGCGCAGCCCGACGGCGCCGGTCGTGAGCTGTCCAGCCGATGCCATTGAAGACGCGTTCTTGATCGCCGGCGGGATCCGGGTCGGGAACGACGGGAGCGCAGCCTTGCCTTGGCCGATCCAGCGATTCTCCGTCGATATTTTGAAAACTCGCGGGTCAATCGACAATTCAAGACTTCGGCTTCCGCCAGCGGGCGCATTTGCTGCTCACGCTTTCCGGCGGCGGCGAGGCTCGAGCGGGCGCACGAGCGGTCCTGAAACGCCGCGGTTGTTCCGATGACGCCGCGGATCCGGCAAGGTTGCGAGTCGAGGCGCGCGTTCGCGCTCATGGGATCGACGGATCGACCGATGGCGCAGGCGAACCTCTCTGTACCGGCGCCGATGCGCTTCGCTTTCGTCCGCGGAGGCTCGTCGATCATGGCCCTTCGTCTGCGGGCGAATGATAATCGGGGGCGGCGTCGAATTCGCCTGACGGCGCAGGCGCGCCCACGCGCATGTCTGCGGCCGCCGGCGACGCGACCGACTTGGGCTGCGCCTGAATGGCGTCGTCAATTCGGGCGATCATATAGGGATAGAATGGGTTCGACGACATGCGCAGCAAAGTGTCGAGACTGAGGATCAGCGTATCGCGCTCCCCCCGAGCCTCCAGGGCTCCGAGATTGATGCCGAAATTGTCGGCGGGATCGGGATTGGTCCCGTAGAGGCCATCGGTCGTCGGAAAGGGCAGCGCAATGTGAGACAGGGAGTAGACATCGCGGGGATAGACCAGGCCGAAAGGCCGGATTCGCACGGCGGCTTGCCCCGCATCCGTCATGCGCTCGACCACCTCGTCGCCGTCAGGGCCTGCGTCGGCAATGACGGTCGTTCGGTAACTTCGGGGGGCCGCCGGCAGGATGCGATCGAGCGCGATGTCGGCGGCCGGTCGAAACAGGGGCGCGACCTTGCTGTTGCGATTGATGTCAAACAGAACGAGTTCGCTGCCGTTGGCGGGCAGTCGGTCGTAGAGCGCCGAGACGATGGCGCGCGTGCTGACGGTGTGGTCGACGACCGACTGAAACGTCAGCACCGGGGCGAGTTCAGCCAGCCGGCCTTCGCTGGAAAGTCGTGCGAGGCGTTGCTGCAGCGCGTTGCTCAGTTGAAACGACTGTCGCGCGGCCTGAACCGGAAAGGAATTGTACTTGAAGGGATTGAATTCGGGCAGAACGCTGAGCCAGGCGGCCCTCGCGAAGGCGGGAAATATCGCGGGAACGCCGGCGAGCCCGGCAAAGCGGGCGAACCGCGTGACGCCGACCATCGGCGACAACAACACGATCTGATCGGGCCGCGACAATGTTTTGTCTTCGAGCGCATCGAGCGCATACATCAGCGCGAGTGCGCCGCCGTTGGAATAACCGACGATATGCAGCGGCGCGGCCGGGCCGATGCGCCGGCGCGCTTCGCGAACCGCCAGCCGCGTCGCGGCCATCCAGTCCTGCCAGTCGACGGCGGTCAGCGCCGCCGGCGTCGTTCCGTGTCCCGGTATCCTCAGGCCGATCGCGAGATAGCCGTGATCGCGGTAGCTCGCGGCAATGTGGCGCAGGCTGTAGGGCGAATCGGTGAGGCCGTGCAGGAGGACTGCGGCGCCGAGCGGCGCGCCGGCGGGCTCCAGAACGAAGGAGCGATTCCAGTCGCGGCTGAAATGTCCGGGGAAGAGCGGGCTCCCCCCGAAATATCGATTGCCCGGGGAACGCTGCCGCGGCTCGAGCTTTTCCGTCACCTGCTCGCGAACGCTGTCGAAGACCGCATCTTCGGCCTTCAGATAGTCGGCCCAACTCGAGCGATCGAGTTGAGCCGGATCGAGTTCGTGCGGCGCGAATGTGTTCCACAGTTCGAGCGGCGGACCCGACAGCGCATCGTAGATTCGCACGCCAAGGACGCCGAGGATGCACATGGCCGCCAACAGCAGGAACTGCCGCAACAATTTGTTGAGCCGATTGAACACGCCTGCAAACCCCTCGCCGCTCTCGATCGAAACGCCGCGCCTGCCCGATCGACGGTTTATTGTCGCGAAGCGCTCTGCAATATTCGGATAGGGAAGCTCACCGCGGCGCCCGCGACGGCGCCGAAGGCCTCGCCGGCGCCGACGGCCGACGCGGACAATTGATCGGGTGCGCCGATATCAATTTCCGATACGGCCTGTCCGTCGATCAGGCCCTGGCCCAAAAGGCGCACGACTTCGGGGCTCGTCGCGAACTGGCTGTGGTTGAGCCGATCGCCGTTCTGCAGCGCGGTCAGGTCGAGCACCGTGATTCCCGCGGTCCGTTCGAGCTGCTCCCGATATTTCTGTTGGTCGAAATCCATAGCGCCGACACGGGTCACGCCGCCCGCGATGAGCCGCGAGAGGCGCAGGGCGCGGTCGTTTGCGGAAACGAAGATCGTGAAATGCGGACGCCTCGGCCCGATTTCGGCCAACTGCTTGCGGAAGACGTCAACGTCGAGGTCGGGCGAAGCCAGGATAACGGTCGTGACTTTTGGCGAAATACCGCCGTCCCTCAGCGCAATGTCGCGCAGCGCTTCGACCGCCAGCCAACCGCCCATCGAATGAGCCATGATGGTGATGTTCGAAACGTTGCGACTCCGGACCGCCTCCTGAATGACATAGGCCAATTCCGCGCGCGAATAATTGGTGCTCTCGCGATCGTAGTTGTAGTCGAGGATGCTGCCGCGCGACGGCCAGGAAAATAGAACCGGCGCAACGTTGGCCCCGGAATCGTGGACAATCTGGGCGAAGCGGAACACCGAGGCGTCGAACCGGGTATTGAAACCGTGGACGAATATCAGCACCCTCTGACCCTGCACGCTATGAGTCCTGAACCAGGGCGGAAGGTCATGGCGATCGATCGGGTCGACGGCGGTCGCCACAAAGTCGCGCTCAGGATCGCCCGGCAGCTTCGATGGCCATTGGATGGTCCCGGGCTCGCGTATCGGCGGAATGGAAATGGCGATATTGGCGAGCGATAAATCATTGCCTCGCTCGCCGGTGAAGTAGACGCCGCTCCGCTCGGTCGGCGCGCGCGTCGTCGCCACTAGCATATCGACCTTCGAGGAATTCGCCGCGAGATTCGGCGTGGGGGTCAAGACGCCGTCAGGGCGCGTCGAGCATCCCGCCAGCCCGACGACCAGCAGAGCCCAGAGCATCAGCGACAGTCTCGATTGCCGAGTTGGTGCGAACACTGGCGTCCTAAATGTGCAGTCGAGCGAGAGAATGAGGCTCCGCAGCCGGCATCGTCTTGCGCCGGCACAGTATCGGCGCGGGGCAATTTAAGCAAATCGAATTGGTCATTCAGGCGAGGCCAGCCTTGAGAGCGGGAAGACAAACCTGGGACGGTCGTCTTGGGAAAATAGAGCGGAATGGTCGGCCGCTTGAATGGCGGCGGACGCCGCAATCTATTCGATCAACCGAAACCCATGGACCGTCCCGTCTCCAGCTGCATCCCGTCGACGGAATTCTCCCCTTCGGCGCAAATTCGATGCAGACGTCGCCGGGCAAGCCGAACCCGTTTCAAGCGCGAATTTCGGCGACCAAGGAAAAAGGCGATCGCTAACGCCCGAGGCGGCGTATGTTGGCGACACGGCCGTCTCGCGATCGCAGAGAGACTTCAAACCGGCTGCCGCCGCGCCAACCCCGGTAAACAAAAAAGTGGCCGCTGCAGCTCACCCGCCGAATATCGCGGAAGCCGTGACTGCGAAGCAATCGTTCGCCTTGCGAGCAGCTGATCCATCTGCCGCCGCTGAGGTTGGTTCCGATGCCGATATTGATCGTCACGGCCTCCGCCGAGAGGGGCGCCGCCAATGGAGACAACAACAAGCCGAGGATGACGGCGACGGAGGCAAGGCCGACCCGAGACATTGAAAACTCCATGACGTTGCTAATGGTTGTCGGAAGGGCGATTGTTGCTGGTTAGAATAGGCTAATCCGGAGAACATCCAATATGACGGCCATAGCCGATGCTGACCAAAACCAACTTCGCCTCAACGCCGTTTTCATCGCGCGGGCGTCAGCGGCAAACCAATCGAAAGTTACGCAACCATGCGCCTCGAACTAAGTCAAGACGCTTGATTTGGCGCGCCGTGCGACAATGTTGCAACGAGGGGCCGGAGGCGGAAGTTCTGGCGGGCGTCGGCGCAAGACGACCCCCGGGGCGCTTCACGCGACAGGCGCGCTCTCCGCGGATAGCTAACGATGCCAGTGAAGGTCGATTGACAGGGTGAGGACGAAAAGCGAAGGTCGCCAAAGAGCACCGGGATAAGGAGATCGTAGTAATGAAAAGGTTGCTTCCGGTCTTGTGCCTTGTCGCCATGATGGGCAGCCTCGCGCCGCCGGAAGCCGTGTCTGCGCCATTATCCTGTGAGAGGCTTTGGTATAACCGAAACGCAATCTATGCTCGCAAAGGATACTGCTTTCGAACCGAACGCGAACTGGAAGTCTTCGGGAGCAAGTGCTTCAGACCTTATGGCAAGCTGACCAACCGCGAACAGAGACAGGTCAACAACATACGGCGCCAGGAACGCCGACAGGGATGCCCTGCGTAGGGCGCCGCCGATGCGCCGGGATGACGGGCATTTGTCCTTCGCTTCCTCTGCTCGCTTAAGGCGAGACGCCGTCCGACATCAGATATTCTAAGCCGTCATCTCGGCGCCGTAGAGGCGGCCCGGGCTCGGCGGCGATTGAGATCGTGCGCAATCCGGTTGATGCAGCAAACACGGATTTGCGACGAACCGGCATTTGATCGTTTCGCGCTCCGCAAGTGCGGCCTGCGCTTTTGAAATCAACGGCAGCGCTGGCGAGAATTGCGCAAGCGCGAGACGCCACAATGGATATCGCCGATTTGGCCTTCGTTTTGTCACGTCACTCGGCGCCTCCATCCGCGTCCTGCGAAGCCGGCCCCCGGATATCGCGAGGGAACGCATGTTCCGGCCCTCGAGGGACGCTCCGGCGACGATTGCGGCGGTCAATGGGGTCGGCCGAAATACCCGCCGCGGCGGCGCGTGCGAGACGGCGATCCGCTGGGCGGGCGGAGATCGAGACAATATGCATCCGAAATGGCGCGGCCCTAGCTCCGTAACGCGGCCCGGCCAATCCGGGCGGAAACCCCGATCGAAGTTTGTCAGCTTGGCGATCGCTTCTACGTCTTCAACGCGTTATGGCGGAGAGGGAGGGATTCGAACCCCCGGTACGCTTGCACGTACTCCGCATTTCGAGTGCGGCGCGATCGACCACTCTGCCACCTCTCCGGGGCCGCGAAACGAAGCATCGGAGCCTCGCGCGTCAGGTCGGGCGGGCGATTAACATGCCGGGGCAGGGCGCGCAAGGCGTTCCGGTCGGCTTCGCGTCAGGCCAGCAAAGCCTCCGCGGTCGCTGCGTCCGTCACCAGGCGCTGGACGTAGCCGCCGATGAGGGCGGCCCTCAGCGCCTTGATCTTGCCCGGCCCGCCGGCGACGCAGAGCCGGTTGGGCATGGCGCGCAACTCTTCGAGGGTTATGCCGATCATGCGGTCGTCGAGGTCGCCGCAGACACTGCAGCCCTCGGCGTCGATGAAGCGACCGATGATCACCCCGACAGCGCCCCGCGCGGCATAGCCGTCCAGGCTCTCGCGACTGGCAAGGCCGGAGAGCCGCACCGTGCTCGTTGGCCCGATGTCGCCGACCCCGAACAGGACGCGATTGGCCGAACGGATCAGTTTGAACTGCTCGACGAGCGCGGGCTCGGCCAGCAACTGGCTGCGCAGTTCCGGGTTGGAGACCACGGCCGGCGCCAGCAGGTTCGCGCAGCGCGCGTGCAGGCGGCTGGCGAGCAGTGACGAGCAGAGTTCGGGCGAGAATTCGGCGGTGCCTCCAGGCGAACTGCCGGTGACCTGCACGATGGTGAGCGGGTCGCGCCGCTCTGGCGCCGGCATCGCCGCCGCCACCGCCAGCACCGCGCGGCCCCATGCGACCCCGAGGATATCTTCGGGCTGCAACAAGTCCGCGAGAACGCGGGCGCCGGCGTCGCCCAGACGGGCCGTCAGCGCCGCGCCCTCCAGATTCGGGATGAGATGCGCGGCCTCTAGCGAGAAGCGCTCGGCGAGCGCGCGCGAGAGCTTCGTGCGCGAAACCGCCTCGGTGTTGATCTTGATCGTCACGGCGCCGCGTTCGCGCGCTTCTTGCAGCACCTTGACGACGGTCGCCCGCGAAAGCCCGACGATTTCGGCGATCTCGCTCTGGGTCAGCTGATCGGCGTAATAAAGCCAGGTCACCCAAGCTACCAGGTCGTCGAATTCGGGGGGAATTGGCGAATTTCGGGTCGCGGAATCGCGAATCGTACGGGAGTCGCTGGTCATTTGAGCTCATTTGGTAGCGTGGCGGCGCGCGTCATGTCCAATTCGGCAAATATTGACATATGTCACCAAGTAATGCCAATTGTCCAAATCGACCCAGGCGAGATTTTCTTCATGCATGCCGCCCCGAAATTGCGCCTCGGCGCGCCCGCAGGCGGCTGGACCGCGCTGATCGACGAAATTGTCGCGGGCCGCTGGCGCGATCCGGAGACGGGCGAGCAGATGCGTGTGCCCTACGAGTCGATCGTATTCGCGGAAAGCCTCGAAGGGAGGGAGGCGGATCTCGTCACGGCGCTCCGCCTCGGGTCGAGTTTTGCGGTCGTCGCCGACGCGGCCACTTATGAAGCGCTCGGCGCCCGGGTCGCCCGGGCCTTGCGCGCGCTGGGGCCGGTCGACGTCGTCGTGCTCGACCATCCCCATGCCGACATGGGCGAGGTCGGGCGTCTCAAGCAGAGACTGGCCGGCGTCGAGGCGGTGGTCGCGGTCGGCTCGGGCACGATCAACGACCTCTGCAAGTTCGTGACTGGCCTCGACGGGCGGCGCTATTGTGTGTTCGGCACAGCGGGGTCGATGAACGGCTATACTTCGACGACCGCCTCGATCACGCTCGAAAGCGGCCTGAAAGTTTCGTTGCCCTCGCATGCGCCCTCGGGCTTCTTCGTCGATCTCGCGGTCAATGCGGCCGCGCCGGCGCGCCTTGCGGCCTCGGGCTTCGGCGATTGTCTCGCGCGTTCGGTCGCGCAGGTCGACTGGTGGATGTCGCATCGCCTGCTCGGCACGCCCTATTTCTCCGCGCCCTACGTGATCGAGCGCGAGGACGAGCCGCGGCTCAACGCGCGCGCGGGCGATCTCAAGCGCGGCGACTTGACCGCCGTCGGCTATCTCCATCGCGTGCTCACGCTCTGCGGGCTCGGGGTCTCCTTCACCGGCGTCTCCAATCATGGTTCGATGGGCGAGCATCAGATCTCGCATTACATCGATTGCTTCGCCGGCGAGCGCCATCCTGGCACGCTGCACGGCCAGCAAGTCGGCGTCGCCTCGCTGACCATGGCGCGTCTGCAGCAACTCATGCTCGCATCCGACGAGGCGCCGAGAATTCGCCCGACGCGGATCGACGAGGCAGGAATGGAGCGCCGGATGGGCCGCGAAGTCGCTGCCGGCTGCCTTGCCGAGTTCCGCAAAAAGGCGTTTGACGAAGCGGGCGCGGCGGTCTTCAACGCGAGGCTTGCGGCGCTCTGGCCGGATCTGAAACGCGAGGTCGCCGAGTTCATGATCCCGGTCGAAGACATGCGGACTTGGCTGCATGCGAGCGGCGGCCCGACGAGCGCGGCCGAGCTCGGCCTCGCGCCCGAGTTCTATCGCGAGGCGGTACTCTGCTGCCGCGAGATGCGCAACCGGTTCTCCTTCCTCGACATTGCCGTCGATTCCGGCTTGCTCGAGGACTTTGTTCAGGCGGAGGGCTGAGCTTGCGCCCGCTCGCCGAACTGACCGACGAGGCCGCCGCGCGCGTCGGCCTCGTCCTCACGGATATCGACGACACGATGACCTATGAGGGTCGGCTGCCTGCCGAGGCCTACCGCGCGCTGGAGGATCTGTACAATTCGGGTTTCCGCGTCGCGCCGATTACCGGCCGTCCCGCCGGCTGGTGCGACATGATCGCGCGCTTCTGGCCTGTGGCGGGCGTCGTGGGCGAGAACGGCGCATTCTATTTTGCCTACGACTCCGCCCGGCGCCGCATGCGCCGCGAGTTTGCGGCGAGTGCGCAAGACCGTCGGGAGAACCGCGCGCGGCTGGCCGAGATCGGACGGCGTGTGCTGCGCGAAATTCCCGGCGCCGCGGTGTCGGCCGATCAGGCCTATCGCGAGGCCGATCTTGCAATCGACTTCTGCGAGGATGTGCCCGCGCTCGGCAAAGGCGAGGTCGCGAGGATCAAGGCGATCTTCGAAGACGCCGGCGCCACGGCGAAGGTCTCCTCAATCCACGTCAACGGCTGGTTCGGCCATTACGACAAGCTGACGATGACGCGCCGCTTCGCTGCCGAGATCGTCGGCCTCGACATCGACCGCGATCGCGACCGTGTAGTTTTCATTGGCGACAGCCCGAATGATGCGCCGATGTTCGCGTTCTTTCCGCTCGCCTGCGGCGTTTCCAACATTCTCGCCTTCGCTGGCGAACTGGAAGCCGAGCCGGCATTTGTCACCCAAGGCGGCGGCGGGCGCGGGTTTGTCGAAGTCGCCGAACGGCTGATCGCGGCGCGCGCGGGAGCGAGACCGTGAGCGAGGTCTTCGACCTTGTTGTGATCGGCGGCGGCGTCAACGGTTGCGGCGTCGCGCGCGATGCGGCCGGGCGGGGCTGCAAGGTCCTGCTTTGCGAGAGGTCGGATCTGGGATCGGGCACGTCCTCGGCTTCAACCAAGCTGATCCATGGCGGATTGCGGTATCTCGAGCATTACGAATTCAAACTGGTGCGCCATGCGCTGATCGAGCGAGAGGTGCTCTGGCGCAACGCGCCGCATATCATCTGGCCGATGCGTTTCGTGCTGCCGCACCGTCCGGGGCTGCGGCCAGCGTGGATGCTGCGGCTCGGGCTGTTCATCTATGACCATATGGGCGGGCGCAATCTGCTGCCGCCCACGCGCACTTTGCGACTTGCCTCCGATCCCGCCGGCGCCCCGCTTAAGGATGTCTCGCACATCGCTTTCGAATATTCCGACTGCTGGGTGCAGGACAACAGGCTCGTCGTCCTGAATGCGCGCGACGCCCAAGCGCGGGGCGCTGAGATCAGGGTTCGCACGCAATGCTTGGGCGCGCGGCGCCAGGGCGATTTCTGGCGCGTGGAACTCAAAGACGCGGCGACGGGCGAGGTCTCAGTCGTCACCGCCCGCGCGCTTATCAATGCCGCCGGCCCCTGGGTCGGCGAGGTCAATGGGGAAGTCGTCGGCTCCAACGATCCCGCCCGGATCCGGCTGGTGCAGGGTTCGCATATCGTCGTGAGCAAGTTGTATGACCACGAGCGCTGCTATTTCTTCCAGAACCCGGACGGGCGGATCTTCTTCGCCATTCCCTATGAGGACGATTTCACGCTGATCGGGACCACGGACCAGGATTATCAAGGCGACCCAGCCGAAGTGAAAGCGAGTGAGACGGAGATAGCCTATCTCTGCGCCGCGGCGAGCCGCTATTTCAAGCGGGCAGTGAACCGAGCCGATGTGGTTTGGACCTATTCGGGCGTGCGTCCGCTGTTTGACGACGGCGCCAGCGAAGCGCAGGACGCCACCCGCGATTACGTGCTCAAGCTCGAGAGCGGCGAGGGGCGCGCCCCGTTGCTCAATATCATCGGCGGGAAGATCACGACCTACCGCCGCCTCGCCGAGGATGCGCTGGCGACGCTCGCGGGATTCATGCCGGAACTCGGACGCCATGCGGGCTGGACCGCGAACGCGCCCCTCCCGGGCGGCGATTTCCCCGCCGAGGGCGCCGCGGCTTTGGCCGAGGATCTGCAGCGCGCCTACCCCTTCCTCGATTCGAGGCGCGCGCGCCGGCTGGTTCGCCATTACGGCACTGAGAGCCGCCAGATCCTGAGCGAGCGCCGCTCGCTCGCCGAATGCGGGCGCGACTTCGGCGGAGACCTCACCGAGGCCGAAGTCGGCTATCTCATCGACAATGAATTCGCGCGCTGCGCCGCCGACATCGTCTGGCGCCGCACAAAATCGGGGCTTCGCATGAGCGCGGCTCAGATCGATGCGCTCGACTCCTGGATTGCGGCGCGCTTTCGCGAGCCACGGACGCAGGAGGCGCGGGCGCGCAAATGAGTTTCGAGCCTCGGCGCGGGCAACGGGCGAGGCGGACAGGGAAGGGCAGGGCAGGGCATGGAGCGCAATCTCGTCATCGGCGTCGATTCCTCGACTTCGGCAACCAAGGCGATCGCTTGGGACAGGCGCGGCGTTCTCGCCGCTGAAGGGCGTGCGCCCGTGCCCATGTCCAATCCGCGCCCCGGCTATTTCGAGCAGGCGCCCGAAGATTGGTGGGGCTCGACCGCCAGCGCCCTGCTAGACCTCTGCAAGCAGATCGACCCCGGACGCATCGCAGGCCTCGCGATCTCCAATCAGCGCGAGACATTCGGCGCTTTCGCCGCGGACGGATCATCGTTGCGCCCCGGCCTTGTCTGGTTGGACGATCGCGCTCGTCCTCAGGTCAAGCGCTTTGGTGAGACATTCGGGGCCGATCGCGTGCATGACATCTCTGGCAAGCCGCTAGACATGGTGCCGTGTCTCTACCGGCTGATATGGCTCAAGGAGAATGAGCCCGAGATGTTTGCGCGGGCCGACAAGTTCGCGGAGGTGCACGGCTATCTCTGCTTCCGCTTGACCGGCAAATGGACGACATCGACCGCTTCGGCCGATCCGATGGGGCTGCTCGATATGCGCAGTCTCGATTGGTCGCACGAGATATTGGGCGCCGCGGGCCTGCCGCGCGGCGCGATGCCCGCGCTGGCGAGGCCCGGCGAGTTTATTGGCGAGGTCAGCGAGACCGCCGCCGCGGCGACGGGCCTGCCGCCCGGCCTGCCCGTATTCGCGGGCGGCGGCGACGGGCAATGCGCCGGCACGGGCGTCGCGGCGCTCGGCGGCGGGCGCGCCTATGTCAACCTCGGCACGGCTGCGGTCGCTGGCATGTATGGCGAAAGCTATGCGCGCAGCCGCGCTTTTCGAACTGAGACCGCGATCTCGGAGCAGGGCTATATCTACGAAACCTGCCTTCGCTCCGGCACATTCCTGGTCGACTGGTTGGTCGGCGAGATCTATGGCGCCTCGAGCGAGGGGCGCCGCGCGGCGATCGCGGCGCTCGAAGCGGAAGCGGCCGGCAATCCGATAGGCGGCGGCGGACTCGTGATCGCGCCCTACTGGGTGGGATGCCAGACGCCGCATTGGGACAGCGACGCGCGCGGCGTGATCGCCGAACTCACCGGCTCGACGCGCAAAGCCGACGTCTATCGCGCGGTGCTCGAAAGCGTCGCGATCGACATCGCCAATTCGATGGACCATGCCGCGGAAGCCTCGGGCGAAGGCATAGACCACTATGTCGCGATCGGCGGCGGCGCCGCCTCCGATCTCTGGTTGCAGATTCTCGCCGACGCGAGCGCGCGCCCCGTCCGTCGATCCATCGCCAACGAAGCCTCCTCGCTTGGCGCGGCTATGGCGGCGGCCAAGGGCGCGGGATTTTTTGCCAGCATCAAGGAGGCGGCCCGTGCGATGGCGAGCGACACCGTCAGAGAGTTCGAGCCGAACTCGCGCAACGTTGCGACCTATCGCGAATTGCGCAAGCTTCAGGTCGATCTCTGGCCGCTCGTCTCGGCGTGGAACGCGCGCCTAGTCGAATTCGCCGATCGACAGCGCGAACTTGTCGCGGCGCGATGAGCCATTACGCGCCGCGGCGCAAAGTCCAGATCTCGCTGCTCATATCGATCAGATAGAAGCCATTGCGCGACAATTCGCTGAAAGTTTCTGTATCGCTGGATAGGACGGTCGCCCACATGCCGAGCTTCGCGTCCCTGATTTCATGTCGGTTTTTTCGATTGAAATGCCGCATGGGATCTCCAAGACGTTAGGGGTCTCCGAGCGTTTCCCTAGACTGCGCCGATGCGAGTAGCAGAAAATGGTGCGGCGCACAATAAGCGATCGCAAGAACGCGCGGGCTGCGGAATTTTGGCATGCGACGCTGACGCTGATGCGATCGCCTTGAAATCGCTGGCTCTCTCACTCGTGCCAGGAGCCTCATGCATTCGCATTGCTATTTCACAATTACGTTAGACACACATGCGACGTTCATCGCGAGGCCCGACGCGATAGCGAATGCGATAGGAACGGGGGAGCTATATCAGGATCAGATGCGATCTTCCGCGCGCGCCGATAAATCCCACGTCGTCGTCGCCGGCGACAATTTCGCGGGGTGACATGAGGCGGACGCCATGCCATAGAGGCGCCCGAAATTGATTCCAGGAGACTGAATAGTGAATACAGCCGATCTCGTTTCGAAACTCGCGGATGCTCACGGCGTCAGCAAGGTGCAGGCCAAATCGATCGTCGACGGCTTCCTGAAGGAAGTAATTGACGGCGCCGCTGCGGGCGAGGAAGTCTCTCTGCCGGGTTTCGGCAAGTTCAAGGTCAAAGCGACGCCGGAGCGTGAGGGCCGCAATCCCGCCAATGGCGAGAAGATCACGATTGCAGCATCGAAGAAGCTCGCATTCTCGCCGGCCAAGGCCGTCAAGGATGCGCTGAACGGCTGATATCCGCTCGGCTTTGGTTGATCGAGTTTGCGTCACGGCGGCGCCCGAGCCATTCGGGCGCCGCCGTGCGCACTTTTGCGCCGGTATGGTCTGTGGCTTCCGGCGGTTCGAGATGGTGGGCTCGGCCTTCCCGCCGATGCGAAGAGACAGGCGCGGCACCTCGGCGATTGAGCGGCGCCCCCAACGGCATCGATCGGAGCCGCTTGCGGCCAAAGCGTCGTCAGTGCTAGAACATTTCATGAACGAGACCTTGCGAGGATGGGTTGGCCAGTCGGAGCGGAAGCGCGGATCTGCCTTTGCATGGCGGCGCAGTCCCGAAATGGCTCGCCGATCGCATGACGCGCCTGGGCGCCGTGATGTGCGAAGCTATCGTCCATCATTACGGCCGCGACGAATTGCTGCGCCGGCTCGCGCATCCCTTCTGGTTCCAGTCGCTCGGCGCGGTCATGGGGATGGATTGGCATTCCTCGGGCATCACGACCAGCGTGATCGGCGCGTTGAAGCGCGGGCTGGCGCCGCTCTCGGGCGAACTCGGCGTGCATGTTTGCGGCGGCCGCGGCCGGCATTCGCGACAAACGCCGACCGAACTGGCCGCCATCGGCGAAATGCGCGGGATTGATGGCGCAGCGCTCGCTCGGGCGAGCCGGTTGGTCGCGAAGGTCGACAGCGCAGCAGTGCAGGACGGCTTCGACCTCTATCTCCACGGATTCATCGTCACCGACGACGGGCGGTGGGTCGTAGTGCAGCAGGGCATGAACGGCGCGCGGAAACAGGCGCGTCGCTACCACTGGCTTTCGCAGGACCTGAAGAGCTTCGTCGAGGAACCGCACGCCGCGATCGAGGGACAAGGACAGGGCGTGATCGTCAATCTCACGGACCATCGCGCCAGCGCGTCCCGTCGCGCGCAGGTGGAACTCGTGAATTCGCTGGGACCGGACGGGATCGCGCGCGAATTCGCGCGCCTGCATCCGCCGTCGGACATCGCGATCGAGTCGGAGCAACCCATATTGCCGCATCTCGTCATGCCGGCCCATCACGATGTGCGCGCGAGCGACGTGCTGACCCGGCGCCTGCACGGCAACCTCGCCGCCGCCGCCGAATGCGGACCGAAGGACTTTTCCGATCTGTTGCTGGTTCCTGGCGTGGGCGGTCGAACGGTGCGCGCCCTGGCCATGGTCGCCGAGGTGCTGCACGGCGCGCCTTGCCGCTTCAGCGACCCGGCTCGCTTTTCATTCGCTCATGGCGGCAAGGATCGTCATCCGTTTCCCGTGCCCCTGCATGTCTACGATGAGACCATCCGGGTCATGAAGTCGGCGGTCCGCAAGGCGAAGCTCGGCAATGAGGAAGAGCTCGGCGCATTGCGGCGACTTGACGAACAGTCGCGGCGGCTGGAGTCTTCCGCGAGCGGCCCGTCGGTCGACGCTTTGATTTCGCAGGAGCGGGTCCAGTCGCATCGGCTCGGCGGGCGCAGCGTGTTCGGTTGGGAGCGCGGGCCTCACGAAGCCGTTGGAAGAGACGATAAGCGTTGATCATTGCCGGTCCAAGGTCTCGCCCGTGACGTCAGATTCGCCCGCTCCGCCTCGAGTCGCAGGACTGCTGGAGACTTCGCTCTATGCGCGCGATCTCAAACGCACCGCGAAATTCTATCGCGAACTCTTCGATCTGAAGCCGCTCGTCGACACGCCGCGCCTGGTCGCGTTCGAGATTCCCGGACCAAGCGTCCTGCTGGTGTTCCAGGCTGGAGCGACCGAAAGCGACATAATCGACGGGCGCGGTGCGATTCCCGGTCACGACGGCGTCGGGCGTCTCCATCTGGCTTTGTCGATCGCAGCCGCCGATCTCGACGCCTGGCGCGAGCGTCTTCACGAATGCAACGTGGAAGTCGCCGGCGAATATTGTTGGCCGCGCGGCGGCGTCAGCCTCTATTTCCGCGACCCCGACGGCGCCTTGGTTGAACTGGCGACGCCGGGCCTCTGGTGGTGAAGCTCGTGCGAACGGGCGCAGTTGACAATTTTCAAAACCGGTATCTGCTGGGCGCCGTCGGCGGCCCACCAAAATCCAATTCCATCGAAGAAGCGCAGGACCATGAACCACGAAGTCTTCATCACCTGCGCCGTGACGGGGGCAGGCGACACGCTTGGCCGTCATCCCGGCGTGCCGGTCACCCCGAAGCAGATCGCCGACGCCGCGATCGAGGCCGCAAAGGCGGGCGCGGCGGTCGCCCATATCCATGTGCGCGATCCCCAAACGGGCAAAGCCGCGCGCGGCGTGCATCTCTATCGCGAGGTCGTCGAGCGCATACGCGCGAGCGATATCGACGTCGTCATCAACCTGACCGCCGGCATGGGCGGCGACCTGATATTCGGGGCGGGCGAGAGCCCGCTGCCGCTCGATCCCGCGGGGACCGACATGGTTGGCCCGAGCGAGAGGCTGGCGCATGTCGCTGAGCTGCTGCCCGAGATCTGCACGCTCGATTGCGGCACGATGAATTTCGCGCTCGGCGACTATGTCATGACGAACACGCCCTCGATGTTGCGGGCGATGGCGAAGCAGGTTCAGTCGCTTGGCGTCCGGCCGGAACTCGAGGTCTTCGACACCGGCCATCTCGTTTTCGTCAAGCAATTGATCGCCGAAGGCCTGATCGACGATCCCTGCCTGATTCAATTGTGCATGGGCATTGCTTACGGCGCGCCCGACGATCCGCTCACTCTGATGGCGCTCGTCAATCAATTGCCGCCCGGCGCCGTGTTCAGCGCCTTCTCGATCGGCCGCAATCAGCTCCCCTACGCCGCCATGGCCGCGATCGCCGGCGGCAATGTGCGCGTCGGGCTTGAGGACAATCTTTTCCTTGATCGCGGCGTGCTGGCCAGCAACGGTCAATTGGTCGAGCGCGCCGCCACGATCGTCACCGCGATGGGCGCGCGCGTGCTCGGTCCGGCGGAAGTGCGCTCGCGACTGAAACTGAAACCCAAAGCCTGAAGGACCCGTCATGAGCAAGTTGCAACGCGTCGGCCTGGTCGGAGGCGGCGTCATCGGCGCCGGCTGGGCGGCGCGCTTTCTTCTTAACGGCTGGGATGTTGCGATCTACGATCCCGATCCCGAAATCGAGCGCAAGCTCGAGACGGTCATCGGCAACGCGCGGCGCGCCCAGTCGCGGCTGTTCCCCGGCGTTGCCGTGAGCGAAGGGCGATTATCGATCGCCGGGTCCCTCGAGGAGGCCGTGACGGGCGCGGATTTCGTGCAGGAAAGCCTGCCCGAACGCGAGGATCTGAAACAGTCGGCGCTGGCGGCGATCGACCGCGCCGCTCCGCGGGAGACGGTGATCGCGTCCTCGACCTCGGGGCTGCTGCCGACCCGGCTGCAGTCGGCGATGTCGGCTCCCGAACGCTTCGTCGTCGGCCATCCCTTCAATCCCGTCTATCTCTTGCCGCTGGTCGAGGTCTGCGGCGGCGAAAAGACCGGCGAGGCGGCCAAGCAATCGGCGATCGCGCTGTACAGCGCGATCGGCATGCGGCCGCTGCACGTCAGGAAAGAGATCGACGGCTTCATCGCGGACCGGTTGCTCGAAGCGTTGTGGAGGGAAGCATTGTGGCTGGTCAAGGATGGCGTGGCGACGACGACGGAGATTGACGATGCGATCCGTTTCGGCGCGGGCCTGCGCTGGTCGTTCATGGGCACGTTTCTCATCTACCGGATGGCGGGCGGCGAGGCCGGCATGCGCCATTTCCTGGCGCAGTTCGGGCCCGCGTTGAAACTGCCATGGACCAAGCTTGAGGCGCCCGAACTCACAGAGGAATTGATCGATGCAGTGTCAGCGCAATCGGACGATCAGGCGGCCGGCGTTTCCATCCGCGAACTTGAGGTGCAGCGCGACGATTGCTTGATCGCCGTTCTCACCGCCTTGCGCGCGGCGGACTACGGCGCCGGCGCCGTCCTCAGCGAGCATGAGCGCCGCTTGCGCGGCCTCCCCGGATCGCCGGCGATCTCCGGGTTGGCGTAGGCGAGATTTGGGAGCGCCCGCGCCGTGGGGCGTAGCTCGGGCGCGGCGGGCTGAACAAGATCGCATAAGCCGAACACAAATTTAGGGGCGCCTTCGTTTCGGCCGGCGCGCGCCAAAAAACGAGCTCGCCCGGAGGCGCGCATCCTCGCTTCGACTACATTTGCCTGAGGTTTGGCCGAGGCCAGGGTCCCGGAGCAAGACTGCACAAGGGAAGCGCTTGATCCGCGCCCGGTTATGGGCATCAATATCGTCCCGGATCGGTCGCGGATTTCGAAAAATGCGTCTCTTGGAGCCGTCCAAGTCTATTGTGATTTACGAATTGCGCGCCGATAATGGGTCAGTTCAGCGCCGTCCGAGGGGCGGGACAGCCGCGCCGACAAAAGTTTCCAGGAGGAAGTGACCATGAAGGATAACAAGATGAATGGACAAAGCGGGTCCGGGCTAATTTTAGACCGTCGCGAGTTGATGGCCGGCGCCGCCGCGCTGGGACTGTCCTTTGGCGCGGGCTCGGCCTTTGCGTTGGACACGCCAAAGAAGGGCGGCACGTTGCGGCTTGGCATGGAAGGCGGCAGCGCCTCCGACAGTCTCGATCCGCGCACCTACGCCGAACTCCATTCCGATTTCCTATGGCTGGCAGCTTTGGAACGGCCTGGTCGAGATCGACGCCGAAGGCAACCCCTCGGGCGAACTGGCCGAAAGCTTCGAAGCCAAGCCCGGCGCGACCGACCTGGATTTTCAATATCCGCAAGGGGATTCCCTTCACCTCGGGCAAGACTCTCGACGCCGACGACGTCATCTATTCGCTCAACCTGCATCGCGGCGAAACCAAGTCCGGCGCCAAGGACCTGTTGAGTTCGATCACCGAAATCAAGAAGCTCGACACCCACCAGATCCAGTTCACGCTTTCGAGCGGCGACGCGAGTTTCCCGTCGGTATTCGCCGACTATCATATCCTGATCGTACCCAACGGCTTCACCGATTTCTCGAAGCCCGACGGCACCGGCGCCTTCACGCTCGAGAGCTTCGAGCCGGGCGTGCGCGTCCTCACCAAGAACAAAGGCCATTACTGGAAGCCCAGATCGCGGCAATTTCGACAGCGTCGAGTTGCGCTATATTCCGGATGCGGCGGCGCGCACTCAGGCGCTGATTTCCGGCCAGATCGACTCGGCCAATCGTCTCGACGCCCAAGCACCGTCAGCCTCGTCATGAAAGCGCCGACCGTCAATGTCGTGCGCAGCAAGGGCACGGGCAATCGCTTCGCGTTCGTGGCGCTTGCGACACGGACCCCTACACCAACAACGACATTCGCCTCGCCCTCAAATACGGCATCGATCGTCAGAAGATCATCGACACCGTCTATAAGGGCTTCGCGACGCTGGGCAACGACACGACCGTCGCGCCGTCGCAGAAGTATTTCGCCAAGGATATCCCGCAGCGTCCCTACGATCCGGACAAAGCCGCTTTCCACTTCAAGAAGGCCGGCATGGCGAATGCGAAGATGGAGCTGCAGGTTTCCGAAGGCGCGTTCTCCGGAGCGACGGACGCCGCGGTCCTTTATCAGGAGGCGATGAAGAAGGCCGGCATCAACGCTCGACGTCAAGCGCGTCTCCGGCGACGGCTATTGGGACAATGTCTGGCTGAAGGTTCCGTTCTGCGCGGTGTATTGGGGCGGCCGTCCGACCGCGGACAACCAGCTCTCGCAGACCTTCCTGTCGACCGCCAACTGGAACGACACGCAACTGGAAGCGGCCGGAATTCGACAAGATCATTCTCGAAGCGCGCGCCGAACTCGACGAAGCCAAGCGCGACGCATCTCTATTCGGAAGCGCAGCAGCATGATCGTGGACGACGGCGGCATGGTCTGCTTCGCGATCGGCGACTATCTCGACGGCTACTCGAAGAAGGTCATGGGCACGGCGCCGCATCCCCATTACGACATGTGCGATCAGCGCATTGCGGAAAAGGGCTGGTTCGCGTGAACCTGCGTTATCCTCCCGGGAACGAGTGAAGGCGGCCCGTGCTACGACTTATCGCAACACGGGCCGGCCTCGGGATCTTGACCCTGTTCGCGGTCTCGGTGCTGATCTTCATCTGCACGCAAATTCTGCCCGGCGACGTCGCCTCCGCTGTCCTCGGACAGCAGGCGACGCCTGACGCGCTGAGGGTGTTTCGCGCCGAACTCGGCCTCGATAGGCCGGCTTATGTGCAGCTATTTCGCCTGGCTGTTTGGCGTGCTGCATGGCGATTTCGGCAGGTCGCTGACCAACCAGCGCGACATCATCGAGGAACTCTGGCCGCGCTTCACGAACACGCTGTTTCTGGCGGGCTATGCGGCCGCGATCGCCGTGCCGCTCGCGGTCGGCCTCGGCATCCTGTCCGCCATCCGCGAGGGACGGCTTTCCGATCGGCTCGCCAACATGCTCACGCTGATCGCGATCTCCGTGCCGGAATTCTTCGTCGGCTATATCCTGATCATCATCTTCGCCATCGACCTCGGCTGGTTTCCCTCGCTGGCGACCGTGTTTCCGGACATGGCGCATCGGCGAGCGCTTCTATGTCGCCACCTTGCCGGCGCTGACGCTGACCATGGTCGTCACCGCGCATATGCTGCGCATGACGCGCAACTCCGTGCTGTCGATCATGTCGACGCGCCTATATCGAAATGGCCTTTCTGAAGGGTCTTTCGCGCTCGCGGGTCGTCGCCTGGCATGCGCTGCCCAATGCGGCCGGGCCGATCGTCTCGGTCGTTGCGCTCAACCTCGCCTATCTCGTCGTCGGCGTCGTCGTGGTCGAGAACGTCTTCGTCTATCCCGGCGTCGGGCAATACATGGTCGACGCCGTCGCCAAGCGCGACGTTCCGGTCATCCAGGCCTGCGGCCTCGTTTTCGCGGCAGTTTTCGTGACGCTCAACACCCTTGCCGACATTCTCGCGATGCTCGCCAATCCCCGCCTTCGCATCGCCGCGCTAGGGGGCAGGCCATGACGATCTTCGGACATCAGCCCCCCGCCCTACCGCCCAGATCGGGCTTGCTGATCGTCGCCCTCTATCTGCTCATCGCCGTTTTCGGCCCGTGGCTCGCGCCCTATGGCGCAGTCGCAGTCGGTCGGCGACACCTGGGCGCCGCCGTCGGCGCAGATGTGGCTCGGCGCCGATCAGATCGGGCGCGACATGCTGACGCGCCTGATCTATGGCGCGCGCATGACGATCGGCATTGCGGCCTGCACGACGCTGCTGTCGTTCTTCATCGGCATCACGACGGGATTTACCGCCGCGGTGGTGGGCCGATGGGTCGACATGTCGTGCTGTCCCGCCTCGTCGACGTCATCCTGTCGATTCCGCAACTGATTCTCGCGCTGATCATCCTCGGCGTGTTTGGCTCGTCAATTCCGGTGCTGATCCTGACGATCGCCGTGCTCGATTCGACACGCGTTTTCCGGCTCGCCCGCGCGCTGGGCATGAATCATCGCCGTGCTCGATTTCGTCGAGGTGGCGCGCATGCGCGGGGAAGGGCTGTGGTGGATGATCCGTTCCGAGATCCTGCCGAACGCCGCGGCGCCGCTGATCTCGGAATTCGGACTGCGCTTCTGTTTCAACTTCCTCTTCGTGGCGGCGCTGAGCTTCCTCGGCATTGGCGTCCAGCCGCCTTACGCGGACTGGGGCGGCATGGTGCGCGAGAACGCGGCCGCGATCAATTTCGGCCTGTTCGCGCCGCTCTATCCCGCCCTCGCGATCGCTACTTTGACGGTCGGCGTCAATCTCGTCGTCGACTGGCTGCTGTCGATCGACGCGCGGCCGTCGGGCGCTCAGGCGGAAATGTGAGGACTGCCTTCCGATGAGCGAGGACCTCGTACTTCACCTCGATGGGCTCCGGGTCGAGACGATCCACGGCGCCGTTGCTCGTCGACAACGTCGGTGTGACTTTGCAGCGCGGCGAAATCCTGGGCCTGATCGGCGAATCCGGCGCCGGCAAGTCGACGATCGGCCTTGCCGCCATGGCCTATGCCCGCGCCGGCTGCCGCATCACCGGCGGCGCGATCCGATCAACGGCACCGAACTGCGCGCCAGCACCGCCGCTGCAGCGGCGCAATTTCCGCGGCAAGAGCATCGCCTATATCGCGCAGAGCGCGGCGGCCTCGTTCAATCCGGCGATGACGCTTGATGGATCAGGTTTGCGAAGCGCCGGTCACTGCACGGCGTGATGAGCCGCGGCCCGAGGCGGAGGCTTACGCCAAGAGCCTGTTCGCGAACCCTGCAGTTGCCCAATCCCGACACGTTCGGCGATCGCTATCCGCACGAGGTCTCCGGCGGACAGTTGCAGCGCGCGATGGCGGCGATGGCGATGAGCTGCCGGCCCGACATCATCGTGCTCGACGAGCCGACGACGGCGCTCGACGTGACGACGCAGATCGAGGTGCTGGCGCTGCTGCGCGACCTTATCCGCGAATTCGGCACGGCGGGCCTCTACATCACCCACGATCTCGCCGTCGTCGCGCAGATCGCGCATCGCATCATGGTGCTGCGGCACGGCAAAATGGTCGAAGTCGGCGACGCCAAGCAGATCCTGGAGCAGCCCCGCACGCCCTACGCGACGGCGCTCGTCAACGAGCGGCGCGACGCCGACGCACATCTGCCGCTGATCGACCCGCCCGGCGGCGCCGAGCCGGTGCTGAGCGTCAACGCACGTCGAGGCTGGCTACTCGCCCGGGCACGACGGTCGTTAGGTCGCATCAACGTGACGATCGCGCGCGGCGAGACGCTGGCGGTCGTCGGCGAATCCGGGTCCGGCAAGTCTCGCTGGCGCGCGTCGTCGTCGGCCTGCTGCCGCGATCGACCGGCGACGTCAAGCTCACGGGCCAGACGCTCGATCGCCGGTGATGGGCAACCGTCCGCGCGACGTGCTGCGCCGCCTGCAGATGGTGCATCAGATGCCGGACGTGGCGCTCAATCCGCGCCAGACGCTGGAAGATATCATCGGCCGCCCGGTCTCGTTCTTTTTCAATCGCTCTGCGGCCGCGACCCGGACGCGCGTCGCCGAATTGCTGAAGCTGGTCGGCCTGCCCGAGGATTTCGCGCGCGCGACGGCCGGGACAGCTCTCCGGCGGCCAGAAGCAGCGCGTCTGCATCGCGCGAGCGCTCGCCGCCGAGCCGGACCTGATCATCTGCGACGAGCCGACCTCGGCGCTCGATCCGCTGGTCGCCGAGGAAGTGCTGAAGCTGCTGCGCCGGCTGCAGGACGAACTTGGCCTCGCCTATATGTTCATCACCCATGATCTCGGCACCGTGCGCCGCATCGCGCACCGCACGGCGGTGATGCTGAAGGGCGAAATCATCGCGCAGGGCCCGACCGCGGAGATCTTCTCGCCGCCGTTCCATCCCTATACCGAGAAGCTGATCTCTTCGGTGCCGGAGATGGACACAACCTGGCTGGATCATGTGCTGGCGGCGCGCGCCACGCCTGGGGTTCACGCCGCGGTCTGATTCCGACGTCGGCTGCGCGAAGGCGCGCTTCGGGACTGCCGTCTCGCGCCGAAGGTATTTCCCATCCGGACCGGGCTTGCCATGGCTGCCGTAAAAGTCGTCGAGCATTTCTTCATTGCGATGTCGGACGGGGCTCGGCTCGCGGCGCGCATGTGGGCGCCGGACGACGCAGACGAACGGCCCGTTCCCGCGATCCTCGAATATATCCCGTATCGCAAACGCGACGGCACGCGGGGGCGCGACGAGCCGATGCACTGCCTGGTTCGCCGAGCACGGCTACGCCGCGATCCGCGTCGACATGCGCGGCTCCGGCGAGTCCGATGGCCATCTGGCCGACGAATACCTTGCGCTTGAGCTTGCGGACGCCTGCGAGGTCATCGACTGGATCAGCCGGCAGCGCTGGTGCAGCGGGCGCGTCGGCATGATGGGCAAGTCCTGGGGCGGCTTCAACGCGCTGCAGACGGCGGCGCTGCGGCCGCCGGCGCTGAAGGCGATCATCACGGTCTGCTCGACCGACGATCGCTACGCCGACGACATCCACTTCATGGGCGGGGCGCTGCTGAACGACAATCTCTGGTGGGGCGCGATCATGCTCGCCTATCAGGCCCGTCCGCCCGATCCTGAACTCGTCGGCGAAAACTGGCGTCGGCAATGGCTCGAGCGCCTGGAGACGACTGCCCTTCTTTTCCGCGCTCTGGCTGAAGCATCAACGGCGCGACGCCTATTGGCGCCATGGCTCGGTCTGCGAGGATTTTTCCGCGATCGTCTGCCCGGTATTCGCCGTCGGCGGCTGGGCGGACGCCTATAGCAATGCGATCCCGCGGCTGCTCGAAGGCCTGAGCGCGCCCCGGCGCGGGCTGATCGGGCCCTGGGCGCATCTCTATCCCCAGGACGGCAAGCCGGGCCCGGCCATCGGTTTCCTGCAAGAAGCGCTGCGCTGGTGGGATCATTGGCTGAAGGACCGGGACAGCGGAATCATGGACGAGCCGATGCTGCGCGCCTATGTCGAGGAATGGCGCCCGCCAGGCGCTTTTGCAGCGCCCGGCCAGTTCGTCGGCGAGGCGCAATGGCCTTCGCCGCGCATCCAGAGCCGCAAGTTCGTCCTGCACCGGGGCGGGCTCGGCGGCGCTGTTGTCGACAGCCCCGACGTGATCATCGCCTCGCCCTGCTGGACAGGGCACGCGGTTGGCGAATGGATGGGCACCGGCGTGGCCGGCGAGGGGCCCGGGGACCAGCGCGGCGACGACGGGTTCTCGCGCGTCTTCGACAGCGAGCCGCTGAGCGAGCGCATGGTGATACTCGGCGCAGCCGAAATCGAAATCGAGATCGCCTCGGACAAGCCTGTGGCCCAGCTCTGCGCGCGGCTGTGCGACGTCGCGCCGGACGGTTCGTCGCGCCGGGTAAGCTACGGCGTCCTCAATCTCACGCATCGCGACAGCCATGCCGAGCCGAGCGCTCTGACGCCCGGCGCGTTCTACAAGATCCGCCTCAAGCTCAACGATTGCGGCTATGCCTTCGCGCCCGGCCATGTCGTGCGACTGGCGCTGTCGAGCGCCTACTGGCCGCTGATCTGGCCGGCGCCGGAACATGCGCGCCTGACGCTGCGCCTGCCCGGCGCGCTGACGCTGCCGGTGCGCCCGCCCGATCCCGCGGACGCCGCGCTTCGGTTCGCCCCGCCCGAGAGCGGCGCCGCCGCGCCCTCGACAAAAGTGTCCGACGGACGCGCGATCCGAACCGTGACGCTCGATCTCTTGGGCGGCGTGGCGACTTATGTCACCGTCGGCGAAGGCGGCCTGTTCGGCGAGGGCGCCCATCGCTTCGACGAAATCGGCACTGTGGTTTCGCACGATCTCAAGCGGGAATTGACGATCGGCGCCGAAGACCCGCTGACCGCGCGCTATCGGCTCGATCAAAGCTACGAACTCGGACGCGACGGCTGGCGCATTCGCATCGAGACCGAGACGACGATGCATGCGACCCGAAGCGATTTCGTCCTGAGCGCGAGAGTGAGAGCCTACGAAAACGGCGCGCTCGCCGCCGAGCGCGAAATGGAGGAGATCGTCGCGCGGGACTTGTTGTAGGGCGCGGCGATCGCTGCCGCCTTGCTTTTGCGAGGGCGTCGCCGCGCGCCAATTCGAACCTGGGCACAGAGGCCGTGATGTCGAACGATCCCCTGCTTCAGCCCTATCAACTGAAGCATCTCACCCTGCGCAACCGCATCATGACGACCGCGCATGAACCAGCCTACCCCGAAGACGGCATGCCGAAGGCGCGCTATCGCCTCTATCACGCCGAACGCGCAAAGGGCGGCGTCGCGCTGACGATGACGGCGGGTTCAGCGGCGGTGTCGCGCGACAGCCCGCCGGCTTTCAACAACATACTCGCCTATAAGGACGAGGTCGTGCCGTGGCTGCGGGACCTCGCCGACGCCTGTCACGAGCACGGCGCCGCCGTGATGATGCAACTCACCCATCTCGGCCGGCGCACGCGCTGGGACCTCGGCGACTGGCTCCCCTCGCTGTCGCCCTCGCACAAGCGCGAAACCGCCCATCGCGCCTTTCCCAAGAAAATCGAGGATTGGGACATCGAGCGAATCGTCAAGGACTATGCCGACGCGGCCGACCGGCTGAAAGCGGGCGGACTCGACGGCCTCGAGCTCGAGGCCTACGGCCATCTGATGGACCAGTTCTGGTCGCCCCTGACCAACGATATGGAGCCGCCATATGGCGGCTCGTTCGACAACAGGCTTCGCTTCGCGTTCGAAGTTCTCTCCGCCATTCGCGATCGCGTCGGGCCGGACTTTCTGGTCGGCGTCCGCTTCGTCGCCGACGAAGCGCTGGCGGGCGGCCTGACGCGCGCGGACGGATTCGAGATTGCGCGAAGGCTCAAGGAAAGCGGCTTGGTCGACTTTCTCAACATCATCCGCGGCCATATCGACACCGACGCAGGGCTCACCGACGTCATCCCGATCCAGGGGATGGCGAGCGCGCCGCATCTCGATTTCGCCGGCGAGATTCGCGCCGCGACCAAATTTCCGACCTTTCACGCCGCGCGCATTCCCGATGTCGCGACCGCGCGTCATGCGATCGCGACCGGCAAGCTCGACATGGTCGGAATGACGCGCCCGCATATGACAGATCCGCACATAGTCAGGAAAATCGTCGAGGGTCGCGAGAGCGACATCCGGCCTTGCGTCGGCGCCAATTACTGCCTCGACCGGATCTATCAGGGCGGCGCCGCCTTTTGCATCCACAATCCCGCCACGGGCCGCGAAGAGACGATGCCGCATGAGATCGCCAAGGCCGACGTCCGACGCAAGATCGTCGTTGTCGGCGCGGGTCCGGCGGGCCTCGAAGCCGCGAGAGTCGCGGCGGAACGGGGGCACGAGGTCGTCGTATTCGAGGGCGCGAGCAAGCCCGGCGGGCAGATACGCCTGACCGCACAAAGCCCGCGCCGACGCGAGATGATCGGCGTCATCGACTGGCGCATTGCCCAATGCGAGGCGCGCGGGGTCGCGTTCCGCTTCAACCAATGGGCAGACGCCGCTGCCGTGCGCGCGCAGTCGCCCGATGTGGCGATCGTCGCGACCGGCGGCTTCCCGCACACGGAGAGTTCTCGAGGCCGGCAACGATCTCGTCGTCTCGGCCTGGGACATTCTGTCGGGCGACGTGAAGCCTGGCGCCGACGTGCTGCTGTTCGACGACGCCGGCGATCACGCCGCGCTGCAGGCGGCCGAAGCGATCGCCAAAGCGGGGGCGAAGCTCGAAGTGATGACGCCCGACCGCGCCTTCGCGCCCGAAGTTATGGGGATGAACCTTGTGCCCTATATGCGCGCGCTGCAACAGCTCGACGTGACATTCACCGTGACCTACCGGCTGACGGCGGTCCGGCGCGACGGCAATCAACTCGTCGCCGTCGTCGGCAGCGATTATATCAGCCTGCGAAAGGAGAAGTCATTCGATCAAGTCGTCGTCAACCACGGCACGATCCCGCTCGACGATCTCTATTTCGAACTGAAGCCGCTGTCGCGAAATCTCGGCGCGGTCGACCATGACGCGCTCATCGCGGGCCGGCCGCAGAGGGTCGTGCGCAATAGAGATGGCGAGTTTCAGCTGTTCCGGATCGGCGATGCGGTCTCGGCGCGCAACACCCACGCGGCGATCTACGACGCCTTGCGGTTGGTGAAGGACCTTTGAGTGCGGGATCGAGGGCCCGTCAGCAGCCTCTGTTCGGAAGGGGGCCAACGATCAGGATCTCCGTATCGCCGTGATGAACCAGCGTTCGCTCTCTCGGGTCAATGCGGCCTGAGCGGGGCGCGTTGCCGGCCCCTTGACCTAAATCCGGTCGGCGTTGCGGGCGAGAAACCGCAGCGCCGCGGTGACGATCGTCTCGCGCTGCGCCTTCACGTCGTCGGGCGCTTCGAGGTCGCGTTTGAAAATGACCTTCCAGGTGTGTCGGTTCGACACCCGGTAGAAGCAGAACGAGTTGATCAGGAGGTGGAGATGGAGGGGGTCTACGCCGTCTCGGAACTCGCCCTCCCGCACGCCTCGCTCCAAGAGTTCCCCGAGAATGCCGAGAATGGCGGAATTGCTGGGGACGAGGCTGTCCGATCCCGCGATATGCTTGGCGCCGTGGATATTCGCGACCGAGATCAGCCGAATCCAATCGGGATGCGCGGCGTGGTAGTCGAACGTGATCTCGATGAGCCTGCGCATGGCTTGAGACGCGGATAGGCCCTGCAGATCCAGCGAGCGCTCGATTTCGCGCATGCCCCCATAGATGTCTTCCAGAACGGCCGCGAACAGGCCCTCCTTGCTCCCGAAATGGTAATATAATGTCGGTTTCGTCGTCTGCACCCGGGCGACGATCTCATCGACATTGGCGCCGCTGAAGCCTTTCTCCGCGAACACGGATATCGCCGCGTCGAGGATCGCTCGACGCGTGCGCTGTGGGTCGTGCGCCGTGCGCGGGGCTGGGCTGCGCGGCTCCAGGCTCGGTCTCTTCATGGGATCGACATCCCGGGCAGGCGAATGCGGCGCTGATAGCGCGGGCGTGGATTTGTGTCTGTCAAATTCTTTAGTCCCTTCCGCAGCCCTCACAAGGCGCCGAATTTTTCGTCTGAGATTCATTTTCCGACTTGTATATACCTACTGGTAAGTATATACAAGCCGAAACCGAAGCGCGCCGTCGTGCGAGCGCCGGGGGAGGAAAGGCATGGAAGTTGAGTTCGATCGGCGAAGCGTCTTCCGCGTCCGCGCCGAATCTCCCGACTTGCGCGACGGCGATCCGCGCTGTGCAAATCCTCTTTGATCAGTCGTCGCACAGAGGGAACGCGGTCTTTTCGGACCGACGCGCCACGACCGACAACAAGACGCATCAAATACATTGGGAGGAAACATAGATGGCCAGCCCAACGGACCATGAGCCGAAAGGCAGACACCAATCGAAGAAGGCGGCGGCGAGCGGATGGATCGGCTCAGCGCTCGAATATTATGACTTCTTCATCTACGCCACCGCGGCTTCGCTGATTTTTCCGCAGATCTTCTTTCCCAAAGGCGATCCGACGACGGCGATCGTCGCTTCGCTGGCGACCTACGGCGTCGGCTATGTCGCGCGGCCCGTCGGCGCCTTCGTGCTCGGCCATTACGGCGACACGCACGGGCGCAAGAACGTGCTGCTCGTGTGCATGTTCGCGATGGGATTGTCGACGATGGCCGTCGGCCTGCTGCCGACCTATGACCAGGTCGGCCTGCTGGCGCCAGTGCTGCTCGTCGTCCTGCGCCTGATCCAAGGTTTTGCGGTCGCCGGCGAAATCTCCGGCGCGAGTTCCATGATCCTCGAACATGCTCCCTTCGGCCAGCGCGGATTCTTTGCCAGCTTTACGCTTCAGGGCGTTCAGGCCGGGCAGATCATGGCCGCGGCGGTGTTCCTGCCTCTGGCCGCTTATATGCCGCCGGAGGCCTTCAATTCGTGGGGTTGGCGCATCCCCTTCCTCGCCAGCATTATCGTCATCATCGCCGGCTACATCATTCGCCGCGAAGTTGACGAGACTCCGGCCTTTGCCGAGGAGGCTCAAAAGAAGGCGGTTCCGCGCGCTCCGATTGTCGAGGCCTTCCGGCATTGCTGGGCCGACATGCTCAGGGTCGTCTGCATGGCGCTGATGAACGTCATCGCCACGGTCGCAACCATTTTCGGCGCCGCCTATGCGGTCCAGCCCGCCTACGGCATCGGGTTCTCCAGGGCGGTCTATCTCTGGATTCCGGTCGTCGGAAATATCATCGCCGTCATCGTCATTCCGTTTGTCGGCGATCTCTCCGACAAGATCGGGCGCAGGCCGCTGATCATCGCCGGCGCGCTCGTCTCCGGCCTGCTGTCCTTCGCCTATCTCTATGCCATCAGCATCAAGAATGTGCCGGTGGCGATTGCGATGTCGCTCCTGATGTGGGGCGTCGTCTACCAGGGCTACAACGCGGTTTTTCCGAGCTTCTATCCCGAACTGTTCCCGACCCGTATGCGCGTCACAGCGATGGCGATCGCGCAGAACATCGGGACGTTCATCACGGCTCTGCTCCCCGCGCTATTCGCATATGTCGCGCCTCCCGGCGCCGCCAATATTCCGCTGACAGTGGGCGCAATCACTTTCGCGGTCACGGTAATCTCTGCGCTGGCGGCGCTGAGCGCGCGCGAAACCTACCGGCTGCACCTCAACGATCTCGGCGATCGCGGCGCGACGCCTGTGCCCAAGGCGGAATACGACCGTATGCGAGCGGAGACCGTCGCTCGCCTGGGCGCGGCGGGCTGAGCTCCGGCCGCAGCCATGGCTGAGGCTGTCCCAGGGGCCTGGCGCCCCCGCGACGTCAAGGCTGCGGCCCCTGCCCCGTTCGGTCGGGCCCCGAGGCGCGGCAACCGTCGTCCTCAGAATTCGCCTCGTCCCGCAACCTGCCGGCGAGGCCTACGCACCGCGCGTAATGCATTGCTCTGGCGGCGATTGGCAGTGCATCATACGCCTGGGGAGGCCTCGCCCCGGTCCTGGCGGTCGCAGCTGGTTTTCGAATGGCCGGCCGACCTGCCGATCAAGGACTGATAATTCTTGCGGGTTTCGGTCCGGACAGGGAGCGTCAAATGAGAATTCGTGTCGGCGGCAAGTATCAGCATCTCGTCGACGAAACGTCTTGCCGCTGTTGCGACCCCAGGTTGAACGACGTCACGCGGCGCATGAACGCCGAGTTTTCGAAGTCCGAATTCTTCGCCGGCGTCGGCTCGTCCAGACCCGCGGCCGCGCCTCGCGCGCAAAACGCGCCGCTCCGTTCGGTGTTGTTTGAAAACGTGCGGATATTTGATGGCGTATCCGACAGCCTCTCCTCGCCTTGCAATGTGCTGATCGTCGGCAACGCCATCAAGTCGATCTCGGCGGGCCCGATAGAGGCGCCGCCGGACGCCGCGCTGATCAAGATTAAAGGGGACGGACGCACGCTGACGCCCGGGTTGATCGACGCGCATACGCACATCATGTTCTCCACCGTGCCGCAGATGGCGGCGCTGACGGCTGATATGAGCTTCGTCACTGTGGCCGCCGTCAAGGCTGCAAGCGACATGCTGCAACGCGGCTTCACGAGCATTCGCGACGTCGGCGGCCCCTCGTTCGGGCTCAAACGCGGAATTGACGCGGGCCTTGCCTCCGGGCCGCGCATCTGGGCGGCCGGCGCCTTCATTTCGCAGTCAGGCGGCCACGGCGATTTCAGGCTGCCGAATGACATTCCTGCCCGACCGGGAGACTACACTTACACCGAACGCGCCGGCGCCGCCGCGATCGCGGACGACCCCGACACGGTTCGCAAGCGCGCACGCGAGCAGTTGGCGCTGGGCGCCGCCCAGATCAAGCTCATGGCGGGAGGCGGGGTCACTTCGCCCTACGATCCCTTGGACGTCACGCAATACACGGTCCCCGAACTGCGCGCGGCGGTCGAGGCCGCTGAGAACTGGGGGACCTATGTCACCGTGCACGCCTACACGCCGCGGGCGGTCCGCCAGGCGATCGACGCCGGCGTGAGATGCATCGAGCACGGCCATTTGCTCGACGAGTCGACGGTCGCGCTGATGGCGGAGAAGAATGTGTGGTGGAGTTTGCAGCCGTTCCTGGAGGACGAGGATTCCGTTCCGTTCCCGGAGGGCTCGCCGAGCCGCAAGAAGCAATTGCAAATGACCGCCGGCACCGACAACGCCTATCGACTGGCAAAGAAATACGGGATCAGGACAGCCTGGGGGACGGACACGTTGTTCGACCCGAAGCTCGCCTCCCGCCAAGGCGCCCAGCTATCGAAGCTCAAGCGCTGGTACTCGTCCGCGGAAATTCTGAAGATGGCGACGTCGGACAATGCCGAACTCCTCGCTTTGTCGGGACCGCGCAGTCCTTACGAAGGCAAACTGGGCGTGGTTCGGGAAGGCGCCGTCGCCGACTTGCTGCTGATGGACGGCGACCCGATAGCGGATATCGCGCTGATCGAGAATCCGGCCAAGAATTTTCTCGTCATCATGAAAGACGGCGCCGTCTGCAAGAACCTGTTGTCATGAAAATCCCCGGCGACCCCGCAATTTAGCCGTTCTGCGGACGGCAGTCGGACGCCCCCCGCCGCCGGCTCTGGGTTTCGAGCCGAGGCGGCGCGACGTGGGCGGCGACCGACCGAACGGGCGCGTCGACTTTCGAAAACTGTCGCTGCGAGGTCGGACGGCGCACTTGGCTTGCGATGATAATGTCCCTGCGGGCTCCACGCAGGAGTTCTATGGCAACGGTTCGCCTCAGCCGAGAACGTCCCTTTGCAGGAACGAACACATGTTCATCGCTCGCGGACTTCGGATGGCATCGCGCTTGGCGAAGCCGGCTCCGGAACAAAACCCCATAACGGCTCGCGGCGAATCAAACCGGCCTTGGCGATCCGCATGGAAGCGCGGCCAGCATCCGACTGGACAAAGGCAGGGCTTGCACTATCGTGGCGACGACAACGACCGGCTGACATAACGAAGCCGGCAAGGGAGGACGAAATGAATTTCAAGTTGGCTGGCATTGCGCTGGCGGCGTCGCTCGTCGCTTTTCCCGCGCTCGCACAGGAAACGATCAAGATCGCCTATATCGATCCGCTCTCGGGCGGCGGCGCTTCGATCGGTGAAATCGGCCTCAAGACTTATCAATATCTCGCCGAACAGATCAATGCCGCCGGCGGCGTGCTCGGCAAGAAGATCGAGATCGTCCCGCTCGACAACAAGACCAATCCGCAGGAAAGCCTGATCCAGGCGCAGAAGGCCGCCGATCAGGGCGTCCGCATCATCACCCAGGGCAACGGGTCGTCTGTCGCAGCGGCGCTTTCGGATTGGGTCACGAAATTCAACGATCGCAATCCCGGCAAGGAAATCATCTACCTCAACTATGCCGCGGTCGATCCGGTCCTGACCAACGAAAAATGCGCCTATTGGCATTTCCGCTGGGACGCAAACTCGGATATTAAAATGGCCGCTCTGACGAACTTCATGAAGGGGCGCCCGAATATCAAGAAAATCTATCTCATCAACCAGGACTATTCGTTTGGCCAATCCGTGCGCACGCAAGCCCGCGCGATGCTGAAAGAAAAGCGTCCGGATATCGAGATTGTCGGCGACGAGTTGCATCCGTTGCTGAAAGTCACCGATTTCTCGCCCTATGTCGCCAAGATCAAGGCGTCGGGCGCCGATACGGTCATAACGGGCAACTGGGGCCAGGACTTTGCGCTGCTGCTGAAGGCAGCCGCCGACGCCGGCTTGCAGACCGATTGGTACACCTATTACGCGGGCGGCGCCGGCGGTCCGACCGCAATCAAGCAAACCGGGCTTGCGCATCGCGTCTTCGCGATCACCGAAGGCGTGCCGAACTCCGCGCCGGAGGCGGCGCAAAAATTCGAGTCCGACTTCCGCGCCAAGCTTGGCGTCAGCTTGTTCTACCCGCGCGCCGTCAACGAGATGCGCATGCTGGTCACTGCGATCAACCAGGCGAAATCCGACGATCCCAAGGCAATTGCGGCGCAACTGGAAGGCATGAAGGCCGAGGGCTTCGACGGCGGTGAAATCTTCATGCGCAAGGACGACCACCAATTATTCCAAGACATGTTCATCAGCAGTTTCGGACCGCTCGATCCCGGCGCCAAGTTCGATGAAGAGGGCACCGGCTGGGGCTGGAAGAGCGCGGGCGTCGTCAAGGCGGCCGACACGGTCCTGCCCACGACCTGCAAGATGGATCGGCCCTGAGGCCAATATCGGTCGGGCGCCTTCCCCTTTCGCGCGGCGCGCTTAACCGCGTCGCGCGCTCGAGGGCCCCCGGCAGGTTGTGGTCTCTAGCGTCAGCGAGGGCCGGATCCCTATGCTTCAACTGATTATTTTCTCGACCTTGAACGGCGTGCTCTACGGCATGCTGCTGTTCATGATGGCGAGCGGGCTGACGCTGATCTTCAGTATGATGGGCGTGCTGAACTTCGCTCACGCGAGTTTCTATATGCTCGGCGCATATTTCGGCTTCGAGATTTCGCGCCATATCGGCTTTTGGCCTGGATTCGTGGCTGCGCCGCTGATCGTGGGCGCGCTGGGCGCCCTCGTGGAGCGCTATGGACTGCGACGGCTGCATCGGCTCGGCCATGTCTCGGAGTTGCTTTTCACCTTCGGCCTCGCCTTCGTCATCGAGGAAGCCGTGCAGATGGTCTGGGGCAAGCTGCCGGTCGATTATCGTGTCCCGCCTTCGCTCGATTTCGTCGCCTTCCGGCTTTTCGACACGTCCTATCCCGCCTATCGCATGTTCATGCTTTTCACCGCGATTTCGATGTTTGCGGCGCTGCTGGCGGTGCTGACGCGCACGCGCATCGGCCTCGTCATCCAGGCCGCCCTGACCCACCCTGACACTGTCGCGACGCTCGGCCACAATGTGCCGGGGATATTCATGGCGGTGTTCGGGGCCGGCGCGGCGCTGGCGGGCCTTGCCGGCGTGATCGCCGGCCCGGCGCTGGTGACTCAGCCCTCGATGGCGGGTCTGCTCGGCCCGATATTGTTCGTGGTGATCGTCGTGGGCGGCCTCGGTTCGCTGACGGGCGCCCTCGTCGCGTCGCTCCTGATCGGCATTGTTCAGACTTTCGCGGTTGCGATGAACGCGTCGCTCTCCGAAATCTTCGGGGTGGCTGCGCCGCCGTTCATGGGCGACCTCTGGCAGGTCACGATCGCGCAGCTCGCGCCCGTCATTCCCTATCTCTTGCTCGTGCTCGTACTGATCCTGCGCCCCACTGGGCTGATGGGAACGCGCGAAACATGAGGACGCTCGCGCCATGGCTGGCGCTGGCTTTGCTGTTCGCCGCGGCGCCGCGAGTGTTTTCGTCAGGCACGGCGCTCACGGTGATGAGTCTCATGGGCGTCATGATCGTTTTCGCCTTGTCTTATAACATGCTGCTGGGACAGACCGGCCTCCTGTCGTTCGGGCACGCCGTCTACTATGGGCTCGGCGGATTTGTAGCCGTCCATGCCATGAACGCTGTCATCCACGCCAAGCTTGCCGTCCCGGCGATGATCATCCCACTCGTCGGCGGACTGGCGGGCCTCGCTTTCGGCATCCTGTTTGGCCTGATCTCGACCAAGCGCGCCGGTATCGTCTTCTCGATGATCTCGCTCGGCCTGGGCGAACTCGTCTCGTCGAGTTCGTTCATTCTGCGCACGTTCTTCGGCGGCGAGGAGGGGATTACGACCAATCGCTCCAAACTGGCCCCTCTGCTCGGGTTCCGGTTCGTTTCGCAGATCGAAGTGTATTATTTGATCGCTATCTGGTGCTTCGTCTGTGTCGCCGCGATGTATGCGCTGACCCGCACGCCGTTCGGCCGCATCTGCAATGCGGTGCGCGAAAATCCGGAGCGGGTCGAATTCATCGGATATTCGCCGCGCATGGTCCGTCTGATCGCATTTTGCTTCTCCGCATTTTTCGCGGGCGTCGCCGGCGGGCTCGCGGCGATCGATTTCGAGATCGCCAATGCGCAGCAACTCGGAGCGCAGCAATCGAGCCTCGTGTTGCTGATGGCCTATATCGGTGGCGTCGGGGCTTTCGCGGGACCGATCCTGGGCGCGATCGCCATTACATTCCTGCAGGTCACGCTTTCCGACGTGACCGAGGCCTGGCAGCTTTATTTCGGGCTCATGTTTATCGGCGTCGTCACCTTTGTTCCCGGCGGCGTCGCTGGCTGGCTCGCGCTGCATGCGCAGGCGGCGCGGCGCGGGCATATCTGGCGGCTCGCGCCGGCCTATGCGATGACCGCCCCGGCGCTCGCCGCAGCGGCGGTCGGCGCGATCATGCTGATCGAACTGGCGAATCGCGAACTCGCGATGGCGCGCAGCGAAGGCACGGCGATGAGCCTTTTCGGGTTCGCGGTCGATTCCGCCGATTTCAGGCCCTGGATTGTGGCCCTCATACTGCTCGGAGCGGGCATCGGCGCGACCTATTTCATGTGGCCGCATGTTCAAAGCGCCTGGGCGGGCGTCAACGGGCGCTTGCAACGGAGCGCCCGGGAATGAGCGGCGCGCTTCAAGTGATCGAGTTGCGCAAGAGTTTCGGGGCGACCGAAATCATTCGCGGCGTGTCCCTGGAAATCGCGGCCGGCGAGCGGCACGCGATCATAGGTCCCAACGGCGCGGGAAAGTCGACGTTGTTTCATCTGGTGAGCGGCCGGATCCGGCCGACCTCCGGACAAATCCTGCTGCACGGCGAAAGGATCGATGGGCTGAAGCCCTTCGAGATCGCGCGCCGCGGGCTCTCGCGCAGTTTCCAGATCACCAATATCTTTCCCAAGCTCACTGTATACGAGAATCTTCGCTGCGCGACGCTGTGGTCGCTCGGCTATCGCTACGCCTTCTGGCGGCCAATCCATCGTCTGCGCGACGCGCATGAGCGCGCGGAATGGCTGATGGAGCGCATAGGGCTGACCGAGCGCAGGGATTTGCCGGCCGGCGTGCTCACCTATGCCGAGCAACGGGCGTTGGAAATCGGCGTCACCATCGCGGGCGGCGCCGATGTCGTCATGCTCGACGAGCCTACCGCGGGCATGAACAACAGCGAGACTGAACGGGCCGTCGCGCTGATCCGCAAGGTGACGGAGGGCAAAACCCTTGTCATGGTGGAACACGATATGAGCGTCGTTTTCGATCTGGCGGATCGTATTTCGGTTCTGGTCTATGGCGAGGTCATCGCCAGCGACACGCCAGACCGCATCCGCGAGAACGCCGCAGTGCGCGAGGCCTATCTCGGACAGACGAGTCCTGCATGAGCGCGCCGCTGCTCGATGTCCGCGACCTCCATGCCTATTACGGCAAGAGCCATATCCTGCATGGCGTGACCTTTCGCGTCGAGCCCGGCGAGATCGTCAGCCTCCTCGGGCGCAACGGGGCTGGCCGTTCGACGACCATCAAGGCGATCATGGGCGCGACGTCGCCTCACGGCTCGATCCGCTTTCGGGGCGAGCAGATCGTCGGCTTGAAGCCGCACGAGACGGCGCGGCGCGGGCTCGGCTACGTCCCGGAGACTCGCGACATCTTTCCCGCCTTGACGGTTCGGCAAAATCTGATGCTTGGCGAGAAGTTCGGAAAGCCGCCCGGGCGCTGGTCGATGCAGGACATGTTCCAGATGTTCCCGCAACTGGAGGCCCGAGCCGAGACGCCGGGCGGCGTGCTTTCTGGCGGCGAGCAGCAGATGCTGACGATGTGCAGAACGCTCATGGGCGATCCCGACCTCATCATGATCGACGAACCGACCGAGGGTCTGTCGCCGAAAATGGTCGAACGCGTCGGCGATCTCCTCGGCGAAATCGCCAAGCGGGGCGTCGCCATTCTGCTCGTCGAACAGAAGTTGACGATTGCATTGAAGATCAGCCAACGGCTCTATGTGATGGGGCACGGCAGGATCGTCTTCGAGGGAACGCCGGCCCAACTGGCCGCAGCCGAGGCCGTGCGAAAGGAGTGGCTGGAGGTGTGAAGCGGGCCCAACGGGCTTGAGCCTTCGCGGACCTCGGGAACGACGGATGCGGGACGCAACCGGCGGATCAAGCCAAATGGGTTGGGGCGCCGCCGCGCGGTCCGAACCACCTGCGACAGGCTCGACTGAAGCTCGTCGGATCGGCATAGCCCAGCGCGGCGGCCATTTCCTCGCGCGACAAGCTCCCGCCGGCCATGAGGGAGCCAGCGCGCTCGCGCAAGACCCCCTCAAGCACGGAGCGAAAGGCGACATTGGCGAGCGACAAACGGCGGACCAGCGTGCGCCGGGACAGGCCGAGGCGGCGAGCCGCCTCGGCCTCGCCCAGCCGTTGCGGCAAATGCGCGAGGATCAACCGTTCGAGCGCGCCGACGATCGCTTCCTCGCCGGCGATCCGGCGCGCAGCGTCGTCGAGTTCCGCGATCGCCTTCGCGTGCAGGGTCGGATCGGCGAAAGGCGACCCCAGACTGCCAAGGCGCGCCGGAATTTCGAATGCGAATTCGCGGGCGCCAAAGCGCAGCTTGCAGGCGAAAAACTCGCGCATGCGCCCGACATAGCCGGGCGCGGGCCAGGGAAACTCGATCGTCGCCTCGGCGATGCCTTCTTCCATGATCTGCCCGTACAGCGCGTGGGTCGCCAGCGCGACCGCCAGCGCGACGGCGCGCCATTCCGCGTCTCCGAGCTCATAGGAAGGCTCATAGACGATCCTTCGCGTCCGCTTGTCCGAGCGAAGCCGAACGTTGAGATAGGGCGCGCGCACGTGACCGTAACGCGCAGCGACGGCCATCGCCGCATCGAGCGTCGCGGCGCTGCGCAAGGCGACGTCGAGCGCGCCCTGCAAGGCGGCGGACCAGACCGTAGCGGCTTCCAAAGGCCAGCTTTCGCCCCGCTGGCGCGTGAGCGCGCCCGCGAGCGCGATCAGCGCGACGACCGACGTCTCCGCCCCGGGCGCATTCAGCCCCGGCTCGGTGAGCCCCGCGCTTTGCAGCAGCGCGGCGCGCTGTTCGGCCGTCCTGCCGAATTTGCGAACCAGGGCGCGGGCATAGCCTGCCGGGACGGAGGCGCGCAGGGACCCGGGAGTGGACAGGCGCATGGCGCAAACTGCCACAAAATTGGCGCGAGGTGAACTGGCGCGTCGACCTTGCTTCGACCATTTTAAATCAGAACAAGGGATGGAAACCGCCATGACTTTCACGGGCATGACCGCGCAGGGGGAATCGATCGTCTACAACGACGGCAAGCGGCGTCTGTGGCTGTTGTCGCTTTGGCTGCCGACCGTGCCGATCCTCTGCTATCTCGCCTATTTTCTGACCGGCGGGGCGCTGGCGACGACGCTCGTTCCCGTCGTCTTCGTCTTCGGCTTCATCCCGCTGGTGGACGCCTGGCTCGGCGAGGATATGCACAATCCGCCGCCCGAAGTCGTCGCGGCGATGGAGCAAGATCCCTATTATCGCCGTCTGGCCATGGCGACGGTCCCTCTCTATTGGGCGAGCTATTTCGCGACCGTCGCCTTCCTCGGCGCGCAAGACCTGCCGTGGTGGTCCTATCTCGCGCTGATCCTGGGCGTCGGCACGATCAACGGCGGGGCGATCGCGCTCGGCCACGAACTCGGTCACAAGCCCGATCGGATCGACCAGATGTTCGGCTCGCTTGCCAACAATGTCGTGGGCTATGCGCATTTTCGGATCGAGCACAATCGCGGCCACCATACCTGGGTCGCGACGCTAGAGGATCCCGCAAGCTCGCGATTCGGCGAATCGATTTACGCTTTCGCGATGCGCGAATTGCCCGGCGCCTTCGTGCGCGGCTGGCGCAACGAGTCCGAGCGACTGGCCAAGCGCGGCAAGCGCGTCTGGTCGGTCGACAACGAGATCCTGCAGGGCTTCGCGCTGACGATCCTGGTCGCCGCGGGACTGATCGCCATTTTCGGCTGGAAGGTCGCGCCTTTCATTGTCGCCCACCATTTCATCGGCTGGTATTCGCTCACGCAGGCCAACTACGTCGAGCATTACGGACTATTGCGCCGCAAGCTGCCCAACGGCCGCTACGAGGCCGTAGAGCCCCGGCATTCCTGGAACACCAACCATATCTTCTCCAATCTGGTCACGTTCCATCTCCAGCGCCATTCCGACCATCACGCCAATCCCATGCGCCCCTATCAGTCGCTTCGCGATTTCACGGGCGCGCCGCGCCTGCCCAGCGGCTATCCCGGAATGTTCGTGCTCGCCGCGATCCCGCCCCTGTGGTTTCGCACGATGAATCCCAGAGTCCTTGCCTGGGCCGACGGCGACATGTCCAGGATCAACGCAACCGACGCCGCGCGCGCTCGGTTTGAGACAAAGGCGCAGACGGCATAGTCCCGGCGGCGCGAGGCGCAATATCGACATTGGTCAGGAGAAGATGGGTCGCGAAAGCTGATCAAGATCAAGAGCCAGGGGCCGCCGGGGGCGTCAACTATTCCTGGAAAGGCAAATGCGGCCGGGGCGGCAATTTCAGCGGAGCGGATTCGTCGTGCGTGCGAACGGCGTCGCTCCGCAAGCCGTGATTTCTGTGTCAAGACACGAAACGCATCAGGGATGGAAACATGAATTACGACTACGTAATCGTCGGCGGCGGATCGGCCGGATCGACGCTCGCCTCGCGGCTTTCCGAGGACCCTTCTGTGACGGTTTGTCTGCTCGAAGCGGGCGGGGAGGGCAAGGACGTTCTTATACGCGCTCCGGCCGGCATGGCGCTGATGCTTCCGGGGCGACCGAAGATCAACAACTGGGCATACTCGACCATTCCGCAGCCCGGACTCAATGGCCGCCAGGGCTATCAGCCGCGCGGCAAGACGCTGGGCGGCTCGAGCGCGATCAATGCGATGCTCTATGTTCGCGGCCATCGCTCCGACTATGACGAATGGGCCGACCTCGGCTGCGAGGGCTGGTCGTATGAAGAGGTGCTGCCATATTTCCTGCGTTCGGAGGCGAACGAACGCGGCGCCGATGCGTATCACGGCGCGTCCGGCCCGCTGCAGGTCTCCAATCAAAGAAGCCCGCGCGCAATCTCGCAGGCCTTTATTCAAGCCGCGGGCGAGTTGCAATTTAGAACCAACCCCGACTTCAATGGACCGGAGCAGGAGGGCGTCGGCCTTTTCCAGGTGACCCAGTTCCACAACCGGGAGAAGAACGGCGAGCGGTGCTCGGCCGCGGCGGCCTATCTTCATCCCTTCGCCGATCGCGCCAACCTGGCCGTCGTCACCAAGGCCCACGCGACAAAGATCGAGTTCGACGGCAAGCGGGCCGAAAGCGTTCGTTATCGGGTTGGCGGCGTCGAGAAGCGCGTCAGCGCAAAGCGCGAGATCATCCTGTGCGGCGGCGCCTTCAACTCACCACAATTGTTGCAATTGTCCGGCGTCGGCCGGGCGGACGATCTGCGCCGCCACGGCATCGATCTCGTGCATGAACTCGAGGGCGTCGGACAGAACCTGCGCGATCACCTCGACTTCGTCATGGCTTACAAGTCGAAAGACACGGATCTGCTGGGCCTCGGCCCAGTGGGCGCGGTGAAACTGGTCAAGCATATCCTGAAGTGGCGCAAGGACGGCACGGGCCTGGTCGCCTCGCCCGGCGCCGAGGTCGGCGCCTTTCTGAAGACCGACCCCGCACTTCCCAAGCCCGACATTCAGCTTCACTTCGTCGTGTCGCTCGTCGACGACCACGCTCGCAAGCTGCATCCGGGATATGGCTTCTCTTGTCATGTCTGCGTGCTGCGTCCCAAGTCGATCGGCGAAGTTTTCTTGCAGAGCGCCGATCCGCTCGCGGCGCCGGGAATAAATCCGAGATTCCTCTCAAACCCGGAGGATCTCCGCCTTCTGATCAAGGGCGCGAAGATGACCCGGGCGATTCTCGAAGGGCCGGCGCTGTCGAAGTACCGGCACAAGGAGGTTTACACACGCCCCGGCATGACGGACGCCGAGTGGGAAGGCCATATCCGCGCACGCGCGGACACGATCTACCATCCCGTGGGCACCTGCAAAATGGGCGTCGACGACGCGGCCGTGGTGGACCCGCAATTGCGAGTGCGCGGCCTCGAGGGCCTGCGCGTGGTCGACGCGTCGGTCTTCCCGACGCTGATTGGAGGCAACACCAATGCGCCCACGATCATGATCGCTGAAAAGGCCGCCGACATGATTTTGGGCAAACCGCCGCTCGCCGCGACGCTGCATTGAGATAAAGCGACCAGTTGGGTCGGCGGAGCGCCGCGAACGTCGGGCGCGTCGTCTTCGACGACGGTTCCGTCCGCCCTTCCGCCCTATTGAGGCGTCAACAACGCGCGCACGAATGCGTAAATCACGATCGGAATCGCGATCAGGACGTAAACCCGCAGCGCCACCAGCAGAGCCAGGACGCCGCGGCCGAGGACGCGGCGCGGGAGCGGCTGCGCCGTCGAGGCCACGAGCTGATCCGTTTCAAGCGCGTTGATCAGCGTTGGGTCGGTCGCCATGGATCGTCTCCTACTTGCCCAACAGGCCAGGGAACGCGGTAATCACGCCATATAGGGCGCCTATCACGGCTATTGCGACCACGATCGCGCCCCCTGCGACGTTGGCTAGCCGGCCGTTCGCCAGATCCCCCATGATCTCGCGATCGTTGGCCAGCAACAGCAGGAGAAGCAGCGCGGGCGCCATAAGCAGGGTCGCGATCACGTTCACGGTGAGCGTCATGGCGAGCAGCGGCGCCCCAGGGATCAGAACGACGCAGGCGGCGGCAATCGTGGAGAGAATCGCCACTCCGTAAAACAGCCGACCATTTGAGAAGTCGAGATTAAGGCTGTGCCGGGCGGATATTTTTTCCGCCGCCGAAACCGTTTCGGCCAGGGCGTAGGACGAACTGGTGGAAATCGTCATGGCGGCGACCAGTCCGGCCTCGAGGATGCCGAGCGCGAACAGAGTCGCGCCGGTCGACCCGATGAGCGGCGCAAGCGCCGAGGCGAAGTCGGCGCCGCTGGCAAAATTCGAAACGTCGATCTTGGCGGCGAACAGCCGTGCGGATGCAACCAATGTCGCGATCGCGGCGATCGCGGCCAGGGTTGCGCCGATCGCCGTGTCGATGCGGCCCTGCGGAACGTCAGCCCTGGTCAGACCCTTGTCGACGACGGCGCTCTGCTGGAAAAAGATCATCCACGGCGTCACCGTCGCGCCGACATTGGCCAGGATGAGGGTCACGAACGCCGTATTGAAGCCGCCCGGAAGCGGTCCCCAAGTGGCGAAGGCGCGACCCAAAGCGGCGCCGTCGGGGTGCGAAAGCAGAGCGACGGGCACGAACAGCAGATTGAATACGGCTAGCCCCATCAGCACGCGCTCCCAGGTCGCGTAGCGTCGAAACGCCAGCGAGCCCATGACAAGCAACACGCCGACCGCGACCGAAAGCCAGGCAGGAACGCCGAAATAGAGGCCGCCGGCCTGGATCGCGATGAACTCCGTGACCAAGGTCAGCAGATTGCCGAACACGAGGTCGCCCATGGCGAAATAGCCCCAGAACGGACCAAAGCGCTGGAAGATGAGTTCGGCATGGCCTCGGTGCGTCGCCGCGCCGAGGCGGACCGTCATTTCCTGAACGACGAAGGCCATAAAGAACGTCAGCAGGATGAAGGGGGCGAAAAAACCAATTCCGTAAGTTGCGCCCGTGGTCGCATAGGAGACCATGCTGGGCCCGTCGTTCTCGCCGAGCATGACAAGAACGCCCGGCCCCGCCAACAGCCAGAGCAGCTTCAGCGAGCTATTGGCGGCGCGGGTCTTGAGAACCTTCAAGCGGTCCTGGGCCCGAAGAAGGTCCTCATTCGTGATGCGCACGGCCATGCCGCCAGGGGCCGCCGATAACCCAAGGTCCATTGCGTTATCGCTCATGCCGCATCAAAACTCCGTCGCCAAAGGTTGCCGCAACTATCGCGTGAATTGAATTCATTCTAAAGTAGCCATGGCTACAATTATGTCAACATGCAATTTTAGGGCGCAGGAGGTTCACTCTGGATCCCCGGGTTCATAATGGCGCGGCGGCGTTTTTCTGCTAGAGAGGTGCAATCACGCCCGGTCGGCGGCAGATTTTGACGGCCTCGACCCCTGCGACGCGCGGGGTAAAATGGGGAGGGGCGGGTCAACTCTGGCCGGCGGCGATATGGCTAGGACGGCATAACAGGGAGACTGCCGCGTGAGACGAGTTGCGGCCGCTGGGCGGTCCGATGGGACGATAGAAATGCCGGAGGAGCCCACGCAGGCGCTTCGGTTCAGCAAGGCCAGGTCCGCGCAATCGACCGCGTTGTTGGAGGATTATGTCGAGCTTATCGCGGACCTGCTTGCGGTTCACGGCGAGGCGCGAGCGACCGAGGTCGCCAAACGTCTAGGCGTCACTCATCCCACCGCGATCAAGAGCGTCGCTCGTCTCAAACGGGAGGGATTGGTGACCTCCCGGCCTTACCGCGGCATTTTCCTGACGGAGGCGGGACGGGAACTTGCGGATCGCGTGCGGGCGCGGCACCGGCTCGTCGTCAACCTGCTGCTTGCGATCGGCGTCCCCGCCGAAGCCGCGGAAGCCGACGCCGAGGGCATGGAGCACCATGCGTCGGAAGCCACGCTGAAGGCGTTCGCCCAATTCCTCGCCGTGGATCGGGCCAAGAGGTGACTGTGCTTATGCGCGATCGGGGCGATGCAAGGGTTCGGTATCGCCGCCCGAACGCGAGCGGAGGGCCGAAGTCGCAGAGTTGGCCGCGCCCGGGCCCGAAGGCGAGTTTCCGATTCGTATGCCGCGCCGGTCGATATTGAAGCCATTGCGTCCGGCGCCCATGAGGCAGGGCCGCGGGCCCTGGAATTGGAGCGGGTGAAGGGAATCGAACCCTCGTATTCAGCTTGGAAGGCTGCTGCTCTACCATTGAGCTACACCCGCGCCCGCGCCGGAGCGAAGCGCTTATATCCCGGCTTCCTCGGCGCCGTAAAGGCCGGGGCTCGGCTCAGAATTCGAGCTCCCGGCGCGTGAGGTCGCGGACCTTGCCGAGGTCTTCGCGGGTCAGATGCGCCGTCGCCTCGTCGAGGTCTTTGTCCTCCAGGCCCGCCGCTTTGGCGAGACCATTCCAGACGGCGGCCTGCACCAAGTCGCGGGGGACGCCACGACCGCTGACATAGAGATGCGCGAGCCGGTTCTGCGCGATCGGATTGCGGCGCGCGGCGGCGAGCATGAAGATCTTGGCTGCGCCCGCCTCGTCACGCTGTACGCCGACGCCGTTGAACAGCATGATCGCATATTCGACCTGACCCGCGATGATGCCGGCGTCCGCGGAGCGTTTCAGCCATTGCGCGCTCTTGGCGATATCGAGCGGCACGCCGCGGCCCTGGCGCAGCAGCACCCCATAGGAATAGGCGGCATTGCCGTCGCCCGCGTCGGCCGCGCGCCGAAAATAGTCGGCCGCCGCGGCGTAATCGGCCTTGGCCGGGTCGTCGGCTTCGAGAGCGAGCACGCCCAGATTGTAGAGCGCAGAGGCGAGGCCCTGCGCGGCGGCCTTTTCAAACAGGGCTTTGGCCGCCGCGCGATCCTTGGGGACTCCGTCCGCCCCGTCGAGCAGCAGCACGCCGAGCTGGAACTGGGCCTGTTTGTCGCCGAGCGCGCTCGCCAGGCGATACCAGCGCGCAGCCTCCGCCGTGTCCGTCTTGACCGCCATGCCGTCGTGGTAGATTTCGCCGATGAGCGTCATGGCGGCCGCGTCTTTCGGATTGGCCGCGACCCGCTTCTCCGCTTCCCGTAGAGCGGAGAGGAAATATCCGCGCTGATAGGCGCCGAAGGCGGCATCGGGCGGCGGTCCGCTGCCGGTCAGGTCGAGCGGCGCGTTCGGGCCGACAGGCCGCGGAGGCGCCATCGAGAATGGCGGCGTATAGCCCGACTGATCCGTGCTTGCCGCCGGGCTTGACAGCATGATCGCAACGCACGCCGCCGCGACGCCGGAGAGCGTCCAACGCCAATTCATGCCCGCGCACTCGCGCCGGCGGCGACGCGCTTGACCGCATCGGCTGCGGCGGCTTCAGGTTTGTCGGCGTTCCAGATCGCGTCGCTGAGCGCAACGAAATCGACGCCGGCTTCGGCCAGGCTCTGCGCGCCCTCAAGCGTCGCCGCGAAGGCGACGCAGGGCGTCTCGAAAATCTCGGCCCACCAACTCGCGCGATCCAGCGTTTCCTCGAGCGGCGGCGTCCATCCGTCCCTGCGCGGTTCGCCGAACATGACGTAATCGACGCCCGCCTCGCCGGCGGTCATCGCGTCGTCGCGCAGCTTGAGCCCGCCGACGCCGACGATCCGCTCGGGCCGCAGACTTGCGAGCGCATCCGTGAGTTCGGGGCCGATGCCCGCGATATGCGCGCCGTCCGCGCCCGCGCGCGCGGCGAGCCGCGCGTCGTTCTCGACGAGCAACGCAACGTCTTCGGCGGCGGAAATTTCGGTAAGCCGCCCGACGATGCGCTTGGCGTCGCCTTCGGCGCCCGGGGCGATCCGCACCAGCGCACTCGCCACATCGCCCGCCGAGAGGACGGCGGCAAAGCGGGGCGCAAAGGCGTCCAGCATCGCCAGATTGAGCGGCGGCGTAATCAGATAAAGGCGGCAGCGGGCGGACATCGTGTGCGGGCGTTCCGGGATTCGAAGCAGGATCGCCCTCCCATGCGGCCAAATCGCGGCGCCCGGCAAGTGCTCCCGCCGTCAGCCCCCCAGAGCCATCGCCGGTTCGAGGCAGAAGGCGGCGCGCAGGCGATCCCATTGGGCCTCAACCGGGCGGGACGGCGCCGTCGGCCGGGCGGCGCGCGCGGCCGCGATCGACTCGTCGAGATGCAGCACGCGGGCCTGCAGGCGCAAGGATTTCTCGCACAAGTCGACGAACTCACGCGGCAGCTGGGCCAGAATTTCGGGCGGACAAGCCAGATCTTGCCGCGAAAGCCGCACGCGGTGTCGCTCGGATTGCGCCTGAGCCGGCGTCAGTTCGCCCTCGTTGACGGCCCGTCGAAGCAGCAGCCAGGAAGCTATCTGCATCAGGCGGGTGGTCAGGCGCATGCTTTCGGAGGCATAGGCGAGCGCGCTCTGGCGCGGCAGCGACTTGGCTTCGGCGCGGCCCGGACCGTCGAGATAGGCGGCGGAAGTTTCGACAAGCGCCATGCCTTCCTTGAACAGCGTCTTGAACGCCTCGGAGCCAACATGCTTGAGCGCGAATGAGACGGCGCCGGGCGCCATCGCCGGATCTGTATTACGCGACCCCCCGTACCCGTAACTCATGACGCCGACTCCTGCTACGCGCCTTGGGCGTAATCCGAACCGCAATGGAACGCCCTGTGATTCCCGGAGACTCGTACGCAAGAGTAACGCCGGGCGACGGAGACCGCTTGTTTACTTTTCAATAAGGTTAACAGCCACGGCGTTCATGTTAAGCTCTTTTCACGATTCATGCCAGTCAAAGAAAAAAAGCCGCCCGGAGGCGGCTTCGAAGGCGATTAGATGGGAGGCAAAGAACAGAACGGAGCAAAACCATTCAGAATCCGAAAATCGGATCGAATTTATTCATAATTGATAAAAGTTAACAAGTTGCTAACGCGCCATGGCGAGGCGGCGCCTCCGGCCGTCCCGAAATGATACGGATTACGCAATTTTGCTCAATTTTTGAAAAAAGCACTCGCGGCCTGGCGCGTCGCCTCGCGTGCGCGAATGGCGGCTTCGAGACGTTCGATCTCGGCTTTCAAGGCCGCGATGCGCTCGGCGAGTTCGGGCGCCGAGAGATCATCCAAGAGTTGACCGAGCACATGCGATGCGGGCTTGGGCCGCGGTTTTCCGAAAACGCTGTCCTCGTCGTCCGCCGCCATTGCCAGCCTCCCGCCGCCACGCCTTCATTACGTGGCCTGCCGGCCCAGAATGAACCCGCCGCCGAGCACGCACGCGCGCGGATCGGTCGAATCGTAGATCACGCAGGCCTGGCCCGGCGACACGCCGGATTCCGGTTCGTCGAATGCGACATGTGCGTCCGCAAACAACCGCGCCGGGGTCGGCGGGCGGGTCGAGCGCACCCGTGCGGCGACCTGAAGCCCCTGCTCAGGCAGATCCTCGAGCCGCCCCGGGCCAATCCAGTTGAAATCACGCAGCTTGACGCGCGGCGTGGCGAGCGCCTGGCGCGGCCCGACGACCACGCGCGCTTCGGCCGCGTCGAGCGAGACGACATAGAGCGGTTCGGCCGCCGCAATCCCGAGGCCGCGGCGCTGGCCGATCGTGTAATGCAGGATGCCATTGTGACGGCCAAGCACGCGCCCGTCGACATGCACGATCTCGCCGGGTTCGGAGGAACCCGGCAGCAGGCGCTCGATCATTTCGCTGTAATGGCCGGCCGGCACGAAGCAGATGTCCTGGCTGTCCGCCTTGTCGGCGACGACGAGCGAAAATTCCCGCGCGAGCGCCCGCACTTCCGGCTTCGGCAGCGCGCCGAGCGGAAAGCGCAACATCGCCAATTGCTCGCGCGTCGTCGCGAACAGGAAATAGCTTTGATCGCGATCGGCGTCGGCCGCGCGATATAGCGCGCGCCCGCCTTCGCCGTCGTCGCCGCTGACGACGTAATGCCCGGTCGCGATCAGATCGGCGCCGAGATCCCTTGCCGCCTGGAACAGATCGACGAATTTCATGTGCTGATTGCAGGCGACGCAGGGGATCGGCGTCTCGCCGGCGACATAGGCGCGCGCGAACGGCTCGATCACCTTCTCATGAAAACGAGCCTCGTAATCCAGAACATAATGAGGAATGCCAAGACGCGCGGCAACGTCGCGGGCGTCGTGGATGTCCTGGCCCGCGCAGCACGCGCCCTTGCGATGGGTCGCCGCCCCGTGGTCGTAGAGTTGCATCGTCAGGCCGACGACATCATAGCCCTCGCGCGTCAGCAGGGCCGCGACGACGCTGGAATCGACACCGCCCGACATGGCGACGACGACGCGGGTGTCGGCCGGGGCCTTGGGCAGGCCCAGCGAGTTCACGGCGCGCTGGGAGAGGGCGGCGGCGAGGGGGGCGGTCACGGTCATCTGTTCATCCCAGGTCTGTCATCGTCCCAGGTCTCTGATTGTCCGGATCCCTTTGAGGCCGGGAGGCTGCAACCGCAGATGGGGGTTCTATCGTCGACCGGCAAGGCTATTAGTCGAATTCGGCCGCCCCCGCCAGTGCGTCGGCGTAACTGCGGCTTTTGACGGCGAAAATAACCTTTGAGCAAGGATTACGAGCGTTTTGACACAGTTTTGATGAAAACTGGCCCGGCTACGCTTAGGCAAATCTTAAGTCGAGGTCCCTATTGTCAGCGTAGTAGACGTCGCGTACCCGCGTGTGAGAGTTCAATGAGTGAATCGCTTCGGCCGAGAGTCAAATACGTGATCGGTCCCGACGGAAGCCCGCTTACGATCGCCGATCTGCCGCCGCCGTCGACCAAGCGCTGGGTGATCCGGCGCAAGGCGGAAGTCGTCGCCGCCGTGCGCGGAGGCCTGCTTTCGCTGGAGGAAGCCTGCGCCCGCTACACGCTGACTGTCGACGAATTCCTGAGCTGGCAGGTCTCGATCGACCAGTTTGGACTGGCGGGACTGCGTACCACCCGCATCCAGCAATATCGCCATTGAGGTCACGCTTCGGCGCGCCCATCATGGCATCAATTGTCCGCCGTTTACCTCGATAATCTGTCCCACGACATAGCCGCTCAGCATCTCCGAGGCTAGAAACAAGTATGCGCCCACGCATTCTTCGGGCGTTCCGACGCGTCCGAGCGGGACCGTCTTGCGCATCGCCTCCATCGCCTCCGCATTGCTGTAGCGTTCGTGAAACGGCGTCGCGATGACGCCGGGCGCCACGCCGTTGACCCGAATTCTCTCGCCGATCAGCTCTTTTGCATGGCCGCGCGTGAGCGTGGAGACGAATCCCTTCGCGGCGGCATAGAGGACCGCCCCGCCGCCGCCGCCGTTGCGCGCCGCGATCGAGGTGGTGTTGATCACGAACCCGCCCTGGCGGGCGAGCCAGGGCTTGGCCGAGCGAGTGACCGAGAGGACCGAACGCACGTTGAGGTCGATCACGGCGCTGACATGCGCATCGTCGGCTTCGAGAGACGGCACCCGCCCGAGCATCAGGCCGGCGTTGTTGATCAACCCGTCGATCCGTCCGAATCGCTCGGCCGTCGCGGCGACGATCGCCGCGCAGGCCTCGGGGCGGGTCACGTCGCCCCGGACTAAAGTCGCCGCACCGCCCGCGCCCTCTATCTCCGCGAGCAGCGCGTTGGCGGCGGTCTCGCTCGAATGGTAGTTGATGGCGACCTTCGCGCCCTGGCCTGCAAAGGCGCGCGCCAGCGCCGCCCCTATGCCGGTCGACGCACCGGTTATCAACACGACCTTTTCGGCGAGATCAGGGATGACCAGGCGGGCAGGGCTCATCTTGCAGGACCTTTTCGGGAGCGGGCGCGCCGGCTTACTCCCGCCGGACCCGCGCGGGCAAGGGTTACGCGCGGGCAAGCGTTACCTGAGCGCGTTGCCGGGGGAAGCGCCCTTCGCCGGCCCGGGTTGAAGCGAACCCCTTGCGACCGGGGTCGCTGAGCCCCGTTCAAGCGACGCCCGCGCGGGCTCAGCGACCTCGCACAAAGTCAGCCGCCCCATGACCAGCCGCCGCGCCGGTCGCAAATGCGCCCTGCAGCAGATAGCCGCCGGTCGGGGCTTCCCAGTCGATCATCTCGCCGGCGACGAAGACCCCCGGCCGCTTGCGCAACATGTAGCTTTCGTCGATCTCGCGCCACGCAATGCCGCCTGCCGAGGATATCGCGCGCGCGACCGGGGCCAGGCCGGTAAGACGGATCGGACAGGCCTTTATCCGCGCTGCGAGCGCCGCGGGTTCGCCCGGGATTGCGCCCGCTTCGCGCAGAAGGCCGATCGCGACCGGCGTCAATTGCGCCGCCTTGCGCAGAAACGTCGATAGCGACGCGCCGGCCGGTCGCACCAGCCGCGCGCTGAGGTTTTCAAGCGCGACGTCGGGTCTGAGGTCGAGCGTCAGCGTCGCAAACCCCTCGGCGTCTATCGCCGCGCGCAGGCCGGCGCCCAGCGCATAGACCGCGCCGCCTTCCAGGCCGGTGCGCGGCGACTACCGCCTCGGCGCGGGTGCTTTCGCCGCGATGCGACCATCGGATCGCCTTCAGCGGCTGGCCCGCGAATTTCTCGGCGAATGTCGGCGACCAGTCGACGAGGAACCCGGAATTGGCCGGCCTGAGCGGCGCGACCTCGATCCCGTCGCGCCGCAGGATCTCGACCCAGCTCCCGTCGCTTCCCAGCCTTGGCCAGGAGGCGCCTCCAAGCGCGAGCACATAGGCGTCGGCATCCAGCACGCGCTCTGCCGAAGGCGTCGCGAAACGAAATCCGCCGCCCTCGGCGAAGCCGATCCAGCTATGGCGCGGCGCGAGTTCGACGCCTAGCCCCTGCAACATCCTCAGCCACGCCCGGAGCAACCGCGTCGCCTTGAAGCTCTTGGGGAACACGCGCCCGCTTGTGCCGGCGAAGGTTGGCTCGCCCAGTTCCGCGCTCCAAGCCTGAAGCGCCTCAGGCGGAAAGGCGCGGATCGCGGGGGCGAGCGCCTCGCGCGCGGGGCCGTAACGCGACAGGAACGCATCGAGAGGTTCCGAATGGGTCAGGTTCAGGCCGCCGCGTCCGGCGAGCAGAAATTTTCGCGCCGGAGTTTGCGAGGAATCGGCGACCGTGACTTTGTGGCCCGCTTTCGCCAGAACCTGCGCCGCCATCAGGCCGGCGGGGCCGGCGCCGACGATGAGGGCCTTCACGAAAGCACGAAGGAGCGCATCGAGATCGAACCCATGTCGAACGTCGAGTTGAAGAAGCTCAACTCGTCCTCATCGTCGGCGACGCCGAGCGGAAACAGCGCTGGCAGGAAATGCTCGGGCGTCGGATGCGAAAGCCTCGCGACGCGGCTGGTCCCCAACGCCGAGGCGACGCCGCCCGCGTCGCGCGCCTCGATGCGCTTGGCCATGTCGGCGTCGAAGGCCTGCGCCCAGTCATAGGCCGGCGCGCCGGGCGCCAGCGCCATCAGATTGTGCACGAGATTGCCGCTGCCGATGACGAGCACGCCCTTCTCGCGCAATGGCTTGAGCTCGCGCGCGAGCGCCAGATGGTCCTGCGGGTTGCGGCTGAGGTCAAGCGAGAGCTGGAAGACCGGGATATCGGCCTTCGGGAACATCTGGATCAGCACCGACCAGGCGCCGTGGTCGAGGCCCCATTCGGAATCGGTTCCGATATGGCTGGAGCGCACCAGTTCGATCGCGGCCTTGGCGGCCTCGGGCGCGCCGGGGGCGGGATATTGCTGCATATAGAGTTCACGCGGGAAGCCGCCGAAATCGTGGATCGTCTTCGGCCGTTGGCCGATATGAACCAGCGTGCCGCCGCGCGTCATCCAATGGGCGGAGACACAGAGGATCGCACGCGGTTTCGGCAATTTCTCGCCGAGCGCGCGCCAGGAGCGGCTATAGGCGTTGTCCTCGATCGCGTTCATCGGGTTGCCGTGGCCGATGAACAAAGCGGGCATGCGCGGGCTCGCAGGCAGATGAGCGAAAGCGGAATTCATATTGTCCATGCGCGCCTCGGAAGAAGAAATTGCGCCCGTTTCGCGGGCGGGCAATGGCCACGGACATAATCATCGACAGCGGATCGCGCCATAGCGAAAGGGCCCAACAGGGGTGTTGCAATCTCTCGCGGCTTGCGCCATAAGCCCAGCCGTCGGCTTTGGCCGGCACGGATGCGGGTGTAGCTCAGGGGTAGAGCACAACCTTGCCAAGGTTGGGGTCGAGGGTTCGAATCCCTTCGCCCGCTCCAAAATTCACGCCAATGGCGAAAAGCTTGTGACAGGTCGTCCGAGGGCGGTCGTGTCCCGCGTATTGTCGGCTCGGCTCTTGCTCCGTCCGCGCCAATTTGCGACATAGTCGCCCCCTTCGCATCGCATCAAGGCCTGTCCCATGCCCGCATACCGCTCTCGCACGACCACCCATGGCCGGAACATGGCCGGCGCGCGTGGGCTTTGGCGCGCGACCGGCGTCAAGGACGGCGATTTCGGCAAGCCGATCATCGCGATCGTCAATTCCTTCACCCAGTTCGTGCCGGGTCACGTTCATTTGAAGGACCTTGGGCAACTGGTCGCGCGCGAAGTCGAGGCCGCGGGCGGTATAGCCAAGGAATTCAATACGATCGCGGTCGATGACGGCATCGCGATGGGCCACGACGGCATGCTCTATTCGTTGCCCTCGCGCGAGGTCATCGCCGACAGCGTCGAATACATGGCCAATGCGCATTGCGCCGACGCGCTGGTGTGCATTTCCAATTGCGACAAGATCACGCCGGGCATGCTGATGGCGGCGCTGCGCCTCAACATTCCCGCCGTGTTCGTCTCGGGCGGTCCGATGGAGGCCGGCAAGGTCAATTCGCATGGCGTGATCAAGAAGGTCGACCTGATCGACGCGATGGTCGCGGCCGCCGACAGCGCGGTCAGCGACGAAGAGGTCAAGGTCATCGAGCGCTCGGCCTGTCCGACCTGCGGCTCTTGCTCGGGCATGTTCACCGCCAACTCGATGAATTGCCTGACCGAAGCGCTGGGGTTGGCGCTGCCGGGCAACGGCACCGTGGTCGCGACCCATGCGGACCGCAAGCGACTGTTCGTCGAGGCGGACACCTGATCGTCGATCTCGCGCGCCGCTACTACGACGAAAACGATTCCAGCGTGCTGCCGCGCGCGATCGCCAGTTTCAAGGCGTTCGAGAATGCGATGACGCTCGACATTTCGATGGGCGGCTCGACCAACACGGTGCTGCATCTGCTCGCCGCCGCGCATGAGGGCGAGGTCGACTTCACCATGGCCGACATCGACCGGCTCTCGCGCCGCGTGCCGGTCCTGTGCAAGGTCGCGCCCTCGGTCGCCAACGTGCATGTCGAGGACGTCCATCGCGCCGGCGGAATCATGGGCATCCTGGGAGAGCTCGATCGCGCGGGCCTGCTCAACCGCGATGTCGCGATGGTGCATGCGCCGAGCCTGGAACAGGCGCTCGCGCGCAACGACATCAAGCGCACCGACAGCGCCGCCGTGCGCGAATTCTTCGCCGCCGCGCCGGGCGGCGTGCCGACGCAGGTCGCCTTCAGCCAAGCCTCGCGCTACGAATTGATCGACGAGGACCGCGAGAAGGGCGTCATTCGCGACTACGAACACGCTTTCTCCAAGGACGGCGGACTCGCGGTGCTCTACGGCAACATCGCGGTCGAGGGCTGCATCGTGAAGACCGCGGGCGTCGATTCCAGCATCCTCAAGTTCGAGGGGCCCGTGAAGATTTTCGAGAGCCAGGACGACGCGGTCTCCGGCATTCTGAACGGCGGCGTCGTCGCGGGCGACATCGTCGTCATCCGCTACGAGGGTCCGCGCGGCGGGCCGGGCATGCAGGAGATGCTCTATCCCACCAGCTACCTCAAATCGAAGGGCCTGGGCAAAGCCTGCGCCTTGATCACCGACGGGCGATTCTCCGGCGGCACGTCGGGCCTCTCGATCGGCCATGTCTCGCCCGAGGCGGCCGAGGGCGGCGTTATCGGCCTCGTCGAGGCCGGCGACCGCATCGCGATCGACATCCCCGCGCGCTCGATCCAGTTGCTCGTGTCGGAGGAAGAATTGGCCAAGCGCCGCGCGGCGATGGACGCCAGGGGCAAGGACGCGTGGAAACCGGCCAAGCCGCGCAAGCGCAACGTCTCGACCGCGCTGCGCGCCTACGCCGCCTTCGCCACCAGCGCCGCCCGCGGCGCCGTGCGCGAAGTGCCGTGAGGCCGGTCAGGATCGCCTGTTGCCGGGATCGCCGATCCCGGTTTTTCATCGATCGGGGCTCACCCGGCCGGCGTCGACGAAGCGGGCTATAACCTCCTCCTGGTCTTCGTCATCGCGACGTGGCAATCGTGTAGACACAGCCATTTCAATGAATTCGGGGGAACGTCCATGTCCGCTCGCAAGCTCGGTCGCACCGACCTTTCCATTGCGCCGCTGGTGTTCGGCGCCAATGTGTTCGGCTGGACGGCCGACAAGGCAACGTCTTTCGATCTCCTCGACCGCTTCGTCGGCGCGGGGCTCAATGCGATCGACACCGCCGATGTCTATTCGGCCTGGGCGCCCGGCAACAGGGGCGGCGAATCCGAGACCATCATCGGGGAATGGATGATGTCGCGGGGGAAGCGCTCCTCGGTCGTCGTGATCACCAAGGTCGGCTCGCCGATGGGGCCGGGCAAGAAGGGCCTGAAGGCGCGCTATATCGAGGAGGCCGCCGAGGCTTCGTTGAAACGGCTGCAGGTCGAGACGATCGATCTCTATCTTTCCCATTGGCCCGACCCCGAGACGCCGCACGAGGAAAGTCTCGCCGCTTACGAGAAGTTGAAAACCGCGGGCAAGATCCGCTGGTGCGGCTGCTCCAACTACAACGCCGAGTTGCTGCGCGCGGCGCTCGACGCCGCCAAATCCAAGGGTCTGCCGCGCTATGAGGTATTGCAGCCCGAATACAATCTCTATGACCGCGCTTCTTTCGACGGCGCCCTGCGCGATCTCTGCATCGCCGAGGACATCGGGGTCATCACCTATTTCAGCCTCGCGAAGGGATTCCTTTCCGGCAAATATCGCTCCGAGGCCGACCTCGGACAGAGCGCGCGCGGCGGCGGCGTGAAGGCCTATCTCAATCCGCGGGGCTTGCGCATCCTGGAAGCGCTCGACGCGGTCGCGGCGCGCCACAAGGCCAAACCCGCGGAGGCCGCGCTCGCCTGGATCATTCAGCGCGAAGGCGTCACGGCGCCGATCGCGAGCGCCACCAGGCTCGACCAAGTCGAGAGCCTGATCAAGGCTACGACGCTTAGCCTCAGCGGCGGCGATGTCGCGATGCTCGATTCGGCGAGCGCCCCCTGAGCGCAGGCCAGGCCGCTGACGCCGGCGCTGCGACGCATGGCCGCGCGCCGATTTTGACCTAGATCACATCGACGAAAACGCGCGGCGGTATCGGCGTCGGGAACTCCGTCCAGAGGACCCGATTCGATGCTCCTGAATCTCGAGGCGTTTCTCGCGGCGCCGCTGACGAGCGAGCCCTTCACCTTTACCGTCGTGAAAAATGCGATCCGCCCGGCGGACGCGGCGGCGATCCGCGAGGACTTCCCGGAAATCGCCGATTCTGGACTGCTGCCCGTCGAGGCGACGCGCCCCGGCGCCAAATTCCGGCAATTGATCAAGGAGATGCAGAGCGAGGCGGTCGCTCGCGCGTTTTCGGCCAAGTTCGGCGTCGATCTCGTCGGGAGGCCGCAGATGATCACAGTGCGCGGGCGCTGCGCGGCCAAGGACGGGCGCATCCATACTGACAGCGAAACCAAGCTGATTACGGTGCTGATCTATTTCAACGAGGCCTGGGAGGCCAAGGGCGGGCGGCTGCGGCTGCTGCGTTCGCCGACCGATCTCAACGACATGATCGGCGAAGTCCCGCCCGAAGCGGGCACGATGATCGCGTTCCGCCGCTCCGACCGCTCCTATCACGGCCACGAGCCCTACGAGGGCGTTCGCCGCTATGTGATGATCAACTGGATGACCAGCGACTTCGCCGCCCAGCGCGAATTGTTCCGCCATCGGCTGTCCGCACGCGTCAAACAGGCCGCTTCGCTGTTACGGCCGGCGCCCGAAGGCAGGAGGCGCGCGTGGTTGACGCCCAGTCCGTGGCCGAGAGCCTGATCTCGGCCCCGATCGCAGCTATTTCGGCGCCGAGCCCTATCGGCATTGGCTGCCCGAGGACATGTTGCCGGTTGACGTCTGCAAGAGCCTCGACGCGCTGCCGGCGACGCCGCCCAAGATCGAGGACACGCTCGGGCGGCGCGAGACCCACAATTCCTCGCGCCTGTTTTTCGGCGTCGAAGCGCGCGCGAAATATCCGGTTTGCGAGGCGCTCGCCAGCGCGCTGCAGAGCGAGCGGGTCGTCGACAAGCTGGAGAAGATCTGCGACGTCGACTTGCGCGGCGGCCATCTGCGGATCGAATATTGCCTCGACACCGAGGGTTTCTGGCTCGAGCCGCATACCGACATCGGCGAAGCTGTTCACGATGCTGATCTATCTCTCCGAGGACCCCGGCAGCGAGGCCTGGGGCACCGACATCCTGGACAGGGACCTCAAGATCGTCGCCACGACTCCCTATCGGCGCAACGCCGGGTTGATCTTCATCCCGCGCGACACCTGGCATGGCTTCCACAAGCGGCCGATCCAGGGCGTGCGGCGCTCGCTGATCGTCAACTACGTCAAGCCGGAATGGCGCAGCCGTCACGAACTTGCGTTTCCCGGACCGTCTGGCGGCGGCGTGAGCCGGCGCTACCTCGGCGCCTTCATGAAGCGCTCGAAAGCGTCCTTATAGTCGGGATGCCAGCGCGACAGGGCGGGACGGTTCTCGACGATGTCGCCGATTGTCCAGAGCATGCGCCGCTCGTCCGTGTCGCGATTGACGTCGTTGTCGGGGCAGAGCGCGTAAAACTCGCCCGTCTCCATGGTCGCAATCAGGAATTCCACCACCTGATCCCCCGTCCAGGCGCCGGGCGGCTTCTCGTGCGCGAACCCGCCGTCATTCCTGTGAAGGTGAAGCCGGGGATCAACAGGTGCGGGCGTCACCCGGCAATTGGGCGTATTGCGCAGCTCATGCGCTAACGCTTCGGTGACGACTTTCACGCCCGCCTTCGACCATTGTAGGCGGTGTCGCCGGGGGACAGGTGATGCCCTGCTTCGAGCCGGTGTTGACGATCGCGGCGGTCGTCCCCTGTGCGATCATCGCGGCGCCGAAGGCCTGCACGCCGTTGACGACGCCGAACAGATTGACGTCGATCAGCCGGCGCCAGCGCGCGGGATCGCCGAACACGCCGCCGCCGTTGCCGACGCCCGCGTTGTTCATCGGCAGTCGACTTCGCCGAACTGGGCATCGACTCGTCCCTGAAGCTCATGACGGCGGCGAGGTCGCTGACGTCGAAGGGACGCGCGCCCTGCCCGGTGTCCCCGAGATCGCGGCGACGTCGCGCAGGCGGCCTCGAGGGCTTCGGCCTGGAAGTCGGCCATCGCGATCTTCATGCCGAAGGCGGCGAATTGCGCGCGGCCCGAGACGATGCCGCTGGCGGCGCCGGTGATGACGGCGACGCGGCCGGGAGCGAGGGCGAGATGTGCGGACATGGCGTTGCCGCGAATGCGATTGCCGTCTCATCGCATGTTTGTCAGCGGGTTTGAACTCTCCCCGTCAGTGCGGACGTTCGCCGCGTGCGGATCACGAGATGGCGCCTCTGTTGATGCATGCCGCGGGTCATCACGCCGAGGGGGCAGAGCCGAGCGCCTTCAGTTTGGCGAGGTCCTTGGCCGGCGCATAGACGGTCGGGCCGGCCCCCGCCTCATGGTGGCGACCGCCACAGCGCCAGCCGCCGACGCCGTTCATCGTCGCGGCGGGGCGAGCGGCATGCGCCGGATCGAGTTCGGCGGACCGCGCCCTCGCCGGCGACCTCGCAGCCGACCCCGCCGTCGATGCGCGCCGATTTCGCGTCCGCGCGCAGGGTCACGTTGTCCATGTCGATCAGATGCTGGCGCAGCGCCTCGATGTCGACCTTCGACCCGCCGGTGTTCGGGTCGGCCTCCAGCAACGCGACCATTTCGGGATCGCGGCGAACGCCGATAGGCCGCACTCCCGCGGCGGGGCGACGCCGTTGGACATCGTCATGGGATGGTCGCCCATCATTGGCATGTCGTGGATCTGGGCTTGGGCGGCGAACGGCGCGAGGACTCAGGATCTGGTCCGATGCAGCACGGAGCCTCCCAGGACACGCCGCCGACGAGCGCGACCCTTCGGGTTGCGCAAGCGAGCGCAGCGTCGCAGGCCCGTTGTCGCCGCGCCGGCACAGAGACAGGCCTCGACGCGACCGGCCACAAATGTCCGAATTCTCACGCCCCGCGCGCCGGCTCGCCCGCCGCGTCGAGCGCCTCGACCTCCTCGTCGGTGAAGACGCGGCTGCGGGTCAGGAAGCGCACGCCCTCGGGCGCTTCCAGCGTGAACCCGGCGCCGCGACCGGGCACGACGTCGATGATGAGCTGCGTGTGGCGCCAATATTCGAACTGCGCAGCGCCGATGTAGAACTTGCAGCCGGCGATCTCGCCCATCAACACGTCCTGCGCGCCGACCTTGAATTCGCCCGCGGCGAAGCACATCGGCGTCGATCCGTCGCAGCAGCCGCCGGACTGGTGGAACATCAGCGCGCCGTGCTGCGCCTTGAGCCGCGCGATCATCGCGGCGGCCTGGCGGTGAGGAGAACCCTCGGAACCATCGAGCGTCGACTTTCTCGTTGCGAATCGGAAGAGCGGGCGCGGACCCCAAGGCCCGCGCCCGCCACGCCAATCAAAGGCTCAGAAGAAGCCGAGCGCCTTGGTGGAGTAGCTGACCAGCAGGTTCTTGGTCTGCTGATAATGGTCGAGCATCATCTTGTGGGTCTCGCGGCCGATGCCTGACGCCTTGTAGCCGCCGAACGCCGCATGCGCGGGATAGGCGTGGTAGCAGTTGGTCCAGACGCGGCCGGCCTGGATCGCGCGGCCCATGCGATAGGCGCGTGTTGCCGTTGCGCGTCCAGACGCCGGCGCCGAGGCCGTAGAGCGTGTCGTTGGCGATGGCGAGCGCGTCGGCCTCGTCCTTGAACTTCGTCACCGAGACGACCGGCCCGAAGATCTCTTCCTGGAAGACGCGCATCTTGTTGTGGCCGGCGAAGATGGTCGGCTCGATGTAATAGCCGCCCGCGAGTTCGCCCTCCGAGATGCGGCGCGCTTGCCGCCGGTCAGCACCTTCGCGCCTTCCTGCCTGCCGATGTCGAAATAGGAGAGGATCTTCTCCAGCTGGTCGTTCGAGGCCTGCGCGCCGATCATCGTCGTCATGTCGAGCGGGTGGCCCTGCTTGATCTTCTTCACGCGGGCGACGGCGCGCTCCATGAACCGGTCGTAGATCGATTCCTGGACCAGCGCGCGGCTCGGGCAGGTGCAGACCTCGCCCTGGTTGAGCGCGAACATCGCGAAGCCTTCGAGCGCCTTGTCGAAGATAGTCGTCGTCGGCGTCCATCACGTCGGCGAAGAAGATGTTCGGCGACTTGCCGCCGAGCTCCAGCGTCACCGGGATGATGTTCTCGGAGGCGTATTGCATGATCAGCCGGCCCGTCGTCGTCTCGCCGGTGAAGGCGATCTTGGCGATGCGCTTGCTCTGGGCCAGCGGCTTGCCCGCCTCGACGCCGAAGCCGTTGACGACGTTGAGCACGCCCGGGCGGCAGGATGTCGGCGATCAGTTCAGCGAGCACGAGGATGCTGAGCGGCGTCTGCTCGGCCGGCTTCAGCACGACGCAATTGCCGGCGGCGAGCGCCGGGCGCGAGCTTCCAGACCGCCATCAGCAGCGGGAAGTTCCAGGGAATGATCTGGCCGACGACGCCGAGCGGCTCATGGAAATGATAGGCGACGGTGTCGTGGTCGATCTCGGAGATGCGCGCCTTCCTGCGCGCGCACGACGCCGGCGTAATAGCGCCAATGGTCGACGCAGAGCGGCAGGTCGGCGTAGGTCGTCTCGCGGATCGGCTTGCCGTTGTCGAGCGTCTCGACCAGCGCGAGCAGGTCGAGCTTGGCCTCCATCTTGTCGGCGATCTTGTTGAGGATGTTGCGAGCGCTCCGCGACCGGGGTCTTGCCCCAGGCGTCCTTGGCCTTGTGGGCGGCGTCGAGCGCGAGTTCGATGTCGGCGGCGGTGGAGCGCGCGATCTGCGCAGAGCTTGGCGCCGGTGACCGGGCTCGGATTGTCGAAATAGCGGCCCTCGACGGGCGCGACGAACTTGCCGCCGATGAAATTGTCGTAGCTCGCGCGGATCAGAACCTGCTTGGAAATCGTGTCCAATGCCTGCTGAAACATGACTTTTCCTCCTTTTTCCGCCGTTTGGCGGCGCTTTGCGGGGTTTTCGCCGTTGCCGCTGACCGACCCTTTACGCGCCGTTATATTACCAATAAATATTTAACGTTGCTCAAGGACTACCTTCGTACGATGCGCCCTTCCGAGCCTAGTCCCCAGCGCCGCTCGCGAAACTTCCGGAATTTGCAATCTCGCTGCGGCGATCTCCGAGGCGAAGCTCGCAACGCTTGCCGAACGCAGCGGCGTAAAGCGCTTGTCGAGCCGCCGGCAAAGGGTTTTCACTTTTTCGGCGGCGGAATGGCTGACGCAATCGACGGGGAAGACAAGAAGTCGGCCTGACTGACGAGGCCCGGCAGCAGGGCCAGGCTGTCGTCGATGCCGCCGTCGTGGGCGATTTAGCGCGCCGCCGCGCTCGGCGACGAACGCCTTGAGCTGGTCGATCAGCTTGGGCCGGCCGCCGACATAGAGCACCTTCACGCCGGCGAGGGCCGAAACGGGGCGTCTCGCGGCGGGCGGCGTCAGGGCTTCCAGCTCGGCCCGCTCGCGACATGAGGGGTCGCGCGGCTTCCGGCGCCTCTCGGGCCTCGGCTTTCGCCGCGGCCGCCGCTTCGCTGGCCGCGAGCCCATTCGACAGCGAGTTCGTGCGCGCCCTCGTCCGTAAGCCGGCTCCGCAGACCAGGGTCTCCGACGCCCGCGTCCGACGGGGCGGCAGCGGCGAGTCTAAGGCGAGCTGGGCCTCGATTTTCTCCGCCTCGTCGCGAAGCTGCGACGCTTCCGCGCGGCGGCGGCCAGGCGCGCCTGCTGCAGGCGATTTTTTCGTCTCGCTCGACAGTTCCGCCTCGAGGCGGCGCAGGCGCGCGATGTCGAGGCGCGACGCCGCGCCCACTTGATGTGAAGGCATATGGACGTCGCCGAATACGTCCTGAACGAGCTAGAACTCGGCAGGGGGATGGGTCAACAGCCCAATAGGACGCGCGATTTCGCCGGGGTCGAGCGCTCCGCGCCAGAGATCGCGCAAATCGGCGCTCTTTCTACGCGGCCGAAGCGACGGATCGCGGCTTCGTGGCGCCGGTCGACGCCTTCTGGATCAGCCTGCCGCCCTCTGTCCCGGCGCGAGGCGGGGCGAACGCCCGCCCGTGCAAGAGGTGGTCGCTCGCGTCGCTCTGCGTCCGCACTCGCCGGCGCACCAAGATTTGACGCAATTCCGACGCGGTAAGGGAAGGTCCCGACGATCGAGCAATGGAGATTGGGCGAAAATTCCCAGATTTTTGCGCGGCGCCAGTCGCGAAGCTGGCGACTCCGGCTGCGCGCCGCGAGCCCGAAAGGCGCCGAGCGCGTCCGGCGGCGGTTTATGAAGTAGGCAGAGGCTCGACATGGGGAAGCTGTGCTATATCTATTGGTATATAACGCTAGCGCAAGTGCGGCTGGGGGCGCAAGCGACGGCCGAAAGGTTGCAATGACGGGCTGCTTTCCCAGCGCAGGATAAGTGCGAGAGATGGACCTCGCCGGGACGCGATTTGCGGAGAACTCAACATGAAGATCAGCGCGCGGAACCAGATCAAGGGCGTGATCAAATCCGTCACCAAAGGCCATGATACCGCGATGTCACGATCGATATTCGGCGGCGCCGTCTGTGAGCGGTATCGATTACTTACGAGGCTGTCGACGAACTCAAGCTCAGGGTCGGGCAGAGCGCTTACGCCGTGATCAAGGTGTCGCAACGCGGCGTTGGTCGCGATCGAAACCCAGAGTTTTCAATTGTTGTTGTCGGGAGCGGGGTCTGCCGCGCGCTGCCCGACCGCGCCATGGCCACCCCCGTAACGCAGCCACGCCTCGCCGAACGGCGCATCGGCATAAGCGCGCGTCGGCCAGAAGGCGGGATCGCCCCAGGATGGCTGACGTAGATCACGGCCGCCGGCGTCCTCGATTTCGAGCCCGTCGGAAACCCGCCAGCGCGTCGCGAGACTTGCGCCCTCGATCGCCACGTCGTCGGCGTCGATGCGCAGGATGACCGGGCCGCGACGCGCACCCTCTCGGTCCAGGCCAGCGCCGCGCGGCGCGCCTGCAGGAAACGCCGGCGCGTCCAGAGCCGATGAATTATGAACGCGGCCGCCGCCAGCAAAATGAGGATCCTCGGCCGGCTGGCGTCCGATCAGACCCGTGAAGGCCAGAATGGCTGGTGAAAAGCAACGCAAGCACGAAGGCGGCGAGCGGGGCGAAGTGCCGCGGATTAGATCCGCCCGCCAGCGCACGGCGCAACGCGATGCGCGATGCGTGCGCGGCCGCCCACCTCCTCTGGCGTCAACCCGAACCTCAACGCGGCGGGCGGGCAGGAGCCTTCACGCCTTGCCGGGTGCAGCGTCTCAGCGCGAGCGCATGAACCCCGTCGGCGATTTCCGGCGCCGAGCAGCGCGTAGACCATGCGATGGCGCGCGGTACCCGGCTCTTGCCGGAGAAGCTCTCGCTCACGATAGAACGCGGGAATGGGTTTGTCCGCCCGGCCGCGCGCCGCCGTGCCCCGCGTGCTTGTGGGACTTGTCGACGATTTCGAGCGCGCGCTTGGCGCCAGGCCTTCGACGAGGCTGCCCTCGACGCGGGGGTCCTTCATGCTCATGACTTCGAGCTCATGCCTCATTTTTCCGGTTGCGTAACGCACCGCTTGCCTGGAGCGCGCGAGTCGTCAAAATGCCGGCCCCGTGGTCCCTGGGCGACGTGTTCCGCTTTGGAGTCATGGGATTTTATCCGTCGGCCGCGTAAAATCATGTTCTCTTGTCACTTTGCGCGCGTCCCGGCGCGAGCCTTGGCGCGCAAGGTTGCTCGCTGACTTGCATCTGAATCCCCCTCTCTTCGATCGTATCCGCGTCAAGCCGACGTGGTCCTGCTCGCCGCCGCGGCCAAGCCGGCCGCCGCCGCCGAGCCGCGCAGCCATCTGGGCTGCAAGGCGCCGGGCGTCTTCAAGGCTCCCAAGGGGCGCGACCACGAGGGCGAATTTTTCACCTTCTGCAAGGATCACGTGCGCGAATACAACG
>CAWEID010000019.1:0-106932 GCA_963809055.1 uncultured Pseudomonadota bacterium | reverse complement strand
CCGAAGGCGTGCGTTTCCTGACCCGCAGCCGCGTCTTTACCGACGCGGAAGTCGAGGCGCTGGAGGCCCAAGGCGAGCCTGCCCGCGGGGCGTCGAACTCGGACCTTTGTGGCCGGCCGCGTCGAGGCCTGTCTCTGCGAGCGTGGCGACAACGGGCCTGCGACGCTGCCCGGCTTGCCAATCTCGAAATTTCGCGCTCGTCGGCGGCGTGTCCCGGGAGGCTCCGGGCTGCGTCGGGCCCAGATCCTCTTAGTCCTCGCGCCGTTCGCCGCCCAAGCCCAGACCCACGACATCCAGATGATGGGCGACCATCCCATGGCGATGTCCGACGGCGTCGCCCCGCCGAAGGAATCCGGCCTATCGGCGTTCGCCGCGATCCAGGAAATCATCGCGTTGCTGGAGGCCGACCCGAACACCGGCGGGTCGATGGTCGACATCGAGGCGCTGCGCCAGCATCTGATCGACATGGACAACGTGACCCTGCGCGCGGATGCGAAGCGGAGCCCATCGACGGCGGGATGCGTTCAGGGTCGCCGGCGAGGGCGAAATCCGCGCCTCGATCCGGCGCATGACGCTCGCCCCGCCGCGACGATGAACGGAGTCGGCGGCCGGCGCTATGTGGCGGTCGCCACGTCGGGCGCCGACCTGACCGTCTATGCGCCGGCCAAGGACCTCGCCAAACTGAAGGCGCTCGGCTTCCTCGGCGTGATGACCCGCGGCATGCATCAACAGAGGCGCCATCTCATGATCGCGCGCGGCGAACATCCGCACTGACGGGGAGAGTTCAAACCCGCTCGCAAACGTGCGATGAGACGGCAATCGCATTCGGAGAACCGCAATGTCCGCACATCTGCCCTCGCTCCCGGCCGTGTCGCCGTCATCACCGGCGCCGCCAGCGGCATCGGTCTCGCGGCCGCGCGCAAATTCGCCGCCTTCGGCATGAAGATCGCGATGGCCGACTTCCAGGCCGAAGCCCTCGAGGCCGCCTGCGCGGACGTCGCCGCGAACTCGGGGACCCGGGCCAGGTGCGCGCGTTCCCACTCGACGTCAGCGACCTCGCCGCCGTCATGCGCTTCAGGGACGATGTCTATGCCCAGTTCGGCGAAGTCGGCTTCTGATGAACAACGCGGGCGTCGGCGACGGCGGCGGCGTGTTTGGCGATCCCCCGCGCTGGCGCCGGCTATCGACGTCAATCTGTTGGGCGTCGTCAACGGCGTGCAGGCCTTCGCCCCTGCGATGATCGCGCAGGGGACGCCGCCGCGATCGTCAACACCGGCTCGAAGCAGGGCATCACCTGTCCCCCCGGCGACACCGCCTACAATGTGTCAAGGCGGGCGTTAAAGTCGTCACCGAAGCGCTAGCGCATGAGCTGCGCAATACGCCGAATGTGCCTGGTGACCGCCCACCTGCTGATCCCCGGCTTCACCTTCACCGGCATGACGGCGGTTCGCGCACCGCAGAAGCCGCCCGGCGCCTGGACGGCGGACCAGGTGGTGGAATTCCTGATTGCGACCCTGGAGACGGGCAAGTTTTACGCGCTCTGCCCCGACAACGACGTCAATCGCGACACGGACGAGCGGCGCATGTTCTGGACAATGGGCGACGTCATCAAGAACCGTCCCGCCCTGTCGCGCTGGCATCCCGACTACAAGGACGCTTTCGAGCGCTTCATGAAGGCGCCGAGTAGCGCCGGCTCACGCCGCCGCCAGACGGTCCGGGAACGCCAGTTCGTGACGGCCGCGCCATTCCGGCTTGACGTAGTTGACGATCAGCGAGCGCCGCACGCCCTGGATCGGCCGCTTGTGGAAGCCGTGCCAGGTGTCGGCGCCGGGAATGAAGATCAGCCCGGCGTTGCGCCGATAGGGAGTCGTGGCGACGATCTTGAGGTCCCTGTCGAGAATGTCGGTGCCCCAGGCCTCGCTGCCGGGGTCCTCGGAGAGATAGATCAGCATCGTGAACAGCTTGGCGCCGATGTCGGTATGCGGCTCGAGCCAGAAACCCTCGGTGTCGAGGCAATATTCGATCCGCAGATGGCCGCCGCGCAAGTCGACGTCGCAGATCTTCTCCAGCTTGTCGACGACCCGCTCGCTTTGCAGCGCGCTGGCGAGCGCCTCGCAAACCGGATATTTCGCGCGCGCTTCGACGCCGAAAAACAGGCGCGAGGAATTGTGGGTCTCGCGCCGCCCGAGCGTGTCCTCGATCTTGGGCGGCGTCGCCGGCAGCGCGTCGAGGCCCTTGCAGACGTCAACCGGCAACATGTCCTCGGGCAGCCAATGCCGATAGGGCTCGGCGCCGAAATAGCTGCGATCGAGGGCCGAGATCAGGCTCTCGGCCACGGCTGGGCGTCAACCACGCGCGCCTCCTGCCTTTTTGGGCGCCGGCCGTAACAGCGAAGCGGCCTGTTTGACGCGCGCGGACAGCCGATGGCGGAACAATTCGCGCTGGGCGGCGAAGTCGCTGGTCATCCAGTTGATCATCACATAGCGGCGAACGCCCTCGTAGGGCTCGTGGCCGTGATAGGAGCGGTCCGAGCGGCGGAACGCGATCATCGTGCCCGCTTCGGGCGGGACTTCGCCGATCATGTCGTTGAGATCGGTCGGCGAACGCAGCAGCCGCAGCCGCCCGCCCTTGGCCTCCCAGGCCTCGTTGAAATAGATCAGCACCGTAATCAGCTTGGTTTCGCTGTCGGTATGGATGCGCCCGTCCTTGGCCGCGCAGCGCCCGCGCACTGTGATCATCTGCGGCCTCCCGACGAGATCGACGCCGAACTTGGCCGAAAACGCGCGAGCGACCGCCTCGCTCTGCATCTCCTTGATCAATTGCCGGAATTTGGCGCCGGGGCGCGTCGCCTCGACGGGCAGCAGCCCAGAATCGGCGATTTCCGGAAAGTCCTCGCGGATCGCCGCCGCGTCCGCCGGGCGGATCGCATTTTTCACGACGGTGAAGGTGAAGGGCTCGCTCGTCAGCGGCGCCGCGAGAAACGCCTCGAGATTCAGGAGCATCGAATCGGGTCCTCTGGACAGAGTTCCCGAGGCCGATACCGCCGCGCGTTTTCGTCGATGTGATCTAGGTCAAAATCGGCGCGCGGCCATGCGCCGCAGCGCCGGCGTCAGCGGCCTGGCCTGCGCTCAGGGCGCGCTCGCCGAATCGAGCATCGCGACGTCGTCGCCGCTGAGGCTAAGCGTCGTCGCCTTGATCAGGCTCTCGACTTGGTCGAGCCTGGTGGCGCTGGCGATCGGCGCCGTGACGCCCTCGCGCTGGATGATCCAGGCGAGCGCGGCCTCCGCGGGTTTGGCCTTGTGGCGCGCCGCCACCGCGTCGAGCGCTTCCAGGATGCGCAAGCCCCGCGGATTGAGATAGGCCTTCACGCCGCCGCCGCGCGCGCTCTGTCCGAGGTCGGCCTCGGAGCGATACTTGCCGGAAAGGAATCCCTTCGCGAGGCTGAAATAGGTGATGACCCCGATGTCCTCGGCGATGCAGAGATCGCGCAGGGCGCCGTCGAAAGAAGCGCGGTCATAGAGATTGTATTCGGGCTGCAATACCTCATAGCGCGGAAGACCCTTGGATTTGGCGGCGTCGAGCGCGGCGCGCAGCAACTCGGCGTTGTAGTTGGAGCAGCCGCACCAGCGGATCTTGCCCGCGGTTTTCAAGTTCTCGTAAGCGGCGAGACTTTCCTCGTGCGGCGTCTCGGGGTCGGGCCAATGGGAAAGGTAGAGGTCGATCGTCTCGATCTGCAGCCGTTTCAACGAAGCCTCGACGGCCTCCTCGATATAGCGCGCCTTCAGGCCCTTCTTGCCAGGCCCCATCGGCGAGCCGACCTTGGTGATCACGACGACCGAGGAGCGCTTCCCGCGCGACTTCATCCATTCCCCGATGATGGTCTCGGATTCGCCGCCCCTGTTGCCGGGCGCCCAGGCCGAATAGACATCGGCGGTGTCGATCGCATTGAGCCCCGCGCCGACGAAGCGGTCGAGGAGATCGAAAGATGTCGCCTTGTCGGCCGTCCAGCCGAACACATTGGCGCCGAACACCAGCGGCGCGATGGAAAGGTCGGTGCGACCGAGCTTGCGAGCGGACATGGACGTTCCCCCGATTCATCGAAATGCCTGTGTCTACACGATTGCCATGTCGCGTTGACGAAGACCAGGAGGAGGTTATAGCCCGCTTCGTCGACGCCGGCCGGGTGAGCCCCGATCGATGAAAAACCGGGATCGGCGATCCCGGCAACAGGCTTTCCTGACGGGCCTCACGGCACTTCGCGCACGGCGCCGCGAGCGGCGCTGGTGGCGAAGGCGGCGTAGGCGCGCAGCGCGGTCGAGACGTTGCGCTTGCGCGGCCTGGCCGGTTTCCACGCGTCCTTGCCCTTGGCGTCCATCGCCGCGCGGCGCTTGGCCAATTCTTCCTCCGACACGAGCAACTGGATCGAGCGCGCGGGGATGTCGATCGCGATGCGGTCGCCGGCTTCGACGAGGCCGATAACGCCGCCCTCGGCCGCCTCGGGCGAGACATGGCCGATCGAGAGGCCCGACGTGCCGCCGGAGAATCGCCCGTCGGTGATCAAGGCGCAGGCTTTGCCCAGGCCCTTCGATTTGAGGTAGCTGGTGGGATAGAGCATCTCCTGCATGCCCGGCCCGCCGCGCGGACCCTCGTAGCGGATGACGACGATGTCGCCCGCGACGACGCCGCCGTTCAGAATGCCGGAGACCGCGTCGTCCTGGCTCTCGAAAATCTTCACGGGCCCCTCGAACTTGAGGATGCTGGAATCGACGCCCGCGGTCTTCACGATGCAGCCCTCGACCGCGATGTTGCCGTAGAGCACCGCGAGGCCGCCGTCCTTGGAGAAAGCGTGTTCGTAGTCGCGAATGACGCCCTTCTCGCGGTCCTCGTCGATCGATTCGTAGCGTGAGGCTTGGCTGAAGGCGACCTGCGTCGGCACGCCGCCCGGCGCGGCGGCGAAGAATTCGCGCACGGCGGCGCTGTCGGTGCGCTTGATGTCGTTGCGCGCGAGCGCCTGTTCCAGGCTCGGCGCATGCACCATCGCGACATCGCGGTTGAGCAGGCCCGCGCGATCGAGCTCGCCCAGGATGCCCATGATGCCGCCGGCGCGATGGACGTCCTCGACATGCACGTTGGCGACCGAGGGCGCGACCTTGCACAGGACCGGCACGCGGCGCGAGAGCCGGTCGATGTCGGCCATGGTGAAGTCGACCTCGCCCTCATGCGCGGCGGCGAGCAGATGCAGCACCGTGTTGGTCGAGCCGCCCATCGAAATGTCGAGCGTCATCGCATTCTCGAAGGCCTTGAAACTGGCGATCGCGCGCGGCAGCACGCTGGAATCGTTTTCGTCGTAGTAGCGGCGCGCGAGATCGACGATCAGGTGTCCCGCCTCGACGAACAGTCGCTTGCGGTCCGCATGGGTCGCGACCACGGTGCCGTTGCCCGGCAGCGCCAACCCCAGCGCTTCGGTCAGGCAATTCATCGAATTGGCGGTGAACATGCCCGAGCAAGAGCCGCAGGTCGGACAGGCCGAGCGCTCGATGACCTTGACCTCTTCGTCGCTGACCGAGCTGTCGGCGGCCGCGACCATCGCGTCGATCAGGTCGACCTTCTTGATCACGCCATGCGAATTGACCTTGCCGGCCTCCATCGGACCGCCCGAGACGAACACGGCGGGAATGTTGAGGCGCAGCGCCGCCATCAGCATGCCCGGCGTGATCTTGTCGCAATTGGAAATGCACACCAGCGCGTCGGCGCAATGCGCATTGGCCATGTATTCGACGCTGTCGGCGATGACCTCGCGCGAGGGCAACGAATAGAGCATGCCGTCGTGGCCCATCGCGATGCCGTCGTCGACCGCGATCGTATTGAATTCCTTGGCTATACCGCCGGCCGCCTCGACTTCGCGCGCGACCAGTTGCCCAAGGTCCTTCAAATGAACGTGACCCGGCACGAACTGGGTGAAGGAATTGACGATCGCGATGATCGGCTTGCCGAAATCGCCGTCCTTGACGCCGGTCGCGCGCCAAAGCCCACGCGCGCCGGCCATGTTCCGGCCATGGGTGGTCGTGCGAGAGCGGTATGCGGGCATGGGACAGGCCTTGATGCGATGCGAAGGGGGCGACTATGTCGCAAATTGGCGCGGACGGAGCAAGAGCCGAGCCGACAATACACGGGACACGACCGCCCTCGGGCGACCTGTGACAAGCGTTTCACCATCGGCGTGAATTTTGGAGCGGGCGAAGGGCACCAAAATAGTATCTCAGGCCGTCCATTGCAGTCTAAATAAAGTGATATTTTTCAATATGTAATACGAAAATCGGTCTTTTCTCGTCCGCCGGTATGTGTCACAATTCACGATGATTTGTGGGACCTAACGTGGGACCAGTAGGATGGGACGGCTAACTGACAGATCGGTCAAGACCGCAGGAGAGGGGCGGCACGGCGACGGCGATGGCCTGCAACTCGTTGTATCCGGATCCGGCCGTCGGAAGTGGGTGCTTCGCTACCAACTAAATGGCGTCCGTCGTGACATGGGTTTGGGCCCATACCCTGCCGTCGGATTATCGGATGTCAATCGGCGCCGAAATGATGCGCTTGGCGGCGGCAATGGCAGTCGAGGCCGGGCTTATGATCTGCGCACCGGTCCATGACGCGTTGCTCCTAGAAGTCCTCCATCAGCGACATCGAACGCGACGCCGAGAAGCTGGCTCACATAATGGGAGATGCTTCGGAACTCGTGCTCGGCGGTGGGAAGCGTATTCGCGTCGACACAAAGATCATACGCTGGCCGGATCGTTTCGAAGACGAGGCCCGAGGATCAAGAATGTTTGTGACCGTCATGGCCCAACTGGAGCGGGCGGAGGCTGCGAAAAAGGCGACCGAGCGCGACCTCGGCCCGACAGAACGTGAGTCTGGCCAGCCCCCCAATTAGGGGTCTGGCCTGACCCCCCTAATGTGTACGCCAGACCCCCAAAAAGGGGTGTGCAGGAACCTTTCTACTAATTTCTTATCTGTCTATGTCCAAACATCTAGAACGGCGATGACCAAAGCAGGATCATATCCCCGCCAACTTCCCCCCGGCACACTTGCAAATGACTTGGCTTACGACGAGGTCCGGGTCGAAACGAACGCCGGCACAGTTGCAAGGCGTAAGCGGACTACCAACGCTTATATTCCCGCTATTCCGTTGCGCATCGTCAAAGCCGCTGTCCAGACCGACGCTGTTCTTGCATTGCCGCTTGTTCTCGCAATCCACCGACAGCTTACAATGACCGGGCGCTCGTCGACTCCGCTGAACGCAGCGGTTTGGGCAAGCGCAGGGTCGCCCTCAAAGAGGAAGCGGGAAGTCATTTTGCGGCGCCTGCGAACTATTCCGGACGTCATTCGCGTGGAGGAAGATCGAACGAATTCAAACTCGTTACCGAGCATCGCGGGGGGCGCTCTGGGATGATTTTGAAGGTATTCGGTCGACCGCTAGTGGGAATTGAACTGATCACTTGGCGTCGCCTATTGGCAGGGTGAGAGTTGCCGAATCTCGCCGCTCAGCCGATCGCCGCCGCTGTTTCGCATAGTCATTTGGGCGACGGTCCGGGGCGACGGCTTTGAGGGGGATAGTTGTCACTCGGGGTTCATCGCTCGACGGCAGAGAGTCGCCCACTATTGTCGTTCAGCCGCGATCGCTCGCTTCTCGAAGGCAGTCACCCTGTTGGCGAACTGCATCGACCATCGGGGATGGGATCCGGTGACATTCAGCGCCGTCCGCTAAGGTAGGAATCCGCCCAACCCGGACCCGAAGGGCGGTCGCGCAGCAGAGATTTCGATAACTTGGGTATTCTCCGATAAAAGTCCCGTCATCACGAGCGGTCAGAAAGAACCGGGGCTGCAGGATCGAAGTGGTGTGGAGCGCGCGGACCAGCAGGCTCTCCACGCCCAACCCCTCCAGCGACATGGAGAGCGAAAGCCCGGCGCCACCGCCGCCGACGATCAAAACAGGCGTTTCAACTTTCATGACCGTTTCCCCCTGTGTTGAGCCGATGAGTTCGCCGATTTTGGCCTTGCCGGGCGATACCGACAGCCGGGGTCGTTTTAGCGCCGTGCCGACGACGACGCCGCGCTCAACGCGTTTGGGGCCTCGACGACGACGCGATTGCGTTGCGCGCCGAGATCGATCAGGCCGTCCAACGTTGCGATGCGCGCTTCGACGAGATCGCCGGGCTTCAGATATTGCGTGCGCCCCGCTTGTACCTTCAGGAACATACGCCACTTCGCGCGCTCCGGCAGCAAGGCGGCGAACCGCATCCGGCCCGGCGAGGGAACGCTCAGCGCGCATCCCGCCGGTGTTCCGGTCGCGATGAGGTCGCCGGCATAGAGGTTCTGCACGGCGGACAATTCGGTCAGCGTCTCGGCCGGGCCGAACACCAGGTTCGCCGCAAAATCTTTCTGCCGGATTTCCCCGTTTACCGTCAGGCGAAGCTGCAAGTCGCCTAGGCGGGCGAGATCGTCCGGCGTGGTCAGGCAAAGATAAGGGCCTACCGGGCCGAAGGTACGGAAGCTCTTGCCCTTATAGAACTGCATCTGCGGAATCTGGACGTCGCGTGCGGAATAGTCGTTGACGATCGTGAGGCCAGCGACGAAATCGGACAGGTTGGCGTTGACGATTTCAGTTGCAGACGTGACGTCGCGCTTGAGCACGAGGCCGAGTTCGATTTCATAGTCGAGGAATTGGACCCTCGCCGGCTTCACGACGTCCGTGTCGGCGGGTGCGAGGCAGCTCGTCGCCTTGGTAAAGATCATGTTGAACGTCTTGGCGCCCGGGTCGAGGCCGGATTCGATCATGTGCTGGCGGTAGTTCGCGCCCTGACAAAGGAACTGCTGGTTCTCCGTGACGGGCGACAGAAGCTCGACGTCGGCGAGCTTGAGGGTCGGACCCTTCAGCCGGGCCAGCGATTGGACGTCGTTGGCTTCGAGAAAAGCGCGCGTGGTCGAGAAGTCGCCGGGAATGGGGGTGATTTCGAGGCCCTTGGCCACGCCCCACGAAGCGCGCCCCTGTTGACGGAACCGGATGACGTTGACGGGCATCGGAAAAACCTTGTTGGGAGATCAGGAACGTCTCGCGTCGGCCGCCGTCGATATTTCGACGGCGAAGGGGTAGCCCGCGAGGGCGCGGTGCGCACCGGCTTCTACGCTGGAGTCATGCAACTCCACCGCGATGGCGGCGCCCCGCGCCGAGATATCCGCACGCAAGGATTTGAAGGCGACGCCCGCTTGAGTCAGAGCCTCCGCGAGCGCCGCCTCGATTTCGCGTCGCTTTAGGTCCGGCTTAAAAACCTTGCCGACCGGCGTCAGCGGAATCTTTTCGACGATGCGGATATGTTTGGGAACAGCGGCGCGCTCGCCGATCCGAGCGCGCGCGAATTCGGCAAGGCCCTGCTCCGTCGCGGCTGCGTTCGGCTTCAGTTGGACATAGGCGACCGGCAATTCGCCAGCGTGCAGGTCGGGCCGCCCCACGGCGGCGGCGAGCAGCACCGCGGGATGCTCGTGCAGCGGCCCTTCGATGGCGGCGGGATCGATGTTGTGGCCGCCGCGGATGATGAGTTCCTTCTTGCGCCCGGTCAGCCAGAAGTAACCCTCCGCATCCATGCGTCCGAGGTCGCCGGTGTCCAACCAACGCCGGCCGTCGCCGCCCTCGATCCAGAGCGCGCGGTTGTGCTCCTCGGACAGATAGCCGTCAAACACGTTGGGGCCTCTCAGCACGATGGCGCCAATCTCGCCGACGTCGCAGTCGCGGACATAACGTCCGGTCTCGTCGAGCGCGACCGTCTTCATTTGCTGCCAGGGCAGGCGCAGGCCGATGGAGCCGATGCGGCGCTCGCCGGCGGGCGGATTGATGCTGCTGACGCAGGCGGCTTCGGTTAGGCCGTAGCCCTCCAGAATGCCGAGGCCCGTGCGGTGCTGGAACGCGCGAAACAGTTCGGTCGGCATCGGCGCCGCGCCGCACATGCCGTATTCGAGGCTTGAGACGTCGGCCCCGGCGACGGGAACTTGCAACAAAGACGCGTAGAGCGTTGGCACGCCGGAGAAGAAATTGATGCGGTGATGCGCGACGATCTTCCAAAAATTCTCGATGACGCCCGCGCCGCGATAGCCCTGCGGCGTGCCCAGCACCACATGCGCGCCGCAGGAGAACGGCAAGAGGCCCGTCACGATCACGCCGTTGACGTGAAAGAGCGGCAGGCCGCAGAAGAGCGTCTTGCCGGGGCCGAGCGCGCCGCCAAGGAACCGGCCGATCATCGCCGCGTTGGCGAGTTCGCAGCGATGCCGCCGCACGGCGACTTTGGGCGCGCCGGTCGTGCCGCCAGTGCAAAACAAGGAGGCGCGGTCGTCAGGCGTCGGAAGGCAATCAAACGTCAACCGATCGTCTGGCTCCCGCGCGATCAGTTCCGAGAAGTCGTGCGTCGCAAACGCCGTCTCAGGGCCGCGCGCGGTTTGCGGCGCCCCGTTCGTATCGATGAGCACGACATGTTCGAGGCTCGGAACCGCCGTCAGCTCCGGCCGCAGCCGCTCCCAGCCATCCAGGCCGGGAACCGGGCCGATGGTGACGAGAACTTTCGCCTTCACCGCCGCCATCAACGAAGCCAGCGCCGCCGGCTCTAGCAAGGGATTGAGCGCGGCGACGACGCCGACCGCCTCGCCGCCCCAGATCGTGAAATGCGTTTCGGGCAGGTTGGGCAGCACATAGGCGACCACGTCGTCCCGGCCGATCCCGAGCCCTGAGAACGCGTTCGCCGTTTGCGTGATTCGCGCGAGTAGGTCGCGGTAGCAAAGGGTCTCGCTCTCCTCATAACGTCGCGCGTCTTGCAAGAAGGTGAGCGCGGGCGCTTCAGGGTGGGCCTGCGCGCTGCGGCGAATCGCCTCGTAGGTGCTGCCGGACAGCTCGAGCGTTTCGGCCTTCTCGATGGCGAGGACGTCGGCGTAGGACGATACGGGGGTCATGGCGATCTCGCAGCGAGGGAGGGGTTCAGGCGCGTTCCGATCCCTTCTTGTCGCCGTAGCGGTCGCGATAGTTCTCGATCGTGTCCATCGCGCCGCAGAATTCGATATTGTGATAATCGGGATCGTAGAAGTAGCAGGCGACGTTGCCGCCGGTTTCACCGTCGCCGAGCGGCGGCTCGCTGTTGTGGCGAACGGGGCCGTAGTTGCGCTTGAACTTTTCCGCCGCCGCCTGTTCCGCGAAACTGAACACGTCTTCGAGCCGGTTGCCGGAAAGTTCGAAGGCGGTGTGGAAGAAGCTCATGCCCGTCGGCACGCTGACCTTGCCGTCGGGGTCCCGCTCTTCGACAAGAACCAGACATTCCTCGTGGCCGCGCGCGCTCAGGTAGCAGCAGCGCAAGGTCCAACCGGGCTTCAGCGGATGCGGCTCCGGGTCGCAGGTCCGGCTCTCGGCGAGGCCCGCAAGTCTCTCGTAGAACGCCTTCGAGCGCGCGATGTCCTGAACGTAGATCGCAACCTGCCCGATGCGCTCGACGTCGGCGGGCTGGAAGACGCCGTAGTCTTCCGTCTTGTTGGAAACGCGGCGGCGCGTCACGGTCGGCGGCAGCAGGACGAGTTCGCGAAACCACTTGCGCTTCAGCATCGGCGCGAATTTCTGCAGGGCCTCGGGGAGGACGTTCGGGGGAACGAAGGCTGTGGTCACGACGCTGTCTCCTCCAGAACTTCGACGACGTGGTTGTTAGGGTCTTGCAGCCAGAAGGCGCGGCCGGCGAATTTCGCGGATTTCAGGAGCCGGCCTTCGCGGATTGCGACGCCCATCTGCGACGCGCGCGCGCGGAGGGCATCGAACGTCGCGCCGCCTCGCGCGACGAGCGCGAAGCTCAGCATCGATCCGTTGTCCTGTTTCAGCTTGCCGTGCTTCACGAAACAGATGTCGTGGTGATAGTGGCCGAAGCTGAAGAAGCGCATCTCCATATTGGCGAGCCGCATCGCCGCGCTGCTGTCGGGATGGTTGCGCGCGGAGACCTGAAGATTGAACAGCTTCGTGTAGAAGCTGAGCGACTCTTCGAGATCGTTGACATAGATGACGTGGTGCTGGAGCTTTTCCGCGACCACGCGCGGGGCGACGGCGTTCATGAAATCCTCCTTCAACCGGCGATAAGTTCCTCGGCGACCGGCGCGCTGGGTGCGCCGAGGCAGGTAAAATCGGCGAGGCTTTGCAGCGGCCGACCCCGCTCGATCCGTTCGGCGATGAAACGATCCGGGCGCACGAGCGCCGCGCGCAGCTTCTTGGCGCGCGCCCAGGCGAGAAACGCCGGGTCGTCCACGCGAAGGCCGGGGCCGCCCGGCGGATCGAGACGCAGGAACGTCGCGTTCAGCGCGCGCAACCGGTCGCGATCGGGCGCGGTCATCTCGCGCTCGGGATCGACGCCGACCCCCAGCGCACACCAGCGCCCGGCGCCGATGCGGCCGTCAAGCGGCGCGCCATTCACGAGCGGTTGCGGCAGCATCGCGCCCACGACGCCATCATGCTTGCCCGGCGCGAGGCGGCTGACGCCGATCTCCGGGTCCGGCAACAGGCCGCCCCGGCGAATGAACGCCTGCAAGCCGCCAGAGAGATTGACGAGGCTGAACACGGCGTCGCGAAGCCGCGCGACAGGCGCCTTCGTCGGCATGATGACGGCGCCCAGCCGGCGCGACAGATTGACCATCGTGCGCACGGAGGGCGCGCGCTCGCGCTCGTAGCTGTCGAGGATTTCGGGCGTCGCCTGACCGGCGATGACGGCGGCGAGCTTCCAGGCGAGATTGCCGGCGTCGCGCATCCCGCTGTTCATGCCCTGGCCCGCGAAGGGCGGCATCATGTGCGCGGCGTCGCCGGCGAGAAACACGCGCCCGCGCGACCACGTTTCGGCGACGCGGGCGTGAAAGGCATAGACCACCTTGCGCTCGATCTCGACGCGCCCGGGATCGACATAGGGCGCAAGCAGCTCGCGGATTTTCGCCTCCGACAGCAGCGCCTCGTCGCTCTCGCCGGGCCGTTGCATGAATTCGAACCGGACGCGGTCGCCGACCGCTGGCAGGCGGACCACCGGCCGGCGCGGGTCGCAGAAGAACGTGATGTCGGTGACGTCGTGGCCGGGGATCTTGGCGTCGATGACCAGCCAACGCTCGGTGAAGGTCGAGCCGGTCATCGCGATGCCCAGCGCAGTGCGGGTTGGGCTGGCGCCACCGTCGCAGGCGACGACGAAGCGCGCGCTCAGGGTTTCCCGCCCCTCGTCCTTGGCAAGCGCGAGTTCGACACCTTCCTCCGTCTCCCGCAGCGCGGCGACTTCCACGCCGAAACGGACGGAGACGTTCGGGAGGCGCTTGAGGCCTTCGAGCAGCACGCGCTCGAGTTCGGGCTGGTAGAACGTGCCGATGCGGGAATAGCCGAACCGGCTGCGCGGCGGATTCATGTCCATCAGCCGCCGGCCGCCTCCATTGAGATAGACGACTCTGGGGTCGCTGACGAGGTCCGTCTCCAATTCCGCGAGCAGGCCAATCTGGTCGAACAGGCGCAAGGTTTCGGGATCGTAGGCAATGGCGCGCGGCAGGCCGATGAGGCCCGGGTTCTTCTCGAGCACGACGACATCGACGCCGGCGGCCCCGAGCAGATTGGCGGTCATGAGCCCGACCGGGCCGGTGCCGATGACGGCGACCGCATGGCGCGAGAGCGACAAGGGGCTAGGCACCCAACGTCTCCTTTAAGCGTTCCTCGAAATGACTATAAAGTCACTTTGACTTTCGTGTCAACTGAAATTATGATCAGATTCATGGCTTCCGTCGATCTCGCCCGCCGCGCCGAAATCGGTCGCGAAAAACGCGCCCGAACTCGGGAACGCCTAATTTCCGCAGCTACGGCCTTGCTAAGCCGGTCGGAGAGCGTGCCGGTCGATGAAATCGTCGCCGCCGCCGGCGTGGCCAAGGGCACGTTCTACGTGCACTTCGAAGATGTCGACGCGCTCTGGACCGAACTCGCCGATCGGTTCGCCCAGGATCTCGACGAACTGCTGCAACCGCGTCGTCTTGCGCTGACCGACCCGTTGCACCGCGTCGCCTATGGCTGCGCCGCCTTTCTGGAGACGAGCAGGCGCGACAGGACTTGGGGCGCGATGGCGGCGCGAGCGACGTTGCGCCGGCCCGATTTTGCCGCCGCCGCCCGGGCGCGGCTTCTCGAGGATATTGCGGCCGATCCCGCAGCCGTTCTCCCGCCCGAAATCGCCGCTGAGATGGTCGCGGGCGTCATACTGCGCGTCGGGCCGACGCTAGCGGGCCGCGCGCCAGATGCGGTCGAGGTTACCGTAGCGGCGATCCTTCGCGCCTTGGGCGTGTCGGCCGCACATGCGGTCAGGCTGGCTAAAGAAGCTTCCACTGCGGCGCGGGAAGATATCGACGCTCAAAAGCCGAGCGCATCAAAGCCGATAATTTAGGCGCGAGCAGTTCAACTGGGTTCCCTGCTAGAGCGGATTCGGCTCAATCCTGATCATAGCCGGCGGCGGCGAAGAAGTTGACGCATTGGCGCGGCGTGAACTGTATGAGGAGTTCGCCGATGGCGGCCCAAAGCCGCTCCATGGTTCTCTCCGCGGCTTTTCTCAAAAGCGCCTTCAGTTTCGAAAAGGCGTTCTCGATGGGATTGAAGTCGGGACTGTAGGGCGGAAGGTAGAGCAAACTCGCGCCAGCGGCTTCGATGGCGGCGCGAATACCGGGCTTCTTGTGACTGCCCAGATTGTCCATGATGACGACATCGCCCGGTGACAGCGTCGGGACCAGGACCTGATCGACGTAGGCCTGGAACCAGACGCCATTGATGGGTCCGTCGAGCACCATGGGCGCGGTCAATCCGCTCAATCGCAACGCGCCGATGAACGTCGTCGTCTTCCAATGTCCGTGAGGGATGCCGGCGCGAAGCCGTTCGCCCTTGGGCGCGCGTCCGCGAAGTCGCGCCATATTGGTCTTCACCCAGGTTTCGTCGATGAAGACGAGCTTTCCCGGATCGAGGTCGAGTTGACCTTCGAACCAGTCTTCCCGCCGTTGGGCGACGTCGGGGCGATCCCGCTCGCTGGCGTGCGCGGTCTTTTTTTAAACGTCAGACCGCACCGGTCGAGAAACGACCACAGGGTTGAACGCGAGACCTTCACGCCGTGGTCTGCGGCCAACCGCTCCAGCAACTCGCTGATCGTCAGGTCCGGCGTCCCGTCGATCTGACCCAGTAGAAATTCTCGGTACGGATCGAGCTTGCAGCCCTTGGTCCCCCCTTGCTTGCGCGCGGTCCGATCCCCAGCTTCACGCGCTCGGCGGACCCAGACAATCGCCGTCGCCACGCCAACCCCATAATGAGCGGCCGAACCACGAGCCGACTTGCCAGAAAACGCGGCGTTGATAACGCGATCACGCAAATCCTGGCTGTAAGCCCGAGCCATGGCGCGCCTCCATCGCATGCCCGACCCTAGACTCGCACAACGAAATCCAAACCGGAATCCCCTTCCGAATCGAACTCAGCCGAACGCGCTCTAGGTCCGCAACTGGCGCATTTCTTCCCTTGCGCTGGATACGCGCGAGCGACTCGCACCAGGTCGAATTCGGTTGCGAGCCCGCCTTCAAGGAATGTCGGCTATGCCTCCTTGTTCCTGCGGAAGCGGTAATTCCGTCCTCGGCCAATCCTACCCGTTTAGACGGCGGAAGCGAATGTCGGCAGCGGCTCGACTCCGGCCTGTCGACGGGGGGACGATGCGCCGGGTATCAGCCGCTTGGAAATCGACCGGACAGCGATGTTCTCTGGTCACGCCGGCCTATCAATCGAAAATCGTCAGATGCAGCGCCGAATAAGGCGCTTGCGCGGGTTTCAGGCGTGGGTTTCAGGCGGTGTATTGTAAGCAGATCGGTGTTAGACTTACGTTGAAAACCGTCCCTATCGGAACTGTTTTTGTCTGTTGCCACGAATGATTGTTGCAATTGCAAATGTAGGTATATCTGCGGCTGAAGAGAAGCCGTCGATTTCTGCTGCGGCCGTGCGAATGCGTCGACACCGCGCGAGACGTCGGAAGGACCTCCGGTGCCTCACGATAGAGTTACGCGAAACTGAGGTCGGCGACCTGGTCCGAAAGGGATATCTCGCGAGCGAGAAGCGAAACGATCTGCGCGCCGTAAGGAGCGCCGTGTACGCCTTCCTCGACAGGACTTTGCGTTCGTGATGCGTAACACTCGCACACGGGGGCTTACGGTCGAAAGCCTGGTTCACGACTGCCTGGACGTTCGCGAACTTCGACGCCGACGCATTCTCGGCGACGACTGGCTCAGGCTTGGCCCGACGTTGAGATGGCCCCGCATCACACGCTTGCAGGCGGCGCGCTACTTGATCATTCTATTTCTACGTGACCGTAGCGATCCCCAGCAGATCAGGGTTTCGTGGACGAGGCTCCGCCTCGGCGGCGATCGACCTTGGCTGCATTGCCCGCATTGCCAAAAACGAGTGGCTAAACTGTACTGCGGCTTAGGCGGATACGTGTGCCGGGCCTGCTTGGGAACTCCCCTTTACGCCAGCCAACGGTTGAGCGCTCAGGCTCGACCGCATTACCAGGCGTGTAAGTTGCGCCTGCGGTTGGGAGGCTCTGCGCGCCCTACCGAAGCGTTTCCGGAGCGGCCTCAAGGGATGCATAGGCGAACGTATCAAAGGCTTCGCCGCCGAGGGCTGGCATTGGAGGCCGGCTTGTCGAAGCGCATCAGGAGCAGGGCGCCCGATTACGCGAACCTGGTCGCCTACATCGATTAGACGCTTGCCAATTGATTTAGGCGAAAGGGACTTCGGCCGGTGTGCAAGGCACGCGACAATCGCGGCCATCCGCGGCTCGATCCGACGGCCTCCTGACGAAGTCGTGGTCGAAGTCGGTCCAGCTTGCGCTTCCTAACGCGAGTGGATGGTACCAAACGGCCGCGAACGATCCTCTTAAGCCGCGATACTCGGGCACACCGCCGATTGTCGAGCGATTGTTGGGCATTTCACAGATTTGCGATTAGCTTCAGGCGGCACAAATCGGCGTCGATTTCGCTAGCGCCTATCGTAAGCCGGCCCAAGGGTTCGTATCTACCGATTGGTTGCTATGCGGTTGCTAGGAGAATTCTTCAATGACGGAATTGATCGCTAGCCCACCCTAACCCATTGAAAATATTTTATATTTATGGTGGGCGCTAGAGGGATTGAACCTCTGACCCCTTCCATGTCAAGGAAGTGCTCTACCGCTGAGCTAAGCGCCCAAATCCATCGGGCCGCGGCCGGGGCCGAAGCGCGAGTGGCGGGGGTATAGACAATCGCCTCGACCTGCGCAATGGCGAATTGGGGTTTACATTCCCTCGCTTCGATGGTCGCTTTGGTCGCGATAAACGAACTCGGACGCCCCCGAAGGTCCCTGTACCTCACCGCTGAAGTCGTACAAAAAATGCGATTCATCGTTTGATTTCAATAAATTCAACTTTACTTGACTTCGGTGTTCGCCGATCTTCGCGAGAAGATTTCGCGGAAGCTCGCCGGCCAATTCGGGGGTGAATTCGGTATGCTGGGAGGGGGCGCGAGTTCGTCGGTAGAAATGGAGAATGAAATCATGGCGCTGACCGTTAAGGGAATTCCCAAGCTCACCAAGCCTGGACGATACAATGATGTAAAGGAGCTCTATCTCGAGGTGGCCCCAGGCAGTAAGAAAACCGGGAAGCCGGCGGCTCGCTCGGGGGTATCCCTATACCAGCGCGCTGATACACGCCCTGGGCGCGAAGCGAAGCGTCGGGAGAGATGGTTCTGGTTAGGTTCGGCCGAGGACGCTGTGACGCTTGAGGAAGCGGGGGAGCGCGCCCGGAAGGCTAGGGTGAGCTTGTGAGACGGGATCGATCCTATCGACGCGAAGGCGGCGCAAGACGAACGCGACCGGATCGAAAAAGCGAAGGCGGAAGCGGTGGCGATCACTTTCGAGCAATGCGCCCATGACTATTTCGACCGGTTTTCGGCAAAACGGACGAACGAGTACAACTCGGCGCAGCTTTTGACCTCGCTGAGAAATTACGCCTTCCCCTTCTTCGGCGGCATACCGGTCGCCGCTGTAGATGAAACGTGGGTACAAAAGGCCCTGGACCCAGTTTGGAATGAAAAGCCCGCAACCGCCAATCGCATTCGCCGTCGAATAGAAGCGGTGCGCGACTTCGAAAGATCTCGGAAATTTCGCAATGAAGACAACCCTGCGGCTTGGGCGCTCCTAAAACACACATATCCACTCGTGAATGAGGTCAAGAAAACCGAACATTTCGCCGCTCTGAATTACAAGGAAGTGCCGACGTTCGATGACGCTGGGTGTCGATCCGTCAAACATCAAGATCACAGTCGAAGCATCATATAAAATAGAAGGATTTTGCGTGTTACTCGCACTTCTTGTTAGGCGGCCAACGTTCCGCAAATTACCAAACACCATCTGGATTTCAGATGGAGGCCATAGTTGCTGAACGTGGGTCGGCGAACCGAGGTTATTTCAAACATTCAGGCTCTTCGTGGCTGGGCTGCGCTTAGCGTAGTTTTTTATCATACGGCCTTTGTGATTCCTGGCACTGTCCATACGCAATTGTTCGGTGTCCCTATTTTCTTCGTTATTTCCGGATTCATAATGACCCACATTACTCGCGAGAGCGCCATTGGGTTTATGACCGCGAGGCTAGTTCGGATTGTGCCCCTCTACTGGATCGCGACAGTATTTGTGCTTTTTTGGACTGGCGGGGGGTTTTCGAACCCGTTTTACGTGGTGCCTGTTTGGGCCCATATGATCGCTACGAAGCCAACCACTCTGTTCGGATGGTTTGGGACCCAATATGGATCGGTGTTCGGGCGGGACCAGCTCTTCAATCTCGTAGCTAGCTTTGCTTTCCTACCGAAAACGCAACCGCCCGTACTCGGGGTGGGATGGACGCTAAATATCGAGATGTTTTTCTACATTGCTTTTTGGGGCGGGTTGTCGGTTAGTAGGCGTTTTGCGCCGATAATTGTCTGCGCCGTTCTCCTAGTCTTCAAAACGGCACCCCTTGTCGACGTTATCGCGCTATGGGGCCATGCATACACGTGGTTCCTGATAGCTGGTGTTGGAGCTTTTTATATCTGGCGCGTATTTGTTCATATTCATAAAGCCATTTCTATAAATATTTCAAAATTATTTGTGCTTATAACAACATCAACATCTTTAGTTGCATATTGTATATTATCGTTCACTGATTTGAGTGATTTGTCTTACTCCACTAACATTGCTCTTTCTGTGGTTGTAACCACGTCGATAATTTTGTCTGCTCTAATGCTCCACTCTGTTGGCTTCAAGGTAAAGTCTGCCTGGGCTTTGTTGCTCGGCGACGCCTCATACGCGCTGTATCTTTTCCATGTAAACGTAATCGAGACGTTGAGATCAATGTCAGTGAAACTCCCGTGGCTCGATTTCACTCAGCACGCCTGGGCGATGTTTATAGCGTTATTTGCAAGCTGTCTGCTTGCTGTTGCTGTCCACCTGTGGATCGAAAGGCCCCTTCTGCGCGTATTGAGAGAGGGCATCCGTCGCATCGCTTCGGGTAATGAAGTCGCGCAGTTGGCCGCGCATGCGGAATTTACAGGTCGCAAGGCCGAATGAATATTCGGACGAGAGTTAGTTTTGCTGTTAGCCTGGGAAGGCCCGAGCAGCGTTGGTAAAACGGCTTGAGGACGTCAAGCAGGTCGTGTCCCAACGTGTGGTGTAATTCGCGATTGGGGACGTGCAGAGCGTAGGCCGTAGGCCGAAGCAGAGCATGCCCCAATCGCGAGGGCGGCCATTGGCGTTTCTCCGGTTAGGGTCGGGTTGCGAATCTCAACGCCACCAAGAACCCGTCAATGACCGATCAGATAATGGACCTTCGCGCGATGGTCGAGAAGGCCCCCGAACGCGGATTTGTTGCGCGACATGATCGCCTTCGCCGCCGATCGGCTGATGGAGATGGAGGCCGGAGCCAAGACCGGTGTGATGCCCGGCGAACGTTCGCCCGACCGGTTGGAGTATCGCAACGGCTATCGCGAGTGCGATTGGGAGACGCGCGCCGGAACGGTCGAACTGCGTATCCCCAAACTTCGAAGGGGCTCGTTCTTCCCGAGCTTTCTGGAGCCGCGCCGCATGGCGCAGAAGGCGTTGATACAGGAGGCCTATGTCCGCGGCGACTCGACGCGCTCGGTCGACGATCTCGTCAAGGCGATGCGCAAGCTCAGGCGACGCGGTCTGCGCGGCGTCAAGCTCGTCGTCTCCGACGCCAATGAGGGAATCAAGGCGGCGGTCGCCAAGTTGATGAACGCGAGCTGGCAACGCTGCCGGCTTCATACCCTAGGGCGTCGAACGACGCCCGTCGAAATCGACGGGCTCTGGCGCAATGCGCTCGCCCATGCCGGCAAGAGCCGCCGTCGTCTCCGCCGCCTTCGCCCAGGACAGCGCCGAGGCCGCCAGGACTTCAATGGCGAAAGGTCGCCGATCAGTTGCGGTTCAAACTGCCGAAGCTCGCCGGCTTCAAGGACGAGGCCGAGACCGACGTGCTCGCCTACATGGCCTCCCGCCCGACCATTGGCCGAAGCTTCACTCCACCAACGGCCCGGAACGTCTCAACGGCGAAATCAAACGCCGCACCGAGGTCGTCGGCATCTTTCCCAACGACGGGGCCATCGTCCGTCCTGTCGGCGCGATCCTGCTCGAACAGAATGACGAATGGGCTGTCCAGCGCGCCCGCTACATGACGCGGGAAACCGTCGCCAGCCCGAGCGATGATGGCGTCGTCGGATTGCCCACCGTGGCGATCTGACCGATCCGCCCCAACCAGACGCCCTAGGCCTTCCACGGCGCTCGGTTCGTGTTAATCCTTCGTCCCCGCTCTTGCCCGATCTTCGCCGGAGGATTTTGCGGAAGTTCGCTGGCCAATTCGGGGTGAAATCGGCGGTGAAATGATGAGTGTTCTGCTATGATATTATTATATATCAATAATTCAAGCGCTTAGTTCACCGGTCGCTTTGGACAACCAACTCAACCTTCGCCGGGCCGTCCCCGAAGACCTAGCCGCCGTCATGCGGCTGGAACGGGGCCGCGGTTTCGAGGCCTTTGTCGGCCGCTCCGGGCTTGCGGAGCACGAAGAGATGCTCGCCTCGCCGCGCTACGCCTATTTCCTCTGCGTCGACCGCGCCGGGACGCCGGTCGCCTTCGCGATCCTGCGCGATCTCGACGATACCCACGGCAATCTCTACCTCAAGCGCATCGCGGTCGAGCCGCCGGGACAGGGACTGGGCACGCGGTTTCTCGCGCTACTGATCGACTGGGCGTTCGCCAACACCGCCGCCCATCGGTTCTATCTCGACTGCTTCGCGGACAATGCGCGCGCGCAGCGCTCCTACGAGAAGCTCGGCTTCACCCGCGACGGCGTGCTGCGCGAGGCTTACCTCGCGCCCGACGGCCAAAGGCGGGATCTGACCTTGATGGCGCTCACGCGGCCAGAGTGGCTGGCTCGGCGGCGCTCTGCATAGCGCCAAGCACGGCCGCCTCGCGGCGCTGCATCAACACCAGCGCGCCTTCCACCTTGCCGTTGGCTTCGCTGCGCAGGATTGCGCGCCGATGCGTGACGAGTTCGAACCACGGCGCCGCCATTCTCGGCAGCGCCGAAAGGTCGTGCGCGAATTTGCCGGAGGGCAGAACCAGGTAGGGCGCGCGCGTCGTGGTCTCGACGTTGAACGCCAGGATGGCGCCGGGCGGCGTCGCCTGCGCCGCGGCTTGAAAGAAACCGGCGAGATTGCCGAGATAAACCAGAGCGTCGGCGGCCAGGACGAGGTCGAACCGCTCCTGCGTCTCTCGCAGGAACGTCATCATGTCCGCCTCGACGAGCGCGTCATAGGTATGCCGCTGCGCAGCCTTGGCGAGCATCCGCGGCGAAAGGTCGACGCCGACGACGCGCAATCGCCCGCCGCGCAGCAGCGGGCCGGCGAGCCCCGTTCCGCAGCCGAGGTCGACCGCCCTGGGCAGGCTTTCGGCGCGGGTCGCGATCATCGACATCAGTTCCTGGGGGACCCGATAGCCGAGAACTTCGACGAGCTGCTTGTCGAAACTTTCGGCGAATTGGTCGAAGTAGGCGATGAGATAATCCTGCGGCGCCCGCTCCAGCTTTTCTCCGGCGACCGCGTCGACGAGATAGCGCTGCACCGGGTCTTGGGTTTGGCCGGCGAGCCGGGCGCGCGCCAATCGCAGCGCGCCTTCGCGGTGGCCATAGGCGCTCAGGATCTGGAACGCCGATTTCGCCAGCGACTGCAAATCTTCCGCATGGCCTGCGGCCGCTCGGAGATAGGCCGCCTCTGCGTTTTCGATATCGGCGGCGACCGCGGCCTCGAGATAGCGCGCGAGCGCGTAACGCTGGATCAGCGTGGGGTCCGCTGCGACGATCTGCGATTCCAGCTCGCGCGCGGCGCCCGCGAAATCGCCGAGGAAGAACAGCGACTGGCCGAGGCCGACATGCGCGAGCCCGTTGCGGCAGCCCGCGCCGATCGCGGCTCGGAACCGTGCGGCCGCCTCGGCGTATCGGCGTTGTTCGAAGCAAATCAGGCCGAGCCCGAAGGCGGCCTCGGAAAGTTTGGCGTCCCGCTCCAGCGCGGCGGCGAATGCGGCTTCGGCGCCGGGCTTGTCGGCCAGTTCGTTGCAGACGACCGCCAGGCCGAGCCAGGCGCGCGCCGGCGAGGGATCCAGCGCCAGTGCGCGCTCCAGCGCCAGCCGGGCTTCGCCCTTGGCGCCGATCGCCTGCAGAGTGAAGCCGAGATCGAGCCAAATCTCCGACAATTCGGGCGCGATCGCCGCCGCGGTCGCGAGCATGAGACTGGCCAGGCGCGGGTTGCCGGCGGTCCAATGGGTCAGCGCCAGGCGACGCAGCGCCTGAGCGGGCGGCGCGCCTTCCCGCAACAGCGCATCGAAGCCGGAATTTGCGGCGCGCCAGACCTCGATCCGCGCGTCGGTCTGCCGCGCATCGATTTGCGCGACGAGTTGGGGCAGGGGCCCGATGCAGTCGTCGGCCAGATTGGGAAACCGGGCCGGCGCGAGGTCGCCGAGAGCGAGGCCGTTCACGACGGCGAGCGTCGCGGGCTTCGGGGTTTCGACGCCTGCGGCGTTCGTTTCAGGGGCCGCCGCCAGCGTCAAATCGATCTCCTTCGGCGAGGCAAATTACACATCGTGAACCCAAATAAGGGGCTTAACCTCGCGCGAGCCTTGCGGCGCGCCGAAGGCTTTCGAGCCCGGCTCCGGCATTGACATCGCGCGCCCGGCGTGTTTTTCGAAAGCCGCCCAGCGCTTTCCGCGCCGCGAACGGAGTGGTCCGCCCGATGTACGGCGTGACGAAACAGGCGAAAAAAGCCAGCGCCGCGACGCATCGCGGCGTGAAAGCTTAAGCGCGCCTCGGCTCCGGTTCCTCCCCCGGCGGGGCGCGGCAGGACCCGCCCGATCCGGGCGCGTGGGGGACAAACCGCCAGAACAAGGATTGCTGAAATGTCAGGCTTTAGGGTTGCGGTGGTCGGCGCCACCGGCAATGTCGGACGCGAAATGCTCGCTATTCTCGCCGAACGCCGTTTCCCGGTTTCGGAAGTCGTCGCGCTCGCCTCGTCCAGTTCGATCGGCCGGGAGGTCTCGTTCGGGGACAAGACGCTCAAGTGCAAGGCGCTCGACCATTACGACTTCTCGCAGACCGATATCTGCCTCATGTCGGCGGGCGGCGCGGTCTCGAAGGAATGGTCGCCCAAGATCGGCGCCAAAGGCTGCGTCGTGATCGACAATTCCTCGGCGTGGCGCATGGACCCCGACGTGCCCCTGGTTGTGCCCGAGGTCAACGCCGAGGCCGCGAAGGGCTTTTCGAGGAAGTATATCATCGCCAATCCGAACTGTTCGACCGCGCAGCTCGTCGTCGCGCTGAAGCCGCTGCACGACCGGGCCAAGATCAAGCGCGTCGTGGTCTCGACCTACCAATCCGTTTCGGGCGCCGGCAAGGATGCGATGGACGAACTGTTCTCGCAGACCCGCGCGGTCTTCGTCTCCGATCCGGTCGAGCCGAAGAAGTTTCCCAAGCGCATCGCCTTCAACGTCATTCCGCACATCGACGTCTTCATGGACGACGGCTCGACCAAGGAAGAGTGGAAGATGGTCGCCGAGACCAAGAAGATCCTCGATCCGAAGATCCTTCTCACCGCCACTTGCGTGCGCGTGCCCGTGTTCATCGGCCATTCGGAAGCGGTCAATATCGAGTTCGAGAACCCGATCAGCGCCGACGAAGCGCGCGACATCCTGCGCGAGGCGCCCGGCTGTCTGGTCATCGACCGTCGCGAGCCCGGCGGCTATATCACGCCGCACGAGGCGGCGGGCGAAGACGCGACCTATATTTCGCGCATTCGCGAAGACCCGACGGTCGAGAACGGCCTCAATCTCTGGTGCGTTTCCGACAATCTGCGCAAGGGCGCCGCGCTGAATGCGATTCAGATCGCGGAAGTGATCGTCAATCGCGGCTGGTTGAAGCCCAAGCTCAGCGCGGCGTAAGCGAAAAGCCGCCCCGGCTGGGAGGTTGGGCCGGGGCGGACGCCAGTCGCTTCAACCGTGAGCGCGAACCAGCGTGACCTTGCGCTCTTCGAGAACGGTCTGAGCGACCTTGACGACGGGAATGGATACGTCCGCGTCATCCCTCAATATGAAGGCCTCCGCTTCGCTCCTGGGCATAGCGCGGCCGAACAGATAGCCCTGGCCGAACGTGCAGCCCTGACCCGACAGCCAATTCAGGTTGGCGTCGGTCTCGATGCCTTCGGCGATCGTCTGGACGCTGAGGCTCGAGCCGAGCTGGATGATGGCGTCAACCAACTTGGCGCGCTCGCTGCCCGGCTCCAGCGAGGTGACGTAGCTTCTGTCGATCTTGAGCTTGTTGAATCTCAATTCGCTCAGGTGATAGAGCGTCGAATAGCCTGTGCCGAAGTCGTCGAGCGCAATCCGCACGCCCAGATTTTGCAACGACATCAGGGCGACGCGCGCGGCGCCGATGTCGCAGATGAGCGCGGTTTCGGTGATTTCGATTTCCAGCCGGTTGGCGGGAAAGCGCGTCTGCGTCAGAACGGCCAGAATCTTCTCCGGCATACGCGGATCCTGCAATTGATGCGGCGAGACGTTGAGAGCGAGATGGAGATGGCCAGGCCAGTCTCTCGCCTCTGTGCAGGCAATTCGCAGCACGTGGTAGAAGAGTTCTGAAATCATCCCGCATTCTTCGGCGATCGGGATGAATTCCTGCGGCTCGATCGGGCCTTTGATGTGGTGATCCCAGCGCGCGAGAACTTCGAAGCCGACGAGGCGACGCTCCGGAAGCGTCACGATCGGCTGATAATGCGGCTGGATCGCGCCCGCCGATATCGCCGCCCGCAGGTCCAATTCCATCCGCGCGCGCGCCTTGAGCGCGAAGTCCATCTCCGCATGGAAGAAGCGATAATTGCCGCGTCCCTCGCGCTTGCCCTGGTACATCGCGACATCGGCGGCGTGCAGCAGCGCTTCGGGGTCGGTCATTTCGGGCGTCGCGAGAGCGAGCCCGATGGTTGCGTCCACCTCGAGGTGTCCCTGGTTCCAGGCGATGCGCCGGCGCAACGAGTCGATCGTCTGCTGCGCAACCCTGGACAGAGACTCATCATCGGTCGGCGAATTGAGCAGGACTACGAATTCGTCGCCGCCCAGGCGCGACACGACGCTCCCGCGCGGCGCGACCTTGAGCAGACGCTCGGCGACCGCGCAGAGCACCGCGTTGCCAGCCGCATGGCCGTGGATGTCGTTGATGGGCTTGAAGCGATCGAGGTCGATCAGCATGACGGCGAAGGATTCGCCCGGCTGAAGCGCCGCGAGCTTGGCTTCGAGCAATTCGTTGAACAGGCGCCGGTTGGCCAGCCCGGTCAGCGCGTCGTGGCGCGCGGAGCGCTCGGCGTTCGCCTCGGCCTGCATGCGCGCCAGAACCGCGCGCCGAAGCTGGGTTGAGGTTCTCACCATTGCCGCGATCGCGCCCATTCCGACGCAGCCGCTGAGCATCACGAAACTCATCAGATCATGCTCGGCGGCAAAATGCGCGAGCCGGTCAAACAGTCCGAGCGCCGCGCCGATGAACCAGAAACAGGCCCCGACCATCATCAACGCCAGCATTTCGAACAGCTCGCTGGAGCCATGCGCCTCTGATTTCCGGCTTTCCATTCCCGCGTCCCAAATGAGGTCGTTCGTTTCCCCCGCCTTATGGAGCTTCGCGCTTCAACTGGGCGTAAAAATTCACGGTAAACGGGAACTTGCAATGTTGTTGTGGTAAATAGCATTGCCTCAGATTATTCGACTCGAACGTATTGATTTTCGTATTCACACAAATTGAATGGTGTTGTTCAGGACAAAACACGTTTACGTTTTGGTAATTGTGGATAACGCCGAGGCTTTTCGGATAAAAAACAAAATCATTGAGTAATTACGACATCGTTGGCGCTGGGGCCGGCTTATCGAAATCGATTTCTATCGACCCATCGCCGCCAAGCGCCGCGCGAGCCCGTCGACCGGACGGCCATCGATCAGCGCGAGGCCAGCGCCGATCAGGGCAAGGCCGAGGAAATGGCGCGGCGCCAGATGCTCGCCGAGCCGCAGGGCGCCGAGCAGGATCGACGTCGCGGGCGCGAGCAACGTGACCAGCACGACATTGGTCGCGCCCGCGCCGGCGAGGATGCGGAAATAGACGATGTAGGCGAGCGCGGTCGAAAGCGCGGCGAGCCGAGCACCGCGCCGATGACCGGCGCGCTCGGCGATCGGCAGCGCCCAGGGACGATCGACGATCAGCGCGAGCGGGACCAGCATCAGGCTCGAAGCGGTCATCTGGCCAGTCGCGACGTCGATGGGCGCAAGCCCCGCCGCGCGAAATCGCCGTCCGTAAAGGCTCGCCAGCGCATAGGAGAGCGCGGCGCCCAGGACCGCAAGTTCGGCGAGCAGCGTCCTGCCTGATCGCCATACGTCAAGTCCGGGCCGATCATCGCCGCGACGCCGGTCAGGCCGAACAGCGCGCCGATCAATTTGCGCGCGTCGAGGCGTTCGTCACGGGTCAGAAAATGCGCGGCGACGACCGTGATCACCGGCGTCGAGGCGTTGAGGATCGAGGCGAGCCCACTCGCCAGATGCGTCTGCCCCCAGACGATCAGCACGAAAGGGATCGCGTTGTTGAGCAAGCCCAGCACAAGCAACGGGCCGATTTGCGCGCGCGAGCTTACGGGGGCAGAGGCCTGTCGCCGGGCTCCGTCAGCCCAGAGCAGCGCGGCCGCGATCGAGACGCGCGCGGCGACGATCGTCAACGGCGGCAGTTCCTTGACCGCGACGCCGACAAAGAAGAACGAGCCGCCCCAGAGCACCGAGAGCAGCAGCAACAGCCCCCATTCGAACGGGGTCATCGGACGTTGCGCTTGCGACATGGGGAAGAGCTCCTGGAACGACGCGCTCGCCTTAGCGCAGCGCCGCGCCGGCGTCCGCCCGATTGCGACGGCCCGGGATTCATGTTTTCCTCGCACGCGGGGAAAGCGCGCCATGCGCCTCGAGATCGTCGAGCGGGATCGTGTGGCGGACATATTGCTTCGAGGCGTCGCGGAGCGGCTGGAAGTCCCAGGCGCGCGGCTCTCCCGCGTTCAGCGCCGCATCGACGATCCGGCGGCGGCGCTGGCTCGCGCGCACTTCGGCGTCGAGCGCGGCGAGGTCCCATCGGCGCGCGACTTCGCGGCGGAAGTCGTCGACGCGTTCGGCTTCTCCTCGGGCTGCGCTGCCAGGTTGTTGCGCTCCGCCGGGATCGCGGCTCGAGATCGTAGAGCTGATCGGGATCGGCGGGCGAGTGGATGAACTTGTAGTTGCCGCGCCGGATCATCACGATCGGCGCGATCGGCGCCTTCGGCGAGATATTCGCCGATCGCCTCGTCATGTCCCTCGCGCCCCTCGAGATGCGGCAGCAGGCTGCGCCCGTCGATCGTATCGCGCGAAGCGCTGCGGAATCGCCGCCGGCGAGATCGATCAGCGTCGGCGCGATGTCGATGCAGCGAAACGCTGGCGGCGACGCGCCGCGGCGCGAAACGGCCGGGCGCGTTGACGATCAGCGGCACGCGCGCGGCGCCTTCGAAGAAGCTCATCTTGTACCAGAGGCCGCGCTCGCCGAGCATCTCGCCGTGGTCGCCGAGAAAGATCACGATGGTGTTGTCCCTCAGCCCGCAATCCTCAAGCGCGCGCATCAGGCGCCCGACATTGTGGTCGACATAGGAAATCTCGCCGTAATAGGCGCGCCGCGCGGCGCGGATTTGCGTCGGGCGTCACCGGCTCCGACGTCCATCGCGCAGACATGGCGCAGGCGCCGCGAATGCGGGTCGAGCGCGTCGGGCGGGATCGCCGGGCCGGGCATGTCGATGTCTTCGTCGCGATAGAGGTCCCAGAATGGCTTCGTGATCGCGAAGGGATCGTGCGGATGGGTCAGCGAGGCGACCAGCAGCAGCGGGCGCGTGTCGAGGCCGCGCGCCTTGTCGTAAATCTCCCGCTCCGCCGCGAAGATGACCTCGTCGTCGAAATCGAGCTGGTTGGTGCGCACGCAGGGACCGGCCTGCGCTCACCGAACTCATGTTGTGATACCAGTCTCGGCCGCTCCAGCGGGCGGTCCCAATCCGGCGTCCAGCCGAAATCGGCGGGATAGATGTCGGTGGTCAGGCGCGCCTCGAAGCCGTGCAGCTGATCGGGCCCGCAAAAGTGCATCTTGCCGGAGAGCACCGTGCGGTAGCCGAGCCCGCGCAGATGATGCGCGAAGGTCGGGATATCCGCGGCGAATTCGGCGGCGTTGTCGTAAACGCGCGTGCGCGACGGCAACAGCCCCGACATGAACGAAGCGCGCGAGGGCGAGCACAGCGGGCTCGCGCAATAGGCGCTCTCGAACACGACGCCGTCGCGCGCGAGAGCGTCGATCTCAGGCGTTTTTACGAGCGGGTGGCCATAGGCCGGCAGGAAGGCGGGCGCCAGTTGGTCCGCCATGACGACTAGGATGTTTGGGGCGCTGGCTTTTCATGGCGTTGGGCTCCGGCCTTGGCGGGGGCGACGGCGTCTCATTTGGGGTTGCGCAGTTGCGTCCATTCGGCTTCGATCGCGGCGGCGATGTGCTCGTCGAAGGCGCCTTCGGGCTAAAGCCGCTTCAGCGCGTCCTCTCGGCCCGCCGTCTTCGGCGCTGACCACGCCGGCGGCCTGCGCGTTCGCGCGCGGCGTTGTCCGGGCGAAGCAGGAAGTCCGATAGCGCATAGGCCTGATCCGGCGCGAGGCGCATCGCGCGGAATCGCGTAAGCGTCGAGCAAAGAGCGGATCGCCCTCCTTGGCGTTGGCGAAGCGAACGTCGCGGCATTGCGCCGGCCTGAGGCTGCGCTGGTTGGTCGCCGCATCGCCTCGCCCGGCGTTCCCGCGCTGAGGCAATGCCGCGCCGCGGGCGAGCGAACTCACGACGTCGCGAACGCGCGAAGCGCGCGCATCGCGGGCTTCTCGCGCGCCAGCATGGCGCCGCGGCGGCCTTGACGTCGACGAGGTTCGCGCGCGCCGGATCGACGCCCATCAGCCGCCAGGCCGCGAGGAATAGCGCGTCGCGCGCGTCCGGCAGACGACGCCGCAATCGGCCATCTTACGCGACATCGCGCGGATCAGCAGCGCTGCTCCACGAGTCGGCGGCGCCGCCGAGCCGGGCGGCGACCTTGTCGGCGTCGAAGAGCAGCCCGAACGGCGCCCAGCCGAAGGCGAGCGAATAGCGCGCCGCCGGGATCGTAGGACGGCCAGCTTGGCGGCTGACCGCGGGCTGTACGGCGCGAGCATTCGGCAGGCGCGACTTGTCGAGCTTGACCAAGCGCGCCGGCGGCGATGCGGCGGGCCAGCGCCGGCCCCGGCAGCACCACGACGTCATAGGGGCCTTCGCGCCATTTTTCCGCGATTTCGTGCGGCGAAGCATAGGCGTCGTAGGCCACGGCATAGCCGGTCGCCCGCTCGAATTCCTCCAGCGCATGCCGGTCGAAATATTCGGGATAGGCGAGCAGGCGCACGATCTTCGGCTTCGGAGCCGCCGCCGGCTGGAACGGGGACGGCGCCTGCGCGCAGGCGGCGGCCGCGAAGCAGGAAGGCGGCCATCGCGGCGCAAGCCGCGCGAGGAGATCCCCGAAGTCGCTTGCATATGCCGCAGATTGGGCCGTGCAATATCGACATGGAATCCTGATGCCGGCGATCCCCTCCTTTTAACATCGCGCGCGGCGCGGACGAAAGCGCGTTGCCTCAGGCCGCGCGGCGTGAGACGTAAAACCGCCATGCCCGTCGCCCGCTTCCGCTCGACTGCCGCACCGTGCTCGTGCTCGGCGGCGCGCGCTCGGGCAAAAGCCGCTATGCGCAAACGCTCGCCGAGCGCGCCGGGACCCGAAGGCTATTCCTTGCGACCGCCGAGGCGGGCGACGCGGAGATGGCGGCGCGGATCGCCCGCCATCGCGCCGATCGGGGCGCGGGCTGGGAGACGCGGGAGGAGCCTCTCGAGCTTGCCGGCTCGCCTGCGGGCGGAACGCGCCGCGCGGATCGCGCGATCCTCGTCGATTGCGTGACGCTCTGGCTCAGCAATGTCATGTGCGCCGGCCGCGATCCGGCGCACGAAATCTCGAATTAATTGAACGAAATCGGCCGCGTCGGCGGACCGGTCGTCCTCGTCTCGAACGAGGTCGGGCTCGGCGTGGTGCCCGAGACTCGCTCTAGGGCGCGATTTCCGCGACTGGCAGGGACGGCCCAACCAGCAAATCGCGGGGGCCTGCGACGCCGTGGTCTACGTCGCCGCGGGTCTGCCGACCCTTCTAAAACCGGCCCCGCGCCCCGATATTTCGCTGGCCTGACACGGGCGAGGCCTTAAAATTCTGGCGACTCAAAGCCCTTCGGGTTAGCATCATCACGCATGCTGCGCCTGTTTGAACGTCGACCGCCCGACGCCGTCGGTCGCGGATATCGAGGTCGCGCATGACGGCGAGACTTATCGCGTCGCTCTGAAGCGGCTGGCGAGTTCGCGGCGTTTTACTCTGCGCGTCCGCGCCGCCTCGCGCGACGTCCTGCTGACCATGCCGGCACGGAGTTCGCTGAAGTCCGCGCGCGAATTCGCCGAACGCCACGCCGCATGGATCGGCGCGCGGCTCGCGCGTTTGCCCCAGCCCGTGGCGTTCGCCCATGGCGCGGTCACGCCCGTTGCGCGGCGTCGATCACACGATCGTCCACCGGCCGAACGAGCGCGGCGTCGTCTGGATCGAGACAGGGCGCGAAGGCCCGCTGATCTGCGTCAGCGGCGCAAGCCGCATGTCGCGCGCCGGGTGAACGATTTCCTCAAGCGCGAGGCGCGCCGCGACCTTGAGGCCGCGGTCGCTCGTCACGCCGATGCGGCTCGGCGTTGCGCCGCGACGCATCTCGCTGCGCGACACGGCGAGCCGATGGGGGTCATGCTCCTCCACCGGCGGGCTGAATTTTTCCTGGCGCCTGATCCTGGCGCCGCCCTTCGTGCTCGATTACCTCGCCGCGCATGAGGTCGCCCATATCGTGCACATGAATCACTCGCCGATGTTCTGGAAGCTGACGCGCCGGCTGTTCCCGGAGACCGAGCGGGCGGAGGCCTGGCTCAAGGACGCACGGAGCGGCGTTGCATCGCTTTGGGGCGGAGTAGCCGCCACAAAGGCTTCAGATCGATCAATTAGCGGGACAGAATGATCAGAATGTCGCCCGGAGAAATCGCTATTGCGTCGACCTGCGCACGCGACCCGAGTCTTTCTCGCTGGACCTTCGACAAATGAGGCGTGTCGGCGTCGGGGCCGGGCGCGGCTGGCGCCACGGAGTTCGATCGAAATCTGCGTGTGGGACGACCTTCCCTTTGATAAGACGCCGGAGGCGCTGCGCCGTACAAGCGCCAGCGCCGATTGTGCGCCACGAAACGCGGAAAAGCGAGAGCCGACGTTCTGAACAGTTTGCACACCACCTCTGCGTATTAGCGTTGGACGCCGAAGTAACATGAGCGGTTCCTGCGATGGGCGCCTCGCCGCCGCAACAGTTGAAAGCCGGCAGCCGTCGCACGGCATTGTTAAGCGGTCGGTTATTTAGTAGGCACTGCCGCGGCGGAATCTTTGTGGAGATCGGAATGCGGCTTGCTTTCCTACCAGCTATGTTGGCCGGGTCATTTGCAATGGCCTGCGTCGCATTTGCTGGTCCGCTGGAGGATGGCGCTGCCGCCTATCAACGACAAGATTATGCAAAAGCAATGCAAATTTTGCGGCCTTTGGCGGATAAGGGCAACGCAAAGGCGCAGTACTTGCTCGGCAATATGTATGCCGAAGGCCAAGGCGCCCCCAAGAACGGGGTCGAGGCCGTCAACTGGTATCGCAAAGCGGCGGACCAGGGGCAGATCGAGGCGCAGGCCAAGCTCGGCGGCTTGTACATGGACGGGCAGGGCGTCCCGCAGGATTATGCCGAGGCCTTGAATTGGAGCGGCAAGGCCGCAGATCAGGGCGACGCCAACGCCCAGCACAATCTCGGCGTCCTCTACGCCACCGGCCATGGCGTGCCCAAGGACTTCGTTCGCGCACACATGTGGTTCAACCTGTCGGCCGCGCGAGGCAACCAGAACGCCGTTACGGATCGCCAGTTCATCGAAACCCGGATGACGCCCGACCAGATCAATCAGGCGCAGCGGATGGCGATCGAGTGGAGACCGGCCGAAGCTCCCCAACCGCAGCCGCCGCCCGCGCCGCCGCCCCCGGCGAGCGCCGCTCCGGTCGCCGGCGCGCCGCGGCAACAGTCGCGACGCCCGCCCCCGCGCCTGCCGCCACGCCCGCGTCGGCGGCCAAGCCGCCTGCCGAAAAGGCCGCGGTTCCGCCGATCGCCCCGGACAAATCGGCGCAGCCCAGCCGGCCGGAAGTCCCGGCGCCGGCGACGCCGGCCGCAGCTGTCGCGCGCCCCCTCGCCTCCAGCCGCCGCGCCCGCGGCTATCGCCAAGCCGTCCGCCGAAAAGGCGGCGCAGCCGAGCCAGCCCCCCGTAACGCAGCCAGTCCTGCCGAACGCGGCGACCGCGCCGGCGGCTCCGGCCGCATCGGTTGTGACCCCCATGCCCATGCCCCCGGCGTCAGCCAAGGCGCCGGCGGTGAAATCCGCCATTCCCCCGATTGTTCCCGACAAGTCGGCGCAACCGAGTCATCCGGCCCTGACCCCGCCAGTCCTGCCGAACGCCGCCGCGCCGGCGGCTCCGGCCGCGTCGGTCGCAACGCCTGCGCCGACGCCAATCGCTGCGCCTGCGGCGGTCGCCAAACCACCGGCCGAAAAGATGGCGGCTCCGCCGGCTGCGGCGATAGCGCCGGCGGTTCCCGCGGTTTCTCCTTCCCCGAGCCCCTTTGGCGCAATTTCTGCGCCTCCGCCGACCCCGGCCCTGACGCCCATCCCCTCCGCCCGACCCCACTCCGACCCCGAAGAAAATCGCCAAACCGGCGGTCACTCCTGATACATCGGCAATTCCGAGCCATCCCCGCGACATTGCGCCGACGCCTGCGAGCCATGGGCCCGCGCCCGCGCGCGTCGCCCACGCCGGCCGCCTCGGAGGCCATGCCGACCCCACCACCCGACCCCGACCCCGGCCCCGAAGAAGGTCGCCAAACCGGCGGCCACTCCGGATAAGTCGGCAATTCCCAGCGGTCCCCACGACGTTGCGCCGACGCCCGCGAACCACGGGCCCGCGCCGGCGGCGTCGCCCACGCCGGCCGCCTCGGAGGCCATGCCGAGGCCGACCCCGACTCCGACCCCGACCGCGACCCCGACCCCGACCCCGAAGAAGGTCGCCAAACCGGCGGCCAATCCGGATAAGTCGGCAATTCCCAGCGGTCCCAACGACGTTGCGCCGACGCCTGCGAGCCACGGGCCCGCGCCCGCGGCGTCGCCCACGCCGGCCGCCTCGGAGGCCATGCCGACCCCACCCCGACCCCGACCCCGACCCCGACCCCGAAGAAGGTCGCCAAACCGGCGGCTCCTTCTGACAAGGCGGCGCCGCCGAGCCATCCGACTGAAGTTGCGCCCTCGCCGTCAAACGACGGCTCGGCGCCGGCGGCGTCCGACATCGCGCCGACGCCTATGCCGACGCCGAAGAAAGCTGTTGAAAAGGCGGCAAGACCGGCGGCCGATTCGGAAAAGGCCGCAACTCCCAGTCATCCCGCAGGCATTGCGCCATCCCCGTCGGGCGCCGCGTCGGCGCCCGCGGCGTCGCCCACGCCGGCCGCCTCGGAGTCCATGCCGACCCCTACCCCGGCCTCACCGACCCCGACCCCGACCCCGAAAGAAGGTCGCTAAACCCGCGCCTGCCTCGGACAAATCGACGCAGCCCGGCCGTCCGCTCGACCTCAGCCCGCCGCCGTCGGACAACGCCGCCGCTCCATTGCCATCGGCCACGCCCGCGGCCTCTGACGCAAATCCTACGCCGGCTCCGAAAAAGCCGGTGGAGAAAGCCGCCAAACCGGCGATCGACCCCGACAAATCAGCAAAACCGAGCCATCCCAGCGAGGCTTCGCCTTTGCCGTCGAACAACCCGTCGACGCCGGCGACATCGCCGACGCCGGATGCGTCCGCGAGTTCGCCCCAATCCCCGCAGAAGCCGCCGAAGAACAGCGCAAAAGTCTTCGGACGATCGGGACAATCCGGAAAAGCCTCATCGGCCTGCGGCGCATCCGGCGCCGGTGTCGGCTCCGATGACGCTCGCACGCGCCCGTCGAGCCCGAGGGTGCGCCCAATTCTGCCGCGGCGGTGGACAAGCCAGCGAAGAAGAGCACCAAGCCGTCGAATGTTCAGGAGAATTCGGCGCCGCCGCTGCGTCGCACCGACGGCGGGTCAGGGCCGTCGAACGACGCGTCGGCGCCGTTGGTGATCACCGCGCCGATCCCCGCCGACGCGGCGCCCGATCCGGCCGCGCCCGCCAAGAAACTTCCCAAGAAAATCGCCAAGCCGGCGACCAGCCCGGACAATCCGGATCCCGACAAGACGCCGCAATAAGGTCCCGCGAGCGGTCGCCCGCTTCAGGCGCCCGCGGCCACCAATTCGGCCGCTTCGAACAGAAGCGCGAGGTCCTGCGGGCGCGAGAGGCGGTGGTCGCCGTCCCGCACCAGGGTGAGGGTTACCGCATCGGCGGGCATGTGTTCGATCAGCCTCAGGGCGTGGCTGTAGGGCACGTCCTCGTCCTGCATCCCCTGCAGAATGCGGGTCGGGCCATGGCTGCGGATTGGGCCGCCGAGGAGCAGATGGCGCCTGCCGTCTTCGACAAGCGCGCGCGTGAAGACATAGGGCTCCTGGGAATAGGCCGAGGGGCGCCGCCAGGCGCCTTTCTCCAGAATGTCGCGCCGGGCCTCCTCGCTGGCGCGCTCCCAAAACAGCGCGACCGGGAAGTCGACGGCGGGGGCAATCAGGACCATGCCCGCGATGCGGGCGGTCTCGCCTGCCTTCGCGAGTTCGCGCGCGAGCAACAACGCGAGATAGCCGCCCATCGACGAGCCGACCAGGATTTGCGGCCCTTCGGTCTGCGAACGAAAGACCGTGAGACTTTCTTCGAGCCAGCGCGAAATCGTGCCCGCCTCGAAATCGCCGCCGGACAGGCCGTGGCCGGAATAGTCGAAGCGCAAATAGGAGCGGTCGCGCTCCAGGCAATGTTTATCGAGCGCCGAGGCCTTGGTCGAGTCCATGTCGGATTTGAAGCCGCCGAGCCAGACGAGGCCCGGCGCTTTCGGGCGCGCTGGCGCGCGGCGGCGAAACGCGATACGGCGAGCCGAGCTACCCGATCCGATATCGAGAAATTGCGGATTTTCCTGGTTCACGCTCAAATCGCTCCCATGATTCGCAGGCGCCCGAAAACTTGAGCCTACGCAGTCCCCGTGACGGCTTCGCCGAGCCGCGGGCGTTCGTCAATGCGCGCGCAGCGTCCTTTTGGCGGGCGCGCACGTGAACCATAGCTCGCTCGCCCCCTTTGGCCGCGCCGAGCCGAGCCTTGCCGGCCGCACCGTCCTGCAGATCATCCCGCGGTTGGACGCCGGCGGCGCCGAGCGCACGACGATCGACGTCGCCGCCGCTTTGGTCGAGGCAGGGGCGCGCGCGCTGGTCGCCTGCGAGGGCGGGCGGCTCGCCAGCGAATTGCAGGCGGTCGGCGGCGTCTTCATTCCATTCCCCGCCGCGACGAAGAATCCGGTGGCGATGCTGCTGAACGTGCGCAAGCTCGCGCGCGTGCTGATCGCCGAGCGCGTCGATATCGTGCATGCGCGCTCGCGCGCGCCGGCCTGGGTGGCCCTAGCCGCCTGTCGGGTCGCTCAGAAACCGTTCGTGACGACTTATCACGGCGCCTATAGCGGGCGTTCCGCGCTCAAGCTGCGCTACAACTCCGTCATGGCGCGCGGCGAAGTCGTGATCGCCAATTCGCAATATACCGCCGATATGATCGCGAAGCTCTATCCCTGGGCTCGCGATCGTTTGCGCGTCATCTATCGTGGCGCGGATCTGAAGATGTTTGCGCCCGGCTCTGTCGATCGCGCCAGGGTCGCGCGTCTGCGCGAGGACTGGGGCGTCGCACCGCATGAGCGCGTGGTGCTGGTCGCGGCGCGTCTGACCGCCTGGAAAGGCCAGAAGATCCTGATCGAAGCGGCGGCGCGGTTGAAGGCGAGGGGTCTCGAGGGCGTCCGCTACATCCTCGCCGGCGATCCGCAGGGGCGCGACAATTACGCGCACGAACTCGACGCGCAGATCGAGAAACTGGGGTTGACCGGGATCGTTTCCCGCGTCGGCCATTGCGTCGACATGCCGGCGGCTCTGCTCGCCGCCAGCGTCGTCGCGGCGCCGTCGACGCAGCCCGAGGCGTTCGGGCGCACGGCGGTCGAGGCGCAGGCGATGGGCGCGCTGGTCGTCGTCTCCGATATCGGCGCGGTGTCCGAGACCGTGTTGGCGCCGCCGCAGACCGCGGCCGAAGCGCGAACGGGGTGGCGCACGCCGGCCGGCAACTCCGAGGCGCTCGCAGAGGCGCTATTCGAGGCCCTCAGCCTCGGCGCCACCGCACGCGACGCTCTGGCGCGGCGCGCGCGCATGCATGTCGAGCAGCATTTCTCGCTCGAACAGATGACCCGTCAAACCCTGCAAGCGTATTTGTCCGTTCTGCCCGATTGACGCTCCCGCCGCGCTGCGGCGCCGGCGGCCACCCAAGGGAAAGGCGATCGCGATGGCCAAAGTCACGGGACTTTCCGGCAACGAAATCTATTGCCTCGCGCTGAAACAATATCGCGCGGGCGAACTCGTCGTCGGCAATAGCGTCAATTCGATGGGCTTCCTCGGCTCGCTCGGCGCCGGCATCAGCAACGTGCTGGGCGGCGAGGTGCCGCAGGTCACCGAGGCGATACATGAGGGACGCGCCAATGCGTTCTTGCGGATGACCGAGGAGGCCCAGCGCGAGGGCGCTTCGGGCGTCGCGGGCGTCACCGGCGAATTGCGCGCGTTCAGCGGCAACACGGAATTCCTGTTCGTCGGCTCCTGCGTGCATGCGACGGGTTCTTCGCAGGGCCTGTTCACCAGCGCGGGCGACGCGCAGGAATTGTTTTGTCACATGGACGCCGGCTACGAGCCGATCCAGCATGTGTTCGGCAACATCGCCTATTCCATGGGCGTCGGCGGCGGATTGCTGGGCTCGCTCAAGACGCTCGCGCGCGGCGAAATCCGGGAGTTCAGCGACGTCTTCAACCATACGCGCCACGCGGCGCTCGACCGCGTCGTCGCGCAGGCGCGTCAGGACAGGGCGAATTCGATCGTCGGCATTCGCACGATCATCCAGCCTTGGGCCGGCACGCATGAGATGATGATGTCGGGCACGGCGGCGTTCAACGGCGCGCTGCCGTCCTCAGCGATCTCCAGTCCGGTCACCAGCGACCTCACCGGAGAAGAGCTGTGGGCGATGACGAGCCTCGGCTACGCCCCCCTCAAATTGCTGATGTCGACGTCGATCTATTCGCTCGGCGTCACCGGCGGCTTACTGGCGGCGTTCAAGTCGTTCACGCGCGGCGAGGTCAGCGAACTGACCCGTCTCATTCACGACGCGCGCGAGATCGCTATCGACCGGCTCAAGAGCGAAGCCGACCAACTCGGCGCCGAGGAGGTCGTCGGGGTGAAGACCTATATCGCCGAGATCAGCAATGGATTGGTCGAATTCATGGCGATCGGCACGGCGGTCAAGAAGACGCCCGGCGTGAAGGTCGCCTCGGCGGCGCTGCCGGTGCAGGCGATCGTACGCGACAAGGATACGTGGGTGGACGGGGATTTCGGGTTCCAGTTGGATCGGTCGCAGTAGCGACGGAATTGCTTTGATCGATACGCGGATGGTCATCGCGAGCGCTCGAAGCGATCCAGCCTCGACGCGATGCCGCCATTCGCTGAAAAGGCGAGGCGCTCGGCTCGACGGACGCCGTCACGCGCACGCGCGATCGCCCTATAGCGTGATCAAGATGTTGCCGTTCGTGTTCGCCGCCGACCAGTTCGAGGTGTCGCCGACGTAATTGCCGTGGAAGATGAAGTCGAGCGCGCCCGCACTGGTTTGCAGCGAGAGCGTCGCCGACGTGGCGTTCGCCGTCACGCCGACTGTGGCCGACGGGGTCAATGTGACGCCCTTCAACTCGATGCTGTCGCCGGCGGCGAAGCCCGAGATGTCGCCGGAGAACTGCTTGGGATCGGCGAGGACGAGCTCGCCTCCGGCGGGCGACGTAAACGAAATATCGTCGTCAAGCTGGCTCTCGAAGGTGGCCGTGGCGTGCGCGCCGATCTTGATCAGACCTTCGCCGGTCACATCATATCCGGTGTAGAGCGTGCTGCCGGCGCCGACCAGGATCGAGCCGTAATTCGCAATCCCCGCCTCGAACGTGAGCTGCCCGCCGCCCGTCGCCTCGAGCGTGCCCGCATTGACCAAATTGGCGTCGTTGGTCTTGGTCTTCGCGTCGATCGTGAGGCTACCCGTGGCGTCGACGGTCGAGCCGCCCAGGAATTCGACGCTCATGCCGCTGTCGCCGATCGTTCCGGCGCCGATGAGCGTGACGCCGCCGAGTATCAGCGTGCCGGTATCGCCGTTTTGATCTGTAATCGAATCCTTGTAATGGGCGAGGTCGACAATGCCGGTTCCGGCGAGATACAACGACTGCGAGTCGGCAATCAACAATTGCCCCGCCCCGCCGGAATTTCCGAGGTTGATCGAACCGTTATCCTGCCATACCCCATCGCCGATCAGCTGCGAATTCTCGGTGATATTGATCGCGCCGTAGTCGTGAACGGTTCCCTCGATCGTGTCGGCGTTGGCGCCGGTGTCGCCGCCGCTGGTCGACACTTGGGCGCCCTGAGCGATCCGCACATCGCCGTTGCCCTCGATGGCGGAGCCGAAGGCCAGGCTGATATCGGCGCCCTCACCGGTCGCCTCGACCAAACCATTGCCGGACGTATCGAGGGCGTCGTCGAATTGGAGGAAGCCGCCGGCGGCGTCGATCACGCCGGCGTTCTCGATCCCGCCAAACAGAAACAGCTCGCCGGAGCCGGTGCTCTCGATCAGGCCGCCGTTGTAGTTGACGGGATCCGCCTTGCTGGTGACGGCCGAACTGTCGCCGGATATCGAAATGACTCCGGTGGCGTCGATCACGCCGCTCGGGCCGTTGTCGAGCCAGAGCCATCCGTCGCCGATCGCGCCGGCGCCGGAGATCGTCGCGTCGTTCTTGAAAGTGGCGGCGGCGCCGTTGGCGACGATTTCAGTTTCGCTCGTCTTCGATTTCCCCAGCACGACCGACCCGCCGTCGATTTCCGCTGACCCGAAAATTTCTAGCGTGGAGCCGCCATTGATGACGAGCGAGCCGGCGCCGGAGTTCTCGACATAGCCGGCAAGGTTCAGAACGGAGCCGGCCGCCACGGCGATCTCGCCCGAATTTTCGACGATGCCGTCTAACGTGTCGCCGCTGAAGGGGTAGCCGTTGGAGCCGACCGTTCCGGTGTCGCCCGCGTGGTTCGTCAAGAGGCCGCCGGCGGCGATCGCGATGCTGTCGTCGCCGACGATCTCGCTGTTGTCTAGGACCAATGAAGCGCCGCCATCGATGGTTGTCGTCCCATCATTGAAATCCTCGGAATTGAGCAAGGTGATCGCGCCGACGGCGGCGACCACGGAGCCCAATTGAGCCAACTCGCCCTCGATCTCGAGTCCACCGGCCCCGTCGCTTTCGATCAGGCCCGCGTTGGCGAGCTCCGTTCCCACGTCGATCACCAGGGTCTGGCCCGCTGCGCCGGCAGCGAGGATCTCGCCGCGGACGCCGATCTCGACGGTGAATTTGGATCCGCTTACCGAACTGTAGATCTCGCCATAGCCGCGGATCGTTCCGCTTACATCGTCGAGCGTCTGCGCGCTGGACTGCGTGGCTTCGATCACGCCGCCCGCGAGCGCGATGGTTCCGTCGAACAAGTTGGTGGTGGCCGCGTTCAACGCGAGCACGCCTTGTTGCAAAGGCGAGCTCTGAACCTTGATCGTGCCTCTGCCTTCGATCGATGCATAGTCGGACGCCGCGGATCCGCCGAGATCGAGGGAGGCCGCCGCCCCGACGACCAGCGTTCCCAGATTTTCGACCAGCGAGTCGTCTTGTTTGGGAGCGGTGGAGTCCACCATCATATAATTGCTCGCGAGCGCAACCGTCGCGTCGTCGCCGATCTCGAGCAGGCCGAGTTGGACGTCGCCGGTGCTGGTGACCGTGTAGGGCGTCGAGGCCGAGGCGAGGATCGCATCGTCCTGGCCGCCATTGGGCGCGCCGTTCGTCCATTTGTTCGCATTCGTCCAAACGCCGTTGCCGCCCTTCCAGGTCGATGCCGTCATTTGCGTGTCTCGCGCGCGTCGTTCGGCGTTCGCGACCATCGCGGCGCCTTCGGTCGGCAACTTAACCGCCGGAGGGAGGATTGAACAGAGGTAAAACGTTGAAAAGGGAGCGCTCGCGCGTGGAGCTGGCAACGTGCGAGGGGGAGCGATCAAAGGACACTTCGCCCGCAGTCTTGCGAATTGCTCGGCTCCCAGGCCCCTGACGCCCCGCCAGGGGCCGGCGCTACCCTTTAGGCGCCTTCGCCGGCGCGGCCTTGACGGCCGTCCTCGCGCCCGCCGCGGGCGCGAGCTTCTTGATCGCAGGCGCCGCCGCGATCTCGCCGCGATTGGCGTAGGCTTCGTGGTTCTGCTCGATGTGATCGAGGTCGTAGAGATAATTGACCATCAATCCGAGCGATTGCTTGAGGCCGCGTCTCGGAGAGATCGCCGCGCGGGTTGATGCGTTCGAGCCGCGCGCCGTTGCCGAGGTGGAAGCGCGCGACCGGATCGAGCGGGCGGTCCGAGGCGCCGCGCGCGTGCAGGAAATAATTTGCGGCGAGCAGGTTGAGCGCGCGGTCGACCGTCTCGTGCGCGCCGGCTTTCGAAGCCCAGCCGGGATGATCGGTCAGGGCGAGCGCGCGGCGCATTTCCGCGCTGATCAGCGTGGACTCTGCGTTCGCGCGTTCGCGCTTCAGCCACGCTCCAAAGCCGGGGACGGGCGATAGCGTCACGAAGTTTTGCAGGCGCGGCCATTCCCGCTTCAGGTCCTCGACGACCTGCTTGATCAGGAAATTGCCGAAGCTGACGCCGCTGAGCCCGCGCTGCGCGTTCGAGATCGAGTAGAACACCGCCGTCGTTGCGGCGCCGGGCGCGATCGGCGCGCGCTCGCGCGCGAGCAAGGGTTGAATGGCGTCCGGGATCGCCGCGGTGAGCGCGACTTCAACGAAGATCAGCGGCTCCTCGCCGAGCGCCGGATGGAAGAACGCGTAGAGACGTCGGTCCGGCGGCTCCAGCCGGCGGCGCAGGTCCTCCCAATCGTGGATCGCGTGCACGGCCTCGTAGCGGATGATCTTTTCGAGGATGTTGGCGGGTGTCGTCCAGTCGATCCGCCGCAACACCAGAAAACCGCGGTTGAACCAGGAGGCGAAGAGATGCCGGAAATCGCGGTCGAAGGCTTCGAGCGGCGCGCCCTCGCGCATCGCGTCGAGGAGGTCCTCGCGCATTCTCACCAGAGCGAGCGTGCCGCCCGGCGCGTAATTGAGCCGGCGGATCCATTCCTGCCGGATCGGCTCGGCGCGCTCGGCCAGCTTCGCCGCCCCCGCGCCGTCGGGCGTCTGCAGGAACGCGCGCGCGGCCGCGGCGAGCGCTTCCAGATCGGGTCCGAAACGCTCGGCGGCGCCGGTCAGGAACGCGCGCTTGTCCGTCGGGGAGAGCGCGGCGTAGCCGTCGAGGATCGCGCGCGCGGTCGCCGCGCCCGAGGCTTCGCCGCGCCCCTTCAGCAGCTTTTGAGACAGCGCGAGCAGCGGCTCGACGCCGAGCGGTTCGGCGCGGCGCGAGCGCACCAGCGCGCGCCCGCGCTCGGCGACGCTCTGCAGCAATCCGGAAATATAGGCCCGGCTGGTCGTCGTATCCGCCATGTCAGCGCCTCGCGCGAGGATTGCGTCGACACTTTATCAGCGTGCAAGTGCGGCGCCAGCGCGACCATGGCCGGGCTTGACGCGGCGCTCCGGCCCTCCGCCCGGCGGCGACGCCGCTCAGGCCCTCATGGCCCCGGCTTCAGATAATTCGGTAGCTCCCGCTCGAACTCGGGAAAGTACCGCGCGATCACATCGACGTCGAAACGGCCGAGGATCGCCTCCTTGGGCTCCCGTTCGAGCAGAAAAGCGAAGGCGGCCCTGACCAAGGCCTCCGGCGCGGCGTCCGGGGCGAGGCGGGCGAGCGCGGCGCGTTTCACGGCGACTTTGTGCCGGGTCGCCCCGTCGGATCTCGCGCACGACGACATCGAATTCGAGCGGGTCGCGCCCGTGCGGGCCGGCAATTTCGATCATTGCGCGCCGCCGCCTTGTCGGCGCCCGGCCCGTCGCTATAAGCGCCGCGCATTTCCGCGAAACCTCCACAACTGAAGAAGGCGCTCATGGCCCTCGAACGCACGTTCTCCATTCTGAAGCCGGACGTCACCCGCCGCAACCTCACCGGCGCGGTGAATCAGCGCATCGAGGCCGCCGGCCTGCGCATCGTCGCCCAGAAGCGCATTCACATGACCCGTCCGCAGGCCGAGACCTTCTATGGCGTACACAAGGAGCGCCCGTTCTTTGGCGAGTTGGTGGAGATGATGACGTCGGAGCCGGTCGTCGTTCAGGTGCTGGAGGGCGAGAACGCGATCGCGCGCTACCGCGAAACCATGGGCGCGACCAATCCGGAAAAGGCCGCCGCTGGCACGATCCGCAAGGACTTCGCGCTTTCGATGGGCGAGAATTCGGTGCACGGCTCCGACGCGCCCGAAACCGCGAAGCAGGAAATCGCCCAGTTCTTCGCGGGCAACGAGATCGTCGGCTGAAATCGAGTTCGGGTCGGGCTCGGCAGGCCCGGCGATCCGGCCCGGCGCTCGCGAAACGGGCGCCGCGGCTTTCTATCGCGGCTTCGCCTTCGCCATGCGAGCGAACAGCGCGGCTTCCATCCGTTCGGCGGCTTCGCGCAGATAGGGGTTGCGCGCTTCGCGGCCGGCGCGGCCGATGTCGAGATCGGCCTGGAAGCCGTCGCGCAGCGGCCAATGTTCGCTCAGGAGTTCGAAGCCCGAGTCCTCGATCGTCTCAATCGCCCGGGCGAGCTGGATTTCCGAGCGGCCGATCTTCGAGAGGACGAGGACGAGGCGTCCTTCCGCCCCGTGCCTGGCGAGTTTGCGGGCCAGCGCGAGAGTGGGACGCAGATCGTCGCCCGAAGTGCCGGTCGGCAGGAACACGACATCGCTGTCTTCGGCGATCTCCTGGCTCAGCGTGTCGGCCAGGCCGCGCGTGTCGGCGACGATGACGTCGATGCGCTCCTCGCTCTTGCGCAGCTTCTTGAGACTCTTGAACGCGCGCGCGTCGATGTCGGGCTCGACCTCATGCCTCAACCGGAGCGCGTTCCATTCGACGCAGGTAAGCTGTTCCAGGTCGAAATCGGCGAGCAGCGTGCGATGGCCGCGATGCGCGGCGCCGACCGCCGCCAGACGCGCGAGGGTGCTTTTGCCGACGCCGCCTTTCTGACTGACGAAACTGATCGTGATCGGCGGCTTTATGTCTTTGCTCATGCCGCATCCTCAAGGAGGTTGATTTTCCGCCAGCATGCAGCTTGCGCGGGGCGCTGACAAGCCGCGCCCCGCAAGGCCGAGGCGATGCGTCGCCTCGACGAGCGCCCTCTCGCGCAGCCCGGCTTTCGTCAGCGGACCGGCGCGAGCAGCGCGAACATAGCGCCCTGCGGGTCGACGGCCTGGACGATCCACGAGCCGGTCGGCACTTGATGCGGTCCGTTGACGACCTTGCCGCCGTTGGCCGCGATGCGCTCGGCGGCGGCGTCGATCGCCCCGACATTGAAATAATACAGCCAGCAGGGCCCCGGCGCCTGCGGCGGTTTGGTCATCATGCCGCCGGACTCCTCGCCGGTCGTGAAAAGATGATAGACGCCCATCGCGCCCATGTCGAACTCGCTCTCCTTCTTCCAGCCGAACTGGCCGGAATAGAAGGCAAACGCGCCCGCGCCGTCGCCAGCGCTGAGTTCGCGCCAACCAACAAGTCCTGGCGCGCCGAGGGCGGGCCGCGGCGGCGGATTGCCTCCGGCGTCGCGGAACAGCATGAACATCGCGCCATAGGGGTCCGAGACCAGCGCAAAACGGCCAATCCCGGGGATGTCCTGTGGGCCCTTGTGCAGCTTGCCGCCCGCCGCCTTCAGCTTGGGCAGGGCGGCGTCGACGTCGGGAACCCAGATGTATCCCGTCCAGCAGGGCGGGGCGCCCATCGCCTTGGCGTCGTCAGGGATCGTCGTCAAACCGGCGACGCCGTAATCGCCGGCCGATGCGATCATATAGGGAAACGACGCCATGCCCGCGTCCTTGATGTTCCAGCCCACGACCTTGGCATAGAATTCCGACGCTGCCGGGAGATCGTTGCCGATATATTCGTACCAGACGAACTTGCCGGTGGAGTCCCGTGTTTCGCTCATTGGACGTCTCCCTGATCTGGCTCGTAGGCCTTTTGAAGCTCTGCGATTTCGAGCTTATCCATTTTCATGACCGCCCTCATGACGCGCTCGGTTCGCATCGCGTCGCCGCTCGTCATCCATTTGGCGACGTCGCGCGGGACGATTTGCCAGGACACGCCGAAGCGGTCCGTCAACCAGCCGCAGCGGCCCTTGGCGCCGCCTTCCGACAGACGCTCCCAGTAGACGTCGATTTCCAATTGATCGCTGCAATTGACGATCAGCGAAATCGCCGGCGTGAAGGGGAATTGCGGGCCGCCGTTGACGGCGAGGAACCTTTGTCCCTCGATCTCGAATTCGACCGTCATCACGGCGCCGGCGGGACCCGGCTGATTTTCGCCGTAGCGCGTAAGCGCGGTCATCCGGGAATCGGCGAAGATGGAGAGATAATGCGCGACCGCCTCTTCGGCATTGAAGTTGAACCACAGACAGGGCGTTATGCGAGGGACTTTCGTCATGCGCGCCTCTTGCCTTCGGATTTGACGGCGCCGTTTTCGGGCAGCAGCCGTTCGACATAGTCGATCAGATGATCGATACAGTCCGCGGCGACCTCGGGCCGCTGGCTCGCCTTGGCGAGCACGAATGCGCCTTGCAGCACAGCCTGCGTGAAAATTGCGACGCTTTGCGGACTCCAATCCGCGTCCGGAGCGCAACTCGCCTTGGCGCCGGCGAGATCGGCCTCGATACGTTTCGCGTGGTCGAAAATATGGCCACCACAGGCGTCCCGCAGTTCCGGATGCGTCTCGTGCGCCTCCTGGACGATCGCGCCCAGCAGGCAGGTATAATCGGCGGCTTCGCCGTGCAGGATCGACCTGCGGAAACGGAGATAGCCGAGAACGCGCGCGCGCGGGTCCGCGAGCTTCATGAACGGCGCATCGTCGAACAGCGCATCCGCGCGCCGCGCGAAATGCGCCGCCGCCGCACGCGCGAGATCGTCCTTCGACTTGAAATTATGAAAGAACGCGCCCTTGGAGACGCCCGCCGCACGGCAGATTTCCTCGACGCTCGCCCCGGCGTAGCCGTGATGGCGGATGACCGACACGGCGGCGTCGAGCAGTTTGGCGGCGGAGGCGGATTGAAGAGACATGCGGATCGATACCGACCGGTTGGTATGTTGTCAAGACCTCGTGCGGTCCTCGCAGTTGAGTTTCAATTCCTCCTGGCCGCGCGCTCGCAGAGGCGTTCGCCGGGCTCTTGGTTTCCAGGGCGTTCGCAAGGGGAGAGAGGGCTCGTCGCAACGCGTCCGATCGCCCCTCTCCCTTTGCCCAGGAGCGGGTGGAGGTCGTTTCACATGGAGCGCGGCGCTCTGTGACCGGTCGTCATCCGTCGCGTCGCGCTGTCGTCTCCTGCAAGCGGGAGGGGTTCACTCCGCCGCCGCCTTCCGCCTCTTCGCCGGCCGACGCGCGAGCGCCTCCTTCAGATAGGCGCCGGTGTGGCTGCGCGGGTGTTTGACGATATCTTCGGGAGTTCCCGTAGCGACCACTTCGCCGCCGCCGTCGCCGCCCTCCGGGCCCATGTCGATGATCCAGTCGGCAGTCTTCACGACTTCGAGATTGTGCTCGATCACCACCATCGTGTTGCCCTGGTCGACCAGTTCGTGCAGCACGTCGAGCAATTGCGCGACGTCGTGGAAATGTAGCCCGGTGGTCGGCTCGTCGAGGATGTAGAGCGTGCGGCCGGTCGAGCGCCGCGCGAGTTCCTTGGCGAGCTTGACGCGCTGCGCCTCGCCGCCCGAGAGCGTCGTCGCCTGCTGGCCGACTTTGACATAGCCGAGCCCGACGCGCTTCAGCGTGTCCATCTTCTCGCGGATCGACGGCACCGCCTTGAAGAGATCGGCGGCCTCCTCGACGGTCATGTCGAGCACGTCGGCGATCGAACGGTCGCGATAGCGCACTTCAAGGGTTTCGCGATCGTAGCGCTTGCCCTTGCAGACGTCGCAGGTGACGTAGACGTCGGGCAGGAAGTGCATCTCGATCTTGATCAGCCCATCGCCCTGGCACGCCTCGCAGCGCCCGCCCTTGACGTTGAACGAGAAGCGCCCGGCCTGATAGCCGCGCGCCTTCGCCTCGGGCAGACCGGCGAACCATTCGCGGATCGGAGTGAAGGCGCCGGTGTAGGTCGCCGGATTCGAGCGCGGCGTGCGCCCGATCGGCGACTGGTCGATGTCGATCACCTTGTCGAGATGCTGCAACCCGTCGATGCGCTCGTGCGGCGCCGGCGGATCGCTGGCGCCGTTGAGATGGCGCGCGACCGATTTGTAGAGCGTGTCGATCGTCAGGGTCGACTTGCCGCCGCCGGAAACGCCGGTCACGCAGGTGAAGAGGCCGAGCGGGATCGTCGCCGTGACGTTCTTCAAATTGTTGCCGCGCGCGCCGACGATCTTCAGCTCGCGCCCCGCGACCGCCTGGCGCCGCTTGGCGGGGATGGGCACGAAGCGCTCGCCGGAGAGATAATGGCCGGTGAGCGAATTCGGATTGGACTTGATCTGATCCGGCGTTCCCTTGGCGATGATCTGCCCGCCGTGCACGCCCGCGCCCGGGCCGATGTCGACGACGAAATCGGCCGCCAGTATCGCATCCTCGTCGTGCTCGACGACGATAACGGTATTGCCGAGTTCGCGCAGCCGTCGCAGCGTATCGAGCAGGCGCGCGTTGTCGCGCTGATGCAGGCCGATCGAGGGTTCGTCGAGCACATAGAGCACGCCGGTGAGGCCAGAGCCGATCTGCGAGGCCAGGCGGATGCGCTGGCTCTCGCCGCCGGACAAGGTGCCCGAAGAACGCGAAAGGGTGAGATAGTCGAGCCCGACGTCGCTCAGGAACGTCAGGCGGTCGCCGATTTCCTTCAGGATGCGGCTGGCGATCTCATTGCGCTTGGCGTCGAGCTTCTCGGGCAATTCGCGCGCCCAACGGATCGCCGCCTTGACCGAAAGCGTGCTGATCTCGCCGATATGCTTGCCGTCGATCTTGACCGCGAGCGCTTCGGGCTTCAGGCGAAAGCCGCTGCAGGCCTCGCAGGGCGTCGCGGTCATATAGCGCTCGATCTCCTCGCGCGACCACTCGCTCTCGGTCTCCTTGTAGCGCCGTTCGAGATTGTTGATCACGCCCTCGAACGGCTTGCGCACCTCGTAGGCGCGCATGCCGTCGTCGTAGGAGAGGCGAATTTCCTCGGCGCCGGAGCCGTGGAGAATGACGTCGCGCGCCTTTGACGGCAGCTCGCTCCAAGGCTTGTCCAGCCTGAACTTGTAGTGCTGTCCGAGCGATTCCAGGGTCTGGAGATAATAGGGCGAACTCGACTTCGCCCAGGGCGCGACAGCGCCTTTGCGCAGGCTCAGCTTCGGGTCCGGCACGACCAGCGAGGCGTCGACCGTCAGATGCGATCCGAGCCCGCCGCAGGCGGGGCAGGCGCCGAACGGATTGTTGAACGAGAACAGCCGCGGCTCGATCTCGGCAATCGTGAAGCCGGAAACGGGGCATGCGAACTTGGACGAGAACAGGATCTGCTGCGGCTTCTGCCCCGGAGCCGGCGCATCCGCAAACTCCACGATCGCCAGGCCGTCCGCCAGTTCGAGCGCGGTCTCGAAACTTTCGGACAGGCGGCTCGCCATGTCGGGACGCACGACCAGACGGTCGACCACGACTTCGATGTCGTGCTTGAGCTTCTTGTCGAGCGCGGGCGCGTCGGCGATCTCATAGAATTCGCCGTCGATCTTCACGCGCTGGAAGCCTCGCTTCATGAACTCGCCGATCTCCTTGCGGTACTCGCCCTTGCGGCCGCGGATGACGGGCGCGAGCAGATAGAGCCGCGTGCGTTCGGGCAGCGCGAGCACGCGGTCGACCATCTGGCTGATCGTCTGGCTCTCGATCGGCAGGCCGGTCGCGGGCGAATAGGGAATGCCGACGCGAGCCCACAATAGGCGCATGTAGTCGTGGATCTCGGTCACCGTGCCGACAGTCGAGCGCGGGTTCTTCGAGGTCGTCTTCTGCTCGATCGCGATCGCCGGCGACAGCCCGTCGATCTGGTCGACGTCCGGCTTTTGCATCATTTCGAGGAACTGACGCGCATAGGCGGACAGCGACTCGACATAGCGCCGCTGACCCTCGGCGTAGATCGTGTCGAACGCCAGCGAGGACTTGCCCGAGCCGGACAGGCCCGTGAACACCACGAGCCTGTCGCGCGGTATCGTCAGGTCGACGTTCTTCAGATTGTGCTCGCGGGCGCCGCGAATGGCGATCGCGCGGCCGTCGAACAGCTTTTCGACCGGCGGGGAGGGCCGGGAGGACTTGATCGTTTTCACGCTCGCCATGGCGGCCTTTGACGTTTTTGCGTGCGAATCGCGTGGAGGGGCTTGCGCCGCGCGCTTCACTCAGCTAGAACAAAATAGGAACGAAGGGAAGGTCCCCTCACTATGTAGTGCGAAACCCGCCGCAGCCAAATGACGGCTGTGGACAAGTGGCGGCGGGCGGCGGATTGCGACGGCGCCATCGCCGGGCGAGGTTTACTGTGCCGGCGAGTTTCCTTCTCCCGCCGCGCGGGAGACGGCGCCCCGAACGGCGGGACGAGGGCCTTCTCCTCACCGCAATTCCCTCCCAGGATCGGCGAGGGAGCAAAACACGCGTTTTAGGAGAGCATCATGGCGGGCAGCGTCAACAAGGTCATTCTGGTCGGCAATCTCGGCAAGGACCCGAAAGTGGCCAACCTCAATTCCGGCGACCGCGCGGTCAGCTTCACCCTGGCGACTTCGGAGACCTGGAAGGACAAGAACACCGGCGAGCGCCGCGAGCGCACCGAGTGGCACAATGTCGTGGTCTACAACGAGAATATCGGCCGCGTGGTCGAGCAATATTGCAAGAAGGGCACCAAGGTCTATCTCGAGGGCCAGATCCAGACCCGCAAATACACGGACCAGTCCGGCGCCGAGAAATACATCACCGAGATCGTGCTGCAGCGCTTCCGCGGCGAGCTCGTGCTGCTCGACTCGCGCGCCGCCGGCGAGGGCCGCGAAAGCTTCCCCGCCAGCGAAGAGCGCGCCCCCAGCTTCGGCCGTTCCTCGCCTGCGGAACGGCGCCCGGCGCTGGTCGGCGGCGGCGGCGGCGGCGCCGATCTGGACGACGATATCCCGTTCTGAGGGGCGTCGCCCCCTCCGATTTCGCACGCCCTCGCGATCAGGCCGGGACAAGCCCGGCCTCGAGGATCGTCGCCGGCGCGCTGCGGTGCGCTCGCCTCACCCCGCGAACAACGACAGCCCTCCGTCCACCCGGATCACCTGCCCGTTGATGAACTTCGCGCGCGGCCCCGCGAGGAAGGCCACCGCTTCGGCGATCTCGGCGGGCTCGGCGTAGCGATTCAGCGACTTGGCGCTGGCGTCCATGCGGTTGGGGTCGACGATGCGCGTCGCCTGGAAGCGCGCGGTCTTGGTGGGGCCGGGGCTGACGGCGTTGATGCGGACGCCGTCGTCGATCAGTTCCTTGGCGAGACAGCGGGTGTAATGCACGACGCCCGCCTTCAGCGTGGAATAGACGACCTCCGGGCTGCAGCCCATATGCGCGGCGACCGAGGCGATATTGACGACCGAGCCCGAGCCCGCCGCCTTCATCGGCGGGCACGAAGGCCTGGCAGACCAGCATGGTGCCGATCAGATTGTTCTCGGTGAGGACCTTGATGTCCTCGAACGAGATGTCGAGAGCGTTGTTGGGGTTCGGCTTGCCGCCCGCGGCGCCGATGTCGCCGCCCGCGCAATTGACGAGGATGTGCACCGGGCCGAGCTTCTCGTCGATGGTCTTCTTCATCGCGGCGACCGCGGCCTTGTCGCCGATATTGCCGCTCACCGCGCAGACCCGGCCGCCGTGGCGCTCGATTTCGCTTGGCCACGACGGCGAGATCGGCCGCCTCGCCATATTTGGCGGGCGCGGTCCAATGGATGTCGTGGATCGCGACGTCGGCGCCGAGTTCGGCCAGACGTTCGGCCATCACGCGCCCGAGGCCGCGCCCGGATCCCGTCACGAAAGCCGTCTTGCCGGCGAGTTCCTTGGTCATGCGTCGCTCCTTATTGGCGTTCAGGCCGAGCGCGCGCATGTTGGCGGCGCTGCGGCGGATCATGGCGAGTTCGTACTCGGCGATCGCGGCGTCCTCGCCCTTCTCCCAGGGCGTGCGGAAATCGGCGTCGTCGGCGAGGCGGTTGACGCGCGCGGCCGCGAGGCACGCGGCGAGGTCGGAGGCGGATTTGGTTGGATAGAAGTTCCACCATTCCGGCCTCAGGAAGCGCACATGCCGCGCCTCCAGCGCGCCCGGCTCCAGCACTGCGGTCAGCTCCTTGTGATGCGAGCGCAGCAGGTCGAGCAGCGCAGCCATGGGCACGGCGCCGTCGCCGATCGCGCAGCGCACGAGCCGATAGCCCTCGTCGGTGAATTGGACGCGGTAATCCTTGAGATGGAGTGGCGCACGTAGGGGGCGACGCGCTGATAGAAGTCCATCGGCGCCTCGGCGACCGGGAATGTATTGCCCGCGTCGAGACAGATTCCGATGCCGCGCGTCGACTCGCAGAAGGCGACGAGTTCCTCGCTGCCGAAGTCCTGATGGTTCTCGATCGCCAGCATGCAGCCGTCGTCCGCCGCGCGCGGACCGTATTGCGCCAGCGACTTGCCGACGCTCAAGCGCCAATTCCGCGCCATTCGTCGCCCAGTGATGCCGGTCGCCGCACAACACCGTCGTCAGCCCGAATCGGATGATCTTGGCGCCCAAGCGCGTGCGCGGAGCGCAACGCGCTCTCGAACGGGCCCATCATCAGGCCCGAACTGACGATCGGAACCATCTCGAGCTCGGCGAGCCGCTCGCGCAGGCGCGCGAGCGCCCGCGTCGCTCGAGCGCGCGCAGCCAGGGATCGAAGATCTCGATCGCGCGGGCGCCGAGCTCGGACGCGATCGCGATGAAGCCCTCGAAGTCCGGCGCCGTGCGGATTGGCGCGCGGTCCGCCCGCGCCCTGCAAGCCCAGATGATAGGTCAGGCCGTAGGGATTGAGGCCGAATGTGAACGCGCGCCCGCGCGCCTCGGTTTCGCTGTGCGCGCTCATCTCATTCCCGCGTCGACGATGAGAGATTGCTTGGTGATCATGCGGCTGTCGTCGGCGGCGAGGAACAGCGCGGCGCGCGCGATCTCCTCGCCGAGCAGCGTCGTCTTGATCGCCTGCCGCTGCGCCATCGCATCGACCGATTCCTCGCGTCTTGTACCAGAGCTGTCGCTGGCGCTCGGTCATCACAGCGCCGGGCTCGATCGCGTTGACGCGGATGTTGTCAGGGCCGAAGGCGCGGGCGAGCGCGCGCGTCAGCCCGAGCGACGGCGGCCTTCGCCGCAGCATAGGCCGGCATTTCCGCCGGCGCCGACGCGCCAGGCGATCGAGGACAGATTGATGATCGAGCCGGAGCCGAGTTCGCGCATCTGCGGATGCACGGCCTGCGCGGCGAAGAAATGATGGCGCAGATTGACGTTCTGCGTGCGGTCCCAGAATTCGACGCTGACCTCGCTCGACGGCGTGGCGCTGATCGTTGGCGGCGTTGTTGACGAGCACGCCGACCGGGCCAAGCCTGCGCGCGTCTGCGCGATCGCCGCGCGCAAGGGACTCGATGTCGGTGACGTCGCCCTCGATGAACAGAGCGTCGTCGCCGTGTCAGCGATGATCTCGCGAACGAGCGCCTCGCCAGCCTCCCGCTGGAGGTCGACGAACGCGACGCGCGCGCCGTTACCGGCGAAGGCGCGCACGATGTCGGCGCCGATGCCGCTCGCGCCGCCGCTGACGAAGACGGTGCGGCCGGCGAGGCTCGGATAGCGGGCGAAGGTCAAGCGGAGGCTCTCGGAATGAGCGACTTGCGTCGACGGGATCGAACAGACAGGCGTGCGCCATGTCGATGCCCGAGCGGCAGCAGCTTCGCCCAGGCGCGGCGCGCCGTCGGGATCGAAGCGGCCGACGATGTCGCGCTCGCCGAGCTTCAACAGCGCGATGGTTTCGGCCCCGGTCGGCTCGACGACTTCGACCGGCGCCGTCAGCGAGGCGAGCGCGGGTCTTGCGCGCTTTCAGTTCGGCGTCGTAGCGGAAGAGGTGCTCGGGCCGGACGCCCAGGATGACCTTGCCGTCGGCGGGCACGGCGCGCGGGCGCGTAGCGCAGCGGCAGTGCGCTCGAGCCCGCCGTCGTGCGAGCGCGACCTGGACCGCCGGCGCGTCGCCGATCTTCGTCAGTTCCGCCGGAATGAAATTCATCGACGGCGAGCCCATGAAGCCCGCGACGAACATGTTCGCCGGCCGGTCGTAGACGGCCTGCGGCTCGTCGAACTGCTGGATCTCGCCCTGATGCATGACGGCGATGCGCGAGGCGAGCGTCATCGCCTCGATCTGGTCGTGCGTGACGTAGATCGTCGTCTTGCCGACGCGCTGAGGTGCAGCTTCTTGATCTCGGTGCGCATGTCGACGCGCAGTTTGGCGTCGAGATTGGAGAGCGGCTCGTCGAACAGGAACAGTTTGGGATCGCGCACCAGCGCGCGGCCCATCGCGACGCGCTGGCGCTGGCCGCCGGAGAGCTGGCCGGGCTTGCGTGCGAGCAGCGGCTCGATCTGCAGCAGCGCGGCGACGCGCTTGACCGCCGCGTCCTGCTCGGCGCGCGGAACGCCGCGGCTTTCCATGCCGAAGGTGATGTTCTGCCGCGCGGTCATGGTCGGATAGAGCGCGTAGGACTGGAACACCATCGCGATGTCGCGGTCCTTCGGCGCGACGGAGTTGACGAGCCGCCCGTCGATGCGGATCTCGCCCTCGCTCACGCTCTCCAGCCCGGCGATCATCGCGAGCAAGGTCGACTTGCCGCAGCCGGAGGGGCCGACGAGCGCGACGAACTCGCCGGTCCTCGCCTCGAGATCGATGCCCTTCAGCACTTCGACCGCGCCGAAGCGCTTGCGCAGCCGGTTGATGGTCAGCGTCGCCATGCCGAGGCCCTTCATTTGATCGCGCCCTGGGTCAGCCCGCGCACGAAATATTTGCCGCCGAAGAAATAGATCAGCAGGGGCGGCAGGGCGCCGATCAGAACCGCGGCGCTCGTCGACGTCATAGGCGCGCGCGTTCATCTGGCCGCGTCGCGAGCGCGACCAGCGCCGCCGTGATCGGCTGCTGGCGCCCGCCGGTGAAGACGACGCCGAACAGATATTCGTTCCAGATGCCGGTGAACTGCCAGATCACCGTCACGATCAGGATCGGCGGCGAGAGCGGCAGGACGATCTTGAAGAAGATGCGCCAGAAGCCGGCGCCGTCGATGCGCGCGGCCTTGATCAGGTCGTCGGGAATGTTGACGTAGTAGTTGCGGCAGAACAGAGTCGTGAACGATACGCCCTGGACGCATGTGGACGAGAATCAGGCCATAGACCGAATTGGAGAGATGCAGCGAGCCCAGGATATAGGCCCAGGGCAGCAGCGCGATCTGGCCGGGCATGAAGACGCCCGAGCGTCATGCAGGCGAACAGCGTCTCCGATCCCGGAAAGCGCCATTTCGACAGCATGTAGCCGTTGATCGCGCCGAGCAGCGTCGAGACGATCGTCGCCGGGATCGTCATGATCAGGGAATTGTAGAAATTGCGCTGGATGCCTTCGCAGGTGCCCGCGACGCAGAAATGCGACCAGGCGTGCGGCCAGGCCTTCAGCGAGAAGCTGCGGGGAATGGCGATCAGGCCGTTGCGCGGTGATCTCGGGCAGGTCGCGGAACGAATTGGCGACGACGACGAACAGCGGCAGCAGGTAGATCAGCGCGAACAAGCTCAGGAATGCGTAGATGCCGACGCGCGCCGCGACATAGCGGCGATTGGCGCGCGCGCGCGGCCGCGGATCGGCCGGCGTTCGAGGGCGATGTCAACCACGGGCGCTCGCCTCCCGCGGCTTCGCCAGACGGTCCACAGCGCATAAGGCACGAGCACGACGGCGAGCGCGGCGAGCATCATGATCGCCGCCGCGGCGCCGATCGCGATCTGGCCGCGCTGGAACATCAGGTCATAGACATAGATTGGCGGGAAAGGTCGTCGAGATGCCCGGCCCGCCGCTGGTCAGCGCGACGACGAGGTCGAAGGTCTTGATCGCGAATTGCAGCAGCACGACCACGACGGCGATGAAGATCGGCGCGATCGAGGGCAGGATCACCTTGCGATAGATGCGAAAGCCGGCTGGCGCCGTCGATCTGCGGCGGCCTTGACGAGATCGGGATCGACGGAGCGCAGCCCGGCCAGGAACAGCGCCATCGCGAAGCCGGAGGATTGCCAGACGCCGGTGGCGATGATCGCGTAGATCGCGGTGTCGCGGTTGGTCGTCAGGCGGAAGGTGAAATCGGTCCAGCCCAGGCCGCGCACGAAATACTCGATGCCGGCGTTCGGGCTGTAGAGCCAGCTCCAGACCGTGCCGGTGACGACGAACGAGACGGCGAGCGGATAGAGGAAGATCGTGCGCCAGAGCGACTTCGCCCTGCACCCGCTGGTCGATCGCGATGGCGAGCGCGAGGCCCGACGACCAGCGCGCAGCGACGACATAGAAGACGCTGAAGAAGAAGCAGGTTGCGATAGGCGATCGTCCAGCGCTGGTTCGACCACAGAGTCGTAATAGGGCTTGAAGCCGACGAACTGATAGGTCGGCAACAGCGTCGAGTTCGACAACGAGATGTAGAGCGTCCAGAAGGTGAAGACGAAGACGTAGACGAAGCTCGCGATCAGCGAGGGCGCGATCACGAGGATGCGGCGTCCAGCCAGCGCGCGCCAGCGGCTCGCGCGCAGCCGCGACGGTGCGACGATCGGTGTCGACGCCTTCGGCCTTGCATGGCGGATGAGCCGACCGTCGCTCGGAGCTGCCCTGTCGAGCGACTCGGCCACGGTTGCGGCCGCCGCAGCCGGAGCGCGGGCGCCGAGTGCAGCCTTACTTCTGCGCTTCGACCGCGTCGGCCATCGCGTTGGCGGCGTCCTTCGCGCGTCATCTTCGGGTTGTTCACGAACGAGGTGATCATCTCCATCACCGCGCCGCGATATTTCTGCAGGATCGTCATGTTATGCGCCATCGAGCGCACCAGCGTTCCCGTCCGCGATCGAGGCCTGCAGATCCTTCTGCGACGTGCTGCTGGCAGGGATTGAAGCCCTTCGAGAGGTCGACGTCGAGGCGCGCCGGGATCGAGCCCTTGGCCTGATTGAACATGGTCTGGAACTGCGGCGACAGGATCAGATGCGCGAGCAGCTTCTGGCCCGCGATATAGTCCGGGTCCTTCTGCTTGAAGAACACGACCGAGTCCGAGTTGAGGATGAAGCCGGGCTTGCCCCAGTCGGTCGGCGCCTGCGCGCACTTGTAGTCGGCGCCCTCCTTCATTGCCGGCGGCGGTGAAGATGCCGATCTGCCAGTCGCCCATGATCATGAAGGCGGCCTGGCCCTTGGCGATCATGCCGGTCGCGGTGTTGTAGTCGCGCCCGGCGATCGCCGGGGTCCATGTATTTGGAGACCATCAGGCGCATCTGCTCGAACGCCTTGACCATGCTCGGCGAGCGCATCGCCTCGGTGTCGCCTTCGACGAAGGCCTTGCGGAAGAGGTCGATGTCCTGGCCGTAGACGACGACCTCGAACGTCGTCGCGTCGGTCCAGTCCTGCGCTGAAATGCGCGAGGCAGATGAGCTTCGCCGGCGATCGCCTTTTCGCAGTCGGCGTTGAACTCGGCCCAGGTCTTCGGCATCTCGGTGATGCCGGCCTTCGGCCATCGCCTTGGTCGAGCCCCAGAGCCAGTTGATGCGGTGAATGTTCATCGGCGCCGCGACCCAGTTGCCGGTCGGCTTCATCACCGGCAGCAGCTCCGGCGCCACGACCTTGTCCCAGCCTTCCTTCTTGGCGAGGTCGTCGAGATTGGCGGTCATGCCGGTCGCGTTCCATTCGGCGATTTCCGGCCCCTTCAGCTGCACGGCCGGGCGGCGCGTTGCCGGCGACGACGTCGGCGCGCAGCTTGGCGAGCGTGTTGGCGGTATGGCCGGCGATCGAGGTCTGCTCCCATTTGCCGCCGGCGGCGGTGAACATCTCGCCGAGCTTGGCGATGGCCGCGGCGTCCGAGCCCTCCGACCATTGATGCAGCATGTTGGTCTTGGGCTCGGCGTACGCCGCGGCCGCGACCGCGACCGCCATGGCCCCGGCGAGCGCCGCCGTCCTTATCGGCATCGTTTCCTCCCGTTCGTTCGCGCGGCTTGTTGTCGCCGCGCTTCTTCCGGCTTGCGTCGTTTAGTATCAGCGCTGATTTTTTCTATTTCGAAAGAATTAGGCTGTCAATGGCCGACGCGCGGAGCAGTCTGTGCACAGGACGAACTCAAAGTCGTTGCTGTTCGACGACGGCGATGCCGACGCCGCCGGAGGCGCGAATCGTGCGCGTCGCTGAGCGAGCGCGGCGCCGTCTCCGCCAGCGAACTATCGCGCGCGACCGGCCTCGCGCGCTCGACGATTTCGACCGCTCTCGCGGAATTGCGCAGCGCGCGCAGGGTCATCGTCGAGGCCGCAGCCGCCGCGAGGGCCGTCGCGCGGCGTCGGGCGGCCGGCGGCGAGCTTCGCGCTCAATCCCGAGGCCGGCACCTGCGTCGGCCTGCATCTCTCGCTGAACGAGATGCGGCTGATGGTCGGCGGACGTTTCGCATTCTGTCATTTTCGAAAAAACTATCCCGCTCGGCCGCGACTATGCGCCCGGCGCTGCGACCGAGGCGGCGCAGGCTCGCGATCCGGGAGGTCTACGAGCGCGCACGGCCTTTCGCCTGCGCAGCCTGCTCGGCGTCGGCATCGCCGTTTTCCGGGCCCGTCGCGCCGGACGGACGGGTCCAGCGCGCGAGCATCGTTGCCGACCTGGGCGGGGGTCAATATCCTCGACGTCTTCGAGCCCGCGCTCGAGCGTCCCGATCTTCGCCGACAACGAGAGCAACTGCGCCGCGATCGCCGAGATGACCTGGGGCGCAGCGGTCGGCTGTCGAGGATTTCGTTCTCTTCACGTCGACTCGGCGTCGGCGGCGCGATCGTCAGCCGCGGACGCGTGCTGACCGGCGTCGCGGGCGCGGGCGGCGAATTCGGCCATATGACGATCGACCCGCAGCGGCGACCTTTGCCGCTGCGGCAATCGCGGCTGCCTCGAATTGACGGCGAGCCTCAGTCCCGCTCTCGCCGTCGCCTCCCGCCTGTTCGGTCGCGACGTCGAGTCGAGGAACTCGTCGCGCTGGCGAGGGCCGGCGATGTCGGCTGCGCGCCGTCTGATCGCCGACACCGCGGGAGTCGCCGGACGCGGCCTCGGCATGATCGGCGCGATCCTCAATCCGGGCCTGTCATTGTCGGCGGCCGCGGCGGCGTTCGCCGGGCGACGTGCTTCATGGAGCCGCTGACGGCCTCCTATGAGCGGCACACGCTGATCAAGCGGCAGGACGTGCCGGAATCGCAGCGCGTGAAGATCGATCATCGGGCGCTTCACCGGCAACGATTCGCTTATGGGCGCGGTGGCGCTGGTGCTGCGACGCCATGGCCGCCTCGCGTGAGGCTTCAGGGTCCTCGCGCTTTGCGGCCTCGCGCGGTAAAATAGGCCGAAGTCTGGCAATTCAGGATGAACGCGATGACAATTCCGGCCGAAACAGAGTTGCAAACCATCGACGGCGAGAAGGTGCGCCTCGGCGATTACGCGGGCAAGACGATCCTGGTCGTCAATGTCGCGAGCCGATGCGGTTTCACGCCGCAATATGTAGGGCTGGAGGCGCTCTACCGGCGCTACCGGGACCGCGGCTTTGTCGTGCTCGGCTTCCCCTGCGACCAGTTCGGCCATCAGGAACCCGGAGACGAAGCCGAGATCAAGAATTTCTGCACGCTGAAATACGACGTCAGCTTTCCCATGTTCGCCAAGACCGAGGTTAACGGCGAGGGCGCGCATCCCCTGTTCAAGGCGTTGAAGAGGGAGGCGCCCGGCCTGCTGGGCACGCAATCGATCAAATGGAACTTCACCAAATTTCTGATCGACAAGCATGGGCGCGTCGTCAAGCGCTACGCGCCGACCGAGACGCCGGAGGACCTGGCGGGGGACATCGAGGCGGCGCTGTGAACGCCATGCCCGGCCCCGGCGAGACCCGCGCGTGAGGGCGCTCGCCCTCACACCCCGCCCCAGACCTCCGTCGCGACCTCGACGCAGCGCGCGAGCTTGATCCACTGGTCGGCCTCGGTCAGGTCGTTGCCGTGCGCGGTCGAGGAGAAACCGCATTGGTGGCTGAGCGCGCATTGTTCGAGCGGTACATAGCGCGCGGCTTCCTCGATTCGGCGCTTGACCTCGTCCTTGGGCTCCGCGGCGGCGTGTTTGGAGCTCATCAGGCCGAGCACAATGGTCGGACCTTTCGGGGTGAAACGCAGCGGGGCGAAATCGCCGGAGCGCTCGTCGTCGTATTCGAGGAAGAAGCCGTCTATCTTCATTTCGTTGAGCAGGATTTCCGCGACCGGCTCGTAGCCGCCCTGCGCGACCCAAGCGCTCTTGAAATTGCCGCGGCACAGATGGACGGAGATCACCATGTCCTTGGGGCGGTCCTTGATCGAATTGTTGACCAGCTTGCAATAGAGCCGGACCAGCGCGTCGGGATCGTCGCCGCGCGACTTGGTGCGCTCGCGGATCTCGGGATCGCAGAGATAGGCGAGGTTGGTGTCGTCGAGCTGGAGATAGCGGCAGCCTCGGGCCGCCAGATCGTTGACTTCGTCGCGATAGGCGGTGGTCAGGTCGTCGTAGAAATCCTCCATCCGGGGATAGACCTTCGAACTGATCGCCTCGCGCCCGCCGCGAAAATGCAGCATCGAGGGCGCGGGAATGCAGACCTTCGGCGTGCGCGTGGTCACGCCCTTGAGGAAGTCGAAATCGGCGCCCTGGATCGGCGCGGCGTGCTTGATTTTGCCTTCGACATGCATGGTCGGCGGCTTGAAGCCGACTTCCGAGCCGTCGTCCTTGCGGAACTTCGCGACGAACTCGCCATAATGCGTTTCTACGCCGTCCAGCTTCTCGAGGAAGTCGATATGGAAATAGGTGCGGCGGAACTCGCCGTCGGTGACGCCTTTCAGCCCGACGTTTTCCTGCGCCTTGACCACGTCTCGGATGCAGTCGTCCTCGATGGCGCGCAACTCCGTCGCCGAGAGCGAATTGGCGAAGAACTTCTCGCGTGCGGCGCGCAGTCGCGCGGGCCTCAGGAAGCTGCCGACATGGTCGGCGCGGAACGGCGGTCGCGACATGATTCCTCCCTTGGGTCGTTGAAAATCCCGAAATCGACGCGCCGGCTTTAACAGACGGGCGCGCCCGGCGGAAGTCGGCGCGACGTCGCGGATTTGCCTCGCCGCCCCGCTTCCCGTAAAGCCTCGCGCCCGAAACTGCGCTGGGAAGTCCCGATGATCCGCTCCGCCCTGATGAACGTCATGTCCGCCGCCGCCCTCAAGGCCGGGCGCGGCCTGAAGCGCGACTTCGGCGAGATCGAGAACCTGCAGGTTTCCTCCAAGGGCCCGGGCGATTTCGTGAGTTTGGCCGATCAGCGGGCGGAAAAGGTGCTGTTCGAGGAGCTTTCCAGGGCGCGCCCGGGCTACAGTTTCGTGATGGAGGAAGGCGGGCGCGTCGAGGGGACCGACAAGGCGCACACCTGGCACATCGATCCGCTCGACGGGACGACGAACTTCCTGCACGCAATCCCGATCTTTGCGATCTCGATCGCGCTGGAGCGCGAGGGCCAGATCGTCGCCGGGCTCGTCTACAATCCCGCCGACGATTCGATGTATGTCGCGGAAAAGGGGCAGGGCGCCTGGGGCAACAATCGGCGCCTGCGCGTGGCCGGCCGCACCGAATTGTCACAGGCGCTGATCGGCTGCGGCGTGCCGCATCTGGGCAAGGCCGCCGAACATCCCAAGTTCAAGGCCGAACTCGCCGTCGTCATGACCGAGGTGGTCAATGTCCGCCGCCTCGGCTGCGCCTCGCTCGATCTCGCCTTCGTCGCGGCGGGGCGGCTCGATGCGTTCTGGGAGCGCGGCCTGAAATCCTGGGACATCGCGGCGGGCGCCCTGCTGATCCGCGAAGCCGGCGGCTTCGTCAGCGACGCCGACGGCGAGCCGAACTTTCTCGAGACCGGATCGATCTGCGCCGGCAACGAGACGATGCACCGCAATTTGCTGGCGCTGCTCCGCAAGGCCTGAGGTCGGGCTCAGGCCGTCTCGCGCGCGTGGATGAGCCCCATGATCGCCTCGCCCATCGGGGCGTAGTTGCGGTCGTTCTCGATCTCGCCCTTGATGCGATAATCCGCCATCACGACGATACGGTCGGCTAGCGTGATCATCTCCGGCATGTCGCTGGTGATCAGGAGGATCGCGGTCCCTTCGTCGGCGAGCCGGCGCAGCAATTCGTGAATATAGGCCTTGGTCTTGATGTCGATCCCGACCGAGGGTTCGTCGACGATCAGAATGCGCACGCCCGCGGCGAGCCATTTGGCGACGCTGATCTTCTGCTGGTTGCCGCCGGACAGGTTGGCCGTAATCTGCGACAGCGAGGGCGTGCGCACTTCGAGTTCGGCGATGACAGGCGCGACGCGAGCCCGGATCGTCTCGTCGCGCAGCCAGCCGAGCCGACTGGCCAGTTTGCGCCAGACCGTGATGCCGGCGTTTTCGAGCACGGAATGGGCGAGGATCAGCCCCTCCTGCTTGCGGTCCTCGCTGATATAACCGATGCCGAGCCGGTGGATCGCGTCGGCGGCGCTGTCGATCTTTTCGTCCCGGCCCTCGACTGCGATCTCGCCGCCCGTGATCGCGTGCCGGCCCAGGATGCATTTGGCGAGTTCCGTCCGCCCCGCGCCCACGAGGCCGTAAAGGCCGACGATTTCGCCCTTGCGGACCTTCAGATCCAGGTCGGCATGGCCGAGTTCGGTGGACAGTCCCCGCAACTCCAGCATGACGGGCGCGCTCGCGTGTTCGCGCGGCGCCCAGTCCGGGATCTGCTCGTTGCGGCCGATCATCAATTGCACGAGGTCCTGCCGCTTCAACCCCGCCAGCGAGCGGCTCGGGCAAGCGTTGCGCCCGTCGCGCAGCACCGTCACCTCGTCGCAAATTTCCTGCACTTCCTCGAGCTTGTGGCTGACGAACAGAATGCTGGCGCCTTCGTCGCGCAATTTGGCCAGCAGGCGGAACAGAACCTGCGTCTCCTGCGGCGTCAGCGACGCCGTCGGCTCGTCGAGCAGCAGCACGCGCGTGCGCAGCGAAAGCGCCTTGGCGATCTCGACCAACTGGACCTTGGCGACATTGAGCTGCGAGACCGGCGTGCGCGGGTCGAGATCGAGTTCGAGCACTTCGAGCCAGCGGCGCGCTTCGGCGTGAACTGCGGCATAATCTATGCCGCTGAGAAAGCCGCCCTCCAGCCGCTCGAGCAGGATGTTCTCGCCGACGGAGAAGCGCGGAATGAGGTTGCGCTCCTGGTGCACGACGCCGACGCCCGCCGCGATCGCGTCGCGCGGGCCGGCGAAGCGCACGGGCGCGCCGTTGAGGCTGAGCCCGCCCTCGTCGGGTTGATGGACGCCGGTGATGATCTTGATCAGCGTGGACTTGCCCGCCCCGTTCTCGCCGAGCAGCGCGTGGATCGAGCCGCCGCGCATCGTGATCGCGACATCCTGCAGCGCGAGCACGCCGGGGAAGGCCTTGTGGATGCCGCGCGCCTCCAGGGAGACCTGGCTCATGTCCGCGCCCCCGCGGCGGCGCGCTGGAACCTCACCTCGCGTAGGCGATTGACGCCGACCGCCCAGAGGATCAGCAGGCCGAGCACGACCTGCACGAAGAACGGATCGATGCGGAAGATCACCAGCGCCTGCGTGATGATGGCGACGATCACGACCCCGAAGAACGTGCCGAACACGCTGACATGTCCGCCCGCAAGCGCCGCGCCGCCGATGACGGGCGCGGCGAAGGAGAGGATCAGCCAGTCGTCGCCGATCGAGGGCTGACCGAGTTGCAGGCGCGCGACCAGCATCACGCCCGCCAGCGCCGCGAGCAGGCCGGAGAGGCCATGCGCCCAAAGTATCGTGCGCTCGATCGAGACGCCGGAGAGTTCCGCCGCGCTCGCATTGCCGCCCACGGCGAGAATGTAGCGCCCGACCCTTTGCCGATTGAGCAGGCGCCACATGCCGAAGACGACCAGCGCGGCCGGAAGCGCGAGCCAGGGAATCGGGCCGAACATGGTGGCGTTGCCGAACGCCTTCACGCTCGCGGGGATGTTGTAGAACGGCTGCGCCCGCGTGATGCCGAGATCGGCGCCCTTGAAAATCGAAAGACTGGCCAGCGTGATGATGAAGGCGGAGATGCCGGTGCGGGCGATCAGGAAGCCGTTGATGAGGCCGGCGCCGATCCCGATCGCGAACGCGGCGGCCGCGGCCAGCAACGGCGGAAAGGCCCAGACCTGCATCAGGCCGGCGAAGCAGATCGCGCTGAGCCCGCCGATCGCGCCGATCGCGAGATTCATCTGGCCGATCGCGATGATGATCATCTGCGACATCGCGATGACCGCGTTGACCGCCGCCGCGAGCAGCAGGATCTGGATGTTGAACGGCGAAAGGAACGAGGGATCAAAGATCGTGATGCCGATCGAGGCGAACACGATGATTGCGAGCGGGCCGAACCAGTCGGTGCGCACGTAGCGGGCGAGCGAAGCGTTCATCACGCGAAGCTCCCGAGCCGGGCGAGGAACTTGCGCCGCGCCAGATCCATCAGCACCGCCAGCAGCAACAGCAGCCCGAGCCAGGTCTGCACCCAGAATTCGCCGACGCGATATTGCAGCAATCCGTTGGTCAGTTCGCTGACCATCACCGCGCCGAGGAACGAGCCGAGCACCGAGACGCGTCCGCCCGCCAGCAGCGTTCCGCCGAGCACCGGCCCGAGAAAGGCCGGCAGCAGCCAGTCCTGCCCGAGATCGCCGGCCATCGAGGGAATCGCGGCGCCGGTGCGCGCGACCACCATGATCGCGGCGACGCCGGCGAGCACGCCGGACAGCGCATGGCAGATGACGAAGGTGCGCCCGACGCGCACGCCCGAAAGCTCGGCCGCCGCCGCTTTCGCGCCCGCAGCGAGCATTTCGCGCCCGAGGGGCGTCAGTCGATAGAGCGCGGCGAGCATCGCCCCGACCGCGACGCTGACAAGCAGCAGCGGCGAGACATAGCCGACAAAGCGCGCCTTGCCGAAGGCCGATACCGCCGGCGGCAGGCTGCGGAAGGCCTGGGCGTGGCCGACGAACACCATCACGCCGAAGAAAACGCTCATCGTCGCGAGCGTGATGACGAAACTGTGCAGGCCCGAGCGCACGATCAGAACGCCGTTGATCGCCCCGAGGGCGGCGCCGAGCGCGAGCGCGCCGATCAGCGCGAGCGGCAGCGGCAGGCCGGCGCGTTCGCTGAGCCAACCCAGGAACATCGCCGAACAGACGCCGATCGCGCCGACCGAGAGGTTGAGGCCGCCCGTCACGATCACGACCATCATCGAGAAACCGATCATGATGTCGATCGCCATCGTGCGGCCGAGCGTGAAGAGGTTGAATGGCGAGCCGAAGCCAGGGGTCCCGAGCGCGAAGACGGCGCCGAAGACGAGAATCAGCGCGACCAGGCCGAATTCGTTGGTGAGCAGCCAGCGCGCCGCGATCGAGCCCAGCGGCGCCGAGGCAGCGCCCTCGCCCGCGCGCTCGAGCGAAGCGCGAAGGTTCGGGGTTTTCATCGGGGCGGGCGAATTCATGTCAATGCCTATGCCGATCCGATCCCGCAGGGGCAACGAAGGGCGGCGCGCGCGAAGTCCGCGCGCGCCGCGTCGTCCGGTCTTGCCGTCACGGGCAGGTCAGATAGGTCTTCTCGAAATCGGCGAAGATCTTCTTGGTGATCGACTGCATCGAGGCAACGTAATTGTCGACCGCGTCCTTGTCCGCGTAGACCGTGCCGGAGTCGATGAAGCGGTTGGTCAGCGCGATCGTCTTGAACGGCGCGTCAGCCTTCACCTTGCAGCCATGTCGGATGCGGTCGAGCGCGTAGGAGCCGATATAGCCCTGGCCATAGGGGTTCTGCAGCATCGTGCCGTTGACATAGCCGTCCTTGATCGCCTTCAGCACGACTTCGTCGTGGTCGATGCCGACCATCTTGATGCGCTTGTCGCCGATCTTGCGCAACGCGTTGGCGGCGACGACGGCAGGCACCCAGGCTGTGGTGACGATGCCGTCGACGTCGCCGGCGTGGGCGGCGAGATAGGCGTTGATCTTCTCTTCCGCGGGCTCGGGCGCGTCGATGTCGGCGATCACCTGAACGACCGTTACAGCGCCGTTGGTCTCTTTGGCGGCCTTCTCGACCGCGTCGATGCGCAGTTGCGTATTGGGATCGACCAGGAAGCCGGTGAAATGCGCGATCCGGCCCTTGCCGCCCATCGCCTTGATCAGCTCTTTGGTGCCCAGATACGCGGAATTGCCGGTGTCGGTGCCGAAGCAGAAGAGGGCCGTGGTCGGCTCCTTCAGACAGCCGGCGGTCGCGATGACCGGCGCGCCGTTTTCAGTCAGTTCCTGCACGGTGCTGTTGGAGCCGACGGGATCGCCGGGGAAAACCAGGAACGCGTTATAGCCCTGGCTCAGCAGGCTCTCGAGCAGCGAGTTCTGCAGGCCGAGTTCCCATTTCTGCGGAACGCGGTAATCGGCCGCGCCCAGATTGAAGTCCTTCTTGGCGTCCTGCCCGGCCTTCTCCCAGGCGGCGAAATAGGGATGCGGACCGCCCGGTACGAGCGCCACTTTCGTCGCGTCGGCGCCGAGCGAGGGCGCGCTCAAGGCGGCCAGCGCCAACGCCGCTGCGGCGATCGTTTTCATTGCGGAATTGTGCGAAGCATCGAGTCCTCCCGAATGTCGTTTCCGCCGGACCGCTTGACCGGCGACGGCCCCGCAGTCGATGACAAACCTCTTGTGGGCGACAGAACCCTAGTATACAAGTCCCCATGCACGGTTTTTCCTGCGAAACCAAAATCGCTCGGGGGAGGCTTCCGATGACGGAAGCCTTCGCGGTCGAAATCGACGACGACGACGACGCGCTGCTCAGCTGACGATCATCTTCGATCGCCGCCGGCAGGTCGGCGACCAGGTCTATGAGGCGCTCAAGAAGGCGATCGTCTCGCTGGGCCTGCCGCCCGGGCACGTCGATCAGCGAAAACCGCATCTGCCGCCAGATCGGGGTCTCGCGCACGCCGGTGCGCGCAGCGATCATCCGCCTCGTCGAAGACGGGCTGATCGAGGTGTTCCCGCAGAAGGGCAGCTTCGTCGCTCCGATCAAGCTGAGCGCGGTGCGCAGCAACCACTTCATCCGCAAGGCGCTCGAACTCGCGGTTCTGCGCCGCGCCGGCGCGTCCTGGTCGCCCGACCGGGCCGCGAAGGCGCGTCAGATTCTTTCGCGCCAGGAGCGGGCGTTGGAGGAGGGCGATCTCGAGTCGTTCCATGAACTCGACGAGGATTTCCATCGCTCCTTCTGCACCGCCGCCGGGCTTGAAGGCGTCTGGAGCACGATCGAGATCGCCAAGGCGCGGGTGGATCGGGTGCATCGGCTCGCCGCCGGGCAGGGCCGCCTGCCGCTCGTCGTGGTCGAACACCGTGCAATTGTCGATGCGCTCGATGCCGGCGATCCGAACGCGCGGCCGAAATCTCGACTATCACCTCGAACGCGCGCCCGGCATTATGGAAAGCCTTATCGGCAGCCATCAAGAGATATTTTGTCGACTGAAGCTATCGGCGAATGGGAGGACGAAATGGCGACCATCGAGCGTGTCGAGATCCTCATGGTTGACCTGAAGCCGAAGGTGAAGCGCACCGACGCGATCCAATCCTTCGTCAGTCAGGAAACGCCGATCGTCCGCATCGCCGACAGGGACGGCGCCGCGGCTCGGCTACAGCTACACAATCGGCACCGGCGGCCCGTCGGTGATGAGCTGATCGCGCGCACTCTCGCGCCGGCTCTGATCGGGCGCGACGCGGCCGAGGTCGAGCAGATCTGGCGCGATCTGAATTTCCTCACGCACGCCACAACCGTCGGCGCCATCACCGCCTCGCGCTCGCCGCGATCGACACTGCGCTATGGGACCTACGCTGCCGCAAGGCCGGGCTGCCGCTGCATGTCATGGCCGGCGGCGCGCAGGATCGCATCCCGCTCTACACGACCGAAGGCGGCTGGCTGCATCTGGAGCCGGCGGCGCTGGTCGACGACGCCCTGCGCGCCAAGGACGCCGGCTTCGGCGGCTCCAAGATCAAGGTCGGCCGCCCGCATGTCGCCGAGGATGTCGCGCGGCTGGCCGCCGTGCGCGCGGCGGTCGGGCCGACGATGGAGATCATGACCGACGCCAACCAGGCCTTCACCGTCGACGAGGCGATCCGCCGCGCCCGCCATTACGAAGCCGCTGGACATCGCCTGGTTCGAGGAGCCGATGCCGGCCGACGATCTCGAGCGGGCATGTCGCGGCTGTCGCAGGCACGTCGATTCCGATCGCGGTCGGCGAGAGCCTCTACAGCTTTCGCATTTTCGCGATTATCTGCAGCGCGGCGCCTGCTCGATCGTGCAGGTCGACGTCGCGCGCATCGGCGGCATCACGCCTTGGCTGAAGATCGCCCATATGGCGGAGGCCTTCAACATGCGGTCTGCCCGCATTTCCTGATGGAGTTGCATGTCGCGCTCTGCTGCGCGGTGCCGAATTCGCGCTGGCTCGAATACATTCCCGCAGCTCGACGACCTGACCAGCGCGCCGATGCGCATCGCGACGGCCACGCCGTGCCAGCCCCGCGCCGGGCCTCGGCATCGCCTGGGATTGGGAGGCGATCGAGCGCCTGACCGTCGACGGCAGCCGGCACGAGCTGGGCGCGAGCAAATAGGGGAGGGCGCACGAAATGAAGCGCATGGGCCTGTGCAATCGGCTGCGGCCGGAGAAGGCCGAGGAATACAAGCGCCTGCACGCGGCGGCCTGGCCGGGCGTGCTGGCGACGATCTCGGCCTGCAACATCCGCAATTTCAGCATTTTCCTGCGCGAACCCGAGCATTTGCTGTTCGCCTATTGGGAATACCACGGCGACGACTTCGCCGCCGACGCAGCGAAAATGGCGGCCGATCCGGTGACGCGCGAATGGTGGGCCCTGACCGACCCCTGCCAGGAGCCGTACGAGAGCCGCGCGCCGGGCGAATGGTGGGCGGGCATGACGGAGATATTCCACAGCGCATGACGTCTTCGACGGCCGGGAGCGACAATTCGCGCGCGAAAACGCCGCCTGCCTGCCAATTCGCGACTTGACGCCAGCCCCTGCCGCGTTTCTAGCATGCCAGCGCTTCGCCAGATTCGCTTGAGGCCTCCGATGTTTCGCTCGTTCCGCGATCCGCTGCGCAGCCCGCGGCGCCTGCGCCCCGTCAGGGCGGGCGGATACGCATGGAATTGAACGGGCCCGCCGCGCTCTTGAGCTTGGACGCGGCCATGCTGGCGTTGAGCCTGCTGGCGATCGGGCTTTCGCGCCGCCGCTATGCGAGCGCGATCGTCTACGGCGGCGCCTTCGCGCTGTCCTCGCTGGGACTGGTCGTCGCGCTGGTCTCCTTCCTGACGCGCGAGATGACCCATTCGCTATGGCTGCCGATCGGGCTGCCCTGGCTCGGGGCGCATTTCCGGCTCGATGCGCTCTCGTCGTTCTTCATCGCGCTGGTCGATCTTGGCGGGGCGGCGGCGAGCCTCTATGCGCTCGGCTACGGGCGGCACGAACGCGATCCCGAGCGGGTCCTGCCGTTCTATCCCGCCTTTCTCGCCGGCATGGGCCTGGTGCCGTTGGCAGACGACGCCTACACGTTCCTCTTGTGCTGGGAGTTCATGTCGCTTGCGTCCTGGGCGCTTGTGATGGCCCATCACCGCAATCCCGACAATGCGCGGGCCGGCTTCGTCTATATTGTCATGGCGAGCTTCGGCACGTTCGCGCTGCTGCTGGCTTTCGGCCTGCTGGCCGGCGCCGGCGGCGGCTACACGTTTTCTGCGATGCGCGAAGCCGATCCGAGCCTCTCGATCGCCCTCGGTGCTCGCTGCTCGCACTGATCGGCGCCGGCTCCAAGGCGGGGCTCGCGCCGCTGCATGTCTGGCTGCCGCTCGCTCATCCCGCCGCGCCGAGCCATGTCTCCGCGCTGATGAGCGGGGTGATGACCAAGGTCGCGGTCTATGCCTTCATCCGCATTGCGTTCGATCTGATCGGGCCGCCGGACTGGCGCTGGAGCGTGCCGGTGCTCGTCGTGGGCGCCGCGCACCGGACTGGTCGGCGTGCTGCACGCCTTGATGGAGATCGACCTCAAGCGCGTGCTCGCCTATTCCACGATCGAGAACCTCGGCCTCGTCTTCATCGGCCTCGGCCTCGCGCTCGCCTTCAAGGCGGACGGCATGGGCGGCGCGGCGGCGCTCGCGATGACTGCGGCGCTGTTTCATGCGCTCAATCACACGCTGTTCAAGAGCCTGCTGTTCTTCGGCGCCGGCGCGGTGCTGACCGCGACCGGCGCGCGCGACATGGGAAGGCTCGGCGGGCTGCTCAATCGCATGCCGAAGACGGGCCTGTTCATGCTGGTCGGCGTCTGCGCCATTTCCGCGCTGCCGCCGCTCAACGGCTTCGTCTCGGAATGGCTGATCCTGCAAGCCGTGCTGCTCGGCTCGGCGTTTCCGCAATGGACGCTCAAACTGCTCGCCCCGACGGTCGGCGCCTCGATCGCGCTGACGGCTGCGCTGGCGGCGGCCTGTTTCGTGCGCATGTTCGGCATATCCTTCCTGGGCCGCCCGCGCTCCTCCGAGGCGTCGGCGGCGGGCGAAGTCGACAGGCTTTCGCTCGCGTCCATGGCGGCGCTAGCCGGGCTCTGCCTGCTGGCCGGCCTGCTGCCTGGCCTCCTCATCGACGCCATGAAGCCGGCGGTGCAATTGGCGGTCGGCGCGACCATGCCGCTGCAGTCCAAGATCGCCTGGTTGTCGATTGCGCCGATCGCCGCGAGCCGGAGTTCCTACAACGGCCTGCTCGTGTTCATATTCATCATCATCTCGGGCAGCCTTGCGGCGGTGGCGATCCATCGGCTCGCGTCAAACGCGATCCGACGCGCGCCCGCCTGGGATTGCGGCTTTCCCGATCCGAGCCCGGCTGCGCAATACACCGCCGAAAGCTTCAGCCAGCCGATCCGGCGCGTTTTCGGCGGCGTCGCGTTCGGCGCGCACGAGCGCGTGGACATGCCTGAGCCCGGCGACAACAGGCCCGCTCGCTACGAAGCCGGGATGCACGATCGGATCTGGCGCAATGTCTATGCGCCGATCGTGGTCGCGGTCAACGCGGTGGCGACGCGCCTCAACGCGCTGCAATTCCTGACGATCCGGCAATATCTGAGCATCGTTTTCGGCGCGTTGATCGTTCTCCTGCTCATCTTGGCGGGAGCGGCGTGATGAACCTCTTGGTTGATCTCGTATTCCAGCTTGTCCAGATGGGGCTCGTGATCGCGATCGCCCCGTTGCTGACCGGTCTCGTGCGGCTGGCGAAATCGAGGCTGCTGCGGCGGCTAGGGCCGCCGATCTGGCAGCCCTACCTCGACCTCGCCAGACTTGCGCGCAAGGAGGCGATCGTCGCCGACAGCGCGACCTGGCTGTTCCGCTTCGTGCCCTATCTCGTGTTCGCTTCGACCTGGGTCGCCGCGGCGCTGGTGCCGACCTTCGCGACCGGATTGCTGTTCTCCTGGTCGGCCGATCTGATTGCGATCGTCGCGCTGCTCGGGGCCGGACGGTTCTTCCTGGCGCTGGCGGGCCTCGACGTCGGCACGAGCTTCGGCGGCATCGGCTCCAGCCGCGAAGCGATGTTCGCGACCCTCGCCGAACCCGCGATGATCGCGCTGGTGTTCTCGCTTGCGCTGATCGCGGGCTCGACGCAGCTTTCCACTGTCGCGGCGTTCATGGCTTCGTCGGCGGTCGGCCTTCGCGTCACGCTCGGCATGGGCCTGATCGCTCTCGTGATGGTCGCGCTCGCCGAAAACGGTCGCGTCCCGATCGACAATCCGGCGACCCACCTCGAGCTGACGATGGTGCATGAGGCGATGGTGCTGGAATATTCCGGCCGCCATCTCGCGCTGATCGAGCTCGCCGCAATGCTCAAACTGGCGCTCTACGTCTCGCTGATCGCCTGCGTGTTCGCGCCCTGGACGCTCGCCATCGCCGATGCGAGCATCGCCGACCGGCTGATGGGCGGCGTGCTCTATGTCGGCAAGCTGGCCATCGCCGGCCTCGCGCTGGCGTTGTTCGAGACGAGCATCGCCAAGATGCGCGTCTTCCGCGTGCCTGATTTCCTGGGCGCGGCGCTGATGCTGGGCTTTCTCGGCGCGCTGCTGCTATTCGTTTCGCGGAGCCTGAAATGACCGGCCTTTCGTTCGACGTCTCGCATCTGCTGGCCGGCGGGCTGGTGCTGTTCAGTTTCATGCAGCTCTATCAGACCCGGCTTTATGCGCTGCTGAACGTGTTCGCCCTGCAGGCTTTCGTGCTGTCGCTTTCGGTGGCGTGGCAGGCCTATGTCCAGGACGCGCCGCATCTCTATGTCACCGCGACGATCGCGTTCCTGTTCAAGGCGGTCGTGATCCCGATCGCCTTGCACCGGATCATCGCCCAACTCGGCATGGCTCGAGACGTCGAGAACGTCGTCGGCATAGGCCCGACCATGCTCGCCGGGCTTGCGCTGGTCGCGCTCTCGGTCGTGGTGATGCTGCGCGTCGCGAGCGAGGCCGATTCGCTCGCGCGCGAGGATCTCGCCTTCGCGCTTTCCGTCGTGCTGCTCGGCCTGCTGATGATGGTCGTGCGCCGCAACGCGATCAGCATGGTGGTCGGGTTCATGTCGCTGGAGAATGGATTGATCCTCGCCGCGGCCGGCGCCAAGGGCATGCCGCTGGTCGTGGAGGTCTCTGTCGGCTTTTCGGTGCTGGTCGCGCTGATGGTGATCGGCGTCTTCCTGTTCGGGCTTCGCGAGCAATTCTCGACCTTCGACGCCTCGGCGCTCGAACGTTTCCAGGGGGATCGGCAATGAGCTCGCCCCCGTTCGACGGCGTCGCAGTCGCGCTCGCTCTGCCCCTGGCGAGCGCGGCGATCCAGGCGCTGATCCCGAGCTACCGCGTCAGCGCCGTCGTCAATATGATCTCCTCGCTGGGGACCTTGCTCGCCGCCTGCTCGCTCCTCTTCATTCCCTACGGCCACGGGCCCTATTTCCTGGTCGACGAGCTCAACATCGTCTTCATCGTGCTGAACACCTTCGTCGCCTTCACGACGAGCGTGTTCAGCGCAAGCTATATAGGACACGAGGTCGAGACCGGCCGGCTGACGCGGATCAGCCTTCGCTTCTACCATCCGATGTACCAGATCCTGACCTTCGCGATGAATTTCGCGCTGGTGGCCAACAATATCGGACTGATGTGGGTTGCTATCGAACTCGCGACGCTCACGACGGTTCTGATGGTCGGGATTTATCGCACGCCCGAGGCGATCGAGGCGGCCTGGAAATATTTCATCCTGGGCAGCGTGGGCATCGCGCTCGCATTGTTCGGCACGATCCTCGTCTATATGGCCGCGCGGCCCGTCGTCGGCGAGGGCATCGACGGCATGGTCTGGACGATCCTGATCCAGCGCGTCGGGGAATTCGACCCTGCGTTGCTGAACCTCGCCTTCGTATTCCTGATGCTCGGCTACGGCACCAAGGTGGGCCTCGCGCCGTTGCATGCCTGGCTGCCCGACGCCCATGCCGAGGGCCCGACGCCGATCTCGGCGGTGCTGTCGGGGCTGTTGCTCAATGTCGCGCTCTATGCGGTGCTGCGCTTCAAGCTGCTGCTCGACGCCAATCCCGGGGTCATCGCGCCGGGACCGTTGATGGCGACGCTCGGGCTCGTCTCGCTGATCTTCGCAGCCTTCATGCTCTACCGCCGCCGCGACATCAAACGGCTGTTCGCCTTTTCCTCGATCGAGCATATGGGCGTCATCGTGTTTGCTTTCGGCATGGGCGGCGCGCTCGCCAATTTCGCCGGCCTGCTGCATATGACGATGCACAGCCTGACCAAGTCCGCGATCTTTTTCACCGTCGGCCATATTGCCCAGGTCAAGGGCACGCAGCGCATCTCCGAAATCACCGGACTGACCGTCAGCCAGCCCTGGCTCGGCTGGAGCCTCGTCGTCGGGGTCTTCGCGATCGCGGGTCTGCCGCCGCTCGGCGTGTTCATGAGCGAGTTCCTGGTCGTCACGTCGACCTTCGCGCGCTCGCCCGTGCTCGCGGGACTGTTCGTCTTCGGCCTCATCGTCGCCTTCGGCGCGCTGATGTTGCGCCTGCAGGGCATGGCGTTCGGCGAGCCGACAGGCGGCGAGCGGCCCTCGCGGGCGTCCTCCGTGCCGATCGGCGCGCATCTTGGACTGGTGCTGCTGGCGGGCGTCTATCCCCCGCCGCCGGTCGTCGCCTGGTTCCAGCACGTGGCGGCGATGCTGCGATGAAAGGCGCGCGATGAAGGAAATCGCAGACAATGTCGGGATCGAGCCGTGGCGCGAGGCTGTGCAGCGACTCGCCGCGGACGAGACGACGCTGGTCAGCCTATGGGCTGACGATCCGCAGACAGGTCCGCCGCACGTGCGCATGGCGATCAGCGAACCGGGCCGCGCCGGACTGCACATTCTAAGCCTGCCTTGCGCCGACGGCGAATTCCCGTCCGTCGGCGCCTGGCATCCCCCGGCGATCCGGCTCGAGCGGGCGCTCTGCGATCTCTTCGGCCTGCGGGCGGTCGGCGCGACCGACACGCGGCCCTGGTTCGATCACGGCCGCTGGAGGATTCGCGCCCCGCTCGGCGCAGCGACGGCGCGCGAGCCCGCCGCCGAGCGCTACGCCTTTCTGACCGCGGAAGGCCAGGGTCTGCATCAGATTCCGGTCGGGCCCGTTCATGCCGGCGTCATCGAACCCGGCCATTTCCGTTTTCACGCCAGCGGCGAAACGATCGTCCGGCTGGAGGAACGGCTCGGCTATGTTCACAAAGGCGTGGACGCCCTGATGCGCGGCGCCAGCCTCGAGCGCGGCGCTTCGCTCGCGGGGCGGATCAGCGGCGACAGCACGGTGGCTTACGCCTGGGCGTTCGCGCGCGCGGCCGAGGCGGCGCTCGGCGTCGAAGCGCCCGCCCGCGCCTCGTATCTGCGCGCCGCGATGGCGGAGCTGGAGCGGCTCGCCAATCATATTGGCGACATCGGCGCCATCTGCAACGACGCCTCGTTCTCACTGATGCAGGCCCATTGCGCGATATTGCGCGAGCGGGTCCTTCGCGCCTGCGAGGCCGCGTTCGGCCATCGCCTGATGATGGATTGCGTGACGCCCGGCGGCCTCGCAGCGGATTTGACGGCCGAGGGCGTGGAGGCGATCCGTGCGCTGCTGAAAGGCCTGCGCGCGGCCTTCCCGCTCCTGGTCACGCTCTACGACAACACGGCCTCGCTGCAGGACCGCACCGTGCGCACCGGCGTGCTGAGCCATGCGCTGGCGACGCATTTCGGCGCCGGCGGCTATGTCGGGCGCGCCTCGGGCCGAGCGTTCGACGCCCGCCGAGCGTTCCCATATCCGCCCTATGACGAGTTCGAATTCGAGACGCCAGTGCGCAGCGACGGCGACGTCAACGCGCGCGTTTGGATTCGGATTCGCGAGGTCGAACAGAGCTTCGCTTTGCTCGATCAGATATTGGGGCGCCTGCCGGAGGGTCCGGTCCGTGTCGCGCTCGCGCCCGCGCAGGGCGAACGCGAGGGCTATGCGCTCGTCGAGGGCTTCCGCGGCGACGTGTTCGCGGCCCTGAGGCTGACCGCGGACGGCGCGATCGCACGCGCACACCTGCGCGATCCCTCGTGGTTCCAATGGCCGCTGCTGGAGGCCGCGATCGAGGGCAACATCGTCGCGGATTTCCCGCTCTGCAACAAATCGTTCAATTGTTCTTATTCGGGTGTCGATCTCTGATTGGATTGGGCCTCGCCAATGCGCAAAACTCTGCTGGAAAGCCTCAAAGGGCCGCTGACTGAGCGGGAGCCGGCGCGCGACGATCCCGAACTGACGGCCCTCGCCGAGGAGGTCAAGCGCGCCTCGGCGGCGAGCCTGGGGCGCAGCCTCGCGATCCGCCATGTCGACGCCGGCTCGTGCAACGGCTGCGAACTTGAAATTCACGCGCTCAGCAATGCGTTCTACGATCTCGAACGCTTCGGCCTGCGATTCGTCGCCTCGCCCCGCCACGCCGATGCATTGTTGGTTACCGGCCCAGTCACGCGCAACATGCGCGAGGCCCTCGAACGCACCATGGCCGCGACGCCGTCGCCCAAATGGGTGATCGCGTCGGGCGCCTGCGCCGCAGACGGCCATGTTTTCCTCGGCTCTTACGCGATCATCGGCGGCGTGCACGAGTTGATGCCGGTCGACCTGCACATTCCCGGTTGTCCGCCGAGCCCGACGGCGCTGCTGAAGGGACTGCTGGCGCTGATGAACGGGGCCCGAAAGCGCGCATAGCCGAGGGCGTCGCGGCCTTCCTTCGACAGGCTCCGGACGAAGCGCCGCAGTACGGCGGCTCGCGCCCTGCGAGCCGCCTCCGCACACATGCCGGACGTGTCGAGCGATACACGCGGCCCTCAGCGCGCTGTCACGCCGCCGTCGCGCGCGCCTGGGTCCAGACGGGCAGGGCGGTCGCAATTGCATGCACTTCCAATACGCCGCCGCAGTTCGCGAAACGCTCCACGAGCGCGTTCGGCAACGCGGCGTCGCCAAGGGTCCAGCGATGCGTCGTCTCGGCATAATGAAAGCCCTGGATCAGCGAGGCGTCGTCATGCGCGAGTTCGAACTCGCCCTCGAAGCTGCGCGCCACCAGTCGCGCGACCGGAAGGCCGAGCACCCGCCTGTCGGTCGATCCTTCCATATCGGTGGGGGCGCCCACCCGGGAGATGAGGCGGATCGAGCGCGCGCCCGCCGGGATATCGAAGGCGTAACGCAGTCCGTCCTCGACCTGCCGGGTCCTGACCGGGCGACCGTCGACCAGCAGATGCACGGCGCGCTCGAGCGTTCGCGCGAAGCCGAGCTGCTCGGCGCGCGCGGCGAGTTTGGCGCGGATCGCCAATAAGGCTTCGCCGCCCCGCGCGCGCGGAGCGCAATCGTTATGCCCGGATTTCGACGGTCGGGCGGCGTAACCGCGGGCGTCGGCGAACATATGGCGGTTGTCGTGGTCACTGTAGCTCTCGGTCGCGGACCCCTCCGCGAAGATGATGTCGTGGGCGTCGAGCTCGACATGGATATATTCGATCGGCTGTGAGCGTTCGGGCCGCGTTATCGTGGCGCCGTTGACGAGGTCCGCCGCCGAGACCAGCCATCCGTCGAGCCACATTGCATGTCCGGGCGAGACGAACAGGTCGCGGCGCGGCGAGCCTTCCCCCAGCGCCCCGGCCGCGATGCGGACGGGATAGAGGCTTTGCCGGCCCAGTGCGATCTCCGCCAGATCGAACCGCCGGCGCCCGATCCAGCGGATCGCGCGCGCCTCTCCCGAGGCCGTGATGACGCGGTTGCCGATTTCGAGCGTCTCGACCGGACGCTCGCCCTGGTCGGTCAGGATCGAAGTTCCCGGGCAGAAACACGGGATGTCGTCGGTAATGACAGTGTCGCCGGTATTGTCCTGCGTGAATGTGAGGTCGGAGAGTTGCGTGGGTCCGCCAGCGCCGAAGGCGATTTCGACACGGGTCGAGCTGTTCGACAGCGTGAGAACGTCATCGGCGTCGAAGCTCTCGCTCGTGGAACGGAAGCCGGCGATCGTAATGCTGTCCGACCCGACGAAATCGTCCATGCTATCGTTGGTTTGGTCGGCCGGAGCGAATTCGAGCGCGCCGCCCGCAAATGTGATCGGGCCCGTTCCGGCGGCGGTCGTGCTGGCGAGGTCGAGCGTTCCGCCGGCAATCGTGACTCCCCCGGTGAAGCTGTTGTTGCCGGACAGGACCACAGTTCCCGACCCCGCAATGAGCAATCCGCCGGCGCCGGCGCTCGATCCGTTCAAACCCGCGCCGCTCTGATCGGCGATGTCGCCGCCGATTCTGGTGGTCTGGCCCGAGGACTGGCCAGCGCCGAGCGTGATCGTCTCGTCGCCCTGGAGGAAGAGGCCGGCGCCATAAGCGCCGCCCGCGGACGCGTCGGCGCCTCCCGCGCCGCCGCCTCGCAACGCCCCTTCGGCGAGCGTCCCGCCTGAGATGGTCAATGTGCCGCCGGATTGGACGAAAATGTCGCCGCCGGCGGCTAACCCGCCACCGCCTCCGGCGCCGTTGGGGGCTCCATTGCCGCCGCCGAATCCTCCAAGCCCTCCGCTGCCGCCGCTGAACTGCGAGGAAGCCGCGGCCCCCGCGCCGCCTCCGCCGCCGAAGCCGCCGGCCCCTCCCGATCCGGACCCTCCGCCCGGCGCCGCATTCTTGCCATTGCTCGCGCCGCCTCCGCCGCCGAATTCCGCCCGAGCCGCCGTTCCCGAGGCTCTTCCCCGGGGCTCCGCCGCCGCCGAAATCCGCGAGGCCCAATCCGGCGGCGGAGGCCGAGCCGACCTTTCCCGAGTTGAGACCTCCGCCAACGCCGCCGCTGCCAGCGCCGCCGGCGCCTCCAATCGCCTGGTCCGCGGAGAAGCTCACGTTTGAAAGCGTAACGTTGGCGGCGGCGCCGACGAACAGCCCGCCGCCGAGCCCCGCGCCGCCGCCGCCGCCGCCCGTTCCCGCGCCGCCTGCGGCCATGGCGTCCGTTATCGACAGTTGCTCGACCGTGACGTCGCCGGAATAGACGAACAGGCCGCGATATTCGCCGGCGCCATTCAGGCTGTACGCGCCGCCGCCGGACCCGGCGCCCGTGATCACGAGCGTCACGCCCGAGGCCAGGTCAATCGCTTCGGTGGACTGGGTTTCGGTGAACGACTTGGTGAGCTCGATCTCATAGGCGCCCGAAGTCGCGGCGTTGACTCTGTCGATATCGCTTTCGAGGGTGGCGGAATTGCTCGCGGCGAGTACGGTGGTCGTCATGTCGGTCGCTCTGGCTGCAATGGCGTGCGGGGGGCGGAAAGGTTATAACAGATTAATTATGATATTTGGGCGCGAATGGCTGCGATTGGGATCACGCGTTACTTCAGCCGTTTCAGCATGTTGACCGAAATCGGCAGATTGCCTTGACGGCGGTTTTGGCTGGCCATCTCGTCCCCCCGGCGCCGAACGCCGGCCAGCGGCTGGAAGTGTCGGACGCCGGGGCGGGGCCTGGAAGTGGATGGGGTGTTCGTCATGGTCGGAACTTCCCACTCGTGAGCGGAACTGATGGAAGAAATATCGTAATATTTTTGTAAAATAGTCCTATCAACACCTTATGGCAATGCGCAGGGCTGTCTTGACGACAGGTGTTGCAATTTATGGTTTAGGCGGCGCGCGAAAGCCGCAACCTCAGCGGCGTCGGGCCAACCAGAAATATTGCGCGCTCGAAAACCGGGCGAGACGCCCCCCGCGGCGCCGACGCGTTCATTTCGCCGGCGCAGATCCCGACGGGTTGCGCTTCGTCCATTCCTCGCGCTCGTAATCCTCGAAAGCGGCAATCATCGCGCGGAACGTGCGTTCGGCGACGGCGGGCGCGAGGCCGTCTTCCGCCGCGATCGACTTGACCTTGGCGACAATCGCCTCGACCCGCGCAGGGGCGCTGACGGCGCCGGGTCAGGTTTGAAACGGCCGGCTTCTGCGACATATTTTTCGCGCTCGGCCATCAGCTTGATCAAGTCGCGATCGATCCGGTCGATGTTGTCGCGCACTTCGCCGAGCGTCTGGCAGCATTTGCCGCCGTCGACCGATGGCGTTCCCCAATATGCGGGGCGGTTGGTCGCGGCGTCCTGCGCGCAGGCCGCCGAGGCCGAAACGGCGAAAACAAACGCAAACGCAACGAGTTTATGCATCATAATGACGCCTCGTGTGTGGCCGCGCCCGCTCCAGGGCGCGCGAAGTCGCGCGGCACACTATCGCGCGCAATAGCGAGCCGCTATAGCTCGGCGGCCATTCTTACGGGGTATTTAGGCCAAATGACCATCGCCTTCTGGTGCGTTCTCGTCGCCGCCCTGCTGCCCTATGTCCCGTTCGGCCTCGCGCAGCGCTCGCTGATCCGAGGACGCCGCGGCTCGGCGCGTCTCGACTCGACGGATCGGCCGCGCGCGCCTATGGCGCCCATGCCAACGCCTTCGAAACCTTCCCGCCATTCGCCGCGGCGGTGATCATTTCGTTCCTCGCCGAGGGCGCCAATGCGACGGTCGACCGGCTTGCCTGCGTCTACGTCGTCGCGCGGCTCGCGCATATGGGCTTCTATCTCGCCGACCGCCAGTTTTTACGTTCGGCCGCCTTTTTCGTCGGCATGATCGTAATGGTCGTCATCTTCGTCCATCCCGCGTTTCACGCGGCCTGAGCGGCCTCAGCGACCGCCCGAGACGTCGAGGATCGCGCCCGTCAATAGGAGGCGGAGCTGTCGTCGAGCAGCCATGCGATCGCCTCGGCGACTTCCTCCGGCTTGCCGGGCCGGCCCATCGGCGTGGTCGCGCCCAGCGTGAAGGCGCGATCGGGCTCGCCGCCGCTGGCGTGGATTTCGGTCTCGATCAGGCCGGGCCGGATCGCATTGACGCGCACGCCCTCGGGCGCGAGTTCCTCGCCAGCCCGTAGGTCAGCGTGTCGATGGCGCCCTTCGAGCCGGCGTAGTCGACATAGAGATTGGGCGAGCCCAGGCGCGCCGCAGCCGAGGAAATCAGTACGATCGATCCGCCTTGCCCGCCGCGGCTGCGGCTCAGCCGGCGCGCGGCCTCGCGCGCGGTCAGATACGCGCCGAGCACGTTGACTTCGAACACGCGCCGCATCCGCTCAACGCTCATGTCGACGAGCTTGGAGGTCGGCGCTACGATGCCCGCGTTGACGACGACCCCGGTCAGAGGCCCTAGCGCCCGCTCGGCGCCGTCGAACATCGCAGCGACATCCTCCTCGACCGAGACGTCGCCGCGAAGCGCCACCGCCCGCCCGCCCGCCTTGGCGATGATTTCGACCACTTCCTGCGCAGCTTTCCTCGTCGCGGGCGTAGTTGACGCCGACGGCCCATTCGCGTGCGCACGCCGCAAGCGCGGCGGCCCGGCCGATGCCGCGCGAGGCCCCGGTGATCAGAACCGTCTTGGAGGGCATGGCCACCTCATGGCGGCGTCGTCTCGGGGGACGCGCTGACGAGACCCCCTCGCCGCCCCACCGCCGCGCCGGCAATCTAGCCCAGACCGTGCGGCGCGGAAACCCGAAGCTCAGTTCGCGCTCCGTGCCGGCGGGCGGGGCGCTGGGCCGACTCCTCGCCGCTGTCGACAGTCGATTGATTCCAAAGGGATCTCTTGAAGCCAATGCCGGAAACAGATGACCTTAAAACAGACTTGAACCTTGGCGACGATAGGCGCATCCTTATTTAACGCGGGCTCGACAGAAGGCCGCAAGTCAGGGAGGCCAACATGACCGTTGGGCGGATTCTGAAAGAGAAGGGTCGCGACGTTCTGACGACCCTGCCATACCGGACAATGCTTGAAGCGTGCGAGTTGCTTGCGAGCAAGGGGGTCGGCGCGGTCGTCGTGTCGGACGCCTCGAGGACGGTGCTCGGCATCCTTTCGGAGCGGGACGTCGTTCGGGCGATCGCCAATGGCGGCTCGGCCGCATTGCAGGATCCAGTGTCGCGCCACATGACCCATCGCGTGACGACGATCACCGAGGAGGCCTCGATCGACGAAGTCATGGAGACGATGTCGAACGGCAGATTCCGCCACTTGCCCGTGGTCGAGCAGGGATGCCTGATCGGCATTGTCTCGATTGGCGATATCGTCAAGCGGCACGTCAACGCTATCGACAGCGAGCGCCAGGCGCTGCGTGAATATATCGCTTCGGCGTAAGGGCGCGTGAGCCTCGGTGCGTCGCCGCCGCCGAATTGGCCGGGCTGGGGCCGGCCGCTTGCGCCGCTGCGCCGCACCCTGAGTTTCGCTCGTTGACATCAGGGATGCGCGGCGGCTGCACGATGGCTTGCAGCCTTCCGACAGCCGCCCCGGCGGAACCGACGGGACGTCGGGGACGATCGCGGCCATGACGCATGGGGGCGTATTTGGGCGCGTGTTTGCCCACGGATTATTTTCGCGGCTACTTCTCCGCCGGGCTCAGTTCGAGATGTTCGAGAATTTCCTCGCGCGCCCTGCGCACGGCGGCGCGGCCGAGCTCGATCAGTTCGTCCGCGCGATGGAACTCGAACAGGCCGATCTTGCCGACCTTCATCGTCAGCGAGACAATCGGGCGGATCGCCCGCCGAGCCGCGAGCGCATGATGCGGTCCTGCGTGATGTTGAAGGTATTGACCATCACCGAGGCGAGGCCCGGCGCTCGTCGCCCGTCGCTTGTCCAGGCCGCGTCGCAGTCCATAGACCGCGCAGTCTGCAGCGAGTCGATCATGCTGGCGCGTCTTTCAGCTCGTCCGGCGGCGCGGGCGCTTCCATCGGCGATTTCGGGTCGGTTCGTGCAGTGTGCCGCCGCGGCTCGCGCATTCGCCGCCGATGGAGAGCGCGATCACGCGATCGGCGCCGATGGCGCGCGCGACATTGACCGGAACGGGATTGACGATCGCGCCGTCGAACAGCCAGCGCCCGCCGATGCTGCACCGGCTCGAATACGCCGGGCAGCGCGTAGGAGGCGCGCATCGCTTCGACCAGTGGGCCGCTCTTCAGCCAGATTTCGTGGCCCGCGCCGATCTCCGTGGCGACGGCGGCGAAACGAACACGGCAGGTCCTCGATGCGCTCGTCGCCGAGCGCGGCCTCGAGCCGCGCGCGCAGCCGGTCTGCCGCCGATCAGGCCGCCGCCGCTGAACGAGACGTCGATGAAGCCGAAAACGCTGCGCCTGGTAAGCGAGCGGGCGAAGACTCTCGAGCGCGTCGAGCTTCCCGGCCGCGAAGCAGCCGCCGACCACCGCGCCGATCGAGGCGCCGACGACGACGTCCGGCCTGACGCCGATTTCTTCGAGTTCCTGCAGCGCGCCGATATGCGCCCAGTCCGCGCGCCACGCCGGCGCCCGAGCGCCACGCCGATCTCGGCCCGCGCCTTGCCGCGACCGCCCGAAACGCGGTCGGAATCGCCCTTGCGAAAAAAAGCGAGCGACATAACGCACGCCTCACGCCAAAACCGCAGGCTGACAGACCGGCCTGCATAACAAGGTAAACGCTGACGACTGCAGCGGAGCAGATTTGCGCGAAGTTGTCCAACGCGCCGTAACGAGGATCGCGATCCTGTTGTGCGCCGCAAAATACTTGCGTCGGCGATTGCGCCTGCAGGCGGGGCAATTCATGCTCTCAACGATTATCTCGAGCCCGGGCCCGTCGGAATCGGGCTTGAAGCGCGCGATAAAAGCACGAGCGGCGGCCGGTATGGCAGGCGCCGCCGTCGCCGCCGACTTTCACGCGAGCGAGCAGCGCGTCCTGGTCGCAGTCGACGCGCATCTCGACGAGCGTCTGCGATCTGGCCGGACGTGTCGCCCTTGCGCCAGAGGCTGCGGCGCGAGCGCGACCAGTAATGGACGATCCCGGTCGACAGCGTTTTCTCGAGCGCCTCGGCGTTCATGTGCGCGACCATCAGCACTTCGCCGTCGCCGGCGTCGACGGTGACGCAGGTCAGCAAACCGTCGCTGGAAAAGCGCGGCGCGAATTCCAGGCCTTCCTCACGGTCGCTCGCGTTGTTGTCGGCCTCGTTCGCCATCGTTCATCGCGCCGCGCGCAGCAGGTTGAAGAAGCGCGTCTGCTCGTCGGGCTGTCGCGGAAGACGCCGGTGAATTGCGTCGTCACGGTCGAGGCGCCCTGCTTCTTGACGCCGCGCATCGCCATGCACGTGTGTTCGGCCTCGATCATCACGGCGACGCCGCGCGGCTTAAGCCCGCGCTCGATCGCGTTGACGATCTGCGCGGTCATCGCCTCCTGCGTCTGAAGCCGGCGGGCGAAGATCTCGACGATGCGCGCGAGCTTGGAAAGGCCGACCGCGCCGGCGCGCGGGTAATAGCCGATATGCGCCTTGCCGAAGAACGGCGCGATGTGATGCTCGCAATGCGAATAGAACGGGATGTCGCGCACCAGCACGATGTCGGAATAACCCTCGACTTCGGTGAACACGCGCGAAAGCGCCTCGCTGCGGGCGTTCGCGATAGCCGCAGAACAATTCCTCGTAGGCCTTCACCACGCGTCGCGGCGTGTCGACCAGCCCCTCGCGGGTGGGATCGTCGCCGGCCCAGGCGAGCAGAGTGCGCACCGCCGCTTCGGCCTCCTCGCGCGTCGGCTTGACTAGCGGCGCCGCGCGAAGCGGCTTTGAGCTTGACGATTCATCCATGCCAGCCTCTTTTACCCTGCGATGTCGGCGATGGCCGCGTGATACGCTCGAACGACCCTCTTCTACGACGGCGCGAACCCCTATATAGGATCGAGGCGGATATTTGCGCCAGTCGTCGAAACAGGCCTTCATGCTCGACGAAATCTACAACAGGCGGGTTCTGGAACTCGCCGCGGACATTCCGAGGCTCGGGACGGCTCGCCAGTCCCGACGCCACCGCCAAGGCGCATTCGCGGCTTTGCGGCTCGACGGTGACGGTCGACCTTTGCATGCGCGACGGCAAGGTCAGCGACTTCGCGCATGACGTGCGCGCCTGCGCGCTCGGCCAGGCCTCGTCGTCGCTGATGGCGCGCCATATCATCGGCGCGACGCCCGGCCGAACTGATCGAGTTGCGCGAGACAATGCTCGCGATGCTGAAGAGCGGCGGCCCGCCGCCGCAAGGCAAATGGGCGGATTTCGCGGTGCTCGAGCCGGTCAGCGACTACAAGGCGCGACACGCGTCGACGATGCTCACCTTCGACGCCGTCGTCGACGCGCTCGGGCCAGATCGCGGCGAAAAAAGCCGCAGCCCCGCCCGATCGGCGAGCGCGGCGTCGTGAACGCCGTCGGCGGCGCCGCGAGCGGCGGCCCATCTTCTGATCCGCGCCTACCAGCTCACCTTTCGAGCCTGCTCGGCCGGCAGTGCCGCTACCTGCCGACCTGCTCGGCCTACGCCGACGAGGCCATCCGTCGGCACGGGCTCTGGGCCGGCGGCTGGATGGGGACTGCGCGCATTTGTCGCTGCCACCCCTGGGGCGGGTCGGGCTACGACCCGCCCCCGCTCGAACTGCCTCCAGGCGCCGCCCTTCGCGCCCTGGCGCTATGGCCGCTGGCGGCTCCGTTGCGACTGAAACCGCCGCCTTCACACGACCTTAACCATGACATGATCTTTTGGCGGGACTCCGCTCTCGCATGGGCTACGCCGATGTCGCTACGTAAGCTTTTGGCTCTTGTTCATGTTCCTGACTCGCTTCGAACTGGCCTCGCCGCGCGGACAGCCATATCGGTGCTCGGCGACAGCATCGGCGAGGGCGTGCACCTGGCCTACGAGTCTTCCCTCGCCAGCCAACCGCTCGCAACGTCGCGATCTACACGCCGTCGAATTTTCGAACAATTGAAGGAAATGCCCCGCGGCGCGTCGGTCTTCATCAGCCTGGGCACCAACGATGCGGTCGCCGGCCTGATCGACGTGAAGGAGGGTCGAGCAGATCGTCGCCGCCGCGAAGGAGCAAGGCGTGAAGTTGGTCTGGATCGGACCGCCCTGCGTGTCTGAAACCTGGCAGACCTACTCGAAGAGAGATCGACGAGACTCTGGCGGCGCAGCTCAAGGCACACCGAAAGTCACCTTATGTTTCGCTGCAGGACCCCGACGTTCTGCGCAGCCGTCCTTGCATGCCGGGGACGGCGTGCATTTTACTATGGCGGGCTATGCGCGCATGTGGCAGAAGGCGGCGGCGGCCGCGGGAAGCGTCTCGGTCGTCGTAGCCGTCCGCGGTCCGCAACGCAGTCCGCTGCTCCCGTGGCACATCCGCGCCACCGAGCGCAAGCACAAGAGCAAGCACGAGCCACCCGAAGACTTCGACCCACGCCCGCGCCGCAATTGACAAGACAAGCGAGCGCTAGCGAGCATGCAGTACGCAATTCGATCGTGGGTACCTGTCGGCCGCGAGCGCTCCTAGCCGCCTGGGCGGTCGGCGCCGCGCCCGCATTTGCGGCCGCGCGGGCGGACGGGACGGCAGCAGATCCGCATCGCCTTCGTCGGCGATTCCATGGCCGACGGGCTCTGGGGCGCGCTGTTTCGCCGCCTCGGAAAAGACAAATGTCTGGCCGAGAAAGTAAAGCTGATACGGCGGGCCAAGAACGGCACGGGGCTGACGAGGCTTGACCAATTCAACTGGATCGACGAGGTCGGGGCGATTGCCGACGATCCCGGCGCCGATCTTTTCGTCGGCTCTTTCGGCATCAACGATCGCCAGCCGATCGTCGACGCCGACAAGACGCGTACGGATTTCGGCGGCGCGGCGTTTGAGGCGCGCTATCAGGCCATTCGTCGACAGGACCTCATTCATCGTGCGATGCGGCAAGGACGGCTCAATCTTCATCGTCGGGCTTGCCGGTGATGCTCGACGCCGACGCCAATGCCGATGCAGAGGCCAAGAACAAGCTGTTCACCGCGGCCGTCAGGCGGTCGTCAATTCGCCGCGCGCCAGCTACGCGCCGCCCTGGACTTCGCAGCCGGCGCCCGACGAATACAAGCCGTTCCTGCCCAACGCGCGCAACACGATGGTCCAGGTTCGCGCCACGGACGGCATCCATTTTACGACATACGGCTATGACTTGGTGATGGATCCGATCTATCCTGCCGATCTTGGCCAGTCTCAAGCAGCGGGGACGCGATCTCGCGACCGAGTGCCCCAGCGCAAGTCGGATCGAGGTGACGGATTGCCCAAGTCGGGGCCGCTCCTGTTATGGGCGCTGATCCTGGCGATTGGCGCGGCCGCCGCGGGGCTCGTCGCTCGGCTGGAGCCGGGTCGCGCCGTCGAAGTGGTCGCGCCGCAGCGCGCCCTTACGGTCGCCGAACTCTTCGCCAAAGCCCAAGTCGAGGCCGCGCCGCGCGGCGCAGAGCGTCAGCGCAATCTGAACGAGGCCGCGCGTCTGACCCTGCCGGCGGCGTACGCGCCGCCGCCTGCGGCGGTCGCCGAGGGCGCGGAACAACGCTGGCTGCCCCGGTTGGTCGACGGCGATGCAGGGCAGACATTCACCACCGCCACGATCCAGCCTCCCGACGGCGCCGCAGGGCTGTTGCGCATGGCGATGACGCGCGCGCCCAGGGTCGTGCTGGAAGGCCCGCACGCGCCGCCCGCTCCGCGCGGCACGGCGCTCGCCGCGCTCGACGCATTGGCGCCTTCGGGCGCGCGGCTGAGCGACGGCGTTTCGACGCCTACGGCGAACTCGAGCCGGACATATTCGCCCTGCATCGCCTGACCATCCTGCAACTCGGCGACAGCCACACTGCCGCCGACTTCTTCACCGGCCGGGTGCGCGAGCGTCTGCAACAGGTGTTTGGCGTCGGGGGCGACGCCTACATCGTGCCGGGCAAGCCGCATATCGGCGTGCGCTCGGCCCTGTTCGACAGCGACGCCAGCGACGGCTGGAGTTACGAGGCGCTGCAGAAATCGGACGCGCGCCGCCGTTTCTATCTCTCCGGCTTCAACGCGGTTTCGCATCACGCGGGCGCCGCGCTGATGATGCGCTCGCGCGGCGGGCGCCCCTATGACCGGCTCGAAGTCGCCTTCCTCAAGGCGCCCGGCGGCGGCCGTGCCGAAGTCGATGCTCGACGGCGCCCCGAGCGGCGAGATCGATCTGGACGGCGCCGCCGACGAACGCGCGACGATCGCGCTGCGCGCCAGCGCCGCCGGAGCGCCCGCACGGCTTCCACGAAATCTCGGTCAAGTCGCTGACCGATGCGCCGGTGACGGTGACCGGCGTCGAGGTCGGCCGCGAGGGCGACGGAGTTTCGTACATCAGTCTCGGATTTCCCGGCGCCACGGTGCAATTGCTGCAGAAGCTGGCGACCGAAAACATCGCCGACGATTTCCGCCGCATGGCGCCCGACATCGTTGTGCTCGCGTTCGGGACCAACGAGGGCTTCAACGACAATCTCGACGTCCAGGCCTATAGTTCGCAATATGAGCAGATTCTGCGGCGGCTGAAGGACATTCGTCCGGGCCTGCGCATCGTCATCGTCGGGCCGCCCGACGCGGCGCGACCCAGCGGCGTCTGCCACGCGGCGGGCGTCGGGCAGGACTGCGGCTCGAACCACGAGGCGCAAATGAGTCTCGGGCGAGGGCGGCGGGCAGTGCCGCTTCCCGACGCCGCCGAAGCTGGGTCAGGTGCGCGAGGCTCAGCGCAAGCTCGCCGAACGTCTGGGAGAAACGTTCTGGGACTGGTCCTCGGTCATGCCCGGCCCCTGCGGAGCACAGATCTGGGCCGCGGCCAATCCGCCCTTGATGGCGCATGACTATGTGCACATGACGTTGGACGGCTATAAACAGAGCGCAGACAGATTCGCGGACTTCCTCATCCCGCTGATCGAAGGCCGGCAGACTGGCGCCCATGTTGTTTCCAACAATTGATTTCGGTCTGTTCTTCTGCCTTTCGCTCGCGCTGGTCTGGAGCCTGAATTCGCAAAACGATCTCAGGAAGATCGCGCTGCTCGCGCTCAGCCTCGCCTTCTACGCCTCCTGGAACTGGCGCTTTCTGTTGTTGCTGCTGGCGAGCGGGGCGATCTCCTATCTGGTCGGCCTTTATGTCGACGCGAGCCGAAACCGGCGCTTCAGCGGCGCGGTGCTGGCGATCGGCGTCGCGCTCGATCTCGGCATTCTCGCCTATTTCAAATATCTCGACTTCTTCATCGCGCAGGTGCTCACCCTCGCGCATCAGTTCGGCCTCAACCCGTCGATCGCATTCGTCAACGTCACGCTCCCGGTCGCAATCTCATTCCTGACTTTTCACGCCATCTCCTATATCGTCGACGTGCATCGGGGCCGGCTCGCGCCGTCGCGTTCGCCGGTCGACATCCTGCTCTACATCAGCTTCTTCCCGCATCTGGTGGCCGGACCGATCGTGCGCGCGCATGAATTCCTGCCGCAGCTCGCCTCGCCCCGGCGCGCGGGCGATTTCTCGTTCGGCGAGAATATGCTGCTGATCCTGGGCGGGCTGTTCAAGAAGATGGTGATCGCCAATTATCTCGCCGTCCGCTTCGTCGATCCCGTCTTCACCGATCCCTCGCAGTTCTCCCGCTTCGATTTGATCATGGCGGTCTATGCCTACGCGATCCAGATCTACGCGGACTTCTCCGCTTACACCGACATTGCGATCGGCGTCGCGGCGCTGCTGGGCTACCGCTTTCCCCAGAACTTCAACCAGCCCTATCGCGCGCTCGGCATCGGCGACTTCTGGCGCCGCTGGCACATGACGCTTTCGAATTGGCTGCGGGACTATCTCTACATCCCGCTCGGCGGCAATCGCCACGGCGCCTTGGCGACTGCGCGAAATCTGATGCTGACCATGCTGCTCGGCGGGCTCTGGCACGGCGCCAACTGGACGTTCCTGATCTGGGGCGCCATGCACGGCGCGGCGCTCGTGGCCGACCACGCCTGGCGCCGCAGCACGGCTTTTGCGCGGTTCGGATCGGGTGGGATCGTCCGCGTCGTCGATTGGGCGATCACGTTCCACTTCGTCTGTTTCGCCTGGCTGTTCTTTCGCGCGCCCTCGCTCGATGCGGCGATGCAGTACATGGCGGGCGTGATCAGCGACAATGGCGCTGCGAACACGATGCCCGCGATCGTCTGGCCGCTGATCGGCTGCGGGGCGTTCACGCAATTCATGCCTCCCGACGCGCGCGGCTGGCTCGGCAGGACGCTCGACAACCGCGGTCCGGTCGCACAGGGCGCGTTCGGCTTCGTACTGATCTATTTCGTGATCGTGATGGCGCCTTCGGCCTCCGCGCCGTTCATCTATTTCCAGTTCTGAGGAGGCGCCCATCGTGATTGATAAGCCCGCCTCCGCCGCCAGCCCGTGGACCCGCACGGCGATCGTCTACGCGATCCTTGCGCTGGCCTGGTTCGCCTTTCCCGGCGGCATGGTCGATTGGCTCGACGAGCGCAATTCCGGCTGGCTCGCTGCGCCGCTCGCGATCGCGAGGGGCGTCGACGCCGCCTCGTCCGCGGTCGGGGTCAAGCAAGTCGGAGCCGCCCTTCGCAAGCGCTTCGCCGCGCTGGTCGGCGATGACGAGTCCTGAGGCGGGTCGCGCCCAGGCCCAAAACATAATGTGTATTGCCAATCGCAAAACTCGGGGCCGAGTCAGGTCGGCGCAAGCCTGAAGCGCCAGGACAATTGCAGACTTCTGCATATTCTACATTTAAATCAAGAGTTTACGATCGCTGCTGGAAGGGGATCTCATGGCGGGCCTGCGCGGGTTCTTCACGAAACGGTCGGCGGCGAAGCCGATCGCCGCGCGAGACTCCGCGGCGATACTCAATGCGATCATTGGCCATATGATCGTCCCGATGTTCGTGCTCGACCGCGAAGGCAAGGTGACGATCTGGAACGAGGCTTGCGAGAAACTGACGGGCTTGTCGGCCGCCGCGGTGATGGGAACCGCCAAGCATTGGAAGGGTTTCTATCTCAAGGAGCGCCCGTGTCTGGCCGATCTCGTCTTCAAGGGCGCGGACGCCGAGGTGAAGAAGCTCTATGCGGCGCATGACGAGGGCGGCTCGCGCGAAGGGCGCATGCGCGCCCAGAACTGGTGCGACCTGCCCAAAGGGGTCAGGCGCTATCTCCAGATCGACGCGGGCGCGATCCGCGACGCCAAGGGCGACATCCTTTTCGTGGTCGAGACGCTGCAGGACCAGACCGCGCTCAAGGAGGCGGAGACGCAGGTGGAGCAAAATCGCGAGGCGCAGGCGCGCGATTTCGAGACGATCCGCAGCGCGCTCGGCGCCGGCCTCGACCGGCTCGCCAAGGGCGATCTCGAGGTGCAGATCGATGCGCGGCTGCCCGAGGCCGCCGACGCGCTTCGCAAGGATTTCAACATTTCGGCGCGCGGCTTGCGCGAGCTCATTTCGCGCGTTTTCTCGGTCTCGCGCGCCATCGACGGCGGCGCCGGCGAAATCGTCGCCGCGACGCGCGAGCTGAGCGATCAGAGCCAGCGCCAGCGGGATTTGCTCGCCGAAACAGCGGCCGCCCTCAACCGCATCACCGCGACGGTGCGCGGGAATGCGGAAGGCGCCGACGGCGCGCGCGGGATCGTCGCGGCGGCCAAGGTAGACGCCGAAAAGAGCGGCGTCGTGGTGCGCGAGGCGATCGCCGCGATCAATGAAATCGAACAATCCTCCAAACAGATCAGCCAGATCATCGGCGTGATCGACGAGATCGCGTTCCAGACCAATCTGCTCGCGCTCAATGCGGGCGTCGAGGCCGCGCGCGCCGGCGAATCCGGCCGGGGCTTCGCGGTCGTCGCGTCCGAGGTGCGCGCGCTCGCGCAACGTTCGGCGGATGCGGCCAAGGAAATCAAGACGCTGATATCGACCTCGTACGCCCAGGTCTCGCGCGGCGTCGAACTTGTCGGCAACGCCGGAGCTTCGCTCGAGCGCATCGCCAAACAGGTATCCAACCTCAACGAGGCGGTTTCGATGATCGCCAAACATTCTTTCGAACAGGCCGCCGGCTTGCAACAGGTCGATACGGAAATGGCGCGGGCCGACCGAGTCATGCACCGCACGCTGGCCATCGTCGAAAACGCCGCCGCCGCCGCCGCCTCGCTTGCCCAGGAGATCGCGGAGCTGCAACAGATGGTCGACCGCTTCCATGTCGGGCGATCCGATGCGCCCTCCCGGGCACGGCGCGCTCCGATGCGCGCGGCGGAATAGGGGAAGGCGCCCCCGGCCGCTTTCGCGCAACGCCGTCCTCGCATATCCATATGCCCGCAATCCACGTGCGGAGCAGAATCATGGCGAGAGCGCGGGCCAACGGGATCGAAATCGAATACGAGACCTTCGGGCGCGACGACGCGCCGCCGATCCTGCTGATCTCGGGCCTCGGGACGCAGATGATCCGCTGGACGGCGCCATTTTGCGAGCTGCTGGCGTCGCTCGGCTTCAAAGTCATCCGGTTCGACAACCGCGACGCGGGTCTCTCGACGCATTTCGACGGCGCGCCGGCGCCGGGCCCTGATGAAATCGTCGGCGCGCTGATGCGCGGCGAGCGCCCTCCGGTCGCTTACGGCCTGCAGGACATGGCCGAAGACGCGATCGGGCTGATGGATGCGCTCGCCATCGCCAAAGCCCATGTCGTGGGACGATCGATGGGAGGCATGATCGGCCAGCTGATCGCGAGCCGTCATCCCGAGCGCGTGCTCTCGCTGACCTCGATCATGTCGAGTTCGGGCCGCCCCGGCCTACCGCAAGCGGGCCCCGAGGCGATGGCGTCGCTGCGCGAGCGCGCTCCCGATCCCGCCAGGGACGAGGCCGGTTTTCTCGCTCACGCGGTCAGGATCGCACGGGTCAATGCGGGCGCGCGCTTTCCCTTCGACGAGGACTTTCACCGCGCGCTGGCGCTCGCCGAGGCGCGGCGCAACTTCGACCCCGCCGGGACCGCCCGCCAGCTCGCCGCGATCGTCCTCGACGGAGACCGCCGCGCGCGGCTGAACACGATCGTCGCGCCGTCCCTGGTCATTCACGGCGACGCCGACCGCCTGGTTCCGCCGGCCGCCGGGCAGGACACCGCAGCCAATATTCCGGGCGCCGAATTCAGGTTGGTCGAGGGCATGGGCCACGAGATCGCGCCCGGCATGTATCGGGAGATCGCCGATGCGATCGCGGCCCATGCGCGGCGCGCGGAGTTGTAAGTCCGCGCACTCACCGCTCTCGACAGCCGAGCGGCTATGTGCTCGCCTCCGGATGCGCCGGGTCGCGCTAGGGTAGGGATTATGGCGTCGAATCGATTGGTCCGCGCGCTTTGCGCCCAAATCTTGGGGCTGTGTCTCGTCCTGCCGATGGCCTTCGAAGATTCGCGAAATGCGTCGGCTGCGGAGAGCGCGACCTGCCATTTGAGCATCGACCTGCCGGCGAGGCCTTTCTATGTGATCGCAAAGGCCCAGGGCCCGGCCTCGCCGGAGGAAGTCAGGCGCCAGACAGACATTGCGGAAGCGAAAACCGGCGGCGAGGTAAGCCCCGACTTCGTCGCCTTCCCCCGAATCCTCGCCGTCTTCGTAGTCAACGGAGTTTCCCATTCGACTATCGCCGCTGTCGTCGACGGCGTTATTCCTGCGGCCGGCGAAACGGTCAAACTCGCCTCGCGCTTTCGCGATCCGCGCCGGCCCTGCAATTTCATTCCATGGACGGTGGTCTCGAAATCGAAAGACACGTAGCGCTCGGGCCTCCATCAATACGACTGCGCGGGCCTTGCTCGGCGAATCCGTCTTGCCGATTTCGACGCCATCGTGGATCGGGCCGCCGCTTAAGGCCCCCCGAGTTCCGCGCGCGATCGAAATTTTCATGCGATGTCCGCTTCGACCCCGCTCCTGAGCGTCCGGATTCGCTCAACGAAGCCGTCGACTTCAGCCGGCGACAGGCGCGCTGTCGCCCCGGCGTTGACAGCGTTGGCTTCTTGGGTCAGCGGCGCCTCCATGGCGCGGCCCCTTTCGCTCAGGCGGATCGGCACGCGCCGACGATTGGCGGGGTCCGGGGCGGTCGTGACGAGGCCGTCGCGCTCCATGCGTTGCAGGGTGTTGACGATCGTTGGTTGCTCGAAGTTCAACCGGCGCGCAATCTCGGACCGGGTGACGCTTTCTTCCTCCCAGAGCACGAGCAGCACGGGAATTGGCCGAGCGCCATGCCGTTATGCGCCATGCGACGCTCCAACGCCCGCGCGAACAGTCGCGCGAGAGGGTCGAGGATGCATCCCAAGCTCTGACGGCGATCGAAGCGCGGCGCGCCCGGCGCTTCCTTGGCTGGCTTCATGAGGTCGACGACGTCCCCAATCGTTTCGGCGGGCTGGCCGGCTGCGAGCGCCTGCAGAGTTCCGGCTTGAATACGGCGACGACGATCGCCGCCAGCGCCAGCACGGGATTGATCCGCCCGAATGCGTCCTCCCCGGATTTCGCGTCGAGACTCGCGGCCATATTCGCCCCCGGCGCATTGTGCGCGAGCGCCGCCGCCAGCGGCTGCCTGCCCGCGGGAACGATGATCGCCGCGGAAATCTTGGCTACGGCCAGGGCGAGCCTGGCCCGACGCTGGCGACGATGAGGCCGAAGACGCTGCCCAAGAACAGCGTGAGGCCGATGAGATGGCGGAGCTTTGCGATCCGATACATCAGGCGCTCTTGGCGACGTGATGTTATCATAGCAGGCTATAAATCACGCCGATCATCATAGTAAGCTATGATAACGCCTGCCCAAAGTCATCGGGAAGACCCCGACGCGCCAAAGAGGTTGAGTTGAGCTGCGCTAGAACTGCGCGATATTATTGGGTTTCGACATGGAATAATAAACGATGTCATCGCAATGATTGTAAGTGTGCCGCGATAAGACAATCAGATTTAGTAATTATGCAATATATGAATTCTTAACGATAGCAATTCATGGTCATACAGACATTTTGCTTCGTATTTACGCAACGTAATCGCAGCATATTTGCTACGCGGGGTCAGTTTTTACATAGGCGCTGGTGGTCTCGGGCGCCAAGGGGACTCGGGGAGTCGGCGTGTCGCAACTCATCCAAAAGGCGTTCCGCTGGCAACAGCAGGGCAAGCTGGATGCGGCCGCGGAGGCGTTCGGCGCCGTTTTGTCCGTCGAACCGCACCATTTCGAGGCCCATCGGCAGCTCGGCATTCTCAGGTTTCAGCAAGGTCGCCACGTCGAAGCGCTGCCGCATCTGGCCATGGCCGCAAAGCTGAAGCCGAGGGATGTCGCGGCGGCTTCCAACCACGGCCTCGCGCTGGCGACCCTTGGGCGCCTCGACGAGGCGCTCGCAGCCTATGAACGCGCGCTCGAAATCCGGCCGGATCATGCCGAGACGCATTTCAATCGCGCCAACGCCCTGCGCGACCTCGGAAGCTTTGCCGAAGCGCTGGCTGGCTACGATCGCGCAATCGCCGCCCGGCCGGCTTTGTTCGAGGCGTGGAACAACCGCGGCAATCTGCTCAAAGCTCTGGGACGGCCCGCCGAGGCGACGGCGAGCTTCGACAAGGCGCTCGCGATCAAGCCGCGTCACGTTGGCGCGCTCTACAATCGCGCCAATGCGCTCAGAGACCTCAATCGCAACGCCGAAGCGCTGGCGGACTTCGACAAGGCCATCGCGATCACGCCGAATTACCTAGAAGCGCACGTCAACCGCGGCCATGCGCTGAAAGACCTCGATCGGCCCGGGGACGCCTTGGCGAGCTATCAGCGCGCGCTCACGCTCAATCCCGATTGCGCCGAGGCGCATGACGGCAGAGGGCTCGTGCTGATCGAGCTCGGCCGCCTCGAGGAGGCGCGCGCGGAATTCGAGACCGCGGTGCGCATCGCTCCGCGAAAGGCGAGCTTCTATTTCAACCTGACCTGCGCCAGGAAAATGAACGCCGGCGAGTCCGCCGTAAGGGCGATGGAGGACCTTTGGCGCGACAGGTTCGCGCTCGACCCGGACGAGGAGATTCCGCTGCGCTTCGCGCTGGCCAAGACCTACGCCGATTTCGGCGATTCCGAGCGCGCGTTCCTGCGCCTGCTCGAGGGCAATGCGCTCAAGCGCCGGCAGATCGCCTACGACGAGCGCTCGACGCTCGAAGCGCTTGCGATAACGCGCGAGACGTTCAGCGCGGATTTCCTGCGTGCGCACGGCGGTCTCGGCGATCCCTCCTGCATACCGGTTTTCATCATCGGCATGCCGCGCTCCGGCGGAACCCTCGCCGAGCAGATCCTCGCGAGCTGTCCGAACGCCTGCGGCGCCGGAGAGATCCTTGATTTTGCCGATGCGGTGAGCGAAGTCGGCGCCGGCTGGAGCGCCGCGCAGGCCCTCCACGGCGATGCGCGCGCCTGCGCCGCGTCCCTGCGCGAAATCGGCGCGCGCTATGTCGAACGCATTCGGCGGCTCGCGCCCAAGGCCGAGCGCATCGTCAACAAGCTGCCGGACAATTTCCGGTGGGCGGGTCTGATCCATCTCGCGCTGCCCAACGCACGCATTGTCCACACACGGCGCGATCCGATCGATACGTCAGTTTCGTGCTTTGCCAAGCTGTTCTCGGGCCATCTGCCCTATTGCTACGACCTCGGGGAACTCGGTCGCTATTACTGCGCCTACGACGAGTTGATGGCGCATTGGCGCGCGGCGCTGCCGCATCAGACCCTGCTGGAAGTGCAATATGAAGACCTCGTCGAGGATTTCGAGCCACAGGCCCGGCGCCTCGTCGCCCATTGCGGTCTCGCATGGGACCCGCGCTGCCTGAGATTTTTCGAGACCGAGCGCGCCGTGCGCACCGCGAGCGCGGCGCAGGTGCGCCAGCCCGTCTACACGACCTCGGTCGGGGCATGGCGGCGCTATGAGCGATACCTCGGGCCGCTGCTGAAATCGCTGGAGCCCGCGCTCACGCGCAGCGCGCCGGAAGCAGAGGCCGGCCTCGCGCGCCGCAACGGCGCCTTGGCCGGATTGCTGCGCGCTACCGCGAGCCTTGCGAACGCCGCACGGGCCGGATTCGCGGGGGCTTCCGCAAGCGGGCGGCGGCGCCAGGCGTCATAGCAGGTCACGCGCTTATCGACAAAGAACATGCCGTATCGCAAATCGGCGATGGCCGCGAGGATCGAAGCGCCATGCCGGGCGGCGTGCAACCGGTCGTCCTCGCGCGGCTCCCCCTGCTCGCCGAGTTCCTCGGGATTCGCTCCCGCAACCAGGAAGGAGCGCCGCGCGCATTCCGGCTTCGGCGAAGATGGCCTCGAGGTCGGGGCGGATCGGCGAGGAGCGACGATATGTCCGCCTTTATATGAAGGCGCTGCATGTCGTTGGTCCGTCAATCCCGCCTTCTGCCGTTCTTCACTCCATTTGCTGCGAGGATAGGCCTCAAATTCCGATGGGCAGTCCTTTGACGCTATGTCGTGACGCCCAATCCTGCGCTATATCCAATCCAGGCAGTTCGGGACTTCTTCCAATCTGCGCAAAGTCATCCGCGCGGCGAAGGATTGATCTGGCACGCCGGAGGCGGCGATCGCCTCGATACAGGCCTTGGCCTCGATCGGCGCTATGGAATAGACGCTTTTTGCGGCTTGCAGCCGAACCTGCGGGTTGTTGTCGGCTAGCAACGTCAGCAGGGACCGTCGCTCCTCGACGCCGCGGCGCTTCAATTCGCGCGTAACGGCGAGCAAATAGTCGAACAATTTGTTGTGCTTGCTGACGTTGTCCGTCAAATAGGTATCATACTGCGCCAAACACGCGTCACGGAATTGTGCGAGCAGTTCCTGGACCGTATATTTCGTGAGGTCTTTCATTTCAGCGCTCCAACAACACGGAGCCCTATGAGTCCCAGCCGCTGGCGTTCTTGCCACGACTTGCCCCTGACATAGGCTCTCGGAGACTTCCCCCCGAACCAAGCGTCTTTTGTCCCACACCACGCATTCAACTGCCAATGCTTGAGCGTCGGACTGAGCTCTTGGTTGTCGGGCGAATTGGCACGCGCCGCTTCTTGCAGCTCTTCGAGCGTTTGCGGCGGATCGAAATCGGCTTGGACATAGGGATAGGCGCCTTCCGCCAATTTGAAGCCCCCCGCTATATCCAATCTAAGCAGTTCGGGACTTCTTCCAATCTGCGCAAAGTCATCCGCGCGGCGAAGGATTGATCTGGCACGCCGGAGGCGGCGATCGCCTCGATACAGGCCTTGGCCTCGATCGGCGCTATGGAATAGACGCTTTTTGCGGCTTGCAATCGAACCTGCGGGTTGTTGTCGGCTAGCAACGTCAGCAGGGACCGTCGCTCCTCGACGCCGCGGCGCTTCAATTCGCGCGTCACGGCGAGCAAATAGTCGAACAATTTGTTGCGCTTGCTGACGTTGTCCGTCAAATAGGTATCATACTGCGCCAAACACGCGTCACGGAATTGTGCGAGCAGTTCTGGAACCGAATATTTCGTGAGGTCTTTCATTTTAGCACTCGGATATGGCGAAGCCCTATCAGTCCCACCCGCTGGCGTTCTTGCCACGACTTGCCCCTGACATAGGCTCTCGGAGACTTCCCCCCGAACCAAGCGTCTTTTGTCCCACACCACGCATTCAACTGCCAATGCTTGAGCGTCGGACTGAGCTCTTGGTTGTCGGGCGAATTGGCACGCGCCGCTTCTTGCAGCTCTTCGAGCGTTTGCGGCGGATCGAAATCGGCTTGGACATAGGGATAGGCGCCCTCCGCCAATTTGAAGCCTCCCCGCTATATCCAATCCAAGCAGTTCGGGACCTCTTCCAATCGGCTCAACGTCATCCGCGCGTCGAAGGATTGATCTGGCACGCCGGAGGCGGCGATCGCCTCGATACAGGCCTTGGCCTCGATCGGCGCTATGGAATAGACGCTTTTTGCGGCTTGCAATCGAACCTGCGGGTTCTTGTCGGCGAGCAACGTCAGCAGGGACCGTCGCTCCTCGACGCCGCGGCGCTTGAGTTCGCGCGTCACGGCGAGCAAATAGTCGAACAATTTGTTGCGCTTGCTGACGTTGTCCGTCAAATAGGTATCATACTGCGCCAAACACGCGTCACGGAATTGTGCGAGCAGTTCTGGAACCGAATATTTCGTGAGGTCTTTCATTTTAGCACTCGGATATGGCGAAGCCCTATCAGTCCCACCCGCTGGCGTTCTTGCCACGACTTGCCCCCGACATAGTCTCTCGGAGACATCCCGTCGAAATCATGGCTCTTTATCCAATACCACGCATTCAACTGCCAATGCTTGAGCGTCGGAATGAGCACTTGGTTGTCCGGCGAATTGACTCGCGCCGCCTCGCTCGAGTCCATGGCCGTCGCGCCCTCGACCACGTGATGGACGTCATTGCCCGGTTGCGGATCGAGCGCCGCCTCTTGTAGGTCGTCTAGCGTTTGCGGCGGTTCGAAATAGGATTGGATATAGGAATAGGCGCGCTCCGTCAGATCGAAGCCCCCCGCTATATCCAGTCCAAGCAGTTCGGCTCTTCTTCCAGCCTGTGTAACGTCGTCCGTGCGGACAAGGACTGGTCCGGCAGACCGGCGGCGGCGATAGCCTCGATGCAAGCTTTCGCCTCCACAGGCGCTACGGCATAAACCTTTGTTGCCGCTTGCAATCGCACCTGCGGGTTCTTGTCGGCGAGCAACGTCAGCAGCGACCTTCGCTCCTCAACGCCGCGCCGCTTCAATTCGCGCGTAACGGCGAGCAAGAAATCGTAAAGCTTGTTATATTTGCGGACGTCTCCGGTTATATAGGTATCATACTGCGCCATGCACGCGTCACGGAACTGAGCCAGCAGTTGCTGAACCGTATATCTCGTGAGGTCTTTCATTTCAGCGCTCCAACATCACGAAGCCCTATCAGTCCCACCCGCTGGCGTTCTTGCCACGACTTGCCCCTGACATAGTCTCTCGGAGACATCCCGTCGAAATCATCGCTCTCTGTTCGATACCACGCATTCAACTGCCAATGCTTGAGCGTCGGAATGAGCACTTCGTTGTCCGGCGAATTGACTCGCGCCGCCTCGCTCGGGTCCATGGCCGTCGCGCCCTCGACCACGTGATGGACGTCATAGCCCGGTTGCGGATCGAGCGCCGCTTCTTGCAGCTCTTCGAGCGTTTGCGGCGGATCGAAATCGGCTTGGACATAGGGATAGGCGCCCTCCGCCAGGTCGAAGGCCGGTCTGCAGCGAATGTCCCAGTCCAGGCGCGTCGATGTTGGCGGCCTGCAAGGCGGCTTCGATCAACAGGCGGACGCCGCGCTTCGCCGTTTCCGCGAGGAGCGCGATCTCGTAGGCCTCCCGAATTTCGCCGGCGCCGCCGCGGCCTGACCCAGATATCGCCGAGCGACCTCGACAGTCGTCCTCGTCCTTGTCCGTTAAACCTGTATCTCTCCGCCAAACACGCGTCACGGAATTGCCGGCCGGCCATCCCGGATGTTCGGGGTCGTCATTTCAGTACTCCGGCTTTTTCCTAATTCCCACGCCGGCGTCCGCCAGGGCCCCGAGCTCGGCGTCGCAAGCATCGCGACCAACGCGGCGGCCATGCTCGCTTCGGAGGATTTCGCGATTTGACCCGATGAGAACATAACAAGAACAATATGTGGCTTTTCCGCTCCCGTCAATATTTTTAGCGAATTTATTTTGTATGATCTCGCGGCAATTGCGGATCCGCGCGGACGTCCGAACCGCCCGCGCTCGACGCCCTCGGGCGGCTGAGACCGGCGCCTCCCATTTGCCCTCGCACAAGCCCCGTTCTATACGCAGCCCGCATTCGCTTACGCCGGCTTGTCTCGGCGAGTGAGCTTTAGGAGCTGAGATGATTCACGTCACTTTTCCCGACGGCGCCAGCCGCGCCTTTGAGCCCGGAATCACGGGCCTCGAAATCGCCAAATCGATTTCGCCGTCCCTCGCCAAGCGCACGGTCGCGATGGCGCTCGACGGGACCGTGGTCGACCTCGCCGATCCGATCGACCGTGACGCGAAAATCGAGTTCCTCAACCGCGAGGACCCGCGCGCGCTGGAACTGATCCGCCACGACGCCGCGCATGTGCTGGCCGAGGCGGTGCAGTCGCTCTGGCCGGGCACGCAGGTCACGATCGGGCCTGTCATCGAGAACGGGTTCTACTACGACTTTTTCCGCAACGAGCCGTTCACGCCCGACGACTTCCCGGCGATCGAGAAGCGGATGCGCGAGATCATCGCGCGCGACAAGCCGTTCGTGAAGACGGTGCTCAGCCGGGGCGACGCCAAGAGCTTCTTCGAGAAGCGCGGCGAGGCGTTCAAGATCGAGTTGATCGACGCGATCCCCGAGGATCAGGACCTCAAGCTCTACTCGCAGGGCGAGTGGACCGACCTCTGCCGCGGCCCGCACATGACCTCGACCGGCAAGGTCGGCGACGCGTTCAAGCTGATGAAGGTCGCGGGCGCCTATTGGCGCGGCGATTCGACCAGGCCGATGCTCTCGCGCATCTACGCCACCGCCTTCGCCAAGAAGGAGGAGCTCGACGCCTATCTGAAACAGATCGAGGAGGCGGAGAAGCGCGACCATCGCAAGCTTGCGCGCGAGATGGATCTCTTCCATTTCCAGGAGGAGGGGCCCGGCACGGTGTTCTGGCATCCCAAGGGCTGGACCCTGTTCCAGACCCTGATCGCCTATATGCGCCGCCGGCTCGCCGCCGATTATCAGGAGGTCAGCGCGCCGCAGGTGCTCGACAAGCACCTCTGGGAGATTTCTGGCCATTGGGGTTGGTATCGCGAGAACATGTTCATGGCGCGCGCCGCCGGCGACGACGCCGAGGCCGAGGACGAGCGCATCTATGCGCTCAAGCCGATGAACTGCCCCGGCCACATCCAGATCTTCAAGAACGGCCTGCGCTCCTATCGCGAGCTGCCGTTGCGCCTGGCCGAATTCGGCGCCGTGCATCGCTACGAGCCGTCGGGCGCGCTGCATGGCGTGATGCGGGTGCGCGCCTTCACGCAGGACGACGCGCATATCTTCTGCACCGAGGATCAGCTCGCGGCCGAGTGCCACAAGATCAACGACCTGATCCTCTCGGTCTATTCCGATTTCGGTTTCGACAAGATCGTGGTCAAGCTCTCGACCCGGCCGGACAAGCGCGTCGGCGCCGACGAACTCTGGGATCACGCCGAGAGCGTGATGATGAACGTGCTCGAGGAGATCAAGGCGCGCCACGGCGACGTCGTGACGACCCAGCTCAATCCGGGCGAAGGCGCCTTCTACGGGCCGAAGTTCGAATATGTGCTGCGCGACGCGATCGGCCGCGACTGGCAATGCGGCACGACGCAGGTCGACTTCAACCTGCCCGAACGCTTCGGCGCCTTCTACATCGCGCCCAACAGCGAGAAGACGACGCCGGTCATGGTGCACCGCGCGATCTGCGGCTCGATGGAGCGCTTCATCGGCATCCTCATCGAGCATTACGCCGGCCATCTCCCGCTCTGGCTGGCGCCGACGCAGATCGTCGTCTGCACGATCACGCAGGAGGGCGACGACTACGCGATGGAGATCGTCGCCCGGGCGCGCAAGCTCGGCCTGCGCGTCGAGGCGGACCTTCGCAATGAGAAGATCAGCTACAAGGTGCGCGAGCACTCGCTCGCCAAGGCGCCCGTGCTGATCGCCGTCGGCCGGAAAGAGGCGGCCGAAGGCACGGTCTCGATCCGACGCCTCGGCTCCAACGAGCAACGCTCGCTGACGGCGGACGCCGCGCTTGCGGAACTTACGGCCGAGGCGGCGGCGCCGGATCTGAAAAGGCAAGGCGCCTGAGCGGCGAGACGGCCGTCAAGGACAGTTATGGCGCGCGCCCGGATGCTGCGCGAGGCCACGCCTGCCAAAGAGCTCGCGCCCCGGAGCGAGCCCGTTAAGAGGAGTTAATCCCTTCGCCCGTCGGCGGGCGAAGGGAAAACAGCAGAGGACGCCATGCCCCCCAATCCCATCGTCCAGGTCGGCCGCGGTCCCGGCGCGGTGCGCTTCGGCGCCGATTTGCCGATCGCGTTGATCGCCGGCCCCTGTCAACTCGAGAGCCGCGAGCATGCGCTCGAAATGGCGGCGGCGCTGAAGGAGATCGGCGAGCGGCGCAAGATCGGCATCGTCTTCAAGACCTCCTACGACAAGGCCAACCGCACCTCGGGCGCCGGCGCGCGCGGAATCGGCCTGGAGGCCGCGGTTCCGATATTCGCGGAGATCCGTGAAAAATATGGCCTGCCGGTGCTGACCGACGTGCATGAGAGCCACCAATGCGCGATCGCGGCGCAGACGGTCGACGTGCTGCAAATCCCGGCGTTCCTGTGCCGCCAGACAGATCTGCTGGTCGCCGCGGCGCGCGCCGGGCGGGCGGTGAACGTCAAGAAGGGTCAGTTCCTTGCGCCCTGGGACATGAAGCACGTCGTCGCCAAACTCACGGGCGCGGGCGCAGCGGACGTGCTGGTGACGGAACGCGGCGTCAGCTTCGGTTACAATACCCTTGTCTCCGACATGCGCGCGCTGCCGATTCTCCGGCAGACCGGCGCGCCGGTCATCTTCGACGCGACTCACTCGGTGCAGCAGCCGGGCGGGCAGGGGGCTTCTTCGGGCGGGCAGCGCGAATTCGTGCCGGTGCTCGCGCGCGCGGCGGTGGCGGTCGGCGTCGCCGGCGTTTTCATCGAAACCCATGAAAACCCTGACATTGCGCCCTCCGACGGCCCGAACATGGTGCCGCTTTCGCAGTTCGAAGCGCTGGTGGCGCAATTGCAGGCCTTCGACGCGCTGGCCAAACAGCTCCCGCACAGCGGCCTAACACGGAAATCCCATCATTCGTCATAGGGCGTTCATTTATCCGTCGTATCGAGACCGCATGGACGACTATCTCTTCAGCTACGCCACCCGCGAGGACCCGCCGGTCAAGCGCGGACTTATCCGTCTTGTGGAGCGCGCGACCGGACAGCCAAGCTGAACGGCTCTATGTCGACAATCAGCGCCATCCACGGCCCGGCGAAAGTTTCTGGAAGGCGGCGGTGCGCTGCCTGGCGCTCGACGTGCGCTACGACGCAGAGGCGCTCGCTCAGGTGCCGCGAACGGGCCCGGTCGTCGTTCGTCGCCAACCATCCCTATGGCGTGCTCGACGGCATCGTCATTTCCTGGCTGGTCGAGAAGGTGCGCACGCGATTTCGTCGTGCTGACCAACGCGGTGCTGATGCGCGCGCCCGAGGTGCAGGATTCATCCTGCCGATCGATTTCTCGCGAGACGAGGAGGCGATGGCGACCAACCTCAAATCGCGCGCGGCGGCGAGCGCCCAGCTCGAACGCGGCGGCGCGGTGGTCGTGTTTCCCGCCGGGGCGTGTCGACCGCGCCCGACAGGCTCGGCCGTCAAGCCCGGCGATCGACGGCCGCTGGCAGCCTTTCATAGCGCAATTGATCCAGCGCTCGAAGGCGACGGTCGTGCCGATCTGGTTCGGCGGTCAGAACAGCCGGCTGTTCCAGATCGCCAGCCACCTGAGCCAGACGCTGCGGCTGTCGCTGATCTTCCATGAGGTGAAGGCTCGGATCGGCGCGGTCTTGCCGGTCGCCATCGGCGCGCCGATTCCGTTCTCGGAACTGGCCGCGATCAAGGATCGGCAGGAACTCGCCGACCATTGCGCAAGCTGACCTACGCCCTCGCCTCGGGCGCGCCGCAGGAGCGGCTCAAGACCAGCCCCGCGCGCAAGCTGATCCTGAAGCTGAAAGAGCTGCGCCCGAAGAACCGCGCTGCGTGACAGGCTTGGCCTTCCGCCGCTGAAGCCGTCGAGGCCAGCCAGGCTCGCGCCGTCACCCGCGCCCGCGGTAGGGCGCGACGCCCTGATCGGGCACCCAGACCCCCTTCGGCAGCTCCCCGTCTGCCAGAAAACGTCGATCGGGATGCCGCCGCGCGGATACCAATAGCCGCCGATGCGCAGCCAGCGCGGCGCAGCAGCGCGACGAGCTCCTTGCCGATGCGCACGGTGCACTCCTCGTGGAAAGCGCCGTGGTTGCGGAAGCTCGCCAGATACAGTTTCAGCGACTTGGATTCGACCAGCCACTCGATCCGGGACATAATCGATCACCAGATGGGCGAAATCGGGCTGGCCGGTGACCGGGCACATCGACGTGAATTCGGGCGCGGCGAAACGCGTGACATAGTCCACGTCGGGATGGGGATTAGGCACGCGCTCCAGCGTCTTGGCGTCGGGCGCGTCGGGAATGCGCGAGGCATGGCCGAGGTGGGAGAGTTCAGGAGAATGGCTCATGGGCCGGGCCTATAGCGCAAAGCCCCCGCCGCGCCCTAGCAAAAAGTCGGCTCCGATCGATCGAAAGCCCTAATCCTTGTCGCGCACGCCCGCCACGACGCCGCTGGTGACGTAGCCGCCGAGTTTGACCAGGTCTGCCCATCGGAAAGACAATACCCGGCTTGCCCGCGATTTCGCAGCGCTTGGCCGGCGGAGGCGGCGCGTCCGTCTTGCGGGACGGCAGTTCGGCCGCGCCGGCGAGACCGACGCCGGCGACCATCAGGCATAGGCCGAGACCCGCTGCGCGCATTACATGCTCCTCAAGCTGTTTCGCGCGCTTCTAATTTGAATCCGCGTCATTTTTGCGGCGGGCGGCCCCTATTCGCAGTCGACGTTCTTGATGAAGAAGATGGCGCCGAGCATCAGGAAATTGGCCACGAAGACATAATAGACCGAGGCGAGCGGATCGCCGGTGACGCCCACCAGCCAGGTGACGATATAGGTTGCGGTTCCCCCGAAGATCGCCACGCCCAGCGCGTAGGTGACAGCCAGGGCCGTCGAGCGCGCCGAGCGCGGGAAGATCAGCGGGATCATCATGACGCCGACCGCGGAACTCATCGCGGTACAGCAGGCTGAGAATTGCGATGGCGATAACCAGAGTGGTCGCGGTCGGATCCGCGACCAGGAATTTCATCACCGGGAATCAGGGCGATGATCAGCAGTATGCGCGGCGCGACCGCGATTCGCATCACGCCGAAGCGATCGCCGAGCGCGCCGCCGACCAGCGAGCCGATCGCGCCGGCGACGCCGAGCAAGCCGCCGAGCATAGCCGTCGCGTCGGGCAGGTGCAGCGTTCGGATCGCGTAAGGCGTCATGTTGATGAGGAAATATTGCGTGATTGTGCCGCCGGCGACCAGCAGCAGTCCGATCAGCATCCCGAACCCATTGTCGCCGACCACCGACTTGACGATCTGGCCGGTTTTCTGCCGCGGCTGATCCTTGAGGAACTTCATCGTCTCTTCGAGCTGATTGCGGATATACATGCCGACTGGCGCAATCAGGATGCCGAGCGCAAAGGGCAATCGCCAACCCCAGGCGTTCAGGCTGGTTTGGAAAGAAAGGTCGCGAGCCCGAAACCAATGAGCCCGACGGCGATGCTGGCAGGTTCTGGCTGGCGAACCGCCAACTGCCGTACAGGATCCGCCGACCCTCGGGCGCGGCCTCGAGCAGGAACATCGTCGCCGGTCCCATCTCGCCGCCTACAGCGAATCCCTAAATCAGGCGGGCCAGATCAAGGTCGGGTCCCATACTCCGATCAGGCGTATCCGGGCAGCACCGCGATTATCGCGCTGCCCAGCGCCATCAGGCCGATCGTCAAGGTCATAGCCCGTTGCGCCGGCGCGGTCGCCATAGGCGCCAATCAGCAGTCCGCCGAGCGGGCGCGCGAAGAAGCCGATGCCGAAAGTGGCGGCCGAGGCGAGATCGCTGATGAATGGATCGTCGGCGGGGAAGAAATCTGGCCGATTATGCCGATATAGGCGGCATAGACGCCGAAATCGAAGAATTCCATGCCGTTGCCGAGGACGGCTGCGAGACCCGGTCCACCGGAGCCGCCGCGATTCGGCATGCGAGGCTTGGGTCTGCACATCGTCGCTCGGGCGTGCGTCCATGCGATTGATCGCCTCCTGCGACGGTCATGCAACGGACGCCAAATGACAACCCGGTATCGACTGTCAATGCGGGCCTCGCATGTGCGTTGCAGCATGGCCCGGACCGCCTCAGCGAGGCTTGCGTCCCGCGCTCCGATCGCGCAAGGAGAAAAAGCAAAAAGTCGATGCTCTTTCGGGGCGGAAACATGACGCACAGCCTGTCGATCCGACAGCAGAGAGAATCGGCGCTCGTCGCGGGGGCGATAGGAACTCTGCTCGTCGCCTTGGCCGTCATGGCCTCGCTGAAGGAGCAGCAGGTCTCGTCGCCGGGCTCGCGGGCGCCGTCGGCGTCGCCATGTGGCGCCAGAGCGCCGACCCCGCCATGGCGCTCGCCGCGCCGGTTCATCTCTTCGCCTTCGCGATCTTCGCGGTCCAACGCAATGACGGGCTCGCCTTCTGGGCAATTGGTGGGCCCGTGGGCCGATGTGGCGCGCTTCAACGTCACCAGCGCCGCGATCGCCTACGCCTGCTATATCGTCGGGACTTTGCTCGCATTCGCGAGCGCGCATCGATCATTGCGGCCGATCGAGGCGGCGGGGTTGATCGCGACGCCGTTCCGCTCCAACCTGCTCATCACGCTCGGCGCCGACTGGCACATGGCCGAGATCGCGAAGATCGTATTGCCCGGCAAGAGGCTGCCGTTTCCGGCTCAGGTGTTCATCGGCCGCACCCTGACGCTCATCTTCCTTTCCGAGGTCGGCCTCGCCGTCCTCTCGCTGATGGCGCTCAACCGTCTGCACACGTCTTCAAGCTGCATGTTCTCATCGTCGTCAGTGTGGCTCGCTCCGCCCACACCCCGCTCATCGCGAATTTCGCGCAGGTCGTCGTCATGCTGTTCCTCGCCATATTCGTCAGCGCCGCGGCCGCCGCGCTCGCGCAGGCCGGCCTTTGGGGCGTCGTCTATGTCGCGACGGGCCTGCCGCTCGACGCGCTTGCGGGCCGCCCGCCGAGCTTTGCCGCGGTGTATGGGCATTGGCGCACGGGCTTCGTCAAGGGCGCGATCTATGGCGGCGTGTTCATGGCGCTGGTGCTCACGGCCGCGTTCGTGCTCGGCGCGCCGGGAG
>CAWEID010000018.1:0-99798 GCA_963809055.1 uncultured Pseudomonadota bacterium | reverse complement strand
CAAAGCCAACGATCCTCGTGGTGGACGACGAGCCGAGCATGCGTACCTACATGAATACGCTGCTGGAGGACTATTCGTGCGATGTCGAATTGGCCGACAGTGGGACGGATGCGGTCAGCCGAATCGAGCGGGGCTTGGCTCCCGATCTGGTGTTACTCGACGTCAATATGCCGGGGTTGGACGGGATCGATACGCTGGCGCAAATCCGCCGGATTGCCTCTCACCTTTGCATTGTTATGGTTTCCTGCATTACCGATTCCAGGAAGATTGTACGGGCTATGCAGTTGGGGGCCCAAGACTATCTGACCAAGCCGGTAACCTGGGAACAACTGGAAGATGTGCTGAACCATATCGTCAAACCCGCGGAGAGGACGGTAGTCGAGAACAGCAGTGAAATCAGCCGCTTAACCGACGATATGTTGTTTGTTTGCGCCAGCGCGGCGATGCGCAAGGTGCGTTCGCAAGCCACTCTGATCGCCAACAGCGAGATTCCGGTTCTTCTGCTGGGGGAAAGCGGTACCGGGAAAGAGGTGATCGCGACCCTGGTCCACCAAATGTCGCCCCGGGCGGACCGTACTTTCCTCAAGGTGAACTGCGCCGCTGTTCCCGGGGAACTGTTGGAAAGTGAGTTGTTTGGCTACGAAGTTGGCGCTTTCACCGGCGCGGTAAAGGCAAGCCGGGCAAGTTCGAGCTATGCAATCGGGGCACTATTTTTCTGGATGAGATTGGCGAAATGCTGCCTGCTTTGCAGGCGAAGCTGCTTCATGTGCTTCAGGACCACGAATTCAGCCTGGCTGGGCGGGCGCAGTACGACGAAAGTCGATGTGCGTGTGATTTCCGCCACCAACATTAACGTGCAGGAAGCCATAGCCAATAAGAAGCTTCGGGCCGACCTCTATTATCGGCTGAATGGGTTGGCGCTGCGGCTTCCGCCGTTGCGCGAGCGGCGAGAAGAGATTCCCGTCTTGTTCCGGCACTTCATAACGGCGGCGGCGGATAAGTTTGTCCGCTCTGTGCCGCCCATCAGCGAACGGCTTATGCAGGCGTGCTTATTTTACCCCTGGCCGGGAAATGTGCGGGAACTGCAGAACTTTGTTAAACGCTACATGGTGCTGGGCGACGAAGAACTGGCGATCTCCGAACTTACCGGCGGAGGCGAGATGGGGATCGGGATTTCGGGAGACCCTTCCTCCTCCATCAAGAAACTGAAATCCATCGTAAGGAACGTGAAAAACGGGGCGGAAGCCATTGCGACACGGAAGCGCTTCAGCAGACCAACTGGAAACGCAAACAGGCGGCGGCCCTTCTCGGCATCAGCTACAAAGCTCTCCTCTACAAAATGCGCGACTTAGAAATCACACCGCCGCCACCGGGAGATCCCTTGCACTCTCCGCGGGCATAGATTACGTCCAGCCCGGTCGTTGCTTTTCTTGTCTGACGAACCCTTCTTAGCGGGGGACTGCTGCGTCGCGCTGACCGGGGAAGTGTTTTTCGCTACCCGCGTCCTGTAGGCCCCCAGGATGCGCCCTCGTAAAGCATGGCAAGTCTCGAAAAGCGCATACCTGGGACGCCTCGAAGCCAAAAGGAAGGAAAATTTTTTCCCTCGGTAGAGAAGCTAACTTCCAATCTTGCCGGTAAATCCACATTATTTCTTCTATCAGGGTGTCATTCGTCCTGGGTTCTTGGCAGAAATCGTGCAGAGTCGAGGGAAGGCTGATAGACAATGGCAGAGTATTCACAAAAACTGGCAAGGGCGATAGCCCTGTCGCAGCGCGAGAAACCGGCCGGTCAGACTGCATCCCAGGATGCGGCCAGGGAACGTAGCCCCTTGGCTCCGGCCAATCTGGAGAGCGGCAGCATGCCGCTTCCACAACTGCTGAACTTACTCAGCCGGCATCTCCGCCACACCGTTAAGGTCGATGGTGTCGCCATCGTGTTGACGGGGGAGGACGGTGTTCGCTGCCGCGCAACTTGTGGAGAGGCGCCCCAACCGGGGATTTCTCTTGATCCGAAGGTGGGAGTCTGCGGACGCTGTTATGCCACCGGACAACCCATGGCCTGGGTCTCCCCTGGTGAAGCGGATTCCGAGTATCCCGGAGCCGTGATTGCGGTTCCGATTCGTGTTGGCTCGGCGACGCGCGGAATCATAGCCGGGTTTTCGCGCGACCGGCGCGTCTTCGGCGAAGCCGAAACGAAACGCCTCCAGCGGGTTGCGGAGGTCATTGCCAATCAGGTTTCCACGGAAGAAACCAAAATGGCCGCAAGGCAGTTTGCAATCCCGGCCGAACCCGTCGTCAACAATCTTGAAAACGAGACCCAAGCCAAACCTGAGCCCGCACTGGAGCCCAATTTCACTTTGTCGAATTCGATGGTGACTTCCGATCGCCGTGCGCTCACGATAACGGCGATTGTCACCGCGATCTTCTTGCTTATCGTCTTTGTCGGGATGGTATTTTAACCTGGAGACTTAGGCACGAACGGAAGCCGGTGGAGCCTCCGCGGCCACCTGAATCATCCTCGACAACCGGGTTGAAGCGAGGCCTCCCGGAGCTGGGCATCAGGTGTTTCTCCTATTACAAGCGTGCGTGATGGAAGAAGGCCGGTGTGTGGTATGGTTTTGCCGGAGGTTTCTGAAGGCAGGCCGGTTGTGACCGGAGTAAGCGATAGCTCCAGCGAGCTTTGGGGACATTGGAAGACGGGAAATTGCCGTCGAACTTATTGACGATGCTGCGCGGAATTCTCAAGTGACATTTCAGGAAACCAAGCTCCGCGGAGTTTTTTATATTCAAGTCGAGCGCAAGCCTGACGATAGGGGCTTCTTTGCCCGCGCTTGGTGCCATAAGGAATTTCAGGAGCAGGGTCTGAACGCAAATCGGTGCAATGCAGTCTTTCCTTCAATGCGCGCCAGGGAACTTTGCGGGGCATGCACTATCAGGCGGAGCCCTATCCGGAGACCAAACTGGTGCGCTGCACGATGGGAGCGATCTATGACGTAGTGGTCGACTTACGTCCCGGATCGCCGACCTACAAGCAGTGGATCGGGGCGGCTCTGACGGCGGCCAACCGGGACATGCTCTATATCCCGGCCGGATGCGGCCATGGCTTTTTGACCCTGGAGGACGAAAGCGAAGTTTTCTACCAGATGTCGGAGTTCTATCATCCGGATCTGAGCTGCGGAGTGCGGTGGAACGATCCGGCATTCCAAATCGCCTGGCCAGGTGAGGTAAAGGTAATCTCCGAACGGGATCGAACGTACCCGGACATAACCGAATCATAATGGACTTGTTGAAAGAACTCGATCGGAGAGACGCGGCGGAGATCGGGCGGGAACTGCACCGCTTGCCGCCGATCTTTACCCGCTTTGCCGGAGCATCACCGGCGATGGCCTGCGGCAGACCCTGGCCGCCGTCCAGAAGCGGATTCCCTTACAAACGAAGGAAGTGGCGACCGGGACTACGGTTTTCGACTGGACGGTGCCCAGGGAGTGGAACATTCGCGATGCATATATAAAGGATGCGAGCGGAAGGCGGGTGGTGGACTTCCGCCAGTCCAGCTTGCATATCCTTAATTACAGTACCCCCGTGCACGCGACCATGCCGCTCAGCGATCTGCGGCAGCACCTATTCACTCTTCCCGAGCATCCCGACTGGATCCCCTATCGAACGTCTTATTACCAGGACAACTGGGGGTTCTGCCTGTCCCACAAGCAACTGGCGGCGCTGGCGGACGGCGATTACGAAGTGTGCATCGACTCGACGCTTCAGGACGGGCATCTGACTTACGGAGAGTGCTATCTGCCGGGCCGCTCTTCCGACGAAGTTTTGATCTCGTGCCATGTCTGCCATCCCTCGCTGGCAAACGACAACCTCTCCGGGGTGACGATCGCGACCGCTCTCGCCCAACTATTAGCCGGCAGGGATCTTCGTTATTCTTATCGCTTCCTGTTGATACCCGGAACCATCGGGGCAATTACCTGGCTGGCCAAGAATCGCGAGACGGCTGGACGCATACGCCACGGCCTGGTCTTGACTTGCCTGGGGGATGCCTGCGGGTTCCACTATAAGAAGAGTCGCCGGGGAGATGCGGAAATTGACCGCTGCGCCGCTTACGTTTTACGCCAACAGAGCGAATCCTTCGAGGTATTGGAATTCTCTCCCTATGGCTATGACGAAAGACAGTATTGTTCCCCGGCTTCAATCTGCCGGTGGGCTGTCTGATGCGGAGCGTCTGGGGCAGCTTTCCGGAATATCACACCTCGGCCGACAATCTCGATTTCATTCCTCCCTTGGCGCTGGCCGGATCGTTGCGTGTGTGCGCCGCCATCGTGAACGTGCTGGAAAACAACCGCTGCCCCCGCAATCGAGTCCCTACTGCGAACCGCAACTGGGACGCCGCAACCTCTATCGATCTACGGGTGGTAATGTGATCGGGACGGAAATTTCCGCTCGTTTATGGGTGCTGAACCTGTCCGATGGAGAGCATTCCCTGCTCGACATTGCGGAGCGTTCGGGAATCCCGTTCGCGGCCATTACGGAAGCGGCGGAATTGCTGTGTGAAAGTGGTCTGCTGGCGCCTGTGCCCGATGTTTAGTTGGGTGGGTGCCCCATCCTGATCGCGCCCTTGGCGCGATAGGGTCAAGGTTGGACTATCGGCAGGCCGAAAAACTTGTTTAGACGGAGTCGTTGAATGAAGGTTTTGCTCACTGGGCATCAAGGCTATATTGGCGCGGTTGCGGGTCCGATTCTGCGGTCCGCGGGTTATGAAGTGGTTGGCCTGGACACCAATCTGTACGCAGGCCGCGACTTTGGGAGTGCCGAGCCTGCCATCCCGGAGATTCGGAAAGATATCCGCGATCTTACGCGCGCCGATCTGGAAGGTTTCAATGCGGTCGTGCACTTGGCGGCGTTATCGAACGATCCGCTGGCCAACCTCAACCCGGGGTTGACCTACGAGATCAACCATTGCGCCTCCGTGCGGCTAGCGGAACTGGCCAAGCAGGCGGGGGTGGAGCGTTTTGTGTTCTCCTCCTCTTGCAGTACCTATGGCGCTGCCGGAGATGATTTCCTGACGGAGACGGCGGACCTGAATCCAGTAACCCCCTATGGCGAATCGAAGGTTTTCGTCGAACGCGATGTGATGCCTCTGGCGGATGACGCCTTCTGTCCTACTTATTTACGCAATGCCACCGCCTATGGAGTGTCTCCACGCCTGCGGTTGGATATTGTTCTGAACGACCTGGTGGCTTCCGCCTACGTGACCGGCAAGGTCTACATCAAGAGCGACGGTACGCCCTGGCGTCCCATTGTGCACATTCGCGATATCACCGCGGCGATCCTGAGCGTGCTGGAGGCTCCCCGGGAAGTCGTTCACAACCAGGTTTTCAACGTCGGCCGGACGGACGAAAACTATCGCATCCGCGAGTTGGCCGACATCGTTGCGCAAACGGCGCCCGGTTGCCGGGTCGAATACGCGCCCGGCGGCGGCCCGGATAAGCGTTGCTACCGCGTCAGTTGCGAAAAGATTGGGCGCGTGCTGCCGAATTTCCGTCCGCAATGGACCGCCCGCAAAGGCGCACAGGAGCTTTACGAGGCTTATCGCAGCGTGGGTCTTACGGCGGAAGATCTTGAGGGCGGCCGCTACCTGCGCATCCGGTGCATTCAGAGCCTGCTGAAGGCCGGGCAGTTGGACGATTCTTTGCATTGGACTGGCAAGGAATCGGCAACGGCGGTGGGGGGTAGAGCTAAGGACGGTGCTGACCGTATTGATGGCGACGCGAAATGGCAGCCGAACCCTACCGGGGGTTTTGGAAGCCTACACTCACCGGGAGGCCCCCGCTTCCGGGTGGAAGCTTGTCGTTGTCGATAACGGCAGCACCGATCGGACCCGCGAGATCGTCATCTCCTTCCAGTCCAAATTGCCCCTGCACTACTTGGTGGAAGAGAGGTCGGAAAGAATGCCGCTCTGAACCATGGTTTGTCCCTGTTGGAGGGGGATCTGGCGGTCTTTACGGACGACGACGCTTTTCCTCATTCGGAGTGGCTGGTTACTTTGCGGGCCGCGGCCGATACGCACGCCTCGTACTCGATTTTGGGGGGAGCGGTGCTTCCGCGTTTTGAGCGGGAGCCGCCGCGTGGCTGGAATGGGTACCTCAGGGACCGGCCTTCACCATCAGCGACCCGTCGCGGACAGATGGGCCGATAGAACCCGGATACGTGTTGGACCGAATATGGCGATCCGGTCCGAGGTTTTCAGCGTGGGGTACGCTTCGATACCACCATCGGTCCTTGCGGGACCAACTATCCCATGGGTAGCGAAACGGAGCTGGTAAAGAGGCTTTGCGGAAAAGAGGGTAAAGCCTGGCATGTTTCCGGCGCGATAGTCGAACACTTCATACGTGACTACCAGATGCAAAAGTCCTGGGTGTACAGGCGAGCCGTGCGATACGGTCGCGGAATGTTCCGGCTGTTCGAGGCGCCGGGGCTCTCAGAAGAGATCCCTTGCTGGTTTGGGGTTCCGAGATTTCTCATTCGCAGGCTGATTGAGAAGGGCTTCGAGGCGATGCGTGCCTCGCTGGTCCTTACGAGCAGAAAGCGTTTCGTACGCGATGGGATTTCAATTATTTCCTCGGGTATGTCGTGGAGGCGCACGCACTCAGTGAAAAACGAGGCCGGTAGCCTGGATGTCACCGGAGTAGGGAGTCCACGTATGTTCTCGTTTTTGTTTTAGATAGAGAGAATTGTATTCGGGAAATGCAAACTTGCTTACCGTAATTCTGGCTACCCGAAATGGGAGCCAAACATTGCCGGAAGTCTTAGAGGCATTCACGCGGCTGCGGGCGCCAGCCACGGGGTGGAAGCTTGTCGTTGTCGATAACGGCAGCACCGATAAGACTCGGGAGATCGTCATTTCTTTTCAAGCGAGATTGCCCCTGAGCTATTTGTTTGAAGAAAGGGCAGGGAAGAATGTTGCCCTGAATCGCGGCCTGTCCTTGTTGGAAGGGGATTTAGCGGTTTTCACGGACGATGATGCCTTTCCCCATCCTGACTGGTTATTGGCTCTGCGGGGAAGTGCCGACTCTCAATCCTCGTATGCAATGTTTGGCGGCGTCATAGTCCCCAGATTTGAGCGTGAACCACCATATTGGTTGGCGTGGGCGCCACCAGGGCCGTGTTTTTCCGTCAGTAACCCACTCATGGCTGAGGGACCGACCGAACCCTGCAATCTGTTTGGGCCGAATATGGCGATTCGTGCCGACGTGTTCCGGAACGGGACCCGTTCGATCCTTCTTTGGGGCCGGGAACCGGTTGCTCCTTGGGTGATGAAACTGAACTGGTGCAGAGGGTGGCCCGGCAAGGACACAAGGCTTGGCACGTCCAGGACGCAGTCGTCGAGCATTTTGTGCGCTGCCGACAGATGCACAAGCCTTGGGTTTATAGAAGAGCGATCTGTTTGGTCGCGGTATGTTCCGGCTGTCCCATAAGGAGCGACCGGCAGGAGAAGCCCGTTGGTGTGGTATTCCAAGGTACCTGTTCCGCCAATTGCTTGAAAACGGAACTAAAACTGCAACAGCATGGGCGAGTTTGGACGAACGGAAGCAATTCTTAGCGCGCTGGGAGTTTCACTATCTTTGGGGACAAATCACGGAAGCACGCATCCTTGACAGGGAGAGCTGGCAAGGCGACGGCCGAGGAAGTTCCGGCGTCATGAGTTCGGGCCAAAGGCGCGGAGAATAGGGGAATTATCTAGGAACGTATGAGCACGACGAAGCCTTGTCTTTCTACTCAACAACCCGCGGCGGCCGCAACCTGCCGTTTCTCGCGCGGGCGGCGGCTCCGGCTTCCTCGAGCGGGAATTCCTGCTCGATCGGCAGCTTGAGCGCGCCTGTGGCGGCCAGGCGGACGAGTTCGCCGATCCAGCGCGCCATCGCCTCCGGCGTCGCGCGGGCGGTCAGCTTGTGCGCCCAGAAGCCGCGCACGCTCGCCTGTTTGAAGATGAGTTCGCCCGGATCGAGCACCATCGGCTTGCCGGCCATCGCGCCGAAGGTCAGCAATTGGCCGCCTTCGCCGAGCAGCCGCAGCAGATCGCCGCTTTCCTCGCCCCCGACCGAGTTGAGCGCCGCGACAAGTTTCTCCTTGCCGAGGATCCGCCGGATTTCCGCGCGCCAATCGGCCCGTGAGGTCGAGACGGCGTGCCCGACGCCGAGCGCGGCGAGTTCGGCCACGCCCGCCTCGCGCCGCACCAGATTGACGACGTGAATTCCCCGCGCGCCGGCGATCATCGCCAGCGTCTTGCCGACGGCGCCCGTCGCCGCGTTCTGGATCATCCATTCCCCCGGCTTCACGCCCAGGTCCTCCAGCGCCATCAAGGCCGAGAGCGGCATCGCGAGCAACTGGCAGCCGATCTCGTCGCTGACCGCGTCGGGCAGGGGCACGGCGCGCCGCGCCGGCGCCAGGAAATATTCGGCCCAGGTTTGGGTCACGCCCGACATCGCCACTCGCGCGCCGATCGCCGGTCCGGCGACGCCCTCGCCGAGCGCATCCACGGTTCCCATCGCCTCGGTGCCGCCGATCGCGGGCAGCGTGGGCTTGACGCCGTATTGGCCGCGGATCGTGAACAGGTCGTGATTGTGAATCGGCGACAGCTTCATGCGGACTCGGATCTCGCCGGGCCCGGGTTGCGGCAGCGGCCGCTCCTCGACATGGAGCGTTTCGGCGGGGTCGCCGAAGGCGGAGTAGACGACACAGCGCATGGCGAGTACCTCTGGGTTGGAAGTTACGTTTCAGGATCGAGGCTAACATGGTTTTCGCGCTGACGACGCGGCTTCGGCGAGCCTGCGGCGGCGTCGGCTTGGCGTTGGCGCTTCTCGCCCATGGCGCGCCGGCCGGCGCCGCCGAGGCGCTCGCGCAAAATTGCGCGCGAGCGGAGCGCGGACAGTGCCTGACCGAAAAGTCCGCCTGCGAGCGCGACTGTTCCGACCTCACGCGCTGTGTCCGGCGCTGCTGCGAAGCCTTTAATGAATGCCTGACTTCGCATGGCTGCGACGTGCGCGGTTCCGCCTGCCCGCACTGAGGCGGGCGGGCCTCAGCTCCCCTCCATCCATTGCTCGACGCCCAGGACATATTGCGCGTCGGTCATTTTCTTGCGGGCTTCCCAGCGCTCGACAGCGTCGGCGCCGAGGACGTAGCGGACCTGGCGCGTGCCGTCGACCGCGGCGTCATAGAGGCCGGCCGCGATGAATTCGGCAGTGGAATAGCGCGCGGGATTGCGTCGAAAGGCCGCCGCCGTCTTGGCCACAGTCGCCATATAAGGGTTGTCGGGCGACTTGAATGTCGTCGCGAGCGAGCGGCCGGCGAAATCGGTCAAGACGCCGCCGGGACAGACGACCTTCACGCGCACGTCAAAAGGCGCGAGCTCATAGTTCAGCGATTCCGAGAAACCGACCACCGCATATTTGGTCGCGTGGTACAACGAATTCATGGGAAAGGTCGTCAATCCGCCGATCGACGAGACATTGACGATCACGCCCGATTTTTGCGTTCGCATCGTCGGCAGCACCGCACGCGTGACGTCAAACAGGCCGAACAGGTTGGTCGAGAACTGGCGCTGGATATCCTCGTCGCTCGCGGTTTCGAACGGGCCGAACAGACCATAGCCCGCGTTGTTGACGAGAACGTCGATGCGGCCATAGGCGGCGAGCGTATCGGCGACCGCCTTGGCGATCGAGGCCCTGTCGGTGACGTCGAGGGCGAAGCGCTTCACGTTGGCGAACTCGGCGAGGCCCGCATCCGTCTCCGGCCGGCGCATGGTCGCCGCCACGCTCCAGCCCTGCGCCGCGAAATGGCGCGCGGCAGCGGCGCCGATGCCCGAGGAACAACCGGTGATCAGCGCAACTTTCATCGTGGGGGCCTCCGATGGGTGCAAAGCAGGCCACGCTAGCACAATTCGGGCATGCGCAAATCGACGTTCCGACCAAAATCGGCTATAGGGCGCCGGCGAAAGTCAGATGGAGCCATCATGCGAGACGACGTTTCCCGCCGTCACGCCCACGTCTTTCTGAGCGAGGGCCACGAGCGCAGCGAGCGCAATGTCTGGGCGGTGATCGCGCTGACATCGGCAATGATGCTCGCCGAAATCATCGGCGGCGCGATGTTCGGCTCGATTGCGCTCATCGCCGACGGCTTCCATATGAGCACCCACGCCGGCGCCCTGCTGCTCGCGGCGCTCGCCTACGCGTTCGCGCGGCGGCGCGCCGGCGATCCCTCCTTCACTTTCGGGACCGGCAAGTTCGGCGATCTCGCGGGCTATTCGAGCGCGCTGATCCTGGCGATGATCTCGCTCGGCATAGCTTACGAATCCGCCGCGCGCTTCTTTTCGCCGACCGCAATCGACTTCGCCGAGGCGATCCCCATCGCCGCGCTCGGCCTCGTCGTCAATGTCGCGAGCGCGTGGCTGCTGAGCCGCGGCGGCCACGACCATCATCGCCACAGCCACGGACATCGCCACGGGTATGATGACAGCCACGATCATCTTCATCACGACGAGGCGAAGCGGATCACGATCGCGGGCGCTCCGCTCGAGCTGAGCATTTTTGAGACGAACGCGCCCCCGCGTTTCCGGTTGAAGGCGCTCGACGGCCGCAGGCTCGCCGGCGCGTCGGCGGAAGTGGAGACGCTGCGCGCGGACGGTTCGCGCCAACGCTTTGCGATGAGGGATCGCGGGGCCTATCTCGAATCCGCGGACGAGATTCCGGAGCCGCACGCCTTCGAAGTCGTCGTGCGCCTCGCCGGCGAGGCCGCGCAATGCCGCTTCGCCGAGCCCGCGCATGCCGCCGGCTCCATCGGTCGCGACAACAACATGCGCGCGGCCCTGGCGCATGTGATGGCCGACGCCGCGGTTTCGGTTCTGGTGATCGTCGGCCTGACCTTGGCCAAGATGTTCGGATGGCTTTGGATGGACCCGCTCGCGGGCCTCGTCGGCGCGCTCGTGATCGCGAGCTGGGCCTATAATTTGATTGGCGACGCCGCGCGCGTCCTGCTCGATATGAACCCGGACCGTGAGCTCACCCGGGCGCTGCGGGAGATGCTCGAGCGCGATGGCGACGAACTCGTCGACCTGCACCTGTGGCGCCTCGGTCCCGGTCATCTCGGCGCCATCCTCTCGGTGGAAACCGACAGCCAGCGAGACGTCGAGGACTATCGCGCGGCGGCGCAAGCGCTGGCGAAATTTTCGCATCTGACGATCGAGATCGCCCGTCGCGGGCCGAAGGAGGGCGAGCGGCGACGGGTGGCTTGACGGCCTGGAGACCGCGAGCCTGAGCCTGCCAGGGGGCACAGACGGTTGAACGATCCCGGCGCGCGCGCCCCAACGGCCTTGCGTCAGCGGGCAGGCCGGAATGACGATACGAAGCCTCGGTCAAGGCCGCTTCGAGCGCGAGGATCAAAAGGGGCTTCGGGCTTGTCCATGGGCGGATCTGAAGGGGCGCCGCGATGGTTCTGCGGTTCAGAGCTGAGCTGAAACCGGCGGGCCGCCGAAGGATCGCCCGAAAGGGGTCTCGCCGCCCGACGAGCGAAAAGCTTATGATGACGGCGAGCCTCGTCAGCCCCCCGCCGCCTCGTCTTTCAAGAAATCCTCGAGCCAGTGGATGTCGTAGGCGCCGTTCTGGATGTCGGGGTTGCGCACCAGGGTGCGGAACAGCGGCAGCGTGGTCTCGATGCCGTCGACGATGAATTCGTCGAGCGCGCGCCGCAGGCGCATCAGCGCCTCGGTGCGCGTGCGGCCGTGGACGATGAGCTTGCCGACCAGCGAATCGTAGTAGGGCGGGATCGACGTAGCCCTGATAGGCGCGCTGAATCGACGCGCACGCCGAGGCCGCCCGGCGGATGGAAATAGGTGATGCGGCCGGGCGAGGGCATGAACGTGCGCGGGTGCTCGGCGTTGACGCGGCATTCGATCGCCGCGCCGATGAATGCGCACGTCGTCCTGCGCGATCGACAGCGGCGAGCCGGCGGCGATCTTGATCTGCTCGTTGACGAGGTCGATGCCGGTGATCATCTCGGTGACGGGATGCTCGACCTGGATGCGCGTGTTCATCTCGATGAAATAGAACCGCCCGTCCTCGTAGAGGAACTCGATCGGTGCCGACGCCGACATAGCCCAGCTCGGCCATCGCGCGCGCGACGATGCCGCCGATCTCGCTCGCGCTGCTCGGCGTTGAGCGCGGGCGAGGGGCCTTCCTCCCACACCTTCTGGTGGCGGCGCTGCAGCGAGCAGTCGCGCTCGCCGAGATGGATCGCGCGGCCCTGCCCGTCGCCGAGCACCTGGATCTCGATGTGGCGCGGCTTCTGCAGATATTTCTCGAGATAGACCGCGTCGTCGCCGAACGCCGCCTTGGCCTCGGCCTTCGCGGTGGCGATGGCGTCGATCAGGTCGTCCTCGCGTCTGCGCGACCTTCATGCCGCGCCCGCCGCCGCCCGCCGCCGCCTTGACCAGCACGGGATAGCCGATGCTCGCCGGCGATCCGCAGCGCCTCGGCCTCGTCGCTCACCGCGCCCTCGGAGCCCGGCACGCAGGGGATGCCGAGCCGCGTCGCGGTGCGCTTGGCCTCGATCTTGTCGCCCATGAGGCGGATATGCTCGGCCTTCGGGCCGATGAAGGCGATGCCGTGCTCGGTCGAGGATGTCGGCGAAGCGGGCGTTCTCGGACAGGAAGCCGTAGCCGGGATGCACCGCGTCGGCGCCGGTGATCTCGCAGGCCGCGAGCAGCGCGGGGACGTTGAGATAGGAATCGCGCGCCGGCGGCGGGCCGATGCAGACGCTCTCGTCGGCGAGCTTGACGTGCATCGCCTCCTTGTCGGCGGTCGAATAGACCGCGACGGTGGCGATGCCCAGCTCCTTCGCCGCGCGCAAGACGCGGAGCGCGATTTCGCCGCGATTGGCGATCAGGATCTTGTCGAACATGCCGGTCCTCGGGAGAGGGCGGGTTGGAGCGCGGCGCTCGCTCATTCGATGACCATCAACGGCTGCCCGTATTCGACCGGCGAGCCGTCCTCGACGAGAATCTGCGTCACCTTGCCCGCGCGCGGCGCGACGATCTCGTTGAAAGTCTTCATCGCCTCGACGAGCATGATCTTGTCGCCCGCCTTCACCGCCGAGCCGATCTCGACGAACGGCTTCGACTTCCGGGCTCGGCCGGAGATAGGCGGTGCCGACCATCGGCGACCTCACGGCGCCGGGATGTTCGGCCTGGCGAAGCCTCCGCGAGTGCGGCGGCCGGCGCGGCGGCCGGCGCGGGCGCCGGCGCGGCGACGCCGGAGCCGGCGACGACATGGGTCACGGCAGCGGAATGGCGCTCGCGCGCGACCCGGATTTTCAGCCCGTCATGGTCGACCTCGACCTCGCTGAGGTCGTGGCTGTCCGGCGATCTTGGCGAGCGCGGCGACGATGGAAATATCCAGCCCTCCGGCCGCCTTGGCGGCGGGGGAGGCGACGGTCGGCTTCTTCATGAAGGCTCTGATGTCCTCGTGGCGAGTGAGTCGGCTACGCGAGTTCGGCGGGTCGTATAGCCCGAAGGTCCGAGCAAATAAAGGGCGCGCGCCGGTTCGGGCGCCGCTGCGGCCGCGGTTGCGGGCCGCAAACGGACGAAAATGGCGCCGGCGAAGCTCGCGGACCCGTTCCTCGGGCGGCAAGTCGTTGATGTTCTTGACCTACACTTTGAGCCGTGGCTCGGCTTCGCTTGCAGGCGGCGCTTCAGGAGCGAACCCGTTCGCCCAGGTCAGAGCAGGGCTTTGCTGCGAAATCCGCTCCCAAGGCCCCGACAAGCTGCTATGTTGACGATGAACCCGCCGGCTGCGGCGAGTCCAGCGAACGGAGGAAGCGATGGCGAAGGGGCAGATGAAGAGCAACAAGGAGGCCAAGAAGCCCAAGGCGGACAAGAACCAGACGAAGACCCATGTCTCCGCCTACAAGCTCTCGCAGGGCAAAAGCGGCCAGGCGACGACGCCGTTGAAGAAGACCTGAGCTCAGGCCCGAGGCGCAATCCCATGGGATTTCAGCTTGCGCGCAGCGCCGGATGTTTTGTCGCCGGCGCCGTGATGCTTTTGGCCTCGCCCGCCGCGGCCGCCGCTTTGACCTGTCGAGCCGCAGAGGGCGGCATGAGTTTCACGCCGGCCGACGTCAGAGACGTCCGGGCGGCCGAGGTCGAAGCCCACGGATCGGAGAGATGCGACGTCGTCTATCACGTCGACGGCCAGCGTTACGAACTCGGCGGCTGCAACCGCGAATATGTCGGCGAATGGTCGAAACGCGACGGCGCGCCGATGGGTCATCGCCACGGACGATTGCAACTGATCTGCAAATAGGCGGCGCCGGGGCGACCTCTGGCCGGCCTAAGCAGGAACCGCCGCCGTCTCCGTCTCCAGCCCGATTCGCCGCCGCCGATCCGGGCGCGCCCAGACATGCGCATCGTGGAACGCCGAGCCGCCGAACGGAGCGACGCTGTCGTCGCCGGTCAGCATGTTGATGCCGCGTCCGTCGAGGAAGTCGGAATTGTCCCAAAGACCTTCGCTGACTATGACGCCTCGCGTCGCGCCCGCGAACAGCTTTACGTGCAGGCGCACTTCGCCGCGAGCGTTGCCGAGTCTGACCACGTCGCCTTCGCCGAGGCCGAGCGCGGCGGCGTCGTCGGGATGCATCAAGGCGCAGGGGCGTTGCTCGCGCAGTCGCGAGGTCCGCGTCTCGTTGAAGCTCGAATTGAGGAAATTACGCGCGGGAGACGTCGCGAGCTTGAACGGAAAGGCCGCGTCGGCGGCTTCGTTGGCGGCCCAATGGTCGGGCAGCGTCGGCAACTCCCGCCAGGGCCCGCGCAGGCCGTCGTTGGCGAAGGGCGTATTCGGCCAGTCGGCGCGAAAATGGAACTTGCGGTCGGGGTGGGCGAAGCCGTCGAGGAAGTGCGCGCGCTCGAACGGCGGCTGGCAGTCGATCCAGCGCGCCTTTTCAAGTTCGGCCAGCGTACCGCGGCCCGAAGCGCGCAGCGTCGCGTCGATAAGCTCGCGCGGGCTCATCGCAAAGCCCGGATGCTCGGCCCCCAGCCGCTTCGCGAGCGCGCAAACGACGTCATGGTTGGAGCGGCAGCCCGCCGGCGGTTCGATCGCCTTGGGCGCGAATTGCAGATGCTGATGCGCGCTCGCGGTATAGAGGTCGTCATGTTCCAGGAACATCGTGGCCGGCAGCACGACGTCGGCGTGGCGCGCCGTGTCGGTCATGAATTGCTCGTGCACGCAGACGAACAGGTCCTCGCGCAGGAAGCCGCGCCTGACCTTGTCCTGATAAGGCGCCACCACCATCGGATTGGTGTTCTGGATGATCGTCGCCTTGACGGGCGGGCCGCCCTTCAGCGCCTCGGCCTCGCCGGTCAGGATCGCGCCGACGCGCGACTGATCGAGCCTGCGCACGCTGGGGTCGCGTGCGTCCAATCCTTCGATCAAGGTCTTGTCGAGACCATATACCGCGCTGCTCGCATGCAGCGCGCCGCCGCCCTCATGAGCCCAGGCGCCGGTCACGGCGGGGATGCAAAGCGCGGCATGCATGTTCGCCGCGCCGTTGCGCTGGCGCGAAAAGCCGTAGCCGAGCCGGAAGAACGTGCGCTTGTGGCCGCCGACCAGAGCCGCGAAGGCCTCGATTTCCGCTACGCTCAGGCCCGTGATCGCGCTCGCCCAGGCCGGGTCGCGCGCGCGCAGATGCGCCTCCAGCGCCTCGGGCGCATCGGTATGGCGCGCCATATAGTCGCGATCGGCGAGACCATCGCGGAAGAGGATATGCATGACCGCGCAGGCGAGCGCACCGTCGGTCCCCGGCCGCAACTGCAGCGCGAGATCGGCCTGACGCATCGTCTCGGTCTGATAGATGTCGATTGCGACAATCTTGGCGCCGCGTTCTTTGCGCGCGCGCACCGCATGAGTCATGAGATTGACCTGCGTCGCGACCGCGTTGGTGCCCCAGATCACGACCACGTCGGATTTGCTCATCTCCGCGGGCGAAATGCCCGACATGCGGCCGGTTCCGACGATATAGCCGGGCCAGGCGACGCCGATGCAGATCGTGCCGAAAAAGCGGGAGTAGCGCTTGGCATGGGTGAGGCGCTCGATGCCGTCGCGCATCACGAGACCCATCGTGCCGGCGTAGAAATAGGGCCAGACGCTTTCGGCGCCGTAGGCGCGCTCAGTCTTAAGGAAAGCCTCGGCGACGCGATCGAGCGCCTCGTCCCATCCGATCGGCGCGAACTGGCCCGAGCCTTTCGGCCCGACGCGCAACAGCGGCTGGGTCAGCCGGTCGGGGTGATGGATGCGCTCGCCATAACGCGCCACCTTCGCGCAGACGACGCCCGCGGTGTAGGGCTGGTCCGGCGCGCCATGCACGCGCCCGATCTTCGTTCCGCCGACGACCTCGACGTCCAGCGCGCAGACCGACGGACAATCGTGCGGACAGACCGACGGCTTTCGCGTGATGTCGAGCGGCGCGTTCATGAAAACCTCATCTGCGCAAACTGACGAAATCGCGGGCCCGGCGCAAGTACAACCTAGGGTTGCGTATTTACGGAATCGCAAGTAGATTATCCCAGATTTGCATGCGTTGACGGCGAATCCGCGGAGGGCGCGTGTCGGTCGGGCTTTCAGCAGGGACAAAGCGAGCGCTCGCCGTCGCGGCGACGGCTTGGCTTTGCCTCTGGGGATCGGCCGAGGCCTCGCAAAATGTTGAGATCCATTATGCCCCGCAGGAGGACCTCGAGCGGATCGATGTCGAGACGATCGACGACGCCGAGACCTCGATCGACATGGCGGCCTATGTGCTCTCGGACGCCGCCGTCATCGAGGCGCTACGGGACGCGGCCGATCGCGGCGTAACGATCCGGCTCTATCTCGACAAAGGACAATACTCGGAGCACGGCCCCCTGAGCGGCGGCCCGATCGAGCAATTGCTGGCGTACCCCAACGTCTTCGCCCGCATCAAGGGGCGCGGCGTGCTGATGCATCTGAAGGCCTATGCCGTGGACGGCGTGCGGCTTCGCACCGGCTCCGGCAATTTCTCCCGCTCCGGCCTATCGGCCCAGGACAATGACCTCATCCTGGTCGACGACCCCGACGCCGTTGCGCGGTTCGAGCGCAATTTCGATGCGATCTGGTCGCGCGGCGCCAATGCCGGCGCGGCGGGCGACCGGGAGCGCGGCGGCCCGAGGTGAGTTGGGCGCAGGCGAGCTTGATCTGACCGCATGCTCTCCGCTAAGCCCCGCCGCGAGTGATCTGGCGAGCGGGAGCGGCTGCATGCAACGACGGCGGTTCGGGTGGGAAGGCAAGACGGTCTCGGCGGTCGGCTTCGGCTGCATGAGCTTTGCCGGCTTCTATGGCGCCACGAGCGAAGCGGACTTGCTGGCCGCGCTCGCCGGGGCCCTCGACTGCGGCGTCGACTTCTGGGACACCGCCAATGTCTACGGCATGGGCCTCAGCGAGAACATCATCGGGCGCTTCTTCCGCGAAAATCCCGGCGCGCGCGAAAAGGTCACGCTCGCCACCAAATTTGCGATCCGGCGCACCCCGGAGGGCAAGCGCGTATTCGACAACAGCGCCGCGCATATGCGCGAGAGCCTCGAGGGCTCGCTGAATCGGCTCGGCGTGGAGCGGGTCGATCTCTATTACGTCCACCGCATCGATCCCAATATTCCAATCGAGGACACTGTCGGCGAACTCGCGCGCCATGTCGCGAGCGGCAAGATCGGCGCGATCGGTCTTTCCGAAGTGTCGCCGGACACGTTGCGGCGCGCACAATCGGTGCACAGAATTGCGGCCGTGCAGTCGGAATATTCCCTGTGGACGCGCAACGCCGAACTCGGACTGCTGCAGGCCTGCGAGGAAGGCGGAACGTCGTTTGTCGCTTTCTCTCCGCTCGGGCGCGGCTTTTTCTCCGGCCTGCTGCAAGAGGTCGAGGACTTCGCCGAAAGCGACTTCCGGCGCGGCAATCCCCGTTTCACGGGACTGAACTGGCGGCGCAATCGGGATTGGCTGGTAGGCTACCTCGATTACGCGCGCGCCTTGGGGCTCGCGCCGTCGACGCTTGCGATCGCCTGGACGCTGGCCAAGGCGCCTCACATCTTGCCGATCCCGGGCTCCCGAACCGCCGCCCATCTGAAGGAATGCGCCGACGCCGGCGAGATCGCGTTGAGCGCGGAGCAACTGGCCGAGTTGGAGCGCATCCTGCCGGTCGGCTTCGCCGCCGGCGAGCGCTACAGCGACGCGCAATGGATCGGAATTCAGAGGTACTGAACGCGCCGGCGCCGAGCGCTCAGAACATTTCGATATCCTGCGCCACTCGGTCTTTGGTCTCGATCAGACCTTCCGCGACCAGCGTCTCATAACGGCGCGTTTGGTTGCGCCCGAGCCGCTTGGCCAGATAGAGCGCCGCGTCCGCGCGTCCGAAAGCGTCCGAGCCGGTCTCGCCGGATCGAATTGTGGTCACGCCGACGCTGACGGTTACGTGCCCAACTTGCGGGAAGGCGAAAGTCTCGACCGCAGTGCGGAAACGCTCCAGCGCGGCCTCCGCCTGCCCGGCGTCGAGGCCCGCGAGCATGACAACAAATTCCTCGCCGCCGAACCGGAACAGCCGATCGGCGTCGCGAAAGCAATTGCGCATGATGCGTGCAAGCAGCACCAGCACTTCGTCGCCATAGGGATGGCCGAAACTGTCGTTGATGCGCTTGAAGAAGTCGATGTCGACGACCGCGAGTTCGGCTTGCGAAGGCTGATCCGCGCTGCGCCGTTGCGGGTGATGCGGCCGCGCGGGCGCCGGCCGCGAATTGGCGAGTTGGCGGAAGGCTTCGTCGAAAGGCCGCCGGTTGGAGAGACCGGTCAATTCATCCGTGTCGGTATTCTCGAGAATGCCGAGGTGGCTGCGGTAGATCTTCAGAAGGCCGAAAACCAGCCGCTCCCGTTCTTGGCCGAGCGGCGAGGCGCGGTCGATTTCGACGAGGCAGACCACCTCGCCGGAGTTGACGATCGGAAACACATGCCGGCTCTGTGCGCCGCCGTTCGGGCCGGCGTAGAAATATTGTTGGCTGTCGAATGCGGCGCGCAGTTCCGGGCTCATCTGGCGCAGCGGCGCAGCGGCCAGACCGACGGCGAGTAAGGATGGAGACAAGGTCTCGGAACCCGAGGCGAGGCGAAGCCGTTCGGTGAGCGCTATCTCGCCCTCGCGACGGTCCACCCGCCACAATATCAACGCCGTCGCGCCGGCGAGCTCGAACATGACGCTCGCCAGCGTGACTTCGAGATCGTCGCGGTCTCGCACGTCGATCAGCGTCACGACTGAGTCGATAAAATCGGACATGCTACAGGACTCCCGGCGTAACCTTGCGCTGGGCTTGCTTACGCAATTCCCTGGTGTAAATGTTTATGCATTAAATTATTGTGAATTTACGGCTTTCAATGAACGTTACGTCACGACGCCGGCAAATCGGAACAATGACGCTAGGGCAGGCATTCGCGATAGGCCGCGATATCGGCGGTCCCCCGGACTTCGTCGCGGGTCCACGAATGAACGCGTCGGCGCTCACGATCGGTCCCGTCAGCCGTCCGGGTTTTGATCAAGCCGGCGGCTGGCCGTCCGAGTCGCGCCATTCGAGCGCGACCACCTTTCCGCGCTCGACGGTCAGCGCGAGCCGGCCCTGCTTCAGCTCCAGCGCGCGTGCGCCGAACAGCTTGCGTCGCCAGCCGCGCAGCGCCGGGACGTCGGCGCGGTCGTCGGCGGCGATCGCTTCGAGTTCGTCGACCGTCGCGATCATCTTGCCTGCGACGCCGCTCTCGTCGCTGACCTGACGCAACAGCACCTTGAGCAGTTCGACCGTCGCCGCCGAGCCGTTGCCGCCGCGTCGCTCCCGTTCGAGCTTGGGCAGCGTCTTGGGGTCCCGCGCCAGGCCCCGCTCGACCGCGGCGAGTATTTCTTCGCCGACGCGCGAGCGCTCCATGCCGCGCGGGAAGGCGCGCAGATTGCCGAGCGCCTCCTGTGCTGCGCGGCGCGGCGAGCGCGACTTCGATCAGCATGTCGTCCTTGAGCACGCGCGAGCGCGGCACGTCGCGCGTCTGCGCCTCGTACTCGCGCCAGCGCCGCGACTTCGATCAGCACCGCCAGATCGCGCGGCTTGCGCGCGCGGTTCTTGAATCGCTCCCAGGCGCGTTCGGGATGCTGCTCGTAGGTCGCGGGCGAGGTCAGCACGCGCATTTCGTCCTCGAGCCAGCCGAGCCGCCCCGAGGCCTTCAGCTTGATCAGCAGCGCGCGATAGATGTCGCGCAGATGCGTGACGTCGCTGATCGCGTACTCGATCTGCGCCGGCGCCAGCGGGCGTCGCGCCCAATCGGTGAAGCGCGAGGACTTGTCGACGTGCGCCTTGCAGATCGATTGCGACGAGTTCGCTATAGGAGACCTGCTCGCCGTAGCCGCACACCATCGCGGCGACCTGGGTGTCGAACATCGGCGCCGGCACGTGGCCCGACAGCTTCCAGAAGATCTCGACGTCCTGCCGCGCGGCGTGAAACACCTTCACGACGTTCGGGTCGGCCATCAGCGCGAATAGACCGGCGCCAGGTCGATGTCCGGGCGCGAGCGCGTCGATGGCGACCGCCTCGTCGTCGCTGGCGAGTTGCACCACGCAGAGGATCGGCCAGAACGTCGTCTCGCGATGGAACTCGGTGTCGACGGCGACGTAAGGGTGGCTGCGCCATCCGCGCGCACGCCGCCGCAACTCCTGGCGTCGTCGCGATGAGCGCCACTCGCGTCATTCCTTCGCTGCGGGCGCCGCGGGCGCGGGCTTGGCGCGATCCTTGCGCACCGGCGCGGGCGCTGGCGCGGCATGCCGAGCCGCTTGTCGAGGTAGGCGCCGACCGTCTCCTGCAGATCCTCCATGCAGTCCTCGAAGAAATGGTTGGCGTTGGCGATCACGGCGTGCTCGATCGACGATGCCCTTCTGCGTCTTGAGCTTCTCGATCAGGCCCTGCACCTCCTTGAGCGGCGCGACGCGGTCCTTGTCGCCGTGCACGAACAGGCCGGACGAAGGGCAGGGGGCGAGGAACGAGAAGTCGAAGCGGTTGGCCGGCGGCGCGATCGAGATGAACCCCTCGATCTCCGGGCCGGCGCATCAGCAATTGCATGCCGATCCAGGAGCCGAACGAGACGCCGGCGATCCAGCAGGCGCGCGCCTCCGGGCTGATCGACTGCGCCCAGTCGAGCGCGCTGGCGGCGTCCGAAAGCTCGCCCTGGCCGTGGTCGAAGGCGCCCTGCGAACGACCGACGCCGCGGAAGTTGAAGCGCAGCACGTAGAAGCCGCGCTCGGCGAAGCGTAGTAATAGGTTTGTAGACGATCTGGTTGTTCATCGTGCCGCCGAACTGCGGGTGCGGGTGCAGCACCACGGCGATCGGCGCGCCGCGTTGTTTGGCGGGATGGAACCGGCCTTCCAGGCGCCCGGCGGGGCCGTTGAAGAATACTTCGGGCATTGCGCCTCCAGAAGTATCGGGCGGCGCCGCCGGCGTCGCGGGTATTCGTCAAACGCCGCCTCGTCGGCCGCGGCGCCCGGTCTTGCGACGTGCGGCGGCGGGCTTGCGGCGATCGACGCGCATGCGTAGGTTTTGACCTTCGAACGGGTTTCGGGTCGGGCCTCTTAGCACGCGGGCGCCCCGCGATTGCAAGGAAAAACGCAGTCTGCCCGCCTGCGCCCGGCGAACGATTTTGGCGTCGCCCTGTCGCTCCAAGGAACGCTCGCAATCGAAAGATAAGCGCGCCTATCTCGATTACAACGCCACCGCGCCGCTGCGGCCCGAGGCCCGCGCGGCGATGCTCGAGGCGTTCGACGACCGCGGCAACCCCTCCTCGATCCACGCCGAAGGCCGCGCGGCGCGGGCGCTTGTCGAGGACGCGCGCCGGCGCGGTGGCGGAGCTCGCCGGGCGTCGCCCGCGCGCGGTAACCTTCACGTCGCGGCGGGACGGAGGCGGTCGAGACTCGCGCTTGACGCCGGACATCTGCGGCCCCGGGTCGCCGGGCCGGCGCGAAGACTGATCCTCAGCGCCGGCGAGCACGTCTGCGCGCTCGCCGGCCATCGATTTCCCGCCGCGAAGCCGTCGCAGTCGCGCCGCTTCGCCCCGACGGCCGCATCGACCTCGACGGCGCTCGAGGCGCTCATGCGGCGACGAGCCGGCCGCTCGTCGCGCTGCAGGCCGCCAACAACGAGACCGGCGTCCTGCAGCCGGTCGCCGAGGCCGCGGCGCTGGTGCATGCCCGCGGCGGTCTGCTCGTCTGCGACGCGGCGCAGCTTGCCGGACGGCTGCCGCTCGACGCCGACGCGCTCGGCGCCGACGCGCTCATCCTCTCGGCCCACAAGTTCGGCGGCCCGCAAGGGGCGGGGGCGCTGATCGCCGGCGCGCCCGGGCTTGCAGGTTGGCGCGCCGCTGCTGCGCGGCGGCGGGCAGGAGCGCGGCGCGCGCGCCGGCACCGAGAACGTCGCCGGCGATCGCGGGCTTCGGCGCCGCCGCGCGCGGCCGCCGCCGCCGGCGTTTGCCGCGAGGCGGCAGCGGCTCGCCGGCGCTCGCGATCGCCTGCGAATTTCTGGCGCGCGGCGCCGCCGCGGACGCGGTCGATTTCGGCGACGGCGCGCCGCGGCTGCCCAACACGCTGTGCTTTTGCGGCGCCAGGATTCGAGGCGGCGACGCTGCTGATGCGGCTCGATCTCGGCGGCGTCGCCGCCTCCTCGGGCTCGGCCTGCTCGTCGGGCAAGGTCGCGCCCTCGCACGTGCTCGCGGCGATGGGCGTCGCGCCCGGAGTCTCGCGGCGGGCGCGATCCGCCTCAGCCTCGGCTGGGCGTCGAATGAAGAGGACGTCGACCGCTTTGGCGAGGCTTTTGCATCGGCTGTTTCGGCCTTGCGGAGCGGGCGAGGCGCGGCCTGACCCGCCTTTTCCCGCCCCTGAGCGCCCCATTGTCGAAGGAGAGCCTTGAATGCCGAGCGACCTGCAAGGCGTGACCCTGCTTCCGACCGACGGCGCTGCGGCGGCGGGTCCTGTCGACATCCGTTTCGAGAACGGCCTGATCGCGGCGATCGAACGGTCGGCGCGGCCGACCTCCCGCCGGCTCCTGGCCATGCCCGCGCTCGTCAATGCGCACGACCATTGCCGCCCGCTTTCGCCGACCTCGTTCGGCGCCGCCGCCAAGCCGCTCGAGACTTGGTTGCTGCGTCTGGCCGCAATGCCGGCGATCGACCCTTATCTGGGAGCGGTCGCCGCTTTTGGCCGCGCCGCGCGCGCCGGCGCCGGCAGCGTGATTGCGCATTACACGCGCGCGCATGGGCCGATGCCGCCCGTCGACGAAGTGCGGGAAGTCGCGCGCGCCGCCGCGGACGTCGGCATCCGAGCGACCTTCGCCTTGTTCATGCGCGACCGCAATCCGCTGGTCTACGGCGCATCGCAACCGGTCCTCGACGCGCTCGATCCTTCGACCGCGCGGCGGTCGAGGCGGCCTTCCTGCATCCCCAGCCGAGCGTCGCCGAGCAGGTCGCGCGGGTCGAGTCGATCGCGGCGGCGGTGGAAAGTCCGATGTTCCGCGTGCAATTCGGTCCGAACGGTCCCCAATGGTGCTCCGACGAATTGCTTCGCGCGATCGCCGAGGCTTCGCAGCGCACCGGGCGGCGAGTGCATATGCATCTTCTCGAGACCCGCTATCAGCGCGCCTTTGCCGACGCCGACTATCCCGAAGGGGTTGCGACGCGGCTCGCCAAGCTCGGCTTGCTCTCGCCCAGGCTCACGCTCGCGCATTGCGTTTACGCGCGCCCGGACGAGCTCGACGCGATCGCGAGCGCGGGCGCGGTGATCGCGACCAACCCGAGTTCCAACCTCCATCTGGCCTCCGGCGTTGCGCCGATCGGCGAGGCGCTGAAACGCGGCTGTCGCGTCGCCATCGGCGTCGACGCCTCCGCCTTGGACGAAGACGACGACATCCTGCGCGAGATGCGGCTCGGCCATTTCCTGCACGGCGGCTGGGGTTTCGACGGCGTCGTCCAGCGCGGCGATTGGCTCGCCGGCGTCGTCGAGCACGGCCGTTTCGCCAACGGGTCTCCGGGCAAAGGCGCGCTCGCGGTGGGCGAACCCGCCGACGTGCTGGCGCTCGATCTCGATCGGCTCGATCGCGACGCAATCCTGCCGGTCGAACCGATCGATTTGCTGTTCTCGCGCGCGCCATGCGGCTCATGTCGAGGCGCTCTATGTCGCGGGCCGTCCCGTGGTGGCCGAGGGCAGGCTGACAGGAGTCGATCTCGCTGCGGCGGAGGCGGAATTGCGGGCGCAATATCGCAGCCGCATCGCCTGCCCGGACATCGTTCCTGGCCGCCTGGAGCCGCCTCGAACCGGCCGCAATCGCCTTTTACCGCAACGGCCTGAGCTGTTGCTGAATCGGGTCCGGGAGAACGCCGAGCTTGCGCCTTGGCCCGCGCAGGTGTAAGGGGCGCGATCCCCAGAACGCACGATTTCCCCTATTGCAGGAGCCCCTAATGGCGCGCGTCACCGTTGAAGATTGCATCGACAAGGTCGACAATCGCTTTGAATTGGTCCTGATGGCCAGCCATCGCGCCCGCGCGATCTCGTCGGGCTCGCAGATCCACGTCGCACGCGACAACGACAAGAATCCCGTCGTCGCCTTGCGCGAAATCGCCAATCCAAACTGCGCCTAACGATCTGAAGGAAGATGTCATCCACGCGCTGCAGAAGCAGGTCGAGGTTGACGAACCCGAAGCCGAGGCCGCGCCTCCGATGGTGCCGCCCGCCGCCGCTTCGCTCGATCCCGGCGCCGAGGCCCAGTTCGACCGCATGACCGAGGAGGATTTGCTGCGCGGCCTCGAGGGCATGGCGCCGCCGCCGGAGCCGGAAGAGGAGACGCGAGTGAGGTCCGTAGCTTCTTAACGCAACGTCAACCATTTGCAGCCCGCCCCGCCGCCGCGCAGGCGGGTGTTTTATTTTTGGCGAGGGCGCGTCCTATCCACAATCTTCGCGCGAAACCGCGCGATTTCGCTAGGCCCGGCAAGCGTTTTGCTATCTTGTCTGCAGAGAATCAGCTTGCGCGGCGATTCGTCGCGTCGAAGTCGGGGTCTGGCGGACCGCTCCCTTCGCCTCCGCACAAGCTGAAGGCTGTCGTCGATGCGCCGAGTGAGTACCGGGGGGCCAAAACCTTGAGCGACGACTTCGATAAGCCTCAACTGCCCTTGTCATTCGTTGCGCCTACGAAGCCCTCGGATGTCGAGCGCCCTGAAGGTTTGGTTGAAGTCGCCGGGCGCGTCAAATGGTTCGACGTCGCCAAAGGTTATGGCTTCATTGTTCCAGACGACGGCGAAGCCGACGTGCTGATCCATGTCACGGTTCTGCGTCGCGACGGCTTCACGACCTTGCATGAAGGCGCCGGGTCGTCGCCGAAGCACAACGGCGCGAGCGGGGTTTGCAGGTGTTCCGCGTGCTCTCGGTCAGCGCCGGCGAGGGGCCGCTGCCAATCCCCAGCGCGCCCGCGCGCGCGCGGGCACAGGCGGCGAGCGTCGGCGCTTTCGAGATCGTGATCGTCAAATGGTTCAACCGTTCGCGCGGGTTCGGTTTCCTGACGCGCGGCGAGGGCACGGAAGACATCTTCGTTCACATGGAAACATTGCGCCGCTACGGCTTCATTGATCCGAAGCCGGGCGACTCCATGCTCGCGCGCTTCGGGCCGGGCCCCAAGGGCCTGCTTGCGGCCGAAGTCCGTCCGCTTGACGGATTGAAGCGCCCTCCGCGCATTGATCGTCAAGTCGGCGTCGACGACGTCGTGGGGAGCCGCATGCGAGCCGAATCTGGGAAGCGCCGCTTTGTGTTTTCCCCGGCGTGGCTTTCGCTCTTCATTCTGTTGGCGTTTGGCTTTGCGGCGCCTGTGCGCGCCGAAAGCGGATTGGAGACCCTGACGATCGCGACCGCCTCGGGCGAGCATCAGTTTCAGGTCGAAATCGCCAAGGACATGGCCACCCGCGCCCGCGGGCTGATGTTTCGGCGCTTCATGCCGGCCGATCGCGGCATGTTGTTTGAGTTCGATGTGAACGAGCCGGTCTCGTTCTGGATGAAGAACACCTATATTCCACTCGACATGATTTTCATCGCCCCGAACGGGTCGGTGACGCACGTGGCGCCCAATGCAGAACCGTTATCGGAAGCGGTCATACCTTCGGGCGGACCGTGTGTCGCCGTGCTCGAGGTCAACGCCGGCGTGGCCGGGAAGATCGGCGTCGTGCCCGGCGACAAGGTCAAGGCTTCGTTCTTCAAGCCTTGAACGCCGGCCACGCTGATCGCGATGGAAACGCGCCGGGCCCGGCGCCAGCCCGCCGATGAATTCAGGACGAGGACGTTGGGCCGTCCCCTCCCGCAACCCCTAATATATGTTGGCGATTGCATCCTTGCGCCATCGTGCTACGCTCGCGAGTGAAAATTCGTCCGGGCGGTTTTCCGCATGGGGCGTAAGGAGTTTACGTTGGCTCAATCGTCGTCGTTGAGCCCAAATGGCGCGCAAGGTTGGGATCCGGCTGCCCCTCATGGCCAAGCGGCGGGAGGCGCGGCGTCAGTGCCTCTCTATGCGGCGCTGGATTTGGGCACGAACAATTGCCGGCTGCTCGTCGCGCGGCCGACCCATGACGGCTTTCGCGTCATCGACGCTTTTTCGCGAATTGTGAGGCTGGGCGAGGGGCTGTCGCAGACCGGCCGGCTCTCGCGAAGCCGCGATCGCGCGCACGCTGGACGCTCTCAGGTCTGCCGCGACAAGATGCGGGCGCGCGGCGTCACGCGCGCGCGGTTGATCGCCACCGAAGCCTGCCGCGCCGCGCAGAACGGCGCGGAGTTCCTCGCACAGGTGCGTGAGCGTCTCGGTCTCACGCTCGAGATCGTCGATCGCGAGACCGAAGCCTTTCTGGCTGCCGCCGGCTGCGGCGAACTTGCCGACGAAGAGGCGCGAGTCGACCGTCCTGTTCGATATCGGCGGCGGCTCCTCGGAAATCGTCTGGATGTCGCGCAGCCAAGGCGCGGCGGGCCGATTGCGCGCCGGGTCGAGGCCTGGGAATTCGCTTCGGCTCGGCGTCGTCTCGCTGGCCGAGACTTTCGGCGGCGACGACGTCACGCCCGAAATTTTCGCGGCGATGACGGCGTCATGTCGACGAAGCACTGGCGCCTTTCGTCGACGCGCGTCGCCGATCGCGAGCGTTGCGATCGGTTCCATCTGCTGGGCACGTCGGGCACGGTGACGACGATCGCCGGCGTGCATCTCAACCTGCCCGCTACGACCGCCGCGCGATCGACGGGCTTTGGCTGACGCGCGCCGAAGTCGACGCGGCGATCACGCGGCTGCGGGCGATGTCCTACGCCGAGCGGGCGCCAACGGCTGCATCGGCGTCGAGCGCGCCGATCTCGTGCTGGCGGGCTGCGCGATCCTGGAAGCGATCCGCGCGCCGCTTTCCCGCCGAGCGCATCCGCATCGCCGACCGAGGGCTGCGCGAAGGCATCCTGTCGCAGATGATGCGCGCCGATCGCGTCGGCCCGCAATCGCCTGCGGCGCGGCGATGAGCGGCGGCGGCTCGGGCCACGAGGGCGGCCGCGCGCTGAAGACGCGCGTCAAGACGGCGCGAAAGCGCAGCCTCGTCCTCGACGCTTTGGCTGGAGCGCCAGCTCAACGACCCTTATGTCGCGCAAGCCAAGCGCGAAGGCTATCGCTCGCGCGCGGCCTACAAGCTGATCGAGATCGTCGACAAGTACAAGCTGTTCAAGCCGGGCGGCCGCATCGTCGATCTCGGCGCGGCGCCGGGAGGCTGGAGCCAGGTCGCCGCGAAGGCGGTCAAGTCGGCGGAGGGCAAGGGGCGGGTGATCGGCATCGATCTGCTAGAGATCGATGCCGATCGAGGGCGTCGAGTTCCGGGTGATGGACTTTCACGACCCCGATGCGCCGCAGCGCCTTGCGCGAATGGCTGGCCGGCCCGGCCGACGGCGTGATGTCCGACATGGCGGCGAACGCGACCGGCCACCGCAAGACCGACCATCTGCGCATCGTCGGCCTCGCCGAGCTCGCGATCGATTTCGCGCGCGACGTGCTCGCGCCCGGCGGCTTCTTCGTGGCCAAGGTGCTGCAGGGCGGCTCCGAGGGCGAGGTGCTCGCGAACCTCAAGACGCGACTTCGCCGTCGTCCGGCACGTCAAGCCGAAGGCGAGCCGCGCCGACAGCGCGGAGCTCTATGTGCTGGCGACGGGCTTTCGCGGCAAGCCGCGCAGCGCGTCGGAGAAGGCGCCCGGCGAGGCCGGAGAAGCGCAGGTCACTCCGCCGGCGCGATCGCGACCATGATCGTGCGGGTCTCGACGTTGCTGATCTGCAGCGTCGCGGGCCCTGCGGCAAGATTGAAGCGAACGCTTTTGCGAACGCCGGGGCAAGCCTTTTGGCCCGAGAAATCGCTCGACTTCACGCGAGCGCCGTCCTGAACGACATCGATCCAGCCTTCGTCGGATTGCGTCACTTCGTAGAGGCCGGGCTTGTCGATCGCGACCTTCAGGACGCCGCCGAACGAACCCGCCTTGGGCGCGCGCTCGGGCGGGAGGGCGAAGCCGGCGCTGTCGCCGGCGACCAGCGCGACGAGATAGCCCTGATCCGCGAGTTTCAATTCGGCGCCGGCGTCGAGCGGTTTGGGACCTGCGGCGAACCAGGCGCGCTCGCGCGCAATGCTCCATTTGAACTTCTCGCAGCCCGAAGCGTCCTGCGCGCGCGCGCCGCTGATGGCCGCGAGCGCAATAACGAGGACGGCCGGTGCGACCCGAAATCATGACCAACTCCCGCGCTGTATCGGAACAACAATAACGCGGACGCCGCGAGTTTCAAAAGCCCTCGCGTCATTCCGCGGCGGCGGTGGCGGCTCGAACCTTCGGGGACCTGAGCGCCGGAGACTTCCGCGCCCGCATCCGGCTTCAGCCGGGCGAAGATCGATACCGAGCTGAGCGTCACCATGGCGACGACGGCGAAGCTCGTCGCCATGTCGCGCGCGACCAGCTTTTCGTCGCCGAACAGCCATTGCATCGACTCGACCGAGGCGGCGGCGACCGCGACGCCGACCGCGCTCGACATCTGTTGCGAAACGCTCGCCAGGCTGGTGGCGCGGCTCATGTGCGCCTGATCGATATCGGCGTAGCCGATCGCGTTCAGCGCGGTGAATTCCAGCGAACGGAAGTAGCCGCCCGCAAGCAGGCCCGCCAGCAGCAGCCAGTGGGGCGTTTGAGCGGTGATCAGGCCGTAGGCGAACAGGAACAGCGCCGACAGCACGCCGTTGAAAATCAGCACGCGCCGGAAGCCCCATCGTCTGAGGATGGCGGAGGCGCTGAACTTCATCGCCATCGCGCCCGCCGCCGCGGCGAAGGTCAGCGAGCCCGATTCGAACGGCGTCAAGCCGAAGCCGACCTGCAGCAGCAGCGGCAGCAGGAACGGAATCGCGCCGATGCCGAGCCTGAACAGGAACCCGCCGGCGACGCCGGCGAAGAAGGTCGGAATCCTGTCAGAGACAGGTCGAGGATCGCATCGGGATCGCGGCGCGCATGGGAGGCGTAGAGCGCGAGCAGGATCACGCCGCCGATCGCCAGCGCGAGCACCGCCGGCCAGGGCACGAGATCGCGGCCGATCACGGTCAAGCCGAAAACGAGACTGAGCAGGCCCAGTCCGGACAGGACGAACCCCTTGAAGTCGAAGCGCGCGACGTCGAGTTCTCTGATGTCTTCGATGAATCTGAGCGAAAGCAGGATGCCGAGCACGCCTATCGGGAGGTTGATCCAGAAGATCCAGCGCCAATGGAAATAGGTCGTGATGAATCCGCCGAGCGGCGGTCCGACGACGGGACCGATCAGCGCGGGCACCGTGAGATAGGCCAACGCATTCACCATGTCCGACTTGGGCACGCTGCGAAGCAGGACCAGTCGACCGACCGGCACCATCATGGCGCCCCCGAGGCCCTGGAAAACGCGCGCCATGATCAGCGTCGGCAGCGACGACGAAGCGCCGCAGAAGATCGACCCCAGCGTGAAGATCACGATGGCGGAGCAGAAGACTGTGCGCGCGCCGAACCTGTCCGCCACCCAGCCCGAGGCCGGAATGAAGACCGCCAGCGTGAGCATGTAAGAGGTCAGGGCGAGCTTCAGAACGATCGGGTCTTGATGGAGATCGTGAGCGATGGCCGGCAGAGAAGTCGCCAGCACCGTGCCGTCCATGTTTTCCATGAACAGAGCGGTTGCGATGATCAATGCGGTGAGAACGGCGGGACGCATTCAGGGCTCGACGGTTGCGCGCCCTTGTGGCGCCGGCGGCCGACGCGGGCAAGCCTCCTGACGCCGCGGCGCAGACGCGACCTTCACAATGGGGTGAAATCCGCGACCGGGCGATAAATCCAGAATATATCCGTTAATTACGATTCCGGTTTGGAATCGGCGCCGCGCCGCGGCTGTGCTGCAATGTCGGCGTCAGAGGAAACCGCCGCCATGACGATCCGCACGAGCCCCTCCACCGGAGATATCGCCGCCATCGACCTCAATGGGGATCGACCCTCCGCGGCCTCGGGTAGGCCCGCGGGCGCTCTGCCGGCCGCGGTGTCTGGCCTCTTTCGCCTGATGTTCGGAAAGACCGACCCGTTTGAAGCCGAAGCCGTCGCGTGGTCGAGCGAGGAGGCGGCGGCCTTGGCCGTCGACGAAGAGGTCCATCCGGAAAAGGCGCTCACCCCGTCGATCCTCTTCATACTGCGGCCCTGAACGTCTTTCGAGGCGCCCGCTCCAAAACCCTCGCTTCGAGGCCAGGACGAAGACCCCCCGTCAGTGCTCTGTCAGCGTCATCAAGATATCGGCGTACCACGCGCAATTCAGGCCCAGCGCTTCATCCAAATTGAGGTCGCGGTTGCCGACGTCGAGCGTTGAGGAATGCACGCCGAGCAGGCGCCACGGAAGGTCGTCCCCGCTGGCCAATTCGTCATGGGGCGCGCGCATCACGACCGGAGCGCCGCTCGTGCCGCGATGCGTGCGCGCGTCGGTGAGGAAATACCCCTGCCCCTGGAAGCGCAAACCGAACGACGAAGCGAGCACCGAATGGCGCACGACGGGCATGTGATGCAGGGTGTCGTGGAATCCGAGCGGGAAGCCGACGATCAGCAGCGAGGCGCCGATCTCTATGGGATCGCCGGGGTCGCTGAGGTGGCTGGGGGTGAACGCGCGATAGACGGTGGGGCGGGGCAGGGCCCAGCGGTCGATCTCGAGCACGGCGACGTCGATCGCGCCCGCTTCGTCCAGGCCCTGTCGCCACACGGCCTTGCCGTCGCGATAGAGCGGAATCGAGAACCCCACCGATTTGGCCATGTCCTTGGGATCGACGTGCAACTCGATTTCGACGCGGTTGGGAAAATGCTGCGTCGGTTCATCCATCACCACATGCCGGCTCGTCACCAGGAACAGGCGCCGGCCCCGCTCGAAGAAGAAGCTGCTCGCGTTCGTCAGCAACCGGTCGCCGTCGAAAGTGCAAATCCGCGCGGCCGTGAGCAGAATGGAATCGATCAATGCGCTCTTGTCCTTGGTTCAATTCAACTCCATTGCGTACCACGAACAGGCTGCGAGGGGGACTCCTGCGACCGCGCGATTGCGAAAGCGCGGCTTTTGGCCTTAGGTTCGGCGTAAAACAATCATGCGCGGGCTCTTGGGAGGGAACACGATGCGAGACCATGCCGAGGCCTACAGGAAGTTCTCGCTCGCCGAGTTGGAACAGCGCGCGCTCGGGCGCCCGATCGGCGAGGGGCTCAATCCCGCGCTTGTCTGCTGCGATCGCTGGGCGGTAGGGAACCGATTCGCGCTCGAGTTCGTCGCGAAGGACTTTTCGCGCGAGCGCGTGACGTTCCAATCCTTGCGCGAAAGTTCCGCCCGCTTCGCCAATCTCCTGCGCGAGCGCGGGGTTCGGCGCGGCGACGTCGTCGCGGGCATGTTGCCGCGCATTCCCGAATTGCTCACGGTGATCCTTGGAACCTGGCGGCTCGGCGCAATCTATCAACCGCTCTTCACCGCCTTCGGCCCGGCCGCGATCGAGAGCCGCGTCACGGCTTCGGGCGGCAGTCGCGCCAAGCTGATCGTCACCGACGCTGCCAATCGCGGCAAGCTCGACGAAGTCCCCGCCGCGCCGCCGATCCTCGTAGTCGATCGCGGACAGGACGGCGCAACCGCATTCGCCGAGGCGCTCGGCGCGCAATCGGCCGAATTTCCGGCGCCGACTCTGGCTGCCGACGATCCCTTCATCATGCTGTTCACGTCAGGCACGACGGGCAAGCCCAAGGGGGTGCGCCATTCGCTGCGCCTGCTGCCCGGCGTGGCGGCCTATATGCTCGACGCCGTCGACCTGAGGCCCGACGACCGCTACTGGAACGTCGCCGATCCTGGCTGGGCCTATGGTCTCTTTTACGCGGTCCTCGGGCCGCTGCTGCTGGGCCGCGCAACAACCTTCTTCGAGGGCGGCTTTTCCGTCGAGCACGCCCTGCGCGTGATCAAGACGCTCGACATCAACAATCTGGCCGCGGCGCCGACCGCCTATCGCGCGCTGATGGCGGCCGGCGACGCCGTCAGCGGCGAGATCGCGGGCCAATTGCGCGTCGCGAGCAGCGCGGGCGAACCGCTCAATCCCGAGGTCGTGCGCTGGGCGGAGCGCGTATTGCGTTGTCCAATCGGCGACCATTACGGCCAGACGGAAATCGGCATGGTGATCAACAATCATCATGGCCTCAAACAACAGGCGAGGCCGGGTTCGGCGGGCCTCGCGATGCCGGGTTTCGATCTCGCAATTCTCGACGATCGTTTGCAACCCGTCGGAGCCGAGGTGTCCGGCGTGCTCGCTGTGCGGCGCGCGACTTCGCCGCTGTTCGTCTTCACCGGCTATTGGCGCGCCGACGCGCCGCAACTGACCGATGAATGGTACGTCACCGGCGACACGATGCATCGCGACGCCGACGGTTTCTTCTTCTTCACCGGCCGCAACGACGACATCATCACTTCGGCGGGCTATCGCATCGGCCCGTTCGACGTCGAGAGCGTGATGATCGAGCATCCCGCCGTCGCCGAGGTCGCGGTCATCGGCAAACCCGATCCCGAGCGCACCGAGATCGTCAAGGCCTTCGTCGTGCTGCGCAAGGGCGCGGTGGCCAACTCCGCGCTGGCTGCGGAGTTGCAACACCATGTGAGGAAGCGCCTGTCGTTGCACGCCTATCCGCGCGAGGTCCAGTTCGTCGACGAATTGCCGAAGACGCCGAGCGGGAAGGTGCAGAGGTTCTTGCTGAGGCGGATGGGGTAGGCGGAGATGGTTCAATTCGGCTTCGATCATGCTCGGGCCTGTCCCGGCCGCGCCGGCGCTTGCGCCGGGGCGCGCTATCAAGCCGGGCCGGCGCGAGTGCGCCTTTCCCGCGGTTGTATGTGCTCGCGAGCGCAATTCGGGCGGCGTTCGCGATCGCGCCGATCGCCGAGGCTTTAGGCTACGGGGGCGCAACGCCGCCCTTCGCATCCGCTCGGGCGCCTCGCACGATCCCGCATTTGGCATTAGGCTCGCCGCCCCGGTCCTTCGAGGCGACGAGCCATGCGCCGTTCCATTCGCTTTCTTTCCTTCGCCGCGCTGACTGCGGTCGCCGGCGCTGCCTATGCCGCGGCGAGCAAACCCCCGTCTTATGATTTGAAATCCGGTCAGGAACTGACCTTCTCGGTCACGGTGGCGGACGGCCAGGTCAAACTCGGCCCGCCCAGGCTGGGTAGGTTCGGCGCGGCGCAGCCGAGGGACGGGGAGATGACCGTGGGACTGTCGCCGAAGGACAAGACTCTTTACGAAAACGTCGTCGTCACGGAGAAGACGTCGGTTCCCATCGATTTCGTCGCGACCGGCTGGGTCGGCGAGATCAAGATCGACGAGCGCATTCTGTGCGGGCGGCTCGATGCCCCCGTCACGATGCATATCGGCGCGACATCCTGGAAAGTCGGGCTCAGCCAGTTCGAAATCGGCAAGGGCGACGGCGACTGCCAGTGACGGCCGGCCGAGCCGCGCTTTTTACCCTCGCGCCGCCCGCCGCAGCGCCTGCGGCGGTTGCCCGAAGGCGCGCACGAACGCGCGCCGCATGCGTTCGGGATCGCCGAAGCCCACCGCTTCCGCAATGGCCTCGATCGGCTCGGTAGAGCCTTCGACGCGCTCGCGCGCGCTCTCGACCCGAAGCCGCTCGACCGCGCGCGCCGGCGTCACGCCGGTCTCCTCCTGGAAGCGGCGGGCGAAATTGCGCGGGCTCATCGCGGCCCGTTCGGCGAGCCGCTCGACGCCGAGGTCCTCCTCGAGGCGGTCGCGCGCCCAGGAGATCAGCGGGCCGAAGCGTCCGTCGGGGCGCTCCATTTCGAGCAGCGCGGAAAATTGCGATTGGCCGCCGGGCCGGCGGCGGTACACGACGAGCTGCTGCGCGGTCTGCCTGGCGACAGGCTCGCCGAGATCGTCGGCGATCAGCGCGAGCGCAAGATCAATGCCTGCGGTGATGCCGGCCGAGGTCCAGATCGCGCCGTCGCGGATGAAGATGCGGTCGCTCTCCAGCCGCACTTGGGGATAGAGCGCCGCGAAATCAGCGGTGCGGCCCCAATGCGTCGTGGCGCGCTTGCCGTCCAGCAGGCCGGCCTCCGCCAGCAGGAACGCGCCCGAACAGACGCTCGCGATCCGCCGCGCGCGCGGCGCCGCCTGGCGGATATAGGCGATAATTTCGGGGTCGCGAAACGCCTGCCGCGTCCCGTCGCCGCCCGAGACGACAAGCGTGTCGAATGCGCCGGCCTCGCGCATCGCCAAGGCGTTCATCCTCGCGCCCGAAGAACTCGCCACCGATCCCGCCGCCTTGGCGATGACGCTCAGCCCATAGGCGCCCGGGCGATAGCGGGCCGCGATCTCGAACGCGGCGATCGGGCCGGCGGCGTCAAGAAGCTGGAAGTTCTCGAAGATGAGGAAGCCGATCTGCGCGGTCATGATGCGGCTGTCTTTGGCGGATTTCGAGGGAACCTTGTCATTTACGCCAGAGGCTAAGCCGGTGAGGATGGCGCGTCAATTCGCAGGGGATCTCGTCATGGCCGATACGCCGTTTCTCATCGTCGAAGCCCTGTATCCCGGGCTGACCCAGCTCGACTTCACTGGCCCGCACACGATCTTTTCCCGCATTCCCGGCGCGCGCACGATCGTCGCCTCGGAGCCTGGCGGCGAGATCGTCAGCGATGGCGGGCTGATCTTCGCAGGGACGTTGCGGCTCGCCGACATCGAGCGCTGCGACCTGCTGTTCGTCCCCGGCGGCATGGCGGCGACCGACGTGATCAACGACCTCGATTTCATGCGGGAATTCCGGCGGCTCGCTGCGAGCGCGAAATATCTGACGTCGGTCTGCACCGGCTCGCTGGTGCTCGGCGCGGCGGGGCTGCTGAAGGGAAAGCGCGCAGCCTGCCATTGGGCCTGGCGCGACATGCTGCCATTGTTCGGCGCCATCCCCGACGAAGCGCGCGTCGCGCGCGACGGGAACATCATCACCGGCGGCGGCGTTACGGCCGGGATCGACTTCGCGCTTGTGGTCGCCGCCGAACTCGCGGGCGAACCCCTCGCGCAGGCGCTGCAACTCGGCATCGAATACGCCCCCGCGCCGCCGTTCAATTCGGGCCGGCCGGAGACTGCGCCGGCCGAGGTTCTCGCCATGGTGCAGGCGCGCAACGCGCAGGCGCTGCCGTCGCGGCGGGAGGGCGCCATGGCGGCGGCCGCGAGGCTTTAACAGGCGCGCAAGTCGTGATGATCACGACTTCGCCGGAGAAAGGCGCCGACGCGATGCGGCTCGGCGCCGACGAAGTGCTGTTTCGAAGGACCCCGACGCCATGGCTAGGAACGCCGGCGCTTTTCGTTTTCTGCTGAACACGGTCCCAGTCCCGCACGACGTGAAACCCTACCTCGCATTTCCGGATTTCGATGGAACCATGTCGATCGGCGACGGGTTCGCTGATCGGCGGCATGGCCGAGACACAAGAGATGCTGGATTTCTGCGCCGACAAGGGCATCGTCGCGGACGTCGAGACGATCGCCATCCAGGATGTCAATTCAGCCTATGAGCGACTCGTGAAAGGCGACGTGCGCTATCGCTTCGTCATCGACATGGCGACGCTCAGAGGCGCCTGACGCGGGCGCCGAGCGGCGCAATCCGTCCGCCGACCGTGTCCAGTTATTGCGCCGGCGGCTTCGGCATCTTCGAATAGACGTCGCCAGGCACGATAGTGAACACGAGCACGGTCGGCTTTTCGTTCGGGCCGAACGGGCCCGGCGTGATTTCGCTGACGGGGGGAAGGCTGCGCAGATAGGCGACGATCGCCTCAGCGTCGTCTTTCGTCAGACTCGCGAGCGCCCGCCAAGGCATGATCGGCGCCAGTTCTCGACCGTCGGGGCGCTTGCCCTTCGTCATAGCCGTGATGATTTCGGCGTCCGACCAGCCGCCGAGGCCGGCCTGTTTGTCGGGCGTCAGATTGCGGCCGACAAAGACGCCGACGCCGGGAATCGCGAAGCCGACGTCCGAACCGCCGAGCGTGCGCGACATATCGGGTTTGCCCAGGAAGCTTCCGGGCGTGTGGCAATCGTTGCAGCCGCCGACCGTGACGAGGTACTTGCCTCGATCGACCTGGGAATCGGCTGCCGCCCATGTGGGGATGCTGAAAACGATCGTCGCAGCGAGAAACAGAGAACCGGCAAGCCTCATGGCCATCCCCTCCAATGCGCATTTTAAACGAGATATACTGTCTTTGTTTAGATGAATTCTTCTAGTTAAGCAATTTTTAGCGATTAACTCTGCGATACTTCAGGGTTGATTGCAAGCGACGGGCGGCGCCAGTGTGAGCTGCCAGGGCCCCGCGGGAATGTGCGGCTCTCGCAGCTCAACGCGCGAGGCGTGACAAATTGAACACGCCGTCTGTTTGATTGAACGGCGAAAGGCTCGCGACCCCGTCGAACTGCGCCTCGGCCTCTTGCGGCCCGGCCCGCGGAATGGGAGATCAACATGAGGTGATTCCCATACGACGAGACGCGGGCGACATGATTGAAAAATCTGCGCAGGACAAGCACGCCGCCATTCGTTCCGCCGCGATCCGGCTTCTTGTGCTCGCGGGCGTCGCGGCGGGCCTCGCCGGCTGCAACAATGCGGGATTTGCGCCGCTGAACGCGGCCTATGAATACGGGCCGATCACCAACGAGCCTTATCCGATCGAAGCGATCGACGTCAGCCGGCGCGATCCCTCGCTGCTTCGCCAGGAAGTCGCCTATGCCGGGCCCTACAAGCCGGGAACCATCGTCGTGAACATTGCCGAGCGCAGACTGTATCTGGTGCAGCCCGGTGGGCGAGCGCTTCGTTACGCCGTCGGCGTCGGACGCGCGGAGGCGTTGAATTTCCAGGGCTCCGCCGTCATCGGCCGCAAGTCGGAATGGCCGAACTGGACGCCGACCGCCACCATGATCTCCGCCATTCCGCGTTACGCCGCCTATGCCGGAGGAATGCCCGGCGGCATCAACAATCCGCTCGGCGCGCGCGCTCTCTATCTTTACCGCGACGGCCAGGACACTCATTTCCGGCTGCACGGGACGATCGAGCCCGACACGATCGGCACCGCGGTCTCCAGCGGCTGCATCCGTCTCGTCAATCAGGATATCATCGATCTCTACAACAGGGTTCCCGTCGGAACCAAGGTCGTGGTCCTGCAGAGGTAGGCGGGCGCATGGCTTTCCCCTTGCGGGGACGCGTCGGGTTCGCGCCTAACCCTCAGAAATAGCGAGGTTTTTTGCCGTGCCTGGCGTCCCGCGGCCTGCGCTGCGCGCCGGAGGCCTTGCCGCGACTCGCCGGACCCGCTAACCCCCGCCCATGGCCAGAGCCGCACCTCCTCCTCCGCCGCCGCCCGCGGCGCCCGTCGACGTCAACCTGCGCGAGGCGCTCGAAGAGCGTTACCTCGCCTATGCGCTGTCGACCATCATGGGCCGCGCGCTGCCCGACGCGCGCGACGGGCTGAAGCCCGTGCACCGGCGCATCCTCTATGGGATGCACATCCTCAAGCTCGATCCCGGAACCGCGTTCAAGAAATGCGCGAAGATCGTCGGCGACGTCATGGGCTCGTTCCATCCGCACGGCGATCAGGCGATCTACGAGGCGCTGGTGCGCCTGGCGCAGGATTTTTCCTCGCGCTATCCGCTCGTCGAGGGCCAGGGCAATTTCGGCAACATCGACGGCGATAACGCCGCGGCCTATCGCTACACCGAGGCGCGGCTGACCGATTTCGCGCGCCTGATTATGGAGGGCATCGACGAAGATTTGATCGACTGGCGCGACAATTATTCCGGCGACACGAAGGAGCCGATCGTCATGCCGGCGGCGACGCCGAACCTGCTCGCCAATGGCGCGCAGGGCATCGCGGTCGGCATGGCGACATCGATCCCGCCCCATAACGTCGCCGAACTCTGCGACGCCGCGCTCTATCTGATTGCGCATCCCGGCGCCACATCGGAAGCGCTGCTGCAATTCGCGCCCGGCCCGGATTTTCCGACCGGCGGCATCGTCGTCGACGACCGCGCCTCGATCGCCGAGACCTATCGCACCGGGCGCGGCGGCTTCCGTCTGCGCTCGCGCTGGGTGCGCGAGGACCTCGGGCGCGGCGGCTGGGTCGCCGTGGTGACCGAAATCCCGTTTGGCGTGCAGAAATCGCGCCTGATCGAGCAGCTCGCGAATCTCATCAACGAAAAGAAGGCGCCGCTGCTCGGCGACGTCCGCGACGAATCCACCGAGGACGTGCGCATCGTGCTCGAGCCGCGCGCGCGCAACGTCGAACCCGAAGTGATGATGGAGCAGCTTTTCAAGCTCAGCGAGCTGGAGACGCGCATCTCGGTCAACATGAATGTGCTGGTCGACGGCGTGACGCCGCGCGTCATCGGGCTGAGCGAAGCGCTGCAGCAATGGCTCGACCATCGCCGCGAAGTCTTGCAGCGGCGCTCGCGCCACCGGCTGGCCGCAATCGAGCGCCGGCTCGAACTTCTCGCCGGCATGATCATCGTCTTCCTCAACCTCGACGAGGTCATCCGGATCGTGCGCGAGGACGACGATCCCAAGGCGGCCCTGATGGCGCGTTTCACGATGAGCGAGCTGCAGGCCAATTACGTGCTCGACACGCGCCTGCGCTCCCTGCGCCGCCTCGAGGAAATGGCGCTTCGCAAGGAGCGGGACGACCTCGAAAAGGAGAAGGGCGACATCGAGGCCTTGCTCGGCTCCGACAAGAAACAATGGTCCGCGATCGCCTACGAGATCCGCGACACCAAGAAGAAATACGGACCCGAGACCAAGATCGGCAAGCGGCGCACGACCTTCGAGGCGCCGCCGAACGTCGTCGTCGACGTCGCCGAGACTTTGATCGAGCGCGAGCCGGTGACGGTGCTGCTTTCGCAGAAGGGCTGGATCCGTGCGCTCAAGGGCCATGTCGCCGACCTCTCCAGCGCGACCTTCAAGGGCGACGACGCGCTGGCGACCTCATTCTTCGCCGAGACGACCTCCAAGGTGCTGGTGCTCGCGAGCGACGGCAAGGTCTATACGCTGGAGGCTTCGAAGCTGCCGGGCGGGCGTTCGCAGGGCGAGCCGATCCGCCTGATGGCCGACATCGACGAAGGCGCCTCGATCGTCGCGGTCTGGCCCTATGCGCCGGGCGAGAAGATGCTGATCGCGGCGAGCGACGGACGCGGCTTCGTCGTCGGGCAGGACGAGATGCTCTCTTCGACGCGCAAGGGCAGGGGCGTGCTCAGCGTCGACGCGCCGGCGCGTCGCCTGCGTCCTGGTTCCCGCCGCCGGCGATCATGTCGCGACCATCGGCGAGAACCGCAAGCTGCTGGTGTTCCCGCTCGATCAGGTGCCCGAGATGGCGCGCGGCAAGGGCGTCAGGCTGCAGCGCTTCAAGGACGGCGGCCTCTCCGACGCGCGCGTGTTCGCGATCGCCGACGGCATGACCTGGCGCGATTCCGCCGGCCGCACGTTCACGGTCGCCAAGGCCGACCTGAAGGATTGGATCGGCGCCCGCGCCGAATCCGGCCGCCTTCCGCCGAAGGGCTTCCCGAAGAACAACAAGTTCGAGGGGTAGCTCCGATATTCGACTGCGGATCGTCGTGACGGCGATCGCCGCGTACTCACGTGATCTTGAGCGTGTAGGGCGTGATGATGTCGCTCAGCGTCAGTGCGTCGTTTTGGGCTTGCGCTGCGCTGATGGCGATGATGGGCGTGCCTGGGTCGGAAAGCGAAATCGTTCCGATCCGCGCCAGATCGGCGTTAAGAGCGTCGATATGGGCGGAGACGTCGCCCGCGGAGTTGGAAATGTCGATCTGATAGTTCGGGTTCGTGATCTTCCCGAGCGCCAGGCTGTCGTCGAGCGCCTGCGCGACCGTGAGCGCGAGCGTCGGCGCGCCGGCGTCGGTCAGTGTGATCGATCCGATCCGGCTGTTGGCGTTGAGCGCGTCGAGATTCACGGCGACGTCGCCGGCGGCGTCGACGATCGCGATCTGGAAATTCGAACCGGCGATTTCGCCGAGCGCATGCGCGTCGGCGACCGTCTGCCAGGCCGTCAATGTGAACGTCGGCGACGTCGGGCCCGTCATCGAGATCGACGCGATGGCTCCATCAGCGCTCAGCGCGCTTAGGGCGGCGGCCACGTTGTCGTCGGTGTCGACGATGTCGATCTGATAGGGACCCTGGATCTTCCCGAGCGCAGTCGTATCGTCGAGCGCCTGGGCGACGGAGAGCGTGAGCGTCGCCGCGCCGCCGTCGGTCAGCGTGATCGCGGCGAGCTTCGTGTCGATGTTCAGGGCGTCGATGGCGACGGAGACGTCGGCGGCGCTGTCGTCGACATCGAAAGAGGCAATCTGTGACAGTCCCTGGAGCGTCGCGGCCTCGGAGACCGTCGCCGCGCTGGTCAGAGCGATCGCGGCAATGTTCATGTCGAGCGACAGCCATTGGGCGGCGGCGACCACGTCGTCGGCGGTGTCGGCGTAGGCGATCGTATAGCCGTCTGCGGCGCTTATCTTGCCGAGCGCCGCCGTATCCTCGTCGGCTTCCATGAGGGTGAGCGTCAGCTGGGCGGGGCCGCCGGACGCGGGCAGGAGGATTTTCGCGAGTTTCGAGTTCGCCGTTCAGCTCAGTCAGATCCGCGGCGACGTCCGCAGGCGTGTCTTGCACGTTGAAAGAGGTCAGCGCGGCGAGGGTCTGAAGCTGGGCGGCTTCAGCGACAGTCGCCGCAGTGGTCAATGTGATCGCGGAAATGCGCCCATCTGCATTCAGAGCCGTCGCGTTGGCGGCGACGTTGGCCGCCGTGTCGGAAATCTTGATCGTCACCTTCGCGCTCGCGATCTCGCCGAGCGCGGTCGTATCCTGGAGCGCCTGCGCGACGGTCAGCGTCAGGGTCGGGGTTCCGGAATCGGTGAGTTCGATGGATTTGACTTCGCTGTCGCCATTCAGGCTGTCGATCTCGGCTAAGACATGGGCGGCCGTGTCGGAGACCACGACACGCGCATTGGCGATCAGGCCGAGCAGCCCTTGATAGGCGATGGCGTCGGCGGCGCTCAGTGCAAGCGTTTGGGCGCCGGAGCCGGTCAGCGAGATCGACTTCAGCTTCGAATAGCCCCCGAGCGCCTTCAGGGCGTTGGCGACGTCGCTTGCGCTGTCGGCGACGGTGAACGACGTGATCGCTGCCTGCGCCTGCAGATTGGCGGCCTGGGCGACGGCGGCGCCGGTAACCGTGAAGCCGCCGGGCAGGACGAACAAACCGAACAGATGGGCGTCGGCCGAGTATGCGCTATAGCCGACCGTCAAAGCCGTCGCATCCGTGAGCGTGACCGACGTGATCTTCGTGTCGCTGGCCAGCTTCGCCAACTGCGACATGACGTTCTGGCTTGAATCGGCGACCGTGAAGGCGCCGACGGCCGCATTGCTTTGTAGGGCCGCCGCCGCCGCGACGCTCGCGCCGGTGACGACGAAGAAGCCGGTCTGCGTCTTGAGACGATTCACGAGTGCGCTGTCGGCGGTATATTCGGAGTAGGAAATCGCGAGCGTCTTGGCGTCGGTCAGCGTCAGCCCGTTCAATTTGCTGTCCGCGGACAGGGTGGCCAGATTCGCCTCCACATTGGCGGCGCTGTCGCTCACCGTGAAGCTGGCGAGCTTGGCGAGCGTCTGGAGCTGCGAGGCCTCGGCCGCCGTGGCCGCGCTCGTGAGCGTGACCGAAGTTATGTTGAGGTCGCCGGCGAGCGCGTTCGAGTTCTGATAGACATCGGCGGCGGTATCCGAAATCGCGACCGCGTATTTCTTATTCGAGATCGCGCCGAGCGCGGCCGTGTCGTGGAGCGCCTCGGCGACGGTCAGCGTGAGCGTCGGCGTCCCCTGATCGGTCAGCGCCATCGACGCCAGGTGCGGGAGCGCGTTGAGCGCGTCGAAGGCGGCTGCGACATGGGCGGCGGTGTCGGAAATCGCGATCGCGAAGTTCGCGTTTTCGATCTTGGCCAGCGCGGCGGCATAGGTCGTCGCCTGCGCGACGCTGAGCGTGAGGGTCGGCGTTCCCCCGCCGGTCAGCACGATCGCGGCGAGCTTGTGATAGCCGGAAAGCGACGCGAGGCCCTGAGCGACATCGGCGGCGGTGTCGGCGACGGTGAACGCCGAGACGCTGCCCGACGAGTTCAGCGCGGCCGCGCCGGCGACAGTCGCGTTGTCGATCGTTATCGTCAGCTTGGCGCCGCCGGCCTTGAGCGCGCTCATCAGCGACGCGGAGCTGAATTGGGCGTAGGTCAGCGCGAGCGTCGGCGAAGACGTGTCGGAGAATGCGATATTGGTCACGACTGTGTAGTTCAGGGCGCCCAACGCCGCCTGAATGTCGGCCGTCGTATCGCGGACCTGAATTTTGCTCGCGGATTTCAACGTCTGCAATTGCTCCGCGACCGCAACCGAGACGGCGCCGTTCGGCACGATTGCCGAGATTCGCGAATTGCCGCTGAGCGCAGCGAGATTCGCGACTATCGCCGCGGCGCTGTCGTCGATGACGATCGTGTAATTGGCGTTCTTGATTTCGGTCAGCGCCCTGGTGTCGTCGAGCGCCTCGGCGACGGTCAGCGTCAGGACGTTCGCGTCCGTGAGCGCAATCGAAGTCAATTTCGTATCGAGGTTGAGCGAATCGAGCGCCTTGGCGACGTTCGCGGCGGTGTCGGAGACGCCGAACGAGAGGATATCGTCGGTATCTTGAAGACTCGCCGCATCCGAAGCGACAGCGCCTGTCGTAATCGTGATCTTGGAGAGCTTTGAGGCCGCGTTCAACGCCTTGGAGTTGGCGGCGACGTCGGCGGCGGTGTCGGCGACCGTGAAGCTCGTGACGTCGGAGGCCTGAAGCTTGGCCGCGGCGGAGGCGCTCGCGCCCTCGACGACGATTGTCGTCCCTTTGGAAATCTTGCTCAGGGCCAATGAATTGTCGGCAAAGGTCCCATAGCCGATCGTCAAGGCCGGGGCGGTCGCGTCGGTGAACGTGATCGACGTGAGTTTCGTATCCGAGTTCAGAACGGCGAGCGCCGCCTCCACATTGGCGGAGCTATCCGCGACAGCGAAGGACGTGACCGTCGCGTCGGCCTGCAACTCCGCCGCATCGGCGACCGTCGCATCCGTCACCGTCAACGCATAGGCCGGCGTCGTCGTCGCGGCGGCCGCGCCCACGGCGGGGACCGTGAGCGGCGCGATCTTGGCGAGCGTCCCCGCGTCAGCGATGTATTCGGCCGCGTCGAGCGTCCACGAAGCCTTCGACTTGAGCGTGGCGTCGGTCAGCGTGATCGAAGTCAAAGTCGTGTCGGCGACCAGGGACTCGTCCGCTAGCGCGGCGCCGACATTTGCCTTGGTGTCGGCGATCGTGAACGCGCCGATCTTGCTGTCGGCGGCCAGCGTCGCGGCCTCCGCGACGCTCGAGGCGTCGGTCAGCTCGACCGCCGCGATGAGAGCGTTGCCGAGCAGCGTAGGCGAGGCGGCGGCGACATCGGCGGCGCTGTCGCCTACGATGAACCGGGCGACCTTCGGGCTGCCGATGAGCGTCGCGGCTTGAGACAAGGTCGCCTGATAGCCGACCTTGTCGTCGACGTCGATGGCGGAGACGAATGGGTCCTTGTTCAAATTGCTGAGGTCGGCGATGATGTTCGCTGCGGTGTCGGCGACGATGAAGTCGTCGGTCTCCTTGACGCTTTTTTCGTAGGTCTCGATCGTCGCGATGTTGGCGACGGGAACGTCGCCGGCCGTGATGTTGACATAGAACATGCCTGTCTTGGATACGCCGGTGACGGCATCCGTCAGCTTGTATTTGATCGTGTCCGTCGTATCGTCTTGGCCGTTATAAAGCGACGGCATCGGACCGGCCTTGTAGGTCACCTCGTCGCCGTCGAGGAACAGCGAACTCGAGGTCGTGGTGGTCGAGCCGCTCTTGGTGGTAAAGAGGGAGTTGTCGAGCAGGGTGATTGAGAGCGGGTCCGCGCCGTTGGCGGAGCTCACATGCATGACATCGGTCTGTTCGCCGCCCGGAAGCAGGAAGGCCTGACCCTGGGGCGCATCGTCGAAGGCTGACGGAGCGGCGAGATCGAGGCGGACATACTGGCTGCCCTGGGACGAGACGCCGGTCAGCGTGTTCGTCAGCGTATAGGAAATCTTATCGTCGATATATCCGTTCGCCAGATCCGCAGCGGTGGCGTTCTTGATGGAATAAACGCCGGCCCGATAGGTCACGTCGCCATGACCATCGATCGTCAACGCGCTTCCCCCGGAGGTCCCGAACAAGGCGTCGCCGGTCATCTTGATCGTGTAGATGTTCGAGGGCGACGCATAGTCGGGATAGACCGTTCCGAACGCGGCGGAACTGTCAGGTCCGACGATATCGATCGGCGAGCCGCCGTCGAGTTCAGGTATCGAATATGCGACCGTGACTTTATCCTTGATCCCGGTGTAGGTGAGGCCGGTCGTCAGATCCTGGAGCGTCAGGGTCAGCGTGTCGTCCGCGACATAGCACTCTTCGTTGTCGAAAAATTTGCGTGTGAAGGCTTTCGAGCCGTTGTATTCGCCGGGCTTGTAGTTGACGAAAATGGCGTCGTCGGCGACGCCGCCGGTGATCGCGTAGGACCCCGTTCGCGTGGAGATCGACGATCCGCCGCTGGCGCCGCTCAGGCTGTCGTCGGCGAGCGTCACAGAGAACTTGTCGTAACCGTTGTCCGTGTCCAGTGAGAAGAAGCCGGCTGAGAGGTTCTCGTCTGTCGGGGCGCGATCGAGATAGGTCGAGATGATTTCAGTCTTCACGTTTTGCGCCGAATAGGGCGTGAACGTCGGCTCCTGAACCGGCAGATCGAGGACGTTGAGGCTCTCGTCGAGCGAGCGCACGTAGCCGTCGTGGGCTATGTGGAATTTCAGCGACTGAAGATCGTCGTCGGTCGTGGTGGCGCCGAAGGTGTAGGAGATGACGCCTGTGGAGGCGTCGTAGTTCCAGCTTCCCGTCGTCGGGGCGGGCGAAAGCAGCGTGACGTCATTGCCGGGATCGGTCGTCGCCAGCTCGATCGTCTCGCCGGGATGGCCGAAATATTCGCCGGACACCGGCGTCGCGGCGACATGATAGGTCGGATTCGGATCGTCGTAACTGACCGTATATTGCTCCGTGTAGGTCAGCGTGACGGTCTGTGTTTTCGTGTAAAGGTCGATTGGAGTCGAGCCGAGGTCGAAATCCTTTTTCACCAGCGGATCGCTGTCCCAGCTGACGCCGGCGATGGTGATCCCCGCGGTCAGCATTTCCAGGGTCAGGCCAGCGTTGAGCACGGCCTGCAGCACGGAAGTCAGCGTTCCCGTGATCGAATAGGTCGCGTTGACTTGGTAGGAGCCAACGCCCGCGGGATTGTCGAGTTGAAAGTCCTGACCGAGATTGCCCGTCACCGTCTGGTACGGCGTCTGGAAGGTTACGGTTTCGGACGTCGGCGCGAACGAGACGTCTTCGCCGAGCTTTATGCCGCCGGAGAGAATGGCCGTGCCGAGCGCCCAGTGGACGTTGAACCCCGAACTGCCGATCTCGCCGTCGATGACGCTGAGGTCCGCCGCAAGGTCCGCCGCTGCGGGGTCCTTCTCCGCTTTGTCCTCGGCATAGGCGCGCATCGCCGCGATCAGGTCGATATTGAGGCCGAGAACGTTGTCGTCGGATGTGTTCGAACCGCTCAAGGTCGAGATCGAATCGTCGCTCCCCGCGCTGTCGGCGACCGCTGCGCCGTCCGGCAACGTCGCATTGGCGGTGACGGCGCCCTCGGTGCCGGGATATTCGACCGTCAGCCCCACGGCGCCTTTCGGCAGGTCGCCGGGATTGATGCCGATCAGTTCGTCGTCGAAGCCGAGGTTGACGGTCGGCGTGCTGATGTTGACGTTCGGAATGAAGGGATAGTCATTGCTCTCGCCGGCGCTCGCCGACACGTTGTTGGCGTCGAATACGAGGTTGAGCGAAACCGTGTCCTGGGCGGGGTCGAACCCGGTGCTCGTCAACGATGCGGAAGTCTGCGACCATCCTGATGTGTTGAAATCGGTCGTGATGGATTTGTCGGTCGTCGTCGTGAATTGAGGCAGGCTGAGGTCGTAGCCGATCGTCGTCGCGCCGCCGCCGACGGTAAACTTCGGCACGATGCCGAAGGTGAGGCTTCCGGTCGTGTTCTCGTAAAAATCGAACCCGCCGCCGCTCGCGTCGTTGCTGCTGGCGAGGTTGATGGTTTCGAGCAGAGCGTCGGTGGAGGCGCTGATGACGCCGTCGTCGGAGCCGCCGAATGTGCCCAAGGTCTCAGGGGTGAAGTTCAGCTCTTGGGCGGCGGTGTTCGACGGCTGTGTCATGGTCAAGTTCCGGCGTTGTCGGAGTGCGACGACTTCCAAGGTGCGCGTTGGGCGGATCGGCGCCTCGCATTCCCGTCCCACCCTGGCGTCAAGGATAAGACAGCGCAATTTTGTTATATCGGATCGAATAACAAGATATTAATGTGTAAAAGGAGCGTGATCGCTTCCGACGCTCTATGAGCTACGCGGGCGCGTGTGCGGCGGCGCCGGCCGCGTTATGGTCCAGTTTCGGACCGAGGACCCGCACAGCCAGCGGGCGGCCGGCGATGGCGCCGCCCAAGGCGTCGGTGATCGGAATCGGAAGGCAGGCGGCGAAGGCGCGTGCGATTTCCTGGGCGTCGGCTTCGCGGGCGGCTTCGTCCTTGGGCAGGCGGAGGTAGGTGAGCCGCGGCTTGCCGAGGAGCGAGCCGTCGCGCTTTAGCGAGAACGCCACAGTCGCCTCCGAGCCGGGGCTGAGGCGAGTCGGCGCGAGGCAAGCGCTGATTTCCTGCCCAAGCTCACGCAAATTGTCCGCCGGCCGCCGCTCGCCGGAAATGGCGGGCAGGGTCAGCGCAATCGACGCGACCGTCAGTATGAAAAGCGGTTTCATCGCGTTTCCCGCGTTCCATCGGGGGATTTTAGACCGGGAGGCGTCGGATGTCATCCCGCGGGGAGAGCTTGCGGTGGGGATCGCCAATCGCGATCGCCGTCCGACGCGCGGCTGGCCATCAGGGGCCGGCGGGCTTCGGCGAGGCCGCCCATGCGGGACGCCGCGCTTGCGAAAGCGCGCCCGAGCCTTTAACCCCGGCGCGTTCCGGAGCCCCGCGATGTCAGCCGACCCGAATGACCCGCTCACCTACGCCGAAGCCGGCGTCGACATCGACGCGGGCAACGCAATGGTCGAGGCGATCAAGCCCCTTGTTCGCGCCACGCGGCGTCCTGGGGCGGATGCGGAGATCGGCGGGTTCGGCGGTTTGTTCGATCTGAAGGCAGCCGGGTTCAAGGATCCGATACTGGTTGCGGCCAACGACGGCGTCGGCACCAAGGTCAAGATCGCGATCGAGAGCGGGATTTTCGATACGATCGGGATCGACCTCGTCGCCATGTGCGTCAACGACATCGTCGTGCAGGGCGCCGAGCCGCTGTTTTTCCTCGACTATTTCGCGACCGGCAAGCTCGACCCGCGCCAGGGCGCGGCGATCGTCAAGGGCATCGCCGCGGCCTGCGTGGAATCGGGCTGCGCGCTCATCGGCGGGGAGACGGCGGAAATGCCGGGTCTTTACGCCAAGGGCGATTTCGACCTCGCGGGCTTCGCGGTCGGCGCCGCCGAGCGGGGAAGCTTGTTGCCGCGCGAGGGACTGAAGGCGGGCGATGTCGCGATCGGCCTGCCGTCGTCGGGCGTCCATTCCAACGGCTTTTCGCTGGTGCGACGCATCGTCGAGCGCTCGGGGCTAGGCTGGGACGCGCCGGCGCCGTTCCTGCCCGGCCGTTCGCTCGCCGAGGCGCTGCTGATTCCCACCCGGCTCTATGTGAAACCGCTGCTGGCGGCGCTAAAGGCGGCGCCGGGGGTGCGCGCGCTGGCTCACGTGACGGGCGGCGGCTTTCCCGACAATCTGCCGCGGGTGCTGCCCGCGGACCTCGGCGTCGAGCTCGACCTCTCCGCCTTCGCCCCGCCGCCGGTGTTCGGCTGGCTGGCCGAAGTCGGCGGGGTCGGGGAGGCGGAAATGCTGCGCACCTTCAACTGCGGCTTCGGGATGGTCGTTTTCGCCGCGGCCGAAAGCGAGGCGGCGACGATGCGCGCGCTCGGCGATGCGGGACTTGCGCCCCGCCTGATCGGACGCGTCGCCGCTCGCGCGGGCGCGCCTGTCGCGATGCGCGGCGCGGTGAAATGGTGAGCCGGCGCGCCCGCACCGCGATCCTGATATCCGGGCGCGGCTCCAACATGGCAGCGCTGATCGAGGCCGCGCGCGCGCCCGACTATCCCGCCGAGATCGCGCTTGTCCTTTCCAACCGGAGCGACGCAGCGGGCCTCGAGATCGCCAAGCGCGCCGGGATCGCCGCCGCCGTGATCGATCCGAAAATCTATGCCGGCCGCGACGAATTCGAGGCCTCGATCCAGGCCATGCTGGAAATCCATCGTATCGAGATCGTATGCCTGGCCGGCTACATGCGCATTTTGGGGGCGCCGTTCGTCAATCGCTGGCGCGGACGCATGATCAACATCCATCCCTCGCTGCTGCCCGCCTACAAGGGCCTGCACACGCACGAGCGCGCGCTCGCCGACGGCGCCAGCGAACACGGCTGCACTGTGCATTTCGTTGTCCCCGAACTCGACGCGGGACCCGTCATCCTGCAGGCGCGGGTCCCGGTGCGGGCCGGCGACGACGCGGAGGCGCTGGCCGCGCGCGTCTTGAAGGAGGAGCACCGCATTTATCCCGAGGCCCTCGCCATGATTGCGAATTCTCGCCTGCGGGAAGGTTTGACGGAGTGATCTCGTCGGAATTCCGCGAGGCCGAAATCGGTTTGCGCCGGCGCGCGGATCTCGGTTCTATTCGGCCAAATCCATGTTGACGGGCGTTATGCCGTCAACTCATTCAATTCATAGCTTCCTGCCGCGAATTGTGAGCGGTCGACAACGAAAAACCGGCCCGGGAACGCGGCACGGCGGGAATGCCGATTTCGGGCGACCGTGGTTTCCGGCCGCGGCGATCCGGCGCGGCCCGTTTGCCGATGCCCATGGCAAGTCGGAAGCGGACGCCGCGGTCGGCCTCTTGCTGAGGCCGCCGCCGTTCCCAGGCTCGAGCTTCACGAGTTGGGACCGCCGCGGCGATGCGCTCGACGCCGCCTATCGATGGGGCCAGCGCGCGATTGAGGGCCTCGTTCGCAACGGCGACCCCGCTTTCGCCATGACGATGAGCCTGTCGCGGCCCTAGGTTCCAGCGCCGGTCCGCGTTCAGGTTTGCGTTGTCGCGAATCTGTCACAGAATGGGCGCAGGGGAGGCCGAGCCTTTCGGTTCGCTCCCCTGAAAAGACGTTAGGAGGTCGGTGTGGTGCGGCGCTTGGCGAGACGGACGACGAGACCTATGGATTCGGGACATCACACTCACCATGCGCATGACGTTTCCCCGACCGGGCTGATGGCCTCGCCCGAGCGGTTCATCAATCGCGAACTGTCCTGGCTCGAGTTCAACCGCCGCGTTTTGGAGGAATCGAGCAATCCGATCCATCCGCTGCTGGAACGGCTGCGTTTCCTCTCGATTTCGGCGAACAATCTCGACGAGTTCTTCATGGTGCGGGTCGCGGGCCTCGTCGGTCAGGTTCAATCCGGCATGACCGAGACATCCGACGACGGCTTCACGCCGGCCGAGCAATTGGAGCGGATCGGCGCGCGCGTGGCCGAATTGGTCGCCTCGCAGCAGGAGCGCTGGCGGATTCTGCGCGCCGAACTCGCTGAGGCGGGCATCGTCATCGTCGATGTCTCCGATCTCTCGCGGCACGACCGGGACTGGCTGCAGGATTATTTCCTGCTGCAGGTGTTTCCCGGTGCTGACGCCGCTGGCGGTCGATCCCGCCCATCCCTTCCCATTCATCCCCAATCTCGGCTTCACCCTCGCGCTCGAACTTGTCGCATCCCGAGGACGGGCGGTTGATGAGCGCGCTGGTGCGCTTTCCCAACAAGGTTGAGCGCTTCGTCAAGCTGCCGGATGCGCCGGGCTCCGGCGTGCAGCGCTTCGTCGCGCTCGAACAGCTCATCGTCGCGTTCAGCGGGCTGCTGTTCCCGGGCTTCAAAGTGGTGGGGCAGGGCAGTTTCCGCGTCATTCGCGACAGCGACATCGAAGTCGAGGAAGAGGCCGAAGACCTGGTCCGGCTCTACGAGAGCGCGCTCAAGCGGCGTCGGCGCGGGTCGGTCATCCGGCTGGAAATCGAGGCGACCATGCCGGCGGGCCTGCAGGCTTTCGTCACCGGCGACGTCGACGTCGTCGCCTCCGGGCGTCGTGCTATATCGAAGGCATGCTGGCGCTCGACGAGCTTGTCGCGCCTCGTCAGTCTCGACCGGCCCGATCTCAAGTTCGTGCCCTTCATCCCGCGCTTTCCCGAGCGGGTGCGCGAGAACGGCGGCGATTGTTTCGCGGCGATCCGCCAGAAGGACCTCGTCGTCCATCATCCTTACGAATCTTTCGACGTCGTCGTGCAGTTCCTCGCCCAGGCCGCGCGCGACCCCAATGTCGTGGCGATCAAACAGACGCTCTATCGCACGTCCGCCGACAGCCCGATCGTGCGCGCGCTCATCGAGGCGGCCGAAGCGGGCAAGTCCGTCACCGCGCTGGTCGAATTGAAGGCGCGGTTCGACGAGGAGGCCAATATCCGCTGGGCGCGCGATCTGGAACGGGCGGGCGCGCAGGTCGTGTTCGGCTTCATCGAACTGAAGACCCACGCCAAGCTTTCGATGGTGGTCCGGCGCGAGGGCGGCTCGCCTGGTGACCTACTGCCATGTCGGCACCGGCAACTATCATCCGGTCACGGCGCGCATCTACACCGACATCTCCTACTTCACCGCCGATCCGGCTATCGGCCGTGACGTCGCGCGCATCTTCAATTTCATCACCGGCTATGCCGAGCCCGACGGGCTGGAACTCATGGCGATCTCGCCGATCAGCCTGAAGAAGCGCTTGCTCGAACACGTCGAGGAAGAAATAGCCTTCGCGAAGGCGGGCAAACCGGCGGCGATCTGGGCCAAGTGCAACGCGCTGGTCGATCCCGAGATGATCGACGCCTTCTATCGCGCCAGCGGCGCAGGCGTTCAGATCGATCTCGTCGTGCGCGGCATCTGCTGCTTGAGACCCGGCGTGCCCGGGCTATCCGAAAACATCCGCGCCAAGTCGATCGTCGGACGGTTTCTCGAACACGCCCGCATTTACGCCTTCGGCGGCGGACACGGACTGCCGAACGCCAAGGCGCATGTCTATCTTTCGTCGGCCGATCTCATGCAGCGCAACCTCGATCGTCGCGTCGAGGCCCTGGTGCCGCTGCGCAATCCGACGGTTCACGAGCATGTGCTCAACCAGATCATGGAAGCCAATCTGATGGACAACCAGCAGAGCTTTCAGCTCATTGCCCGACGGCTCGAGCGTCCGCATTGCGTCGCGCCGAGGGCGAGGAGCCGTTCAACGCGCACGACTATTTTCTCACCAATCCGAGCCTTTCCGGGCGCGGGCAGGCGCTTGAGCGAGTCGCAGCCCGGGCGCCTTGCGTCTTGGGCAAAGCGGCTGACGCTGCGGCGCGCGATTGGCCGAAAGAACGAGAACCACGACATGACGGAATTGGAAGCCAGGGAAGGTTGCCGGGCGAGCCGGTGGCCATCGTCGATATCGGCTCGAATTCGGTCCGTCTCGTCGCCTACGAGGCGCTGACGCGCGCGCCGACGCCGACCTTCAACGAGAAGGTGCTGTGCGGCCTGGGACGCGGCGTCGCGACCTCGGGCTTTCTGCCCGAGGACGCCGTCGCCAAGGCGCTGGCGGCGCTGCAGCGCTTTCGCGTCCTCTGCGACATCATGGAAATCCGCGACGTCCGCGCGCTCGCGACGGCCGCGGTGCGCGACGCCGCCAATGGCCCGCAATTCCTTGCCCTGGCCGAGAAGGCGATCGGCGGCTCGAATCCAACTGCTCGCCGGCAGCTCGGGAGGCGCGGCTCGCCGCGCTCGGGGTCGTCTCCTCGATCCACAAAGCCGACGGCGTCGTCGGCGATCTCGGCGGCGGCTCGCTGGAACTGACGGACATCGCCCAGGGCCAGATCGGGCAGGGCGTTACGCTGCCGCTCGGCGGCCTCACTTGATGGACCTTCCGAACGTTCGCCCAAGAAGGCCTCGCAGATCGCGCGCGACGCGCTCGCCAAGGCGCAGCCGCTCGGGGGCTTTCCGGCCGCACGTTCTATGCGGTCGGCGGGACCTGGCGCGCGCTCGCGCGGCTGCACATGCGTCAGCGGCAATATCCGATGCATGTCATGCACAATTACGTCATCCCGTCGCGGGACGCCCTGGAATTCGCCAAGCTCGTCGAGCGGATCGAGGCCGACGCGCTGTCCGCGATCGAGAGCGTGTCGTCCGCGCGCCGGCCGCTGCTCGCCTATGGCGCCGTGGTGCTGGAGGAGATCATCCGCCAGGCGAGCCGAACGAAATCGTCGATCTCAGCGCTCGGCGTGCGCGAGGGCCTGCTGTATCGAGAGCCTTTCGCCAGCCGATCAGGCCCAGGATCCGCTGATGAGTGGCCGCCGCGAATTCAACCGGCTGCGCTCGCGCGCGCCCGCGCATGCCGAAGAACTGTTCGAATGGACGAGCCGGTTTCTCGAGACGACGCATCTGGAGGAGACCGAGGACGAGCGCCGGCTTCGCCACGCGGCCTGCCTGCTCTCGGACATCGCCTGGCGCGCCCACCCCGATTATCGCGCCGAGCAGTCGCATGACCTCGATCGTCAACGCCACGCTGACCGGCATCGACCATCCTTCGCGCGCCTTTCTCGCGCTCTCCGCGTCTTATCGCCATGTCTCGAGCGACCAGGAATCGGCCCCGTCTCGCGCTCGCTGGTCTCGGCGCGCCAACTCGACCGGGCGCGCATCCTCGGCGCGGCGATGCGCGTCGCCTATATCCTGTCGGCGGCCATGCCGGGCGTCTTGCCGCGCACGCCGCTGACGGCCGCAGGGCGGAAAGATTACGCTCTTGCTGCCGTCCGATCTGGCGGCGCTCAACAGCGAGCGATTGCAGAGCCGGCTAAGCAATTCGCCCGGCTGATCGGCGGCGACCCGGAAGTCCGCGGCGCGGCCTGACGTCAGGCGCCGACAAACGCTTTCCCTATGAATAAAACTCTTTTTACGCTTTTGCCGCAGGCTGAAGTTTGGCCGATGCGCGGTCGCGCCTTGCCAAACGGCTTTGGCGCAGGCGCAAGGGCCAGGGATCGCGGCCTCGTGACACGCGGCGGGCAAGGGAAGTTCAAATGGGGATCGAGTCGATCATGCAAACCGCTTCACTTCTGCGATTCGGGCGATCGACGCGAACCTCAGGCCCAGCAAGTCCTGGGGCATCTGGTTTCCCTCAGCGGCCTTCATGGCGTCATCGCCTGCGACATGGAGACAGACGAGACCGGCGACTATTGGTCGGTCGGCAATCTCATCACGATCGTCCACGTGGACTCGCGCCTTGTCGGGGTGGTCTGCGAATTGATGACCACAGATCATCGCTGGAAACCGGGCGGGCTGAACCAGACGCTGGTCAAAGTGGAACTGAGCGGCGAAATCATCGACGAGGAGCCCGGCAAACCGGTGTTCTACCGCGGCATCAAGTCTTTCCCGACGCTCGGCGCCGTTGCGCATCGCATGCGCGCGGGCGATCTGCGCGCGATTTACTCCATTCGCGGCGAGGAGGGCGTCGAAATCGGCCGCCTGACCCAAAATACCGCGATTCCCGCGACGGTCAGCGTGTCCGAACTGACGAAGCGGCATTTCGCCGTGCTGGGGTCGACGGGCGTCGGCAAATCCACCGCCGTTTCGATGCTGCTCAAGCAATGCATCCATAGTCGCCACAATCTGCGCGTGTTGATCCTCGATCCGCACAACGAATATGCGGCCCATTTTAAGAGGCAGGCGATCGTGCTCGACGCGGACACGCTCGAACTGCCCTATTGGATGTTCCGTTTCGACGAGATGCTCGACATCATCTACAGCGGGCGCAAGCCCAACGCCGACGAGTCGGATGCGCTCTATGAAGTTATTCGCGCGGCCAAATTGCGGTTCAGCTCCGGCAATGCCGGGCGGCTCTCCGAAGGCTCCGTCCGGCGCCAGTCGATACAGGAAAACGGCTGGGTCAGCGCCGACACGCCGATCCCGTACCGGGTCTCCGACGTCGTGGCGCTGCTCGACGAGTGGATGGGCAAACTCGATCCCCGCTATGCCCGCGCCGATCTGAGGACCCTGAAAAACCGCCTGGACACGCTCAGCCACGATCCGCGCTACCGCTTCATGTTCGGCAAGCTGATGGTCGAGGACATCATGGCCAAGGTGATCGGCCATATCTTCCGCCTCCCCAAGGGCGCCCACCCGGTCACGATCGTGCAACTCGCCGGCCTGCCGAATGAGGTCGTCAATTCGGTCGTCTCGGTGCTGGCCCGCATGGCGTTTGAGGTCGCCGCCTGGAGCCAAGGGCCTTATCAAATCGCGGTCCTGTGCGAAGAAGCGCACCGCTACATCCCGGCCGATATGAACCAGGGCTTCGAGCCGACGCGTCGCGCCATCGGCCGATCGCCAAGGAAGGCCGTAAATACGGCGTCTCGCTCGGCGTCGTCACCCAGCGTCCGGCCGATCTCGACCCGACCGTGCTCTCCCAATGCTCGACGATGTTCGCGATGCGGCTCGGCAACGAGAAGGACAAGGAGATCATCAGCGCGGCCTCGGGCGTTTCCACCGCGGGGGCCATCAGCTTCCTGTCCTCGATCGCCGATCGCGAAGCGATCGCCTTCGGCGAGGCGATCGCCACGCCCATGCGCATGAAGTTCGGCGACTATCGCCAGTTCGAGCTCAATCGGCACAGTTGGACCGACGGTCCGGCCGAGGATTCCGTCCTCGCGCGGAGCGAGCTGCGCTCGATCATCGCGCGCATGCGCGGCGAATACCCCAATGAAGTGAATAGCCTGCGACAAGCCTGAACCGATTCCGGCCTGCCGTTCGGGCTTCCCCCGCCACTCCCCCCTGGCCTGTCCATGCGCTGGGGTCGGGCTTGCGCGCCCGCCCTGATCCGCACTATGACGGGGTGTTTGCAATCGACCTCGGCGCTCCCAATATAAGGGTGCCCGCAAACGGGCGCCACGCGTGGCTCGGGGCCTTGTCCGGGGCCGGCGGGGCGCAGAGAGCTATACTGACCCCCACCGACGGTCCTTGAAACCGTCAAGGCGAGGAGATGTCATCATGGCGGCAGTCCAAGAGACCGTCGACCGCGTGCGTTCCATTGACGTCGAGGCCTATAAATACGGCTTCGTCACCGATATCGAATCCGACAAGGCCCCGAAGGGCCTCAGCGAGGATACGGTCCGTTTCATCTCGGCCAAGAAAGGCGAGCCCGAATGGCTTCTCGCCTGGCGTCTGGACGCCTATCGCCGTTGGCTGACGATGGAAGTCCCGCACTGGGCGCGGGTCGATTATCCCCCGATCGACTTCCAGGACATCTATTATTTTTCGGCCCCGAAATCGACGCCGGCGCCCAAGTCGCTCGACGAAGTCGATCCCGAACTCCTGAAGACCTACGCCAAGCTCGGCATTCCTCTGGTCGAGCAGGAAATCCTCGCCGGCGTGGAGCGCCCGCGCGTCGCGGTCGACGCCGTTTTCGATTCGGTCTCTGTCGCGACCACTTTCAAGGCCGAACTCGCCAAGGCCGGCGTGATCTTCTGTTCGTTTTCCGAGGCGGTGAAGAACCACCCCGACCTCGTCAAGCGTTACCTCGGCTCCGTCGTGCCGCCGACCGATAATTATTACGCGACGCTGAACTCGGCCGTCTTCTCCGACGGTTCGTTCGTCTATGTTCCGCCGGGCGTGCGCTGCCCGATGGAGCTTTCGACCTATTTTCGGATCAACGAGAAGAACACCGGCCAGTTCGAGCGTACGCTGATCATTGCCGACAAAGGCGCCTATGTCAGTTATCTCGAAGGCTGCACGGCGCCCAAGCGCGACGAGAACCAGCTTCACGCGGCCGTGGTCGAACTGATCGCCCACGACGACGCCGAGATAAAATATTCGACGGTGCAGAACTGGTTCCCCGGCGATTCCGAGGGCCGGGGCGGCATTTACAACTTTGTCACCAAGCGCGGCGACTGCCGCGGCGCGCGCTCGAAGATATCCTGGACGCAAGTGGAGACCGGCTCCGCGATCACCTGGAAATATCCGAGTTGCATATTGCGCGGCGACGGCTCGCGCGGCGAGTTTTATTCGATCGCGATTTCGAACGGGCGCCAGCAGGTCGACAGCGGCACCAAGATGATCCACCTGGGCAAGAACACGACGAGCCGGATCATTTCCAAGGGCATAGCGGCGGGGCGTTCCCAGAACACCTATCGCGGCCAGGTCTCGGCGCATCGCATGGCCACGGGGGCGCGCAATTTCACCAATTGCGACTCGTTGCTGATCGGCGACAAATGCGGCGCGCATACCGTCCCGTATATCGAGGCCAAGAATGCCTCGGCGGTGTTCGAGCACGAGGCGACGACGTCCAAAATCTCGGAAGATCAGCTGTTCTATTGCCTTCAGCGCGGACTGTCCGGCGAAGAGGCGACAGCGCTGATCGTCAACGGCTTCGTGCGCGACGTATTGCAGCAATTGCCGATGGAATTCGCGGTCGAGGCGCAGAAGCTGATCGCCATTTCGTTGGAAGGCAGCGTGGGCTGAGGTCAGCGCCGGCCTCCCGCAATCCCCACTTCAGGAAACTTGAAATGCTGGAAGTCAAGAACCTCAGCGCCGCGATCGACGGCAAGCAGATCCTGGACAATCTCAGCCTGACCGTCAGGGCGGGCGAGGTTGCCGCGATCATGGGGCCCAACGGATCGGGCAAGTCCACCTTGTCTTACATCATCGCGGGCAAGCCGGATTACGAAGTGACGGGCGGCGAAATCCTGCTCGACGGGGAGAGCGTGCTCGCGCTGGAGCCGAACGAGCGCGCGGCCAAAGGCCTATTTCTCGCGTTCCAATATCCGGTCGAAATTCCCGGCGTCGCGACCATGACCTTCCTGAAGGCCGCGCTCAACGCGCAGCGGCGCGCGCGCGGCGAGGCCGACCTGACTACGCCCGATTTCATGCGCAAGGTGCGGTCGGCGGCGCAGGGCCTCAAGATCGACACCGAGATGCTGAAGCGCCCCGTCAATGTCGGCTTTTCCGGCGGCGAGAAGAAGCGTCTGGAAGTCCTGCAGATGGCGCTGCTCGAACCGCGCCTCGCCGTGCTGGACGAGACCGATTCCGGGCTCGACATCGATGCGCTGCGCATCGTGGCCGACGGCGTCAACGCTTTGCGCGACCCGAGCCGCGCGTTTCTGGTGATCACGCATTACCAGCGCCTGCTCGATCATATCAAACCCGACGTCGTGCACGTCATGGCCAGGGGGCGCATAGTCAAGTCGGGCGGGCCGGAGCTCGCGCTCGAACTCGAGCGGGACGGCTATCGCGACTACGCGGACGCCGCGGCATGAGCTTGCATCGCAAGATCGAGAAGACCGCGGCCGAGGCGGCGCTGGCCGAGCAGTTTGCAGCGCTGAAGAGCGGGGACGCGGACCGCGCGGCCGCGTTCGCGGCTTTTGCCCAGTCCGGCCTCCCGACGCGTCGGGACGAGGCGTGGCATTACACCGACCTGCGTCAGGCGATGACGAGCGCCGCGCCGCCGGCGGACAGGCCCGGCCCCGAAGAGATCGAGGCCGCGCGGGCCATGCTCGCGAAACGGGAGAAGCTCGGCGACGTCAGGCTCGTACTGCTCGATGGCCGCTTCGCCACGGAACTGTCGGATGCGTCGCCTGCCGGAATTTCCGGAACTCGGCTCGTCAAATCAGTTCCGTCGGCGCGCTTTGACCCCGTGGTCGCGCTGAACGACGCCTTTGCGTCTGACGGTCTTTCTCTCATCGTCGAGGCAGGCGTCGATCTCGCCCAAAGGATCGAAATCCTGCATATCGCAAACGGAGCCGCGCCTAAATCCGTCTATTCCCAGGTCAGCGTATACGTGGCGCCTGGCGCGCGATTGAGACTTCTTCGAGTCGTTCTGCGGCGCCGGCTCGCACATTCAGCGCAATGCGCTGTCGAGCGTTCGCGTCGCAGACGGCGCGCGCTGCGATTTCACCAGTTCCGTCGAAGACGACGCGGCGCTTCATCTGGAAAGCCAGTTCGTGACGGTCGGGGCCAAATCGGAATTCAGGGGCTTCGGACTTGTGGCGCGGGGAGACCTCACGCGGCGGCAAATATTCGCGAGTCAGGATGGCGATGGCGCGAAAGTCTATTTGTCCGGCCTCGCCCTGCTGGACGGCGCCCGGCGCGCCGATACGACGCTCGAAGTCACTCATGCGGCGCCACACGGCGAGAGTCGTGAATATTTCCGGCACATCGTCGCCGATGAATCCTCGGGAACGTTTCAGGGCAAGGTCATCGTCGCGCCGCATGCGCAGAAGACTGACGGCGCGATGAAGAGCCAGGCCATCCTGCTTTCGCCGACCGCGGCGATGAACAACAAGCCGGAGCTCGAAATCTTCGCCGACGATGTCGTGTGCGGACATGGCGCGACGGTCGGCGCGCTTGACCCCGAGCAGATCTTTTATGTCCAGGCGCGCGGCGTCCCGCGCGCCGAGGCGGAGGCGATGCTGCTCGAGGCGTTCGGCGCCGAGGCGATCGACCGAATCGAGGATGGCGAAGTCGCCGACGCGCTGCGCGAGCGCATGCGCGTCTGGCTGGCGGCGCGGGCGTGAGCGGGCGGGCAGAGGAGCGGACGGCGTGAATTCGATCGTCAGAACTGCAGCGGCGGCGCCCTATGACGTGGCGAAGTTGCGCGCCGATTTTCCCATTCTGGAGGAGCGGCCCTATGGCAAGCCGCTGGTCTATCTCGACAACGCCGCCTCGGCGCAGAAGCCGCGCGCGGTAATCGAGCGCATCTCGCATTTCTACGAGCACGAATATTCCAACGTGCATCGCGGCCTGCATTACCTCGCCAATGCCGCCACCGACGCCTATGAAGTCGCGCGCGAGAGCGTGCGCCGGTTCCTCAATGCGGGGTCTGTCGACGAGATCGTATTCACGCGCTCGGCGACCGAAGCGATCAATCTCGTGGCGGCGAGCTTCGGCCTGAATGGGATCGGCGAGGGCGACGAGATCGTGCTCAGCGTCATGGAGCATCACGCCAATATCGTGCCTTGGCATTTCCATCGCGAACGCAAGGGCGCGGTGCTGAAATGGGTGGACGTCGGCGATGACGGTTCTTTCTCGCTGGAGGCGTTCGAGCGCGCGTTGACCAAGCGCACCAAGATGGTCGCGATCACGCAGATGTCGAATGTGCTGGGCACCGCAACGCCGATCAAGCAGATCGTGGAGATTGCGCATGCGCATGGCGCGCCGGTTCTCGTCGACGGCTCGCAGGGATCTGTCCACGGCGTCGTCGACGTGCGCGATCTCGACGTCGATTTCTATGTAATGACCGGCCATAAGCTCTACGGCCCGACGGGCGTCGGCGTGCTCTACGGCAAGGCCGCGCGGCTCGAGGCCCTGCCGCCGTTCAACGGCGGCGGCGAGATGATCCGTGACGTCACCCTGGACAACGTCACCTACAATACGCCGCCGCACCGCTTCGAGGCCGGCACGCCGCCCATAGCCCAGGCGGTCGGGCTGGGCGCCGCCCTGGATTACATCGAGGGGGTAGGGCGCGAGCGCATCCAGGCGCACGAAACCGCGCTCAGCGTCTACGCGCACGAGAGGCTCGCGCAGATCAACTCCTTGCGAATCTTCGGCACGGCGCCTGGCAAGGGGCCGATCCTCGCGTTCACGATGGAGGGCGCGCATGCCCACGACGTCGCGACGATCATCGACCGCTCCGGCGTCGCCGTGAGAGCCGGCACGCATTGCGCGATGCCGTTGTTGCAGCGCTTCGGCGTCACTTCGACTTGCCGCGCCTCGTTCGCGCTCTACAATACGCGCGAGGAAGTCGATGCGCTGGCTGAGGCGCTGCTCAAGGCCCAAAAGCTGTTCGCGTGAGGGAATCAAGGTCATGACCGACACGACCCAAGAGACCGCTCTGCCGCCGCCTTCGTCCTTGCCGAAGGCCGAACTCGACGCGTTGACGGATCAGATCGTCGCGGCGCTGAAAACTGTCTACGATCCGGAAATTCCCGCCGACATCTATGAACTCGGACTGATCTACAACGTCGATATCGACGACGACCGTTTCGTCTCGATCGACATGACCTTGACCGCGCCGGGTTGCCCGGTCGCGGGGGAAATGCCGGGTTGGGTCGAAAACGCCGTCGGCGCTGTCCCCGGCGTGTCCGGCGTGAAAGTTACGATGGTGTTCGATCCGCCGTGGGACCAGAGCCGGATGTCCGAGGAAGCCAGGGTCGCGCTGGATATGTGGTGAGAGCCGGGGCCCGCCGCGGCCGCCGCCGCCGGACGCCACCGCCGCGCCGCAATCATCGCGGCCCGTAGAAATAGCTTCCCCGCTCGAGGGCGGGAGGCGAGACCCGGGCTCAGCGAGCTACGATCGCCTCGCCGGCTCTTTCTCGACCCATATGCGGCCCTTGCCGTCGCCGCGAACCCTCGCTCCGGCGACATTGGCGCTGAAGCGTTTCGGTTTTTGAAGCGCCGCTCGCAACGACGCTTCAAGCGTCTCGACCTTCTCCAAACCGACCCGGCTCTCGTCCCGCCCGCCGACCCGCGCAATGGCGCGGGCGAGCACGCGTTGTGCGATTTCCGCCGGCAGCGCGAGCCACGCGCCGGCGGCGCAGGCGCCGGCGTCGACGATGCCCAGGTTACGTTCGGCCTCGATTGCAGCCCGCGTCAGCGCTTCGTCGGTCCGCGACGCGCGTCGGGCCAGGCGGGCGAGGGCAGGCGCGTCGAGGCCCTCTTGGGCGAGGCTCTTCAGGATCGACCGCATTCGCGTCCGGGCGTATCGCTCGTCGTCGTTGGAGGGATCGCGGGCGAAGGCCACCCCCTGGGCCTCGCAATAGGCGACGAGTTCGGTCTTCGAGAGCGGCAGCAGCGGCCGCGCGATCGTCACGCCGTCGCGCGCCGCAAAGGCGGAGATGCCGGAAAGGCCGGCGATTCCCGAGCCGCGCAGCAGCCGGAACAGCACGGTCTCCGCCTGGTCGTCGAGATGATGGGCGGTGACGATCGCTTCGGCGCCGATCTCCCGCGCGCGCGCCGCCAGCAACGCGTAGCGCGCCTCGCGCGCGCGCTCCTGCAGCCGCGTGCTCGGCTTGTCGCCGATCCAGCGCAGAGTGACATGCGGGACGCCAATTCGCTCGCACAGCGCCGCAACGGCCGCCGCTTCCTCGACGCCCTCGGGACGCAATCCATGATCGACGGTGGCGGCCTCGAGCCGGATTGCGCCGCGTCGGCGCGCCCAGGCCGCGCTCATAAGAAGGAGCGCGGTCGAGTTCGGTCCCCCGGATACGGCGATCAGCAGCGTGCGCGCATATGCGAGCGGCGCGAGGATCGCGTCGACGGCCTCGGGGCTCAGCCCAGCGCCCGTCAACAATGATCCTTCTGCATCTCGCGCTCGATCGTCTTCTTCACGGTCGTGGAGGCGGTGGGATAGCGCTTGCCGACCTCGGCGAAGGTTGCGCAAGCCTGTTCCGCATTGCCGAGCAGGGCGAGCGATTGCCCGAGCCGCATCATGCCTTCCGGCGCGCGCGGCGATTTGGCGTAATCGGTGGAGAGCTTGAGATATTGCTCGGCCGCCTCGCGCGGGCGCGAACGCTGCAGATAGGTTTCGCCGAGATAGAACACCGCGTCGGGCGCGAGCTTATGCGCGCCGTTCGCGGCAAGAAACGCCTTCAACTGTTCCTCGGCCGCAGCGTACTGGCCGGCTTTGTAGGTGTCGATCGCCGCGTTCAACTGCGCGCGCGGACCGTCGGTGAAGTCGAGCCCGCTGTTGATCACGGTCGGCCCGGCCGGCGTCGGGCGCCTTCAACGGTCCGGTGGGATCGGCGGCTTTGGGCGCGCCGAGGTCGAGCGGCGCGCCGGCGGCGGGTCTTTGCAGCTTGGGGTCGAGACTGGCGGAGGCGAGCGGGGCGCTCGGCGGCGTCGTGCCCAGAGGACGCGGGGCGCCAAGCGCCGTCGGATCGGCTTGCGGGTCGAAAGCGTCGCTCTTGCGCGGTTTGGCCGCCGGGGCCGGCTCCTGCGCGGCGATCGCCGGGGCTGCGGCGCCTCCCGAAGTGGCTTCGCCGCCATTGCCGAGCCGGAATTCCACATCCTCGCGGAACCGCCTCAACTCTTCCTGCAGTCGATGGTTTTCGTTCTGCAATTCCTCGATCGCCCCGTTGGCGCGCCGCAAGTCGGCCTCGAGCCGGTCGACGCGCAGGACGAGCCCGGCGGGATCGCCGCCTTCGACGGAATCCGCAGGTTCGCCGGGGATCGAGGCCGGCGGCATGAGGTTCTGAGCCACCCGGACCGGAGCCAGGCTCTCCTTCGCAGACGGATCCGAGGACGTCGTCGGGAATGCGAAGGCGGCGGTCGCCCCGGCCAGTATTACGGCGATGGCGACCGCGCTCGCGCGGCGAATGAGCAATGGCGTCGACAATGCAAACCTCGTCTACCGATCCCCTTCGCGTCCGAAATCCCGGACGCGCGCGTGCGATAGCATAAGGGAGCCCGCCCGCCAAAAATGAGGCGAAGCCGAGGCCGCCTCGCGGCGGCGTCAGCTTCCCGCGGCGCCGGCGAGAACGGTCACCGCGCGGCGATTCTGCGACCAGCAGGAGATGTCGTTGCAGACCGCAACCGGACGCTCCTTGCCGTAACTGATCGTCTTCATGCGAGTGGGCGAGACGCCTTTGGCGATGAGATATTCCTTGGTGGATTCCGCGCGCCGGGCGCCGAGCGCAAAATTATATTCGCGCGTGCCGCGCTCGTCGGCGTGGCCTTCGATCGTGAAGGTGTAGCGAGTATATTGGTTCAGCCAGGCCGCCTGCTTGTCCAGCGTCGCCTGCGCCGCGCCGTTCAACTCGGTCGAGTCGGTGTCGAAGAACACGCGATCCCCGACCGTCGAAGCGAATTCCTGCACGCTGCCGGGACCGGCGGCCGCGCCGGCGCCGCTGTTGAGCGCGTCCGCGCCGGTCGGGTTGTGCGCGCAGGCTCCGAGGGCGAGCGCCATTGCGACGGCCGCGACAAGGGGAAATGCGCGTCTAGCTGTGAATCCGATCATTGCAAAACTACTCCTCGGCGATACGCCCCGTGCTCGGAGGGATAGGCGGCCAGGGTTAAGGGAAGGTTCTGTCAACCTTGATCAACCCTTGCTGCGATCGATGAAATGCGCCGCGCTCGTCAGGCACGGTTAACATTGCGTTGATGGCCGCAATGGGGCGAGGGCCCGAAACGCAATGAAATGACATGTCGTCATAGTAATTTTGAGCTCCGACCATGCTTTCGACATGACCTAGCCGGGAACCGAAGCGGCTTCAGCGATATGGTCCGGTGGGGCCTTGGCCCGGGCCGGGCTGGCAGGGGAATAGCGCCCGGCTCCATCAAGCCTGACCGACGGGTTCGCCCTCCACCGCCCTATATGTTGATATATTCCCTGTGTGGCCTTGCGGCGGCCGTAAATCGAGGGCACTTATCCCGGGAATTGCGCCGCGGAGAGGGGAATTTGAGCGAGAAGCCCAAGGCGTCGCGTCCGCTGATGCTGATGTTTGCGCTCGCCTTCCTGTTCGAGACCTGGATCTGGGATCGCATGGTCGCGGCCGTTCGCTTCCTTGCGGCGCGGATTCCGTGGGAGCAATTCAAAATCGCCGCGCGCCGCGCGGTCAATCGGATGCCCGCTTTCGTCGCGGTATTGCTGTTCGGCGTCCCTCTGGTGGTCAGCGAATTCGGCTCGTTCCTCAGTGTGGTCGCGATCGCGATGGGCCATTTCATTCTTGGCGCCACCGCCTATGTCTTGCTCAAGATCGTGGGCGTCGGTTTGCTTGCCGTCATCTTCGACATCACGCGCGAAAAACTGATGACTCTGGCGTGGTTCGTCTATCTCCACTCGAAACTCATCGCGTTCCACGAATTCGCGCATGCGCTCGTCGAGCCCTATAAGGAGGCGTCGCTCGAGTATATTCGCGAGTTGCGCGCGCGTGCGCGCGACGCGTGGCTGCGGCTGGCCGCGAGCGTTCGCGCGGACGGTTGAGGGTTGGCGACATTCCTCCCGCGAGCCTCCATGCGGGCGATCCGGCGAACCCTGGGCGCGCGGGCCAGGGACGCGAGCCGCCAATCCCACGCCTTCGCGCTGAAGGCGTCTTCGCCCCGCCTTGCCTGGCGTCTCTCGCACAGGCGACAGATGTGCATCTTCGGCCGGCCAATGGCACCGAGTGTGCTGGCCGGGGGCGCGCGCATTGACATGAAGCCGTCATCGGGACCAGACTGCGCGCATAACTCGAGGGGCGCCCTTGCGGGCTGAGACGGCGGCAGCCGAACCCTTTGAACCTGATCCGGGTCATGCCGGCGAAGGGACGAGGCTAGCCGATGTCCATCGCCGCGCCGCGCCCTCGCCGTCAGCCCGGGCGAGCGGAGGCGCGGCCATGAACGAACACGCCAAGATCAAGACGCCGCACGCGCCGACGAGCGTGACCACCGGGCCGATCGCAGGGCTCGCGCAAGGTCTACGCGGCGCCGAAGGGCCATCCCGAGATTGCGCGTGCCGTTCCGCGAGATCGCGCTCAGCGATCCCGCCGAGCCGCCGGTGCGCGTCTATGACGCCTCGGGCCCCTACACCGAGTCCGACGCCGCGCATCGATCTCGCCGCCGGACTTGCGCCGGTGCGCGAGGCCTGGATCGCCGCGCGCGGCTATCCCGCGATCGCCGGCCGCGCGATCAAGCCCGAGGACAACGGCAATGTCTCGGCCGAGCGCCTCGCGCCGCATTGCCCGGCCGCAGCGCACCCTGCGCGCCGGCGCGCCCGGCCAGCTCGTCACGCAGTACGAATTCGCCAAGGCCGGCATCGTCACCGAAGAAATGATCTATGTCGCGCATCGCGAGAATCTCGCGCGCGAGGCGGCGGTCGACGGACGCGGCCGCGCGGCGTCGCCGACGGCGAGAGCTTCGGCGCCGCGATCCCGCGAGTTCATCACGCCGGAATTCGTGCGCGACGAGGTCGCGCGCGGCCGCGCGATCATTCCCGCCAACATCAACCATGTCGAACTCGAGCCGATGGCGATCGGCCGCAATTTCCTCGTCAAGGTCAACGCCAATATCGGCAATTCGCGCCGTGAGTTCGGGCGTCGCCGAGGAAGTCGAGAAGATGGTCTGGGCGATCCGCTGGGGCGCCGACACGGTGATGGACCTCTCGACCGGGCCGCAACATCCACAACATCCGCTCCTGGATCCTGCGCAATTCGCCGGTGCCGATCGGCACCGTGCCGATCTATCAGGCGCTGGAAAAGGTCGACGGCGATCCGCTCAAGCTCGACTGGGAGGTGTTCAAGGACACGCTTGATCGAGCAGGCCGAGCAGGGCGTCGACTATTTCACCATCCACGCCGGCGTGCGGCTCGCCTATGTCCCGCTGACCGCCAAGCGCGTCACCGGCATCGTCTCGCGCGGCGGCTCGATCATGGCGCGCTGGTGCCTTGCCGGCCATCGCGAGAGCTTCCTCTACGAGCATTTCGGCGACATCTGCGACATCATGCGCAAATACGACGTTTCGTTCTCGCTCGGCGACGGCCTGCGTCCCGGCTCGATCGCCGACGCCAACGACGCCGCGCAATTCGCCGAACTGGAGACGCTGGGCGAGCTGACCAAAGTCGCCTGGGACAAGGGCTGCCAGGTGATGATCGAAGGCCCCGGCCATGTGCCGATGCACAAGATCAAGGTCAACATGGACAAGCAGCTGAAGCGAATGCGGCGAGGCGCCGTTCTATACGCTGGGGCCGCTGACGACCGACATCGCGCCGGGCTACGACCACATCACCTCCGGCATCGGCGCGGCGATGATCGGCTGGTTCGGCACGGCGATGCTCTGCTACGTCACGCCGAAGGAGCATCTCGGCCTGCCCGACCGCGACGACGTCAAGACCGGCGTCATCACCTACCGCATCGCCGCCCATGCCGCCGATCTCGCCAAGGGCCATCCGGCGGCGCAGATCCGCGACGACGCGGTGAGCCGCGCGCGCTTCGACTTCCGCTGGGAGGACCAGTTCAACCTCTCGCTCGATCCCGACACCGCGCGCAAATATCCACGACGAGACGCTGCCGAAGGACAGCCACAAGGTCGCGCATTTCTGCTCGATGTGCGGGCCGAAATTCTGCTCGATGAAGATCACCCAGGACCTTCGCAAGGAGGCCGAGGCGATGCCGGGCATGGCAGGAGAAGTCGAAGGAATTCCTCGAGCCCGGCGGCGCGCTCTATGTGCCGGCGGCGGAATAGACGATGCGCGTCAGCGGTGATCGGCGCGGGCGTCGTCGGCCTTGCGACGGCGATCGAACTCGCGGAGCGCGGCGCCGAGGTCGACGCTTTTCGAGCGTCACGCCGAGCTCGGCGGCAACGCCTCCTGGCTCGCCGGCGGCATGCTGGCGCCCTATTGCGAGGGCGAGAGCGCGCCCGAATCGGTCGTCGTGCGCGGGCGCCAAGGCGATCGACTGGTGGGCGCGCCACGCGCCCGGCGTCGCGCGCGAGGGCAGCCTGGTCGTCGCGCCGCCGCGCGATTCCGGCGAACTCGATCGCTTCGCCGCGCGCACGCGGGCATGGGAGCGCGTCGACGAGGCGCGCATCGGCGAGCTCGAGCCCGACCTCGCCGGACGGTTCCGCAAGGGGCTGTTTTTCGCGAGCGAGGGCCATGTCGATCCGCGCGTCGCGATGGCGGCGTTGCGCGATGAGCTGGAGCGGCGCGGCGTCGAGATGCGCTTCGGCGTCGAACCGTGCCTTTCGGAGCCGCGCTGGCGCCGCTTGCGGGAGACGGAGACGGTTGTCGACTGCCGCGGATTTGCCGCTCGCGACGCATCTGCCCGACTTGCGCGGCGTGCGCGGCGAGATGCTGCTCGTGCGCACGCGCGAGGTTTCGCTGCAGCGCCCCGTGCGGCTGCTGCACCCGCGCATTCCGCTCTATGTCGCGCCGCGCGCGGACGGCGTGTTCATGATCGGCGCGACGATGATCGAGAGCGCCGAGCCGGGCGGCGTCAGCGTGCGCTCGGCGATCGAGCTGCTGAGCGCGGCCTATGCGCTGCATCCCGCGTTCGGCGAGGCGGAGATCCTGGAAATGAGCGCCGACGTGCGCCCGGCCTATCCCGACAACGAGCCGCGCATCGTGCGAGCGCGAGGGGCGCATCTACGTCAACGGCTTCTATCGCCACGGCTATCTGCTCGCGCCGCATTTCGCGGCAAAGGCGGCGGAGATGGCGTTGCATCGCGAGGAGGCGGCGGCGTGAGGCTGATCGTCAACGGCGACGCCCAGGACCTTTCGGCCGCCAATCTGGCCGAGGCTCTGCGCGCGCTCGACTACGCCGACGCGATCGTTGCGACCGCGCTCAACGGCGAATTCGTGCCCGCGCGCAAGCGCGAGGCGACGCCGGTCAAGGACGGCGACCGGATCGAGATCGTCGCGCCGCGGCAGGGAGGATGAACTTGGACCTCTACGGCTACGCCCCGAGTTCGCGCCTGCTGCTCGGCACCTCGCAATATCCCTCGCCCGCGATCCTGGCCGAGGCCGTGCGCGCGAGCGGCGCCGACGATCGTCACCGTCTCGCTGCGGCGCGAAGCGGCGCGGCTGCGCGAGGGGCAGGATTTCTGGCGGCTCATCCGCGAACTCGGCGTGCGCGTGCTGCCGAACACGGCGGGCTGTCACAGCGTCAAGGAGGCGGTGACGACGGCTCAGATGGCGCGTGAGATTTTCGGCACGCCTTGGATCAAGCTCGAAGTGATCGGCGAGGCCGACACGCTGCAGCCCGACGTGTTCGGGCTCGTGGAGGCCGCGCGGATCCTGAACGCGGACGGATTCGAGGTCTTCCCCTACATGACCGAGGACCTTGTCGTCGCAGAGAAGCTCGTCGAGGCGGGCTGCCGGGTGCTGATGCCCTGGGGCGCGCCGATCGGCTCGGGCAAGGGCCTCAACAATGTCTTTGGCCTGCGCGCCCTGCGCGCCCATTTCCCGCGAGACGCCGTTGATCGTCGACGCCGGCCTCGGGCTGCCCTCGCACGCCGCGGCGGCGATGGAGCTCGGCTATGACGCGGTGCTGCTCAACACCGCGGTCGCCAAGGCGGGCGATCCCGTCGCGATGGCGAAGGCCTTCGCGCTCGGGGTCGAGGCGGGCCGGGCGGCCTTTCTCGCCGGACCCATGGCGCCGCGCGACATGGCCGCGCCTTCGACGCCGGTGCTCGGACGGGCGAACCTCTCATGAAACTCGACCCGTTCTACCCGATCGTCGACAGCGCGGCCTGGGTCGAGCGGCTGGTCGGCGCCGGCGCGCGGCTGATCCAGTTGCGCGTCAAGGACCGCAGCGACGCCGAGGTGGCGGCTCAAGCGCGCGAGGCGCTGGCCATCTGCTCTCGCCGCGGCGCGCAGCTCGTCCTCAACGACTACTGGCGCCTCGCGATCGAGATCGGCGCCGACTACATCCATCTCGGCCAGGAAGACCTCGACGGCGCGGACATGAAGGCGATCCGGGCCAAGGGCGTCCGCGTCGGGATCAGCACGCATGACGAGGCCGAACTCGAGCGGGCGCTGGCGTCGACGCCGGACTATGTCGCGCTCGGCCCGATCTATCCGACGATCCTGAAAGCGATGAAATTCGGGCCGCAGGGCCTGGAGCGCATCGGCGTCTGGAAGAGGCGCGTCGGCGCGATTCCGCTTGTTGCGATCGGCGGTCTCAATGTCGAGCGCGGCAGGCTCTGTCTCGCCGCCGGCGCCGACATCGTCTCCGTCGTCACCGACATCACTCTCAACGCCGATCCGGAGGCGCGCACGCGCGAGTGGATCGCGGCGACGCGCGCGCCGTGAGCGGGCGCAGCCCGATCGCCCTGACGATCGCCGGCTCGGATTCCGGCGGCGGCGCGGGCGTCCAGGCGGACCTGAAGACCTTCGCTGCGCTCGGCGTCTATGGCGCGAGCGCGATCACGGCGCTGACCGCGCAGAACACGCTCGGCGTCAGCGCCATCCATCTGCCGCCGCCCGAATTCGTGGTGGCGGAGATCGACGCCGTGCTCGGCGACTTCCGCGTCGGCGCGATCAAGATCGGCATGCTCGGGTCGGCCGAGATCGCGGAGGCGGTCGCTGGGCGGCTCGCCATGGACGCCGTGCGGCCGTTCCTGGTCTATGATCCCGTGATGATCGCCTCGTCAGGCGATCCGCTCGCCGGAGAGGGTTTCGTCGACGCGATCCGCACGAACCTGCTGCCGCTGGTCGATTGCCTGACGCCCAACCTCGCCGAGGCCGCCGCGCTGCTCGATCGTCCGCTGGCGGCGAGCGAGGCTGACATGATCGACCAGGGCCGCCTGTTGCTCGGCTTCGGGCCGCGCGCAGTGCTGATGAAGGGCGGTCATCTCGCGGGCGAGGAGGCGGTGGACGTGCTCGTGAGCCGCAAAGAGACCCATCGCCTCGCTGCGCCCTGGGTCGATTCGCGCAACCTGCATGGCACGGGATGCACCCTGTCCAGCGCGATCGCCGCCAGAATCGTGCTCGGCGCAAATCTCCTCGAAGCGGTGCAGGGAGCGAAGACCTTCGTCCGCACGGCGATCGCGGCCGGGCGCGGCGTCGGGCTGGGAATCGGACCGGGCCCGCTTATTCAGGGCAAGCTCGGTTACGTCAGATAGGGCCGGCCGCTTGCGAACGCGAGACGGCGGGCTTGTCGCCGCGGCGCCGATTTCTGTTGCGTCTTCCGCCAAGTCCCGCAAAGCGCGATTTTCCCGACAGTCCGCGGCTTCAGGAGTCAGACGCCCAGCCTTTGCGCCAGTTCGACGAAGTCGCCGGCGGTCACGTCCCAGTCCTGTTCCGGCCGCAGGTCGGTGGTCTGCGTCGGGCCGTGCTCGGTCGGGCGCGGCACGAAGGCGGTTTGCAGGCCGCATGCGCGCGCCGCCGCGAGGTCGCTGTTATGGGCGGCGACAAGGCAGATCTGTTCGGGCCGCAGGGCCAAAATGTCAGCTGTGCGCGTGTAAGCCTCCGGCGTCGGCTTGTAGGCTCTTACGACTTCGGCGCCCAGGATCGCATCCCATGGCAGGCCCGCGCGCTTCGCGTTGTCCAGCATGAGGGAGATGTTGCCGTTGGAGAGCGGGGCGATGGTAAAGCCGGCCCTTAACCGCGTGAGGCCGGCGACCACGTCCGGCCACGGGTCCAGACGATGCCACGCGAGGTTGAGGTCGTCCAGTTCCGCGCTGGGAATCCCGGAAGGCTCGATTCCAAACTGGGTCAACGCGGATTCCAAATTTTCGCGATGCAGCACGTCCAACCGCACGAAGGTCGCCGCCCGCTTCGTACTTCCTCCATTGAGGGTTGGTACGCCGCGCGCCATGCGTCCGCGAACGCGAACGGGTCGACCGCCGCCGCGCCGCGCCTGCGAAGGAATGGGGCGGCTTCACGAGCCACGCCGCTTCGCCAGTCCACGACCGTCCCAAACACATCGAATAGCACCGCGCGAAGGCCAGGCGTCATTTTGTCAGCATCCTCTGCCGAAGGTTGTCGGAAGCGATGGTCGGGTTAGCTGTTTCGGGCGGAGTCCGCCCCCTTGAGCGCAGCGACCAGCTTGGCGATCCGGCGTTGTCGAACCTCCAGGGATTTTGCTTCGTCGATTTCAGCCACGCGTTTTCGCTTGAGCCCGAACGGCAGCCGGTCAAAGGCGGCTTTGGCTTCGGAGGCGGCGTTCAGAGCTTCAGCAAGGTCTGACGGCGGCGCGACTTCCCGGGACTCGCGGTCGAGTTGAACATCGACTTCGACGATATCGCCTTCGGCAATTCCGGCTGCGGCTCGATTCGCGGCGCTGACGCCGATCAGGCGCTGGCCTCGCATCAACGCCACCCGGCTGCGCCAGGTATGGCCGTTGATGCGGATTGCGACCGGCGGCCGCGCCTCGGGGCCCAGCGTTTTCATGACGTCCGCCGGGATTTCGACCCCGGCGGCGTTTCCCGCGGGAATGACTCGAGCCCGAAATTTCAATTTGCGATCCCCCTGTTCGGTCTCGAAATATAGTTGGTCGCGCAGCCATGCGGGAGCCCCTCCGGCGACCGCCGGCGTCGGGAGCGCCTTGGAGAAGCCTGGGCGGCGTGGTAACCCTCGAAGCGACGTTCGGTCTCCGAAGCCGGGCCGGAACCGAACGTGGCGACGCTAGCGTGCATGGGGTCGGACAGGGCGGCGTCGGGTCGATGAACGTGCGGAGACCGACGCGGCGCGCTTTGACGCCGGGCGGCCCTGGCGACTGTGTCCATCTTCGCCTCTTGCGGGTGCGAGGCGGCTGCCGCCCTTTCCGCGTCGACGGAGGCGGCGGCGGAGCAAGCTGTCGCCTGGTCAGGTCCGAAATGGACGAATTTGTATTTGAGGCGCCCATTCTTGTCCCGTTCCCCCTCGAAACCTATCGCGCGACCGCTCGGCGTTGAGACGGATTTCCGATGACCCCAATCCTAGATCCGCGCGAAGGCGACGTTGAAGACGACGCTTCGAGCACCCGGCGTCGCTCGATGGCCTCGCTTGCCGGCAGCCTGCTGGTCGAAATCAGTCCGCTGAAGCTCGTCACGGTCTGGCTGATGTTGGTCGGCGCGCCGGCCCTGCTGATCGGTCTGGCCCCCCGCGCGGCGGCGATCGGTTTCGGGTTGCTATGGTCGAAATTGGGCTATGGAGCGGCGTCCCTCTGGTCGGGAGCGATGCTCGTCGCGTTCGTCATGCTCTGTTGGTTCGTCGGCCGTCGGGCCTTTCAACTGGTCGAGAGCAGTTTCTGGGCGTTGAACGGCGTTTTCGTGCAGCCCATCTATGCGCTCTGTCGCGAGGGCCTTCGTCACGCCGTTGAAAGTGGGCTCGCGTTCGACGCGCCCGAAGAGACTCATTCGAAAGTTCGCGCGATCTGCGCGGCGCTGGCCGGCGTCGCAATCTTCATCGCCGCGGGTCTGGCGATCATTGCGGTATGGCCGGCGACGGTTTGGTTCGCCACTGCGCCGACGACGGGATCGCCTTGGCGGGTCTTGTCGATCGCCTTCGCCAACAGCGGCGTGGTCATGGCCGGCTATATGGCCGTGGCCGCTCTGACATGGGGAATCGCGGACGCCACCATGCGCCAGCCGCGCAGCCTGGACGCCTTGCCGCCGGCCGAGGGCGCCGCGCGAAGGTGGCGGATCGCGCATCTCTCAGATATCCATCTCGTCGGCTGGCCCTACGGATTTCGTATCGAGAGCGGTCGCTCGGGTCCCAGAGGCAATGGCCGGTTCCATCGGCTGCTGGCGCGGCTCGAGGCGATACACCAAGCCAATCCTCTCGACATCATCCTTCTGACGGGAGACGTGACGGACGCCGGCAGTTCCTCCGAATGGTCCGAGTTTTTCGGCGCGCTGGCGCAATATCCCAAACTCGCTTCCCTTTTCCTGATACTGCCCGGCAACCATGACGTAAATGTCGTAGATCGCGCCAATACGGCGAAAATCGATCTGCCCACCAGCCCGAAGAAGCGGTTGCGCGAAATGCGGGTTCTTTCCGCGATGGAGCAAATCCAGGGCTCCCGCGCGCGTATCGTCGATCCCGCCGCCAGGCGCGTCGGCGCGACGCTGAGCGATCGATTGAGGCCGCAAATCCCGGAATTGCAAGAATTTGCTGACACGGGCGCGTTTCGGCTTTCCCGCGCGCTGGGCGTCGTCTGGGCCGAGGCTTTCCCGATGGTGCTGGCGCCAGAGTCCGCCGATGGTCTCGGCGTGATCCTGCTCAACTCGAACGCCGAAACCCATTTCTCCTTCACCAACGCGCTGGGCCTTGTCTCGTTGCAGCAAGTGCGCTCGATGGAAGTCGCGGTTGCGCAATACCCCCGCGCCCGCTGGATCGTCGCGCTGCATCATCATGTCGTAGAATATCCGGGGCGGGTCGAGGCGTTCTCCGAGAGGATCGGAACCGCGCTGGTCAATGGCAACTGGTTCATCCGCAGTTTGCAGCGCATCGCGCCGAATGCGATCGTCATGCATGGGCATCGGCACGTCGACTGGATCGGCGCCTGCGGCCCGTTGCGCATCCTGTCGGCGCCCTCCGCCGTGATGGAGGCGACGAACGATCAGGCGAGCTATTTTCTCATCCACAACTTTGCGGCGGGCGCGAACGGATCGCTCGATCTGCTGCGGCCGGAGCGCGTGGATCTCGCGGGCGAGGCTGCGAGCGGCGAGGCGGAGGCGGGGTGACCTCCGGGACATCCCGGGCGGGCGCGAATATCGGCGTTCCGCCTCGACTTGAGGCGCGATCCTCGAAGCATCGCGTATTTCAGATGGGCTTTTCAGTTCAACACAGTATCTCCGGCATGCCGGTACCGCCAATCCGCGTTTAGCGAAGGCCCGCAATTCTTCACCTTGCCGGTCGTCTCGGCTATGCTGCGGGCCAAAATCGTTCTGCTTCAGGAGTTCATATGGCCGGCGACGCTCGCGACTTCTATGCCGCCATCCCGGTTTTCGACGATTTCGCCGAGGCGGTGAAGCCGGCGAACTATCGCGCCGCTGCCCGACGACTGGGTCGTCGGATTTTCCGATGTCGTCGGCTCGACCAAGGCGGTCGCCGACGGCCGCTACAAGGCGGTCAACATGGTCGGCGCCGGCGTCATCGCGGCGGTCGTCCAATGCGCTCGGACGCCGCCCGTTTCCGTTCGTGTTCGGCGGCGACGGGGCGAGCTTCGCGGTCCGAGCGCGCGGACGCGCGCGGCGGCGACGCAGGCGCTCGCAGGCGATGGCGACCTATTCGCGCGAGGAATTCCAGATTCGATCTTGCGCGTCGCCATGGCTCAGGTCGCCGACATCCGCGCCGGCGGGCGCGACGTGCGGGTGGCGCGCTTCGGCGCCTCGCCCACTGCGCCTATGCGATGTTCTCGGGCGGGGGCCTGAGCTGGTTCGAGGCGCAAGCCAAGCGCGGCGCGTTCGCGCTTGACGCCGGCGCCGCCGGGCGCGCGGCCCGATCTTTCCGGTCTGTCCTGCCGCTGGGGCGTCTCGCCGGCCCGGCACGGCGTCATCCTGTCGCTGATCGTCGCGCCGCGCGGCGACGATCCGCGCTTCGCGCCCTCCTCGAGGACATCGTGCGCGACGTCGCTGGCGGCCGAGGACGGCGGCCGGCCGGTGACGCTCGAGACGCTGCGGCCGGGCAAGGCGGCCGAGGCGATCGCGCTGGAAGCCGTCGCACGGCGCGCGTCGGGCCTGGCGCGCGGTCAGGCGCGCGGCCGGCGCCGTCGTGCATTATCGCGCTCGGCTACGTGTTCAACAGGTTCAAGCTGAAAGCGGCCGACTTCGACATGCGCAAGTCTATACAAGGCGACCTCGCCGCCAACGCCGACTTCCGCAAATTCGACGACGGCCTGCGCATGACGCTCGACTGCTCGCCCGAATTCGCCGACGCGCTGGAGACGCGGCTCGCGGCGGCCGGCGAATACGCCGAATACGGGACCTTCCGGCAGGAGCAACGCGATGATCACCTGCTTCGTCGCCCTCTATCGCCGGACGCGGCCACATGCATTTCGTCGACGGCGCGGGCGGGGGCTACACGATGGCGGCCAAGGCGATGAAGGCGCGCGCGGCCGCGAGGCGCCCGAGGCGGCCTGATCGGCTCCGGGAAGGTGGATATCCCGGCAAGCGGCCCTGTCAGCGGCGCGCCGATTTGCTAGACAGGTCGGCCATGGACGTTTCCGCCGAAAATCGGGTCTCGAAGCCGCGCCGGCGCGCCTGACGCCGATGATGGCGCAATATTTCGAGATCAAGGCCGCCAATCCGGATTGCCTGCTGTTCTACCGGATGGGCGATTTCTACGAACTGTTCTTCGATGACGCGGAGATCGCCAGCCGCGCGCTCGGCATCGTGCTGACCAAGCGCGGCAAGCACGAGGGCGAGGACATCCGCATGTGCGGCGTGCCGATCGAGCGCGCCGACGACTATCTGCAGCGCCTCATCGCGCTCGGCCACCGCGTCGCCGTCTGCGAGCAGCTCGAAGACCCGGCCGAAGCGAAGAAGCGCGGCGCCAAATCGGTCGTCCGGCGCGACGTCGTCCGGCTGGTCACGCCGGGCACGATCACCGAGGAGCGGCTGCTGGAGCCCGGCCGCGCCAATCTGCTGGTCGCGGTGCAACGCGTGAAGTCGGGCGAGGGGCGCGCGCCTATGGGCTCGCCGCGCTCGACATTTCGACCGGCGCGTTTTCGCTGAGCGAGACCGACGAGGCGGGCCTCGGCGTCGAGATCGCGCGGCTCGAGCCGAGCGAGATCGTCGCGCCGGAAAGTCTGTTCGCCGACGCCGAGCTTTTCTCGGCTTCTCAGCGAGGCGCGCATCGCCTCGGCGCCGCTGGGCCGCGACGTCGCGCGACTTCGCCAACGCCGAGCGGCGCGTCTGCGAATTCTATGGCGTCGAGACGCTCGACGGTTTCGGCAACGTTCTCGCGCGCGGAAATCGCGCGCGGCGGCGCTCGCGCTCGCCTATGTCAAGCGCACGCAGATCGACGCGACGCCGCGGCTCGCGCCGCCGCACACGGCGCGCGCGCGGCGCGAGCCTGGAGATCGACGCCGCGACGCGCGCCAATCTGGAGCTCACGCGCACGCTCTCGGGCGAGCGCGCGGGCTCGCGTGCTTGCCGTCGATCGATCTGACTCGCACCCCCGCCGGCGCGCGCCTCATCGCCGAGCGGCTCGCGAGCCCGCTGACCGACCCCGACGAGATCGTCGACCGGCACGACGCCGTGCGGTTCCTCGTCGAGGCGCCGGCGCTGCGCGACGATCTTGCGCAAGATCGCTCGTCGGCGACGCCCGATTTCCTGCGCGCGCTTTCGCGGCTCGCGGCTCGACCGCGGCGGGCCGCGCGACCTCGCGGCTCTGCGCGAAGGGCTCGCGGCGAGCGCGGCAGTCGCGGCGCGGCTGGAGGGCGCGGGCGAATGCGCCCGCCGCGATGCGCTGCGCGCCTATGCGCGGCTGAGGCGCAACGACGGCGCGCTCGCGCGCGAGCTCGCGCCTCGCTCGCCGAGGACCTGCCGCTCAACAAGCGCGACGGCGGCTTCGTGCGCGCAGGGCGCGGCTCTGCGCTCGACGAGGCGCGCGCGCTTGCGCGACGAGAGCCGGCGCGTGATCGCCGAAATGCAGGCGCGCTACGCCGAAGAGACGGGCGTGCGCCAGCTCAAGATCAAGCACAACAATTTCCTCGGCTATTACCTCGAGACGCCCGCAGGCCGCCGGGCGAGAGCGCTGTTGAAGCCGCCGCATTCGGCGACCTTCATTCACCGCCAGACCATGGCGGGCGCGATGCGCTTCACCACCCATGCGCTGGTCGATCTGGAAGCGCGCATCGCCTCGGCCGCCGATCGCGCGCTCGGCCTCGAGCTCGAGATTTTCGAGCGGCTGCGGCAGGCGTCCTCGCGCGAGACCGACGTGCTGCGCGGGCTCGGCGCCGCGCTTGCGGAAATCGACGTCGCCGCGGCGCTCGCCGAACTCGCGGTCAAACGCGACTGGACGCGCCCGCATGTCGACCGTTCGCTGCGCTTTGCGATCGAGGGCGGGCGCCATCCCGTCGTCGAGGCGGCGCTCGCCGAGCGCGGCGAGCCCTTCGTCGCCAACGATTGCGACCTGACGGGCGAAGTCGGCGAGGGCGGCAGACATCGCCGTCGTGACCGGACCCAACATGGCGGGCAAGTCGACGTTCCTGCGCCAGAACGCGCTGATCGCGGCGCTCGCGCAGATGGGCGCCTTCGTTCCGGCGCGGCGCGCGCATATCGGCGTCGTCGATCGCCTGTTCTCGCGCGTCGGCGCGGCCGACGACCTTGCGCGCGGCCGCTCGACCTTCATGGTCGAAATGGTCGAGACGGCGGCGATCCTCAACCAGGCGACGGAACGCTCGCTCGTCATCCTCGACGAGATCGGGCGCGGCACCGCGACCTTCGACGGCCTCTCGATCGCCTTTGCCTGCGTCGAGCACTTGAACAGCGTCAACCGGTCGCGCACCCTGTTCGCGACGCATTTCCACGAGCTGACCCAGCTCGCCGAGACGACGCCGAGACTGTTCAACCTGACGATGCGCGTGCGCGAGTGGAAGGGCTCGCTCGTGTTCCTGCACGAGGTCGCGGCGGGCGCGGCGGACCGCTCCTACGGCATCCAGGTCGCCAAGCTCGCAGGCCTGCCGGCCGCGGTCATCAAGCGCGCGCGCGGCGTGCTCGCCGAGCTTGAGGCGACCAAACATGCGGGCGCAGCGCTCGGCGCGCTCGACGCGCTGCCGCTGTTTTCCTACGAGCCGGAAAAGCCCGCCGCTCCCGCGCTCACGAAGAGCGACCCGGTGCGCGAGGCGCTTGCCGATATCGACCCCGACGAGTTGTCGCCGCGCGAGGCGCAGGCGAAACTCTATGAACTCAAACGCATCTGGAAAGAGGCCGAGACATGATCGACCCGAAGATCCTCGCCGCCAGCGCGGGCGCCGCCTATCTCTATGTCGTCTCGCCCGGCCCGGCGTTTCTCGCGCTGTTCACGCTGTCGGCCTCGAAAGGCCGCATGTCCGGCGCCTATTTCATCTGCGGTCATCTCGTCGGCGACATCACCTGGGGGGCGCTCGCGGTCGCCGCGATCATCGGCGCCAACCAGCTCGGGGCGACCCTGTTCGAGGCGCTCGGCTTCGGCTGCGGGGTCTATCTCGTCTATCTCGGTTTTCGCGCGGTGACGACGCGCAGGGACGCGCCGCCGCGCACGATCGGCGCGAGCCGCCCGCTCGCCACAGGCCTCGCCTTCGGCCTGACCAATCCCAAGGCCTATCCGGTCGCGCTCGCGATGTTCTCGGCGATTGTCGCGCCCTATGTCGACAAGCTCAGCATGGCCGACGCGCCGCAATTGCTGGCGGCGGCCTTCGTCGGCTTTCTCGCGGCCGACGCGACACTGATCTTCGCGGCCGGCCTGCCGGCGGTGCGCAGGTTCTTCCTCGCCCATGGCGTGATCGTAACGCGGGTGGTCGGCGTCATGTTCATCGCCTTCGGGGCGAAATCGATTTTCGACGCCGCGAGCGGGGCGATGCGGCGGGCCTGACCACGCCGGTTTGCGCAGGGCCAAAGCCTCGATAAAATGCCTGGGATATTGTCCTCGACAGGCCCTTGGGAGAAGCCCATGACCTCTGCCCGCCAGCCCGCTCTCTTCGTGCCGCACGGCGGCGGTCCGTGCTTCTGGATGGACGCGCCGCCGCCGTTCGGGCGCAACTCCTGGGACGGGCTCAGGCATTTTCTCGAAGGCGTCGTCGCGAGCCTGCCGGAGCGGCCGAAAGCCTTCCTCGTCTGCACAGCGCATTGGGAGGCCGACGTTCCGACGGTGAGCACGGCCGCGGCGCCGGGCATGATATACGACTATTACGGTTTCCCCGCGCACACCTACGAGCTGAAATATCCGGCTCCCGGCGCGCCCGAGATCGGCCATCGCGCGCGCCAATTGATCGCGCAGGCCGGCCTTGCCGTGAAAGAGGATGCCGAGCGCGGCTTCGATCATGGCGTCTTCGTGCCGTTCCTCATCATCGACCCCGAGGCGCGCATTCCCGTGGTGATGCTGTCGCTGCAGCGCGATCTCGATCCGGCCTTCCACATCCGGCTCGGCGAGGCGCTGGCGCCCCTGCGCGACGAGGGCGTCGTGATCGTCGGCAGCGGCATGAGCTATCACGACCTCAGGCATTTTCGCGACGGCGACGGCCGCGCGTCGAAAATATTCGATGCGTGGCTGACGGACGCCGCGACGGCGCCGCCGGTAGAGCGCGAACGCAAGCTGATCCATTGGGCCGAAGCCCCAATGGGCCGCCAATGCCACCCGCGCGAGGAGCACCTTTTGCCGCTGATGGTCGCCGCCGGCGCCGCCGCCGACAGCCCCGGCGAAGTTGCGTTCCAGGACGTGATCGGCGGCAAGGCGATTTCGGGCTACAGGTTCGGATAGGGTTCGCCAGTCCGAGGCGCTCTTGCGTCATCGCGAATCCGGTGAAGCGAGCCAGCCTATACCCGATGTCCTGTTGGCCTGAACGGTCGGCGCACTTGATGCAACCCGCGGCGCAACAGGGCCGCCGGATGGCCTCGCCGCGCTCGCCATGACTCGGTAAGGCCGTGCAGGGCGAAATCTTTTTCAGGACTTGATCCGCAATCCCTTCGGATCATACATGGGCGCCAGGCTCGCGCGCGTCTTTACCCGTCGCCCCGCGATCTCGATCTCGAAACCTCCCGCCGCCACGAAATCAGCGGTCACGCCCTCGGCGCGGCCGAGATAGCCCAGCCCGACAGCGCCGCCGAGCGTGTGGCCGTAGGCGCCCGAAGTCACGCGGCCGATCAGGGCGCCGTCCCGCCATATCGGTTCGTTGCCATAGAGCAGGGGCTCGGGATCCGTCAGCAGGAACTGTACGAGGCGTTTCGTCGGCGCGGCGGCGCGCGCGCGCTCCAAAGCTTCGCGGCCGATGAAGTCGACGTTCGATTTCAGCTTTACTGCGAAGCCGAGCCCGGCCTCGATGGGCGTGTCCTCGTCGCCGATATCATGACCCCAGTGACGATAGGCTTTCTCGATGCGCAGGCTGTCCATCGCATGCAGGCCGGCGAGCTTGAGGCCGAAACGCGCGCCGGCCGCGACAATGCGATCGAAGACGTGGATCGCGAATTCGGTCGAGATATAGAGTTCCCAGCCGAGTTCGCCGACATAAGTGATGCGGCTCGCGCGCACGCGCGCTCCGCCGATCTCGATCTCGCGACTGGTTCCGAACGGAAACGCCGCGTTGGAAAAATCGGCGGACGAGACGGCGCCGAGCAGCGCCCGCGAATTCGGTCCCATGACGCTCAGGACAGAAAGACTTGAGGATATGTCGGTCGCGAAGGCGTGCGCGTCTTCGCCGATGATGCGCGTCAGCCAGGAAAAGTCGCGCCGCGCCGTCGCGCCCGCCGTCACGACCATATAGGCGCGTTCCGAGAGGCGCGTGAGGGTGAGGTCGGCCTCGATGCCGCCGCGCGCGTTCAGCCATTGGGTGTAGACGATGCGCCCCGGCGCGACGGCGACGTCATTGGCGCAGATGCGCTGCAAAGACGCTTCGGCGTCGCGCCCCTGCACGAGGAACTTGCCGAACGAGGTCATGTCGAACAGGCCCACATTCTCGCGCACCGCGCGATGTTCGGCCGCCGAAGCCTCGAACCAGTTCTGCCGGCCGTAGCTGTAGCGATAGGCCGGCGTCTCGCCTTCCCTCGCAAACCAATTGGCGCGCTCCCATCCCGCGACTTCGCCGAAACAGGCGCCGCGATCGGCAAGGCGCTGATGCAGGGGCGAGAGGCGCAGATTGCGCGCCGTCTCGTATTGCCGATAGGGCCAGTGCATCGCGTATAGCAATCCCAGCGATTCCGTGACACGCTCGGCCAGATAGGCCTTGTTGGCCTGGAAGGGTTGCAGGCGGCGGATATCGATGTCCCAGAGGTCCATCGGCGGATGGCCCCCGACGATCCATTCGGCAAGGGCCTTGCCCGCTCCGCCCGCCGACTGGATGCCGATCGAATTGAAGCCGGCGGCGACGAACAGCCGTTGCAACTCCGGCGCTTCGCCGAGCATGTAGCGCACGTCCGGCGTGAAGCTCTCGGGGCCATTGAAGAACTTGCGGATGCCGACCTTTTCGAGCGCGGGCAGGCGGCGCATCGCCGCTTCCAGTATCGGCGTGAAATGATCGAAATCCTCGGGCAATTCGCCGAATTCGAAATCCTCGGGAACGCCGTCGATCGCCCAGGGCTTGGCGTTCGGCTCGAAGGCGCCGAGCAGCAGCTTGCCGGCGTCTTCCTTGTAGTAGGCGCAATTGTCGGGATCGCGCAGAACCGGCAGATCGCTGGTCAGGCCAGCGAAGGGCTCGGTGACGATATAGAAATGTTCGCAGGCCTGCAGCGGGGCCGATACGCCGGCGCCTGCCGCGAGCGCGCGCGTCCAGAGCCCGGTCGCGAGCACGACGGTCTCGGCCGTGATTTCGCCCTGGTCGGTGACGACGCCGCGCGCGCGCCGGCCGTCGGATAGGATCGAGGCCGCCTTGACGTTCTCGAATACGCGCGCGCCGCGCATGGTCGCGCCCTTGATCAGCGCCATCGTCGTGTCGATCGGATTGGTCTGGCCGTCGTTGGGCAGAAACACGCCGCCCGCGACGTCGCTGACGTTCAGCAACGGCCATTTCTTCTGAATTTCGGCGGGGCCGACCTCATGCACTTCGAGGCCGAAGGTCTTGGCCATCGAGGCGCCGCGCTTCAGTTCCTCCAGACGCTCAGCATTGGTGGCGACCGAGACGCTGCCGCGCTGCATGAAACCGGTCGCCTGGCCGGTCTCCGCCTCCAGGCTTGCGTAGAGATTGGTGGTGTACTGGGCGAGCTTGGTGAGGTTGGCGGTCGCGCGCAATTGCCCGACCAGACCTGCCGCATGCCAGGTCGTGCCGCTGGTCAGGCGCTTGCGCTCCAGCAGCACGACGTCGCGCTTGCCGAGCAAGGTCAGATGGTAGGCGATGGAAGCGCCGACGACGCCGCCTCCGACAATGACGATCTCGGCGTGTTGCGGCAGCGGCTTGGACATAGGGGGAGGGACTCGGTCATGGGCGTGTCGCTCAACTAGATCACAGTGCGCGGTGGGCGCCAAACGGGTGGGTTTGGGCCTGGGCGACGCGGTCGCCTCGACACGGGCGCGAGGGGCGTTTGGCGCGCTTCCCGCGCCGGTCGAAGCGTCCTCGAGCGGCGCCGATCGCGGCGCGCCGCAATCCCGCCGCGGCCCTTGTCAGACAATCCGCGCCGGCGCATTATGCGTCCGCGAGACTGTCGCAACGCCATTCGTGATGCGGCGATATCGTGGAACGCCATCGGGGGGTGGGTCATGAAGCCGTTGGACATCACGTATCTGGCGCTGGGAGCGACCTGGCTGATCGTCGGGATGGCGCTCGGCCTCGTCATGGGCGGGGCGCATAATTTCCTGCTGGCGCCAGTGCACGCTCATATCAATCTGGTCGGCTTTGCGTGCCACGCCATATTCGGCATTTCGCATCGCCTTTGGCCCGCGCTCGCGAAATCGGCGCTCGCGGTTCCCCAATTCTGGATTTTTGTGATTTCGACGCCGGTCATGCTGGCGGGTCTGGTCCTCACGCTGACCGCGGAATTCGAAATCTTGACGATATTGGGCTCTCTCGGCGTGCTTGTCGGCGCCGCTCTGTTTTGCGCGATGATCTGGCGCGCACGCGCCAGCGCTTGACGGTAAAGCTCCGACGGTTTGCAAGGAGGCGCAATTATGACGCAGGCGACGATCCCCATGGCGGCCGACGAGGCGCCGCCGATCGATCTCCGTAACTTCTTCTGGATGGCTGCCGCGTTTGCGATTCTCGCTGTCATCATCGCGATCGACAATGTCTGGCTGCTCAACTTCGTCCACGTGATGGCCGGCGTCTTGTGGACGGGAATCGATCTCTTCATGGGCTTCGTCGTCGGACCGATCCTGCGCAGGGTCCCGATCCCGGCGCGCCGCGCCGTCATTCTCCGACTGACGCCGAAGACGCTGTTCCTGCTGCCGACGCTCTCGATCCTGACGAGCACCGCGGGCTGGTTCCACGCCAAACAGATCGGGCTTCTGAACGCGCCCTATCCCGCTTTCTGGTGGGTCGTCGCGGCGCTCGTGATCGTGACCATACTGACGATCCAGGGCCTCGGCTTCCTGTTGCCGACCAATCTGATGGTCTATTTCGAGATGCGCAAGCCGCAGCCCGACGGCGCGCGGATCGGGCGCTTGATGCGCTGGTATTTCTACGCGGTCGCATTCCAGGGCTGCATGCAGGTGGCGATCATCGTCGTGATGTCGCGCTTCGTGACGGGCGTTTGAGCCCGCCGTTCAGGCGGCCGTGCGGGAGCGCAGGTCTAGGCCGAGCAGGCCGGGGACGTCTGCGTTTGGGATCGGACGGCTAATGAAATAGCCCTGAATCTCGGTGCAGCCCTCGGCCCGCACGAGGTCGAGCTGGGCCTGCGTTTCCACGCCTTCGGCGGTGGTCGCCATGCGCAGTCCGACGGCGAGGTCGGCGACTGCGCGCACGATCGAGACCGAATCGGGGTCCCGGGTGATGTCGCGAATGAAGGTCTGGTCGATCTTGATCTTGTCGAACGGAAATCGGCGCAGATATGAGAGGCTGGAATAGCCGGTGCCGAAGTCGTCCATCGCGATCGAGGCCCCGAGTGTGCGCAACTGGTGTAGGATGGCGAGCGTCGCCTCCGTGTTGCACGAGCATGACGCGCTCGGTGATCTCGAGCTCGAGGCGGCTGGGCGGCAATCCGGTGTCGCGCAGGGCCGCCACAATGTCGGCGAGCAGCCGGCCGCTGTTGAACTGACGCGGCGAAAGATTGACCGAGACCTTGATCTGCTTTGGCCAGTTCATCGCGTCGGCGCAGGCGCGGCGCAGCACCCAATTGCCGATTTCCACGATCATGCCGCTGTCTTCGGCCAGCGGGATGAAATCGGCTGGCGATATGCGGCCGCGAGTTGGATGGTTCCAGCGCAGCAGCGCCTCGAAAGAGGCGATCTCGTTGCGCGCGAGATTGACGATCGGCTGGTAATGCAGCTCGAATTCTTCGCGCGCCAGGGCGGCCCGCATGTCGAGCTCGAGCAGCCGGCGCAACTGCATCTTCGTGTCCATGTCGGGCTCGAAGAAGCGGAACGCGCGCCGTCCGTCGAGTTTGGCGCGGTACATCGCCAGATCCGCCGCCTTCAACAGATCGCGCGGAGCCGCACCGTCGCGCGGACCGATGGCGATTCCGATGCTCGTGCTGATTTCCGCGCGCTGGCCGTCGAGATCATAGGGCTGGCTGATCGCGTCGATGATGCGTTCCGCGACCTGGGAGAGGTTGATCTCTTCGCAATCGAGCAGAATCGCGAATTCGTCGCCGCCGAGCCGCGCGATCGCGTCGCTCGGGCGCAAGTTCGCGCGCAGGCGCTGGGCCACCTGCTTGAGCATCTCGTCGCCGTGACCATGGCCGAGCGTGTCGTTGACGGTCTTGAACCGGTCGAGGTCGAGGCACATGACCGCGATCTCGCCGCCGCGCCGAATTCCCTCCAGCGCGCTTTCGAGTTCGCGCGCGAGCAGGATGCGATTGGCGAGGCCCGTCAGCGCGTCGTGATCGGCCATAAAGGCGAGTTGCGCTTCGGCGCGCCGACGCTCGGTGATGTCGAGATGGGTGGCGAGCCAACCGCCGCCGGGCATGCGTACGCCGTTGAGCGCGAGGATCCTGCCGTTCGGCAGATTCGGCGGTGCAGGAGGCGATTTCTTCCGGATTGGACTGCGCGAGGAGGTCGCGCACGCGGTCGTCGGCGCCCAGAACCGGACAGCCCGCAATCGTCTGGCGAACCGCCGAAATTTCTGGCAGCGAGAGCCCGATCAACGACGAGACGTCGTCGAGCCCGTAAAGCTCGGCATAGCGGCGATTGGCGACGATCAGCGTGTCGCGGGGATCGAACAGGCTGACGCCCTGCGGAAGGTTCGCCAGGACCGTGTCAAAGCGCTGGTTCAGCGTCTCCAGATCACGCGCATAAGTTCGAAACCGATCAACGGCGCGCGCGAGAGAACCGATCTCGTCGTCCCGTCCGAGATAGCGCGCCGCCAGCCGACCCGCCTCGCGCGCCAGAGCGACGCCCGCGTCTGCGTGGGAGAAGGCGTCCAGCGCCTCGGTCAGCGTGCCGATAGGCCGCAGCACTCGGCGCTCGATGATGAGACCCGCCGCGAGCAGCACCAGAAAGAGGCCGCCGATCGTGGCAAGCCCCAACGCAGATGAGCGGATCGCATCGTCCCGCATCGCCATCAGGCGGCCCGAGGCCTCTTCGATCGGCGCGTCGCGCGCGGCGAGCGAGTCGGTCAGCCGTGCGACCGTCCATTTGCGCCATGCGAGGAAATCCATCGGCGGCGTCGACCCGTCGCGAGCCGCATTGGTCATGGCCGCATAGATAGGCTCGCCCTTGTCGAAGAATTCGGACCGGACCCGCGCGACGCCCGCGGCGATGCGATCGCCCCCGATCTGCGCCGCGATGCGTTGCAGGCGCCGCCAGGTAATACGCAGCGCGCCCGTGGCCTCGGCCACCTCAACCCGCTCCGGAATCGCGAACGGCTTTTGCGTTCCCGCGAAACGCGACAATCGGGTGGACCGCAGCCCCGCCTGTTCCCTGATGTCGTTCGAGAGGCGCGAAATCTCCAACATCATGCCGAGCGAGGGGTCGACCTTGGAAAGGCTACGCTCCGCGTCCGCGAGCGCATGGTCGATCTGGCCGCCGGCCTCGACATAATGCTGCACGAGTTCGCCGGCGGCTTCCGGCGACGGCGGCGCGTCGGCTGCGAGCAGCGGCGCCGCCTCGGCGCGCGCGTCGAGGATGATCTGCTTGGCCCTGGCGATCGGTTCGGCGATCGCGCCCCGCAACGAGGGCTCCAGTTGCTCGGCTTTTTCCAGCGCCTGCGCGAACAGCGCGTCGGTGACGGCATGTCGTTCCGCGACGAGGCGGCGGCTTTCCTCCGCTCCCGTGGCCTTCGAGACCAAAACCTGATTGTAGACGCCGCGCTCGAGCGCGAGCGACTCGACGAACTTGATCGCGGGCCGCAGGACCTCGACGATTTCGCCCGCTTCGTGAATGTCGGAAAGCCGCATCCAGTTCTGCGACCAGACAATGGCCGCGCTGCCGATCGCGAGCAGCCCGAGAGCCGTCATGTAGCTGAACGCAAGAGATCGGATGCGCATGCGTCCCGGACCCTGGGTTCAGGACGCGCGATGTCGGGGGCGGGCGGGCGCGGCGAAGCGCAGGACGGCTCCGGTCAAACCCAACGCTGAAATCAATGGAGACATGACGACACCGCGGGCCTTCTGCGAAAGCGCAATAACGGCCATCATGGCGTCAGGAGGAGACCTCCGGGGGTCTCGCCCAAGCGACTATTTGTCCCCTGCATTGGACGCAACGAAGGTAGCGGCCATGCGTTAATACATAATTATCCTTGTCGATTCCGGGGTATGTGAATAATGCCAAAGCCAGGGCGCTCAAGCCCTCAGACGGGCGTTGGCCGGATCGTACAACGGCTCGGCCTGCGCATGGGCGCCGACGCGCCGGCCGAGGATTTCGACCTGCAGCGCCTGTCCCGGCGCGGCGAGATCGGACCTGACATAGGCGAGCGCGATCGCTTTGCCGATGGCGTGGCCGTAGCCCGAGGATACCGTGAGGCCGACCGGCGCACCGTCGTGGAAGACGGGGAACAATAGGGCGGATCCGCGTCGCCGGGTTCGTCGAGCGTCAGGCTGACGAGCCTCTCCTTGGGGCCTTCGGCGCGCTCCTTGATGAGGGCGGCCTTGCCGATGAAGTCGCCCTTGTCGAAGGCGACGAACCGGTCGAGGCTCGCCATCAAAGGCGTGTATTCATGGGTCAAATCGCCCTTCCAGCCGCGATAGCCCTTCTCCAGCCGCAGCGAATCCATCGCATACATGCCGAAGTCGCGGATGCCGAAGGGCTCGCCGGCGCGCCAGAGCGCCTCATAGGTCGCGGTCATGCATTCGATCGGCGCGTGCAATTCCCAGCCGAGTTCGCCGACATAATTGACCCGCAGCGCGAGCAAGCGCGCATGCCCGATTTCAATCCGGCGCGCGCTGAGCCAGGGGAAAGCCGCGTTGGAGAGTTCGGCCTCAGTGACCTTGGCGAGCGTGTCGCGCGCGCGCGGACCCGCCAGGATCAGAGATCCGTAGCGCGTGGTGACGTTCTCGATGCGCACCGTTCCATCGACGGGCAGATGTTTGTCGAGGCCGTCGATGTCGTGCCATTCGGCGGCCGCGGCGCTGATGAGCAAGAAGCGATGCGGCGTGAGACGAGTAACGGTGAATTCGCTCAGGATGCCGCCCTTGGAGTTGAGCGTCCAGGTCAGTCCTATGCGGCCTTCCCTGGGCAACCGGCCGCAGACGAGCCGGTCGAGCCATGCCTCCGCGCCCGGGCCCTCGACGATCAGCTTGGTGAAGCCGCCGAGGTCGAGCAGGCCGACGCGTTCGCGCACCGCCTTGCACTCCTGCGCGATCGCCTCGAAGGCGCCCGTCTCGGCGCGCCGGAAGCTCGGCCGCGGCTCGGGGGCGTCGCCCGGGCGCGGGAAATAGGCGGCGCGCTCCCATCCGCCTCGGGCGCAGAAGTAAGCGCCCTTGGCCTTCAGCCGATCATACAGCGGCGTCGTCTTGGCGGGGCGGCCTGCCGGGCGTTCCTCTTGCGGATAGGCGATCGCATATTCGTTCTGATAGAGCTCGACCGCCTTGGCCACGACATAGGATTTGGTCGCGTAATCGGTGTAGCGGCGGGGATCGAAGGTCCAGAAATCCCATTCCGGCTCGCCGTCGACGATCCATTCGGAAAGCGTCTTGCCGGCGCCGCCGGCCTGGGCGATGCCGAACGAGAAGCAGCAGCACTGGTAGAAGTTCTTCAGCCCATGCGCCGGGCCGATATAGGGATTGCCGTCGGGCGAATAGGGGATCGGCCCGTTGATGACCCGCTGCACGCCGACCTTGCCCAGGATCGGCACGCGCCCGACCGCCGCCTCGATGTAGCTCTCCAGCCGGTCGAGATCGTCGGGATAGAGCTGATGCGCGAAATCCTCGGGGATTTCGTCGAGCCAATGCGGCGTCGCATCCCATTCATAGGGCCCGAGCAACAGCCCGTCGCGCTCCTGTCTGAGGTAATAGCTGACGTCGGGATCGCGCAGCAGAGGCAGCTTTTCGGCGCGGCCCTTCAACTCGGGGATCGGCTCGGTGACGAGATATTGATGCGACATCGCGACGATCGGCAGGTATTGCCCGACCATCGCCATCACTTCGCCGGCGCGATAGCCGGCGGCGTTGACCAGATATTCGCAGGTCGCCGTCGCCCTTGTCGGTAACGACGCGCCATTCGCCGGTCGGCAGTTTCTCGATCGCGGTCACGCGCGTGAAGCGTTCGATGCGCGCGCCGAGGTCGCGCGCGCCCTTGGCGAAGGCCTGGGTCAACTGGCTCGGATCAATGTCGCCGTCGAGCGGGTCGTGCAGCGCGCCCTTGATGTCGTCGAGTTCGATGAAGGGATATCGGGCCTTCACTTCGGCCGGCGAGACGACTGCGAAATCGATCCCCTGCGCGCGCGCCATTGCGGCGACATGAGCGTATTCGTCCATGCGGTCGCGGGTGTGAGCGAGGCGGAGCGAGCCGGTGACGTGATAGTTGATGGGATAGTCGACCTTGGCGCCGAGTTCGGCATAGAGCCGGGTCGAATGGCGCTGGAACTTGATGACGTTCCAGCTCGTCGAGAAATTCGGGCAATTGCCGGCGGCGTGCCAGGTCGAGCCCGACGTCAGCTCGTCGCGCTCGATCAGCAGCGCATCGGTCCAGCCGCGCAGCGCCAGATGATAGAGCGCGCTGGCCCCGACGGCGCCGCCGCCGATGATGATGACGCGGGCGTGGGTTTGCATCTCAGAGCTCCGCGGGAAAACCGGGCGCGCGCAAATCGGTTCGCAGCGCGTCCTCGAGCAGCTTGACCACCTGGGTCGACCAGGCGCCGCCGCCGTAAGCCTCGCGCGCGCGTATGAAGGTCTGGCTCGTCAGCGCGGCGAGGTCGAGCGGCACGCCGAATTCGCGGCCGAATTTCATCGCGAAGCCGAGGTCCTTGCAGGCGAGGTCCATGGTGAAATTGATGTTGTAGCTGCCGTTCAGGACAAGTTGCGACTCCGTCTCATGCACGAAGCTCGTGCCGGAGCTTGCCGCGATGACATGGAAGGCCTGTGCGAGGTCGAGCCCGCCGCGCTTGGCGAGCATCAGCGCCTCGCCCGCGGCGACGAGGTGGATGAAGGCGAGCATGTTGGTGATCACCTTGATCAGCGACGCGCTGCCGATCGGGCCGACATGAAAAATCTTCTTGCCCATCGCCTCGAAGGCGGCGCGATGGCGCGCGAAAATCTCGCCGTCGCCGCCGACGATGACAGTGATCTCGCCGGTTGCGGCCAGATGCACGCCGCCGGTCACCGGGGTCTCCAGCGTCTGCACGCCCGCCTCGGCCGCGAGCGCGGCCAGGCGAAGGATCGTATCCTGGTCGTTGGTGCTCATCTCGATCCAGACGAGCCCCGGCCGCGCTCCCTTCAGCACGCGCGCGAGCACGCGCTCGGAAACGGCGGGGGAGGGCAGGCAGGTGATGACGGCGTCGACCGCGCCGGCGATCTGCCTCGGGGCTGTCCGCCCATTTCGCGCCCGCGGCGAGCAGCGCATCGGCGGAGGATTTGTTGACGTCGTTGACGACGAGGTCGAAGCCCTCGCGCGCGAGCGAGCCCGCGAGCTTTGCCGCCGAGATTGCCCAGACCGATGAATCCGTAGCGCATGGACAACATCCTATGTAAGCGGCGGCGTGGCTAAGGCGACAGAGGCGACAATCAATCGGGCCGCCCCAAAGGCTTGTAGGTCGGGACCAGATGCAGCGCCTTGCCCTCGTAAGGATGCGCCAGCGCGACGGCTTCGTCGAGTTCGACGCCGAGGCCGGGGCCTTCGGGCGGGATGACGTAGCCGTTTTCCCAGACGATCGGCGTCTTTAGCAATTTGGCCTGGAAGCCGTCCCAGCGCTCGATGCTCTCCAGGATCAGGAAGTTCGGGCTGCAGGTCGAGATCTGGATATTGGCGGCGCCGACGACCGGGCCGCAATAGAGATGCGGCGCGATCTGGGCGTAGTGCGCCTCCGCCATGCCGGCGATCTTCTTGGCCTCCAGCAATCCGCCGACGCGGCCGAGGTTCATTTGCAGGATCGAGGCGGCGCCGAGGGCGAGCACGCGCGCGAATTCATATTTGGTCGTCAGCCGCTCGCCGGTCGAGATCGGTATCGACGTGTAGCGCGCAACTTCGCGCCATCTGTTCCGGCATTTCGGGCGGCGTCGGCTCCTCGAACCAGAGCGGCGCATAGGGCTCGAGCTTCTGCGCGAGGCGCTTGGCGCCGGAGACGGTGAACTGGCCGTGCGTGCCGAACAGCAGGTCGCAGGAATCGCCGACCGCCTCGCGGATGCGTCGGCAGAAAGCCTCGCTGAGCGAAAGCCGCTCCAGGCTGGGCTGGCGCGGGTCGAAGGTGGAGTAGGGGCCGGCAGGGTCGAATTTGACGGCCGTAAATCCCATCGCGACATATTCGAGCGCGCGAGCGGCCGCGGCGTCGGGATCGCTGTAGACAGGGCTGTCGGCATAGGCGTCCGCGCCGGAGTCGGGATAGAGATAGGTGTAGCTGCGCAGCCGCTCGTGCACCTTGCCGCCGAGCAATTGATACGACCGGCTTGCCGACCGCCTTGCCGACAATGTCCCACATCGCCATCTCGACGCCCGACAGGACGCCCATCAGCGAAATGTCGGGCCGCTGCGAATAGCCCCGGCCATAGACATTGCGCCAGACGGTCTCGATCGCGAAGGGATCGGCGCCCAGCACATGGCGCTCGAACACGTCCTCCAGCATCCTGACGATCGCCTCGGGCGCGAAGCTCGCGGCGTAGATTTCGCCGAGGCCCTCAATCCCGTCGTCGGTGATAAGCTTCAGGAACAGGAAATAGCGCCCGCCGAAGGTTGGCGGCGGATTGCCGACGACAAAGGTCTTCAGGTCCGTGATGCGCATCGCCCCTCCCGTTTCGTCTCCTCTCCCGCTGTCGGGTGAGGGCAAAGCCGTTCTGTCCCTCATCCGGCGCTTTGCGACACGTTCCCCCGCGAAGCGGGAGAAGAAAAATCAGAAGACGATCACATTCCTCAGCGCCGCGCCCGAGCGCGAGGACGCCACCGCCTCGTTGATCCGCTCCAGCGGATATCGCCCCGAAATCAACTCGTCGAGTTTCAGGCGACCTTCCCGGTAGAGCTCCACGATTTTGGGCACATCGACCGGCAGACGGGCCGAGCCCATCTTGGAGCCGAGGATGCGCTGGCCGTCGGCGGCGAGCCAGCCGGGGTCGAAGGTCGTGGTCACGCCGGAGGGCGGCATGCCGACCAGCACGACCGCGCCGTTGCGCTTCATCAGCGCGATCGCCTGCTCGGCGGCGCCGCCGACGCCGACGGTCACGAACACGAAGTCGGCTTTCCGGCCGTGAGTGTACTCGCTCGACGCGCGCCGCGACGTCCTCGGTCTTGGCGTTGATCGTATGCGTCGCGCCAAAGTCCCGCGCCGCCTGCAACTTGCCGTCGGCGACGTCGATGGCGATGATCGGGGCGGCGCCGGCGATGCGCGCGCCCTGGACGCTGTTGAGCCCGACGCCGCCGCAGCCGATCACAACGACGCTCGCCCCGGCGGGAACGGCGGCCGTGTTGACGACGGCGCCCAGTCCCGTCAGCACGCCGCAGGCGATCAGCGCCGCGCTGTCGAGCTTCATGTCCTTCGGGACGACCGCGACCTGGCTCTGGTCGACCACGATATGCTCGGCGAAGGCGCCCGTGCGCATGCCATGCACGAGCGGCTCGCCCTTGGCGCCGTGCAGCGGCGTCTGGACGTCGAGCGGGAACACTTCCTCGCAGAAGACGGGCGCCCCGCCGGAGCAGGACGGGCAGCCGCCGCAGGAGCGGATCAGCGACGCGATGACGGGATCGCCGACCTTCACGCGCTTGACGCCCAGCCCGACCGCCTCGATCACGCCCGCCGCCTCATGGCCGTAGACCGCAGGCAAGTCGCCGCCCCAGGCGCCGTCGAGATAGAAAATGTCGCTGTGACAGATTGCGCAGGCGGCCAGCTTGACCCGGACTTCGCCCGGACCGGGATCGGCGAGTTCCACCTCTTCGATGCTGAGGGGCGCGCCGAAGGCGCGGCAGACGGCGGCTCTGGTTTTCATGGCTTTCTCTCGCCTATCGATCCGATTGCGAGCCGGAGTTTCTCCGCCCGATCGCTATAATCAAGCGCAGCGTTGTGGGGGGCGCGCCCGGATTTTTGTGTGCGCGGCGAGAGTTGGCGGCCGCGGTCACCCGCCGCCGTCGGCGCTTCGATAGAGCGCCCAGAGCGACAGCCAAGGCACGTCGCGGTTGTAGACCCCGACGAGCTTGAAGGCGAGCGCACAGCCTTCGCCCGGGACCGTAAGCGCCGGCTCCGGCGTCGCGTGGTCCGGCAGCTCGGCGATGTACCAGCCGGGTCTGCGTTTGCAGATCTCGGACGACGGCGTCAGCTCGACCGTAGCCGCTCGATCGCGGTTGAAATGGTCGACGCTCTTGCCGACGTTGAAATCGAAACTGCTCGCGAGCGTGGGCCTGTCCGAGGCGGCGACGGAAGCGAGAGCGTCGGTCCAGGGCGCGGCCTCGCCTGCGGAGAGGCGCGCGAGCGCGGCGAAGTCGCCCAACAGCGAGGCCGCCAATAAAAGCGCCGCGAGCGCTCGCCCGGGCGCGCCGGCCCGCCAGGCGACTTCGATGGTCTCGGCGAGCAGCAGCAGGAGGAACGGCGAGGCGGCGAAGAAATAACGCGGCGCGTGAGTATTCGGCAGCCGCAGGAGCAAGGCCGCAGCGGGCGGCGCGAAAATCAGAACGAAATAAGCGATGCGACGTTCCGGCAGCGCGCAAACAAGGATCGCGGCGATGATCAGCGGCGGCAGCCCGAACAGTGCGAATATCGCTTGCGGTTGCGAAGCCGGATCCAATCCCAGGGTCGTCATTTCCATGTTGGCGACCGCGGCGACGACATGAGAGGCCGCGAACGGAACAAAGTTGCCGATATGGAATTCGCCAGTCTCCCGCACTCCGGCGAGCACGAAAAGCAGCGTCGGCGCCATAGCCAGGGCGACCGGCCAGAACAGCGCGAAAGTCGCTCGGGCGGCTGTCGCCAGACTGCGGCGACGCCTGAATGTTTCCGCGAATGCGATCAGAACAAAGAGCGCGAGGATCGGCCCCGAGGCGAGGTGGCTGAAAAACGCGAGGCCGGACGCTATCGCGAGCGCCCAGCGAGCGCCGGCGGTAGGGGCGTCGAATGCGCGTTCGAGCGCATCATAGGCCGCCATCAGCGCGAGCGTCGCGGTCGCGTAGCCGCGCGCCTCCATGCTGTAGGTCGCCTGAAAAAACGAGAACGCGGTCAGGACGGCGGCTGCGACCCCGGCCGCCGGCCCATGCCTCGCGCCGAGGCGCGCGAGCAGCGGGATCGCCAGCGCGCCCGCCAGGATCGAAGGGAGCCGCAGCCAGGTCGAATCGTGGCTCCAAGACCAGGCGTAGTAGAGCCAGAGCGAATTGAGGAAGTGGTTGTTGTCGTGTGAAACGCCCCAGAGGATTCGCCAGAAATGGGAGATCGGCCGAAGATTGAGCAGCGACCAGATTTCATCGTTGCCTAGCGGGCCATCGGAGAAATAGAGGCGCACGCAGAGGCCCGTGAGCGCAATAGCGCCGATCGCGCCGGCCAGGCGCGCATCGGCAAAGCGGCGCGGCACTATCGTGGCGGAGGCAACGGTCATGGCGCGCGTCTCGCGGGCGTCCGGGTCGAATATTCACGCGATACACGCTTGGGGTTTACCCATACTTAACACACGCGCCATCTAATAGGGTCCCGTCGGGGGTAGTCCGTCGCCGCCCCTCTGTCCGAGAACGTCAGATTTCCGCCGCAGGTTCGGGGCGTCGACGTTTCCGGAGCCGCCGGCCCGCGATCGGGAAAGGCTCGCGCCGCATTCCAGGGACCGTCGGGGTGAGGCGAATTCGGCGACCGCGTGGACATCAACTGACGATGCAATCCCTGTTGGAATCGCAAATCATCGACGGTTTCCCCTCAGGCGGTCTCGAGATCGCGGTCCTCATTCCCTGCTTCAACGAGCAACTGACCGTCGCCTCGGTGGTCTCGGACTTCAGGGCCGCTTTGCCTGCGGCCAGGATCTATGTCTACGACAACAATTCGACCGACGGCACGGCCCTGGCGGCGCGCAAGGCGGGGGCGATCGTCAAGCGCGAGGCGAGACAGGGAAAGGGAAACGTCGTCAGCCGGATGTTCGCGGATGTGGAAGCCGACATCTACGTGCTCGTCGACGGCGACGGGACCTATGAAGCAGACGCCGCGCCGAGACTGGTCAACCGGTTGATCGAGGAGGACCTCGATTTCGTCAATGGTCTTCGGGAAGCGGAGGGCGAGGAATCCTTCCGATTGGGGCATCGGTTCGGGAACCATGTGCTTTCCGGGCTCGTTCAGAACATATTCGGGCGCGAATTCAAGGACATGCTTTCCGGCTACAAGGTGTTGTCGCGTCGCTTTGTCAAATCCTTCGCCTCGCGCTCCACCGGCTTTGAAATCGAGACCGAGTTGACTGTGCACGCATTGGAAATGCGAATGCGCTGCGGCGAGGAGCCGACGCGCTACCGTGGGCGTCCTCCGGGTTCGGCAAGCAAGTTGCGCACCTTCCACGACGGAATCCGGATCATGACGACGATCGGCAATCTCGTTCGCAACGAGCGGCCGTTGCAATTCTTCGGGTCGCTCGGGCTGTTGCTGATCGCGGCCGCCATCGTCATCGACATTCCTCTCGCGCGGACCTATTACGAAACCGGCTTGGTGCCGCGGTTGCCGACCGCGGTCCTGAGCGTCGGCTTGGCGATTGTCGGCGTGCTCGGCATTCTGGCGGGCCTGATTCTCGATACGGTCGCCACCGTGCGATATGAAGTGCGTCGACTAGGATATCTCGGCGCGGGCAGTGATTTGCCGACAGCCGTCAGACATCCGCCGAAGTCCCGCGCCGCGTGAACTTGGGCTGCCGCCGCCGCTGAGCCTCTCGCAGCATGCGGCTTTGCTTCCCTGTGTGGCGGGCCTGTACGCACGCTCTAAACCGGCGCCGGGATAGCGGCCGAAGAAATCGACGATCCGGCGCCGCGCCGCGCCTTCCAGCCAAACATGACTCGCGGCGGCGAGTGCTATCGAGAGACCGAATGTCAGAATTGCCGGCGACCCGGGGCCTATGTATAGACTGCAGGCGCGCAGCGCGATCATGTGGAACATATAGAAGGCGAAACTGATTTCGCCGAGCCGGACCAGCGGTCGCCTCGAGAGCGCCCGGGCTATCGCCCCGCGGCCGCCTGCAAGGATCGGCAGCGCGAGCGCAAAAGCCCAACAGGACCCGGCGACGTGAAACCAGACATGGAGGGGGCCTCGCGAGCGCGCGTCCAAAAATGGCACCGCTACGATCAGCCAGGTCGCGAGAGCGACGAAGACGCCGGCCTCGGCCAGCGTCCAGCCTGCCCCTGAGAGCGCCCCGGGCGCGACCCGCCGACGCCAGACCCCGTGCGCCGTCATGCCGAGCACAAACTCGAATCCGCGCGCGAGAGGATTGTACGAGCCAAGGTTTGCAAGCGTGGGGGTCAGGCGATCGGCGCTTTGGAGCGACAGCCCGATCGCCTCGCCGAAGGCCGGAACGGCGGCCGCTGCGACTGCGGCCAGCGCCAGCGTTACGGCCGCGTTCCAGCGCACCGCGACCAGCAGCCAGGGAAATGCCGCATAGAACGCGGCCTCCGTTGAAATCGACCAGGATACGTTGTTCCAAGATTGCAGCACGCCACGGATCGGAACCCACGAATCCAGCATCGTGAGTTTTGCGGCCAGCGAAATTGCCGTCATCGGTCCGGAAAGGTGTTGCCCCCGTGCGGCGGCCAAAGGAAGGACAACTACAAGCACGCAAAGCGCAACGAGATGGGTCGGGAATATCCTGGCCAGACGCGCGACATAGAAGTCGCGGGCCGAAAATTGGCGGGCGCCGTAGGCGTGGGTCAGGACGAACCCGGAAAGCACGAAAAAGAACGAGACGCCATGCAGCGCGGGCACAGCGACGGCGTTCAGCCAAGGCGCATCGTCATATTGTTGAAGGTGATAGAGGAAAATCATCAGCGCAGCGAAAAACCTCAAACTGGTCAACGGCTTGAGCTTCTCAGCGGAACTCGTCGAGACTGTGCTGGGCAATCAGAATCCCTCGGTGAGTGGCCGAAGAAATCATAAACACATTTCAAATTAGTATAATAGGGCCCGGCAAACCTAGGGGCAGGCCGAAAATTTCGCGCTAGCGCCGCTGTTTCCGCTTGGCTTATGCCTCGCGATTGGCTAGATAGCCCCTCCGGGGTCGGCGGCGCGATGCGACCCCAATGATCATCAATGGCTTCCGCCTCGCCTTATGGGCGCCCAGATTGGGCTCCATGCGGAGGGAGCGGTGGATAGGCCGGAGGACCCGGGGGGCAACCCCTGTGTCTCGTCCGGCCATGTCCTGTCCGAGACTGCCGGCGTTTTGGCTTTTTGACGAAAGCCGAGACTTAATTCCCTCCCGCGACGCGGGGATGACAGGGGGCCTGCATAGACGGGGAAGACCGAATTTTCACGCCGCCCGGCCCGCGAGGGGCGGACGGACGAGGGCGGTTCGAACCTTCTGTCCGGTGCTGGGATTTCCCAGTCTCCGGGGACAGGCGCAAAGCGTCGCGTCTATTTGTCCCGTGCGGGGCAGGCAGGCGCGGCATGTGCAGGAGGCGGGATTTTCCCGCCAACCGGAGTTAGCACCGTGGATAGAGCGGAAAAGAAGGAGGCCGTTGCGACCCTCCACGAGGTCTTCTCCAAGACCGCAGTGGTCGTCGTGGCGCAATACTCCGGCCTGACGGTCGCCCAGATGCAGCGTCTGCGCAAGCAGATGCGGCAGGCCGGCGCGCACCGTCCAGGTCGCCAAGAACCGCCTCGCCCAGATTGCTCTCAAAGGCACGGACGTCGCTTCGATCAGCCCCCTTCTCAAGGGGCCGACCCTGATCGCTCATTCGAGCGATCCGGTAGCGGCGGCCAAGGCAGCCGTGGCTTTCGCCAAGGATCACGAGAAATTCGTGCTCCTGGGCGGCGCCATGGGAACGACGGCGCTCGACGTCGAGGGGGTCAAGTCACTTGCGACTTTGCCCTCGCTCGATGAATTGCGCGCCAAGTTGCTCGGGCTGCTCACCGCCCCGGCGACCAAACTCGCCCAGCTCGCCAATGCGCCGGCCGCCAAGGTCGCCCGCGTGGTTTCGGCCTATGCCACCAAAGACGCAGCCTGATCCGAGGCTCTTCACAAATCCCCTGGTTCGAACCATATAGAAAGACACAGAAATGGCTAATCTCGAAAAAATCGTCGACGAATTGTCGAGCCTGACCATCCTCGAGGCCGCGGAACTCGCCAAGCTCCTCGAAGCCAAGTGGGGCGTTTCGGCCGCCGCCGCCGTTGCGGTCGCCGCCGCTCCGGGCGCGGCCGCCGCCGCCGCCGCTCCGGTCGAAGAGAAGACCGAGTTCACGGTCGTGCTGGCCGCCGTCGGCGACAAGAAGATCGAAGTCATCAAGGAAGTCCGAGCGATTACCTCGCTCGGCCTCAAGGAGGCCAAGGACCTCGTCGAAGGCGCGCCCAAGCCCGTCAAGGAAGGCGTCACCAAGGAAGAGGCCGAGAAGATCAAGGCCGCCCTCGAGAAGGCCGGCGCGAAGGTCGAGCTCAAGTAAGTGCGTTCGGCTCGTTCAGAGCCCAACTAGAGTATAGAACGGCCCCGGCTTCGGCCTGGGGCCGTTGAGCCGTTTTTGGCGCGTAAGCGTATCGTGTTCGCCGGCGGGGCCCCGCAAGCGGTGGCGTCGGACCGACGCGCCAAGCGGCGATCTCAGGGCCTCGGGCCCGAACCGCCCGCCTCGAACGAGCGGCGCCGCCCTTTAAGCGAGCGTCGCCGGGGCGGGCGAAGACAAGATTGAGGAGCGACATGGCGCAGACATTCACCGGCCGCAAGCGTGTTCGCAAGGTCTTTGGCCACGTCAAGGAAGTCGGCGAAATGCCGAACCTGATCGAAGTGCAGAAGGCCTCCTACGACCAGTTCCTTCTGATGGACGCGCCGAAGGGCGGCCGTCCGAACGAGGGCTTGCAGTCGGTGTTCAAGTCGGTGTTCCCGATCTCCGACTTCGCGCAGACCGCGCAGCTCGAGTTCGTCAAATACGAATACGAGCCGCCGAAATACGACGTCGACGAGTGCCGCCAGCGCGGCATGACCTTCGCCGCGCCGCTCAAGGTGACGCTGCGCCTGATCGTGTTCGACGTCGATCCCGAGACCCAGGCCCGCTCCGTCAAGGACATCAAGGAGCAGGACGTCTACATGGGCGACATGCCGCTCATGACCGCCAACGGCACCTTCATCGTCAACGGCACCGAGCGCGTCATCGTCTCGCAGATGCATCGCAGCCCCGGCGTGTTCTTCGACCACGACAAGGGCAAGAGCCATTCCTCGGGCAAGCTCCTGTTCGCCGCCCGCATCATTCCCTATCGCGGCTCCTGGCTCGACATCGAGTTCGACGCCAAAGACATCGTACACGCGCGCATCGACCGTCGGCGAAAGATCCCGGTGACGTCGCTGCTGTATGCGCTCGGCCTCGACGGCGAGGAAATTCTCTCCACCTTCTACCGCAAGTCCGTCTATTCGCGCGCGAAGGACGGGTGGCGGGTGCCCTATGACCCCGAGCGCATGAAGGGCATGAAGGTCACCAGCCGACCTCGTCGACGCCGACAGTGGCGAAGTCGTGGTCGAAGCCGGCCGCAAGCTCACTGCGCGCTCGGCGCGCCAGCTCGCCGAAAAGGGCCTCAAGGCGCTGCGGGTCAGCGACGCGGAGCTCTTTGGCCAGTACATCGCCGAGGACCTCTACAGCGCCGAAACCGGCGAAATCTTCGCCGAAGCCGGCGACGAGCTCACCGAGAAGTCGCTAACCGCTCTCTCGGCCTCGGCTTTGTGGAGCTGCCGATCCTCGACATCGACCACGTCAATGTCGGCCCGTATATCCGCAACACGCTCAAGGTCGACAAGAATTCTTCGCGCGAGGACGCATCTTCGACATCTACCGCGTGATGCGTCCCGGCGAGCCGCCGACGCTGGAGAGCGCCGAGGCGATGTTCCATTCGCTGTTCTTCGACGACGAGCGCTACGACCTCTCTGCCGTCGGCCGCGTCAAGATGAACATCCGTCTCGACCTCGACGCCGCGGACACCGTGCGCGTGTTGCGCAAGGAGGACATCCTCGCGGTCGTC
>CAWEID010000017.1:0-36391 GCA_963809055.1 uncultured Pseudomonadota bacterium | reverse complement strand
TCGGCCTGCTCGTTGAGCAGCTTGGCGTAGGCCTCGTACTTGTCCTTGGCGTTGCCGCGCACGGCGTGCTGCAGGAGCGAAACCGTCTGCGGCGTCCAGCTATGAGCCTCGCCGCGCAGCCGATAGGCGTATTCGCCGCCGACCTCGAGCGAGCTGCGAAGAACGGGCGAGCGGCCGAACGCGTCGGCGTGACGGCGTGCGGTCTCCTCGGCGACCTCGGCGAGCGAGACGCCTTCGATCGTCGTGGCGGTGCCGAAGAAATACTTCTGCACGAAACCGCGGGAAAGGCCGATTGCGTCGAAGATCTGCGCGCCGCAATAGGATTGATAGGTCGAGATGCCCATCTTGGACATGACCTTGAGAAGGCCCTTGTCGACCGACTTGATGAAGCGCTTGACGACTTCGTAGGCGCTCACTTCCTCCGGCAGATCCTTGGCCATCGCCGCCAGGGTCTCGAACGCGAGATACGGGTTGATCGCCTCGGCGCCGTAGCCGGCCAGACACGCGAAATGATGCACCTCGCGCGCCTCGCCCGTCTCGACCACCAGACCGACCGAAGTGCGCAGGCCCTTGCGGATCAGATGGTGATGCACCGCGGCGGTCGCCAGCAGCGCCGGGATCGGAATGCGATCCGGGCCGACCATGCGATCGGAAAGGATGATGATGTTGTAGCGGCCGTGCACGGCCGCCTCCGCGCGCTCGCACAGACGGTCGAGCGCCTCGTTCATGCCGGCGGCGCCCTTCTCGACGTCATAGGTGATGTCGAGCGTCTTGGTGTCGAAGGAATCCTCGAAATGGCCGATGCAGCGGATCTTCTCGAGATCCTCGTTGGTGAGGATCGGCTGGCGCACTTCGAGCCGCTTGCGGCGCGCGTTGCCCTCGAGGTCGAACAGGTTCGGCCGCGGCCCGATGAACGAGACCAGGCTCATGACCAGCTCTTCGCGGATCGGGTCGATCGGCGGGTTGGTCACCTGCGCGAAGTTCTGCTTGAAATAGGTGTAGAGCAGCTTCGACTTGTCGGAGAGCGCCGAGATCGGCGTATCCGTGCCCATCGAGCCGACGGCTTCCTGGCCCGTCGTCGCCATCGGCGACATCAGGATCGCGAGGTCTTCCTGGGTGTAGCCGAACGCCTGCTGGCGATCGAGCAGCGAGACGTCGGTGCGCATCGCGCGCGGCTCGACAGGGTTGAGGTCCTCGAGCACGATCTGCGTCTTGCCAAGCCATTCCTTGTAGGGATGGGCGCGCGACAGCGTCTGCTTGATCTCGGCGTCCGAGACGATGCGATGCTCCTGCAGGTCGACCAGCAGCATCTTGCCCGGCTGCAGGCGCCACTTCTGCACGATCGTCTCTTCCGGCACGGGCAGCACGCCCATTTCTGAGGCGAGCACGACGAGGTCGTCGTCGGTGACGAAATAGCGCGCCGGGCGCAGGCCGTTGCGGTCCAGCGTCGCGCCGATCTGGCGCCCGTCGGTGAACGCCATCGCGGCGGGGCCGTCCCACGGCTCCATCATCGAGGCGTGATATTCATAGAAGCGGCGGCGCTCCTCGTCCATCAGCGGGTTGCCGGCCCAGGCTTCCGGGATCAGCATCATCATCGCATGGGTCAGCGAATAGCCGCCGCGCACGAGGAACTCGAGCGCGTTGTCGAAGCAGGCCGTGTCGGACTGGCCCTCATAGGAGATCGGCCAGAGCTTGGAGATGTCGTTGCCGAACAGTTCGGAATCGACGCTCGCCTGGCGCGCGGCCATCCAGTTCACATTGCCGCGCAGCGTGTTGATCTCGCCGTTGTGCGCAACCATGCGATAGGGATGGGCGAGGCGCCAGGACGGGAAAGTGTTGGTCGCGAAACGCTGATGCACCAGCGCGAGCGCGGTCTCGAAGCGCGGGTCGAGCAGGTCCTTGTAGTAGGGCCCGAGCTGATGCACGAGCACCATGCCCTTGTAGACGACGGTGCGGCAGGACATCGAGACCGGATAATATTCCGCGATATTCTCGCCGCTGATCGCATAGGTGCGGTTCGAGATCACCTTGCGCACGATGAACAGCTTGCGCTCGAAATCGTCCTCGTCGGCGATGTGGGGCCCGCGCGCGATGAAGGCCTGCCGATGAACCGGCTCGACCGCCTTGACGCGCTCGCCCAGGCCTGAATTGTCGACCGGCACGTCGCGCCAGCCGATCAGCCGCTGTCCTTCGGCCGCCACCGCTTCCTCGACGATGCGCTCGACATGCGCATGCGCTTCGGGGTCGCGCGGCATGAAGAACTGGCCGATCGCATAATGCCCGGGTTCGGGCAGCGTCATGCCGAGCTTGGCGCATTCCTGAGCGAAAAACGCGTGCGGGATCTGAGTCAGCACGCCGCAGCCGTCGCCGAGCGTCGCGTCCGCGCCGGTCGCGCCGCGATGGTCGAGGTTCACGAGGATCTGCAGACCCTTCTGAAGGATCGCGTGCGACTTGCGATTCTTCATGTCGGCGACGAAGCCGACGCCGCAGGCGTCGCGCTCGTTCGCAGGGTCATAGAGGCCTGCGGCTCGCGGGGTCAGCGGATCGGCCCCGAGGCGAATCGTCGACGCGGGGGCGTCTTGGCCCGGCGCGCCGGTCGTCAGTTCAGCCTTCGCGTTCATCTCTCACTCCCCCGACCGGTCGCATTTGCCCGGCCGTCGCTCGTCAGGTTTTTAGATAGGTCGCATTCAGACGTCGGTATTCGGACAGGCGGCCTCAGCCTTCGGCCGCCGCGGGCATTTCACGCGGCGGGTTTTTTTCGGCCCGTTTTCTTCGTCGCGTCCGACATCGCTGGTTCGCCTCGTCCGGCGTTGCCTCATTTGGCGGCAGCGCTGCTCATGGCAATGCCGCGAAAATGGTCAGCAACGCTGTCCTATCCTGAAAACCATGACAGAATTGCCTCGGCCACACAAGACGCGCGGACGCGCACGCGCAGATTTTTTTGTTCCCCCGGGCATCTCCCTTGCCAAGCCTCGCGCTCCCCGGGCAAGAGGCGTGCCATCGATCCAGGGCGAGGATGATCGGATGAACTTTGCAAGCGACAACGGCGCCGGGGTGGCCGCTCCGATTCTGGAGGCGATCCTCGCTTCGAGCCGGGTCAACGCGCCCGCCTATGGCGCGGACGCCTACACCGCGCGCGCCGAGGCGATGCTGAGCGAAATTTTCGAGACGCCGGTCAAGGCGTTTCTGACGCCGACCGGCACCGGCGCCAATGCGCTCGCGCTGGCGGCGCTGGTGCGCCCCTGGGAGGCGATCTTCTGCCACGAGGAATCGCATGTGCACGACGACGAGTGCGGCGCGCCGGAATTTTACGCCGGCGGCGCCAAGCTCGTCGGCATTCCCGGGCTGGCCGGCAAGATCACGCCGCAGGGTTTCGCGGAGACGCTGGCGCGCTTTCCCCGTGGGCTGGTCAAGTCCTCGCAGCCCGGCGCGCTTTCGCTCTCGCAGGTCACCGAAGCGGGCACGCTCTATTCCGTCGCCGAAGTCGCCGCACTCGCGGCGATCGCGCGCGAGGCCGGGGTCGCGGTTCACATGGACGGCGCCCGCTTCGCCAATGCGCTGGTCGCCTCCGGCGCCTCGCCTGCGCAAATGACCTGGCGCGCCGGCGTCGACGCGCTCTCGTTCGGCGCGACGAAGAACGGCGCGCTCGCCTGCGAGGCCGTCGTCTTCTTCGATCCGGACCGGGCGGCCTCGTTCGCGTATCAGCGCAAGCGCGGCGGCCACACGCTGTCGAAGGGGCGGTTCCTCGGCGCCCAGATGGAGGCCTATCTGACTGGCGGTCTCTGGCTCGACCTCGCGCGCCGCGCCAATTCGGCCGCAACGCGGCTCGCGGAAGGTCTGCTCGGCGCGCCGGGCGTTCGGCGGGCCTGGCCCACCGAAGCCAATGAAGTCTTCGTGATCGCGCCCACGGCGCGCGCCGAGGCCTGGCGGGCCGCGGGCGCCCGGTTTTACGATTGGCCGACCCGCGCGTTGGCTCCCGAACTGGCTCCGCGAGCCGGCGAGACCCTCTATCGGCTCGTGACCTCCTTCGAGACTTCGCAGTCCGAGATCGACGCCCTTGTCGCCTTGGCCCGGCGCCCTTGACGCCAGCGCCGTATCCGCGCCGTAATCCTTTGCAAACAGTTAAGAGCGGCGCGGATTGTGGAGTTGTCGGCGATGGCGGGGATGGGTTTCTCGGCGGTTCTGCGGCGCATGAAGCGCGCAACCGTGCTGGCGGCGGCGGGGCTGGCCGTCGCGGCGCCTGCGGCGCGCGCGCAGGGCCTGTTCTCGATGTTCGAGCCTTCGCCGCAGCAAATAGAGCGTCGCCTCGAGCGCGCGGGCTTCGAATTTCGCAGCGCGCTGGTCCGACGCGGCGACGTCTATGTCTGCGATGTGCTCGGCCGGGCCGGCGATGGCGAGCGGTTGATCATCGACGCGCGGACCGGCGACATCCTGGAGCGTTTCCGCACGCGCGGCGACGACCGCCGATACGCGCAAGGCGGGGATCGGCGGGAACGCGAATCCGCCGGCGCCTGGGGCTACCCGCCTCGTCCCATGATCGATGTCCCCTATGCCGGTCCCCGGACGGCGACGCAGGAAGAGCCGGCGGATAAATCCGCCGCTCGGCCGCCGGCCAAGCCGAAGCAAATGGCGCGCATGGATCTGATCAACCCGTCGCCCGCGATGCCCAGCATCTCCAAGAATTCGGACAAGCCCAAGCCAAAGCCGAAGGTCGCCAAGAAACAGCCAACCGACGCGGCGCCGGAACCGGCGACGGCCTCGGTGGGGCCGGAGGCGACGGCGCCCGCCGGCGACGCGGGCGCGCCGGCGGCGACGCCCATCGCGACCCCCAAGGCGGAAGGGAAACCTGACGTCGGCGCAGCGGCGCCCGGGTCGACGTCGGCCGCGCCGCCGAACCCGGCGGCTCCCACCCCAGCGGGCGGCGTAGCCGCACCTCCCGTCGCCGCGACGCCGGCCGCCGCCGCGCCGGCCCCCAAGACCGTCGAGGCCGACGTGGCCAAGCCGGCTGTCGACGCGAAGCCGTCACTTGATGCCAAGCCCGTTCCGGCGCCCGAGAAAAACTCGAAGTCCAAAGCCGTGAACGATTTGCCGGTGAACCCCCTGGATTGAGGGCGCGGCGCGCAAGCAGTCGCGCTTTCGGCTGCAGGAATGGCCCGAACAAAAAGAGCGCCCTTCAAAGAGGGCGCTCCAATTGCGAGCCTGCGGCTCCTACGGGGACTTACGCCGCCTGCTTGTTCGGCTCGACGTCGATCGTCTTGCCGGAGGTCTGAATCGCGATCGTGCGCGGCTTCTGAGCCTCGGGCACTTCGCGCACCAGGTCGATGTGCAGCAAGCCGTTCTGGCAAGTCGCCTTGGTGGCGCTCACATGGTCGGCCAGATGGAACCGGCGCTCGAAAGCGCGCGCGGCGATGCCCTGATAGAGCACTTCGCGCGTCTCGGAATCGGTCTTCTGCGCCGTCTCCTTGGCGCCGCGCACGGTCAGAGTGTTCTCGCGAGTCTCGACAGTCAGTTCGCTCTCGGAAAAGCCGGCCACGGCGAGCGTTATCCGATAGGCGTTCTCGCCGGTGCGTTCGATATTGTAGGGCGGGTAGGTTTGGCCGTTGGCGTCGGGGCCCGCATGTTTGTCAAGCAACGACAGCAGGCGGTCAAAACCGACGGTGGAGCGATAGAACGGCGAAAAATCATAGTTCAACATGACATATCCTCCAGATGAAGCGACATGAACGCCGCGCGTCCCGATTTTGGCGACGCAGACGGCCGCGCGTCCCCCAAGGGGCCCGCGCTCCCTGGATGTAGGAGCGGTTGGCCGGCCCGCAAGGGGCCGCGGAGCGACAAAACTGCAAAAATCATCGTCGCGGCTTGCGGCTGAGAGCGAGGATTGCGCCGATCCGGGTCGCTCGCTATACCGCGCCCATTGCGCAGCGCGCGCGAGTCTCGCCGCGTCTGCGACACACCTGAGGGTAGGAAGCATGGAACGCGCAATTTTACGGCTCGCCATGGTCGCTGTCCTCGCCTTGGCCGCGGCTTCGGCTCAGGCGCAGATGCGGACCAAGGACGAAGAGGACGCTCCCAAGCCTATGCCGCCGCTGCAGAAGAATTTCCCGCTCGACCAGACCTGGTCGCTGCGCGAACTCAATGGAAAGCCGGTCCCCTCCGGGCTCGACGTCAGCCTGAAAATAGACGGCGCCCTGCACGGCTCCGGCTTCGGCGGCTGCAATTCCTGGTCGGCGGTTATGTATCCGATCAAGGATCAGCACCTCGCGGTCGGGCAATACGCAATGACCAAGAAGCAGTGCGACAAGGACACGATGGCGATTGAGAACGGCTTCCTCTCGGCGCTGCTCGGCGCGCCGACCTGGGACCTCGTCAACGGCGATCTCGTGATCAAAGGCCCGCGCGGCGCGATGCGACTGGCGAGGTCGCTCTAGAGCCGTCTCCCCGCATTTGCGCACGAGCTAGGGCGAACTCGCGCCGCGGCCGCGCGACAGCATGAGCGCTGTGATGATGCGCGCCGTCATTGGCGCGCCTCAGCGCGAATGCGGCGCGCGCCGGGCTTCATGCGCCGTTTTGCAATTGCGGCTCAACCCGTCAACGTGGCCGGCGCGCCCGCGTGGGTCTGTAACTCGAGCCGGCGCTTGTGGAATTCGGCCAGCGTCGAGCGATGGCCGATCGAGACCAGCGTCGCGGTCGGCAGCGTGTCGAGGATCGCGCGATAAAGATCCCTCTCGCTCTTTTCATCCAACGAGGCGGTAGCCTCGTCGAGGAACAGCCAATCCGGTTTCGCGAGCAGGGCGCGCGCGACCGCGAGGCGCTGCTGCTCGCCGCCCGACAGCCGCATCTGCCAGTTGTCGCTGTCGTCGAGGCGCCCGGCGAGCGCGGGCAGCCCGACCTTGACGAGCGCGCCGCGCAGCGCGTCGTCCGGGAACGACCGACTCGGGGCGGGATAGGCGATCGCGTCGCGCAGCGGGCCGATCGGAATATAGGGCCGCTGCGGCAACAGCATCAGTTTCGCATAGGCCGGCTGCAGGACCTCGCCCGAGCCGAACGGCCACAGACCCGCGATGGCGCGGAACAGGGTCGACTTGCCGGCGCCGCTGGGACCCACCACCAGCGCCGATTCCTGCGGCACGAGCACGAGATTGCCGACGCGCGCGAGCTTGCGCCCGTCGGGCAATGCGAGTTCAAGATCGGGGATCGCGAGCGCCTCGCCGGTCGAGGGCTTCGTCATGATATGCGGCAGGTCGCGGTCCTTGGCGAGCGCCCTGGCGAAAGCTTCGTCGAAGGAAGTGAGGCGGTTAACGGTCGCGCTGAAATCGGCCAGTCCGACATAGCGGTCGACGAAGAAATTCATCGATCCGTTGACGTTGCTGAAGGCGTCGGCGGCCTGATTGAACTGTCCGAAGCTCACCTTCTTCATGAAATAATAGGGGGCGACGACGACATAAGGGATGATGTTGGAGATCTGGCCGTAGAACTGGGTGAATATGGCCAGCCAGGTGCGCACCCGGATGATGCGCTGGATCGTCGTGAACACGTCCTCGAACACGACCGCGGCGCGGTCGATCTCGCGCTCCTCGCCCTTCAACAGAGCGATTTGCTCGCTGTACTCGCGAATGCGCGCCAGATCGAAGCGGAAGTTCGCCTCGACGCGCTGCTGATGGAAGAACAGCTTCGACAGGCGGCTGCCGATCATTTGCGTTACGCCGGTGGCGAGCAGGGCATAAATCACCGCGACCCAGAACAGGAAGCCGGGAAGCTCGAAATTGAAGAACGGCACGCTCATGCCCTTGGAAATGCCCCACAGGATGATCGAGAACGAAACGAGATTGGTCGCCGATTGGATCGCCTGAATCGTGTAATTGTAGATGCCGGCGTTGCCCGAGTTCGAGCCGGTGCCGCTGCCATTGATGAACCCGCCGACGTCCTGCGAAATGCGCTGGTCGGGGTTGTCGGCGCTGTCGGCGCCGAGCGCGAGCTTGTAGTGCATCGAATGCAGCAACCAACGCGTGGTGTAGGAGGCCGTCATCCAGCGCCGCCACTGCAGCACGAAATTGGCCGCGACGTAATATTCGATGACGGCGGAGGTGATGACGATGGCGGCGAGCGGCAAGAAGACGTAAATCAACTGGTACCAGAAGGCGACGCGATGGGCTTCGTCGGCGACCTGGATCGCGTTGCCGAAGTCGTTCTGGAAAAAGTTGAGCCGGACGCCGATCGCGACCTGGAACTGGTTGATCAGGACGAGAAACACCACGCAGGCGCGCGCGTACCAGCTCTGCCTCATCGTGATGGCCGGCAATAAGGCGGGCCGGAACCGAATGGGCGTCGTCGCCTCGAAGAACGGGTCCGCAATCGTCATCATCCGTTTCACGAGACCCAGCCTGTAGATCGCGGTCAAAACGATGACGAACATGGCGGTGGCGAGCGGGAGATAGCGCGGCAGCGCATAGTCCTTGTAATCCTCCGGCCAATAGCCGAGCACGTTGACCAGATCGGCCAGGCCGAACAGCACGGTCTCGGCGGCGAACAGTTCCGTCATCAACTTTAGGAACGTCGAGAGCTTCAAGGACGGCAGCGAGGCCACGGCGCCCACCACCGAAGCGAGGCCGATGATGATCGTCAAGGTGTCCGATTTGTCCATGCCCACGGCGAAGGCGAGGAGCGCGAAGACGGCTAGGCTCAAAGTGCGCATGCGGGGAAACCTGAAGGAGGGGCCGGAAAGGCGACGCATGCGCACTAGCAGACCCGGCCGGGCAAAAGAAGGCGCGAAAACGCGGCTTTAGGTGAAATCTTGGTAAGCTTGGCGTGCGGCCATTGCGAATGTCTTGGGACGGGCCGCCAAGCGCCGACTTCCGTCAGCTCCGGGTCAAGGATGGGGAAAGCGCGCTCGAACTCGGCCGCCGCGATCGCCAGCGGCGAGCGCAAGGTCGGGCGCAGATCTTGCGTTGGACGAAACCGGCGGCGTCCGCGCCGCCGATTTGGCGGACGAAATGGCGGCCGTGGGCGCGATGACGTCGGCGCAGGGCGTCGACAGCGATTGATGCAGAAAATATCGCTCGCCTTCGTCGCGCGCGGAGCCTGCCCCGACGCCGCGCTCATCGGGATCGTCCGGGGGCGGCGCCGTCGGTTCGCCCTTCGCGCGATCGCGGCTCGACTGTCAAAATTGCGTCGTCGTATTGTGTAAAACACAATTTCGTGCTATCATATATTGCGAATTTATGAATCGCTCTGACCACAACTGCGCGTCGAGAGGGGAGAATGCGGGCGGCGAGTTTCGCAAAAAAATCGCGGAATAAAACGGCGCTCAAGTCTCTGATATTCCACAAAACCGCGAAATGGCGGATTTCGTGGCTGAATGATTTCAGGGGGTTGCGAGGGGGCAAACGAAATGGAATTGTTTCGCAAGCGAAGTCTGCGTTTCGCTTGCGAAACGCAGAGGGCCTGTCGGGGGGCGGCGCTTGGCTGCACTGCGCGGCAGAAGGTCGGTTTTGCTTTCATTGTCGCGGCGGTCGCGGACATCCGTCTTTGCCCCGGCGACGCCGGCGTTCGCCCCTAGCGAGCATGACGGACCGAGCGAGAAAGGGCGGCTACGCCCCGAGCGCTCTACTTGTTGGGCTCGAAATCCATCTGGCTGGGCAGGATGCGCACCACCTCGGTTCCGTTTCGTCCATGCCGTGAAAACACGACATGGGAGCCGGAACTGAATTTGGAATAGCCCTTGCGGATTTCGTCGCAGGGCCGGGCCTTGGCGAAGTCCTCGAGGACGACGTCGATGCTGCCCTGGATTTGCTGCAGATAGAAAGCGGCCTGCCCGGCGCTCCAGCGGTCCGCGGTGGCCTTCCAGATCTCGGCGATGTCTTGCTGCGCGCGCGGCGTCAAGCGATAGGAGGCCATCAGATTGCGTCCTCCGCCTCGCGGGCTCTGGCGATGAAGTCTTCGAAGTCGAAGCGCGCCGCCGGCCCCGAGTTCTCGCCCTCGATCAGTGCGCGGCGCAAGGCGGAGAGCCGCGTCTCCTGGATTTCGAGCAGCCGAAGCGCGGCGGTCACGACCTCGTCCGCGTCGGAATAATAGCCCTCGGCGATCAGGCCTTCGACGAAAGCCTCGAAGCGGCCGTCCAGTCGTATCTTTGCGCCGATGCTCACGATTGTTCATCCTCGAATCGTGAATCCCAGTTAGCAGATATGTGAAATCAGGATCGGGCGCAACAAAAAGGGCGGGCAAAACCGCCTTTTCCGAAACGCCTGTGGATAATTTTATAAATCCATGCGCCGGTCGCCGCGGCCTGACGTTACGTCGGGCGGAGGGCTTCCGGCGCCTCGATCTCGAGATTGCGCGCCTCGCGCCGTCGACAAGGCTTGGCGCAGGCGCCGCGGACTTGTCTGCGACCCAATCCGGCGGGCATCGTCCTGCGCTCCCGCGAACCGAACGGGCCATCCTCGAACTGCGCGCTCATGAGGCGGCCTGGAGCGTCGCCCGTCGCACAGGGCCGGGCCAGGAATTCGGGTCCGCGTCGGGCGAACGGGCGAACGTGAAAACAAAAAGGGCGGCCGAAGCCGCCCTTTCCAAAACGCCTGTAGAGACTATCAGAAGTCCATGCCGCCCATGCCGCCGCCGCCGGGCATCGGAGCCGCAGGCTTGTCCTTCGGCAGTTCGGCGACCATCGCCTCGGTCGTGATCAGCAGGCCGGCGACCGAAGCCGCGTCCTGCAGCGCCGTGCGAACGACCTTGGAGGGGTCGATGATGCCGGCCTCGAGCATGTCGACGAACTCCTCCGTCTGCGCGTTGAAGCCGTAGGTCTGCGACTTGTTCTCGGAGATCTTGCCGACCACGATCGAGCCTTCGCCGCCCGCGTTTTCGACGATCTGGCGGATCGGCGCCTCGAGGGCCTTCAGGACGATGTTGATGCCGGCCTGCTCATCGGCGTTTTCGCTCTTGAGCTTGGCGACCGCCCCCTTGGCGCGCAGCAGCGCGACGCCGCCGCCCGGGACGATGCCTTCCTCGACCGCCGCGCGGGTGGCGTTGAGGGCGTCGTCCACGCGATCCTTCTTCTCCTTGACCTCGACCTCGGTCGCGCCGCCGACGCGGATGACCGCGACGCCGCCCGCGAGCTTGGCCAGACGCTCCTGCAGCTTCTCCTTGTCGTAGTCCGAGGTGGTCTCCTCGATCTGCGCCTTGATCTGGGCCACGCGCGCCTCGATGTCGGCCTTCTTGCCGGCGCCGTTGATGATCGTGGTGTTTTCCTTCTCGATGCGGACGCGCTTGGCTTTGCCGAGCATCTGGAGCGTTCACGTTCTCGAGCTTGATGCCGAGGTCCTCGGCGATCATCTGGCCGCCGGTCAGGATCGCGATGTCCTCGAGCATCGCCTTGCGGCGATCGCCGAAGCCCGGCGCCTTGACCGCCGCGACCTTCAGGCCGCCGCGCAGCTTGTTGACGACGAGCGTGGCGAGCGCCTCGCCCTCGATGTCCTCGGCGATGATGACGAGCGGCTTGCCGGTCTGCACGACGGCTTCGAGAACCGGCAGCATCGGCTGCAGCGAGGAGAGCTTCTTCTCGTGGATGAGGATATAGGCGTCCTCGAGCTCGGCGACCATCTTCTCGGCGTTGGTGATGAAATAGGGCGAGAGATAGCCGCGGTCGAACTGCATGCCCTCGACGACGTCGAGCTCGGTCTCCAGGCTCTTGGCCTCTTCAACCGTGATGACGCCTTCGTTGCCGACCTTCTGCATCGCGTCGGCGATCATCTTGCCGATCGACTTGTCGCCGTTGGCCGAGATCGTGCCGACCTGCGCGACTTCCGCGCTGTCCTTGATCTTCTTCGAGCGCTTGGCGATATCCTTGACGGCTTCGACGACGGCCAGGTCGACGCCGCGCTTCAGGTCCATCGGGTTCATGCCGGCCGCGACGGCCTTGGCGCCTTCCTTGACGATCGCCTGGGCGAGCACCGTGGCGGTCGTGGTGCCGTCGCCGGCGGTGTCATTGGTCTTCGAGGCGACTTCGCGCACCATCTGCGCGCCCATGTTCTCGAACTTGTCCTCGAGCTCGATCTCCTTGGCGACGGTGACGCCGTCCTTGGTGATGCGCGGAGCGCCGAACGACTTGTCGAGGATGACGTTTCGGCCCTTGGGGCCGAGCGTGACCTTCACCGCGTTGGCGAGAATGTCGACGCCGCGCAGCATCTTGTCGCGGGCGTCGGTGGAAAAACGTACGTCTTTGGCTGCCATGTTGAGTTAATCCTTGATTTGCGAATGGGCGAATAGCGAATTGCGAGCGGCGATCAGGAAGACTTGGCGCAGAATCGGGATGGCCCCGTTCGCCGTTCCCCCATTCGCCCCCAAATCAGCCGATCACGCCCATGATGTCGGATTCTTTCATGATCAGGAGGTCCTGACCGTCGATCTTGACTTCGGTGCCCGACCACTTGCCGAACAGCATCTTGTCGCCCTTCTTGACGTCGATCGGGATCAGCTTGCCGCTCTCGTCGCGGCCGCCGGGTCCGACGGCGATGATCTTCGCCCTCTTGCGGCTTCTCCTTGGCGGTGTCCGGGATGATGATGCCGCCCTTCGTCTTCTCCTCGCCCTCGAGGCGCTTGACGACGACGCGGTCATGCAGGGGACGGAACTTCATGTGATAGGCTTCCTGTCTCGAGTTCGCCGACGTGGAACGCCGGACTTTGGTCTCTTGCGAAGCGCCGTTAGCACTCGCTTTACGAGAGTGCTAACGGCCGGCGCTGAGATAGGGGCAGGGCGCAATGGCGTCAAGAGGAGCGCGCCACGCAATCGCGCGAAAATCCCGGCGAGACGTTGCGACGCGAGACGCCGAACGCGCCGCGCCGAAGCCCGGACCTGTGATAAGCCCCTGTACAGACAAGCGAAAGATTATGTTAACCTTAGCTATCGGCGCCCGGCTCGACCGAATTGGAGCGGGGGATTAGCGTTGCTTGGCGGACAGTTCCGCAGCCAGGGAACGCCAAATGCCGCTTTCCATTGATCAGCGCCTCGAGCGCCTGAACATGCGTCTGGGCGAACTCGCGCACTGGCGGGTGAGGGAAAGTCGGGAAATCGGCGGCTGGACTTTCGACGGCGAGGCGATCGAGTTGGGCGCGCCCTGGCCCCGCAGCGAGGGCGTCGTGCGTTTTGAGGCCAGGGGCGAAGCGCCCGAGACCTGGCCGATCGACGAGGTCCGGCTCGCCCTCGAACGTCGGCGGCGAGAGCCTGCTCACGCTGAGCTATGGCGAGGGCGGCGAGGAGAGCTTTGGCCTCGACCCTAATCACGAGAATTTCCGCTGCGCTCGCGCAGTTCGCGATCCTGACGGAAAGCGTCGCCCGGCTGCCGTTCGGCCAGCCCGTGCGCGATCCCGAGGCTCAACCGCGCGGCGCTGATTTGGGTGGACCTCGGCGTCGAGCGGCTGCATCTGCTCCTGACCCAAATCGCGGAGACGGTGGACGCGCTGAAGGAGGAAGAAGCGATCCCGCATATGCTGGAGGCGGCCGAACAGACCCTGCGCGCGCTCGACTGGCCGTCGCACACTCCGCACTACATCGCGCGCATCGCCCCTTCCCGCCAGCAACAGACCATCTGGCGACTGCCCGAGATCGGCGCCGATCCGCCAGGCCTCGACGCCGCCCAGCGGGCGAGCGCCGAGGCGGCCTTTCTGAGGTTGAGCGCCGCGCTCGCCGCTCTCCAGCGCCGCTTTCCGCCGCGCGGAAATATCGCTCTGACCGGCCATGCGCATATCGACCTGGCCTGGCTCTGGCCCTATCGCGAGACGCGGCTGAAATTGCGCCGAACTTTCCATACCGCGCTGTCGCTGATCGAGCGCTCGGCCGATTTCCGCTTCAATCAATCGACCGCGCATTACTACGCCGAGATCGAGAAGCGACGATCCGGCCTTGTTCGCGCGCATCCAGCGCCGGGTGGCGACGGGTCAGTGGGAACTGATCGGGGGCATGTGGGTAGAACCCGACACCAACATGCCGACCGGGGAAAGCCTCGCGCGCCAGTTGCTCTACGGTCAGCGCTATTTCGAGCGGAGTTTCGGCGCCCGCTCGACCGTCTGCTGGCTGCCCGATTGCTTCGGCTTCTCGCCCGCGCTGCCGCAACTGCTGCGACAGGCCGGGATCGACAGCTTTTTCACGATCAAGGTCAATTGGTCGGAGAGCAACAGGTTCCCGCACGACCTGTTCTGGTGGGAGGGCCTCGACGGCAGCCGGGTGCTTGCCCACACTTTCGACAATCCGCTCAGCGGATACAACGGCAAGGTCAGGCCAGACGGGCTCGCGCCGACTTGGCGCAACTTCCGCGGCAAGGTCGATCACAATGAAACTCTGCTTGCGGTCGGCTATGGCGACGGCGGCGGCGGCGTGACGCCCGAAATGATCGAGCGGGAGCGGCAATTGCGCGATTTTCCCGTGCTGCCGAGCGCGCGCTGGGACAGTGTGAGGGATTTTTTCCTACGCGCGCACGCCACGGCGCGGTCGCGCGAACTGCCGGCCTGGTCGGGCGAAATCTATCTCGAATTGCATCGCGCGACATTGACCACGCAGAGCGGCGTCAAGCGCAAGCATCGCGCCGCCGAGCGAGCGCTGATCGCCGCCGAGGCGGTCGCCTGTCTGGCGCATCTGATGGGCGCGCCGGCGCCGGCCAGTCTCGAGCCGCTCTGGCGCGGCGTGCTCAAGAACGAATTTCACGACATCCTGCCCGGCTCCAGCATCCGTGAAGTCTATGAGGACGCGGAAAAGGAACTCGACGCCGTCATCACGGCGGGCCGCGATGTTCAGGCTCGCGCGATGACCGAAATCGTCGCGGGCGCGCCGAAGGGCCCGCTTGCCGACCCGCTCGTCGTCGTCAATCCTTCGCTGTCCGCGCGTCCCCTGCGTTTGCGCTCGCGCGAATCCGGGGACTTCGCGCGCCGACGTCATTCTTGCGCCGCTCGGCGTCGCCGTGCTCGACCGCTCGAAACTGCGCGCGGCGGCGGGGCTGGAGGTCGGCCCGCGCCAGTCTTGAGAACGCGCATCTGCGGGTCGAACTCGGCGACGATGGAACGATCGCGAGCCTCGTCCACAAGCCGACCGGGCGCGAGGCGCTCGCCGGTCGCGGCAATCAACTCTGGGCCTATCCGCAGGACAAACCGCGCTCCTGGGACGCCTGGGACATCGATGAGGACTATCGCCGCCGCGGGGAAGGGATCCTCCAGCTCGAAGGCCTTGAAGTCGCCGAGACCGGCCCCCATTTCGCGGCCCTGCGGATCGCCCGCCGTTGTCGCGCCTCGCGCGTGACGCAAACCTTGCGCCTGGCCGCCAACGGGCGCCGCCTCGATATCGAAACGCATATCGACTGGCGCGATCGACGCGTGCTGCTGCGCTCGCTCACGCCCGGCGGCGGTGCGCGTCGTCGCGCGCGGCTTTCGAATGCGCCTATGGCCTGATCGAGCGGGCAACCCATCGCAATACGTCGTGGGAAGCCGCGATGTTCGAGGCGGCCGCGCATCGCTTCATCGATCTTAGCGAACCCGGCTTCGGACTTGCGCTCCTCAACGACGCCAAATACGGCCATGACGTGCTCGACAATATGCTCGGGATCAGCCTCGTGCGCTCGCCCGTCTATCCCGATCCGTTGGCCGACGAAGGCGAGCAGACCTTCACCTACGCCTTGATGCCGCACGCCGGCGGATGGCGCGAAGGCGGCGTGCGCGAGGAGGCGGAGGACCTGAATCAGCCGTTGCTGGCCGCCCGCGGCGCGGGCCTCGCCGAGGGCCTGCGGACGCCGTTGAAGATCGCGGGAATCGAAGCCGGGCTGTCGGCGCTCAAACCCGCCGAGGATGGCGACGGCCTGATCCTGCGGGTCTATGAACCCGCCGGCGCGCGCGGGGCCTTTGCGTTCGAGCCGCCGGCGGGTTGGCGCGCAAGCGGCCCGCTCAATCTGATGGAAGAGCCGATGGCGCGCGATGCGCCGGCAGACCTGACGCCATTTGAAGTTCGGAGCTGGCGGATCGCGCGGGAGAAAATGTAGCCGGTCCCTCGGCGACCGTCGGCTCATCCCGCAGGGCGCAGCGCGTCCGGCCGCGACCCGCCGCTAATTCTGCGTCATCGGGCAGCCCGTGGTTCCCAGCGGCCGGAATGCGTCCTGGGCGGGGATCTTGGCCATCACCTCGAGATAATCATAGGGATATTTCGAGTCCGCGGGCGCTTTGACCTTCATCAGATAGCGGTCGTAGGTGACGCGGCCGTCCTCGCGCACATGCCCGTCGGCAGTGAAGACGTCATGGATCGGCGCGGCTTTCATGGCTTTGGCGACCGCCTCCGCGTCGTCGCCGCCGACCGCCTTGACCGCCTCGAGATAATGCAGCACCGACGAGTAGAGCGCGACCTGGTTGTCGTTCGGCATGCGCTGCGTACGATCGAAGAAGCGCTTGGCGAAGGCGCGCGTCGAGGGGTCGAGGTCCCAATACCAGGATTGCATGAACGTCAGCCCATGCGCGATCTTCAGTCCCGCCGCGTTGACGTCGCTGAGGTAGGTGATCGGCGTCGCGATATATTGATGCTCGCTGATGTCGAATTCGCTCGCCTGCTTCAGCGCGTTGGAGAGGTCGGCGCCGGTATTGGCGAGCACGACGACCTTGGCGCCCGAGGCCTGCGCGGAGAGGAGATAAGAGCTGAAATCGGCGGTGTTGAGGGGAGCGCGCACGGCGCCGAGCACCTTGCCGCCCGCCTTCTCGATCGCCGCGCGCGCATCCGCCTCCAGCGAGACGCCGAAGGCGTAGTCGGCGGTGATGAAATAGAAGGTGTCGAGCTTCTGCTGGATCAGGAGACGCATCAGCGAGACGCCGTTCGACCAATTGTCGGCGTTCCATTGGAACGTGTTGGGCGAGCACGCCTTGCCGGTGAGGTCTGAGGAGGAGGCGGAATCGAAGATGACGAGCTTGTGATGCGTCCTGGCGAGGTCGACGAGGGCGAGCGCGACGCCGGAATTGGTGATGTCGAAGATCGTCTCGACGCCCTTGGAGTCATACCATTCGCGCGCGATGTTGAGGCCGACGTCGACCTTGTTCTGATGATCGGCGACCAGCAGTTCGATCTTCTTGCCGAGGACGGATCCGCCGAAATCCTCGATCGCCATCTTGACGGACTGGATCGAGGAGGGGCCGGAGAGATCGGCATAGGGGCCGGACTGGTCGTTCATCAGCCCGATCGTGAACGCGTCGTCCGCCAGCGCAGGCGCGGAAGCGGCGAAAATGGCGGCGAAACTGAGCAAAGCGAGGGCGCGGCGGTTCATGGGCGAGCCTTATCTGGAACGGCGGCGCTATCTTGGCCGAGGCTTGGTTGCGACGCCACCGAAAAAACTACATAGCGGGCTCGCGATCGGCCGTCGCGGGGCCGCAGAGCCATTTTGGCGCCTCCCTTTGGCGACCGGCCGTGCTAGCCTTCCACTTTCAACTCGCCGTCGCTTGCGGCGAAAGTGAAGGCGCAGGAATGCTCGATCACCTCGGCCTCGCGGTCTCTGATTTCGAATGCTCGAAGGCGTTCTACCGCAAGGCGCTCGCGCCGCTCGCGCTTTCGCTGCAGATGGAAGTGACCGCCGAGCAAACCGGCGCCGACGCGCATGCCGGGTTCGGTTCGGACGGCAAGCCGTTCTTCTGGATCGGGAGCGGCAGGCGCGCGGCGACCGGCGTGCATGTCGCGTTCGCGGCGAACTCGCGCGCCGAGGTGGACGCCTTCTATCGCGCCGCGCTCGCCGCAGGCGGACGGGACAATGGCGCGCCCGGCCTGCGGCCGCACTACCACGCCAATTATTACGGCGCCTTCGTGCTCGACCCCGACGGCAACAACATCGAGGCCGTCTGCCACAAGCCCGGGTGAGCCGGCCGGCCTCCCCAGCGCGCGCCGTCTTACTCGAACCACTTGGCGTAGATCGCGGCGTAGCCGCCGTTTTCCATCGACAGATGCAGCCACTGGTCGACGAAAGCCTTGAGCGGCGGGTCCATCGGCATCCAATAGGCCTTTTCGGCAAAGTCGAATGGCTTGTCGGGGTGGATCGCGCAGAGGACGCCCGCGTGCAGTTTCTGCTGGAACCGGGTCTCCGAGGCGTCGGTAATCATCAGATCGGCGCCGCCTTGGGCCAACGCGTCGAAGATCGTGAGATTGTCGGGATAGACGACGATTTGCGCCGCATGCAGATGCGCCCGGTCGAACCGCTCGTTGGTGCCGCCGGGATTGGCGATGACCCTGACTTCGGGCCTGTCGATCTGCGCCAGGGTTTCATATTTGAGCTGCGTCTGCGCAGCGCGCGATCGGCGTCTTGCCCTCGCGCAAATAGGGAATGGAAAAGAAGCCTTTCTTGGCGCGATCCAGCGTCACCGAAACGCCGCCCATCGCGATGTCGAAAGCGCCGGCCTCGAAATCCCTAGCGAGGGTCGGCCAACTCGTCGCCTCGAATTCGACTTTGACGCCGAGCGCGTCGGCGAGCGATTGGGCCAGGTCGATGTCAAAACCGGAATAGGCCCGCTCGCCTTGTCCAGCGCGGTGAACGGGCGATAGTCGCCGGTCGTTCCGACCCGCAACACGCCGCGCTTGAGAATTTCGTCGAGTTTCGAGCCGTCGGCGGCGGCTGGCCCGGCCGAAACGAACAGCGCCAGCCCACACGCCCATGCCATCTGACGCAACGGCGCCTCCCTCCTGCGTTTTCGAATTACCCACTGTCGCCCGCCGCGCGAGCCCGGGCAAGGCGCCTGACCTGTCGAGGGCGGGGATTGCGCGCGACGCCGGCGACCTTACATAGGCCACATGCGATATTCGACGGCGTGGAGCCGGCTCACGGAAGACATGCAGGAGAATGGAACATGTGGAAGCGCGCACTCGGCGTGGGCGTCGCGGCTCTGGCGACGCTAGGCGCTACCGTGGGCGTGCGGGCCGGCGCGCCCGAGCCGCATTTCGATGTGATCCAGCGGATCGGAGATGTTGAAATCCGCCGATATGGCGAGCGAATTGCCGCCGAAACCGAGGTCGTCGGGGGGGACGAGCAGGGGCGCTACGAAGGGTTCCGAAGGCTCGCCGGGTACATTTTCGGCGCCAATGCAAAAAGCGCCTCGATCGAGATGACCGCGCCGGTGCAGCAGACGCCGGAACGAATTGCAATGACCGCTGCGGTGGCGCAGGTCGCGGCGGGAGCCGGGGCCTGGCGCATCCAGTTCTTCATGCCCGCCCAATATCGCCAGATTTCGGATCTGCCCGCCCCGAAAGACCCGGCGGTTCGTCTGCAGGTCATCCCCGCCATGACCTATGCGGTGCTGAGGTTCTCGGGATCGCGGGACGGAGATGCGATGCGGGCCAAACAACGCGAGTTGCTGGCGACTCTCGCCCCGAGCGCCTGGCGGTCGCTCGGCGAGCCGATCAACTGGTTCTATGATCCGCCGTGGACGCTGCCGATGTTTCGCCGCAACGAGGTTGCGGTCGAGGTGACTCGCGCGCCTAGGCCGCCTGCAGCAGGCGCTGGACCTCGTTGACGAGGTCTCTGAGATGGAAGGGCTTGGAAAGGATGCGCGCGTCCTTCGGGGCCTTGCTGTCCGGGTTGAGCGCAACCGCCGCGAATCCGGTTATAAACATGACCTTGATTTCGGGATCGAGTTCCGTCGCACGCCGCGCAAGCTCGATGCCGTCCATTTCAGGCATTACGATGTCGGTCAGCAGCAGCTCGAAAGGCTCCTCCCGCAAACGGTTGTAGGCCGAAAGTCCGTTGTCGAATGAAGCGACGGCATAGCCGGCATTCTGCAGCGCCTTGACGAGGAATTGACGCATGTCGTTGTCGTCCTCGGCGAGCAGGATACGGGCGTTCGTTTCGGTCGGCGCATTCATTGGGAGTCCTCGGTGACTCGCTCGAAGGTCACAGGTTAGAGTAAAAAACGAGTGAAAGCGACGGCCGAATCCAACGCAATTGTGGAGGCGACGGCGATTTACGCGCGTAGGCGTTTGCGTCTATCATCTTTTGGCGGGCGATCGGGACGCCCGCATGGGTCACAGTCCTGGAGCGCTCGACGGTATGCGCGATGAGGAATGGGCGGTGGACGGCGAACTCGATCCGCCGTTCGAGGTGGTGGAGCCCCTTGAACTCGGGACGCCGATCGTATTCAATTCGCCGCATTCGGGCTCGGTCTACCCGCGGCGCTTTCTGGAGGCGTCTCGGCTCGACCCGCAGACGTTGCGTCGGTCCGAGGACGCATTCGTCGACGAATTGGTCGCGCCATGCGTCTCGATCGGGGCTCCCTTGCTTCGGGCCCGGTTTCCCCGCGCCTATCTCGACGCCAACCGCGAGCCCTATGAGCTCGATCCGCAGATGTTCGAGGGTCGGCTGCCGGATTTCGCCAATACGCGGTCGTTGCGGGTGGCGGCCGGCCTCGGGTCGATCCCTCGGGTCGTTGGGGAAGCACAGCCGATCTACCGCGGGCCGATGCCGGTGGCCGAGGGCTTGGCCCGGGTGGCGAGGCTACATAGGCCGTATCACGCCTGCCTGGCGGAACTCCTGGACCGAGCGAGCAAGAGATTTGGCTTTGCCGTCCTGATCGACTGCCATTCCATGCCTTCGACCTCGGCCGACGTCGGGGCCTGCGACATCGTGCTCGGGGATCGCTTCGGCTCCAGCGCCGCGGGCTGGATCGTGGACACGCTCGAGGCGTCATTGCGGGGTTCAGGTCTGATCGTTCGGCGCAACAAGCCCTACGCCGGCGGCTACATCACAGAATATTACGGCCAGCCGAGCTATGCCAGACATGCGGTGCAGCTTGAAATCAACCGCGCGCTCTATATGGATGAGCGTTCGATCAGGAAACTCGAAAAGGCGCAGGCGCTTACGCGAGCATTGCTCGAGATGGCTCGGGCCCTGGCGGCGCGGACTAAGGACTGGGCGGAGTCCGGATGGCGGCCGAATAATTCCAGACCGGCGCCGAACTCGATTTCGAGCCGAAGAAGCTCGGGCCCGAAAAAAGGAGGCCGCCATGTCGCCACGGCGGCCTGAGTTTAGGGAGGAAACGCCCAAGGAGGGCATATGCGGCAGGTCATGCCGCACCGCAATAATATCGACTTGCAGCGCATCAAATGCAAGATATTTATGAGCGCCGCGGTGGAGTTAGCCGCCAGTGCGACGTTTCTGCCACAGGGCTGAGGGGCGCCTGTACTCCCAGGCGAAAAATTTCCAATGTCATCCAATGGTTTACATGTGTCCAATCTGCTCGTTGACGGTCCGTTCCGTGCATCAGACATAGCCGGTATGCGTCACCTGCATGACAAACCGGCGGTTTTGGGCTCCCCGACGAGGGCCGTCCGATGACGGCCGTCGATTTCGCAGCCTTCGTGGACAGGCTCGCGCAAGTTTCGAGCGAGGTGATTCTGCCGTTCTTCCGGAGCGCGATCGGCGCTGAGGACAAATCCCGCGGCGGCGTGTTTGATCCGGTGACCGAGGCGGACCGGGGCGCCGAGTTCGCGATGCGCCGATTGATATCTCAAACCTTTCCCGCTCACGGGGTCATCGGCGAGGAATATGGGCAGGATCGTCCCGACGCGGAATATGTCTGGGTGCTCGACCCGATCGACGGCACGAAAAGCTTCATCTCGGGCCTGCCGACTTGGGGCAGCCTGATCGGTCTGACCCATCGCGGAAGGCCTGTCTTCGGGATGATGTCGCAGCCGTTCACCCGCGAACGATATTCCGGAGACGGCAAGCGCGCCAAGCTTCGCACGCTCGGCGTGAGCCGGGGCGACGCTCCCCCCACGGAATGGGCGACCCGAACATTGCATACCCGACCGTGCGAGTCGCTATCCACAGCCACCATCATGACGACCAATCCTGCGCTGATTTGCGACGACGAGGACCGCGCCCGGTACAGTCTGCTCGAAAAGGACGCGCGGCTGGTGCGTTACGGCGGCGATTGCTACGCCTATTGCGCGCTTGCGGCGGGCTTCGTCGATCTCGTCGTTGAGACAAATCTGAAACCGCATGACATTGTCGCGCTTGTGCCGATCGTCGAGGGCGCGGGAGGCGTCATCACGACTTGGGACGGCGAGGATGCCGCCAAGGGCGGACGAATCATCGCCGCCGGCGATCGCCGGCTCCATGAAGCGGCTCGCAAGCGCCTGGTCGGTTGACGTTCATTCGAGGGGATCGAGCGGCAGGTCGGCGAACGGGTCCGAATGCGCATTGAACGCCCGCCGTCGCCGGTTTGGCAGGATCAGCGCGGCGAAGGTTCCCGCGGCGAGCGAGCCGAGAGAGGCGACCAACGCGTCGTTCCAGAGTTCAGCGCCGACCGGCGCCTGCATGTCGTTCCAGTGGACGGCGGCGAGGGTCGCCGCCCCGACCGCCAGGGCCGTAAACCCTGCAAGCGAGGTTACCCGCTGGGGCAGCAACAGCGCGAGCGCCAGCGAAGGAGCGACGAATGCGAGCCCGAGCGCGAGGGCGAGGTCGAGCGCGCGGCCGGGCGCCAGAACATGAGCATGAGCCGCGAGCGCCGCGAGCGCGATCGTGACGGCGATGCCCAGGCGGATGAGCGCGATGCGGCGGCTCGAAAGCACCGTGAGCCGAGAATAGGCCGTTGCGAGATCGAGTCCGGCCGAGCGCGCCGCGGCGAGCACGCCGGCGCGAGCGAGGGTCAAGGCGGGAAGCCAAGTCGCCGTAGCGATCAGCGCTCTGGCGGTGTGGAGGGTCCGCCCGCGGAATCACGGATGAAAGGGAGCGCGACCCCGACGCAAACGAGGCCCACGCCTGCGAAAGCGATCCCGATCCAACCGGCCCGCCGCGCGTCTCCGGCGGAGGCCGCCCCGATCGCGGGAGCCGTAAACCCAAAAAATCCTGCGAGCGCCAAGGCGAAAGCGATTTCCACAAATGTGGCCGGCGCATGCGCGACCGCCGCAGTCGCTTGGGCGATGACGACGGCGTGCAGATCGCTTTCGAGCGGCGCCAAAGGCGCGGGAGCGGTCCATGCCGCCAGCCCCGCGCCGACGCCCGCAATCAGCAGCGCGCCGCCTCCGCTCGCCGCGTCGCTCCAGAACGCGCCTTTAAGCCCGCCTGGAGCGATCGAGACGAAGAGGGACGCCATCACGATCCCCTCGGCCAGCCGCCGGCTGGATCCTAATGCGAGCGAAAGCGCGTCGGTCGAGAGGGCATAACCGGAGAAGGTCGTCAACAGACCTGCAACGAACAGGACGAGCGTGAAAACAGCGCGAGTCAAAGGCGAGGGATAGCGGGTCGCGAGCACGTCGGCGATGGCGCTGGCGTTGGCGGCGCGAATGCTCGTCGCGACGATGAGCGCTGCGCCGACCAGGCCGCCGGCCATCCCAAGCCAGGGAAACGAGATCAAGTTGCTCGCGTCGGACGTTTCGCCGATAGCCGCGCCCGCCGCCGCCGCGGCGAGAGCCAGCCCGCCATAGAACGACGGCGTCGAGCGTCGCGCCGCCAGAAAGTCCGGCAGGCTCGCAGCCCGAGTGGAGACGCCGACGACGGCCAGGCCGAGGAAGGCGAGCAACGGGCCGAGCGCTTCCACGAAACCGTCGGGCGCCCCGACGCGCTCCAACGCCGCAATCAGACCGAGGCCGAGCGCGAAGGCGGCGCCGGCGAAAACCGCGACGCCGTCGACTTGATCGCGTTCGATAGGGGCTGCGCTGACCATGACGCCTTCCTAGGCGAACTGCGAAATCTGCGCCAGCGCAGCGACCCCGTCACGGGTTTGTCACGCGACTCTCATATTCGGGGCGCCCATCGAATAATCAGAGGGCGCCATCATGCTCGGAACAGCGCAGACGGTCCAGCGCGCCACCCACCGCTCGCTTCGCGCTGCGGTTCACCGACACCGGCCGCTCTCTCGCCGCGGCCTGCAGGAGCGCCTGTTCACTCTGGCCTTTCGACGCCTCGTGTATCCGCAAATCTGGGAGGATCCGATCGTCGATCTCGAAGCGTTGCAGGTTCAGCCGACCGACCGAATCGTGGCGATCGCTTCGGGCGGGTGCAACGTGCTGTCCTATCTCACCGCCGATCCGGCCGAAGTGATCGCCGTCGATCTCAATGGCGCGCATATCGCGCTCAACAGGCTCAAAATCTGCGCCTTGCGCGAATTGCCGGATCATGCCGCGTTCTTCGCGTTTTTTGGCCGCGCGGACAGACGCGAAAATCTCGCGCTGTACGACCAAAAGCTGCGGCCGCGCCTCGATGAGGCCACGCGCTCCTATTGGGGCGCGCGAGGATTGGACGGGCGCCGGCGAATCGATGCCTTCGCGCGCAATTTCTATCGACACGGCTTGCTTGGACGGTTCATCGGCGCCGGGCACGTCGTCGCGCGCCTTTACGGCAAGCGGCTCGACGCCGTGCTGGCGGCGCGCACGCTCGCGGAGCAGCGCCTGGCCTTCGAGCGCGAGATCGCTCCCCTGTTTGAGAAGCGATTCGTGCGATGGCTGGCGCGGCGACCTTCCGCGCTCTACGGACTCGGCATCCCCCCCTCGCAATACCAGGCGCTTGCGAGCGACGGCCCTGACGGCATCGCCTCGGTGCTGAAGCGCCGGGTGGAAAAGCTCGCATGCGACTTTCCGGTCGGCGACAATTATTTCGCCTGGCAAGCCTTTGCGCGCAGCTACGCCCAAGCCGACGATCCTAGCCTGCCTCCTTATTTGCAGGCGCGACATTTCGAGTTTGTGCGAGCGCGGGCCGATCGCGTACGACCCTATCATGGGTCGCTGACCGAGTTTTTGTCGTCGCAGCGCGAAGCGAGCCTGAACGGCTATGTCCTGCTCGATGCGCAGGATTGGATGAACGACGAGACGCTCACGGCGCTCTGGCGGCAGATTCTTCGCACCGCGCAGCCCGGCGCGCGGGTGATATTCCGGACCGCGGCCGACGAGCGGCTATTGCCGGGCCGGATCCCGGAGGAGATCCTGCAGGCATTCGCCTATAAGGCCGTGCGTTCGCGGGAATTGGGCGAGCGCGACCGCTCTTCGATCTACGGGGCGTTCCATCTCTATGTCCGAAACTAGCTCTATGTCCGAAGCTAGCCTCGGAGCGACCGGCGCAGCCGGCCTGATGGATCGGATGTACCGCCGCCAGCGACACATCTATGACATCACGCGCAAATTCTATCTGCTCGGGCGCGATGAACTCATTGCGGGGTTAGCCCCGCCTGCGGGCGCCAGCGTACTCGAGATCGGCTGCGGGACGGGGCGCAACCTCATTTGCACGGCGCGCCGGTACCGGGACGTGCGGGCCTATGGCGTCGACATTTCCCAGCAGATGCTGGCCACCGCCCGGGCCGAAATCACGCGCGCGGGTCTTCAAACGCGAATCGCGGTGGCGCAGGCCGACGCGACGGATTTTGATCCGCAGACGCTGTTTGGCGTGCGCGCGTTCGAACGAATTTTCATCTCTTACGCGCTTTCGATGATTCCGCCCTGGCGGGACGCAGTCGCTCAGGCCGCAACCCTGCTGGCGCCCGGCGGGTCGCTGCACATCGTGGATTTCGGCGACCAGGCGGCGCTGCCTATCGCCTTTCGAATCCTGCTGCGTTCGTGGCTGGAACTTTTCGATGTGCGCCCGCGCGTCACGCTGGAGAGGGAACTCGCGGAATTCGCGAGAGAAAGAGGACTCGAGTTGGCGTTTTGGCCCCTCTACCGTCGCTACGCGTTTCTCGGGAGGCTGACAGCTTCGGGTTGAGCGGGTCCAATTCGCCCGTCTTCCCATAGGGCGGGTCGACGAACTTGCAATTGACTACAAATCCTCACGATCGCCTTTACAATTTATTCTGAAATTTTAAGGAAAATACCGAGCAAGCGTCGCCGGCAGGCCGGCGCGCGTGGCCGCGGTGTAACAATGCTCAAGAACGCCCTGATCTTTGCCGGCTCCGCCTTGTTGGTCGTGTTGGCCGCCCCGACCTTCATGCCCTATTTGCAGAAGTCAGCCGAGTTCGCCTCCCCTTGCGTCTGGCAAACCCGTAAGCCCGGGCGCGTCAGCCCCACTGCTCGTTCACGTTCCGGCCCCGCCGAGTCCAACGTCGCAGGACGGTTTTCGCGAGAAGACGATCGCCCCGGACTCTCACGGCGAATTTTGGGTCGACGGCTTGATCGAAGGAGAATCCGCCAGGCTTCTGGTGGACACGGGATCGACCATGGTGACGCTTTCGGCCGATCTGGCCGCGCGGGCCGGGGTTCATGCCGATCCCAACGCGCCTCAAATCAAACTGCAAACCGCCAATGGCATCCGGCCCGCGACCGTGGTGATGCTGAAGAACATCAGTCTCGGCTCGATATACATGAGCGACGTTCCCGCGGTCGTTCTGGCCCCAGGCTCGGGGCCGGACCCAAACCTGCTCGGTTCGAACTTTCTCAACAGATTGACGAGCGTTGAAAAGCGCGACGGTCTATTGATCCTGCGCCAGTAGAGCGCGGAGCGAAACCCGAGGCGCGACCTGCGCCGCAACGGATCGCGAGCGTTTCCGCCTGTTTCCGCTAGCGCTCCTGGCCGCTATAGTGCGGACGACAGACACGCACGCCGCCGACCGGGGCGCGCCCATTCAACTCGCGAGGCCCCCTTGTTTCCGACTCCGCGGAACGATCTTCAGCCCAACAGCTACGCCTACGAATCAACGCCGTTTGTCAAACCCACGGGGTTTCGGGAATACGACGCACGATGGCTGTTCGAGCGCGAAATCAACCTGATGGGCGTGCAGTCGCTAGGGCTCGGGCTCGGCGCTCTGCTCGGCGAACTCGGGGTCGCCAAGCGCATCGTGGTGGGTCACGATTTCCGCTCCTATTCTTCGTCGATCAAGTATGCGCTCATGTCAGGCCTGATGGCGGCGGGCGTGGAAGTGGTCGACATCGGCCTCGCAATCACGCCGATGGCCTATTTCGCGCAGTTCGCGCTCGACGTTCCCGCCGTCGGGATGGTTACCGCCTCGCACAATGACAACGGCTGGACGGGAGTGAAGATAGGCGCCGCGCGGCCGGTCACGTTCGGGCCCGAAGAAATGGCGCGCCTGCGCGACATCGTCGTTTCCGGGGCGTTCAAATACAGCGAGGGCGGCCGTTATCGCTTCGTCGAGGATTTCCCCTCCCGCTACATCGCCGACCTCGTCGAGCGGCCGAAGTTGAAGCGAAAGCTGAAGGTCGTCGCGGCCTGCGGCAACGGGACTGCGGGCGCCTTCGCGCCGCGCCTGTTAGGGGCGCTCGGTTGTGAGGTCGTGCCGCTCGATTGCGAACTTGACTTTACTTTCCCGCGTTACAACCCGAACCCCGAAGACCTCCACATGCTGCACGCGATGGCGGCGGCGGTAAAGGAAAGCGGCGCCGATGTCGCGCTCGGCTTCGACGGCGACGGCGACCGCTGCGGCATCGTCGACGATGAAGGGCAGGAAATCTTCGCCGACAAGATCGGCGTCATGCTCGCGCGCGATCTCTCGAAACTGCATCCGGGCGCGACTTTCGTGGTCGACGTCAAATCTACGGGCCTGTTTGCCGCCGATCCCGCGCTCATCGCGCAAGGCGTAAAAGTCGATTACTGGAAGACCGGCCATTCCCACATCAAGCGGCGCGTTCGCGATCTGAAGGCGCTCGCCGGGTTCGAGAAGTCTGGCCATTTCTTCTTCAATGCGCCGGTCGGGCGCGGCTATGACGACGGCTTCGTCACCGCGATCGCCGTGCTCGACATGCTCGATCGCAACCCCGGCAAGTCGATGGCCGATCTCTATCGCGATCTGCCAAAGACCTGGGGGTCTCCGACCATGTCGCCCCATTGCGCCGACGAAATCAAATACGATGTCGCGAACCGCGTGGTGGCGAGCTTTGAGGCGATGCGGGCCAAGGGCGATTTGCTGACGGGCCAGAAGATCACCGACGTCGTCACCGTCAACGGCGTGCGCGTGACCGTCGAGGACGGCACCTGGGGGCTGGTGCGCGCCTCCTCGAACAAGCCCGAACTCGTTGTGGTCGTCGAAAGCCCCGTCTCCGAGCGGCGGATGCGCGAAATGTTCAAGGCGGTCGACGGCGTCCTGCGCGAGAACCCGGAGGTCGGCGCGTATAACCAGACCATCTGACGCCGCGATGGCGACGCGGCCAATCCTGCCGGACGTGCTCGCGCCGGGCCTGCGCATAGTGTTCTGCGGCACAGCCGCCGGCACCGTCTCGGCCAGGCGCGGTCATTATTATGCCCATCCCCAGAACAAGTTTTGGCGCACCCTGTATGGCGTCGGGCTGACGCCCCGGCTGATCGATCCGGCCGAATACGCTCTGCTGCCGCATTTTGGGCTGGGCCTGACCGACATCGCCAAGACGGTCAGCGGCATGGACAAGGAACTGCCCGCCGGCGCGCTCGGGCAGGGACCTTGCCTGGCGATGGCGAAAAAATCCGTCGCGTTCGGCCAACAGCGATCGCCTTCACCAGCCTGACCGCGGGGCGGCGATACTTGCGCCGCGACGCGGATTTCGGCGAGCAGCCTGAAACGATCGGCGCGACCCGAATATGGCTGCTGCCATCGCCCTCGCCGGCGGCGAACTGGAACTGGGACGAAAGCTGGTGGCGGCGGTTGGCGGAGGCCGTTCCGGGTTAGTGCGGGGTTGGCGACGAGGCCGGCGGGACAAGCATCGTCTGCGCCCGTTGCGGGCGCGCCCCCTCAGTCTTGAACCCTTGGCCAGCGGTATGGCGGCTTGAGCTCCGAGACGGGCCCGATCACGCCCGTCCAAAAACACTACTGACAAAATCTGGCAGCAGGCCCCGCTACCGTCTCCTCGTCGCAAATTCAACGAGGAGACCATCAGATGCCAAGATTTCAGCTTTGTCCTGCTCTATGTCGACAACCCGACCGACAGCGCCAAATTCTATGCCGACCTGCTCGGCCGATCGCCGATCGAGGCCTCGCCAACCTTCGCGATGCTGCCGCTGACCGAAGGGGTGATGCTGGGACTATGGTCCAGGCGCACCGTGAAACCTGAGGCGACGCCCGTTGGCGGCGGAGAGGTGGCGTTCACGGTGGCGGATGCGCAGGCGGTGCAGGCGACCTTCGAGGACTGGCGCGCGCGCGGGCTCTCGATCGCCCAGTCGCCGCTGAAGATGGAATTTGGCCACACGTTCGTCGCGCTCGATCCTGACGGTCATCGCCTCCGCGTGTTCGCGCCGGAAGACTGATGGCGAACGGCGGGCGGCGCACTACCGGCCGCCCGCCGCCGTTTCGTCAGGCGAATTGCCGCCGTGGAAGCGTCCGAAGGCGCGCGCCAGCATCAAGGCGGTGAGTACCCCGCCGACCCCGAGCGCGGCGACATCGGGCGTGGCGCGCGGGTCGAAATCTCCGATCCGGCAAGCCAGGACATAGGCGACGACAAAATTCGCCGATCCCCAAAGGACGTTCACTGTCGAGGACGACAAACCAACGCCGCGCGGCTTTGCGAACGGACTCTGAAACGGCCGCCCCATGATTCCGCTGACAAAATGCGGGATCGCGTTGACGAGAAACGCGCCCGCGAAGAAAAAGGATGCGAGTTCGCCACATGGCATCGTGGAGATCTCCGGCCGCCGCGCGAGTTGAGCGGGCGCTTCTAGTTTCGGGCGCGAGGGGTGGCTAGTGCGCTACGAAAATCAGCGGATTCGCCCGCAACCCCAATTCAGCGCCAGCAGTAGCGCATACATGTCCGGCACGGCTACGCGACGCGGAATTCCGCCTTCACTGGGACACTATCCCGAGTCGTCGGTCCCTGTCGCCCCAGCGACGCATCAAATGGCTGGCGCGTGAAAAATTCATCACGCCAGCGCCCGAAAACGCCCAAATCGATCCGATCGATAAAGCGGTAGGGATGAACAATGCGGCAAAAGCCGCCCCGGTTCGATCGCTCCGCGCAAATCGATTTCGAGCATCCGCGCTTCGGCCGCGAGTCCTTCCATGACCCGCTGAAACCGCGGTTCTTTGCAGCGCCTCCATCCCTGGAAAACAGCGAGACGGCTGTGTCGGCGCAAAATAGGATGTCCCGGTCGCATGGACAGATGGGCGGCTTCGCCGCGGCCAGACGGATATGTCGCGCGACCGCGCGCACGGACTTGCCCATCGGTCAGGAATCCGCAGGCGAAACCGACGAGCGGCGGGGCGCCCAGCGTTAGGCTCTGTAGCCGCTGACATAGGGCTCAGCGCGTTCTCGTCGGCGCCGAGCTTGCTGAGATATCCATGCTCTCGCCGGAAGCTCTAAATAACGGAACAATAAGAACGCTATGACGATCACTAGGCCGATCGTCAGCGGCAAGATTACAAAATAAGGGACGCCCCAGTCCACGCATGTTTTCATGATCGCGATGCCGATGCTCTGATGTATCAGGTAAAGCGAATAGGACGCTTGGCCCAAAGCCACCATCGGGCGCGAACGGAAGATGAAGACGATGGGGTTATTCATCACAAAAAGCGCAAATAGTGCGAAAATACTCAAATTGGCGACGACACATGGCCCGGCGGCCTTGTCTTCATAAAAATATAGGTGGAACGTTGCGCTATAAATAATGATGCACGCGACCGCCAAAGCTCCAAACATGGCCAGCTTGCGCTGGGGTCCTACGAAATATATCTCATATATGCAGACCCCAAGTGTGAAGTATGGGAGATATTGAGGGAACACAAATACTTTCATCAAGGTGAATATTTCGGACGAATGAGTGAAATATACAATCGATTCCGCTGCGGTCGTGGTCAACTGCAAAATGAGCCAGTATTTGATGAAATTTTTTCGCGCGGCAAAATACAATATCGCCGCAAGTATATAAAATCGCACTTCGACCCACAGGCTCCAATAGACGCCATCTACCCAGTGTAAATTGGGATGATGAATAAGTAATGACATGATCTCAGGGTGAATGAGAAATATACTTGTTATATAGTCATACCTGCTTACGACCCAATCGTTTGGACCGATCAATCTCATGACCAAAGTGGTCATGGTGGCGGCGACGACCAGGGCTGGCCAGATACGCGCAAATCGCCGAAGCGCAAATTCGCCGATGCTGCGACAATTTTCGAGCGTCATCAGAATTACGAAGCCCGAGATCACGAAGAAGAACTCGACGCCGAGCCAGCCGTACTCGAATGGAGTGAAGCCGTCGAAAATCGCGCCCGCGGGGAAATGGGCCGGCGAGTTGAAGGGCGCCGCCCACCTTGTGGTGTAATGGAAGGCGAGGACCGCCAATATCGCCAGCGCTCTGTAGCCGTCGAGCACTTCGATCCGGTTTGACTTCCGCCCCACGGCGGCGGGTTTCGCAGTTTCCACAGGCAACTTCTGCTCCTATCCGTCGCTTCGTTCCCCACAGGCTCGCCCGCAAAGCCATTTTCACGTCTAAAAACAGTAGTTAACAGGCGAGGCGGGCAGTTTTTACGGTCTGTAATCCATGAATTTGCGAAATTCGCTCGCCAAGGAATACTCGGCCGCCTTGGAGGGTGAAATATTAACAATTTCTAAATGTATTATTGGGCCGCCCATCGAATTTGGCAATGCCAAGCCATCGAAACGCGTGTGTGATGGTTAAAGTCGCTCCGACTTTAACCCACGTGCGATTTGCGGATTGTTCTCGCCGAACGCCGGCTCATGGCTACGCGAGATAGAGAAGGCAAGGCCGCGCGGCGCCGTCGGCACGGGCGCGATGGGCGGTTCCCGAGGCGCCAGCATATTCTTCCTGCGGAAGGTCGCGACGAGGGCGCCTCATGCTTTCCCCGCGTCCAGCCGCGCCAGATCGTAGCGCGCTTCCTCTGCGCTCTCAAATATATGAGCGGCGACGCCTCGCTTCTCCAGAGCTTCGCCGAGCTTCATGCGCAGGAAGCCGCTCGTGGTGTATCGCGAGACGCCGGAATAGAAGCGGTCGGTCAGGCCGCGCACCATCGCGGAATAGTCGTCGAGCAGTTCGGGCACGATCGAGAAATTGTCATAGTTGACGATCGCGTAGACGCGCCGACCAACGGGGCGAGCTTGCTTTCGACGGTGCGCTCAATGCCTTCTATGTCCGCGCGGCTGCGCAATGGGAACCGCTCGAGATTGACGAAGAAAAGGTTTTGCGCCTCGTCGTAAGTGAAACGCTGATCGAGCGGGATGCTGAGCATGTCGTCGCGCAGACCCATCGCCGCCTCGCTGAAGATGCGCGCGTCCATCGGCACCGGGTCGCGCGGGATCAAGGGCTTGAAATCCATAAGCGCGAGAATGTCGCGCTCGATGTCGATTCCGGGCGCGACCTCGGTCAGTTCGAGGCCGTCAGACCGCAGCGCGAACACGCAGCGCTCGGTGACATAGAGCACGCCGCGGCCGCGTTTGATCGCCTCGACGCCGCTGAAAGTGACGTGTTCGACCTCATCCACGAATTTCCTCGCCTTGCCTTCGCTGACGATGACGAGCTTGCCGTCGCGCGAGTCGCGACCTGCAGACGCCCGGCGGCGAAAGTGCCGACGAAGACAACCTTCTTCGCGTTCTGGCTGATGTTGATGAATCCGCCGGCGCCGGCGAGTTTGGGGCCGAACTTGCTGACGTTGAGATTGCCGGATTTGTCGACCTGGGCGAGGCCGAGAAAGGCCGCATCGAGTCCGCCGCCGTCATAGAAGTCGAACTGGTAGGGTTGGTCGATCACCGCCTGAGTGTTGATCGCGCAGCCGAAGTCGATGCCGCTGGCGGGCACGCCGCCGATCACGCCGGGTTCGGCGGTGAGTGTGATCAGATCGATGATTTTCTCTTCATTGGCGACAGCGGCGACGCCTTCGGGCATGCCGATGCCGAGATTGACGACGCTGTTGGGTTTCAGCTCGAATGCGGCGCGGCGCGCGATGATCTTGCGCTCGCTCATCGCCATGGGCGGCAGCGAACTCGCCCGCATGCGGATCTCGCCGCTATAGGCGGGATTGTATTGCGTGCCGAAGGTCTGCCAGTGATTTTCAGGTCTGGCGACCACGACGCAGTCGACGAGGATGCCCGGGATCTTGACCTGGCGCGGATTGAGGCTGCCGCTTTCGGCGACGCGTTCGACTTGCGCGATGACGATGCCGCCCGAATTATGCGCAGCCATTGCGATGGCTAGCGCCTCCAGCGTCAACGCCTCCTTCTCCATCGTCAGATTGCCGTCGGGATCGCCGGTCGTGGCGCGGATTATGCCGACATGGATCGGAAAGGTCTTGTAGGCAGGCATTCCTGGCCGCCGATGGTCGACGCGCTCGACCAAGTCTTCGCGCGTGCGTTCGTTCAGCTTGCCGCCGCCGTTGAGGGGATCGACGAAAGTGCCCATGCCGACGCGCGTGATATGCGCGGGCCGGTTCGCGGCGATGTCGCGGAAGAGGTGGGTGATAACGCCTTGCGGCAGATTGTAGGCTTCGACGCGGTTGGCGATCGCGAGTTGCTGCAGTTTCGGCGCCAAGCCCCAATGGCCGCCGATGACGCGCTTGATCATCCCATCGTGCCCGAAATGGTTCAGGCCGCGGTCGCGCCCGTCGCCCTGGCCCGCGGCGTAGACCAGCGTCAGGCCGCGCGGCTTGCCCTGGGCGTAGGGCGTCTCGCCCTGGTTGGCCAGGAACAATTCCTCCAGCGCCATGGCGATCTCTTCGGCGAAGCCGATGCCGACGAAGCCGCCTGTCGCGATCGTGTCGCCGCTGCGGATCAGCCTCACCGCCTCGGCCGCGGTGACGACCTTGCCTTTTTCGGAATTGCGGAGATAGGGCAGGGCAGGATGCTGGCTCATGGGATTCCCGGGGAATTCGCGGCGCCCGGCCCTCTCTCCGAAAGAGCGCGGCGAGAGGCGGACCGCAGCAGCATCAAGCCGATTCCGGGCAAATACAACAGGCGCCAAGCCATGCCGCGTCACGCCCGTCTCCGGCGGGTTTCCCGGAAGCCCCCGCGCCCGCGCGACGAACTGCCGAGTGTTGCGCCGACGGTCGGGCCCCGCATTCGCGTGGGCGAATTTATTGCCGGGCGCCGATGCGCGCCTCAATGCGAAATCGAAAACTCCATATGCACGCGCCCATTTTTGCGCCGCGTGATCTCGCCGCCGCCGTGCGCGCGTTGGGGGCCGCTGGCCTCGCCCGCCGGCTCCGGCGCCGCCTGGGTCGCATGGGCCTGCGGGCCGAGCTTGGCGAGACAGGCGTTATAGGCGAGCGGGTCTTCGAATTTCGCGCAAGCGGGATTGTCGCTCGCGCGGGCCAAGGCGCCGATAGACATGAACGCCAACATTGCGAGCGCCGCGCGCAAGGAAGCTCCGATCAGCCGCGCAGGGTCGCGCCGGTCTTCTTGCCGACCTCGGCGACGATTTTCGCGACTGTCGCCTCGATCTCCGCGTCCGTCAACGTGCGCTCCTTCGGCTGCAGCGTCACCGTGACCGCGACCGACTTTTGGCCCTCGGGCACGCCGGGGCCGCGATAGACGTCGAACACGTCCGCCTTGGCGACCAGCGCGCGATCGGCGCTCAGCGCCGCCTTGAGGATATCGCCCGCGCGCGTCGCCTCGGGCGCGGCAAAGGCAAGGTCGCGCTCGACCGGCATGAATTCGGAGCGCTCGAGCTTCGGCTTGGCCTTGGTCGGGCGCGCCTTGGGCGCTGGGATGGCGTCGAGCACGATCTCGAACGCGACGACGGGCCCTTCGACGTCGAGCGCCTCAAGCGCGCTGGGGTGCAGCTCGCCGAACCAGCCGGCGACGTTCTTCGGTCCGAATTGCAGCGTCGCGCAGCGCCCGGGATGCAGGAAAGCCGGGCCGCCGGGGACGATCTGCACCGCATTGGAATTGACGCCGAGAGCGGAAAGCAGCGCGACCGCGTCGCCTTTGGCGTCGTAGACGTCGACGTTCCCGCCGCCGGTCCAGTGCCGGCCCTCTCCATGCCGCTTGGCCATGCCGCGCCTCACGGCGGCGGCGGCGATGCGCTGGTCGTTCTCGCCGTCGCCGAGGAAGATTTGGCCCACCTCGAACAAGGGGACGTCCTTCCGGCCGCGACGGGCGTTGCGCTCGGCCGCGGCGGCAAGGCCCGGGATCAGGCTCGGGCGCATGTCGGAGAGATCAGCCGCGATCGGGTTGGCGAGCGCTAGCGCCGCCGCACCGCCGTCAAACAGGTCTGCGTGCGGCTTGGAGATGAACGACCAGGTCACCGCCTCGTTGAGGCCCATGGCCGCCAGCGTGCGCTTGGCCAGACGCGTGCGCTTCTGGAGCAACGTCAACACCGGCTTGGGCACGCCTGTGTCGATGCCCGGCAGAGGCGTCGAGGGCACGCGGTCGAGGCCGGCGATGCGGACGATCTGCTCGACGATGTCAGCCTTGCCGTCGATGTCGGGGCGCCAGTTCGGCACGATCGCCTTGCCGCCGCGATTTCGAAGCCCAGCCGCGCAAGGATCGCATGGCCCTCGGACTGGGGATATCGAGCCCGGTCAGCCGTTTGACCTCGCTATAAGGGAACTCGATCTCACGCCGCGGCTTGGCGGGGTCGCCCTCGACAACAATTCGCGAGGGCTCGCCGCCGCAGAATTCCATAACGAGATGCGTCGCCAGCTCAGCGCCGGGGACGCAGAAATCGGGATCGACGCCGCGCTCGAACCGATAGCGCGCGTCGGTGACGATCCCGAGCTTGCGCCCGGTGTGAGCGATGTTGGCGGCGTCCCACAACGCGCTTTCGATCAGCACGTCGCGAGTATTCTCGTCGCAGCCCGAATGCTCGCCGCCCATGACGCCGGCGATCGATTCGACGCCCTTGTCGTCGGCGATGACGACCATGCTCTCGTCGAGCGCATAGGTCTTGCCGTCGAGCGCGAGCACGCTCTCTCCGGCACGGGCGCGGCGCACGACAAGCGAACCCGAGACCTTGGCGGCGTCGAACACATGCAGCGGCCGGCCGCGATCGAAGGTGACGTAGTTGGTGATGTCGACGAGCGCGCTGATCGGCCTCAGGCCGATCGCTCGCAGGCGCTTCTGCATCCAGTCCGGCGAGGCCCCATTCTTGACGCCGCGCACCATCCGCAATGCAAAGGCGGGGCAGAGACGCCTGTCTTGCGGCGGGAAGTCGAGCTTGACCCCGACCGGGCAGTCGAAGCCGCTCGCGACGGGTTTCAGCGCGCGGTCCTTCAGGGTTCCCAGGCCGGCCGCGGCGAGATCGCGCGATTCCCGCGACGCCGGTCGCGTCGGGCCGGTTCGGCGTCAGGTTGATGTCGATGACGGGATCGTCGAGGCCGGCATAGGCGGAATAGGCGACGCCGATCGCTGCGTCGGCGGGCAGGTCGATGATGCCGTCGTGGTTCGTCGAGAGTTCGAGTTCGGCTTCCGAGCACAGCATGCCGTTGGATTCGACGCCGCGGATGACGCCCTTGGCGAGCGTGATGTTCTTGCCGGGGATATAGGTTCCCACAGGCGAGAAAACGCTCTTCATGCCGGTGCGGGCATTGGGCGCGCCGCATACGACCTGCT
>CAWEID010000016.1:0-418440 GCA_963809055.1 uncultured Pseudomonadota bacterium | reverse complement strand
CGTGAGGCGCCGGAGGTCCTTCCGACGTCTCGCCCGGTCTCGACGCATTCGCACGGCCGCAGCAGAAATCGACGGCTTCTCTTCAGCCGCAGATATACCTACATTTGCAACTGCAACAATCATTCGTGGCCACAGGCAAAAGCTCGTTTTGGATCGGGACGGTTTTGAACGGAAGTCTAACACCGATCTGCATTCAATACACTGCCTGAAACTTTTGCGAGCGCCGAGTTCGGAGCTGCACTTGACCATTTTCGATTGATAGGCCGGCGTGACTGGAGACCGTCGCTGCCCGGTCGTTATCCAAGCGGCTGAAACCTGGCGCATCGTCCCCCGTCGACAGGCCGGAGTCGACCCAAACCGGTCGTTCGGACCCGCAATTTGAAACCCGGCGAGGTCGACTTCCGCATGGCGTACCGCAGTACCCGGGATCGCAATTGGCGATCGCGGCCACCGCCGCGGCCAGCTGAAAGCATATCCCAACCAGCGCGATTGTGTATTATCAGACAATCCGAGCCTCGGCTGGCGTCTCTGGGGCGGAGTCAGCATGCTTTTGCCGACGCGGGCCGAAATGGGCGGGAATACATGAGCGCACATATCGATAGGGTCGCGGAACTTGAGCGGAGCGTCGCCGAGTTGGAGAGGCGACTAGCGGCAAAATCGGCGGAACACGACGAAGCGCTTGCTCAGCAAACCGCGACGGCCGAAGTGCTGAACATCATCAGCCGCTCGGCGTTCGATCTCGATCTCGCCGCTTCGACGATCCTGGAGGCCGCGGCCAGACTATGCCGCGCATCCCTCGCGACGCTGCACTTGCGGGACGGCGGCGTCTGCCGGCTCGCGACGCAATTCGGGTTGCCGGAATCCTTCGAGCGCGAGGCGCGACGCAGTTCCATCCCGGTAAAATATCCTCTGCATATTCGGCGACCCGCGCAGGCAGGCGAGATCGCGCACTTTTCAGACGCCTGGTCCGACCCAGACTATTCCTACCCGGCGATGGCCCGATTGGGCGGCTATCGCGCGATCGTCGTGGTCCCCCTGATGCGCGAAGGCGAGCTTGTGGGAATTTTCAGCATCGGGCGCCCGGAGCCCGATCCCTTCACTGAGAGCCAGATTAAGCTCACCCAATCCTTCGCCGATCAGGCCGTGATCGCGATCGAGAATGCGCGCCTCTTCGAGGAAGTTCAGGCGAAGACACGCGACCTCGAACAGTCGCTAGACCGTCAGACCGCAACCTCCGAGATCCTGCGGGTCATCAGCGAGTCGCCGACGGACTCGTGGCCAGTGTTCGACAGGATCGTCGAGACCGCGGTGCGCGTGCTGCGCTGCGAAGTGGCGGTTGTCGTGCTTTGCGAGGGCGACGCTTTCCTCGCTGTGGCCGCTGCGACAACGGAAGGCCTGGATCCCGAAGTCGGGCGCGCGCCCGTCCGCGTGCCCATTGATCCCGAGGCCAATTTTCCCTCGCGTGCAATCACGCAGAAGGCATTGGTGCATCTGCCCGATTGGTCGCTCGTCGAACTTCCCGAGCACGAGCGCGCAGTGCAAGAAAAGTGGGGCATCAACTCGGCGCTCTATCTGCCGCTGCTGCGCGAAGGCGAATGCATAGGGGCGCTGGCGCTGGTGGGAAAGCGGGCTAATAACTTTGGGCCCAGCGAGATCGCCCAGGCTGCATCTTTCTGCGATCAAGCGCTAATTGCAATCGAGAATGCGCGTCTGTTTAACGAGACGAAGGAGGCGCTCGAGCGCCAGACCGCGACGTCGAATGTCCTGAAGGTCATCAGCGGCTCTGTGTCCGACGCTGCGCCCGTCTTCGAAGCCATTCTCCAATCATGCCAGCGGCTCTTTGGTCTCGAACGCGTCGCCATCTACCTCGTCGAGGGCGACATGGTGAAGGGCGTCGCACAGCGGGGATGGGACGGCAGTGACATGGGCAACGACGCGACGCCGCTCCAGGGCAGCTCCACCGGTCAGGCCATCGCCGAGCGCCGCGCAATTCATTTCCCAGACCTTGCCGACAAACCCGACCTGCCCGAGCGGTACAAGGCTCAAATTCGGGAGCAAGGCGGTCTCAGCGTGCTCTATGCGCCAATGCTCTCGGAGGAGCGCGGCGTGGGCTCGATCGTCGTTTCGAGGACGCCGGCAAAGCCATTTTCCGACAAGGAAATCGCGCTCGTGCAGAGCTTCGCTGATCAGGCGGCGATCGCGATCCAGAATACACGGCTGTTCAACGAGACGCAGGAAGCTTTGGAGCGCCAGACAGCGACGTCGGAAATCCTGCGCGCCATTGCCAACTCGCCCTCCGACGCACAGCCCGTGTTCGAGAGCATCGTTGTGTCCGCCGTGAAGCGGCTGCGATGCGACCTCGCCGTGGTGATGCTTAGCCATGACAAGATCATCACGCCCGTTGCGGCGGCGAACCCCAAGGGTTTGCAGTCCGAACGGGGCGCAGACCATGTCCCCATCGACTGGAACCACAATTTTCCTTCACGCGCCGTTCTCGGCAAGGAAACCTACTATGTGCCGGATTGGTCGGTCCCCGACCTGCCGCCTCACGAGCGCAACGTCCAGAAAAAGATGGGCCTCTATTCCGCCATTTTCATGCCGCTCGTGAGGAACGGCAAAGCAAGCGGAGTGTTGACGCTGGGTCGAAACCGCCCCAGCAGCTTCGACGCCTCCGACATCTCGCAGGCCGAGGGCTTCCGTGATCAGGCGATTATCGCACTTGAAAATGCTCGTCTGTTCAACGAGACCAAGGAGGCGTTGGAGCAGCAGAAGGCGTCCGCAGACGTTCTCGACGCGATCGGCAAGTCCGTTTCGGACGCGACGCCTGTGTTCGAGGCCATCCTCGATGCGTGCCAACAGTTGTTCGCCGCCGAACAAATTGACATTTTCACCGTTGGCGAAGACCAAATGGTGCGGGCGGCGGCATCGCGCGGACCGATTGCCGAGGAGGTTCGGCGCTACGCGACGCCGTTGGCCGAAAGCGTGACCGGCCGGGTCGTCAGGGAACGTCGACTACATCGCATCCCCAATTCTCGCGCCGAGCCCAATTTATCTAAAACCGTCCTCGACCGAGCGGAACGCTTCGGCGGCGCGTCGCTTATCTATGCGCCAATGCTCTGGGAGGATAGCGGATTGGGGTCCATCGCAGTGTCGCGATCCCCGCCGCGGCCCTTCTCGGATAGGGAACAGGCGCTCTTGAAGACCTTCGCCGATCAGGCGGCAATTGCGATCCAGAATGCGCGGCTGTTCAACGAAACACAGGAAGCATTGAAACAGCAGACCGCCACCGCCGACGTGCTGAAGGTCATCAGTCGCTCGGCGTTCGATCTGCAAACGGTGCTTGACACTCTAGTGAGCTCGGCCGCCTCGCTTTGCGGCGCAATTGGTGGGGCCATCTGCGTGCGCGAGGGCGATCATTACGTCTACAGGGCCGTGGCCGGAACGGGCGCAAATTCCACGATGGCGAACTTCCTACTCGGGCGCGAAGTGCGGCCTGAGCGATCCATGACGGCGGGACGGGCGCTGCTTTCGGGCGAGATCGAGCTCATTCCGGACACTGAAGTCGATCTGGAATTTGTCGCGCCGGAGGGTCTGAAGTCCCGCGCGCTCCTGGCCATCCCAATGTTGCGGGACGGGCGGATCGAAGGCGTATTTTCCCTCGGCCGCGCGGAACAAAATTCGTTCACCCAGCGTCATATTGATCTCGCGCAGACCTTCGCGGACCAGGCGGTGATCGCGATCGAGAACGCGCGCCTCATCCGGGAGTTGCAGGCGCGCACGCGCGAACTCGAACAGTCGCTCGACGACCTCCGCAAGGCGCAGGACCGGCTTGTGCAATCTGAGAAGCTCGCCTCGCTTGGCCAACTCACGGCCGGCATCGCCCATGAGATCAAGAACCCGCTTAACTTCGTCAATAATTTCTCGGCGCTGTCCCGCGAATTGCTCGACGAACTTAGCGAGACGATAGCGATCGACCCGTTTGAGAAGGCGCAACGCGAAGAGGCCGTAGACCTGATCGGCATGGTCGCGTCCAATCTCGACAAGGTCGTCACGCATGGCAAGCGCGCGGACTCGATTGTCAAGAACATGCTGCTGCATTCGCGCGAGGGCTCGGGAACGCAGACGAGCGTCGACGTCAACGCCATGGTCGAGGAGGCGCTCAACCTCGCCTATCACGGCGCGCGCGCCGAAAAGCCCGATTTCAAAGTGACCATCGATAAGTCGCTCGACACCAGCGCCGGCGTCGCCGATCTCTTTCCGCAGGAGATGACCCGTGTGTTGCTGAACCTGATCTCCAACGGCTTCTACGCGACGACGCAGCGCCGGCTGAGCGCAACCGACAAAGGCTACGAGCCGACGGTCACCGCCTCGACGCGCGATCTCGGCGCTTCCGTCGAGATTGCTGTCCGCGACAATGGCGTCGGCATCCCCGACGAAGTGAAGGCCAAGATCTTCAATCCATTTTTCACGACCAAGCCGGCGGGGGAAGGAACGGGGCTTGGCCTCTCGCTCAGCCACGACATCGTCGTCAAACAGCATAGCGGGACATTGGAAGTCGCGACGGAGCCGGGAGTCTATACCCAGTTCACGATCGTCTTGCCGCGCGCGAGCCGGTCGCACGAAGCCTTGAGGGGGCAATCGTGAGCGTTCTTGTTCTCGTCGTCGATGACGAGCCCGACGTGGCGGACCTGTTCCGCCAGAATTTCCGACGGGATCTTCGCAACGGCCGATTCTCGATCGATTTCGCCTCGTCGGCCGCCGATGCGCTCGCGCGGGTCGAGGGCTCGGCGGAAGCGTCGCTGATCCTGATCCTTTCGGACATCAACATGCCCGGGATGACGGGGCTCGAGATGTTGCCTAAGGCGAAGGCGTTGCGACCTGACGTTCCCGTCATCATGATCACCGCCTATGGCGACGCCGAAACCAAACGCCGCGCCCTTGACGGCGGCGCCGACGGATTGCTGACGAAGCCAATCGACTTCGAATTGCTCAGAACAGAAATCGACGCGCGATTGGCGAGGACTGCCTGACGTTTCAACGGCGTCCTGGTCTCGAGCCCCCTTCGACCCATGACCGGTTTCCCCCCGATTGCGACGCGCGCAGGTTGACCGGTCTTGGCATTCGCGCATACGACCAACAATAAGCGGGAACGCGAAGACGAAATCGAAGCGGGTGAAGAAATTGAGCCGGTAAACCGCGTTCGGTTCTGCGACACGACGATTGCGCTGGACGCAGATTCCTGCGTTTCCACCTCGCGACCCTGCAATTGCAGGGGCAACTAGATTGTCGCATGCGCGATTGATTTTGAAGGCGGCGTCCGCGGAAGCGATCCATGGGCCCCCCTTCCATTTTAGCGTGCGGCCTCAACTCGAAAATGCGCCTTGAATTCGCGACGCGAAGGTCGACATTGACGATCCTTACGCAGCTCGAAGTCGAAGAAGCGTCGAACACCAGATAGCCATCGCAGCGTGCAAGGCGACGACAACCCACAACAGCCCGCCCGCGTTCGGGAACTGGACGCCGGCGCAAGCCAGGATGACGACGGCGCCGACGTTGTAGACTAGCATCGCGATCGCAAGTCCTCGCGGAGATTGATCACCGCGCGATTGCCAGCATGCGACGCCGAGGGCGAACAGGGCCGCGCCCGCGATCCTGCCGAGCGGAATCGCGGCCTCGGCAATGTTGGAACCGAGGAGGAGCCTCACGACCAGGATAGGCGCCGCGATCAGGGCGGCCCCGGTGGTCGCCTCGATGATCGCAGTCAGGGTGAGCAGAGGTTTCATGTCGATAAGCCCTGACCCGGGCGGCATTCAACCTCTTTCGCCGCCAGACGCGTGAAGGGTTGAGGTAAGTGCCTAGTTGTCGGAACTCTTCATGCCTTCGTCGATTTTGGCCTTGTCGGCCTCCGTCGTCTGCGACGGCCCGAGCTTGAAGGTCAACTTGTCGATCGTGCCGGTGAACTTGAACGGCAGTTCATAGTCGTCGTTGACCGGCGAGCCGCTGTCCAAGCCGACATCGAAGTTTTCGTCGATCGACATCAGCAACGGGATCGTGTGTTCGATCGTCTTCTTCGACAGTTCGTGCCCGTCGACCGACAGCACGCCCGTGCCGCCCTTGGCGAGACCCGGTCCGTCATATTTGAAGTCGAACACGATCGTGTGCTTGCCCGGCGTCAAAGGCCGCGTGAACAGGTCCTCGGCCGTGACGCCGCCCTCCCATCGCGTGTGGCTGAGATCGAGGAAGTTGTAGTCGAACACCGGCTTGCCGTGCAGCATATAGAGGCCGTAGCCGCCGAACCGCCCGCCGAGCGTGACGATCATGCCGTCCGCGCCGCCCTCCGGGATCGTCACCTCGGCGGTGATCGTATAGTCGCGATCGAGAATGCTCGGCGCGTTCCCGACGGGAATGCCGGCGGTTCTCGCCGGTATAGGTGAAGACCGTCTTGCCGGCGACCGCGCTGGGGCGCGGCGAGAGGAGCCGGCACGAACCCAGAATTGTCGAGCGGGAACACTTCGTGCTTTTCCGCCTCGCTCTGGAACAACGCCTGCATTTCCTTGAGTTTGTCGGGCATCTTCGCCGCGAGGTCGTCGTTCTCGGAATAGTCCTTGGCGATGTTGTAGAGCTCCCAATGATAATCATTGAGCGCGGGAAGCTTGCCGGTGCCAAGCAGCCAAGGCGGCGCGGGCGGGGTCGTCGCCGCGATCCACCCGTCATGATAAATCGCGCGGTTGCCAAGCATTTCGAAATACTGCGTCTCGCGCTTTGAGGGCGCATTCGCATTGGCTTTGTCGAATGTGTACATCATGCTGACGCCGTCGATCGGCGCCTGTTTGATGCCGTTCGACGGTCTCCGGCGGCTTGATGCCCGCCGCCTCTAGTATCGTCGGCACGACGTCGATCACATGATGGAACTGCGACCGCATCGCGCCGACGTCGTTGATGTGGCCGGGCCAGGAGACGACCATGCCCTGGCGCGTGCCGCCGAAGTGCGAGGCCACTTGCTTGGTCCACTTGAACGGCGAATCGAAAGCCCAGGCCCATTGCACCGCCATGTGCGGGTAAGTCTTGTCCGAGCCCCAATCCTCATAGTGCAGAAGCTGCAAGGGCTCGGGAAGATGCGAAGATGCCGTTGTAGGCGGTCAGCGTGTTGTAGGTGCCTTCGAGAGTGCCTTCGGCGCTCGTGCCGTTGTCGCCGACGATGTAGATGATCAAGGTGTTGTCGAGCTTGCCTTCGGCCTCGATCTCGTCGATCACCCGGCCGATCTCATGGTCGGTGTAGGCGGTGTAGGCGGCGAAAACCTCGGCTTCGCGCGCGTAAAGCTTCTTTTGGAGCAGGGAGAGCGAATCCCATTTCGGCAGGGCGGCGCCGGCGTAGGCGGCCTGGCCATCCGGCCAGGGCGTGAGCTGTGTGTCGGGCGGGATGACGCCCAGGCGCTTCTGGTTGGCGAAGATCTGCTCGCGCAACTTCTCGTAGCCCATGTCGAATTTGCCGTGGAACTTGTCGATCCATTCCTTCGTCGGCTGGTGCGGCGAATGCGATCCGCCGGGCACGTAATACATGAAGAACGGCTTGTCGGGCGCGGCGGCGTTCAGACCATGCAAATAGCTTGATCGCGTTGTCCGCCATGTCGGTGATCAGATTGTAGCCGGGATGGCCGATCCATGGCGTGATCTGCGTATGGTCCTTGAACAGATACGGCGTCCACTGGTCCGTCTCGCCGCCCATGAAGCCGTAGAAATAGTCGAAGCCCATGCCGGATGGCCATTGATCGTAGGGGCCGGCGAGGCTGTATTGATAGGTCGGCGTGTTGTGGTTCTTGCCGAACCACGAGGTCGCGTACCCGTTCTCCTTCAGGATTTCGCCGATGGTCGCCTTGTCCTGGCCGATGACGGAATCATAGCCGGGGTAGCCGGTCGACAACTCGCCGATCACGCCGAAGCCCACTTCGTGATGGTTGCGCCCGGTGATGAGGGCGGCGCGGGTCGGCGAGCACAGCGCGGTCGAATGGAACTCGGTGAATTTTAGGCCGGCGTTGGCGATGCGGTCGACCGTCGGCGTCGGAATCACGCCGCCAAATGTGCTACTGACGCCATAGCCCTGATCGTCCGTCATGATCAGCAGGACGTTGGGCGCGCCTTTCGGCGGCACGATCGTCGGCTGCCAGAAAGGCTTCGAGTTTTTCGCAGTTTCCTTGATGATTCCGCCGAACGGCATGGCCGGCGCGGGAAGCTGCTTGCCGTCGAGCGTCATGGTCGCGTCGGGCGCGCCGGGAACGCCATTGATTTGCTGGGCCGACGCCGGAAGCGACGCGCAGATCGCCATGGCGGCGATCCACACGGCGGCTCGAAGAGATGCGGTCTTCGTTCTCATACGAGTTTCTCCAATTGGCGGCCCTTGCGACGCCGAGATTGCAGCCGCTAACCTCCCTTTGCAAGTCGGGAGCGTCGTCGTCGGGAGCGTCGTTGCGGGTCGCTGGTGCGCTCCCGAAGGTCCCGGTGTGCGGGTGGGAGACGAATTGTAGCGAAGTATAGCCTTGCAGAAATGTGCATCATGTCAGTTTTGACGAGCGTGTGCGACCGACCGTCGCAAAGCGCTGTCATGATCGCCGCCTGCCTAAATTTAGCGAGTGGACACGGGATATCGGCCAAGCAGTTTCTTGCGATCCCTCGCCCAACTCCGAAAGGCGACGAAGCGGCCCTGGCTGATGAGCTTCACGCCAATCTTGATCAGCAAATCCTTGAGGCTGGTCAGCGACCAGCCATTAGGGGCCGGACTTCGCCAGCGCGCGCAGGAAATTGCGACGCCGCTTAGCCGTTAAATCCGACCCAATCGTAACGCCAAGCTGACGAGCGCTCAGAAAACGGATCGGCGGTCGCCAACCAACCGGTCCGCTCCGCCCGCGATCAATAGCAGCGGCGGATGCCGTTCACGACGCGGCACCTCGGCGCGACGACGGCAGCGCCGTGAACAGGCGCGACGACCGCACCGCCGTGAACAGGCGCTACAACAGCCGCGCCCGCCGGCGGGCGACGAACGCAGCCTTCGTGATAGGCTCCGGCGGCGCAGTAAACGACGGCGTTGGCTTCGCTAACGGAGAATGTCAGCAACAATGCGACGATTGCATATTTCATCTTTGGGGCTCCTATTTATCACTATGGTTTCCGCGTCATTGTTGTGACATGTCCATGACGGCGGAGATTTATTCTGACCCTCGGATTTCGCCTGCCGGCGATGCGCTCAATTCATTTTGATGCCGTTTTCCGCGCGATACTTCTTGAATATGACGTCGATTGCCAAAGCACCTGCTTAGGCATTGCGGCGATCTTCCGCCCGACGACCATATTGGTGCGTGAGACTACCGCGCAATATCTGTGCTCCTATGACCGCTCTCTCCCCTCCAAGCGGCCCGTCGATCGACGGTTCGGAGCGGCCTTTGTGGGCCGCGGCGGATCGTAACGGGACGAAATACTTCCCTGCGCGACTTGCGCTAACCGACGCGGCGCGGGAGGCGCGAGACGGCCAATCTACACGGGGAATAGCGTTCGTTGACCGCCGCCATTAGCGGATCGTTACGATCGAGAAGCTCGCTCACGAACTTGGCTATCCGCGAGTTCGGCCCCGCCTCCGGGCTGATGCACATCAGCCGATCGACGATTAGGTCCTCGTTCGCGCGCGGGAAAGCCCGCGCCAAAATCATCTTCATGGCCGGGGTCGAGTGCGAAGTGGCCGCGTGGATATTCGGTGGGCTCATTTGCCCTTTGCTGAAGACCGGCTTGCGTCCTCCAGCGAATCCCGAAGCAGTTCCGTCATTCGCCGGCGAGCAAGCTCTGGCGACCCCTTGCGAATGGCGGCGAGAATCAAACCATGCTGACGCAGACGATCATCGTGCATACGCTCCGCGCCTTCCCAGGTGAGATAGAAGGTCCCTTGCAAGGCGGCGTGAATAAAGCCGCCGAGACCGGCCAGGAACGGATTTCCCGTGGCGCTCAGAATGGCCATGTGAAAATCGAGGTCGGCCTCGATCAGTCCTCCTCCGCCTTCGCTAAAACGTTCCATCCGAGAAAACGCCTCAGCGATTTGCTCTATCGTCTCGTCGGACCGGCAATCCGCCGCAAGGGCCGCCGCCGCCGGCTCGACAATTTTCCGGAGGACGAAAAGGTCGGAAACGAAGGCCAGTCCCTGCCCTGCCTCCAAATGCCAGGCGAGCAAATCGGGATCGAACATGTGCCATTCCGATTTCGGGCGAACCCGCGTGCCTATCTTCGGCCGCGCAACGATCAAGGCTTTTGCAGCGAGGAGGTTGTACGCCTCACGCAACACCGTCCGCGAAACGCCGAAACGCTCGCATAGCTCGGGCACGTTCGGTAGCAAGGAACCGGGCGGAAAAACCCCACTGACGATCTCGCGCCCCAGAGTCTTGGCCACGAAGCCGTGAATGTGGCGTTCAAAGGTCCCCCCATTTTTATCCTGGTGGCGAACCTGTGCTTTTAGCGGGACGTCGGCCCGGGGCCGGGGTCGTTTGGGGGAGTCGGGCGACCGACGAGATACTAGCGGCATGAAACTCCTAGCAGGCTAACTTGCGGCTCCAAGCTTCAGCGACCCGACGAGGAAGCGTTGCAAGACTATGAAGAGAAAAAGCAGAAGGCCTCCGCTTATCATTATCCACGCCCCATTCAGCGAGCCATTGAAATTGATGAGCGTCGCGATCAGACCGAGAATCATCCCTCCAAATAGCGTACCAGCAACAAACCCAACTCCGCCTGTCAACAGGGTCCCGCCAAGCACGACCGATGCGATCGCCGTGAGTTCCGTTCCCGTGCCCGCGAGCGGATAGCCCGACGAAGTATACAACGCGTACACTACTCCGCCGAGCGCACTATACAACCCTCCAAGTGCGTATATTTTCACCAGCGTTCGGCGCATGGATACGCCCATCAGCGCCGCAGAGACCCGGTCCCCGCCAATCGCGTAGACGTCCGCGCCGAACTCGGTCCAGTGGGCGATAAGAATCGCGGCGGCAAGAGCAATCAACATGATAAGCGCCGAACTCGCCAGGAAGCCTTCGCCCGGCAACGGCAGGCTGGCGCCCGCAAATGCCGCAACGAAGGGATGCCGAAGCGGTATCGAATTCAGACTGACCATAAAGCAGGCGCCGCGCAGCAAAAACAGTCCTGCGAGGGTTATGATGAACGGCTGGATCTCGCAAAAATCGATTATGAACCCTTGCAGCGCCCCAAAGGCGCCGCCGAACAGGATCATCATCAACCCGGAGGCGAGCGGATGCCAGCCGGCGACGTCGAGATGCGCCATCGCGACGCCGACAAAGCCGATCATCGAGCCAATCGAAAGGTCAATACCGCCAGAAAGGATGACAAAGGTGGCGCCGATGGCCGCAATGATGACGAATGCGTTGTCGGCGAGGATGTCGCCGAGCACCAGCGTGGAGAAGAAATTATTGTAAAGCAGGCCGCCGGTTACGAAGAGAACCACAAATACGGCGATCGTCGCCGCCAGGGGCAAATATTTTTCGTTCATCGCTTCCTCCGGGCGAAGGCGGAAACCAGCGCGGCTCTGGCATTGGCCGATTGCAGCAGCAGCACGACCAGGACGACGATCGCTTTGACCACGAGGTTGTATTCTGGCGGCAATCCGCTGGTCAGGATCGACGTCGTCAGGGCTTGAATGACCAAGGCGCCGAGGACCGTGCCGCCGAGATACACGCGACCTCCAGAGAGCGAGCCGCCGCCGATGACGACGGCAAGGATCGCATCGAGTTCGATGTAGAGGCCCTCGCTCACAGGGTCGGACGTGTGGGTGTCAGCGGTGAGGATGACCCCGGCGGCTGCGGCGCAAACCCCTGATATCAGATAGGCGGAGTAAATGATCATGCGAGCGTTGACGCCCGCTAGCCTTGCTGCCCGCGCATTCCCGCCGACCGCTTCCAGAAACAGACCAAACGCGGTTCGGCGAACCAGCAGCCAGAGCAGCAGGAAAATTACGGCAAAAACGATCAACCGAGTCGGGATCAGGCCGATGTGGCCGACGCTCAGACCCTGCAATAGCGGGCTCGTAAAGCTCGGGTTGGTGCCGCCATAGATAAGGTTGATCATCAGGCCGATTCCGCGGCCGGACACCATAAGGATGAGCGTCGCGATTATCGGCTGAATGTCCAGTAAGGCGACCAACAGCCCATTCCAGAGGCCGCACAACAGGCCGGTCGCCAGCGCGAGCAGCAATATGATGACGTGGGGATCGCCGGCATGAATGCGCCATGCGATCACGGCGCCGCAGATCGCGATGATCGATCCGACGGAAAGATCGATGCCCTTCGTGCCGATCACGACAGCCATCCCCAGCGCGACAGTCGCAGTCGGCATCGCGCGATACAGTATGTCGATCAGACTGCCGAAAAGCCGGCCTTCTACGATTCGAATCGTGAAAAATCCTGGCGATACGAATCCATCGACGACAAGGATCAGCGCCAGCCCCAGCGCCGGCCAGATCATGCGATGGCGCAGCAGCGCCTTCAGACGATCGGATGACGAAGAGTCGGCGAACTCGTCGGGCAATCTCTGTTTGCTCATGAGCCTGCGATCGTCTCGATGATTTTGTCGCGGGTGATTTCCGCGCCGCGGATTTCGCCGACCTTTCTGCGGTCGCGCAAGACGACCACGCGATGGCTCACGGCGACGAGTTCGTCGAGTTCGGAGGAGACGACGAGCAGCGCGAGCCCTTGTGCGCAGAGGCTGCGGATCAGCGTCACAATCTCGGCGTGAGCCCCGACGTCGATGCCGCGCGTCGGCTCGTCAAGGATGAGGAGGCGCGGTCCCGAGACCAGCGAACGGCCGAGGATCACCTTCTGCTGATTGCCGCCAGAAAGCTGCCCTACCGGCTTCTCCGCATCCGAAGTCGCGATCGCCAGGGTTTCGATCATCTCGCTCGCCAGTCGATCTTGCTCTCGTCGCGGCAGGGGCCGTAGCCAGCCGCGCCGGCTCTGCAGCGCCAGCACGATGTTTTCGCGGATGGAGAGTTCCGCGAGGATGCCCTCGCTCTTTCGATCCTCCGGACAGAAGGTCATGCCGAGTTGCAATGATTTCGCCGGCGAGGCCGCAACGACGCTCTTGCCGGCGATGCGCAACTCGCCGCAATCGGGGCGGATCGCCCCGAACAAGAGCTTTGCCGTCTCGGAGCGGCCCGACCCAAGCAACCCGGCAAGACCGACAACTTCGCCGGACCGCAATTCGATATCGAGCGGCTCCATGACCCGGCGTCGCCCCAGCCCTTTGGCGACCAGAATTGGCTCCTGTTCGGAAATCGGTTCGAAATCGCTGGGCTTCCTCTCGGCAAGCTGCAATTCGTGCCCGATCATCAACGACACGAGCTTGAGCGACGGTATTTCCGCTGTCGTTCCGACGCCCACACGCCGCCCGTTTCGCAATACGGTTATGCGGTCGGCGATTTGATAGACCTGATCGATGAAATGGGAAATGAAGACGATTCCCAGGCCGCGCTTCTTCAGCTCGCGCAGGATGTCGAAAAGCCTTTGGGCTTCCTGAGCGTCGAGACTGGCCGTCGGCTCGTCGAGAACCAATACGCGCGCATCCTCCTCGAGCGCCCGCGCGATCGCGACCAACTGCTGAATCGCGACCGAATACGAACCGAGCGGACGTTCGACGTCGATCTCGACCCCGAGGCGTTTCAAGCGCTTGCGCGCAAGTTCGCCCGATTGCCGCCAGTCCACGAAACCGAAGCGCCGGGGCAGGCGCCCGAGCATCAGGTTCTTCGTCACCGACATTGTCGGCACGAGATTGACCTCCTGATAGACGGCCCCAATGCCAACCGCGCGAGCCGCGCCCGGAGACTCCAGTCGAATCTCGCGGCCATCGAGCAGAATCACGCCGAGTTCGCTCTTATGGCGCCGGTCATGACCTTGATGAGCGTGGACTTGCCCGCGCCGTTCTCGCCCAACAGGGCGTGCACTTCGCCCGCTTCTACGCTGAAGTCGACGGCGTCGAGCGCGCGCACCCCGGGATAGGCCTTCGACACGCCGATGATTTCAATTCTCGCGGTCAAACAAGCCCCCTCCCCGTTGTTTGCGCAAAAGGTACTACTGAGCTCCGTCCAAAGAAAGGCGGCGTCTCGCCTGTGGGATCGCGAGACGCCGCGCCGTTCCAGCCCGAGGAGAGGTCAGTTGGCCGGCACAGCCGCCGTATGCAGATCGGAAGGGATGACGATCCACTTCGGCAGGTCTTTCTTGTCCTTGAGATATTGCAGCACGACCGGGTAGATGTATTTGCCGATCGCGGAGCGCAATTCAACCGAGGCGTTCGCGTCGCCCGCCGCCAGCGCTTCCTTCATCGCCGGGACGTAATCGACCGAGACCATCAGCACGTCTTTGCCGGGCTTCAGTCCAGCCTCCTTCATCGCCTGGATGGCGCCGAGCTGCATGTTGTCGTTATGCGCGAAGGAGGCGCAGATCCCCTTCAGATTGTCGGTCGACTTGATGAAGGCTTCCATCACCTTCTTGCCGCCCTCGGTCGTGAAGTCGCCGCTCTGCGTCTTGACGATCTTCATGTTGGGAAAATTCGAGATCACCGCCTCGAAACCCTTCTTACGCTCGATCGCAGGGGCCGCGCCCGTTGTGCCCTGCTCCTCAACGATGTTGCAATTGCCCTTGCTCGCGGCGGCGAGCCAGGCGCCGGCAAGCCGACCCTCGAGATTAAAGTCGGCGGAAATGCGGGTCACAAACAACGACTTGTCCGCGACGTCGACGTCGCGGTCCGCGAGGAATACTGGAATCCCCGCCTTCTTGGCTTCCTGAAGCACCTGATCCCAGCCGGTCACAACCACGGGAGCAATGATAATCGCGTCGACTTTTTGCGCGATGAAGGCGCGCACGGCTTTGAGCTGCTCTTCCTCTTTGCCCTGCGCATCGGCGAACTTCAGGTCGATGCCTTCCTTCTTCGCCTCTTCCTGCATGTCCTTGGAAAAGGCGGGCGCCAGTCGCCTTCGTCGCCCACCTGCGAGAATCCGATCGTAACCGCAAATGCGGAACTTCCGGTCATCAGCAACGACGCGCCCAATATGGCGCCATTAAGCCATTGTGTAAGCTTCACGATTTCCTCCCATATGCGTGATTGAGCATGGAACGCAGGCGTTCGCTCAGCTCGACCGCCCTGAATCTCAGCCTCGGTCAGCCCGCATTCAATAATCATATAATACGACTGACAAAATTGTGTCAACGGGTGGATGATATGATTATCGTATTGTATTACTTTTGCGCCGATGGTAGGAAATTGCCGGCGGCTGGCCGTCCGCATTGCAGGGGACGCGTCAGTAGAAATTCGGCGCCGGGATGGCGGATCAGGTTGTGCGCGGAACGAGCGCAGACGCGGGTAAACCGCCAACCAAATGCTGTCCCTGTAGGGAGGCAGGTCCGTGTTCACGCTAGGCATCGACTTCGGAACCAATTCTGTCCGAGCGCTCGTCGTAAGGTGCGCGGACGGCGCCGAATTTGGCGCGTCGGTGGCGGATTATCCGAGCGGTCGCCAGGGCGTCCTGCTGACGACAACCGACCATCAACTGGCCAGACAACGCCCCGGCGACTACCTCAGCGCCATGCAAGCCGCAGTGACGGAAGCGCTGAAGGAGGCGCAAACCAGAACCGGCTTCGACAAATCGCGATTGGGGGGGATAGGAGTCGACACGACGGGGTCGAGTCCATTGCCTGTGGACGCGTCAAATCGCGCGTTGGCCTCTTTCGACACATGGCGAGACAATCTCAACGCACAATGCTGGCTCTGGAAGGACCATACGAGTTGGCGGGAAGCCAAAGCCATAACGGACCTAGCCGCACAACATCGTCCTCATTTTATCGCCAAGTGCGGCTCCACCTATTCCTCGGAATGGTGGTGGGCAAAAATATGGCGCTGCCTGACCGTCGCTCCGGACGTATTCGATGCAGCTTTCTCATGGGTCGAGTTGGCTGACTGGATACCCTCCTTGTTAGCGGGCGTCGACGATCCTCGTACAATCAAACGGGGAGTCTGCGCCGCGGGACATAAGGCATTGTATGCGGCGGAATGGGGAGGATTGCCCGACAAGGAGTTCCTCGCCATGCTCGATCCGAAGATGGCCGCGCTCCGCGACCGTCTTTACGAGAAGGCGCACGACGCCACTGAGCCGGCGGGCCGTCTGTGTTCTGACTGGGCGGACCGCTTCGGCCTTAACGTCGGAATTCCGATCGCGATCGGCGCTTTTGACGTGCACTATGGGGCGATCGGCTGCGGCGTCGCGGAAGGCGTCCTCGTCAAGGCGATTGGAACTTCGACCTGCGATTGCTGCGTGGTGTCGCCGGACCATCTTGTCGCCGACATCCCCGGCATATGCGGCATAGTCAAAGGCTCGATCCTTCCTGGTTATTGCGGCGTTGAGGCAGGGCAATCGGCGGTCGGCGATCTGCTCAAGTGGTGGGTCGAGATTATCTGCGGCGATGGCGCAACGACTCACAGCCAGCTCACGCAAGACGCTTCGCGGCTGCGTCCCGGCCAGTCCGGCTTGCTGGCGTTGGACTGGAACAACGGCAACAGGACAATTCTCGTTGACCAATTGCTGACGGGCCTCATGGTCGGACAAACACTGTACTCTACGAAAGCCGAGGTATATCGCGCATTGATTGAGGCGACGGCCTTTGGCGCAAGAGTGATTATAGAAAGGCTGCGCGAATACGGCGTCACAATTGATCGCGTCGTTTGCGCCGGAGGAATAGCGGAGAAAAATCTGCTGCTCATGCAAATTTATGCCGACGTGATGGGATGCTCCATGCAGGTCGTCAAGTCCAGCCAAGCCTGCGCGCTCGGCTCCGCGATCGCAGCTGCCGTTCTCGCCGGCGCGCACAGCGGATTTGTCGAGGCCCAGGCCGCTATGACTGATGTCAAAGCGAAGCATTTCGTCCCCGACCCTGCGCGGGGCGCGGTCTATGACGAGCTCTACGCGCTCTATCGCGATCTTCACGACAGCTTTGGCGGTCTTCGCCGTTCTACCGACCTGTCGCAAGTGATGAAACGACTGATCGAAATCAAATACGAGCAACTGTCGGCATCCGACTGACAAACCCAATTCGGGGGAACGCCATGTTGACCAATCTCGCCAAGCCCGACTTCTGGTTCATCTGCGGCTCACAACATCTGTATGGGCCCGGTCCTTTGCAAGAGGTCGCGGAGCACGCTCAGAAAATAGCCGATGCGCTGTCGTCGTCCGAAGTCTTGCCGCTGAAGACGGTTTGCAAACCTGTTGTGACGAATTCTGAAGACATCGTCAGACTCTGCCTTGCGGCAAACGCCGACCCGAATTGCGCAGGGCTAATTCTCTGGATGCACACCTTCTCGCCGTCCAAGATGTGGATCCGGGGGTTGAACCTGCTCAGGAAGCCGTTTCTGCATCTCCACACGCAATTCAATGCGGAGCTGCCCTGGAATTCGATCGATATGGATTTCATGAACCTGAACCAGTCCGCTCACGGCGATCGGGAGGCCGGCTTCATTCACACGCGGATGCGTCTGGGACGCAAAGTCGTTGTGGGCCACTGGTCGGACCCTGAAGTGCAGGAGCGCATCGAGTCCTGGATGCGCGCGGCCCGGGCCTGGCATGACTGGCAGGGCGCCCGGTTTTGTCGTTTCGGCGACAACATGCGCAATGTCGCCGTCACCGAAGGCGATAAGGTCGCGGCCGAGGTGCGATTCGGATTTTCCACCAATGGCTATGGCGTCGGCGATCTCGTCGCCAGCGTCAATGCCGCCAAAGATTCCGATATCGACGCCTTGTGCGTTCAGTACGAAGACCTCTACGCGGTCCAGCCCGAGCTCAGGCGCGGCGGCTCGCGGCACGACAGCCTTCGCTATGCGGCGCGTCAAGAGCTCGGCATACGCTCTTTCCTCGAACTGTACGGTTTTAAGGGCTTTACGACCACTTTTGAGGACTTGCACGGTTTGCGGCAATTGCCGGGATTGGCGCCGCAACGCCTCATGGCCGACGGTTACGGATTTGCGGCGGAGGGCGACTGGAAGACCGCGGCGCTCGTGCGGGCCATGAAGGTAATGGCTGACGGCCTCGGCGGCGGCACCTCGTTCATGGAGGACTATACCTACGATTTCACGCCGGGACAGGAGGCGGTGCTTGGCGCGCATATGCTGGAAATCTGCCCGACCATCGCGGCGAAAAAGCCTTCCGTCGAAATCCATCCGCTTGGAATCGGCGGCAAGGAGGACCCGGTTCGTCTCGTATTCAGCGCGATCGCAGGGTCAGCCGTGAACGCCACACTTGTCGATCTCGGCAATCGTTTTCGTCTTTTGGTGAACGAGGTCACTGCAATCGAGCCGCCATATCTGCCCAAGTTGCCAGTCGCGCGCGCCGTGTGGATGTGCTCGCCGAACTTGAAGACGGCTTGCGCGGCATGGATTCTTGCCGGCGGCGCGCACCACACTGGGTTCAGCTACAGCGTCTCGACCGAAATGCTCGAAGACTTTGCGACGATCGCCGGGATTGAACTTGCGGTCATCGACCACAACACCAAGTTGCGAGAATTCAAGCAGGAACTTCGAAACAACGAAATCTACTATCACCTCGCCCAAGGCGTGCTTGCATGAGTCGGGTCGAACGCGCCGACACATTCATAACGTCTCGACCATAGCTCGCGGGTATGGGCGCCATGTTGAATGAACTCAAACGCGAAGCCTACGAGGCCAATGTCGCTCTTCCTCGCCACGGATTGATCAACCTCACGTTTGGCAACGCGAGCGCAATCGACCGAGCCCAGGGAATCTTCGCGATCAAGCCCAGCGGCGTCGATTATGCTTCACTCACGCCAGAGGACATGGTTCTTGTCGATCTCGAAGGCGTCAAGGTGGAAGGCGGCCTCAACCCATCTTCCGACACGCCAACCCATCGCAGGCTTTTCCTCGCCTTTCCGAACATCGGCGGTGTGGTTCACACCCACTCGTCGTGCGCCACCGCGTTCGCGCAAGCAGGGCGTTCGATCCCGATATTCGGAACCACGCATGCTGACTATTTCAATGGCGATGTTCCTGTAACCCGCAAGATGACTGCGCCCGAAGTGTCCTCATCGTACGAATGGGAGACCGGCAACGTCATCGTCGAGCGATTTGGAAATCTCGACCCGGCCGATTATCCCGGCGTGCTTGTCAACCGGCACGCGCCATTTGCATGGGGGCTATCGGCCGCAAAGGCGGTTGAAACAGCGGTCGCGATCGAATGCATCGCGCATATGGCGCTGATGTCGCTTCAACTTTCCTCGAATCTTCAACCCATAGAGCCGGAACTGCTCGCCAAGCACTTCAAGCGCAAGCACGGCCCGAATGCCTATTACGGGCAGGCGGTTCGCTCCCCTGGTCCCAAGTGACGGGACCGGCCGTAGGCGCAATAGTGGGATCACGATGAGCGGTGACCGTAAGCGGACGTTCATTTTCGGCGAACGCTCGGCTGGGCTCGAACCAACTCGGATATTTAGCCCTGTGCGTCTTGATAATATTCCCTGCTCTCAGCAACTACGGCTTGAGCACTGTCAGCTTGAACGGCATGGCGTTGTCCGCCGCATGCGCGAAGGCGTCGTTGGCCTGGGTCAGCGGAAAAGCCGCCACCGCCCGGTGGCCGAAGTCCAACAGCCCGCCGCGAACCAAGCCCACCAGACCCGGTAAGGCGGCGGTGTCATCCATTCCCTGGCCGCGCAAAGTGATCAGGTTGCGCAGGATCCGGCGATCAGGCAACACTAGGTCTTCGCCGCCCAGCATGCCGACGCCGCCCATCAGCACAGCCCTTCCGCCCTGTCGCAGCGTCACGATAGCGGCACGCGCCACGCCGGCGCCCGGCGCCACGGGCGTAGGCAACAGGTATCGCCGAGCGCCGCTTAACACTTCATGGGTGTTGACAGCACCGGCGCCGCGACTGAATTGCGGCGACGATCGTCTGAATGGATCGGGCGCGACCCGGACGAAACTCTTATGACTGCCCAAGGCGGAAATTCCGCCCCATTTTGCGTATGAGCCCGGCGTCGGTTTTCGGCCAGCCGCGAACGCGAATATGATGTATGTCGCGCCCCGCTATTCCCGCTCGGAAATATTGACTTACCAACCCATTCGCGGGTCCCTCAAGCCTCTCAAGGGAGGCCGCCATGGCCCAGAAGGTCCCAGTGCTTGTCGGCACAAAGAAAGGCGCGTTTACTCTGGAGAGCGCTCAGGCGCGTACGGCTTGGGAGACGCGAAGACCTTTCTGCGAACGCCATCGAGCGCCAGCGTCAGCTACGCCAGGGCCCGCGCTCTCCGACCCTTGGACGAAAGCGCCACGCGGAGCTTGAAGGGGAAAGCGTGAGGCGCACGTTTTGAGTGTGCCTCCGCCCGATGCTACACACCCCGCCAACGCGCGACGGACGGGGCGGATGATCAAGAGGACCTATGGGAGCGGCGAATTCCGCGGCGACCTTGTCGCGGGCGTCACGGCAGCGGCGATTGTCGCGCCCAAAGCGCTCGCCAGCGCCGACCTTGCGGGCCTACCCGTTCAGATGGGGCTCTACACCGCGCTCGCGGCGATGCTCGCCTATGCGGCGATTGGCACGTCGAGGCCGCTCAGCGTCTCTACGACGGCCACCGTTGCCCTGCTGTCGGGCGCGGCCATTGCCGACGCATCGGAGCAGGCGGCGGCCTCGCCCGTCGTGGCCGCCGGCACGCTCGCCGTCATGGTCGGCCTGTGGCTCACGGCGGCGTCGGTCCTTCGGCTGGGGTTTCTGACGAATTTTCTCTCCGAGTCGGTGCTGACGGGCTTCAAGACCGGCACGGGGCTCCTTATCGGTGTGGGCATGCTGGCGCCCATGTTGGGCGTCTCGCTGCCGCCGGGGCAATCCATCGTCAAGGATGTCGTGACGGTCGCCGCCAGAGGCGCCGACTGGCACTGGCCGACAATTGCGCTCGCGCTTGGCACGCTGGCGTTCATCGCCGGCGTCGAAAAGCTCGCGCACTGGATTCCCGCCTATCTGGCGGCGGTGGTCGTCGGCATCGCGCTGACCTACGCCATCGACCTGCCCGCGCTCGGGATCACGCTCGCGGGCGAGATCCCGGCCGGCTTGCCCCCGTTTCGGCCGCCCGACCTGAGTCTGGTCGAGGCGCTGTGGCTGCCGTCGCTTGGCGTCGCGGCTTTGGCGTTCATGGAGTCGATTGCGACGGCGCGTTCCTTCGCGACGTCGAGCGATCCGCCGATCCAGGCGAACCGCGAGTTGCTCGCGATCGGCGCAGCCAATGTCGCCAGCGGCCTCTTCACGGGCATGCCCGCCGCCGCCAGCACGTCGCAAACCGCTGTCAACAAGGCGTCCGGCGCGCGCACGCAGATCGCCGAGGTGGCGACGGCCGCGGTGATCGTGCTCGTTTTGTTGCTGTTGTCGCCCTTCATCGCGCGCATGCCGAAGCCGGTGCTGGACGCGATTGTCGTCACCGCGGCGATCGGCCTGATCGACTTCAATTCATTCGCTGAGATCAAGGCGGTGAACGTGCCGGAGTTTCGATGGGCGGTCGTCGCCGCAGTTTGCGTTCTGTTTTTCGGCGTTCTTCCGGGCATTCTCACGGGCGTCCTCGCGTCGTTCCTCGGCCTCATCCACATCGCCGATCTGGCGGAGGTCGAGGTGATGGCGCCGGACTCAACGACCGGCGTGATGCACCCGATAGGGCCCGGCGAGCCTGTGGACGCCGTTGCGGGCGCGATCGTCGCGCGCCCCCAGGGTACGATCTATTTCGGCAATGCCGCCCAACTGCGCGACAAGCTGAAGGCGTTGTGCGGCGGGGCGGCGCGGCCCGTGCGCAGCCTGATTCTCGACGCCGGCGCGATTCCCTATCTCGAGTTTTCGGGGCTCAAGATGCTGCGTGAGATACGAGACGAACTTGCCGGGGAAGGCGTGACGCTGATGATGGCCAATCTCCAGCCGCGGGCGCGCGCGTCGCTCGAACGATCGCCTCTGGCCAAAGCCCTTGGCCCCGACGTGTTCGCGGGGCCCGTGAGCGAGGCTCTGGCCGCGCATCGCAGCCGATTTCCAGCGGGATAAGAATTCCACGGCCACGCCGGATGTCGGTCAGACGAGCGACTGTTTTGGGGGGATTCCGGCCGCTCGTCGGGCCACGCCACCTGCAGGGAGGCGCCCATTGTTGCTGCGCAGCCGATCGTCGCCCCGCCTTGGAAGCAGTCGTTCCCGCAACCGGGTGAACCGACCGAGGGCGGAGATTCGTCTGACAGCTATCCGGTAATGTACCTGCGGAAGCGGACGTTTATTCGCTTTCCGGCCGCCTGAGAACGGCGTGGGTCGCTAGCTCTGTTGCGGTGGATTCCATCACGCGGTAGCCGAGGGCGGGGAGATCCAAGCCCTCGAACATCGCCTCGCCCCGTCCGAGGAGGACTGGCGAAAGCGCAAAGTGCAGTTCATCTATCAGTCGGGCCTGCAAGTATTGGCGAACGGTCGATACGCCGCCTCCTATCTTGACGTCACGTGCTCCCGCTGCGTCGCGTGCGCGTTCCAGCGCGGCGTGGATCCCGTCCGTGACGAAATAGAATGTGGTGCCGCCCTCCATTACGATCGGCTTTCGGGCATGGTGCGTGAGGACGAACGTCGGAGCGTGATAGGGTGGATTGTCTCCCCACCAGCCCTTCCAGCTGTCGTCCAGCCAGTCTCCACGCACAGGTCCGAACATATTCCGGCCAAGAATGAAGGCGCCGAAGCCGTCCATCGAGCGGTGGGCAAAGGTTTCGTCCATGCCCTCTGTGCCGCCGGCCGCGCCGAACATTGCCTTGAACGTCTTCGTTCCGACGAACCAACGGTGGAGTTCCCTCCCGCGCTTTCCCAGAGGATCCTGAAGACTCTGTTCTGGGCCCGCTCCGAACCCATCTAGGGACACGGAAAACCCCGCGACTCTGACGCGTCCCACCATTTCGGCCTCTCTTATTTGCAATATGCTACCTTGGCGGACCAGTGTCCGCAATCAGGATGCACCAATACGGCATTGATCGTCAGCGACAGGTCCGATCCCAATCAAGCGGAACTCACAAACCGCGCGCCGGCCCGATCTGCGGTGTGCGCACGGGTTTCGCCATGCCGAAGAACACCACTACGCCTTGGCCGCCGCAACGCGTCGAAAGCGCCTCAGGTGGGTTGGCGTAACAACTGTCCACGTTCTGCCAGTTGTTCATCGCCCAGACATCGCCCGCCGGATCGACAGCTATATCGGTTTCCATTTGCAGGCCGCCGCCGACATAACCCCCCGGCGGCGAGATCTGATCGCCCGTTTTCATGCCGGGTGGGCAGTTCTCGGTCCGGACGCCGCAAAGCTCCGCGATCTCGCCGGCCGCTCCCGCGAAGTTCGAAATCCAGACATTGTCGTTCCCGTCCACCGCCGCAGCCCAAGGCCCCGGCAGACCGCTGCCGGTGAACGGCGACCCCGGATAAGGCGCACCATCAGGCTTCAGCAAATTCACGCTGCCGCCAAATCGGCCGCCCCTCTGCTCAGACATAATCTTTGTCAGATAATCCGAAGCGCCCTCAACGCCTTCGAGCTTAAAATGAACCCCGAAGTCGACCATGTGCATCATACCGAGTAGCCCGTTGCCGAATCGATCGGTCACCCAGACGTTGCCCTGGCTGTCGATTGCGAGGCCGCTGCTGTTGAAGCCGACTTTGAAATTCTCAGCCTTGCTCGGATCGGAGGCGGGAAAGCGTGTGACGTGGTCGACGCCGCTGTTGCTGACCCAAATCCGGTCCTGCTGGTCGATGCCAAGATGGAAGGGCGCGCGAAACGACTTGCACGGCTCCGCGCTATCGCCTTCGCAGACGATCCGCCCTTTGGTCAGATCGCCCTTTGGAAACAACACAAGCTGGCTCTTCTCAACTCCGAGAACCCAGACGTCGCCGCTCGGCGTGACAATGACGCCCTGCATGAGCCCGAGGCGACCATTGAAGTTGATCCCGTCAGGCGGCGTCAACGGCTTACCGGTCTTGTCAAAAACGGTGATCGACTTGCTCCCGTAGTTGGTTAGCCAAGCGTTGTCGCTGAGGTCAACAGCCGCCCCGAAGGTGCCTCCCTCCATGCCTCCGCCGGTGAAACCGGTGGTGATAGGAGAGAGCGCCCGGCCATTGGGTGCGAACTTGGTGGCGTGGCCCTGCCAAAGTGCGTCCGAGGCTTGCCAGCCTATTGTGAAGTTATCGCCGACCCAGAGATTGCCTTCGCTGTCGAATGCGGCCTTACCGCCCGCGCGATAGCCGCCGCCATCGAATTTGAGCGGCAGCACCCATGCGCTCGGAGCCGTATTGAGATACGGCATGAACGGAACAGGGCGCAGGTTCTTGCCGATCGGAATTGGATAGAACAAGTCTAACAACGCAAAGACCCGGCCCGGCAGATGCCAGGGGCTGCGAGCGATGAACTCGGTCGCCGTCAGCGTATCTCTCGGCTTTTCACCTAGCGGCGTCGTCGCTGCAGTGAAAAGGCTGTCGCATGCGTTACCGGTTACCTGCGTCGCGCAGCCGGCAAGCGCATCGGCGACCGTCGCGAAATTCGCCATCGTCGGCGTCTGACCGCCGTTCAGCGGGTCCTGGATCGTCGCGCCCCAACCACCCGTCGCGAGATCGACGAAATTGGCCACATTGCTCGCAGCGATCTTCAGGCTCAGCGACGGGCCCTTAATCGCGGCTCCTTCAAGGAACTGCGCGTTCGTCCAAACCGACGCAATGGTCGTCAACTCGTTGACGACGACCTTTGGCGGCGGCGAAGCGCCCAACACCGAGATTAACGCCAGCGATGGATTGTCGCCGCTGAATTTGTTTACCGAGGCGACGCCCCCCTTGGCGACGATGTACAAGCTGACGTCAGATCCGGGCGTCCCATCGACACTGAACTCGAATTGGCCGCCGCCATTTGATTGCGTCTGCGCGAGTTGCTTGGGCTCGCTTGAACTTGCCGCCCAGAGAGTCACGGTCGAATTTGCGACCGGACCTCCACCCGCGGCGACCTGTCCTTCGACATGCATGGGCCCCGCAAACGACCAGGACCCGCAAGTTAACAATACCACAGATGACGCAAGCAGGAGCGCCGGACCTTTTTGCCAATTTGCCATCGCGGATCTCCCGCCAAGCGTGCTTGAAAACCTATTGTCGCGCTATTAATTGGTGGCGTCCATCCATCACGGAAACAATCATCCCTTCGGCCACAATTGCCGCACTAAATCCGCTTGGTACTTGTTGTTGCCACAGATATTCGCAAAGATTACTTCGCACAATTACGAGCGTCTCTTCAGCCGCGGATCTCTGCGGATTTCCGCAATTTCAAAGCTCGAGAACTCCCGACTTGAGCAAGATAATTGGAATTTCGTGAGCAGGACGCATGACGCCTACCGGCGACTGTCGGCAGACAATGCCAATCGTCGGCTTTGGGTCGACCTGCGGCGATCGCCGTGGGCGCCTCAATTGGGAGGCGCGCGGCCATTCTGGGTCTGCAATCGTCAAACGGCTTCGTTGCGTTCATCTATCTTTACAATCGGCCGGAATACCCGAAACCTTCGTAGGCTAGCGTTCTTGTCGAGGCGGCGCGGGACGCCGCCGACGAAGGAGACCGTTATGACCGACAATGAAACTGCCTCGCAACGACCCAAAGACCCGCTGAGTGCTACGAAGCCGGACCTTAGCGGACGAGGCCCGCGGCGCTGGTCGACGCCAGCAATCGTCGCTGGTGCTTTCGCCTGCGCAATCGTGCTCGGTCTCGGAGGCTATGCGGCGACAGCGGCGACAGACCCTGTGGGATTGAGGCAAGGCCTCCGCCTCGCCTTCGTCCAGCAAGTGATCGGACGCGCCCTCGATTCGGTCGGCGCCAGCGCCGAGCAGGAGGGCAAGGCGCACGACATCGTCGCCGCCAGGTTCGCCGAGATCGCGCCCAATCCGGAAGAGCATGCGGCGCTGCGCAAGCGCGCGCTGGAACTGTTAGCGGCGCCAACGATCGATCGCGCCGAGGTCGAGAAGCTGCGCGCTCAGGCAATCGCGACATTCGACGCCAAGTCCAAGGCGGTCGTCGGCGGCCTACTCGACATCGCCGAACAACTCACGCCTGCCCAGAGGGCCAAGCTCACGGCCGAGATCGAGGCGATGCCGGAGCACGGGCCTATGATGGGACCTTGGGGCGGATGGCGACACGGCGGCAATATGTTCGGCGCTCCTGACAGCGGGGCCAACTAGGGCTAGAACTCATCGACGGTTTGGGGCGTCATGGCGGAGCGGCTTCTCATCATCGACGACGATGCTCGCCTCGCCGCCATGCTGTCGGATTATCTGAGCGCGGCTGGGTTTGTCGTCGAGCGCCGTTTCAATGGGCGCGATGGGCTGGCCGCGCTCGATTCGGCGACGTTCGACGCGATCATTCTCGACGTGATGTTGCCTGATATCGACGGGTTCGAGGTCTGTCGCATAATTCGCGCCCGCGCGCAGACGCCGATCCTTATGCTGACCGCGCGCGGTGAGGATATCGACCGCATCGTCGGACTCGAGATTGGGGCCGACGACTATTTGCCCAAACCCTTCAACCCGCGCGAGCTGCAAGCCCGGATTCGCGCCATTCTACGCCGGAGCCGGACTGGGGCGAGTGCGCCGGAGGCGATGCTGCGCTTCGGAAGGCTTCAGATCGACCGCGAATCCCGCATCGTCCGCGTAGATGGCGACGAGCGGCCTCTCACGAGCTACCAATTCGATCTCTTAGTGGCGCTAGCCGAAAACGCCGGACGGGTGCTCACGCGCGAGCGCCTGATGGATCTCGTCAAGGGTACGGAACTTGAGGCCTTCGATCGCTCGATCGACGTCCATGTCTCGCGCATCCGCGCGGCGATCGAGGACGATCCCAAGCACTCGCGACGAATCATCACCGTGCGCGGCGCGGGCTACGTGTTCGCTCGGAAACAGGATGACGAACGATGATCGGCGTGCGCCGCCGTCTTTTCTGGAAAGTGTATCTGACATTGCTGTCGAGCCTGGTGGCTGTGATCGCGCTGATGGGCGCGTTCTGGTGGCTGGTGGGCGAACGCGCGCCGGATGGCTTGCGCGCGCCAGAAATCCGTCTTGACGACAGATTGCTTCCCGCGCCCGGCGGTCCGTCGGCAGCGCTTGACGCCGCGACTGACCGCCTGGCCGGCGAGATGAATGCCGACGTCTCCGTCTACGGCGCGGACGGGAAGCTCGTCGCGTCGCACGGCATACCCATCGGGCTTGCGGCGAGCCAACGCGAGCATTTCGGCATGGCCGCGCGCATCCTGCGTATCGACCTTGCCGACGGGCGCGTCGTGTTGGCGCAGTGGCGCCCGCCCGGCCCTAGACCCGGCCTGCGCATCCTCTCGATCATGCTGATCGTTGCGGGCGCCGTCGGTCTGGCCGCCTTTCCTGTTGCAGCCAAGCTCACTCGGCGGCTTGAAGGCCTGCGCTCCGGCGTCGAACGATGGGGAGCGGGCGGACTGTCGCTGCGGGTCGACGAAGACGGTGACGACGAAGTCGCGGTGGTTGCGCGCACATTCAACGCAGCCGCTGCACGCATCGAGCATCTTCTCGGCGCGCAGAAGGCGCTGCTCGCTAACGCGAGCCACGAGATGCGTTCGCCACTGGCGCGGCTGCGCGTCGCGGTCGAACTTTGGCTTGCCGATCCGCGGCCCGATTTGCGCGAAGAGATCCTGCGCGATCTGGCCGAGAGCGAGCAACTCGTCGAAGAGATTTTACTCGCGAGCCGCCTTGATCACGACGGCGCGTCCGGAGCCCCCGCCGTTCGCGTCGATCTGCTCGGACTGGCGGCGGAAGAGGCGGCGCGCCTCGAAGCAGGCGTCGCGTGCATTTCGGACGGCGGCGATCCAGTTGAGATCGACGGCGACGCGACGCTGCTGCGCCGGCTGATCCGAAATCTTCTCGAAAACGCCGCCAGGCACGGGCGTCCGCCGATCCGCATCGCTGTGACGCGCCGCGAGGGCGGTGCACGGATCACTGTCGGCGATTGTGGCGAGGGGATTGCGCCGGCAGAACGGGAGCGAGTGTTTGAGCCGTTCTACCGACCGGCCGGGCGTAGTGAATCCGCGGGTGGCTGGGGCCTCGGCCTGTCGCTGGTGCGACAGATCGCACGCCGGCATGGCGGCGACGTGGTCTGCGAAGCGGAGCCCGACGGCGGCAGTCGCTTCGTAGTCGACCTGTCAGGGACCGCAGCGACGATTTTGCACTAAGCGAAGACCGCGCGATAACTCTGGTGAGCCGCGACGCCCGCGGCGTAGCAGGTCAAAAACTCACGCTCCGCTAATGCACGCCTTCGCTGCTCATCGACCGCAATCCGCCATTCCTTCCCGGCCGGTCTCGCCCGGTAGGACCGCGCGAGCGAACGTCAGCATAGGGGACAGCCTGTGTGAAAACGCGTGGGCTTTGTCGACGGGATCAGGAGGGGCGGTTTTCGAGGCGATTTCTCAACTCAAGATGGCCACGCGGAACTCCACCGATGGACGAGTATGAGAGCCAAAGCCACACACTCTTGGACGGTACATATCACGTCGTCTTCATTCCGAAATGTCGACGCAGACCGCTGCGTGGCCGGGGTTTATGGAGAGGGCAGACGCATTATCGCAGGCCAACACTTTTCGGCCTGAGGGTTCTTCGTCAACACGGTCGGGCGCGACCCGCACGCGATCCGAGCTTACATCCGCGATCAGGAAAAAGAAGCCCAAAGGCTGTAGCAATTGAGCCGCTGGCGTTGACAAGGCCGCCTCGGAGCGGCTCCAAACTCAGGGGCCGCGTTAGCAACCGCTCCTGCCGCTTCGAGCGGCTACCATTCTAAAGCCCCCGGCTTTGCCGGGGGATACGTACTTAAACTTCTAATAGAGATCGAGAGGTTGAGCGCTCGTCCGTGCGCCGCGCGGGAGCATGATCGCGGATCGGCCGGAGCGAGATGTCGGTTTGTCGATGACCGATAGGCATTCGTCACCTTGCGCGGCCGGCGAGGTCCTCTCTGCAAGTCTCGCTGAAATCCCAGTCAGGAACCAACATATTCCCCTCCCGATTGCACGAAATTTGCCCGGCGATTTCACTGTAACTGCACGCGACGCCACGATTAAGGTGGGGGCAACACGAAAATTCCTGTTATCTTTCAAAGGCCCTTAAAATCCCCCACCCTGGCGCTTTGGCCTGGAAAACCTGGCTTCTTGCATAACTCCAGCGCCCACCATTTCCGCAGAATTTGGCTGCCGGCTATTCGCTGCCCGACTGACCTCCCCTGCGCTGCGCAATCGCATAGGCCGCGAATACGCCGGCCAGGGCGAGGGCCATGCCGAACCAGGTGATCGCATAGGAGAGGTGGTTGTTCGGGAACGCGAGCACCGTCTCGCCGCCCTCGGGCAAGGCCAGCGGGTCGGCGCCCGCGTCGGCGTCGATCGAGAACGGCGCGTGCGGGCCGACCCGCAGGGCATTCGCGATCGCCTCGACGTCGCGCGTGAACCACTGGCCGCGCGCCGGATCGTCCGCCGGCGTGAACCAGGTGCGGTCCTCGCTCGCTCTGAGGAGCCCGGCGACGACGGTCTCACCGGTCGGCCCCGTCTCGGCGGCCGACTTCAGCGCCTCGGGAACGAAACCGCGATTGACCAGCACGACCTCGCCGCCCGCCAGCCTCAGCGGGGTCATCACGAGATAGCCGGGTCCGCCGTAGCGCCCCTTCGGGCTGGAGAGCGCGCGGAAGACCAGCGCCTGATGTTTCAGGTCGTAGACGCCGGAAACCCTGACGTGACGATATTCGTAATCGGCGGGCTTCAGGCCGGCCCATGTCGCGGCGGAAGGCGGATCGGACGGCGGCGCGTGAACTCTCGCGTCCATCTCGGCGATCAACGCTTCCTTCCACGCCAGCCGCTTCAATTGCCAGACGCCGAGGCCGACCAGGACCGCGATCCCGATCAAACTCGCGAGCGCGGGAGCGACCAGCGAACGCCTGCGTCCGCTCACGGCTTCTCCAGCCGACCGGGCTCGGCCTTGTTCTTGTATTGCGAGGCGATCAGGAGGCCCTTCGAGGGGCGCAGCAGCCCGAGGCAGACGATGATCGTCAGCGGCAGGAAGACGACCATGTCGATCCAGAGCGGCGGCTCATAGGCCATGTCGACGGCGAGCGCGATTCCGAGCACCAGGAAGCCTGCGACCAAGGTGACGAACACTGCCGGTCCATCGCCGGAATCGGCGAACGAGAAGTCCAGGCCGCAGACGTCGCATTTGGGCGCCACCGTCAGGAAGCCCTGGAACAGGCGGCCGTCGCCGCAGCGCGGGCAGCGCCCCGCCAGACCCGTCGTGACGGCGGAGATCGGGGGGTACCGGCGCTCCTCAGAACTCATGCCGAGGATTCCTCAAGGGCCGCGCGCAAGGCCCGCGCGGCTGGGCGTAAGAAACGGCGCGCCCGCGAAGAACCGCGGGCGCACGAATTGTCGCGCCGTGACGCGCACGCAGATCAGCGCGCCGCGCCCTCGATGGTCGCGCCCCACGAACCCCAGACATAGATGCAGGAGAACAGGAACAGCCAGACGACGTCGACGAAGTGCCAGTACCAGGCGGCAAATTCGAAGCCGAGATGTTGCTGCGGCGTGAACTGGCCGGCGTTGGCGCGGATCAGGCAGACAATCAGGAAGATCGTGCCGATGATCACATGCGCGCCGTGGAACCCGGTCGCCATGAAGAAGGTCGCGCCATAGATCGAGTTCGAGAACGCGAACGGCGCATGCGCATATTCCCAGGCCTGCACGAGCGTGAAGGTGATGCCGAGCAGGATAGTCAAAGCCAACCCGGTCTTCAGCCCCTGGCGATCGTTGTGCAGCAGCGCGTGGTGCGCCCAGGTGACCGTCGTGCCCGAGGTCAGCAGGATCAGCGTATTCAAGAGCGGCAGGTTGAGCGGATCGAGCACCTCGGTGCCCTTCGGCGGCCAAACGCCGCCGGTGAAGGCGACGCGCGCGGACTGGATCGACTCGTTGGTGAACAACGAGGCGTCGAAGAAGGCCCAGAACCACGCCACGAAGAACATCACCTCGGAGGCGATGAACAGGATCATGCCGTAGCGATGGCTGATCTGAACGACGCGGGTGTGGTCGCCGGTCTCGGCTTCGTGGATGACGTCGTACCACCAGGCGGCCATCGTATAGAGCACGCCCGCGAATCCGATGCCGAGCGTCGCCGGCCCCAGCCTGAGGCCGCCGATCGTCAGGCCCTTCATCGACATGATCAGGCCGATCGCGGTCAGGAACGCGAAGATCGAGCCGACGATCGGCCATGGGCTCGGATTGACGAGATGATAGTCGTGGTGCGGCTTGGCGTGCGCGTCGGCCATTTTTATCCCTCTTCGACTTCCCGATCGGTCCCCCCGGTCGGCTTGCTTGGTTTCCTCGGCGCCGTCAAGCGGCGCTGTTTCTCACAGTTTGGGCGCTCCGGCGCCCAAGGGCGGCGCCAGGGCGACCGGCTTGTCCGAACCGGGCGGCGCGAACAACGTATAAGAAAGCGTGATCGTGCCGACGGTGTCCATGTCGCGTTCGCGCTCGAGTCCGGGATCGAGGAAGAACACGACCGGCAGTTCCGCGCTCTCGCCAGGACCCAGGTGCTGCTCGCTGAAGCAGAAGCAGGAAATCTTGTCGAACCAGCCGCCGGCGATATCGGGCTGCACGTTGTAAACCGCGCTCGCCGCGGTCTCGCGATCCGTCAGGTTATGCACCTTGAAGAACACGGTCGCGGTGACGCCGGTGCGCAGCGTAATCGAGGTCGTCTCCGGCTCGAAGGTCCAGGCGAGCCCGGGGGCGACATTGGCGTCGAACCGGACTGTGAGCGAGCGCTTTCCCTTGGTCGCGGAAGCGCCGTCGGCCACTTGGGTCGTGCCCCCGAAGCCGGTGGCGCGGCAGAACGCGTAATACGCGGGAACGGCGGCATAAGCGGCGCCGAGCATCGCCAGCGCGCCGACGCCGGCGATCAGGCCGACCCTTCGATTACGCGCTTGCTGGGAAATCGGGGTCATCGGGCGCCCTCACGGCTCCGCCCGGAACACGCCCGGACCGACCTTGACGATGGTGATGACGTAGAACAGCACGGCGAGAAACGCGACGGATACGCCGATGGCAATATTTCTGAGCCGGCGGTTGCGCAATTGCGCCGGCGTGAGATGGAGTTCGATGCGCGGGGTCGGGTCCATCGCCACGTACCTCATAAGCCCCAACGCTCGAACACGCCGGAGCCCCGCTCGATCACGATCAATCCGAACAGCACGAACAGATAAAGGATCGTGAAGCCGAACAGCCGCATCGCCGCCTTGTTGCCTTCGGACCCGTCAGGGGCGCGATAGACGCGCACGGCCAGCGCGACCAGCATCGCGCCGGTCGCGATCGAGGCGGCGGCGTAAAGACCGCCGGCCATCCCCGTGAGCCACGGAACGACGCCGAGCGGCGCAAGAAGCAGCGAATAGACCAGGACTTCCAGACGGGTCCGGGCCGCGCCTTTCGCATTCGGCATCATCGGCACGCCGGCGCGCTCGTAATCGCGGCTCTTGACCAGCGCAAGCGCCCAGAAATGCGGCGGCGTCCAAATGAAAATGATCGCGAACAGCCAGAGGCTGTCCCATGTGACCGAACCGCTGACGGCCGCGCAGCCGACGACAGGCGGCAAGGCGCCGGCGGCGCCGCCGATCACGATATTCTGCGGCGTCGAGCGCTTCAGCCACATCGTGTAGATGACGACATAGAAGAAGATCGTGAAAGCCAGCAGCGCCGGCCGCAAGAAAATTGGCGACCGCTGCGAGGGTCAGAACGGACAGGAAGGCGAGCGTCAGGCCGAAATAGAGCGCCTCGCCCGGGGCGATCAAGCCCGACGGGACCGCGCGCAGGCGGGTGCGCGCCATCAGCAGGTCGATATCGGCGTCCCACCACATGTTGAGCGCGCCCGCCGCGCCGGCGCCGATCGCAATCGCCAGCAGCGACGCGAATCCGATCACCGGATGCATCTTGCCCGGCGCGATCAGCATCCCCGCCAGCGCGGTCAGCACGACGAGCGACATCACGCGCGGCTTCAGAAGCAGAGAAGAACTCCTTCGGGCCCGCCGCGTAATCCGCCCTCGCGACGACGATCGCGTCAGAGGTGTCCTGGTTCGCCAAACTCATGCATCCGACTCTGTCTGCCGACATTGTCATGCCGGCTCTGTATTGCCGTCCGAACCGAGCGGGCGCGGCCCGCTCGGGAGGGCGCGACCCCCAGGCGTCGATCAGTGATCGGCGCCGGTGATGCGCGGCAGCGTCTCGTATTGGTGGAACGGAGGCGGCGAAGGCAGCGTCCACTCCAGGGTCGTGGCGCCCGCGCCCCACGGATTGTCGCCGGCCACGCGCTTGCGGGCGAAGGCTTCGTAGACGGTGTAGAGGAAGATGATCGTCGCGACCAAGGAGATCAGCGCGCCGATCGAGGACACGAAGTTCCACTCCCAATAGGCGTCGGGATAATCGATGTAGCGGCGCGGCATTCCCGCCAGTCCGAGGAAGTGCTGCGGGAAGAACACGACGTTGACGCCGACGAACAGAACCCAGAAGTGCAGCTTGGCCAGGCCTTCATCGTACATGTAGCCGGTCATCTTCGGGAACCAATAATAGAATCCCGCGAAGATCGTGAACACCGCGCCGAGCGACATCGTGTAGTGGAAATGCGCGACGACGTAGTAGGTCTCGTGCAGGGCGCGGTCGACGCCCGCATTGGCGAGCACGACGCCCGTGACGCCGCCGACCGTGAACAGGAAGATGAACCCGATCGCCCACACCATCGGCGCGCGCAGCGAGATCGATCCGCCCCACATCGTGGCGACCCAGGAGAAGATCTTCACGCCCGTCGGGACCGCGATCACCATGGTCGCGAACACGAAATAGCGCTGCGTGTTGAGCGACAGGCCGACCGTGTACATGTGGTGCGCCCACACGATGAAACCTACCGCGCCGATCGCCACCATCGCGTAGACCATGCCGAGGTAACCGAACACCGGCTTGCGCGAGAAGGTCGACACGATCTGGCTGACGATGCCGAAGCCCGGCAGGATGAGGATGTAGACCTCGGGGTGACCGAAGAACCAGAACAGATGCTGGAACAGGATCGGGTCGCCGCCGCCGGCCGGATCGAAGAAGGTCGTGTGGAAGTTGCGGTCGGTCAGCAGCATCGTGATGCCCCCGGCCAGAACCGGCAGCGACAACACGAGCAGGAATGCGGTCACCAGCACCGACCAGGCGAACAGCGGCATGCGGTGCATCGTCATGCCCGGCGCGCGCATGTTGAAGATCGTCGTGATGAAGTTGATCGCGCCCAGGATCGAGGATGCGCCGGCCAGATGGAGCGAGAGAATGACGAAATCCATCGCCGGACCGGGCGTGCCCGCATTCGAGGAGAACGGGGGATAGAGCACCCAGCCGCCGCCGAAACCATGCATGCCCGGCGAGCCCTCGACGAACATCGAGAGCAGCAGCAGCAGGAACGAGGCCGGCAGCAGCCAGAACGAGATGTTGTTCATGCGCGGGAACGCCATGTCCGGCGCGCCGATCATCAGCGGCACGAACCAATTGCCGAATCCGCCGATCAGCGCGGGCATGACCAGGAAGAAGATCATGATCACGCCATGGGCCGTGATGAACACGTTATACATGTTCTTGGCTGCGTCGATCGAGCCGTCGCCGGCCAGGATCGCCGAGATGACGGGGAAAATATGGATCCCGGGGCGCATCAGTTCGAGGCGGATCGCGCCCGACAGGGCCGAACCGATCAGACCCGCGATAACGGCGAAAATCAGATAGAGCGTACCGATGTCTTTGTGGTTCGTCGAAAACAGGTAGCGGCGCCAACCCGTCGGGTGGCCATGGCCGTCATCCGCGTGATCGTGGCCGTGTGTAGCTGCGTCGGTCGCCATGAGTTCGGTTCCCAGGATCCAGTTTTGATTTAACGCAATTCGTTTGGGGGCTGATGCTGCGACTTAATGTCGCAGCGCAGCATCCTCCGCCCCGGCGAGTTGGACGGCGCCGTCGGCCGACGCGAACTTCTTCTTCGAGTTGGCGAGCCAGGCCTGATATTTTTCTTCGCTCACGACGCGGAACGCGATCGGCATGAAAGCGTGATCCTTGCCGCAGATCTTCGAGCATTGCCCGTAATAGATCCCCTCGCGGTCCGCCTTGAACCAGGTCTGGTTCAAGCGTCCGGGAACCGCGTCGATGCGCACCCCGAAGGACTGGATCACGAAGGAATGGATGACGTCGGTCGAAGTCACTTCGAGATGAATGACCTTGTTGATCGGCACGACGGCCTCGTTGTCGACCGAGAGCAGCCTGAGGTCGCCGTTCTCGGGCTTCAGATCCTTCTCGTCCTTCATGTAGGAGTCGAACGAAAAGCCGCCCTGATCCTTGGGATAGCCGTAGGACCAATGCCATTGCGACGCAGTCACCTTGATGTTGACGTCCGCCGGCGGGAAGGTGAGTTGCATCGTCAGCAGCCGGAACGACGGGATCGCGACGAACACCAGAATGATGACCGGGACGATCGTCCAGACAACCTCGATCAGGGTGTTGTGGGTCGTCTTCGAAGGCGTCGGGTTCGCTTTTTCATTGAAGCGGACGACGACATAGGCCAGCAGCGCGAGCACGAATATCGAGATCACGATAATCAGCGGAAGCAGGATGTCGTTGTGGAACCACTGCAGATATCGCGCGAGATCGGTTACCGGGGCCTGAAACCCGATCTGACCGGGTTCCGCATGGCCGTAATCGTCGGCTTTCGCGATCCCTGCGCTCGCCAGGCCGATCAGAGCGGCGCCGCCGATCCTGCCTAGCCCGCGCCAACGTCCGATCCATTCGCCGATTGCCATCATGTCCCGCCTCGCCGCTCCCGGCATCTGAACTGCCCCCTCGGTCCGCCGCTTCGACCGCCAATTCGGGTCGTCTCGCCCGACTCGGCCGACGTCCGCGGCGACCCGCCGCAGACTTAAGTAGTGAACAACCACAAATGACGCGCACTGGCAATCCTGACGATGCGGCATGCGTCTTGAGCCGCTTCGCCCACGCGAAATTGTCCTAGCGGCGCGCTTGACACCGGCGATTCATTTGATAGGGCAACGCGTCTCTCGGCTAGCGGGTAACTTAAGTAAATGAATGGGGTTTTTCCCGGCGGCTGGAGCCTGGCGCGATGCGCGGCCATAATCGCGGCGGCATTTGCGCTCTCGCCCACGGCGGTTTCGCCGGCCTACGCGCAGGGCGCCGTCAAGGACAAGCACGGCGCGTGGGAAACGCATTGCGAGTCGCCCCCCGGCGCGGCGGCCGAGCAATGCGCGATCCTGCAAAGCGTGGTGGATCAGGACCGGCCCAACATCACTCTTGTGGTGATCGGGCTCAAGACCGCCGACCGCAAGAGCCGGCTGTTGCGCGTGATAGCGCCGCTCGGCGTCCTGCTCCCGACCGGGCTCGGCCTTCGCGTCGACAATGACGACCTCGGCCACATGAACTTCGTTCGTTGCCTTCCGAACGGATGCGTGGCCGAGGTGTTCCTCGACGACAAGCTGCTCGCGCGGCTGGAGGGGGGACAGACCGTGACCTTCGTCCTGTTCGAGACGCCCGAAGAGGGCATCGGCGTGCCCGCCACCCTGAACGGCTTCAAGGACGGCTTCGAGGCGTTGCCCTAGTGGGCGACGACGTTTATCAAGCCGGCGCGGGTCGCTTTACGAAATCTTCCGGTCGAGACTTTCCCCCGCCGGGCGCAGGACGGAGCCGATACATGAACGCCAGCGTCTTTCCTCTCCGGCCGCGAATCGCCATCGCGTTGGCGCTGGCCGGGTTTTGCGGCGCTTGCAGCACGATGCAGACAATCATGCCCGGAGTTGGCGATTCACGTACGCAATCGGGGGTGGAAACCCATTCCGGCCCCGCGAACGCGGCCGACAAGATCGTGGTTCTGCCAATGAGCGCCGCCGATCTCGACTGTCCGATGGTGGAAATTGCCGAGGGCGGGGCGACCTATCGGGTGGGCGGCCCCGAGAACAAGGCGGTGCGCTACCAGTTCGACATTGCCAGCACCGCGCGTGAATGCGAGCCGCAGGGCAAGCAGTTCGCGCTTAAAATCGGAATTTCCGGCCTGCTGCTGATCGGGCCCGCGGGAACGCCGGGAACCTATTCCACGACGCTGAAAGTGTTGGTGAAGAACGACGTGGAGAAAAAGACCGCCTTCGAGAAGTCGTACAAGATCGAGGCCAATACGAACGGCGGCGACCAGGGGGCCTTCCAGTTGGTGACGGAGCCGATCACACTGCCGTTGACCCGCACCGATCTCGACAGCATTTTTTCGATCGAGGTCGGCTTCGACAACGGCCACGCCGCCGCGCCGCAGCATCCGCGCCGCAAGCCCAAGCCCGAAAAACCCGTCGCGACCGACCAGAATTGACAAAACTGCCGATTTCCGGCTTTTTCATACGACGTCAGTTCAAGACACTCAGCGGAAGAGTCCGGATCGGTTCAGGCCGCTCCGGCGCCGAAGGCGCAACCGCCCCGGAAACGCTCAGGCCGATGGACCGTTGGGTGATGACGCTCTGGAAAGCGGTTGAGGCTCAGTCGCCTCGGCCCACCGACGGGGGTAACCGCGATTTAGCGCGGGAAATCTCTCAGGTCACCGGACAGAGGGGGCGACGCCTGGGTCGGCCGCGCGCGTCGCGGTTGGGACATGGCGAGTCGCTCGCAACTCCCGTCGGTGCTCCAACCCTCCTCGGTATTCCATGTCCGAAACTGAAATCCAGCAGACGCCGCTTCACGCGCTTCATGTCGAACTGGGCGCGCGCATGGCGCCGTTCGCCGGCTACGACATGCCGATCCAGTACCGATCGGGCATCCTTGCCGAGCATCTGCAGACCCGGAACCGGGCCGGCCTTTTCGATGTCTCGCACATGGGGCAGGCGTTCCTCGACGGGCCGGACCACGAGACGACCGCGCGCGCGCTGGAAGCGCTGTGCCCCGCCGATATTGTCGGCCTTGCGCCGGGCCGTCAGCGTTACACCCAGTTCCTGAACGCCGAGGGCGGGATCGTCGACGACCTGATGGTCACGCGCCCCCCCGGCGCGAACGGGCGCATCGCGCTCGTGGTCAACGCGGCGCGCAAGGGCGTCGATTTCGCGCTGTTGAATGCGGCGCTTCCCTCCAACGTCAAACTCACGATTCGGGACGACGCGGCGCTCGTCGCCCTGCAGGGGCCGGCGGCCTCGACGGCGCTCGCCAAGCTTGGGCCGGGTTCAGGCGTCGAGACCATGGCGTTCATGAGCGCGCGCCCGCTCACCCTCGCCGGTTTCGAGGCCGAAGTCTCGCGCTCGGGCTATACCGGCGAGGACGGCTACGAGATCTCGCTCGCCGCGCGCGAGGTCGAGGCCTTCGCGCGCCGGCTGCTGAGCGACGATTCGGTCGAGCCGATCGGTCTGGGCGCGCGCGACACTCTGCGGCTCGAGGCCGGGCTCTGCCTCTACGGCCATGAACTCGACGAGGCTACCGATCCGATCGAGGCGGACCTCGCCTGGTCGATCCAGAAGCGCCGCCGCCTCGAAGGCGGATTTCCCGGCGCGGCGCGCATCCAGGCCGCTCTCAAAGACGGCGTGAGACGCAAACGCGTCGGATTGCGCCTCGAGGGCCGCGCCCCCGCGCGCGACGGCGCGGAAATCCTCGACGCTTCCGGCGCCGTCGTCGGCGTCGTGACGTCGGGAGGTTTCGGGCCGAGCGTCGGCGCGCCCATCGCGATGGGTTATGTGGCGAGCGCCCATGCGGCCGTGGGCGCGCCCGTCGGCCTGATGGTGCGCGGCAAGCCGTTGCCCGCGCGCGTCGCCGCCCTGCCCTTCCATCCCCACGCGTATTATCGCGGCTGATCGCCGCTTCGTCTCGTCAGATCGGAGAAATCGCCCATGCGCTTCACCAAGGACCACGAATACGTCAGCGTCGCCGACAAGGTCGCCACGATCGGGATCAGCGATTACGCGCAGAGTCAGCTCGGCGACGTCGTCTTTGTCGAGTTGCCGGCGGTCGGCGCGAAGTTCGAGCGGGGCGCCGCGGCGGCGGTGGTGGAAAGCGTGAAGGCGGCGAGCGACGTCTATTGCCCGGTTTCCGGCGAAGTCGTCGCGACCAACGACGCACTGCAAAACGAATCTGCGCTGATCAACGAAGACGCGCAGGGTCGCGGCTGGCTGTTCAAGCTCGCGCTCGCCGACCCCGGCCAGGTCGACGCGCTGATGGATGAGGCCGCCTACGCCGAATATCTCAAGACGCTCGCCTGAGGGCCGCCATGCGCTATCTCCCGCTCGACGACGCCGACCGGAGCGTCATGCTGGCGCGCGTCGGGGTTCCCGACATCGACGCGCTGTTCGCCGACATCCCCGGCGCTAAGCGGCTGTCGGGACTTCTCGACATGCCGCGCCGCGCCAGCGAAATCGCGGTCGAGCGCGCGCTCGGCGCCATGGCCGCGCGCAATGTCGCGGCCGGCGCCGCGCCGTTCTTCCTGGGCGCCGGCGCCTACCGTCATCACGTGCCCGCGACCGTCGACCATCTCATTCAGCGCTCGGAATTCCTGACCAGCTACACGCCCTATCAGCCGGAAATCGCGCAGGGCACGTTGCAGGTCCTGTTCGAGTTCCAGACCCAGGTCGCCGCCCTGACCGGCATGGAGGTCGCCAACGCCTCAATGTACGACGGCTCGACTGCCTGCGGCGAAGCGATGCTGATGGCGCACCGCCTGACGCGGCGGAAGAAGGCGGTGCTCTCGGGCGGCCTGCATCCGCAATATGCCGACGTCGCTGAAACGCTCGCAAATATGGCGGACGATTCCATTCTGCGCCTGCCCGCGGACCCCGTGGGGCGCGAGGACATCGCGGCGGCCATCGACGACGCCACGAGTTGCGTCATCGTTCAGAACTCCTGACTTTTTCGGCAACTTGCGAGATCTCGCGCCGATCGCCGCCGCCGCCCACGCCAAGGGCGCGCTGCTGATCGCCGTCTTCACCGAGGCCGTCTCGCTCGGCGCCTTGCGCGCGCCGGGACAGATGGGCGCGGACATCGTCGTCGGCGAAGGCCAGTCGATCGGCAATGCGCTCAATTTCGGCGGCCCCTTCGTCGGCCTGTTCGCCACCCACGCCAAGCATGTGCGCCAGATGCCGGGGCGCCTCGCAGGCGAAACCGTCGACGCGGAAGGCCGGCGCGGTTTCGTGCTGACGCTTTCCACGCGCGAGCAGCACATCCGGCGCGAGAAGGCGACGAGCAACATCTGCACCAACTCGGGGCTGTGCGCGCTGGCATTCTCGATCCACATGACCCTGCTCGGAGAGGCGGGCCTGCGCCGGCTCGCGCGCGTCAATCACGCCAACGCCGTCGATCTCGCGGGCCGGCTCGCCGCGATTCCCGGCGTCAGCGTGCTCAACGCGAATTTCTTCAACGAATTCACGATCCGCACGCCGAGACCGGCGGCCGAACTCGTCGAGGCGCTCGCCGCGCGCGGGATCATCGCGGGCCTGCCGGTTTCCCGCCTCGCTCCGGGCGCCGGGCTCGACGATTTGATTGTCGTCGCCAACACCGAAATCAACGCCGCCGAAGACCGCGCCGCCTATGCGAGCGCGCTGCGCCGGTCGCTGTGACGCCGAACCGCCGCAAGGAATTTGGGAGACTTCCATGAACAACCAGGGACGCCCGACCCAGCCCGGCGACGCGGTCGCGATGCGACGCTCGACCTTCACCGGCAACCGCGCGCTCGACATGGAGGAGGCGCTGATCTTCGAGACAGGCCGGCTCGACGCGAGCGGCGTCGATATCGACGAGCCTGCGCCGTTCGAGGATCGGCTGGGCGGCCATGCGCGCGAAGGCGAAATCGGCCTGCCGGGGCTCTCCGAGCCCGAGACGATCCGCCATTACGTCCGCCTCTCCCGCAACAATTATTCGATCGACGCCGGCCTCTATCCGCTTGGCTCCTGCACGATGAAACACAACCCGCGCCTGAACGAGAAGCTCGCGCGGCTGCCTGGCTTCGCCGACGTGCATCCGCTGGCGCCCGTCTCGACCGCGCAAGGCGCGCTCGAACTGATCCGCGCCCTGGCCGGCGCCCTGATGACCATGACCGGAATGAGCGCGGTCGCGATGTCGCCCAAGGCCGGCGCGCATGGCGAGCAATGCGGCATGATGGCGATCAAGGCGGCGATCAAGGCGCGCGGCGAGGGCGCGACGCGCAGGGTGGTGCTGGTCCCCGATTCCGCCCACGGCACCAATCCCGCCACGGCCGCGCTGATCGGCTTTTCCGTGCGCGCGGTTCCCGCCGGCCCCGACGGGACGGTCAGCGCCGCGGCGGTTCGGGCCGCGCTGGCCCCCGACGTCGCCGCGATCATGCTCACCAACCCGAACACCTGCGGCCTGTTCGAGCGCGAGATCGCCGAAATCGCCGAGGCGATGCACGAGGCCGGCGCCTATTTCTATTGCGACGGCGCCAATTTCAACGCGATTTTGGGCAAGGCGCGCCCCGGCGATCTCGGCGTCGACGCGATGCACATCAATCTGCACAAGACTTTCTCAACGCCGCATGGCGGCGGCGGTCCGGGCGCCGGCCCGGTCGTGCTGTCGGAGCGGCTCGCGCCCTATGCGCCGGTTCCGTTCGTCGTCGAGCGCGAGGGCCGGCTCGATCTCGTCGAGCACGCGAGCGGGAATGCGTCGTTCGGCCGCATGACCGCCTTTCACGGCCAGATGGGCATGTTCGTTCGCGCGCTCGCCTTCATCCTCTCGCATGGCGCGGACGGCTTGCGGCAGGCTTCCGAAGACGCGGTTCTCTCCGCCAATTACGTGCGCGCGTGTCTGAAGGATTTGATGAGCGCGCCGTTCGGCGACCGGCCCTGCATGCACGAGGCGCTGTTCGACGATCATTGGTTGAAGGAGACCGGCCTGACGACGCTCGATTTCGCCAAGGCGATGATCGATGAAGGCTATCACCCGATGACCGTCTATTTCCCGCTCGTGGTGCATGGCGCGATGCTGATCGAGCCGACCGAATCGGAGTCGAAAGCCAGCCTCGATCTCTTCATCATGACGCTGCGCGATCTCGCCATGAGCGCGCTGCGCGGCGAGAAGGAGCGTTTCCTCTCGGCGCCCTCGCTCGCGCCGCGCCGCCGGCTCGACGAAACCCGCGCCGCGCGCCAGCCCGTGCTGCGTTGGACCGCGCCCGCGCCCGCGTGAGCCGACGGAGAAATTCAACGGATGCGCCGGGCGCCGACTTGGCGCCGGGCGCATCCAACTTCATACTGCGCTCGCCCCGGCCGGGGGATCCGGAGGCCGGATCTGGAGACGCAGCGTCATGAAGGCGAATTCGATGATGCGGTCCGCTCGCGCGCTGGCCGCCGCCGCTTTGCTGGCGATCTCGGCGGCCTGGGGCGGCGCGGCCCTCGCGCAGCAGCCCAGCCCGACGCCGAGCGCAACGCCCGCGCCCGCCGCCAGCCCGACGCCGCAGGCCTCGGGCGCGCCGGCGCCGGCCGCCTCCCCCACGCCCGGCGCCTCCGCGACGCCCGCCCCGAACCCGGAACTCAGCAGTCCCGACAAATCCTCGACCGGCGAAATCGTCGAACTCGCGTCGCAACCCTCTGCCTATATCGAGGGCAAGGCCAATCGCGACGAAGTCTATTCCGCGATCATGGGTTCGATCGCAACGGTGCGGGCCGAACTTGACAAGGCGGGCCTGAAGCCGGCGGGCGACCCGATCGCGGTGTTTCTCGAGGCCGACGACATCGGATTCAAATACCGGGTGGAAATTCCGATATCCGCCGTACCCGAGGGCAAGACGCAGCTCTCCGACGCCGTGAAATTCGGCCAGACGCCGGTCGGCAAGGCGATGCGGTTCGAGCATCGCGGCGCCTATGACGACATCGACGCCACCTACGAGGCGATCACCGCCTATCTCGACGAGAAGAGCATCGATGCGCAGGACGTGTTCATCGAGAAATATCTCAACGAAGTGAAGACCAGCGACGATCCGAACCTGCAGGTCGACATTTTCGTGTTGCTGAAATGAGCGATTTCGCGGTCCTGTTCGACCTCGACGGCACGCTCTCGGATTCGCGCCCGGGCATCCTCAGATGCGTGCGCTACGCCTTCGCAAGACTGAGCGCGCAAACGGGCCGCGCCTTCGACCTGCCGCCCGACAGCGAACTGGGCTGGATGCTCGGCCCGCCGCTGCGGGTCAGCTTCGCCCAACTCGCCGGCGCCGAATATTCCGAGACGCTGATGATCTATTACCGCGAGCTCTATGTCGATGTCGGCGCCTTCGAGAACGAGGTCTACGACGGCATACCCGAAACGCTCGACGCGCTTCGCGGGCGCGGCGCCCGCCTGTTCGTGGCCACCTCCAAGAACCAACGCGACGCCCGCCGGATCGTCGAGCATTTCGGACTGGCCTCGAAGTTCGAAGAGATCCATGGCGCGCGCGACGACGGCGGGCACGCCGACAAGACCGAATTGATTACGCATGTTCTGGCCAGCCATGCGCTGGTCGCCGGTCGCGATCGCATCGCGATGATCGGCGACCGCAAATTCGACGCCATCGGCGCCCGCAACGTCGGCGTCGCCGCCATCGGCGCGCTCTGGGGCTACGGTCCGCGCGAGGAACTGGAAGCCGCCGGGGCCGCCCCGATCGTCGCGACGCCGCGGCAAGTGCCCGAAGCGGTGAAGGCGACGCTGGGACTCGGGTGAGCGGGCGCGCGGCCGGCTCGGTAGATCCGGGCTCAGAATTGCGAACGGAAGTCGAGGAAATGCCGGCGCTTCGCCGATTGGCATTGGCGCAAGACGCAAATGGCCGGGTCGGACGTCCCGGCCATGGAAGGGCTCGAGTTTAGCAATCGCGCCGCCGCGCGGACGCCGCCTTCAAGCGGCCTCGTCGAATTCGCCGTCCTGCTCCGCGGCGAAACTTCCGCCGAAGCGGCGCCAGCGGGCGATGCGCGCCTTCACTTCCAGCCCGTCCCGCGTCACCGCGCCGATCGCTTCGATGCGGCCCACGATTTCGGCCGTCGCCGCGCGCGCGAGCCGGGCAAATTCCGCCGCCTCCAGCGTGTTGAGTTTGCGCAACGCAATCCATGCCTCCACCTCGCGCCACCAATAGGCCTCGAGCGTCTCGCGCAGTTTCAGAAGGTCCGCGTCGGGATGATGCGGCGCCGCCTTTACGGCAACCTCGAGACTTTCCTTGCGCCGAGCGTTCATCCGCTCCATGCGCTCGATCAAAGCATCGGCGCTGGCAGTGACGCTGCTATTAGGAGCCAGCGCCATCGTGGCCTGGATGTAATAATTCTGCGTCGCGGCGACGAAATACTCGGAAATGGAGAACTTTGACATGGTGAAACTCCCGCGCTTCGGCAACTGACGTGAGTGTCACTGTAGTTTTGAATGCGGTCAATAGTCGCTTAACGCAACTCCATGTTAAACTAAACGCCCAGTATACATTAATACAATATTGTATCGTCGGAATTAAATCTATTTCGAGCGCTTTTCAATGCGATGAATTTATACAAATTGAATCAATACATCAATCCTGCGACTCTGGCTGGGAAGCGTCAAGACGGCGCCGAGCGACAGCGTGAATTTTACCGGCGCCCAAAGTCTGCGGTCGCTGGGACTTGCGACGTCGTTGCGCCGCCGGGCGCACCGATTGGCGTAAATGCGAGCGCTAAAAATGCGCCTCCCGCGCTAACCCGCCGCCCATCCGTTCAGTGCGAGACCTGCAAATAGAATCAACCCGGCGTCGCGGTTGGAGCGGAACAGGCGCAGCGCCGTCGCGGGGCTCGCGCCGTCGATTTCCGAGACCTGCCAGGCCAGATGCAGGCAGAAGCCGAGCCAGCCGAATTCCGCGATGAGTCCCGCGCCGGCGCCGACCAGCGCGGCCTGCGCGAACGCGGCCGTCAAGACATAGAAGATCGCCACGCCGAGCCGCGCATGGGCGCCGAACAGGCGGGCCGTCGACCGGATGCCGACGATCGCGTCGTCTCGCGCGTCCTGCTGGGCGTAAATCGTATCGTAGCCGACCGTCCAGCAAAAGGCGGAGGCGTAGAGCGCGAGCGCAGGCCAGGCGAGGGAGCCGAAAGCGCCCGCCCAGCCCATCAGGGCGCCCCAGGAGAACGCCAACCCGAGTACAGCCTGCGGCCAAGAGGTAATGCGCTTCATCAGTGGATAGACGCCCACCACGACGAGCGAGGCGAAGCCGAGCGCAATCGAGAAGCGGTTGAAGCACAACAGCACCGCCAGCCCGACCAGGGATTGCAGGACGAGGAACGTCGCGGCGCCGCTGACGGCGGCGCGGCCTGACGGCAACGGGCGCCCGCGGGTTCGCTCGACGCCGGCGTCGAGCTTGCGGTCGAGAATGTCATTGTAGGTGCAACCGGCGCCACGCATGGCGACGGCGCCGACGAAAAACAGGACGAGATGCCACAAATTCGGTCCGCGATGAGCGGCCAACCCGGCCAGCGCCGCCGATTCCCAGCAGGGCGCCAGCAGCAATTGCCAGCCGATGGGCCGATCCCAACGGGCCAGTTGCACGAAGGGCAGCGCCCATTCAGGCGCGATTTTCAGCACGAGGCTGGCGGGCCTCGCGTCAGGCAGCGCGGCCGAAGGGGTCTTGCCGCTCAAAGCGGGCCGGCGGGCAGCGGCTGAGCCTGCGGGGCGCCGCCCGCTTCGGCCTGTTCTTTCATTTTTTTCATTTGCGCGGCGACTGTGCAGGCCTTGTTGGAAAAGGCCAAGACTCTTGGCGTGCGTCGCCTTGAGCTGGTCGATCACGTCGTCGGGAATCTGGCACCAATCCTTGTTCTTGTTCATGTACGCGAGCATCTCGTTCTCGACCACGTTCAACGGCTGTGACTTGGTGCAGAAGACCGTCGGATCGAGTTGCTTGCCCTTCGCCGCCGCGACCATCGCATTGATGGACTGAAGCGCCGCCGCACGTTTCTCAGACAGTTTCTGCAGGTCGTCGCCGCAGCTCTGGGCCAGGGCCGGCGCCGCGTTGAAAACAACAAAGGCTGAGAACGCCGAGATGGTCAGACAATATAGGCGCCGCGACATCGAATTCGTCCTGTAGGTCAAGATCGTCATTATACGCCGATCGAGCGTCGCGCGCGACAACGCTCCGCGAAAGCGGCAAAAACTGGGCAAAACCCCGGATTCGCCTACGCCCACCCGCGCGAGCCATAGTCGATCGCATAGGTTTGCGGGCGCGAAGCGATTCCGGCCATGCCGAGCAGCACCGAATCGGACTGGGTGACCAGCCGGGTCGGAATCCGCCGCGCCAGCGCATCGACCGGCGCCTTGGCCTCGAAGGCGCGCCGGAAGGCGTCTTCGTCGAGAAAATCCAGGAGCCGCGGCAACACGCCGCCCGCCAGCGTGACGCCGCCGAAGGCGACGAACGCGACGGCCATGTCGCCGGCGAAGCGGCCGACGATGCGCCAGAACATTTGAAGGCTCAAGGCTTCCTCGCCGCGCCGGTCGGCGAGGGCGGCGGCGACCAGGGCCGGCCCGTCGAGCGTGGACGCCGGCTTGCCCGCGCCGGCCAGACGGGCGCGGTGGACCCTGACCAGCCCGGGGCCCGAAATGACGCTTTCGGTGGTGATGCGGCCGTGCGCGCGCTCTAGATGCGGCCAGATCGCCCATTCCTCTGGCGTGACCGGCCCAAAGTCGATGTGGCAGGCTTCCGAGGCGAGCGGGGTATGGCGGCCGCCGGCCTCGATCAGGGCGCCGACGCCGAGTCCGGTGCCGGGCCCCAAAATGACCTGCGGCCCGCGCGCGCCGAAGGCGAGCGGACCGATGCGGCGCGCCCAGGCCTCGGGAATGGTCGGCAGCGAGAGCGCCTGCGCCTCGAAATCGTTGAGCAGCAGCCCCTGCCCGAGAGCGAGCCGCTCGGCGACTTCGGGCCCCTCGATGCGCCAGGGCGCATTGGTGAGCTTCAGCGCGCGTCCCTCGACCGGCCCGGCGCCGCAGGCGATGACCGAGCGGGGCCGGACGCCGAGCTTGGCGGTCGCCGCCTCGATCGCCTCGACAAGTCCGGGAAAGTCCCAGGTTTTGAGGTGGACGACCTGGGAAAGCTCGCCCTCCGGGGTCCCGCGCAGCGAAAACCGCACATTGGTGCCGCCGATGTCGCAGACCAGCACAGGAAACGGAAAGGCGAATTCGCTCATGCCGGCATAAACGGAGAAGAGGTCGCGGTCGTCAAGGCGATCCGTGAAATTTGCCTTGGGCGATCGGGCTCTGGACGCGCGCGCCGCAATGGCGATCTAATGGAGCCCTCCTCGAATCGGCGCGCATGGGCAAATTCAGCTTCTACGAATTCTTCTGCGGCGGCGGCATGGCGCGCGCCGGCCTCGGCGAGGGCTGGTCCTGCCTGTTCGCCAACGACTTCGACGCCAATAAGGCGAAGTCCTATGTCGAGAACTGGGGCGGGCGCGAGTTCAAATGCGCCGACGTCGGCGCTCTCCGCCCAGATGATCTGCCCGGCTGCGCGGATCTCGCCTGGGCCTCGTTTCCCTGCCAGGACCTTTCGCTCGCCGGGCTTGGCGCGGGTCTCTCGGGCGAGCGCTCGGGGGCGTTCTGGCCGTTCTGGCGCCTGATGCAGGGCTTGGGCGCGCAGCGGCGCGCGCCGCCGCTGATCGTGCTCGAAAACGTGCGCGGCGCCCTGACCTCCAACGGCGGCGCCGATTTCCGCGCCTTGTGCGCGGCGCTCGCTCAGTCGGACTACCGCTACGGCGCACTGCTGATCGACGCGGTCGATTGCCTGCCGCAGTCGCGCCCGAGACTGTTTGTGATCGCCGTAGCGAGAGATTTGCCGATCCCGGCCGCGCTCGTGGCGGGCGGGCCGTCGCCGCAGGCGCATCCGCGCGCGCTCGTCGACGCCGTCGACGATCTGGCGGCGAGCGTTCGAAACGGCTGGCTTTGGTGGCGGCTGCCGGCGCCGGCGCGGCGCAACGTCGACCTTATCGACTTGATCGAGCCTGATCCGCGCGACGCCAAGTGGCGCAGCCGCGACGAGACTCAGCGCCTGATTGCGTTGATGAGCCCCGCCAATCTCGAAAAGCTAGCGACCGCGCGGCGGGCCGGGCGGCCGACGGTCGGGGCGGTCTACCGGCGCACCCGGCGCGACGCCGACGGCGCGCGCCGGCAACGCGCGGAAGTGCGCTTCGACGGTCTGGCGGGCTGCCTGCGCACCCCGGCCGGCGGATCGAGCCGGCAGACCCTGATCTTCGTCGAGGGCGCCGAGGTGCGCAGTCGCCTCGTCTCGGCGCGCGAGGCGGCGCGGCTGATGGGCCTGCCCGACAGCTATCGCCTGCCCTTGCGCGCCAATGACGCCTACCATCTCCTCGGCGACGGCGTCGCGGTGCCGGTGGTGCGGCGCCTGGCCGAAAGCCTTCTGGAGCCGATCCTGGCCGCCCGCCAGGAAACGCAAGCGTCGCCCCCTGCCCGGCGCACGCGCCGGGCATGAAAAAGCCGGTCCGAAAGCCCTCGCCCGAGCGCTCCGCGATCATGCGCGCGGTCAAGTCCGAGAACACCACGCCGGAGCTGGCGGTGCGCAAGCTGCTCAGGGCCTTCGCCCCGGGCTATCGGCTGCACCGCGCCGATCTGCCCGGCAAGCCCGACATCGCCTATATCGGGCGGCGGCTCGCCATCTTCGTGCATGGCTGCTTTTGGCACGGCCACGATTGCGCGCGCGGGGCGCGCAGCCCCAAGACCAACGCCGCCTACTGGCGCGAGAAGATCGCTCGCAACCGCGCCCGCGACGCGGCCCATCGGGAGGCGCTGGCGTCGCTCGGCTGGCGCGTCCTGACCGTCTACGAATGCGAGCTGAAGGACGCGGACGCGCTTCGCCGTCGGCTTGGCGCGGCGTTTGCATGAGGTTTTCGGGCGCTGGCAGGCGTCGTTCGGCGCTTGCATCGCGTCATGATGCGCTGCACAAAGACCGAAGTCTCGAGCCTTGATCGGCGCCCGGCCGCACAGAAAGTTCACATGACGATCGCCGTCGCAGACGAGCGCGCCCTTCGGGCGCCACAGGAAGACGAAAAAGACGCGCCGCTGCGCGAGGATATCCGCCTGCTCGGGCGGATTCTCGGCGACACCGTGCGCGAACAGGAGGGCGCCGACACGTTCGCCTTCGTCGAGCGCATCCGGCAAGCCTCGATCCGCTTTCACCGCGACAACGAGACCGGCGCGCGGCGCGAACTCGCCGCGACGCTCGACAGCCTCGACAACGAGCAGACGCTCGCGATCGTGCGCGCCTACAGCTATTTTTCGCACCTGGCCAATATCGCCGAGGACCAGCACCACATCCGGCGCAATCGAGCCCATGTCGTGAAAGGCTCGGCGCCGCGACAGGGTTCGCTCAGCTACGCTTTCCAGCGCGCACGCGAAGTCGGCGTCCCGCCGCAGGCCCTGCGCGACTTCTTCGACCAGGCACTGGTGAGCCCGGTGCTCACCGCCCATCCGACCGAGGTGCGCCGCAAAAGCACGCTGACGCGCGAGCTGGAGATCGCCGCGCTGCTGGACGAGCGCGAACGCCTGACCGGCGACGAGGCCGAACTTGCCCGCAACGAAGAGCAATTGCGGCGCGCGGTGCTGCTGCTCTGGCGCACCAACATGCTGCGCCAGACGCGGCTGCGCGTCATCGACGAGGTCTCGAACGGTCTCTCCTATTACGACTACACGTTCTTCCGCGAATTGCCCCGCCTCTATGGCGCGATCGAGGATGAGCTGGCGCGGTTGCAGCCGGCCTCCGCCACGAGGCGGATTGGCTCGTTCCTGCGCGTCGGCTCCTGGATCGGCGGCGACCGCGACGGCAATCCGTTCGTGACCGCCGATGTTCTCGCCGAGGCGATGCGGTTGCAGAGCGCGCGCGTGCTCCAGCACTACCTCGAGGAACTGCACGAACTCGGCGGCGAACTCTCGGTCAGTCAGAGCCTGATGCGGGTGAGCGAGCCGTTGATGGAGCTGGCGAACCGATCGACCGACCTTTCGACCGCGCGCAGCGACGAGCCCTACCGCCGCGCCATCGCCGGCATCTATGCGCGCCTGGCCAAGACCGCGGGCGACCTCGACCATGTCGCCGCGCTACGCCAGCCGGTGCACGACGCGCCCGCCTACAAGAGCGCCGAAGAACTGAGCGCGGACCTGACGACCATCGCCGAATCGCTGGAGGCGAACGGCGGCGCGATACTCGCGCGCGGACGGCTGCGCTCGGTCAGGCGCGCGGTCGACGTCTTCGGCTTCCATCTCGCTCCGCTCGACTTGCGGCAGAATTCCGACGTCCACGAACGCACGGTCGCCGAGCTCATCGCCGCGGCGATGCCGGGCTCGGATTATCTCGCGCTCGGCGAGGAAGCGCGGATCGCGATGCTGCGCGCCGAATTGCGCTCGCCCAGACCGCTGGTCTCGCCCTTCGTCAAGTACAGCGAGGAGACCGAGTCCGAACTCGCGATTTTCCGAGCGGCCGCCAAGATCCGCAAGACCTATGGCGCCGGCGCGATCGTCACCGCGATCATCTCGAAGACGCAGGGCGTCTCCGACATGCTCGAACTCGCGCTGCTGTTGAAGGAGGTCGGCCTGGTCACCGCGACCGGCCGGTCCGAGATCAACATCGTGCCGCTTTTCGAGACGATCGACGATCTGCGCGCCTGCGTCGGCGTGATGGACCGCCTGCTCGCGCTGCCCGAATATCGCCGCCTCGTCGACGATCTCGGCGGCGAGCAGGAGGTGATGCTCGGCTATTCCGACTCCAACAAGGACGGCGGGTTCGTCACCTCCGGCTGGGAGCTTTACAAGGCCGAGATCGGCCTGGTCGAAGTCTTCAAGCGCCATGGCGTGCGCATCCGCCTGTTTCACGGCCGCGGCGGCTCGGTCGGCCGCGGCGGCGGTCCGAGCTACGACGCGATCCTTGCCCAGCCCGGCGGCGCCGTGCGCGGACAGATCCGCATCACCGAGCAGGGCGAAATCATCTCGAGCAAATATTCCAACGGCGAGGTCGGTCGCCGCAATCTCGAGACGCTCGCCTCGGCGACGCTCGAGGCGACGCTGCTGCAGGAGGAGGCGCCGGCGCCGGATCCCTCCTATCTCGAAACGATGGAGGCCTTGTCCGCCTCCGCCTACAAGGCCTATCGCGGGCTCGTCTACGAGACCGACGGGTTCGTGCAAATATTTCTGGTCCTCGACCGTGATCACGGAGATCGCGACGCTGAACATCGGCTCGCGCCCCGCTTCGCGCAAGAAGACCCAGGCGATCGAAGATTTGCGCGCGATCCCCTGGGTGTTCTCCTGGGCGCAGTGCCGCCTGATGTTGCCGGGCTGGTATGGATTCGGCGCGGCGGTGAAAGCCTATATCGAGGCCAACCCCGAGACCGGGCTCGAACGGCTGCGCGACATGCACAGGAAATGGCCGTTCTTCCGCACGCTGCTGTCCAACATGGACATGGTGCTGGCCAAATCCAGCCTCGCCATCGCCTCGCGCTACGCCCAGCTGGTCAGCGACGTCACGCTGCGCGAGGCGATCTTCTCGCGCATCTCGCGCGAATGGCGCGACTCGGTCGATGCGCTGAACGCGATCATGCAACAGACCTATCTGCTCGAGCACAATCCGCTGCTGCTGCGATCGATTCGCAACCGCTTTCCCTATCTCGACCCGCTCAACCACGTGCAGGTCGAGCTCTTGAAGCTGCACCGCGCGCACGCCGCTAGCGAAAAGGTGCTGACCGGGATACAGTTGACCATCAACGGCATTTCGGCGGGTCTGCGCAACAGCGGGTGAGCGATGATCGTGGCGCGTTGGCTCCACCGGCTTTTCCACGGTCCGGCCTGGCTGACATTCATCGCGATGGGCGTCGCCACGGCCGGTTTCGCGCTGTGCTCGTTCAATCTGTTCGAACTGTTCCGCGCCAATATCCGGCTGCTCGCGACCTACGGCGCGATGGCCGCGTTCGACGGCGGAGTTGTGCAGTTCCTGGAACTGGTTGGATGGGGCTATCTCGCGCTTGCGTTCTACGTCGTCTTCAAGGGCTGCGTGGACGGGCTGTTGCAGCGCGTCCATCGCAACGGCGCCGGCAAAGAGCCATAACCGCGCCTCACCGCCCCACCAGCGCCATGTCGTCGCGATGGATCATCTCCGCGCGGCCGGGCGTGCCCAGGATATGCGCGATGTCGCGGGAGTTGCGGCCGCGGATGCGTTCGGCGTGCAGCGCGTCATAGGCGATGAGGCCGCGCCCGATTTCCGCGCCGTGCTCGTCGCGAATCGCGACGCAGTCGCCGCGCGCGAAGGCGCCCTCGATGCGGGTGACGCCGGCCGGAAGCAGGCTCTTGCCGCTCGCCAGCGCCCTCGCCGCGCCGGCGTCGATCGTGATCGAGCCTTTCAGTTCGAGCGTGCCGCCGATCCAGATCTTTCGCGCCGCGACCGGGTTCGAGGGCGAGAGGAACCAGGTGCAGGGGCCGCCCGAGGCGATGCGCGCGATCGGATGCGTCACGCGGCCGTCGGCGATGATCATATGCGAGCCCGCGCCGGTGGCGATGCGCGCCGCCTCGATCTTTGTGCGCATGCCGCCGCGCGACAGCTCGGACGCGGCGCCGCCGGCCATCGCCTCGATTTCCAGCGTCACGCGCTCGACGACGGGGATCAGCTTGGCCTTCGGGTCGTCCTTGGGCGGCGCGGTGTAGAGGCCGGCGATGTCGGAGAGCAGGATCAGCAGATCGGCGCTCGCCATGGTCGCAACGCGCGCGGCGAGCCGGTCGTTGTCGCCGTAGCGGATCTCGCTGGTCGCGACCGTGTCGTTCTCGTTGATGATCGGAATGGCCCGCATCGCCGAGAGCCGCCCGAGCGTCTCGCGCGCATTGAGATAGCGCCTGCGCTCCTCGGTGTCGTTGAGCGTCAGAAGCACCTGCCCCGCGACGATGCCATGCGCATGCAAAGCCTGCGACCAGGCCCGGGCCAGCGCAATCTGGCCGATCGCCGCGGCCGCCTGGCTGTCCTCCAGCTTCAAGGCGCCCTTGGGCAGGCCCGCAACCGTGCGCCCCAGCGCAATCGCGCCTGAGGAAACGACGAGCACGTCCGCGCCGCGCTTGTGCAGCCCCGCGATGTCCTCGACGAGGGCGTCGAGCCACTCCTGCTTCAAGGCGCCGCGCGTGCGGTCGACCAGCAGCGAGGAGCCGACCTTGACGACGACGCGGACGAATTTGTCGAGATGGGGAATTTTCGTCACTGGCGATGCGGGGTTCGAGGTTGTGCCGGGCGTAGAGGACGCGGCCGGGGATTGCAACTGGCGCGGCCTCGCCACGATCGCGAACCGATCCGATCGAGGCGCATGGACGTATTCATGACCGAGAAACGGGACAAGCGGGGGCCAATGTCGCGGTTTGGCGATGTTGACCGCACCCTGAGCGGCTCCTAACAAGGGGCCTGCGCCGAAGGGCGGCGGCGCGAGCTTTTTGCGCCAGGTCATTCGGCCGCGACGCTCATGCTGTAACGCCGTCCCGCCCACTGACGAGGATAAAGCCGAATGCGCGATTTCGCGGACCTTTCCGAGCGCGAATTGCTCGCCCTGGCGATCGCCAACGAGGAAGAGGACGGCCGCATCTACGCCGACTACGCCAACGAATTGCGCGAGGATTACCCCGCGAGCGCGAAGGTCTTCCTGGAAATGGCGGCCGAGGAGAACGAGCACAGGCGGCGCCTGATCGACTCGTTCGTGGCCAAGTTCGGCGAGCATATCCCGCTCGTGCGCAGACAGGACATCCGCGGCAATATCCAGCGCCGGCCGATCTGGCACATGAAGCCGCTCTCGGTCGAAAAAGTGCGCCGGCAGGCCAGCGAGATGGAGGCGGACGCCGCCCGTTTCTACCGGCTCGCGCTCACCCGCTCGACCGACGCGAACATCCGCAAGTTGCTCGGCGACCTCGCCGCCGCGGAAGAACAGCACGGCCGCGACGCCGCCGCGCTGGAAAGCGAGCATCTGACGCCGGAGGCGACGCGCGACGAGGACGAGAACCAGCGCCGCCGCTTCATCCTGCAGATCATCCAGCCGGGCCTCGTCGGCCTTATGGACGGCTCGGTCTCGACGCTGGCGCCGGTGTTCGCCGCCGCTTTCGCGACGCGCGACCCGTGGAACGCCTTTCAGGTCGGCCTCGCGGCCTCTATCGGGGCCGGCATTTCCATGGGCTTCGCCGAAGCGCTCGCCGACGACGGCAAATTGTCCGGCCGCGGCACGCCGCTGCTGCGCGGCGCCGTCTGCGGTCTGATGACGGTCGCCGGCGGCATTGGCCACACGGTCCCCTATCTGATCCCGCATTTCTACACGGCGACCGTGATCGCCTGCATCGTCGTCGCGTTCGAACTGGCGGCGATCGCCTGGATTCAGTGGCGCTTCATGGAAACCCCGCCGCTATCGGCCGCCGCCAAGGTCATGCTCGGCGGCGGGCTGGTGCTCGCGGCGGGCATTCTGATCGGCAGCAGTTGATAGTCAGACGGCTCACGGCCCCAGCAGCTTCGCGCCGCCGCGCGCGATCAATTCGCGCACCTTCGCCACGAGTTCGGCCTGCGGGGCCGAGATTTGCGCGCGCTGGCGCATTTCGAGGTAGTCCGAGCGATCCTTGCTCGCCTTGGCCAGCTCCGCGCCGAGCGCGAGATCGCGGATGACGACCTGAGGGCCGCCCGGCGCGTCGCGCTCGTTCGAGCCCTGGATGACCGCGCAGAGCGAACCGCGCTTGTCCGCATACTTCAATTGCGCATTCAGACCAGAGGCGCCGAGGTAGAGCTCGGAAGCAATGCCGTCCGCGCGCAAGGCCGCGACGATGCGCTGGTAGTCGGCCATCCGGTCGCGGTCGAGCACGACGACGACGACGGGGCCGGGCTTCGTCGCCTCGGCCACGATGGGGCTGCGGATCGCGCGCAGCGCGGCGAGCAGGCGCGAGACGCCGATCGAGAAGCCGGTCGCTGGAACCGCCCCGGAGAGAAAGCGGGCGACCAGGCCATCGTATCGCCCGCCGCCGCCGACCGAGCCGAACCGGACCGGCCGCCCCGCCTCGTCCTTGACCTCAAAGGTCAGTTCCGCCTCGAAGACCGGGCCAGTGTAATATTCGAGCCCGCGCACCACCGCGGGGTCGACCAGCACGCGATCCTCGCCATAGCCCGCCGCGGCCGCCAGGGCGGCGATCTCGCCGAGTTCGGCCAGGCCCGCCTCGCCGGTGGCCGAGCCTGCCACGGCGGCGCTGAGGGCGGCCAGCGTCGCGCAATTGTCGTGGGCGCGCGCTGCCGTATAGGCGATCACGCGCTCGATCGCGGCGGGCTCGAGGCCGGCGCCTCTGGTGAAATCGCCGCTTTCGTCCTTGCGCCCTGCGCCCAGCAGCGCGCGAACGCCCTCGGGCCCCAGACGGTCGAGCTTGTCGATCGCGCGCAGCACCACCAGCCGCCGGCCGGCGTCCGCCGGCGCGCCGAGGCCGATGGCCTCCATCACCCCGTCGAGCACCTTGCGGTTGTTGACCTTGACGACATATTCGCCGCGACGGACGCCGAGCGCCTCCAGGCAATCGGCCGCCATCAGGCAGATTTCCGCATCGGCGGCGGGCGAGGCCGCGCCGACGGTATCGGCGTCAAATTGCAGAAACTGGCGATAGCGCCCCGGACCCGGCTTCTCGTTGCGAAACACCCAGCCCGCGCGATAGCTGCGATAGGGCTTGGGCAGCTTCTCGTAATTTTCCGCGACATAGCGCGCGAGCGGCGCGGTCAGGTCGTATCGCAGCGAAAGCCATTGCTCGTCGTCGTCCTGCAACGAGAACACGCCCTCGTTCGGCCGGTCCTGATCGGGCAGGAACTTGCCGAGCGCCTGTGTATATTCGAAGAACGGCGTCTCGACCGCCTCGAAGCCATAGAGCTCATACACGGCGCGGATCTTCGCCATCATGGCCTGCGTCGCCGCGATGTCATGGGCGTCGCGATCGACGAAGCCGCGCGGCAGCGCGGCGCGGACGAGGGCGGTGGGATCGGGAGCAGACATCGAGCAAGCCTTGACGAATGAAGCGGGTCAATTGCGACGCAGGGATTGGGCGCCTGCCTTGCCCGAGGGGCCTGCGAGGGTCAAGGCGCCGCCGCCGCGCGCCCGATTTGACTTCCCCCGCGAATTCCGCGACGCCTGCCCGAACCCGCGCCATTCCTAACGGCGGCGGCAGCCGCGCAGGTCCATGACAACGGAAGACGACGATTCGGCGCTCCGCGCCCGGCTGCAGACCCTCTCGGGGGCGCTGAAAGCGCAGCGGCCGCCCGCTGCCGCAGGCGTCGACCCGAATAGCGCGCAACCCCCTGATTTTTTTGGCTCCGCGATTTCCATGGGGCTGCGCGCGGGCAGCGAATTCATCGCCGCCATCCTGGTCGGTGGAGCCATCGGATGGGGCCTCGACTGGGTCTTGCACACCAAACCCGCCTTCACGATTCTGTTCTTCCTTTTGGGAATGGCGGCGGGCGTGTGGAACGTGATCCGAGCCACTTCGCCTAAAGGCGCGAGCCCAGATCGCAATTCGCGCTTGTCTGGGGCGATAGCCGAGGATAAAGACGTGCCGCGCGGAGGCCCCCCGGGGGGCGACGAGGACGAGGGCTAGACCACGTGGCGAGCGAAGCGGGACCGGCGATCAATCCGATCGAACAATTCTCCTTAGCCAGTCCTGCCGATCATCGGCGACATGTGGTCAATGGACAGCTGGTCGGCGGATCGATATCTCGATCACCAACTCGGCCCTTTATATGCTGATCGCCGTCGGTCTCGCCTGCGGACTGATGGCGATCGGCGCGGCGGCGGAACGGCGTGCCCGGCCGGCTGCAGGCGCATGGCCGAGATGGCCTATGAATTCGTCGCCGGCATGATCCGCTCGGCCGCCGGCGAACACGCGCATGCGCTTCTTCCCGCTGGTGTTCAGCCTCTTCATGTTCATCCTGATCAGCAATTTGGTCGGCCTCATCCCCTATTCCTTCACCGTGACGAGCCACATCATCGTCACCGCGGCGCTTGCGCTGCTGGTGTTCTTCACCGTCGTGATCGTCGGCGTCAAGGAGCACGGGCTGCACTTCTTCAAGCTGTTCGTGCCCTCCGGCGTGCCGATCTACATCCTGCCGCTGGTGGTCGCGATCGAGATCATCTCCTTCCTCTCCCGCCCGCTCAGCCATTCGGTTCGTCTGTTCGCCAACATGCTCGCCGGACATATCACGCTGAACGTGTTCGGCGGCTTCGTCGTCATGCTGCTGGGCGCCGGCGGCGGCGCTGAAGGCGGTTGCGATCCTGCCGTTCGCGATGACGATCGGCCTCTATGCGCTCGAATTGCTCGTCGCTTTCCTGCAGGCCTATGTGTTCACCATGCTGACCTGCATGTATCTCAACGACGCGCTTCATCCCGGCCACTGATCGGCCGTCCCTTCCCAAACCAAAGTCGAAAAACTCAGGAGTTACGAATGGAAGCCCATGAACTCGCCACCGCCGCGAAGTACATCGGCGCAGGTCTCGCCGCGATCGGAACCGGCGCCGCCGGCATCGGCGTCGGCACGCTGTTCGGCCAGTTCCTCAACGGCGCGCTGCGCAACCCGTCGGCGGTCGAAGGCCAGTTCGGCCGTCTGATCTTCGGCTTCGCGGTGACCGAAGCGCTCGGCATTTTCGCGCTGCTGATCGCGTTCCTGCTGCTGTTCGCCGTCTGATCGCGGCGCATCGCCAGAGGCGGAGCGGCGAATCGTCGCCGTTCCGCGTGGTTGAGTTCGATCCTAGAGGCATTCGACCCGCGATGGCCAATCCCGCGCCAACTCCCGATTCCCAGGCGACGCAGGCCGAAGTCGGCCACGACGCCGGCGGAGCCATGCGAGCTTTCCGCCGTTCGATCCCAGCACGTTCCCCTCGCAGTTGCTGTGGCTCGCGATCAGCTTCGGCGCGCTCTACTACTTCATGTCGAAGCGCTTCCTGCCGCAGGTCGGCGCCGTGATCGCAGTCGCGTCACGCGCGCATCGCCAAGGACCTCGACGAAGCGACGCGGATGCAGCAGAAGGCGGACGCCGCCGCGGCCGCGCACGAGAAGTCGCTCGCCGAGGCGCGCGCCAAGGCTCAGGCGCTCGCACAGGCCGACGCGCGACCGGCTCGCCGCCGATCCGACGCCAAGCGCAAGTCTCTCGAGGACGATCTGCCGCAAACTCGCCGTGGCGGAAGCCGCAGATCGCCGAGACCCGCGCCGAGGCGATGACGAACGTCGCGTCCATCGCCAAGGAGACGACCGGCGCCATCGTCGAGCGGCTGATCGGCCGCACGGTCGACCCGGGCGTCGTCGCCAGCGCCGTCGACTCCGCCAAGTCGAACTGAGGAGCTCGCAAGATGGAATTCGGCGCCGAATTTTACGTCCTCGCGGGCTTCATCGTCTTCCTTTGCCTGCTGGTCTATCTCGGCGCGCCCGGATGATCCTCAAGGCGCTCGACGCGCGCGGACGAGGCGATCAACGACGAACTCGCCGCAGGCCGCCAAGCTGCGCCAGGAGGCGGTCGCCCTGCTCGCCAGCTTCGAGAAGAAGGCTGCCGAAGCCGAAGCCCAGGCCGCCGCGATCGTCGCCGAAGCGCGCGCCCAGGCCGAGCAACTGGCCAAGGACACGGCCGCGCGCATGGAGGAATTCGTCGCGCGCCGCACCAAGCAGGCCGAAATCGAAGATCGCATTCGCCGAAGCCCAGGCCGCCGCGGATGTGCGCGCCGCCGCGGCCGACCACGCCGCAAAGGCCGCCGAGATCGTGTTGCGCGCGGAGACCCAGGGCTCGACCGGCGCCGATCTGATCGCGCGCGAGATTTCTCGAGCTGAAGTCGCGTCTGAACTGACGGATTAACCACGCCCCGCGGCCGAGGGCTTGACCCTCGGCGGGGGCGCGCGGCATGGTGTCGGTTCTGTTGGGGGAAGACTGCCATGACACGCGTAATGCTCCTGCTCGCAGCGTTCATTTGCGCTAGCACGATGGCGCATGCCGGCGGCGGCCCCAACGATCCTCCGGCGGAGGAGCGCCTGAACCCCTATACCGGCGTCCTTCCTCCCTGCGACGACGCCGGCGTTCTCTGGCACGATCAGCAGCCGTTTCGCCGAGGCGGAAAGCACGTTCTGGAACTCGCCGGCTGAGATCGGCGACTTCAAGGACGTGCGGGAGATCAGCCTGCGCGGCAACGGCCTTTCCTACATCCCGCGCCGCTATTGCGTCGCCCGAGCCGTGCTCAACGACAACAGCCGGCACGTCGTGATCTATCAGGTCCAGGAGCGCTCGGCTTCATCGGCTGGGGCTACGGCGTCGAATGGTGCGTCATCGGCTATGACCGCGAATATCGCCTACGCCCCCGGCTGCCGTTCGCTGCGGCCGTTCGCGGTGCGCAACCTCGGCGAGCCGAGCGCTGCGCGAAAGCTACTGAACGACGCGGCCAGCCTGCGGGGAAACGCCGATGCGCATGCGAAAATTCGCCGTGGCGCTGGCGGGACTGCTGGCCTTGCCGAGCGCTCGGCGCGATCGCCGGCGACGTCCCGGACAATCTGATCGCGCCCGGCGATTTCGATTTCTATGTGCTGACGCTTTCCTGGTCGCCGGGCTTTTGCGACACCGGCGGCGAGGAGAAGTCGCCGGACCAATGCGCGGTCGGCGTCCGGCCAGGGCTTCGTCGTGCACGGCTTGTGGCCCGACAACGCCGACCGCCCCTATCCCGAGCGAATGCGGCGCCGCCGACGATATTTCGGCCGCGGCGCTGCGCGTGACCCACGGCGTCTATCCCGCCGAAGGGCCTGGCGCGCTACGAATATCGCAAGCACGGAACCTGCACCGGCCTCGACGCCGGAGAACTATTTCGCCGCGGTGAAATTCGCGCGCGAAAATTTCGCCATTCCCGCCGATGCTGCAGGCGCCGCACGAGCGCGCTCACCGCCTCGCCGAACGAAATCGAGAACGCCTTCATCGCGGCCAACCCCAATCTGACCGCCGACAATTTTGCCCTGACCTGCTCGCGCGGCGAACTCATCGACGTGCGCTTCTGCATCGCCAAGACGCTCGATGGCTTCGTCGACTGCCCGAAGATCGCCCATCATACCTGTCATTCGCGCGCGATCTCCGTCGCGCCGCTGCGCTGACGCGGACGCGCCGCGACGGCGATGAACTACCGCCACGCGTTTCACGCCGGCAATTTCGCCGACGTTTTCAAACACGCGTTCCTCGACGCGCGCGCTCATCTATCTGACGCGCAAGAAAGCGCCGCTGCGTTTCATCGACACCCACGCCGGGCGCCGGGCGCTACGATCTCGACGAGCGACGCCGCGCGCCGTTCGCCGGAATGGCGGGACGGGATCGCGCGGTTGCTGAAAGCCCGCCCGCCGGCGCGAGGTCGCAGAAGCTTCTCGCAGCCCTATCTCGAGGCCGTCGGGCCGTTCGACGCAGCCGAGGGAAGGCCCGCTCTCCTATCCCGGCTCGCCCGCTATCGCCCAGGCGCTGCTGAGACCGCAGGATCGGATCGCGCTCTGCGAAGCCCATGCGGAGGAGCGCGAAAAGCTGATCGCCGCGCTCGGCCATGACGCGCGGCTCAGCATCGTCGGCACCGACGGCTATATCGCGCTCAACGCCTATGTCCCGCCCAAGGAGCGGCGCGGCCTCGCGCTGATCGACCCGCCCTACGAATCGACCGACGAGGCGCAACGCGTCGAGGGGGCGCTCGAAGCGCGCGCTCGCCAAATGGCCGCGCGGAACCTACCTGCTGTGGCGGCCGATCAAGGACGAGCGCGAGGACGCGCGCTTTCTCAACGCGATCGCGGCGCTCGGAGTCCCCAACTGCTGCGGCTCGAGACTCGACGTCGGCCCGATCCCGCCGGGGCCGCATTCGCCGCAACCGCTGCGCCGCACCGGCCTGCTGTTCGTAAACCCGCCCTTCGGACTGTTCGACGAGGCGCGCGTCCTGATGCCCTGGCTGACCAAGCTGCTCACCCGCGCGCGGCAAGGGCGAGCTCGTCCTGGAATGGCTGACGCCGCCAATCTGACAGATTCCGCTTGGCCGACGAGCCGAAGATCGTTTAGACATGAACAAATCTGAGGAACGCGAAACATGTCCTTGCCGAAATTGCTCGAGGGCCGGCTGCGTCTGCCGGTGATCGGCTCGCCGCTGTTCATCATTTCCATCCCGGCGCTGGTGATCGCGCAATGCAAGGCCGGGATCGTCGGCTCGTTTCCGGCGCTCAACGCGCGCCCGCTCAGCCAGCTCGACGAATGGCTGCACGAGATCACCGAGGCGCTCGCCGCGCATGACCGCGCGCATCCCGAACAGCCCCGCCGCGCCCTTCGCGGTCAACCAGATCGTGCACAAGTCGAACGCGCGGCTCGAGCAGGATCTCGAGCTCACCGTCAAATGGAAGGCGCCGATCGTCATCACGTCGCTGGGCGCGCGCGAGGACGTCAACCAGCGCGGTCCATTCCTATGGCGGCGTCACGCTGCACGACATCATCAACGACCGCTTCGCGCACAAGGCGATCGAGAAGGGCGCCGACGGGATCATCGCGGTCGCGGCCGGCGCCGGCGGGCACGCCGGGCCGCTCTCGCCCTTCGCGCTGGTCGCAGGAAATCCGCGAATGGTTCGACGGGCCGCTCGCGCTTTCCGGCGCGATCGCCACCGGCGGCGCGGTGCTCGCCGCGCAGGCGATGGGCGCCGACCTCGCCTATATCGGCTCGGCCTTCATCGCGACCGAGGAGGCGCGCGCGACCGACGCCTACAAACAGGCGATCGTCGAGGGCGACGCCGCGGACATCGTCGGCTCCAGCCTGTTCACCGGCGTTTTCGGCAATTATCTGCAGGCCCTCGATCGTCACCGCCGGCCTCGATCCCGACAACCTGCCGCAAGGGCGATGTGAAGACGATGAATTTCGGCTCGGGCGGCGGTTCGAAAGCCAAGGCCTGGCGCGACATCTGGGGCTCCGGCCAGGGCATCGGCGCGGTCAAGTCGGTGCAGCCGTCGCCGAGCTCGTCGCGCGCCTGAAGCGCGAATATGCCGCGGCAAAGGCGAGGATCTGCCTGAGGCGCGCGCGCAAAACGCAATTTGCAAGTCAAGCCGCGTCCGGAACGAGGATCCGCGGACAGAATAGCCGGCCCTGGGATTACCGGGCGAAAGGCGCGTCCTCACGGCGCCCAGCGCTCGCGTCGGTTTATGATTTATGAAAGAACGCCTTCGCGCGCGCGCGCTGTCGGCTGTCGCGTCGGCTGGCGTAGCCCCGAGTCGCACGTATCCGCGTCGGCTTCCCGTTCTCAAACTTCAGTGAGAGAGACCCACGCTCGCCATGGCGACTATCGAGCCTTCCCGAGCCGCCTGCCCGCAGCGGCAAACGCCCCGGAGGCGCGCCCACCGCAGCCCGCCGGCCAATATCGAGGCCGAACAGGCGCTGCTCGGCGCCATCCTGATCAACAACGACGCCTACGACCGCGTCTCGGATTTCCTCGCAGCCGAGCATTTCGTCGAGGAGATTCACCGCCGCATCTACGAGATCGCCGGCGCGCTGATCCGCGCCGGGCAAGCTCGCCTCGCCGATCACGCTGAAGACCTTCCTCGGCGAGCACGATCTCGGCGGCGGCATGACCGTGTCCGCAATATCTGGCGCGCCTCGCCGCCGAAGCGACCACGATCATCAACGCCCACGATTACGGCCGCACGATCCACGATCTGGCGGTGCGGCGCGAGCTGATCCACATCGGCGAGGACGTCGTCAACGTCGCCTATGACGCGCCGGTCGAATTCGAGCCCGCGCGAGCAGATCGAGGAGGCCGAGAAGCGGCTCTATCAGATCGCCGAGGGCGGCCGCTACGGCGGCGGCTTCCAGAAGTTCTCCGACGCGCTGAAGCTCGCCGTCGACATGGCCGCCAAGGCCTACGAGCGCGACGGCCACCTGTAGCGGCATCGCGACCGGCCTTGACGACCTCGACCACAAGATGGGCGGCCTGCAGGCGTCCGACCTCGATCATCCTCGCCGGCCGTCCCGGCATGGGCAAGACCGCGCTCGCCACCAACATCGCCTTCAACATCGCCAAGGCCTATCGCGGCGAGGTCAAGCCCGACGGCGTCGATGGAGACGGTCAACGGCGGCATCGTCGGCTTCTTCTCGCTCGAAATGTCGGCCGAGCAATTGGCGACCCGCATCATCGCCGAGCAGTCCGGCGTCGCCTCCTACAAGATCCGCCGCGGCGACATCACCGAGCAGCGAGTTCCACCGTATCGCCGAGGCGATGCACGAGATGCAGTCGATCCCGTTCTACATCGACCAGACCGGCGGCATCTCGATCGCCCAGCTCACGGCGCGCGCGCGCCGGCTCAAGCGCCAGCGCGGCCTCGATCTGCTGGTGATCGACTATCTGCAGCTGCTGTCCGGCTCGAAGACGCGCGCGGACAACCGCGTGCAGGAACTCACCGAGATCACCACCGGGCTGAAGGCGCTCGCCAAGGAGCTCAACGTGCCGATCCTCGGCGCTCTCCCAGCTCTCGCGCCAGGTCGAGCAGCGCGACGACAAGCGGCCGCAGCTCTCGGACCTGCGCGAATCCGGCTCGATCGAGCAGGACGCCGACGTCGTGCTGTTCGTCTATCGCGAGGAATATTACCTCAAGAACAAGGAGCCGCGCGCCCGGCACCGAGGAGCACATCGACTGGATGGCCGAGATGGAGCGCGCGCACGGCCGCGCCGAAGTGATCATCGGCAAGCAGCGCCACGGCCCGACCGGCACGGTCGAGCTGCAGTTCGAGGCGGAACTGACGCGGTTCGGCAATCTCGCGCGCACAGAGACGATGCCGGAGATCCGGTGAGGGGCGGCGCCCGCGTCGTTTCGCCAATCTCCGTTTTGCGTAAACTTGGTCGAGCATCCCGCCCAATACGCGCGGGGAGGGGAGCGCATGCCGACGATAGCTACGCGGCGAAGCGCGATCGCTTATCGACAAGTCCGCCGGCCGCGGGGCTGCGACGGTTCTCATTCACGGCAATTCGTCGTCGTCCGGAGCGTTAGCGCACCAATTGGACGGCGCGCTCGGCGCGCGACGCCGGCCGATCGCTGTCACCTGCCGGGACACGGCGCCTCCGACGACAATCCGGCGGCCTACTCGTTGCGCGGCTATGCGCGATCCGTGCGCGCCGTCGTCGACGCGCTGGGTGTGGCCGATGCGCATATTCTCGGCTGGAGCCTGGGCGGCCATGTCGCGCTGGAACTGGCGCCGGATATGCCGCAGGCGCGCGGCTTCATCATCCTGGGAACGCCGCCGCTCGCCTTCCCGCCCGCGATGGAGCAGGCGTTCCTGCCCAATCCGGCGATGGCGTTCTCGTTTGCAGAGCATCTCGACCGCGATCAGGCCGCCGCCTATGCCGCCGCGGGCTTCCGGCCCGGCGCAACGCATATTCCGCCTTCGTTCATTGAAGACATTCTGCGCACGGACGGCCGCGCGCGCGCCGGTCTGGCGGCGAGCATCGCGCCCAACGCGTATCACGACGAAGTCGAGGTGGTCGCCAACATGAAGGCGCCGCTCGCCGTGCTCCACGGCGCGCCAGGAGCAACTGGTGAATGGCGCCTATTTCGCGTCGCTGAAGATGCCGACGCTTTGGCGCGGCGCCGTGCAGATCATCCCTGGCGCCGGACACACGCCGCATTGGGAGACTCCCCAAGCGTTCGACGCGCTGCTAGACGCTTTCCTGACGGAAACGACCTGAAACAGCCGGGAGGACGCGATTTGACGCTGCTCGAACGCCTCAACGCCCACCCGATGCCTTTCGCCGAATGGCTCGGCATCGAATATCTCAGCGCCGACCTCGACGCGGTCAGGGCCCGCCTGGTCGTCCGGCACGAGCTGTGCACGCTCAATTCCTTCGTGCACGGCGGCGCGATCATGAGTTTCGCCGACACGCTCGGCGGCGCCGCGGCTTTCCTCAATCTGCCCGAGGGCGCCAAGGGCACGACGACGCTGGAGAGCAAGACCAATTTCATCTCCGGCGCGCCGGTCAACACGATCCTGGTCGGAACCTGCACCCCGATCCACCGCGGCCGCCGCACGCAGGTCTGGCAGACGCTTGTGGAGACCGAAGACGGCGTGCGCGTCGCGCTCGTGTTGCAGACGCAGATGACCTTGTAATCGCCGGCTCGGGACTCTGCGTCGGCGCGAGCGGAGCCATGGCGGACGGCGCGCGCCCTACAGCGCGCGCACTTTCACTTTCTCCGCCTTGCTCGTCCAAAGCCGATTGCGCAGCGGCAGGCCGAACGGCTCGGCCTCGATCTCGAACACGTCGCCCTTCTCGGTCTTGATCCCGTCGCTGAACGAAAGCGTCGCGGTGCCGAAATAATGCACGTGCACGTCGCCGGGCCGGCGGAACAGCCATATTTGAAGTGATGCGCCTCGAGATTGGCGATCGTGTGCGACATGTTCTGTTCGCCCGACAGGAACGGCCTCTCCCACAGCACCTCTTTGCCGCGCCGGATGCGCGAGACGCCGCTGCATGTCGGCGGGCAGATCGCCGACCAGCAGTTCGGGCCCGAAGCTCGAAGGCCGGAGCTTGGAATGGGCGAGATAGAGATAGTTCTGCCGTTCGGTGACGTGGTCGGAGAATTCGTTGCCGAGCGCGAAGCCGACGCGCACCGGCGCGCCCTCGGGATCGATCACATAGATTCCGACGATCTCCGGCTCCTCGCCGCCGTCGAGCGCGAAGGTCGGGCTGACGAGATCGCCGCCGGGCGGAACGATGCGTCGAGCCGTCGCCCTTGTAGAACCATTCCGGCTGCACGCCGAGCTTGCCCTTGCCCGGGCTTGCCGCCCTCCAGGCCGAGCTTGAACATCTTCATCGAGTCGGTGAGCGCGGCGGGGTCGGCGAGGCTCTTGTGCATCTTGTCGCGCCCTTCGGCCGAGCCGAGATGCGTCAGGCCGGTGCCGGTGACATAGAGATGCGCGGGATCGGGATGGTCGATCGGCGCGAGCACGCGCTTTTCCTTCTAGCGCGGCGGCGAGATCGACCGGCTTGCCGACGCCGCGATCGGCGATCAGCTTGCGCAAGGGCGCGCCCGCCTCGATCGCCTGTTCGACGAGGTCCAGCGTCGTGCGCGCGCCCTTGACCAGCCGGCTTTCGCCGCGCGCGGTGACGACGAGCGCGCGCTTTCCGTTTTCGTCGACGATCTGGGCCAGTCTCATCACGAATCTCCGCAGTTCTCGGCGGCGCTCTCAGGCGCGCGCCAGCCGGGTTTCGATCAATTCGATAGATCCGCGCGTCGGTGAAATCGGCCGCCGCGAAGACGCGCGCCGGCCGCAATCAATCGCGCCGCGTCGAGCGAGGTCGTCAGGCCGACGACCGCGAGCCCCGGCCGCGACCGCCGCGCGCGCGCCCGACAGCGAATCCTCGAACGCGACGGAATGTCTCGGGCCGCGCGCCGGTCGCGCTCCAGCCCCGTCAGATAGGGCAGCGGGTCGGGCTTTGACGCGCGCAGTTCCGGGCCGAACACGCGGATCGCCAGGCGCTCGTCGAGGCCGAGCGCGCGCGAGCACGAGTTCGGCGTTGGCGCGCGGCGCGTTGGTGACGACCGCGCGCTGCAGGTCGTGCGCGTCGGCGATATCGAGCAGCGCGACCACGCCCGCGATCGGCGCGAGCGCGCCGAGCCCGTCGCGATAGACGGCCTCCTTGGCCTCCAGCGTCGCCTCGGCTCCTCGGGCGTCAGATGCGGCAGGAACGCGCGCCCGATCGCGTCGTTCGACGCGCCCATGATCTCGGCGGCGTAGGCGCGCGGTCGAGCGTCACGCCATGGGGCGCGAAGACGCGCTGGAACGCGATGAGATGTTCGTGGTCGCTGTCGACGAGCGTGCCGTCGAGATCGAACAGCAGAGCCGGCTCATCGACGGTCTCACATCGTCGCGCCGATCTGCCAGGGCGCGAATTCGGCGTCGCCGTAGCCCAGCACTTCCGACTTGCGTGCGCTCGCCCGAGGCGACGCTCAGCACGCGGTCGAAGATCTGCCGGCCCTTGTCCTCGATGGACACGCCGTCGAGCACGTCGCCGCAATTGATGTCCATGTCCTCGATCATGCGGTCGTAGACGTCGGTGTTGGTCGCGAGCTTGATCGAAGGCGTCGGCTTGCAGCCATAGGCCGAGCCGCGCCCGGTGGTGAAGGCAAGCACGTTGGCGCCGCCCGCCACCTGGCCGGTCGCCGAGACCGGATCGTAGCCGGGCGTGTCCATGTAGACGAAGCCCTTGGCGGTCACCGGCTCGGCGTAGCGATAGACGCCGTTGAGCGTCGTCGTGCCGCCCTTCGCCGCGGCGCCCAGCGATTTCTCGAGGATGGTGGTCAGGCCGCCCGCCTTGTTGCCGGGCGAGGGATTGTTGTTCATCTCGCCGCCGTTGCGCGCGGTGTAGTCCTCCCACCAGTGGATCGCTCGACGAGCTTCTCGCCGATCTCGCGGCGTCGCGGCGCGGCGCGTGAGCAGATGTTCGGCGCCGTAGATCTCCGGCGTCTCCGACAGGATCGCCGTGCCGCCGTTGCGCACGAGAATGTCGACGGCGGCGCCGAGCGCGGGATTGGCGGTGATGCCGGAATAGCCGTCCGAGCCGCCGCATTGCAGCGCGAGCATCAACTCGCTCGCCGGCCGCGTCTCGCGCCGCGCCTTGTTGAGGATCGGCAGCATCGCCTTGACTGTGCCGAGCCCGGCCTCGACGGTCTTGCGCGTGCCGCCGGTCGCCTGGATCGTCATCGAGTGGAACAGTTCGCTCTCGACGAATGCCGTATTCCTCCTTCATGCGGCCGATCTGGAACACTTCGCAGCCCAGCCCGACCATGATGACGCCGCCCATGTTGGGATTGCCGGCATAGCCCCATTGCGTGCGCTTCAAGTGTCTCGAAGCCCTCGCCCTTGCCGGCCATGCCGCAGCCGGTGCCGTGCACGAGCGCGATCACGCCGTCGACATGGGGATAGTCTTCGAGCATACCCGAGCGCTCGACCTCGCGCGCGATCAACCGGGCGACGGTGGCCGAGCAATTCACCGAAGTCAGGATGCCGAGATAATTGCGCGTGCCGGTCTTGCCGTTGGCGCGGCGATAGCCTTCGAACGTGGCCTGCTCTTCGACAGGCAGGATCGTCTTCCGCCCGCGCGCCCTGGCAGAATTGATAGTCGCGCGCGAAATCATGCACGACGCAATTGTGCTCGTGCACCCATTGGCCCGGCTCGATCGGCTTGGAAGCGAAGCCGATGATCTGGCCGAACTTGCGCACCGGCGCGCCCGTCTCGATGCGCGCCGTCGCCATCTTGTGGCCGCGCGGCACGCGCTCGCTCGCCTTCGGGCCATGCGGCGGGGGCGTGCGCCGATCTTGATCTCGTCGACCGCGATCATGACGTTGTCTTCGGCGTTTAGGCGCAGGGCGCGAGGAGCTTTCATTTCCGCATTCCTGTTGATGGCGCGATCAGGCTGAGAACAGCTCAGGGCGAGCGCGCGAGAACTTGTCGACCAACGCAGTCGTCTGCGCCAGATGCGCTTCCATGGCGGCGCGCGCTCGCGCGGGATCGCCGCTCGTCATCGCCTTCGAGCTACGGCCTCATGTTCGGCGCAGCGTCGCCTGCATGCGGCCCGGCGGCGCATCAGCAGCCGGCGGACGCGTTCGAGATGCGCGCGCACGCCGTCGAGGATCTCGCCGCTGCGATCGAGCTCGAGCCTGGGCGTAGGATCGCGTGGAACGCGACGTCGAGCGCGTAGAATCGCGCCCGGTCGCCGGCCTCGCGCCGCCTCGCTCGCCTCGCGAGATTGTCGGCGAGCGCGGCGCTTGCCCGCCGTCGGACAGGCGCAGCGCCGCCTCCGCCGCGATCTCGCCCTCCAGCGCGCGGCGAATGAACAGACGCTCGCGCACGTCGCCTGGCCGAGATGCGCGCGACGAACGAGCCGTGCTGCGGCTCGACTCGCACCAGCCGCTCGAAAGCGAGCCGGCTGATCGCCGCGGATACGGGAAAGCGCGACACGCCGAGCCGTTCGCAGAGCGCGAGTCTTGTCGATGGGCTCGCCGGGCTCGAGAGTCGCCGGAAAGAATGGCCTCCTTCACGGCTCCGTATACCTGCTCCGCCTTGCTGTTGGCGCGTCCGGCCATTCCCGCCTTCGGTTTTCGCACGACGACAGGCTGCGAAATGTGCTCGCCCCGGCGTCGCCCCTTCCCCACTGACATGTTAGAGGCTAGAGAGACCGCGAGCCGCCGTCAATTGGGCGCGCGGCAAGTTCGGGAGGGACGCCCATGGCGTCGTTGCGAATGATCCGAGGCGGCCAGCCTCCCCGCCGACGGTTATGCCGGCGCGCTGGCCGGACGGGTCTGGCGTCCGGACGTCGGCGGCCCCTCGGTCGTCGCCGTGCGCGCTGACGGCGTCTACGACGTCAGCCGGACCTTCGCGACCCTGCGCGACCTCTGCGAGGCCAGCGAACCCGCCGCGGCGCTGCGCGCGGCCGAGGGCGAGCGCATCGGGTCGCTCGGCGACGATCCTCGCCAACACGCCGCCGCAGACGCGCGACGCGGACAAGCCCTGGTGGCTCGCGCCCGTGGATCTGCAGGCGATCAAGGCCGCCGGCGTCACCTTTGCGACCTCGATGCTCGAGCGCGTGATCGAGGAGCGCGCGCGCGGCGACCGCGAGCGCGGCCGAGCGCCTGCGCGGCGAAATGACGAAACTGATCGGCGCCGACCTGAAGACGCTGAAGCCCGGCTCGCCCGCCGCCCAGAGGCTGAAGGAGGCGCTGATCGCGGAGGGCGCCTGGTCGCAATATCTCGAGGTCGGCATCGGCCCGGACGCGGAGATCTTCACCAAGTCGCAGCCGATGTCGGCGGTCGGCTCGGGCGTCGAGGCCGGCTTCCACTCGCATTCGGCCTGGAACAACCCGGAGCCCGAGGCGGTGATCTTCGTCGCCTCCAGCGGCGCGATCGTCGGCGCGAGCGCTCGGCAACGACGTCAACCTGCGCGATTTCGAGGGCCGCAGCGCGCTGCTGCTCGGCAAGGCGAAGGACCAGAACGCGAGCTGCGCGATCGGCCCGTTCCTGCGCCTGTTCGACGCGAGCTTCACGCTCGACGACGTGCGCGCGATGCAGATTTCGCTGACCATCGAGGGCGAGGACGGCTTCCGGCTCGAGGGCGGCTCCTCGATGCGCGAGATCAGCCGCGACCCCGCCGACCTCGCGAGCCAGCTGATCGGCCCCAACCACGATTATCCCGACGGCGCGGCGTTGTTCCTGGGCACGATGTTCGCCCCGATCGCCGACCGCGACGCGCCCGGGCAAGGGCTTCACCCACAAGCCCGGCGATATCGTATCGGTGAGCGCGCCGACAAGCTCGGGCGCCTCGTCAACCGCATGCAGCACGCGCACCTCTGCCCGCGCTGGACCTTCGGCGCCGGCGCGCTGATGCGCAATCTCGCGCGCCGGGGCTTGATTTGAGGCGCCGGCGACTTCAGCATCCGCAACCCTGGGAGACATCGCCATGACGGAACTGCACAGGAATTTCATCGGCGGCGAATGGGTCGCGCGCGTCGGGCGTGACCCGCAACGTCAATCCGTCGAACACCAACGACGTCGTGGGCGAATACGCCCAGGCCGATGCGGCGCAGGTCAACGACGCGGTCGCCGCGGCGCGTGCGGCCTTCCCCGCCTGGTCGCGCACGACGCCGCAGGAGCGACATGACATCCTGCTGCGCGCCTCGCTGGAAATCACGGCGCGGCGCGAAGAATTGGGGCGACTGCTCGCGCGCGAAGAGGGCAAGACGCTGCCCGAGGCGATCGGCGAAGTCACGCGCGCCGCGCAGATCTTCGATTTCTTCGCCGGCGAGACCCTGCGCATTCCCGGCGAGAAATTCGCCAGCGTGCGCCCCAACGTCGACATCGAGGTGACGCGCGAGGCGGTCGGCGTGATCGGCGTCATCGCGCCCTGGAATTTCCCGATCGCGATCCCCGCCTGGAAGATCGCGCCCGCGCTCGCCTACGGAAATTGCGTGCTGTTCAAGCCCGCCGATCTCGTGCCCGGCTCCGCCCATGCGCTCGCCGAAATCATCGTGCGCGCGGGCGTCCCCAAGGGCGTGTTCAATCTGGTGATGGGCCGCGGCTCCGTCGTCGGTCAGTCGATGCTCGATCACGACCATGTCGACGCGATCACCTTCACCGGATCGGTCGCGACGGGCCGGCGCGTCGCGGCGGCCTGCACGGCGCAAGATGCGCAAGTTCCAGCTCGAGATGGGCGGCAAGAACCCGCTCGTCGTGCTCGACGACGCCGACCTGAAGACGTCGGTCGAATGCGCGGTCAACGGCGCCTATTTCTCGACCGGCCAGCGCTGCACCGCCTCCTCGCGGCTGATCGTCACGGAGGGCGTCTACTGCCAGATTCGCCGAGGCGCTCGCCGAGCGCATGCGCGGCCTCGTCGTCGACGACGCGGTCAAGCCGGGCGTCCATGTCGGCCCGGTCGTGGACCAGAACCAGCTCGACCAGGATCTCGCCTATGTCGCGATCGGCAAGGACGAGGGGGCGAAGCTCGCCATCGGCGGCGAGCGGCTCAATCGCGAGACGCCCGGCTTCTACATGGCGCCGGCCCTGTTCCTCGACGCGAACAACGCCATGCGCATCTCGCGCGAGGAAATCTTCGGCCCCGTGGCGGCGATGATCCCGGCGCAAGGACTACGACCACGCGCTCGCGCTCGCCAACGACACCGACTTCGGCCTCTGCGCCGGCATCTGCACGACCAGCCTGAAATACGCCTCGCACTTCAAGCGCAACGTCGAGGCGGGCATGGCGATGGTCAACCTGCCGACCGCCGGCGTCGACTACCACGCGCCCGTTCGGCGGCCGCAAAGGCTCGAGTCTCGGCGCACGCGAACAGGGCAGCTACGCCGCCGAGTTCTATACGACGGTGAAGACGGCTTACACTCTGGCGTGATCTCGGCAAACGAGAAAGGCAACGCAGGCATGATTCTCATTTCCGGCGAAGCGCTGATCGACCTGATCCCCGACCCCGAGAAGGACGGCCGCTACGACGCGGTGCTCGGCGGCTCGCCCTACAATGTCGCGATCGGGCTCGGGCGGCTCGGCGCGCCGACCTCGTTCGTCTCGCGCATTTCGGCCGACGCGCAACGGCGAAGCGCTGGCCGCGGCGCTGATCCGCGGCGGGCGTCGATCTCTCGCTGGTCGCGCGCGATCCCAGCCTCGACCGCTCGCCTTCGTCATGCGCGGCACGGCGCAGACCGGCTCGCGCTATTCCTTCTATCTCGACGCGACCGCGTTCGACGGCCCGTGGCCGTTCCCGTCGGTCTGGCCGCAGGGCGCGAGGCATCTGCATGTCGGCTCGATCTCGGCGGTCGAGCCGCGCCACGGCGAGCGCGTCGTCGAAGCGCTCGGCCGCGGCGCGCGCCCACGCCACGACCAGCTTCGATCCCAACATCCGCCCGCTTGTCACCCCCGACCGCGACGTCGGTTGCTCGCGCTCGTCGAGCGCCAGGTCGCGCTGGCGAGCCTCGTCAAGGCGAGCGAGGAGGACCTCGAATGGCTCTATCCCGGCCGGCCGGTCGAAGACAGCCTCGCCGACTGGGCGCAGAGGGGGCCGCAATTCTGCATCGCGACGCTCGGCGGCGCGGGCGCGGTCGCTTTTCTCGGCCGTGAGCGCCTCGCGGTCTCGGCGCCGCCGGATCGAAGTCGTCGACACCGTCGGCGCCGGCGACAGCTTCATGTCGGCGCTGCTGTCCGCGATGGACCGCGACGGCGCGCTCGGCGCGGCGCGCGCGGCGCCGACGCGCGAGCGCCTCGCAGCGCTGGCTGCGGCTTCGCCGCCAACGCCTCGGCGATCACCTGCACGCGCAAGGGCTCGGACCCGCCGACCCTGGCCGAAGTCGAGGCCGCGGCGAAATTGAACCAATAGCTGAGCGACGGCGTCATTGCGGCGCGGCGCCGGCAGGGCTAAAGTCCGGCCGCGAGTCAGAACTAGGAATCGACTGCATGGCTTCGACCGACACGGCGCACGAAGACGGCGCGCCCGCGGCCGCTTTCGCCGCATCTCGACATCTACCGCGTCACGCTGACCATGGCGATGTCGATCGCTGCATCGCATCACCGGCGTCGGCCTCTATGTCGGCGTGCTGCTGCTGGCCTGGTTCCTGATCGCCGCCGTCGAGCGACGCGGCGACCTTCGCGGTGTTCTCCGGCTTCATCCAGTCGATCATCGGCCGGCTCGCTGCTGTTCGGCTTCACCTGGGCGCTGTTCCACCACATGCTCGGCGGCGTCCGGCACTTCATCTGGGACGCCGGCTACGGCCTCGACGCATCCCGTGCGCGACCAGCTCGCGCAGGCGACGCTGATCGGCGGCCTCGCGCTGACGATCGTCGTCTGGATCGATCGGCTACGCCGTCCGCTGAGGGAGACGGCACATGCCATCAACGCGAACTCGCTTCCGCACGCCGCTCGGCCGCGTCCGCTATCTCGGCTCCGCGCGCATCGGGCACCGAGGAAGCCTGGCGCATGCGCCTGACCTCGGTCGCGCTGGTCCCGCTCGACCATCGGCTTCGTCTGGCTGCGTGCTGTCGCTGCTGCACAAGGACTACAACGGCGTGCGCGCCGACGCTCGGCCGAGCCGCTGCCCGCCGATCGTGCTGCTGCTGTTCGTGCTCGTCGGGCGTCTATCACATGCAGATCGGCATGCGCTCGGTCATCGTCGACTACCTCCAGGGCCACGCGCGCGAATGGGCGCTGATCGCCAACGCGCTCGTCGCGGCCGCGCTCGGCATCGCCTGCGTCTACGCCGTGCTGCGCATCGGCTTCGTCTGACGGCATCTTCAGAACGGGTTCAACATGGCGACGAACGGCTCCAACGGCGCGAGCGCCCCGGCGCTCGAACGGCAAGGCCTATCCGATCACCGACCACACCTTCGACGTCGTCGTCGTCGGCGCGGGCGGCGCGGGTCTGCGCGCCAGCGTCGGCTGCGCGCAGGCGGGCCTGCAGACCGCCTGCATCATCGAAGGTGTTCCCGACCCGCTCGCACACGGTGGCGGCGCAGGGCGGCATCTCCGCCTCGCTCGGCAACATGGGGCCGGACGACTGGCGCTGGCACATGTACGACACCGTCAAGGGCTCCGACTGGCTCGGCGACCAGGACGCGATCGAATATCTCTGCCGCAACGCGCCCGCCGCGGTCTATGAGCTCGACCATTGGGGCGTGCCGTTCTCGCGCACCGAGGAAGGCAAGATCTACCAGCGCCCGTTCGGCGGCATGACCACCGATTACGGCAAGGGCATCGCGCAGCGCACCTGCGCCGCCGCCGACCGCACCGGCCACGCGATCCTGCACACGCTCTACGGCCAGGCGCTGAAGGCGCAAGTGCGAGTTCTTCATCGAATATTTCGCCATCGACCTCATCCGCGACGCCGAGGGCCGCGTGCGCGGCCTCGTCGCGCTGAAGATGGACGACGGCACGATCCACCGCTTCCGCGCCCAGACGACGATCCTGGCGACCGGCGGCTATGGCCGCGCCTATTTCTCGGCGACCTCGCGCCCACACCTGCACCGGCGACGGCAACGCGATGGCGCTGCGCGCCGGCGTGCCGCTGCAGGACATGGAATTCGTGCAGTTCCACCCGACCGGCATCTACGGCGCCGGCTGCCTGATCACCGAGGGCTCGCGCGGCGAGGGCGGCTATCTCGTCAATTCCGAGGGCGAGCGCTTCATGGAGCGCTACGCGCCGTCCGCCAAGGACCTCGCCTCGCGCGACGTCGTCAGCCGCGCGATGACGATGGAGATCCGCGAGGGCCGCGGCGTCGGCAAGCTGAAGGACCACATCTACCTGCACCTCGACCATCTCGACCCGAAGGTGCTGCACGAGCGCCTGCCCGGCATTTCCGAGAGCGCGCGCATCTTCGCCGGCGTCGACGTGACCAAGGAGCCGATCCCGGTGCTGCCGACCGTGCACTACAACATGGGCGGCATCCCGACCAACTATCACGGCGAAGTGCTGACCAAGGTCGGCGGCGATCCCGACGCGATCGTGCCCGGCCTGATGGCGCTGGGCGAAGCGGCCTGCGTCTCGGTGCACGGCGCCAACCGGCTCGGCTCGAATTCGCTGATCGACCTCGTCGTGTTCGGCCGCGCCGCGGGCCTGCGCGCCGCCGAGATGCTGAAGCCCGGCGAGCGCCAGCCGGACCTGCCCAAGGACAGCGCCGATTTCGCGCTCTCGCGCCTCGACCAGTTCCGCAACGCCAAGGGCGGCACGCCGACCGCGGAGCTGCGCCTCAACATGCAGCGCATCATGCAGGCCAATTGCGCGGTGTTCCGCACCGGCGACGTGCTCGAGGAAGGCCAGACAGAAGATCCACGCGGCCTGGCGCGCCGGCGCCGACGTCGGCGTCACCGACCGCTCGCTGATCTGGAACTCGGACCTGATCGAGACGCTCGAATACGACAACCTGATCGTGCAGGCCGTCGTGACGATGGAAGGCGCCGCCAACCGCCTGGAAAGCCGCGGCGCGCATGCGCGCGAGGATTACCCCAACCGCGACGACGCCAACTGGATGAAGCACACGCTCGCCTGGATCGACGCCGACAAGCACGCGGTCACGATCGACTACCGCCCGGTGCATACCTACACGATGACCAACGAGATCGGGTACATCGAGCCGAAGGCGCGGGTGTACTGAGGCGGCTCGCGCAGATTGCGAAATGATCGAAACCCTGGTCGTCGTCGCGACGCGCGCAACGCCGCGGCGACCCATGTCCTTGAGTTCGCGCCCTGTCGCAAGGGATCGGCGCGCCCGGCGAGACGCAGACCGTTTCGCCGGGCGCGCAACGAAATGTCCGTCACATCGCGACGGGCGCTAGTCCGGCAACGACGAGATCAGATAGAGCGTCTTGAGCGTGTCCGTCGGGGCATTGTTGGGTCCGAAGGCGGTCGCGAAGATCTGCGCGATCTGGCCCGAGCGGTAGATTCGGCTGAGCGCGCGATCCACCGCGAGGCGGAAATCGGAATCGCCGCGCGGCAGCGCCAGCGCATAGGGCTCGATGGTGAGATAGTTGGTCGCCAGACGCAATTTGCCCGGCTCGCTGCTCTTGAGGTCGAGATAGGCCAGAATGCTCCGATCGCCGAAATAGGCGGCGATCTGGCCCTTCTCGAGCATGTTCAGACCCTCTTCATGCGTCTTGGCGGCGACGACCTCGGCCGACATGCCGTGCGCGAGCAGAGTATCGCGCAGGCTGCGTTCGGTGGTCGTGCCGCCGAGCACGCCGATCTTCTTGCCCGCGAGCGCCGCGAAATCGCTGGGGCCCTCGCCGAGGACGAGCAGGCTCGCGCCGTCGACATAGGTGGCGATCGAGAAGTCGACATGCTCGCGCCGCGAAAGCGTGTTCGAGGTCGGCTCGCACAGCAAATCCGCCTTGCCGGTCTCGATCGCTTCGAAACGGTTCTCGGCGGTGACGGTGACGAAGGCGATCTTGAGCTCGGGGACTTTCAACTGTCCGGCGATGTTCTGGGCGACGGCCCGGCACAGATCGACCATATAGCCCGTCGGCAGTCCGTCGCTGCCCTTGTAGGAAAACGGCGGCGCGTCGTCGCGCACCGCGAGGCGGATCGTCTTGTCCTGCTTCAGCCGGTCGAGGACTGTCGCCTGCGCCGACGGCGCGCCGGAAATCGCGATCGAAGCGGCGCAAGCCGCCAGGAAAATGACCTTTTTCAACACGCTCATGCTCCCCATCCGCGCCCCGATCTCGAGGCGGCCCCGAAATGCCCGGGCTCCCGTTCGAGCCTAGTGCTTTGCGCCGCGATCTGCCAGATGGAATCGGCAATTCCCGGCCTCGCTCGTATACGCTCAGGCCGTCTCCAAGTTCAGCGACACGCGAAAGCGCCGCGCGATGGCCGCGCCGTCCTTGATGGGCAGCGCCCAGGGATCGTCGCTGAGAGCGATCTTCACGACCGCGAATATCGGCCCCGGCTCGGCGAACAGCCACGAAGCGATCGCCCCGACATCGCCCGCCTCGGTCAGCGTCTTGGTCTTGGAGATGCCGAACCCCTCGGCGATCCTGGCCAGATCCGCGCCGCACGACGTCAAGCCGCTCTGGCGCCCGGTCTCACCGAAGCTCTCGTTGTCGAGCACAAGAATGGCCAGGTTTCTCGGGGCTTGCGCGGCGACGACGCCGAGCGAGCCTATCCCCATCATCATCTCGCCGTCGCCGGTCAGGGCGAGCACGCGTCGCTCCGGTTGCGCGAGCGCGACGCCGAGCGCGGTTGGAACGCACAGGCCCATGCCGCCCCAGGAATAGAGGTAATTCGGGCTGTCGCCCGAGGCCGCGCAGTCCCATGTCGGAGAGCCGAGCCCGGGAACGACAAGGGCGCCGTTGCGGCGCGCCAGCAACGAGGCGACGAACGGGCGCCGCTGGATTCGATTGGACGCGGCCTCACTCATCGCGGGTCCTTCATTTCTGCCCAAAGCCCTTGGCGCCGATCACGCGCTGGCCGACCAGGACCGCGCAGGAAAATCCTCCGTGAAACGCGAGGTCGGCCGCGCCGGCGAACGTGGGCGCGACATCCCCGGCCTCGTCCACGCTAAAGCATTTCACGCCCACCGCCTCGAGCGCCGGCCGCGCGCCATGCCCCATCTGGACCTGCCACGGATTGAATTCGCCCCACTGGCCCCGCATCGTCACCAGCATCAGGCAGGGGACGCGCATCGCGCTGGGAAGTCCGAGCGCGTTGATGCAATTGCCGACGCCGGAAGATTGCATCGCGATCAAGGAGCGCTGGCCGCCGAGCCACAGGCCGGTCGAAATCCCGACGCCTTCTTCCTCGGTGGACAAGGTGATCAGCCGAATCGCGGGATTCTCGGCCACACGATTGAGCAGGCCGGCCAGCCCGCCGTCCGGAATCGTGCAGACCGACCCGATGTTGCGCTTCACGATCTCCTCAAAAACCGCCCCCGACCAATCCATGAACGCGCATCCCCCGCCGACACGCCGCCGGCCCCGCCAAGCTTGCCACAGCCAAGCGCCGGCCGAAAGACTTGCGGAGGGGCGCGGGCGGCCCGAACAGGCGGCCGCGCAGGCGCGTTTTCGCGAGGCCCGGCAGGACGGGCGGTCGAGCGAACGGCTGCCCATCGAGCGCGCGACGCCTTTTCTGGATCGAACGGGCGCGCGCGGGGAGAAGGTTCGGCGGGTTCAGCGATGAAGAGCGAGGCGATGCCCCCGATATTTGCCGAGTCTCAGACGCGGGGTGCAGTCCAGTCCAATTCGCCCTGTCCTAACGTCTACAGCCCCCCACCGCCAGTCGCGCCTTGCAAAGAACATAGAGCGAACATTTAATTTACACTGTCAATACGAGTATTCGCAACCCCCATAAGCAACGGCGCCTCCGAAGGCTCCTCCCGATACAGGCCCCGCGACTTCGCGTCGCGCGGTACGATCCGGGTCTCGGCCGAGGCGCAGGCCGATGCGCGCGGGCGCACCGATCGTCTTCATCATCCCGCGCGCCAGGATCGAGGCCGCGCCGCGCAAGGAGATCGTGCGTGCGCGCCTCGCCTCGGGCTGGCCGGGCCATGAGCTGATCTTGCGCGCGCGCCGATCCCGCCGGGGCCCTTGGAAACCTCGCGCAGGCGCCCCGAATTGCTGACCCGCGAATCGGTTGACCTCGGGGCTCGCGATGGTCCAAATGCGCTCAGCATTCCGCCCTCTCAGCGAAGGTTCGGGCTCGGCGCCGCGGGCCTGCGATCCCAGGGATACCAGATGGTCCAGCTTAGCCTGCCCCAGAATTCCCGTCCGACCGCCGGCAAGTCCTGGCCCAGGCCCGCCGGCGCCAAGCGCACGACCGAATTCCGCATCTATCGCTGGAATCCCGACGAGAGCGCCAATCCGCGGATCGATGTCTACCACGTCGACCGCGACGATTGCGGGCCGATGGTGCTCGACGCGCTCATCTGGATAAAATCCAAGATCGACCCGACGCTGACCTTCCGCCGCTCGTGCCGCGAGGGCGTGTGCGGCTCCTGCGCGATGAACATCGACGGCGTCAACACGCTCGCCTGCACGCGCGGCATGGACGAGATCGACGGCGCGGTGAAGATCTATCCGCTGCCGCATATGGAGGTCATCAAGGACCTCGTGCCCGACCTCACGCATTTCTATGCCCAGCACGCCTCGATCGAGCCCTGGCTGAAGACGACGACGCCGGCGCCCGAAAAGGAATGGCGGCAAACGCCGGAGGACCGCGCCGAGCTCGACGGGCTCTACGAATGCATCCTGTGCGCCTCCTGCTCGACCTCCTGCCCGAGCTATTGGTGGAACGGCGACCGCTATCTCGGCCCGGCCGTGCTGTTGCAGGCCTATCGCTGGCTGATCGATTCGCGCGACGAGGCGCAGGGCGAGCGACTCGACAATCTCGAGGACCCGTTCCGGCTCTACCGCTGCCACACGATCATGAATTGCGCCAAGACCTGCCCGAAGGGCCTCAACCCGGCCAAGGCGATCTCGCATATCAAGTCGATGATGGCGGAGCGCCGGCTCTGACGCCGACGCGACCGCCGCGTCCGCGACTGTGACCGAGGAGTCCCACACGCGCGATTCTCACGCGCGCTTCGTCCTGGCCTTCGTCGCCGCTGCGGCCCTGGAGAAGCTGGTCGCGATTTTCGTGACCGGCTTCAACGACGACGAGGCCTATACGCTCGTCGTCTCGCGCCAGCTCGCGCTTTCCTATTTCGACCATCCGCCGCTGCACCAGTGGATACTGCATGGCTTCGTGTCCCAGTTCGGCGAGGGCCGCGCGGCGCGGCTGCCGTTCTGGGCGATGCTGGTGGCGACCAACGCGCCGCTGTTCGCGCTTGCGCGCCGCCTGTTCGGGCGCGAGGCCGCGTACTGGGGGATCTTCGCCTTCAACGCGACGGCCTATTTCCTCGTGCTGCCCGACGGCTTCATCATGCCCGACCCGCCGCTGCTGCTCTGTCTGTCGGCGGCGGGCTGGGCGATCGCCGAAATCCTGTTCGCGTCGCCGGAAGAGGCGAACAACGCGACCGCGCTCTGGGTGGTCGCGGGGCTCGCGCTCGGCCTCGCCGGCCTTTCCAAATATTCGGCCGCCTTCGCGCCGCTGGGACTCTTCGGCTTCCTGGTGTTTTCGCCGCGCCATCGGCGTTGGCTCGCCGATGTCAGGCCATGGCTCGGCGCGGCGCTCGGCCTCGCCGTATTTTCTCCCGCGCTGATCTGGAACGCCGAAAACCATTGGGTCTCGTTCGCGTTCCAGTCGGACCGCGCCGCGGGCGGGGTCGCCTTCGACGCCGAAGCCTGGGCCGCCGTCGCGGCCGGCCTCGGGGCGCAGGCCGCGGCGCTGACGCCCTGGGTCGGCGCGCCCATGCTCGCGGGGCTCGCGCATGCGCTGAAAGGCGACGCCGACAGCGGCGAGCGCTATCTGCTCTGGCTCGCGGCGCCGCCGCTCTTGCTGTTCGCGCTGTTGCCGCTCCTCGGCCAGCGCGCGATCCCGCATTGGTTCAATTCCGGCTGGCTGTTCGTCTTCCCGCTCGCGGGACAATGGCTCGCCATGCGGGCGCCCCGGACGCTCAGGCTGTGGTCGCGCGCCAGCGTCGTTCTGGCGGCGCTGACGATCGCGCTCTATCTCGCCGCGCTCCAGGTCGGGCCGGCGCGCATCCTCGCGCTCGGACCCACCGACGCGCGCGATCCCACCCGCTTCAGCTACGACTGGATCGGCCTGCAGAATGCGCCCGCCTGGGCCGGCGGCGCCCGGCGCCCCGATTTCGCGGTCGTCGACAATTGGCGCGCCGGCGGCCGGGTCGGCGTCGCGCTCGGTCCCGATATCCCGATTTGCGCCTTCACCCCGGACCCGCGCGGCTTCGCGTTCCAGTGCGATCTCGCCGCGCTCAAAGGGCGCGACGCGCTGATCGTCCTGCCGCAGAGCCATGCGGGGGCCGACCTTTCGGCGCTGTCGGAATATTTCGAGAGCGTGGAGCTAAGCGAGCCGTTTTCCGTCGGGCGCGGCGGGCGGGCCGAGCGATGGCTCGAACTCGCCCGCGCGCATGTCCTGCTGCGGCCATTTCCCCTGCCCTACGGGCCGGGGCGATAGACGGCCGCGTCAGGCGCTCCCGCCGCCGAACGCGCGCATCTGCATGTCGAACAGCGAGGCCGAGAAATCGGCGATGTCGTGCGAAATCTCGGACATCATCGACAGCGGCGTCGGCCGGCGCGCGGTCAGGCGGCCGGTAAATGTGTTTTCCTCGAAGGTGAACTGCGCCTTGAACTTGGCCGCCAGCCGAATCATGCCGACATTGTCGGGCATGCAGACGATCTCGATCGTCTCGACCCCGTGATTGGTCGCCGCGCGCTGGAGTCGGCGGAACAATTGCTCGCCGATGCCGCGCCGGCGATAGGCCTCCTCGACGCTGAACGCCGCTTCGGCGTGGACGTGGCGCTGAAACGGCGCCTGCTCGGTCCAGATCGCCTCGCCGGAACGCAATTCGGCCGCGCCCGCGAGATGTCCGTCGACATAGGCGCCGAATACGAGGTCGCCCTGGCCGAAGCAGCTCTCGGCGTAATGGGCGACGAAATCGTCGGACATGCCGCCGCCGAACCGCTGATGCCGGCTGGTGGGGTCGAGACGCAACAGATGAGCCCGGAAAGCCGGCATGTCGGCGAGCCAAAGCCTTCGGATTTCCGCCGGCGGCAAAACCGGCTTCGCCGCGGGGGCTGGGGCCTGGGCTGCGGCGGCGTCGGTGGATTCAGGGGCGTTCGTCATGGGGCACTCTCGATTTTTCGTCCCGGCGTTCCCACCCCGGGCTGCATATTGTGCAGCGCAACATAATAATCAAGACCTAAGATTTATCGCCTCCGCGGCTTTAAACCGCATCAGAACCTTGCCCAGCGCCTCGCGCCGGGCGATTGTACGAAACGCGGACATGAAATCCTCGGGCTCGTGAACCGCATGGACATGCGCCGAGAGCGCGCCCTCGGCCGCCCAGCCGAGCAGCCGCTCCATGTTGGCGCGATGCAATTCCGGTTCCCGTTTCACGAATTCGCCCCAGTAGACGCCGCGGATGTCGCAGCCCTTGAGCAGGGTCAAGTTCAGCGGCGGGCGCGGGATTTCGCCCGAGGCGAAGCCGATCACCAGCAGGCGCCCTTGCCAGCCGAGCGAGCGCAGCGCGGCCTCCGTCAACGCGCCGCCCACGGGATCATAGACCACATCGACGCCGGCCGCCCCCGTCAGACGCTTCAATTCCGCGCGCAGGTCGGTGGATGCGTAATCAATCGTCTCGGATGCGCCGTGGGCCCGGGCGAAGACGAGCTTGTCCTGCGACGACGCGCAGGCGATCACCCGCGCGCCCAACAGCGCGCCGATCTCGACCGCGGCGAGGCCAACCCCGCCCGAGGCGCCGAGCACGGCCAGCGACTCGCCCGGCCGCAACTGGCCGCGCTGCGCGAGCCCGTAGAGCGTCGTTCCATAGGCGATCGAGAGCCCGGCCGCCTTGTCGAGTCCGAGGGCGTCCGGCACGCGAATCAGTTGCCGCGCCCCGATCGCGATCCGCTCGCGCGCCGCCCCATAGGACATATGGCCCATGACGCGATCGCCGATCGCGACCCCTTCGGCGCCCGGCCCGAGCGCGACCACTCGGCCCGAAAACTCGCCGGCCGGGGAGAACGGCAGGGGCGGCTTGACCTGATATTTGCCCTCGATGATCAGCGTATCGAAGAAATTCAGCGCGGCGTAGGCGACCTCCACGATCGCCTCGCCGGCGACGGGCGCCGGCTCGGGCGCGTCGGTTAGCCGCAGGGTCTCGACCGGCCCAAGCGTCTCGCAAATCAGAGCTTTCATCGGCAGCCTCGAATTTTACTCATTTTTCATTAACCTTAGGCAGGTTTACCCGGTCTGGCTCCGACCGGGGAGACGGCCGGTCGGATTTTCGCCGATTTCTCGGGGCAATCCGGCCTTGAGGCCGAGCCGCCCATGCTATCTCTGAGGGAACCCCTGTTCATGCTTCTCGCCGACAAAAACGTCGTCCGCTGGCTCGCCGTCTGCGGCGCCCTGCTCGCTTTCGCCGGCGGCGCCCTCGCCGAGACCGCGAAGAAACAGGACAAGGAGAAGGAAGCGGGGGCCGCCAAGCCGTCTCTCGTGGCCACATACGGCGACTGGAGCGTGTTTCAGAGCCAGAGCGGCAAAGCGCGCATCTGCTACGCGCTCGCCCAGCCCAAGGAGCGCGCGCCCGAAGATCTCAAGCGCGACCCCGCCTATGCCTTTATTTCCGAGCGCCCCGCCGAACGCGTGCGCAACGAGGTTTCGTTCATCATGGGCTTCGAAGTCGGCGGCGGCGCCGCGGACGCCAAGGACGAAGCGAAGGACAAGAAGAAGGACAAGGACGCCAAGGACAAGAAGGCGAAATCGGGGCCGATCGCGCCGACCGCCGTCATCGGCGATGCCGAATTCGAACTGCTCCCCAAGGGCAGCAATCTCTGGGTCAAGAACGCCGCCCAGGAAAGCCAGTTGATCGACGAAATGCGCAAGGGCGCGCAGCTCAAGATCAAGGCGGCCTCGAAGAAGGGCAACGTCAGCGTCGACACCTATTCGCTCACCGGCTTCAAGCAGGCGATCGACCGCGCGCTCAAGGATTGCCCCGGCACGTGAGTCCAACCGTAGGGTCGGCTGAAATTTGCAAGGCCGACGCGGCGGATTCACCGATATTGCGGCGCGATAGCTAAAATCCTAGCCATCGCCGGACGGGGCGAAGCCGACGCGCCGCCTTCAGCGCAATTCGACCACCCGGTCCCGTCCGCCGTTCTTGGCCATGTAGAGCGCCTGATCGGCGCGCTTGAGCAGGGTTGCAGAATCGTCGCGCTCGGGGGTGAACGAAGTCAGACCGGCGCTGCAGGTGACCGGGATGGTCTGGCTGTCGTTCACCTTGATCGGCTTGGCGCGGATGCCGGCGCATAACCGCTCGACGATCATCAGCGCATTTTCGGGAGCGGCGCCGGGCAGCAGCACGGCGAATTCCTCGCCCCCGATCCTGGCGACATGATCGCAACCGCGCAGATGGCGCTGCAGGACGGCGGCGAAGGTCGTCAGCACCCGGTCGCCGGCGTCGTGTCCAAAATTGTCGTTCACCGATTTGAAGCGGTCGAGATCGAGGATCGCGAAGGCGAGCGGATCGCCGGACAGCCGGGCCTGCGTCAGCTCCCGGTCGAGCGCCTGCTGGAAATAGCGCCGGTTTCCCACCAGCGTGAGAGGGTCCTTCAGTGCGAGGTCGCTGAGCGCGCCCTCGCGCTCGACATCGGCAGTGACGTCTCGCTCGATGGCGGCGAAATGAGCGGACTCGCCCTCCTGGTTGGGCAGCGGGACGATGTTGACTTCGACCCAGACCCTTTCCCCGCTTTTGGAATAGTTCAGCAAGCGGCGGCGCGCATTGGCGCCGCTGTGGATCGCCTGGCTGATCTCCTGAACGGTGGCGGCGCAGGTGTCCGGGCCCTGCAGCATGCGCGGAGATTGGCCGAGGGCTTCCTCGGCGGTGTAGCCGAAAACCCGGGTGAAGGCCTCGTTGGTGTAGACGATACGGAAACGTCCGTCTTCCTGAGCTATCTCGGCGACAATGACGATGTCGTTGGCTTTGTGGACTATCCGCTCGAAGATCAATTTGCAGGCCCCCCGTCCGCCACAGGGCGAATAATGAGTTATATTTGTATTTAAATATTTAATGACGCTGCGGCGGATAGAAAAATCCTGTCGGGGAACCGAGCCTAGGCCTGACCCGCCGGAAAAGTACCCACCGGAATGGCGCTCCCAATTTGCTAAAAACGCCCAGACTAACCAATCACATTCGTAAAATATACTCGCATAATATACTATTTTATATTGATATTGGACATAAAACCATTTATTATTACATTATTTTTTCGTAATTTTCCGCTTGTATTTCATATCTAAAAGTATCTAGCGCCTAGCATAGCGTTAAAATAGCATTGTATGTCGTGAGCGCGGCGCTCACGGGGAGAATTATTCATGCGTAGAGCTTTTTTTAACACGCTCGCTATCTGTGGATTTGCTGGGCTGCTCTCAATTTCGACGACGCCGTCATTCGCCAAAACGGTCGCCGAGTGCAACGCGGACTATGCCGCGAACAAGGACGCGATCAAGGCGGCGGGCCAGACCAAGAAGGATTATGTCGCGGCCTGCCGTGCGGGAACGGCGACGACGCCCGCCGCGGCGCCGGCGGCGGCCCCCGCAGCGGCGGCGCCGGCGGCCGCAGGCGGCAAGACCGTCAAGGAATGCGACTCCGAATACGCGGCCAACAAGGCCGCGATCATGGCCGGCGGCCAGAAGAAGAAAGACTTCATTGCGGCATGCCGGGCTGGAAACGAGACGATTCCGACGGCCCCCGCCGCCGCGGCCCCTGCCGCCGCGCCCGCGGCGCCGGCCGCGGCTCCGGCGGCGCCCGCCGCTGCGGCGCCTGCGCCCGCCCCGATGAAGCCCGCCGCCGCGCCGAAGATGGGCTCGGCCGGCGCCGGCGGCTTCGCCACCGAAGCCCAAGCCAAAGCCAAATGTCCCTCCGACACCGTCGTCTGGGTGAACACCAAGTCGAAGATCTACCACTTTGCGGGCGCGCACAGTTACGGCACGACGAAGCAGGGGACCTACATGTGCGAAGCCGACGCGAAGAGCGCGGGAAATCGCGCGGCTGAAAACGAGAAGCACCCGTAAGACAGGGCCGCCGCCACAAGAAACAGGCGCCCCTCGGCTTCGGCCGAGCGGGCGCCTCTCTATTTCGCGCGCCTTGGTGCGGACGGCGGGGGTCGAACCCGCACAGCTCTATGAGCCGAAGGATTTTAAGTCCTTTGCGTCTACCAGTTTCGCCACGTCCGCGTCGGCAGAGCTTGTTTCACATCTTGGCCCGAATTTGAACCCGGCGTTTTCAGCCCGCGGCGTCCTTGGCGATCGGCGGCTGGAAGGCCAGGCCCATGTCCCAGGGGAAATAGATCCAGGTGTCCTGGGAAACCTCGGTGATGAACGTATCGACCATCGGACGCCCGAGCGGCTTGGCGTAAACGGTCGCGAAATGCGCTTTCGGCAGCATCTCGCGCACCACCTTGGCGGTGGCGCCGGTGTCTACGAGGTCGTCGACGACGAGGATCTTCGAGCCGTCCCCGCCCTTGGTTATGTCGGGCGCGATGGTCTTGAGAATCTTCAGCCCGCCCTGGTTCTTGTAGTCGTGGTAGGAGGCGATGCAGACCGTCTCGATCACGCGCAATTCGAGTTCGCGCGCGATGATCGCCGCCGGCACCAGCCCGCCGCGCGTGATCGCGACGATGCCCTCGAACGGACCCGAGGACGCCAGGCGCCAGGCCAGCGCGCGCGCATCGCGATGAAACTGATCCCACGACACCGGAAATGCCTTGCTGCGGCCGTCGGTCATGGCGCTCTCCCCATATCGAGCCTGCTGTCCCCGATCTCCCTAGCAAGCGAGGCGCCGCCGCGCGAGGCCTCCCCGGCGTCGTCAACAGGTTTGGCGACGGCGCATTTGCATTTTGTGAAACAGGCCAAGCCGACGGGCGCTCATGGAATTCGACCGGCCGCGGTCGCGAGGCGCTCGGGCGCAGGATTGCGAGATTTGCGAACGGCGGCAACGTCGAGAGGCTTGTCCGCTTGGGGCCGCGCAGCCCGATAGCGTGAATGGCTCATCGCCCTCCGCCGCGCTAATCCCCATACTATCCCGCCGTCGCTTGAAACGGGGCGCCTTGATCAGATTGCAGGCCTGTCTGAAATAAGGGAAACTCGAACATGACTCTATCAACGGTCTGACGTCCGGCGCGCCGCGATCCCGCCGACGGCCTTCGACGCGGGCTTGCGGCTCGGGCAGGACGGGAAGCCGTCGATGCGGAAAACATGATCTCACGCCGCCGGCGAGCCGCATCGCATCGCTTCGCTTCGACCCCGGCGCGCCCGACTAGCCTTCCGCGCGCAACGCCGCGACCATCGCCTCGACGGCGGCTTTCGCCTCGGCGACCGCGCCCGCCTCCTTGCCGCGGACCACGATCTGGTTTCGGAACTTGCCGTCGACATAGGAGGGGTAGGAGCCGATGATGACCGCGGGCCGGGCGGCGGCGATTTCGCCGAGCGCGCCGCCGTAGCGGCCCTCAGGCACGCCGTCCGCCTCGATGGCCTCCACCTGCATCCTGGTTCCGGTGCGAAGGTCCCGCGCGGCGTGGTCGAGCATCGCCTGCATGACGCTCGGCACGCCCGCCATCACGATCACGTTGCCGATCCGGAAGCCCGGCAATTTGGAAACGGGATTGTCGACCAGCTCGGCGCCGTCGGGAATGCGCGCCATGCGGCGGCGCGCCGGGGTGAGATCCTCGGGCTTGGCGTACCGGGCCTTCATGATGTCGATGATGCGCGGATCCTCCGATATGCCGACCCCGAAGGCCTTGGCGACCGAGTCGGCGGTGATGTCGTCGTGGGTGGGTCCGATCCCGCCGGTCGTGAACACATAGTCGTAGCGCGTGCGCAGGGCGTTCAACGCGGCGACGATCTCCGCCTCGATATCGGGCACGACGCGCGCCTCGCGCAGCTCGACGCCCATCGCGGCCAGATATTCCGCGATATAGCCGATGTTGCGGTCCTTGGTGCGCCCGCTCAGGATTTCATCGCCGATCACAAGTACGGCGGCGGTTACGGTTTCGACCTTGTCGTTCATGCCTCAGACGCGTCCTCTTCGATCGTATAGGCGACGTTTTCGTGGGTGCGCAGGATTTCCCGGTAGCCCCGCGCGCGCAGGCCCGCCTCCAAATCCTCGGCGGAGCGCAGCAACGTGAATTCCATGATGATCAGCCGCGGCCAGAGCGAGCGCGGCGCCCGCGCCAGAAAGGGCTCGAGCACGAGGTCCTCGGCGCCCTCGATATCCAGCTTGATCGCGTCGATGCGTCTGTAGCCTTCTTCGCGGGCGAGCGTCAGCAGGGTCTTTGCGGGAACCCGGATCTGTTCGACCCTCGCCTCCGCGCTGACGATCCGGGCCGAGGTTTCGCCCTGATTGAAAGTGTTGACGAACAGAGTGATCTCGTCGTCGACGTCGAGCAGCGCGCAGCCGACCGCCTTGACATTGGCATAGGCGCTTTGCCGGATGTTGTAGACGAGGCGCTCGAACGCCTCCGGTAGCGGCTCCACCGCAAGGATGCGCGCGCGCGGCGAGCCCAGGCTCGCGGCGTACAAGGCATAGCCGCCGCAACTCGCGCCGACGTCGAGAAACACGAAATCGCCCTTCAGCCGCTCGGCGAGCAATGCGCGCTCCGGCGCGTCGAAATATTGCGGGGTGAAGGCCAGCCTCTTCTCGGCGACGCTGCGCTGTGGATAGAGCCGCATCCGCGCGCCGAGCGAGACCACGTCGAGCGGCCGGGCCCCCAGAGAGCGCAGGGCGACCGCGCGCAGGAAAAATGCGGCGCGCTTGGCGAACCAACCGGAGGAGCAGCGCCTGGCCGCCCGGAGCGCGAGCGCGCAGACGCCTCGCGGCGCATACTGGCCGAACGGCGCGGGATCTGCGAGCGCTTTGGACATTCGATCTGTAGGTTTGCCGGAAAGTGGCATAGCACAGCGGCGCGGCGGCTCGCCAGCACAGCGGAAAGCGACGAGATTCACAATCGATTTTTGGATTGAACGACGTTATTCTTCCCTTGCGATTGCGGGACGGGCTATTAGATGCGCTGGAGCGCTGGGTCCGGCTCTCCGGCCCGATTTGAGGTTTCTTCATGACTTTCGTCGATTCCGCGCAGTTGGAGGGCCGGCGCAACGGCCACATCAAGTTGCACGGCCCCGAGGGGTTCGAGGGAATGCGCAAGGCGGGCGCATTGACCGCGCAGGCGCTTGACCTGCTCGTGCCCCTGGTGCGGCCCGGCGTGACGACCGGTTCGCTCGACAAATTCATTTTCGAATTCGCGCGCGATCACAACGCCTATTTGGCCACGCTGAACTATCGCGGCTACCGCAAATCGATCTGCACCTCGATCAATCACGTCGTCTGCCACGGCATCCCCGACGACAAGCCTTTGCGTGACGGCGACATCCTCAATATCGACGTCACGTTCATTCTCGACGGCTGGCACGGAGACTCCAGCCGCATGTATGTCGCCGGGCAAGCCTCACGCCGCGCCCAGCGCCTGATCGAGATCACCTATGAATCGCTGCTTCGCGGCATCGCGGCGGTCAAGCCGGGCGCGACGACCGGCGACATCGGCCATGCGATCCAGACCTACGCCGAGAGCGAGCGTTGCTCGGTGGTGCGCGACTTCTGCGGCCACGGCCTGGGGCGTCTGTTCCACGACGAACCGAACATCCTGCATGTCGGGCGGCGCGGCGAAGGCATACCGCTGCGGCCCGGCATGTTCTTCACGATCGAGCCGATGATCAATCTGGGCGGGCCCGCCGTGAAAGTGCTGTCGGACGGCTGGACGGCGGTCACGCGCGACCGTTCGCTCTCGGCGCAGTTCGAGCACTCCGTCGGCGTCACCGAAACGGGCTGCGAGATTTTCACGCTCTCGCCCGCCGGCCTGGACTTTCCACCCCTTTCGTCATGACGGCGCAAGGCGCCGACGAGCATTTTCACGGCCACCGCGAGCGGTTGCGGCAGCGTTTTCGCGACGCGGGCGCCGAAGCGGTGGCCGATTATGAACTGATCGAACTGATCCTCTTCCGCGCGATCCCGCGGCGCGACGTCAAACCGCTCGCGAAGGCGTTGATCGCCCGTTTCGGCTCCTTCGCCGAGGCGATCGCGGCGCCGGCCGCACGACTTGCCGAGATCGAGGGCATGAGCGCGGGCGCGATCACCGAATTCAAGATCGTCGAAGCCGCGGCGCAGCGCTTCGCCAAGGGCAAGGTCAAGAAGCGCCTGCCGCTCGGCTCCTGGGCCGAGGTGATCGACTATTGCCGCACCGCGATGGCCTTCGCCGACAAGGAGGACTTCCGCATCCTGTTCCTCGACAAGAAGAACGGCCTGATCGCCGACGAGTCGCAGGGCGCGGGCACCGTGGATCATACGCCGGTCTACCCGCGCGAAGTCGTCAAGCGGGCGCTCGAACTGGCCGCGACGGCGCTCATCCTGGTGCACAACCACCCCTCGGGCGACCCGACGCCCTCGACACAGGACGTCCGGATGACGCTCGACGTCATCACAATCGGCGCCCCGCTCGGCCTCGTCGTGCACGATCACATCATCGTCGGCCGGCAAGGCCACGCCTCGATGAAGGGGTTGAAGCTGATTTAGGCAGGCCGGCGCCGTCGGCTACGCGCGGCGCGCCGCCGTCAGGTCCTGCGGCGTATCCACGTCGAGGGCCGCCGCCTCGCCCTCCATCGCGATCTCGACGACTTCGGCGGGATCGACCTCGCGCAGCAGGCGGCGGGCGCCCTCGTCGCCGGTCAGGCCAGCGATGCGGGGGAACAGGGCGCGCGCGAGCAAAACCGGATTGCCGCGCCGCCCCTCGACCACGGGAGCGACCGCGAGCGCCTCGGGGCGCGCTGCGAACGCCGCCAGCAGGCGGTCTATCATGCCCGACGTCACGGCGGGCATGTCGCCGAGCAGGACCAGCGCGCCCGACGCATGCGCCGGCAGCGCCGCGATCCCGGCCTTCAGCGAGGACGCCAGGCCGCTCGCGTAATCGCTGTTGTGCGCGAAGTTCAACGCCAGCCCCGCCAGCGCGGCGACAACGGCTTCGCGCGCGTGGCCTGTGACCACGACAACCGGACGCGCTTGCGAATCCAGCGCGGCGCGGGCCGAAACGCGCACGAGCGGTTCGCCGTCGAGCGGCGCCACAAGCTTGGAGATTTCCGCGCCGCCCGCCGCGCGAAAGCGTTCCGACTTTCCCGCAGCCAGCAGGATGGCGGCGACCTCACTCATCGCCGCGACGCGGTTGCGGACGGCTGGAGATTTCCATCAGCAGCCCGCCGACGCCCATCGCCTGGATGTCCGCGCGCGTGATCGGCACATCGGCGAGAATCCGATCGAGAACCCAATCGAAGCCGTTCTCCTTCGGCGAGCGGGCGCAACCGGGCGCGCCGACGACCTTCTTGCCCCGCCGTTCTCCCAGCAGCAGCAGATTTCCGGGATCGACCGGCATGCCGAAATGTTCGATGCGCCCGCCGCTCGCCTCGATCGCGCTCGGAATGACGTCGCGCCGATCGGTGATCGCCGAGGCGCCGAAGATGACGACGACGTCGCTGCGGTCGGCCATTTCAGCGAGCGCGCTCGAGAGCGCGCCGATTTCATGCGCGACGCGCGTTTCGTGCGCGATCCTCGACCCGGAGGGCGCAAGCCTTCCTTCCAGCACCCGCAGCGTCTTGACGACGACGCTCGCTTTCAAGCCCGGTAAGAGCGTCGAGACCACCCCGATATTCAGCGGGCGAAACGGCGCGATGCGGATCGCCTCGCGCGAGCCCGGCGTCGAAAACGCTTGTTCGAGCGACGCGCCCGGCGCCGCGAACGGAATGATCTTTACGGTCGCCGCCATGTCGCCGGCAAAGACGGGGCGATGGGAGGCGAGCGTCGCGACGGTGATCGCCTCGTCGATCCGATTGATACGATCGATCACGGGCGCGTCGACAACAATGAGGCCGTTGACTTGGGCGAACATGTTGACGCGGCCGGTGAAGGGACGCTCGCGGCCCAGATGTGCGCCGGCCAGATGCTCGGCGAGCCTGCGCGCGGCCTCGTCCTCGCCGACGTCGCCGGGCTCCAGCCGAGCGGCGATCACGGTTTCGAAGCCCGCCGCGCCGAGCGCGGCGCGATCGCCGGCGTCGAAGACATGGCCCTTCTTGAACGCAACCGTTTCCGCGCGCAGCCCGTGCGCAGCGATCGCCCCTTCCGCGTCGGAAACAGGAATTTCGCCGAATTTCAAGGCGCGGGCCTTTCGCTTCGCAGCGGCTTCTTGCGCAGGGCCGCAATGATTTCCCCGGCGACCGAAATCGCGATTTCGGCAGGGCTGACGGCGCCGATATCGAGTCCGATCGGGGCGTGAATGCGGGCCAGAGCCGTATCGTCGAAGCCCTCGGCGCGCATCCGCTCCAGCCGCCGGGCATGGGTTTTGCGCGAGCCGAGCGCGCCAATGTAGAAACAGTCGGCGCGCAATGCCCTGACCAGGGCGCGGTCGTCGATCTTGGGATCGTGGGTCAGCAGCGCGATCGCGGTGAACTTATCGAGCGGCGTCGTCTCCAGCGCCTCGTCGGGCCATTGTGCGAGAACCGGCGTATCCGGGAAGCGCTCGGGGCTCGCGAAGGCCGTGCGCGGATCGATCACGATCGGATCCAACCCGGCAATCCGCGCGATCGGCGCGAGCGCCTGCGAAATATGCACCGCGCCGATCATCACCAGACGCACCGGCGGAACCTGCACGGTCAGGAAATAGCTTTCGCCTTCGTGTTCGACCGTCTGGCTCTTGCCCTCGCGCAAGGCGCCCTGCAACGCCTCCGCCAGCGGGTCGGCCGAAGCGGCTTCGGCCTCGACGAAACGCTGCGCGCCGTCGGAAAGTCTGGTGAGCAGGACACAGGCGCGCCGCTCTCGCCGGGCCGCATTCAGGGCGTGCAGGAACTCGAGCTTCATGCCTCGACCCGCTCGACATAGACTTTGATGCGCCCGCCGCAGGAAAGACCGACGCGCCAGGCCGTTTCGTCGGCGACGCCGAACTCGATCGTCTTGGGAACGCCGGACTGGATGACGTCGAGCGCCTCCGTCACGACGGCCCCCTCGACGCAGCCGCCGGACACCGAGCCGAGGAAGCCGCCGGCCTCGTCGATGACCAGATGCGATCCGACCGGCCGCGGAGCGGAGCCCCAGGTTTCAACCACCGTCGCAATGGCGACGTTTCGCCCCTCGGCGCGCCATTGTTCCGCCGCGGCCAGAACCTCGTCGTCTCTCGTCAGCATGGCTCGTCTCCTACCCTGGTCCCGCACCCTAACGTTCACGCGGAAACTCGCAACCACGCCCTTGGCTCGCGAGCCGGCGAGGCGTCCCGCGACAGCGCGCCGCACAAGTCGGCCATGCTGCCCAGATTGTGAATCGGGCGAAACTCGTCGACATGCGGCAGCATCGCGCGCAGGCCCGTCGCCTTCGCCTCGAAAGCTTCGAAACGCAGCAACGGATTGAGCCAGATCAGGCGTCGACACGACTTGTGCAGCCGCTCCATTTCCGCCCCCAGCGCTTCGACCCCTTCGCGCTCCAGACCGTCCGTAAACAGCAGCACGATGGCGCCCTGCCCCAGCACCCGGCGCGACCAGTCGCGATTGAACCTGTGCAGCGACGCGCTGATGCGGGTGCCGCCCGACCAATCCGCGACATTGTCGGCGCAGCGCGCGAGCGCCTCGTCGGGATCGCGCAGCCGCATCGCGCGCGTGACGTTGGTCAGCCGCGTGCCGAACAGGAACGTCGTCACCCGCCGCCGCTCTCCCAAAGCATGCAGGAAATGCAGGAACAACCGGGAATATTCGGCCATCGAGCCGGAGATGTCGCAAAGCGCGACGATCGGCGGCGGTTTCTCGACGCGCCCGCGAAAGCTCAGATCGATGATCGCGCCGCCGCCTTTCATCGAACGACGGAACGAGCGGCGCGGATCGACGCGCGCGCCGCCGGCGTCCGGCGCGAAGCGTCGGGTGGCGCGGCGATCGTCGGGCAGCGCGAGCTTGGCGATCAGCGCCTTGGCCAGCGCAATTTCGGCCGCCGTCATTTGCGCGAAATCCTTCCCCTGAAGAATCTCCTGCGCAGACATTGTCAGCCGCGCGTCAAGATCGAGCGAGGGCTCGGGTTTTTGCTCGTCGGGCCTAGGCTTGTGCAGCGCGTCGGCGACTCGTGTCGCCCCCGCCTCGGCCTTCGGGGCCTGGGGCTTGTCCGGCCGCGCCTGCGGCGACATCATCGCGATCAGCTTTTCGAGCAGGCCCTTGCGCTTCCAGAAGACGTCGAAAACCTGATCGAACAGCAGCGTGTGCTCGTGCTTCTTGACGAATATGGCGTGCAAGATCGCGCGAAAATCGGCCCGGCTTCCAAAGCCGGCGACCTCGACCGCGGCGATGGCGTCGAGCACTGCGCCAGGCCCGACGGGAATCCCGGTCTCGCGCAGCGCGCGCGCGAAATGCAGGATGTTATAGGCGAGCGCGCCCTGGCCCCCCGAGCCTTCGCGTGCGGTCTCGTTCATGGCCGGCGCCCGTCAGGACGCGCGTTCGCAAATCGGGGGTCGGCGCCCTGCGCCTTCGCCGCCGCGGCATGAGGGGCAATCGCCGCACAGGACATCCGCAACCGCCGCAACGTCTAGCCGCCCTTCGCTTTCGGTTTGGCCTCGAAATAGGCTTTCATCGGCTCGAAGTAGTGATCGCGCCAGCCATGCTCTTCATATGAGGTCTGTCCGTCGGGCACGCCAGTGTGAAGCAGCGTCAATCTTGCGCCCGACTTGATCGGCTCCAGCGTCACCGTGACGATCGAGTCCGGATCGTCGGGCGCAAATTCGCTGGTGCGCCAGCTCTGTACGATTTTTTGGCCCGGGATGAGCTCCAGGTTTCGGCCGGTGATATAGCCGTCCCAGGCGGAATAGGCGCCGCCCACGCGCTTTGAGGCCTTGGCTTCGCCGCCGGTCATTTTCGAATGGCCTGCGCTGGTCAGCCAGGCCTCATAGACGGCCTGCGGCGAGGCGGGCAGCGAGCAGGCAAGCTTGAAGTCGTAAGTCATCGCGTCGCCTCCCAGGGATGCGCCGAGCCTTGCCCCTCACGCGCCTTCTGCGGCGCGCAGATCGGCGCGGGCCTGATCAATCAATTCCTGCGCCTTGGTCCCTTGCAGCTTGTTGATGTCGTCCTGGTATTTCAGCAGCACGCCGAGGGTGTCGGACACTTGCGCCGGATCGAGCGCGACGGCGTCGAGTTCGGTCAGGGCGCTCGCCCAGTCCAATGTCTCGGCGACGCCCGGCGACTTGAAAAGATCGAGCTTACGAAGGCGTTGAACGAAGGCGACGAGTTCGGCGGTCAGGCGCGCTGGCGCCTTCGGGGCCTTGGCGCGCACGATCGCGGCCTCGCGGGGGGAATCGGGATAGCCGACCCAGTGGTAGAGGCAGCGGCGCTTCAAAGCGTCGTGGATCTCGCGCGTCCGGTTGGAGGTGATGACGACGATCGGCGGCGCATCCGACTTGACGACGCCGATCTCGGGAATGGTGATCTGAAAATCGGACAGGACCTCGAGCAAATAGGCTTCGAAGGCCTCGTCCGCGCGGTCGACTTCATCGATCAGCAGCACCGGCGGTCCCCCCTCGGTAGGCTCCAGGGCCTGCAGCAACGGGCGTCGAATGAGATATCGATCGGAGAAGATGTCGTGTTCGATGCGATCCTTGTCATGCTCGCCGGCCGCCTCGGCCAGCCGGATCGCCATCATTTGCGCGGGATAGTTCCATTCATAGACGGCCGTGGCGACGTCGAGACCCTCGTAACATTGCAGTCGGATCAGCTTGCGGCCGAGCGAGGCGGCGAGCACTTTGGCGATCTCGGTCTTGCCGACGCCCGCCTCGCCTTCCAGCAGGATCGGCCGCCCGAGGCGCAATCCGAGGAACAGCACCGTCGCCAGCGTGCGATCCGCGACATAGGCGGCGGCGGCGAGCATCGCCAGCGTCTCGTCGATCGAGGTCGGCGACGCCTTGGGCGTCGAATTCGTGGAACTTTCCGCCATTCGCCTGTCGCCTTCCCGCGCGCTCGATCTTCCCGCCGCGCGTTATTCCACGGAAAACGCCCTCCGGGTAGACCGAAGGGCGTTCGCCAGCCCGTAAGCGGCGCGCCCGCGCGCCGCGCTCTGACTTTACCGGCTCACCCCGCCGCGGCGACCGCCCGCCTGGCCAGAATGCCGATCAGATGCGCGCGGTAATCGGCGTCGGCGTGCATGTCGCCGCTGAGGCTGCTGGGATCGACCTTGACGCCGTTGAGCGAGGCCGGAGCGAATCCGCCGCTCAGCGCGCTTTCCATCGCCTTGACGCGGAAGACGCCGCTGCTGCCGGCGCCGGTGACCGCGACGCGAGGGCCGCCCGCGGTCTTGGCGACGAAGACGCCGACCAAAGCATAGCGCGAAGCCGGATTGGGAAACTTCACATAGGCGGCTTTTTCGGGGATGGGAAAGCTGACCTCGGTGATGATTTCATCCGCCGCGAGCGCGGTCTCGAACAATCCCTTGAAATAATCGTCGGCCGCGATGCGGCGTTTGTTGGTGACGATCGTGGCGCCCAGTCCGAGCACGCCGGCGGGATAATCCGCGGCCGGATCGTTGTTGGCGATCGAGCCGCCGATCGTGCCGCGATTGCGCACGGCGGGGTCGCCGATGCCTCCCGCCAGCGGCCAGCGCCGGAATGGCGGACTTGACCACGTCGCTGGTCGCGACGTCGACATGCCGGGTCAACGCGCCGACGACGATCGCATTGGCGTCGCGACGGACGCCCGCAAGTTCGGCGATGCCGCTGATGTCGACGATCGTGGCCGGCGAGGCCAGACGCTGCTTCATCGTCGGGATCAGGGTCTGGCCGCCCGCGAGCAGCTTGGCGTCGTCCTTGGCGAGTTCGGCGACAGCGCCGTTGACGTTCTGGGGATGCGAATAAGAAAAGGCGTACATGAGTGAGATCTCCTGAAAGGGACAAACAGCGGGGCGCGCCGGCTTCGGGCCGGCGCGCCCGGCCGATCATTCCGCGGCGCGCTTCAACATCGCCTTCTGGGCGGCGCGCCAAACGACCTGCGAGGTCGCCGGCATCGTCACGTCCTCATGGCCGACGGCGTCGGTGATCGCGTTGATCACCGCCGGCGGCGAGGCGATCGCGCCGGCTTCGCCGCAGCCCTTCATGCCGAGCGGGTTGGAGGGGCAGGCCGTCTCGACGGTTTCGACGTGGAACGAGGGCAGATCATCGGCGCGCGGCATGGCGTAGTCCATGTAGCTGGCCGTCAGCAGCTGACCGTCCTTGTCGTAAACCGCGCCCTCGAGCAGCGCCTGGCCAATGCCGTGCGCGACGCCGCCGTGCACCTGCCCCTCAACGATCATCGGATTGATCAGCTTGCCGAAGTCGTCGACGGCCGTCCAACGCTCGATCTTGACGACCCCGGTCTCGGGGTCGATCTCGACTTCGCAGATATGCACGCCCGCCGGGAACGTGAAGTTGGTGGGGTCCCAGAACGCGCCCTCCTTCAGGCCGGGCTCCAATTCCTGGCCGTTGAACTTATGGGCGATGTAGGCGTTAAGCGCGACCGACACGAAATCAGTCGACTTGTCCGTCCCCTTGACCGTGAACTTGCCGTCCTTGAACTCGATATCGTCCGGGGAAGCCTCGAGAACGTGGCCGGCGACTTTCTTCGCCTTGACTTCGATCTTGTCGAGCGCCTTCGACAGCGCCGACATCCCGACCGCCCCCGACCGCGAACCGTAGGTGCCCATGCCGAACTGCACCTTGTCGGTGTCGCCGTGGACGATCGAAACATTTTCGATAGGGACGCCAAGGCGCGCCGACACGAGCTGCGCGAAAGTCGTTTCGTGGCCCTGGCCGTGACTGTGCGAGCCGGTCAGTATCTCGACGGTGCCAACCGGATTTACTCGTACCTCGGCCGATTCCCACAGGCCGACGCCGGCGCCGAGCGAGCCCACCACCGCCGAAGGCGCCAGACCGCACGCCTCGATATATGCGGAGAAACCGATGCCGCGCAGTTTGCCCCTGGCCGCCGACGCCGCCTTGCGGGCCGGAAAGCCCTTGTAGTCGGCTGCGGCGAGCGCCTTGTCGAGCGCCGCAGGATAATTGCCGGCGTCGTAGCAAAGCAGAACCGGCGTCTGATGCGGGAACGACTTGACGAAATTCTGGCGCCGGAACTCGGCGGGATCGCGCCCCAGCTCGCGGGCGGCCTTCTCGACGATGCGCTCGATTAGGAAGGTCGCCTCCGGCCGGCCGGCGCCGCGCACCGCATCGACCGACACCGTATTCGTGTAGACCGCGTCGACTTCGACGTAGATCGCTGGGATGTCGTACTGGCCCGACAGCAATATCGCGTAGAGATAGGTCGGCACCGACGCCCAGAATGTCGAGGGATAGGCCCCGAGATTGGCGATCGTATGTACCCGCAAGCCGATCATCTTCCCGTTTGCGTCGAGCGCAAGTTCGGCGCGCGAGACATGGTCGCGTCCATGCGCGTCGGTCAAAAACAACTCGGTGCGCTCCGCCGTCCATTTGACCGGGCGGTCGATCTTCTTGGACGCCCAGGCGCAAACGGTCTCCTCGTTGTAGATGAAGATCTTCGAGCCGAATCCGCCGCCGACGTCGGGCGCGATGACGCGAAGCTTGTGCTCCGGCGCGACGCCCTGGAAGGCCGAAAGCACCAGGCGAGCCACATGCGGATTCTGGCTGGTCGTATAGAGCGTGATGACGTCGGAGCCGGCGTCGTAGTCGCCGAGCGCCGCCCGGGGCTCCATCGCATTCGGGATGGTTCGATTGTTGACGAGGTCGAACTTCGTCACATGCGCCGCGCGCGCGAAAGCGGCGTCGGTCGGCGCCTTGTCGCCGACGTGCCAATTGAACACCGTGTTGTTGGGCGCGTAATCATGCAATTGCGGCTGGCCCGGCTTGGCCGCCTCGCCAGGATCAATCGCGGCGGGCAAAACCGCGTAGTCGACGGCCACTTTTTCCGCGGCGTCGCGCGCCTGAGCGTAGCTCTCCGCGATGACCACGGCGACGGGGTCGCCGACATAGAGCGCCTTGCCATGCGCGAGCGCCGGAAAGGACCCGACTTTCATCGGCGAACCGTCCTTGGACGTGACGGTCCAACCGGGGATGTGCGCGCCGATCTTGTCGGCCACCGCGTCGGCGCCGGTCAGCACCGCCACGACGCCCGGCGAAGCGGTCGCCGCCGAAGCATCGATCTTTTCGATTTTCGCGTGCGCATGCGGCGAGCGCACGAAATACGCGTAGGTCTGGCCGGGACGGTTGATGTCGTCGGTGTAGCGGCCCTTGCCGGTGATGAAACGGATGTCTTCCTTGCGTTTGACGGAGGCGCCAATGCCGGTCGCGCTCATGAATCTCTCCCTGACGTCGCTTGAAGCGGATGGTCGAATCTGATGACTCGCGCGCGGCGTAGCGCTCGCGCGGCGCGTTACGCTATTCGGCGGCCTTGGAGTGGCTGGCGGCGCCCATTTCGCGCGCGCCCTGCTGAACGGCCTTGACGATGTTGTGATAGCCGGTGCAGCGACAGATGTTGCCTTCCAGCTCGTGCCGAACAGTGGCTTCGTCGAGATTCTGATCCCTTGCGGCTGACGATGTCCACGGCGGTCATGATCATTCCGGGGGTGCAGAACCCGCACTGCAAGCCATGGTTGTCCTGGAACGCCTGCTGCATCGGATGCAGCTTGCCGTCGTGGGCGAGACCCTCGATCGTCGTGACATGGGCGCCCTGGCAGGACGCGGCGAGCGTCGTGCAGGACTTGATCGCGCGTCCGTCGACATGGACGACGCAAGCGCCGCATTGCGACGTGTCGCAGCCGACATGCGTGCCCGTAAGGCGGAGCTGTTCGCGCAGGAACTGGACCAGCAACGTGCGGGGATCGACGTGCGCCGAAACCGCCTTCCCGTTCACCGTCATAGACACTTGAAATCATCAACATCCTCCTCCGAGCCTTCGGGCGCGCCGCGATGACGGTCGCGCTCGATGCGTTTCCTGTCCCACTGTCCGGAGCCGGGCCGAACGTCGGCCGACGCCGTAATCGGATCCGGTCGCCCTCGCCAGCCATGGCGGATCGCCCGAACTTCGTCGTGAAAGTGACCCCAGAAGCCGCTACCGTCAAGCGATGATCGGCGCTCGCGTATTGCCCAGACCCGCCGCGGCGCCAAGCTGATGTCGGCGGCGCCAAGGGAAAACTCCGCGGGCGCGTCTTTTTTGGCGCGGTCGCGAATGGGCCGCGTCGGCCGCAATATTATTCGGCAATTTGCGCCCGGAGCATCCGTTCATTGCGTCAGGCCGGCGTTGTCGACGAAATTTTCGCTGGATATTGCCGTCGATTGGCCTGATGATGCTTCCGACAGGCGAAAAAATGGTTCCGGCTTCACAAACTTGACAAAAACTCAAATCCGACAATTCGGGCGCAGTGGCGCGCGAGCGCGCAGTAGAGCCCCAGAAGGGGTCGGAAGCGCAAGGCGCGGGATCAGGCGCCGGCGAAGACGGGGAGGCGGGATTGTCAACGCCGGTTGGCGCAATTCCTGCATGGGGAACGCAAACGAGGGGTAGGCGCCGCATGGACAATTTCCTCCAGCAACTGATCAACGGGATCACGCTGGGCTCGATTTATGGGCTCATCGCGATCGGATATACGATGGTGTTCGGCATCATCGGCATGGTGAACTTCGCGCATGGCGACGTTTTCATGCTTTCCGCCTTCATCGCCATGCTGGTCTATCTGTTCCTGACCCAGATCCTCGGCCTCGGTTACCTCCCGATCGCGTTCATCATCGTCATGCTCGCGGGCATGGTTCTCACCTCGGTCTGGAACTGGACGATCGAGCGATTGGCCTATCGGCCGTTGCGTGGATCCTTCCGTCTGGCGCCTTTGATTTCGGCGATCGGCATGTCGACCTTTCTGTCGAATTTTGTGCAGGTCGCCCAAGGCCCGCGCAACAAGCCGGTCCCGCCGTTGTTCACCGACATACTCCATCTCGGCGGCGCCGGGCACGATGTGACGCTGCAATACCGTCAGATCGTGATCGTCGTGATCACCGGGTTGCTGCTGTTCGGCTTCTGGTGGCTGGTGCAGAAGACCAATCTGGGCCGCGCGCAGCGCGCTTGCGAGCAGGACCGCAAGATGGCGGCACTGATCGGCGTCGACGTCGACCGCACGATCTCGATCACCTTCGTCATCGGGGCGGCGCTCGCCGCAGTCGCGGGCGCCCTCTACATGCTGTATTACGGCGTCGTGAACTTCTCCGACGGCTTCCTGCCCGGCGTGAAGGCGTTCACCGCCGCGGTGCTGGGCGGCATCGGGTCGCTGCCGGGCGCCGTGCTCGGCGGGCTCATGATCGGGCTCATCGAAGTCATGTGGGCTGCGTATTTCTCCTCCGACTACAAGGATGTCGCCGCCTTCTCGATCCTTGCGATCACGCTGATCTTCATGCCCTCCGGCATTCTCGGCCGCCCCGAAATCGAGAAGGTCTGACGATGACGCTCGCCACCCCAAGATTCGAACGGCCCGTCCGCCGACTGGGCCGGCCGCCTGAAAGACGTCCGCGATCGCGGCCGCTTTGACCTTCGTCCTTTGCGTTCCGATCATCCTGTTCCTGGCCGAGCCCGATCTCGACGGGGTTCTCCACCCGATAGCGCGACCGACGCCGGTCGCCGTCCTGGTCATTCTCGCGTTCTTCGGGCGGCTCGCCGTCCTGACCTACGCCGGGCGCCAAAAGAAGGAGAAACGGGCCGCCGCCGCGCGGGTCGTGAGCGCGGGCCTTGGCGAATACGGTCTCCATCGTCGGCCTCGTCGTGCTGCTTCTGTTTCCCGCCGTCACGGTCTGGGCGCTGGGTTCCGGCGGCGCGCTGAAATGGATCGACAGCTACGGCATCCAGATCCTGATTTACGTCATGCTGGGCTGGGGTCTGAACATCGTCGTGGGGCTCGCGGGCCTGCTCGACCTCGGATATGTCGCCTTTTACGCCGTCGGCGCCTATTCCTATACGCTGCTGGCGACGACGTTCGGCCTTTCATTCTGGATCTGCCTGCCGATCGCGGGAATTCTGGCCGCTCTTTGGGGGATGATCCTCGGCTTTCCCGTCTTGCGCCTGCGCGGCGACTATCTCGCCATCGTCACGCTGGCGTTCGGAGAGATCATCCGCACGATCCTGGTCAACTGGGTCGCGATTTCTCCGGCGGCAGCGCCGGCATCGCCTCCATCCCGAAGATCACGTTCTTCGGCCTGGTGTTCGCCGACCAGCCGGGCGGCTTCGACGATTTCTTCGGCTTCGATTACTCGCCGATACACGGCAAGATCTTCCTCTATTACCTCATCCTCGCGCTCGCGCTGATCGACCAATTTCGTGACGCTGCGCCTGCGGCGCCTGCCGATCGGGCGCGCCTGGGAGGCTTTGCGCGAGGACGAAATCGCGTGCCGCTCGCTCGGCGTCAACACCACCAACACCAAGCTCACCGCGTTCGCGCTCGGCGCCTTCTTCGGCGGCCTCGCGGGCTCGTTCTTCGCGGTCCGGCAGGGCTTCATCAGCCCGGAGAGCTTCACCTTCAGCGAATCGGCGACCATCCTGGCCATCGTCGTTCTCGGCGGCATGGGTTCGCAGATCGGCGTCGCCCTGGCGGCGGTGTTCCTGATCGGCGGCTTCGAAATGCTGCGCGAACTCGATTGGCTGCAAGCCAGTTGATGGCGAACTGTCTTCGGCATGCCGGACTTCGATCCTGCGCAATATCGCGGCTTGCTGTTCGGCCTCGCATGGTCGTCATGATGGTGCTGCGGCCGCGCGGCTTCGTCTCGACGCGCTCGCCGTCGATCTTCCTGAAGGAACGCAAGTCCGTCTCCGGCGCTCGTCAAGGAGGGACACGGCTGATGCGCTGGCAGACCGACCCGCTCCTCATCGTCGAACACCTGACGATGCGCTTCGGCGGCCTTGTGGCCGTCAACAATCTCATCGTTCGAGGTCGGCCGCGGCGACATCACCGCGCTGATCGGCCCGAACGGCGCGGGCAAGACGACGGTGTTCAATTGCGTGACCGGCTTCTACAAGCCGACCGAGGGACGTCTGGCCCTGGCGCGCGAGGGCGTCGCCGCCATCGACGACGTCGAGGCGCTTGACCCGCTCCTCGGCGCGCAACGCCAAGACGTCGACCGGCGACACTCTTCCTGCTCGAACGCATGGCGGGCAATCGAGATCGCCTGGCGCGCCAAAGTCGCGCGGACGTTCCAGAACATTCGGTCTGTTCCAGGGCATGACCGTGCTCGAGAACCTGATGGTCGCGCATCACAACCAGCCTGATGCTGGCCAGCGGCTTCACCTTCCTCGGCCTGATCGGCGCGCCGAGTTACCGCGCGGCGAAGCCGAGGCGGTCGAGCGCGCGAAATACTGGCTCGAAAAAATCGGCCTGACCGATCGCGCCGACGATCCCGCGGGCGAATTGCCCTACGGCGCGCAGCGCAGGCTCGAAATCGCCCGCGCCATGTGCACCGACCCGGTCCTGCTCTGCCTGGACGAGCCCGCCGCGGGCCTCAACCCGCGAGAATCGCTGGAGCTGAACGCGTTGCTCCAATCGATCCGCGACGACCACAAGACTTCGATCCTGCTGATCGAGCACGACATGTCGGTCGTCATGCAGATCTCGGATCATGTCGTCGTGCTCGACTACGGCACCAAGATCGCCGACGGCACGCCCGTCGAGGTGCGCAACGATCCCAAGGTCATCGCGGCCTATCTCGGCGTCGCCGACGAGGACGAACTCGCCGAGCGCCGAAGCGGAGATCGGAGCATGACGCGGACGACCGCTCGGCCGCCGCGCCGCCGCGCCGCGACGCGGCGCGCAAGCCCCTGCTGACGCTGCGCGGCGTCGAGACGTTTCTACGGCAAGATCCAGGCGCTCAAGGGCATCGACATCGACGTCAACGAGGGCGAGATCGTCACGCTGATCGGCGCCAACGGCGCCGGCAAGTCGACGACGATGATGACGATCTTCGGCAGCCGCGCGCGCGCGCAAGGGCACGATCACTTTCGCCGGCCGCGACATCACCAACATGCCGCCGCATCTGATCGCGCGCATGTCGATCGCGCAATCGCCGGAGGGCCGGCGCATCTTCCCGCGCATGACCGTGTTCGAGAACCTGCAGATGGGCGCCTCGATCGACAATTCTGCCGCATTTCGACGAGGACCTCGAGCGCGCCTTCGCGATGTTCCCGCGGCTGAAGGAGCGCGCGCAGCAGCGCGGCGGCACGCTGTCGGGCGGCGAGCAGCAGATGCTCGCGATCGCGCGCGCGCTGATGAGCCGGCCGAAGCTGCTGCTGCTCGACGAGCCTTCGCTCGGTCTCGCGCCGCTGATCGTCAAGCTGATTTTCAACGCCATCGCGGAGCTCAATCGCACGCAGGGCCTCTCGGTGTTCCTCGTCGAGCAGAACGCGTTCCATGCGCTCAAGCTCGCGCATCGCGGCTACGTCATGGTCAACGGCCAGATCACGATGAGCGGCACCGGGCAGGAATTGCTGGCGCGGCCCGAAGTGCGCGCGGCCTATCTCGAGGGAGGCCATTGATGGGCGGATGGCTCTGGGTCGATTCCGACTACGGCTGGCTCGCCTTCTTCGTGCTGACCGGGCTCGGCGCGGCTGCGCGGCGTCGCGACCGGGCGCGCCTTCGCGAACATCCTGGAGCCCGCGCTGGCTGATCGTCCCGGCGATCATCGCGCTCGCCGCGGCGGTGCAGTTCCTGCATTACGCGCTGTTTCAGGAGGACCTGCTTTCGCTCCATTATTACCTCGTGACTCTCGTCATCCTGCTGATCGCCGGCCTTCCTCGGCTATCAGTCCATGCGCGCGTCGGCAGATGGCGACGCAATATTCCTGGGCCTTCGAAAAGGCCGGACTTGAGCTGGCGCGCCCGTTGAGGCGGGTCTTTGCGGCCCGCGCCCTGCGTCAAAAATAATTAGCCTCGCATGGTCGGCTTTTGAGGTGACTCCTACCTGAAAACAGGCTTTTATCCGCCACCAAGGCGGGAGGTCGTTCCGCCAGGGGCGCTGGTCGCGCCCTAAAACCTAGGGAGTGTCAGTATGAAAAAACATTTGGTTGACGGGTCTGGTGCTCGCTGCGGGCCTGGCCTTCGCCAGCGCCGCGAACGCGCAGATCAAGATCGGCGTCGCCGGCCCGATCACCGGGCCGAACGCCTCGTTCGGCGCGCAGTTGACGCAGGGCGTCAGCCAGGCCGCCGCCGACTTCAACAAGTCGGGCGGCATCCTCGGCCAGAAGATCGACAGTCGAGCAGGGCGACGACGTTTCCGATCCCAAGCAGGGCGTTTCGGTCGCCAACAAGTTCGTCGGCGACGGCGTCAAGCTGGTGGTCGGCCACTTCAACTCCGGCGTGACGATCCCGGCCTCCGAAGTCTACGCCGACAACGGCGTTCTGTTCATCACGCCCTCGGCCACCAATCCGAAGGTCACCGACCGCGGCCTGTGGAACGCGTTCCGCACCTGCGGCCGCGACGACCAGCAGGGCAAGCTGTGGGCGGATCTGGCGCTCGGCAAGCTCAAGGACAAGAAGATCGCGATCGTGCATGACAAGACCCCCTACGGCCAAGGCCTCGCCGACGCCGCCAAGGGCTTCATGAACGCGGGCGGCAAGAAGGAAGTGCTCTACGAAGGCGTCAACGCCGGCGAAAAGGACTATTCGGCGATCGTCTCGAAGATCAAGGCTTCGGGCGCCGACTATCTGATGTGGGGCGGCCTGCACACCGAAGGCGGCCTGATCGTGCGTCAGATGCGCGATCAGGGCATGAAGACGGTCATGATCTCCGGCGACGGCATCACCGACAACGAGTTCGCCTCGATCGGCGGCCCCGGCGTCGAAGGCACGCTGATGTCGTTCGGCCCCGAGCCGCGCAACAATCCGGCCGCCAAGGACATCGTCGCCGAATTCAAGGCCAAGGGCTTCGAGCCGGAAGGCTACACGCTCTATTCCTACGCCGCGATGCAGATCATGAAGGCAGGCGGCGGAAAAGGCCAAGTCGCTCGATCCGAAGAAGATGGCCGAAGTCATGCACTCCGGCATGACCTTCAAGACCGTGCATCGGCGACATCTCCTACGACAAGAAGGGCGACCGCACCAACGTCGACTACGTCTGGTACGTCTGGAAGAAGGGCGCCGACGGCAAGATCACCTACTCAGCAGATGTGATTGCGGGGATTCCGGGCGGGCTCAGCGCTCGCCCGGAACCTGATCGAGAAGCCCGCCGTGCCCGGCGGGCTTTTTTTTTGGCTGGGTTCGCCGGGGTCAGCCGGCCGGGCGCCTGCCGCCCGTCGGCGCCGGGATGGGCGGAGCCGCAAAGGTCAGCCGAGCAGGCCGAGCGACGGAAACGTCTCGATCAGCCAGGACGAGGCGGTCTGCAGGCCGCCGGTCAGGAACGCGATCGCCCGTCAGACCAGCAGCGCGCCGACCGCCTTTTCCAGCCGCGCGAATTGCCAGCGAAAGCCGCGCGCGAAGCCGAGGAACCGCTCCATCGCGATCGCCGCGAGCACGAAGGGCACGCCCAGCCCGAAGGCGTAGGCGGCGAGCAGCAGGGCGCCGCGCGCGACGGTCTCCTGCGCGCCCGCGACCGCGAGGATCGCGGCGAGGATCGGCCCGATGCACGGCGTCCAGCCGAAGGCGAACGCGAGCCCCATCAGATAGGCGCCCACAGGCCCGGCGGCTTGGCGATCTCCACGCGCTTCTCGCGAAACATGGCGCCGATGCGAAAGACGCCGAGGAAATGCGCGCCCATCGACATGATGCCGACGCCGGCGACGATCGACAGCACGTGGCTCCACTGACGCAACAGCGCTCCGAACTCGGAGGCCGTCGCCCCCAGCGCCACGAACACGGTCGAAAAGCCCGCGACGAACAACAGCGAGGCGATGAATATATCGCGCCGGGCGCGCGTCTCGCCTTCGTCGACGAGCGCCTCGACCGTGGTGCCGGCGAGATAGCAGAGATAGGGCGGCGCCAGCGGCAGCACGCAGGGGCTGAGAAAGGAAAGCAGCCCGGCGCCGGCGGCGACGGGCAGGGAAATGTCGGTCATGGCATCCTTCTGTCCGCCCTGCGCTGAGATCGCAAGCCCTCACAGCCCGCCATGCGAGCTCTTCGCGCCAAAGCCGCGTTCTGTTTCAGCCGATTTCCACGACCACGCGGCCGCGCATGCGGCCGGCGAGAATTTCAGCGCCGATTTCGAACACGCGCTCGAAAGGAACCGTCTGCGTCATGCGCGCCGAGCTGCCCGCGATCGAGGTCGCGCGCCATGCGCGCCCAGGCCGCCTTGCGCGCGACCCATCGGGCAATTGACGCTGTCGACGCCGATCAGCCTGACGCCGCGCAGGATGAACGGCGCGACGCGCGTCGGCAGATCCATGCCGCCCGCGAGTCCGCAAGCCGCGACGGCGCCGCCATAGCGCGTCTGCGCCAGCACGTTGGCGAGCGTCATGCGAGCCGACGCTGTCGATCCCCGCCGCCCAGCGCTCCTTGCCCAGCGGCTTGCCGGGCGCTGCCAGGCTCGCGCGCTCGATGATTTCGCTCGCGCCGAGTTGCTTCAGATAATCGGCCTCCGCGGCGCGCCCGGTCGAGGCGTCACCGACCAGCCGGCCTTGGCCAGCAAGCGCGATCGCGACCGAACCGACGCCGCCCGCGGCGCCGGTGACGATCGCGGGCCCCTGTCCGGGCTCGACCCCCGCCGATTCGAGCGCGATGACGCAGAGCGCCGCGGTATAGCCGGCGGTGCCGACCGCCATCGCCTCGGCGCGCGTCCAGCCCGGCGGCAGTTTGACCAACCAGTCGCCCTTGACGCGCGCCTGTTCGGCATAGCCGCCGAAATGCGTCTCGCCGAGCCCGAAGCCGTCCAGCAGCACCTCGTCGCCTGTGCCGAAAGCCGGGATGCTGAGACGTCTCGACGACGCCCGCCAGATCGATGCCCAGGACCATGGGAAAGCGGCGCGGGATCGCCGACTTGCCCGACAGCGCGAGGCCGTCCTTGTAGTTGACGGTCGAATGCGTGACGCGGACCGTCACGTCGCCGTCCATCAGTTCGCTCGTCCTCCATTTCGACGAAGCGGACGTTCTGACCGGCGTCGGTCTTGTCGGCGCGTATGGCTTTGAATGACATTTCCGGCGCCTCGCACCAGAGTTCAGTTCTGCGGATGATACAGGATCAGGATATGCAAATCCTGCGTCGGGGTGAAATTGGCGTGGCGCGACCTCGAACAGCGTCGGCCCGATCTTCTTCACGCCGTCGGCGCAGAAGCTGACGAGCGAATCCGGCGCGCCCTTGTCGACCGTCAGGCGAAAATCGCCGATCGGTCCGGCCCAATTGGCGCCGGTCGTCAGGACGTAGGCGATGCGCTTCTCGAAGAAGGGCGCGCTCGCGCCGCCGTAGCCGCCGCGCTTGCTGCTGCGCGGCGCGGACGGCCGCCAGAAACGCCTTGTCGACGCAATAGCGCTCTTCGTACCGCTTGCAGCGTCGGCGCGAATCGATCTCGTTCGCGTCGAGCATCGTGCCGTCGTTCCGCCGACGCTCGGGCGGTAGCGGTGCTCGACGACGATCTCGCGTCCCGCGGGGAACGTCTGGCTCCAATAGAAGGTCGACTTCAGCGTCCAGTTCGGCACGAGATGGTGCTCCCAGCCCTTGCCCACGTCGTAATCGTCGGCGGCCGCGATATTCTGTTTGACCAGTTCGTCCTGGGTCGGCGCGATCGGCAGCGCGTCCAGCGCCTTCCAGGTCGCGTCGCGTCTGCGGCGCGAGCGGCACGCCCAGCGCCTTCAGCCGCGCGGTGATCGTCGACTGTCGTCCGCGAACGCTTTCTGCTCGATGCTGCGCCTCGACTGCCCGCGCCGTCGACGATGCGTGTGGAAATCGAGAAAATTCGGCGATTCCGGATCGGGCACGGCGATGTTGGTGTCGCGGCCCTCCCAAGCGATGTCGGGCATGGGGAACGCGACGGTCACCGTCTCGTCGTCGGCGGCCATCGATTGAAGAAGCGATAGCGCACGACGATCTCGCGTTCGGAGATCGCAAGGTCTTCCGAGCGCATCTCGATGTCGGCGCTGCGCGTCGAGCACGAGCCCGCCGGTGGTCAATTCCGCGGTGGTGTCGTTGGCGTAAGCTGCGTCGACCGACAGAAGCAAGCCCGACGCGCAGGTCGCGACCGCAGCCAAGGTCAAGCCCAGAAGTCGCATTCCAGTCTCCGCGCCTTTGCGACGAGGCGAGGCCATTTTGCCGCGCGACGACGGCCGAAAAAAAGGCCTACTGACGGGTAGAGGCGGAGAATTCGCCCGCCCGGATCCGCTCCGGCAGGCCTTTGCGCGATCTCGATGGCCCGTCTTCGCCGTAGACCGCGACGAGTTCGCGAAACGCCGCGCAAAATGCCGCTTCGGCGAAAGCATCGACGTCGATGCCGTCCAGGATCGCCTCCGCGAACGCCTCGCTGACGTAACTTAGCGCTGCGCTGCGCGCGTCCGCGGCAGCGAGTTCTTCAAGCGACATTTCAATACCGGATTCATCGCGGGTGTAACATAATCGAGCCGATAGCCGCTGGCGACGTTCTCTTTAATAATAGTTAACGTGGCGGGCGGCGCTTCGCGCCCAAATTGCCAATTCGAATTTGGAGTTCTTGATGTGCGGTCGCTTCGCGATCACCTTGCCGCCGGAGGCGGTTCGGGCCTTTTTTGACTATGTCGAGCAGCCCAATTTCCCGCCGCGCTTCAATATCGCTCCGACGCAGCCGATCCCGATCGTCTTTGCGCGCGAACATACGCACGGCGGCGAGCGCCATTTCCTGCTGGTCGCGCTGGGGTTTCCTGCCGGGTTTCGTCAAAGATCCCAAAGATTTCCCGCTGCTGATCAACGCCCGCGCGGAGACGCTCGCGCAGAAGCCGAGCTTCCGCGCCGCGCTGAAACGGCGCCGCTGCCTCGTGATCGCCGACGGCTTTTACGAATGGCGGCGCGTCGAGCGCGACGGCCGAAGCAGCCGTTCCTGATCCGCCGCGTCGACAGCCAACCGATGGGGCTTCGCCGGCCTCTACGAGACCTGGACGGACCCGAACGGCGGCGAGATCGACACCGCCTGCATCATCACCACCGCACGCCAACCGGCTGATGTCGCAGGTCCACGATCGCATGCCCGCGATCCTGCCGCGCGAGACGTTCTCGCGCTGGCTCGACGGCGACGGCGTCGACGCGCCGACCGCCGCCGCGCTGCTGCCCCGGCGCCGGAGGCGGCGCTGGAACTCGTTCCGATCGGAACCGCGGTCAACCGGGTCGCCAACGACGACGCTGGCTGCAGGCGCCGAGCGGCCGCCGCGATCCGGAGCCAGGATTGAGGCTTGCCGTCGCTGCGCCGGATTGGCAAGTAAGCCGGCGGGGAGTCCAGATGCCCGAAACCGAGAAGCCGCCTCGCTCCGATCCACGCCATCCGCCACGCCGACGGATTGCAACGCTGCCCCTGGCCTGGCGAGGACCCTTTGTACGTCTCCTATCACGACGACGAGTGGGGCGCGCCCGAATGGGACGACCGCGCCTTGTTCGAGAAGCTCATCCTCGACGGCTTCCAGGCCGGCCTCTCCTGGATCACGATTTTGCGCAAGCGCGAGGGCGTTCCGCGCCGCTTTCGACGGATTTCGGCCCGACATCATTGCGCGCTACGACGCGGCGAAAAAAAACAGCCTGATGCAGAACCCCGGCATCGTTCGCAATCGGGCCAAGATCGAGGCCACGGTCGCGCTGGCGCGGGTCTATCTCGGACCTCGCCGAACACGGAGGCTTCGCGCGCCATCTCTGGGGCTTCGTCGACGGGCGCCCGATCCGCAATCCGCGCAAATCCATGCGCGACATTCCCGCCGAGAGCGACGTCTCGCGCGCGATCTCGAAGGATTTGCGCGCGCGCGGCGGCAATTTCGTCGGGCCGACCATCGTCTACGCCTTCATGCAGGCGGTGGGCATGGTGAACGACCATCTCGTCGATTGCCATCGCTGCGCGGCGTGCGAAGCGCTGGGCAAGCGCGCCCCATGGTGAGCGCGAGACCCAGGCGCGCGCATGGCAGCGCATGCTGTCGGGCCGCCGGCTCGACCTGATCGACCCCTCGCCGCTCGACGTCGAAATCGCCGACATCGCGCACGGCCTCGCCCGCGTCGCGCGCTGGAACGGCCAGACCAGGGGCCGGAGATCTTCTCGGTCGCTCAACACTCGCTGCTGGTCGAGGCGCTCTACGGCGCCGGCGCGCCGCAAGCGCCGCATTCGGCGCGATTGGCCGCCCTGCTGCACGACGCGCCCGAATATGTCATCGGGGACATGATCTCGCCGTTCAAGGCGGCGGTGGGCGGCGACTACAAGAAGGTGGAGGAACGCCTGCTGTCGGCGATATTCATCCGTTTCGGACTTCCCGCCCATATCGAGCGCGACCCCGCCAAGGCGATCAAGGCGGCCGATCGCGAGGCCGCCTATCTCGAGGCGACCCATCTGGCGGGGTTCTCCGTCGCGGAAGCGTGCAAACTTTTCGGAGAACCGAAGGTTGCCCTTAAGAGCCTGAAAGATTATCTGCAACCTATGCGGCCAAATGAGGCGCAGGAGCGCTTCCTCGTGCGATTTCATGAACTCGACGCCGCCGCGCGCGCTTGAGCCGCGGGCGTTTCGGGAGGATGTAATGCCGCGTTTATATGTCTGTCCGCTCGCCCGCATCGACTTCGTGGTGGAAATGACGGGCGCGCGTTCGTTGGTGACGCTGCTCAGTCCCGGCACGAAAGTCGTGCGCCCGCCGGTGATCGCGCCCGAGCGCCATCTCAATATCGCCATGTCCGACATCGTGCTGCCCGCGCCCGGCCAGGTGCTGCCGGAGACCGGACATCTCGACGCGCTGCTCGGTTTCGTGCGCGAGTGGGATCGCAAGCACCCGATGGTGATTCATTGTTACGCCGGCGTCTCGCGCTCCACCGCTTCGGCCTATATCGCCGCCTGCGCGCTCGCGCCGCATCGCGACGAGCACGAGATTGCGCTAGCGTTGCGGCAAGCCTCGCCGACCGCCACGCCGAACGCCCGATTTGTCGCCCTTGCGGATATGCGCCTGGAGCGACAAGGTAGGATGACTCGCGCGATCGAGGCGATCGGCCGCGGGGAGGATTGTTTTGAGGGCGAGCCGTTCGAGCTCGAAATCGAATGAACACAATCTCGCGTCCTCATGTCCGCGTCCACAAATCGGGGCCGGTCACGACGGTGGTCCTGGACCGGCCGGACAAGCGCAACTCGGTCGACGGTCCGATGGCGTCCGCGCTCAGGCGCGCGTTCCAGGATTTCGAAGCGGACGATGCGCAGCGCGTCGCGGTGCTCTACGGCGACCACGGCAATTTCTGCGCGGGCGCGGACCTCAGCGCGTTTGCCGACCCCGCCCGCGGGCATGAGCTTCACCCCGACGGCGACGGCGGCGGCCCGATGGGCCCGTCGCGCATGGCGCTCTCGAAGCCGCTGATCGCGGCGGTCGCGGGCTATGCGGTCGCGGGCGGGTTGGAGCTCGCCCTGCTCGCGGATCTGCGCGTCGCCGAGGAGAGCGCGACGTTCGGCGTGTTCTGCCGCCGTTGGGGCGTGCCGCTGATCGACGGCGGCACCGTGCGGCTGCCGCGTGTGATCGGCATGGGCCGCGCGCTCGACATGATCCTGACCGGGCGCCCGGTCGGGGCGCGCGAGGCGCTCGAGATGGGCCTGGCCAATCGCGTCGTCGCTGACGGAGCGGCGCGCGCCGAGGCCGAGAAGCTCGCGCATCAAATCGCGGCGTTTCCGCAGCTCTGCATGCTCACCGACCGCGCCTCCGCCTATCGGCAATGGTACATGCCGCTCGCCGAAGCGCTGCGCGAGGAGGGCCGCCACGGCACGCCGGTCGTCGCGGCCGAAGGCGCGGCGGGCGCGAAACGGTTCGTCGACGGCGCGGGGCGCCACGGCGGCGGCGTCTAGGCGCGACCACACGCCCCAGCTACAACGGCCGCGGCGCCGCCCTCTCCACGATCGCGGCGGCGTCGACGCTGCGCGGCAGCGCGCCGTAATGATGCGCGCCGCGGCTTTCCAGCCTCGAGCGGCAGAAGGCGTCGGCGACGACGGCGGGCGCATGGCGCACGACGACGCTCGCCTGCAGGCCGAGCGCGAGGCGGTCGCAGAGATCGCGCGCATGGGCCTCGAAATCGTTGATGTTGGACAGATCCTCTCGCAGCGCCGCGACATGGGAATCGAGCGCGCGATCGGCGCCGCGGACTTCGCCGACCTCTTCGAAATAGGCGTCGAGAACGTCCGGCGTCTTCTGCATCGCGCGCATGACGTCGAGGCATTGCACGTTGCCGCTGCCTTCCCAGATCGCGTTGACCGGCGCCTCGCGATAGAGCCGCGGCAGCGGCGAATCCTCCATGACTGCGGAGCCGCCGATGCATTCCATCGCCTCGTAGGCCAGCATCGGCGCGCGCTTGCAGATCCAGTATTTGCCGAGCGCCGTCCCCAGGCGCACCAACCGGTCCTCATGCGGATCGCCGCGCCGGTCGATCGCGCGCGCGAGCCGCAACGTCAAGGCGAGCGACGCCTCGGCCTCCAGCGCGAGATCGGCGAGCACATCGCGCATGATCGGCTGGCGCGTGAGATAGGCGCCGAACGCCTTGCGCTGGCGACAATGGTCGATCGCCTCGCTGACCGCGCGCCGCATGCCGGCGGAGGAGCCGATCATGCAATCGAAACGCGTCATCGCCACCATCTCGATGATCGTCGCGACGCCCCTGCCCTCCGGCCCGACGCGCCAGCCGTGCGCGCCGCGCCATTCGGTCTCGCTCGAAGCGTTCGAGACATTGCCCATCTTGCGTTTCAGCCGGACGAACTCGACGCCGTTCTTGCTCCCGTCGGGCAGCCAGCGCGGCGCGAGGAAACAGGTGAGGCCGCCGGGCGCCTGCGCGAGCATCAGGAACGCATCGCACATTGGCGCCGAGACGAAGAACTTGTGGCCGGTGATTTCATAGAGCCCGTCGCCGATCGGCATGGCGCGCGTCGTGTTGGCGCGCACGTCGGAGCCGCCCTGCTTCTCCGTCATCGCCATGCCGATCGTGACGCCGGCCTTCTCGCCGGCCGGAACGTTGCGAGGGTCGTAGACCCGCGAATGAACTTTCGGCAGCCATGCCTTCGCCAGTTCCGGCTGCAGTTTCAGCGAAGGCGTCGCGGCGAAGGTCATCGTGATCGGGCAGCCGTGGCCGGCCTCGATCTCGCTCTGCATGTAGAACCGCGCCGCGCGCGCGACATGGGCGCCCGGCTTCGGCTCGCTCCAGGGCGAGGCGTGCAGGCCGTGCGCGATCGCGACCCGCATAAGCTCGTGATAGGCGGGATGGAAGCGCACGAGATCGACCCGCCGGCCGTAACGGTCGTGGGTGTCGAATTCGGGCGGATGGCGATTGGCGAGCGCGCCGAGTTCGATGTAGTCGGCGGCTCCGACCTCCGCCCCAAAGGCCTCGAGATCGGCCAGGGCCCAGCCTGCCCCCTCGCGCTCGACGCCCTCCTTCAGCGCCGCATCGCCGGTGAAAAGGTTGTAGTCGGCCAGCGCATAGGGCTGGTTGACGACTTCATGGGTGGCGGCGGCGTTCATGGCGCTCCCTCGGGTTTCGTTTTGCGCGAGGTTGCGCCTTTGCGCGCCCGGCGATCAAGAGAAAATGGGCGGGGCGTGAGGCCGCAGGCGAAGAGCGCAAGACCGGCCTCGCGCGGAGCCGCGGCATTTTCCGACCGAATTGGGCGATTTCAACGGCTTGAGGGGCAAGCGGGCGGCCATGGAGCGCCATGCCGGCGGCCGCGCTTTTTTGGGCCGCGCCATGCGGTCGCGCCTCTTTTTTGCGATGGGCTGGCCGGGCGGCGCCCGCCGCGTCGCCGCAACCCGGCCCGATAGGAATCGCCCGCAAGGCGTGCGTCGACAAAGCGACAGCGAGACGTCACAATCCTGAACCATAGCTGCCTCGACCATAGCTGCGAGGTCGCGTAGACGTATTCGATGTCCCGCGACGAATTGTCTTCATCAGGGCAAGCCCGGCGCGGCGGAAAGGTTTGCGAGTGACCATCGACCGCCCGACGCAGGTATCGACCGCCATCGTGGCGGCGGTAATCGGCTCCATGGCGCTGCGCGAGGCGAGCAACGTGTTCGAGCCGGTCGCGCTCGCGCTCTTCATCGTCGCCATCGTCTGGCCGATGCAGCAACGGCTGCAGACGCGCATGCCCGCGCTGCTCGCGCTGGCCGTCACCGTCGCGGCGACGGCGACGATTTGCCTCTCCGTCGCCTCGCTCGCGATATGGGGGTTCGGCCGGGTCGGGCGTTCGCTGATCGCCGAATTCGGCGCGATACCAGGCCCTGTATGAATCCGCCGTGGCCTGGCTCGACGATCGCGGCATATCGGTCGCTGGCCTCTGGGCCGAGCATTTCAACGCCGGCTGGATGTTGCGCGCCGCCCGGCGGGTGACCGGCCAGCTCAACACGACATTGAGCTTCTGGTTGATCACGCTCGTCTATGTCATGCTCGGGCTGCTCGAAGTCGATGTGGCGCGCCGCAAGGTCGAGGCGCTCGCCAACCGGGACGCCTCGCGCTACCTGATCGCGGCGAGCGCCGCCACCGCGCAGAAATTTCGAAAATACATGTTCATCCGCACGCAAATGAGCATCGTGACCGGTCTGCTCGTTTGGGTTTTCGCCTGGATCGCCGGACTGCAATTCGCGGCCGAATGGGGCGTCATCGCGTTCGTTCTCAACTACATTCCGTTCATCGGACCGTTCGTCGCGACATTGTTCCCGACCCTGCTGGCGATGATGCAATTCGACAGCTGGCAGGCGGTGGTGGGGCTGTTCATCGGGTTGAACCTGATCCAGTTCGCGGTCGGCACCTATGTCGAGCCGCGCGTTTCCGGCGACGCGCTGGCGATGTCGCCGTTCCTGGTGTTGTTCGCGGTGTTCTTCTGGGCCTATTTGTGGGGAATGTTCGGAGCGTTCATCGGCGATCCCATCGCCGTCGCGATCCTGACGTTCTGCCGCTTTCAGCGCCTCGGGCCGCCCGATCGCCGATCTGTTCGGCGGCCCGCCCAAGCAGGCCGAGACGGCGGGACCGACGCCGTCGAGCTGAGGGCCCGCCGCCGGGACGGCGCCGCCGCATTGTCGGGAGGGCGCCTTGCGGTTCGGCGGCAGGGACCCGAGATCGCGCCAGGCCCATTTCCAAACGAACTCCGGCCCCGATCCCGTCGAGAACGAAACGACCCAGGGCGCCGGTATGGCTGGGACCGTCGCGGCCAGTTCGGCCAGCCCCTAAGCCGCCTCATATGTCATGAGCCCGGGCCGCCCCCTTGCCACCGCCCGCCAACCCCTCTATATCCCGCGCGCGCCGCCCCGCGAGGGAGGGCGCGTAAACCCGTGTGTTCGCGCCGGCCCCGCGCCGGCCCGCCTCGAAGAGGCGGTGCGAGTTTGGCGGCAACATCGCGAAGCTCGATACCGGCGAAGAGCGCGCCCGTAACGCCAACCCCGCCGGCGCCGCCCGACTTGGGCTCTTTAGGAGAACAAATGTCCGTACCACCAATCGCTCACGCCTTCGCGTGACGATTTCACTGCTCTATTGAACGAGACCTATGGCGAGGACGAGGCCTTTGAAGGGTCCGTCATCAAGGGCCGCGTCGTTGCGATCGAAAAAGACATGGCGCTGATCGATCTCGGTCTGAAGACCGAGGGCCGGGTCGCGCTGAAGGAATTCACCAATCACGGCCGCGACGCGGCGCCGAAGGTCGGCGACGAGGTCGAGGTCTATCTCGAGCGCATCGAGAACGCGCTCGGCGAAGCCGTCATCTCGCGCGACAAGGCGCGCCGCGAGGAAAGCTGGGTCAAGCTCGAGCAGGCGTTCGAGAAGGGCGAGAAGGTCGACGGCGTCATCTTCAATCAGGTCAAGGGCGGCTTCACCGTCGATCTCGACGGCGCGGTGGCGTTCCTGCCGCGCTGCCAGGTCGACATCCGCCCCGTGCGCGACGTCGCGCCGCTGATGAACGTCTCGCAGCCGTTCCAGATTCTGAAAATGGACCGCCGCCGCGGCAACATCGTCGTCTCGCGCCGCACGGTGCTGGAAGAGAGCCGCGCCGAGCAGCGCCACGAGATCGTCGCCAACCTCGCCGAAGGCCAGGTGATCGACGGCACGGTCAAGAACATCACCGACTACGGCGCGTTCGTGGATCTCGGCGGCATCGACGGCCTGCTGCATGTCACCGACATCGCCTGGCGGCGCGTCAACCATCCGACCGAGGTTCTGAACATCGGCCAGACGGTCAAGGTGCGCATCATCAAGATCAACCACGAGACCCACCGCATCTCGCTCGGCATGAAGCAGCTGCAGGAAGATCCGTGGTCGGCGATCGAGACGCGCTACCACGGTCGGCCAGAAGCTGAAGGGCCGCGTCACCAACATCACCGACTACGGCGCGTTCGTCGAACTGGAGCCGGGCATCGAGGGCCTCATCCACGTCTCGGAAATGTCGTGGACCAAGAAGAACGTCCATCCCGGCAAGATCATCTCGACCAGCCAGGAGGTCGAGGTTCAGGTGCTCGAGGTCGACTCCTCCAAGCGCCGCATCTCGCTCGGCCTCAAGCAGACCCTGCAGAATCCCGTGGGAGGCGTTCGCCGAGAAGCACCCCGTCGGCTCGACCGTCGAGGGCGAGGTCAAGAACAAGACCGAGTTCGGCCTCTTCATCGGCCTCGACGGCGACGTCGACGGCATGGTGCATCTCTCCGATCTCGACTGGTCGCGTCCGGGCGAGCAGGTGATCGAGGAGTACAAGAAGGGCGACAAGGTCAGCGCCAAGGTGCTCGACGTCGATGTCGAGAAGGAGCGCATCGCGCTCGGCGTCAAGCAGCTCGCCAGCGATCCGTTCGCCTGGCCAAGAAGCTGGGCGAGGACGCGGGCGAGGGCGATCATGCGCAAGGGCTCGGTCGTCACCTGCGAAGTGCTCGAGGTCAAGGACGGCGGGCTCGAGGTGAAGATCGCGGGCACCGACCTGACCGACCTTCATCAAGCGCGCCGAACTCGCGCGCGATCGCGGCGATCAGCGCCCCGAGCGCTTCTCGGTCGGCGAGAAGGTCGATGCGCGCATCACCCAGTTCGACCGCCGCGCGCGCAAGATCGCGGTGTCGATCAAGGCGCTCGAAGTCGCCGAGGAGAAGGAAGCGATCGCCCAGTACGGCTCCGCCGACAGCGGCGCCTCGCTCGGCGACATTCTCGGCGCGGCCCTGAAGGCGCGCGACAAGAAGTAATATGCGGCGAGCCGCAGGGGCTTGGCCGTTCAGACGATCAAGCCGGCGGCGGAGCGCTCCGCCGCCGGCTTTTCTTTGGCCGCGCTCGCATGCCGGGCGAAGTCTTCAGCCGCTCGCGCAGATCCGTCGACCAGCCAGCTTGCCGGCGCGGCCGAGTTCGCGCCCGCGTTCGGCGACGACATAGAGCCGGAATTCGACCGGCTCCGCCTCGGCAAGGACGAGGCGCTTCAGCCGGCCGGCCGCGATATGGTCCTCGACCATGTGCCGGGCATGTTGCACCAGCCGAAGCCGCGCGAGCAGAAATTCCAGCCGCGTCGCCAGATCGGCGAAGCGCCAGACATGGTGGCTGACGATGCCGCCGCGCATGTTCTGCGCATAGGCGGTGCGCCCGGTCAGCACGAGCTGGACATGCGGCTCCAGCGTCTCGCGCCGGATCGGCTCCGGCGCGCTCGCCAGCGGATGGCCGGCGGCGACGACGGCGAACGAGCGAGATCGTCGTCAGGAATTCGGCGGAGATTTCCGGCGTCGGCCCGGCGCGCAGGGGAAGATCGCCATCCGCGCGGCGCCGCTGAGCAGGGTCTCCTGCGCGCCGCCGAGCTATTCGGTGAACACGGTCGCGGGCAGCAGCGGGAAGGCGCCGCGCAGCGCCTCGAGGCTCCGCATCAGCAGCGGCATCGGAAACGTCGCGTCGACCGCGAGGTTGAGTTCCGCCTCGACGTCGGAGGCGATGCTCTGGGCGCGGGCGCGCAGAGCGCTGTCGCGCTGCGTCACGATCGCGCGCGCGTCCTCGACGATCGCCGCGCCCGGCGTCGGTCAGGGTCGGCGTCTTGCGTCGAGCGGTCGAAAAGCGGCAACGCCGAGCGTCGCCTCCATCGCCTGAACGGCCTGGCTGATGGCCGACTGGACCCGCCCGAGCCGCCGCGCCGCGGCGGAAAAACTGCCGGCCTCGGCGACCGCAACGAGCACGCGCATCTGGTCGAGCGTCAGGGGATCGATCATCCATCACCTCTACTGATAGTATTTGAACATAATTTGGCCAATTGCAATGATGGAAGTGAGAGCCCATCTTGTGTGCACTGCAACAATTTCAGGATTGTCAACCACATGACCGTTCACGTTCCCGATCCCGAAGACGATCGACTCGGCCGCGCTCGCGCAGATACTTCAATCGAGGCGCGCACCGCACAATGCGTTCCTCGACAAGCCCGGTTTCCGGACGACCTGCTGAAAAAGGCCGTCGATATCGCCAAGATGGCCCCGACCAGCGTCAACCAGTCGCCGCTGCGGATCCTGTTCCTGAGGTCCAAGGAGGCCAAGGAGCGGCTGCGTCCGGCGCTCGCGCCCGGCAACCTCGAAAAGACCATGACGGCGCCCGGTCGTCGCGATCGCGGCCTATGACGAGCAATTCTACGAGCACCTGCCGTTCCTGTTCCCGCATGCCGACGCCAAGGCCTGGTTCTCGGGCAATGCGGCATTCGCCGCGCGCAGCGCGTTCCAGAACGGCACGCTGCAGGTCGCCTATCTCATCATCGCGCTGCGGGCGGTCGGCCTCGACACCGGCCCGATGACCGGTTTCGACCACGCCAAAGTCGACGCGGAGTTCTTCCCCGAGGGCCACGTCAAGTCGAACGTGCTGATCAACATCGGCTACGGCGACGGGAACAAGCTTTTCCCGCGCAGCCCGCGTTTCGATTTCGACCAGATCGCCAAGATCATCTGATCGCCCACGATCCGCGCCGGCAGTCGCGGCGCGGGCCTGTTTCCAACCCTACGAGCACAGGAGCTGCAAATGAATTTCGCGATCATTCCCGCCTCCTGGTCGCCCAATGTGCAGTCGATCTTCCGCATCATGGTCGGCCTGCTGTTCCTCGAGCACGGCACCGGCAAGATTTTCGGCTTCCCGACCTTCCCGGCATCTCGACAAGATGCCGCACGGCCTGTTGCTGTTCACCGGCTTCATGGAGTTGATCGGCGGCGCGCTGATCGTGCTCGGCCTCTTCACGCGCCCGTCGCCTTCGTGCTCTCCGGCTTCATGGCGGCGGCCTATTTCATGGCCCATTTCCCGCATGGGCTTCTTCCCCGCGCTGAATTACGGCGAGGCGGCGGTGCTCTATTGCTTCGCGTTCCTGTATCTCGCCACCTCGGGCGCCGGCCCGATCTCGCTCGATGCGACCCTTTCGGGTTCGGACAAGACGCTGAGGCCGGTCAAGTCCTGATGCGCGCGTCGAGCGCGCCGCAAAAAAGCCAGGCGAGCTGAGCCGAAGTCACGCGCGCCTAAGCGGGCGTCCGGGAAACCGCGGCGCCCGAGGCCGCGCCTTCACGGCCGGCGCTCAACAGGCAAGTCAATCCGGCTCTCGTCGCGTCAGCCGCCTGCCGCCTCCCGTCTCGCCGCAAGGGGAGAAAGGAGTCCTTCGATCTTCGGGCTGCGCCGACGGCCGTCGAAATCAGAGCCGTGATTTCGAGACGAGCTTTCATGACTCCGGCTTCGCCTTGCCGGCGGTGATCGCCTTCAGAAAAACGCGCCTAAGCGCCTGAAAAGCTTCGCGACGAAACTGAAATCGCCGCGTGCGCGCTTATGGCCCGCCGCGGGCGCGACCCGGCGGCTTCGCCTATTGCGCCGAGCCGCGCAATTCGCTGGCGAAGACCGGCGCGCCGGCCTTCGGTGCTGCACGTTGAACGCATCGTAGACCAGCCCGCCGTAGGGCGCGGCGGGATGCGCTCGGGCGCGCGCGGACGCCGGGGGCGGGGCGGCGGCGGGGCTTCGCCCGCGGTCGAGACGCCAGAGGACGGAAGCGTCGCGCGCGGGGCGCGGCGGCGGCAACGGCGCATCGAGGGCGGCGGCGCGATCGAGCAGCGCGGGCCGCGCCGGGCGGCTCGGCGCCGCCGTCGGGTCTCGCGCAGCGCGAGCGCGCTCGAGGGCGCGGCGCTCACGCCCTTGGTGATGACCCCGGCAACTTGCCGCGCTGCAGCAGGGCGGCGATCAGATCCTTCTTCGCCGGGGGCGCAGCCGGCTTGGAATCGGCGGCCTGGAGATCGGCCGGTTCGGACAGCGCCGCCGCGACTGCGAATTCGTCCGGCCGCGGCGGCGGCATCGGCGCTTCCGCCAGCACCGGCCGTCGACGAGGTCGTCGGGCTTGCGCGGCGGCAGCGGCGCGATGAACCGTCGGCGATCGGGCCGCGCAGCGAGACCGGGTCTGGCGTCGCTCGCGCGTATCCGTCTCCAGCGAGGCGACTGCGGCGCGGATGCGGGCGCCGGCGCGGCGGACTGGCGCGCGAAACGCGGGCCGGGAATGCGGCCGGCGCCGGCGCGCTTCGGCGGGGCGAAGGCGATCCAGGTCGGACCGCTGCGGCCGGAGCGTGCGCTGCGGCGCTGGCGCCGCGATGCGTCCGGCGCGGCCTGCGCGAAGTGTCTGCCGCGCGGCAGGTTGCGGCTTGCCCCGGCGATCGGTCGTCTGCGGCGCTGGCGACCTGGCCCCGCCGGCATCGTGCCTGCCGCGGCCCGAGCTACGGGCCCTCGCCGCCGCCCTCCTCCGCGTCGTCGGCGCCGCCGCCGCGCGGGCCGCCGAACAGCCAGCCGAACAAGCCGCCGCTGTTGGCGTTGCCCACGGCTGCACCGCGCCGCCGCGCGCCTCGATCTCGGCGCGGGCCTGTTCGTAGCCCGGCATCGGCTGGCCGTCCGCGGGAATGAAGACGGTCTTGCCGTCCGGAAACAGCCGCGTCAGCGCGTCGCGGCTCATGCGCGGCCAGTAGCGGACCGATCCGCTGTCGATATGCACCCACGGCGTCGAGCCGGTCGGATAAAAGCCGACGCCGCCGGCCTGCATCGCGCATCGCGATGTCGCGGATCGTCGCGGTGCCGACGTCGACGAAATGCGCGTCCATCGCGCGCCCTTCCATGTGCTGGGAATGTTCGGCGACCTGGCGCGAGCGCCGGCGCAGCATCGCGTTGGTCTGCGGCGAGCGATAGCCCGAGAGCACGTCGATCGGCTCCTTCGAGCCCGACTGGCGATAGACTTCCCAAACGATGTCGAACAGTTTGGGGTCCATCTTGGTCGGCTCGTTGAGCCGCCAGTCGCGCAGGAACCAGTTCAGCTTTTCGAGAACCGCCTGATCGTAATAGCCGTTGACCATATAGGTGAACGAGCCGGACTCGTTGGTGTGCGGAGTTGGAGAGCGTGATCGTGCGGGTGTCGCCGTTGGCGATCGCCAATTCGGTCGAAGCTCGGCGCCGCGGCGAGGGCGAGCAGCAGCGAGCCCGCAAACGCGCGCGGCCACGCGCGCCTTCGCCCTCCGCCGACGCGGTTTCCGATTTCAACCCCAACAGGTTCCCTTCCCGTCCCCGCTCGCCGGATCCCGGAGGCGTCTAACTGCTCCGCAGACGGCCTCGCGCGCCCCGCGCCGACGCTCCGTCTGTATCCCCGAAAGCACGGCCAAAGGAAAAGAAACAGACGCAGGCCGTATACCCCGGCCTGGCGTCGATTTCAATCTTGACGCATGCCGCGAAAGCGTTGCAGCCACCCGGCCGGTCAAGCCGTACACGTCTTCGCGCTCCTGCAGCGCGCCGGTCTCATCGACGAACTCCGTGAAATACTCGATGTGAATCGGCAGCGGCTGCGGCAGGAAAATCGGTCCGCTCGTTGCTCCCGATCATCGATTCGATCCTGTCGGCCGACCAGCCCCGCGCCGCGCCGCCCATGACCAATTCGGCCAGCCGCATCGGCTGTTCGACGCGGATGCAGCCGTGGCTGAACGCGCGCCGGGCGGCTCGCGAACAAGCCGCGCGAGGGCGTGTCGTGCAGATAGACCGCGTGCTCGTTGGGGAACATGAAGAGGATATGCCCGAGCGCATTGCCCTCGCCCGGCGGCTGTTCCACCACCAGGCGTCGCCGACTCTGGCTGACCTTGAACCCGCGCCGGGTCAGATAGTCGGGATCGCTCGGCGAGCTTCGGCATCATCTCCTTCTTGATGATGGAGTCGGGCACCCGCCAGATCGGATTGACGAGGATGATATTTGACCTCGTTGGAGAAAATCGGCGTCGGCGTGTCCGGCTTGCCGACGATGACGCGCGCGCGGTGGACTTCGTCGTCGCCGTCCATCACGCGCAGCGTGAAATCGGGAACATTGATCTCGATCCGCTCGCGCGCCCATGTCGCGCGGCTCCCAGCGCCACATCTCCATGTTGGCGAGGATCGAGGCGCGCGCGGCTCGCGTTCGGGATCGCCGAACAGGGCCTCGCTCGTCGCCGAGTTGAGGGCGCCGTCGCCGGCAAGACCGCGCGTCTTCTGAAACGCCGCGACCGCGCGAGGCGACGCGCGCGTCATAGACGCCGCGCGCTCTTCGGAATCGGCCAGCGAGCCGAGGCCGAAGCGCGCGCGGATCAGCGGCACGCGCGGATCGGCCATGCCGATCTTGCAGCGTCGGAGCCGCCGGTTCGGCCGGTCGCCGCGACCGGCGCGGTTTCAGCGCAGTCGCGCAAGTTGCGCGCGCAAGTCGCGGTAGCCCTTCTGCGGCGGGTTGAAGGCCGCGAGCGCCTCGCCGGGATCGGCGGCCGCGGCGACTCCGCCCAGCGCCTCCAGCGGGTCGGCGACATCGGGATGGGCGGTGACGAGGGGTGAAATCGACGTCGGGCGCGATGCGCCCGCCGCTCGCCTGCAGGGCATAGGCGGCCACGGCGGCGGACAAGCGTCGCTTCGACTTCGGCGAGCCGCGCGGGCTGCGGGTCCGTCAGCGTCGCCGGCGGAAGCGCGAAGGCGGCGAGATCGAGGCCGTCGTCGCCGCGCGCTTCAATCGCGCGAGCGCCGAACGGCCCGGAGCATTGAGGCCGGCGGCGTCGACCCAGACCGGCGCGAATGCGCGCGCGGAATAGAAGCTCTTCATCGCGTTCGCGCGCGGCGCGCCAGTCGCCCGCGCCGAGGGGATTGGGCTCGCTGGCCCTGCGCCAGCAGCGCGTCGACGGCGCCGAGGCAGAAGGTCGGCGACCGGATCACGGCGGGCGCGGCCGGGGCGGGCGGCGAGATCGCCGGGACCGGCCGAGGCGGCGTCGTCGACGGCCGGCGGCCGGCGCCGGGGCGGGCTCGGCGACCGTCGTGTCCGGCGCCCCTTCCGGCGGCTGGGGAAACCGCAGGCGTTTCTGGCGCGCGCGGGGCCGTGCATTGCAGGAACGGACGCCTCTGTCGCAGGAGAGGACGGCGCCGGTGAAGCGTCGATCGAGCCGGTCGGCGCAAAATCGACATTGCGGCGGCGTCCGGCCTCGGGCTCGCCGCGGAATCGCCAGGGGGATGGGCTCGCTCGCGCGTGCGCGTCGTCCTCGGCGCGCGCCGCGCCGAGGCTCGCGCGAGCGCGGCGACGCCGCAGCCATAGCGACACGCCGCGCCAGGCGACGCGCCCGCGCAAATTCCTGGCCAAATTCTTCATAGCGCCGTCCTCCACGCCATCCCCACGCAGAAGCGCCATTTTCCGCTTTCGCCGCCCTCCCCCGGACGCGCCCACCATCGCGCGTTCCGGGCGGCGGCGAAAGGATCAGGCCGCGGCTTCGCCGAGCATTTCGGCCTCGATGCCGATTTCCTTCATCTTCCGATACAGCGTCGAGCGTCCGATGCCGAGCTTGCGCGCCATTTGCGACATCTGGCCCGCGATAATGGGCGAACGCGAAGCGGATCGCCTCGGCTTCCATGTCCTCGAGCTTTCGCACGTCGCCGTTCTCGTCGATCAGCCGCAGCACATTACGGTCGCGGGGTTCGAAGGCGAGCGCGTCCATCGAGAAGGTCGTCGGGCGTCGCGGCTTCCGCGAGCAGCGGCGGGGCCGGCGGAATGCGCACGTCGAAGCCCTCGACCTGCGCGGCGATCTGCGGAAATTCGGCGATCGTCAGTTCGTCGCCGTCGGCGAGCACGACCGCGCGGAACATCGCGTTTTCGAGCTGGCGCACGTTGCCGGGCCATTCGTAGGCGCTCAGCAGCGCGGAGGCCTCGTTGGAGAGGCCGCGGATGCGCTTGCCCTCTTCGGCGCTGAAGCGCGCGAGAAACCGGCGGGCGAGGTCGGGAATGTCGGCGGCGCGCGCGCGCAGCGGCGGGATCGCGATCGGAAATACGTTGAGGCGGTAGAACAGGTCCTCGCGGAACCGGCCCCGCTTGACGAGTTCGATCAGGTTCTGGTTGGTCGCCGAGACCAGGCGGATGTCGACCTTCACCGGGCGGCGCGCGCCGACCGGATCGATCTCGCCTTCCTGCAGCGCGCGCAGCAGCTTGACCTGCGCCTCCATGCGGCAATTCGCCGATTTCGTCGAGGAACAGCGTGCCGCCGTTGGCCTCGGCGAATTTGCCGGCGTGCTTTTCGGTGGCGCCCGTGAAGGCGCCCTTCTCGTGGCCGAACAGGATCGACTCGATCAGGTTTTCCGGCAGGGCGCCGCAGTTGACGGTCACGAAAGGCTTGCCGCGCCGGTCCGAGCCGCCCTGGATCGCGCGCGCGAGCAATTCCTTGCCGACGCCCGATTCGCCCTCGATCAGCACGGGAATGTTCGATTTGGCGGCGCGGTCGGCGAGGCGCAGCGTGCGCGCCATGCTCTCGACCTTGGTCCCGATGTCCCTGAAGCTGAGTTCGCCGCGTGCTCGGCGCGTCGCAAGCCGCAATTCGTCCTCAAGCGCATCGACCCGCAAGCGCGTTCTTGATCGCGACCTGCAGCCGCTCGGCGCCGACGGGCTTGACGACGAAATCGACCGCGCCCGCCCGCATCGCCGAAATGACCGCCTCGATCGATCCGTGGGCGGTCTGGACGATCGCGGGCGTGGTGATTTCGCGCTGGCGCATGCGCGAAAGCACGCCCATGCCGTCGAGATCGGGCATCACGAGGTCGAGAACGACCAGATTGACCGGCAGGCCGGTCCGCCGCCTCGAGCCGCGCGAGCGCGATTTCGCCCGATTCGGCGGTTTCAACGTCATAGCCGAACCGCCGGGCCATCGCTTCCAGCAGGCGGCGCTGGATCGGATCATCGTCGGCGATCAGGACGAGGGCGGCCATGAAGCTTCCGTTTCTGCGCGGCCTTGGCGACCGCTTCGCCGCCTAAGGTCGGCCAACACGGTAAAAGTCGTGTTAACGTGATCCCATATTGAAGCGCCGAAGGCGCAGTCGCGCGCATTGAACCCATGCGCGCCCGGGCACGTTATCGATGCACGGAATCGCACGAAAAGGTCGACCAGTATGAACATTATCCGAATCGACGCTTTACATCGCGGCGCCGTCCAGGTCCGGCGCGGGCGCCGCAGCTTCGGATCTCGGCGCCCTGCCGCAATGGCGGCTGGAGGATCTCTACGAGAGCATGGAGTCGCCGAAATTCGCGGCCGACATGCGAGCGCGCGAGCGACGAGGCCAAGGCCTTCGCCACGACCTACCGGGGCAAGCTCGCGAACTCGCCGCCGGCGCCCGGGCGCAGGCGCGAAGCTTTTCGAGGCGGTCCGCGCCTATGAGGCGTCTGCAGGACCTGATGGGCCGGCTGATGTCCTACGCCTCGCTGCTGTACGCCGGCGACACCAGCGATCCCGCCCGCGCCAAATTCTATGGCGACGCGCAGGAGAAGGTGACCGACATCGCGGGCGAGCTGCTGTTCTTCGAGCTCGAACTCAACCGGCTCGACGATTCCAAGCTCGAGGCGGCGATGCGCGGCTCGCAGCTCGCGCATTACCGCCCCTGGCTCGACGACATTCGCAAGGAGCGCCCGCATCAGCTCGCCGACGACATCGAGCAATTGTTCCTCGAAAAGTCGGTGACGGGCGTCGCCGCCTGGAACCGCCTGTTCGACGACACGGTCGCGGCGCTGCGCTTCAAATTCGAGGGCGAGGAACTGACGCTCGAGCCGCTGCTGGCGCAAGATTGCAGGACCCCGACGAGAAGAAGCGCGAAGCCGCCGCCCATTCGCTCGCGCGCGACGCTCGGCGCGAACCTGCGCACGTTCACCTTGATCATGAACACGCTCGCCAAGGACAAGGACATTTCCGACCGCTGGCGCAAGTTCGAGCGACATCGCCGATTCGCGCCACCTCGCCAATCGCGTCGAGCGCGAGGTGGTCGACGCGCTCGTGGCGGCGGTGATCGAGGCCTATCCGCGCCTGTCGCACCGCTATTACGCGCTGAAGGCGCGCTGGTTCGGCAAGGCCGCAGCTCAACCACTGGGACCGCAACGCGCCGCTGCCCAACGCGGCGACGCGCACCTTCACCTGGGACGCGGCGCGCGACACGGTGCTCGACGCCTATCGCGGCTTCTCGCCGCAAATGTCCGACATCGCCAAGCGCTTCTTCGACGAGGGCTGGATCGACGCGCCGGTGCGGCCCGGCAAGGCGCCGGGCGCGTTCGCGCATCCGACGACGCCGTCGGCGCATCCCTATGTGCTCGTCAATTATCTCGGCAAGCCGCGCGACGTGATGACGCTCGCGCACGAACTCGGCCACGGCGTGCATCAGGTGCTCGCGGCGCCGAACGGCGCGCTGATGGCGCCGACGCCGCTGACGCTCGCCGAAACCGCCTCGGTGTTCGGCGAGATGCTGACGTTCCGCGCGCTGCTCGCTCAGACCACCGACACGGCCGCGCGCAAGTCGATGCTCGCCTCGAAGGTCGAGGACATGCTCAACACGGTCGTGCGGCAGATCGCGTTCTATCAGTTCGAGCGCAAGGTGCACACCGAGCGCAAGAAGGGCGAACTGACCGCCGAAGCGATCTGCGCGCTCTGGATGAGCGTGCAATCGGAAAGCCTCGGGCCTTCGATCAAGCTCGGGCCCGGCTATGAAAATTATTGGGCCTATATCGGCCATTTCATCCATTCGCCGTTCTATGTCTACGCCTATGCGTTCGGCGATTGCCTCGTGAATTCGCTCTACGGCGTTTACGAGCGCGCGCACGAAGGCTTTGCCGAGCGCTATCTCGCGCTGCTGGCCGCGGGCGGCTCCAAGCCCTACGGTCGAATTGCTGGAGCCGTTCGGCCTCGACGCGCGCGATCCCGGCTTCTGGAGCATCGGGCTTTCGCTGATCGAGCGCATGATCGGCGAGCTCGAGGCGTTGGGATGATCGAGCGAGGCCGCAGACGGCGCGAACGGCTTTCGCCACGCGCCCTACGCCGGCGGCGCGCAAGCCCTTCACGATCGGCCTCAGGCCATTCGATCCCGCGGACTGGATCGAGATCGACGCGCGGCTCTACGACGATCTGGCGCTGAAAGCAGCGCATCCTCGCCGAGGAGGGGCGCGCGGCGTTCGCCGCGCTCGAGGGCTCGGAAGCCGGGCAGGCGGAGGCGGCCCGCCGGCTGACGGAACATCTGCTTCGCGCGTTTTCCCGAGATCTATCGCCGCGAGCGCTCGAGAATCCGGGTTCTTCGCCAGCGATTTCGAGCTCGACTTTTCCGCCGCGCCGCCGCTGCTCGCAGCCTCGCGGCTGGTGCAGGAGGATCTGCTGCTGATGCAGCGCTCGGCCGAGGGCTGGCGATTGACGGCGGGATCGCTTTGTTTTCCTTCGACCTGGCGCCTCGCCGATAAGCTGGGCCGGGTCGATGTCGGCCATTCATGGGCCCGTGCCCGGCTTTACCGGGACCATGTCGGAGCGCGTCGAACGCATATTCGCCCACCTCGATCCCGAGACGCCTTTGGAAAGGTTCAACGTCTCGATTTACGGCGATTCGCGCTTGCGGCACGCCGAGGCGAGGCAGGCTTGGCAGCGAGCGCTTTCCGCCCGGCGAGCCGATCCTGGCGCGCGCACATATCCGCGTCGAACGTCAGACCCTAAGCAAGCTGCCGGAAAGCGGCGCAGTGCTGTTCACGGTGCGCATTCATCTGGATCCTGTCGCCGCGCTGGCCGGCCATCCCAGAGGGGCCGGGCTGGCGAGCGCTTTGCGCGAGCATATCGGCGCCTTGACCCGCGACCAACTGGCCTACAAGGGGCTCCTGCACATGCGCGAGAACCTCATGGCCGTGCTCACGGGCCTGTCGTCGCCCTCGCGCGAGGAGGCGTAACGCAGGCCAATGTCGTTCTTGCGCACCGGAACGTAGTAGTCGCTCTGGCTCGCGGGCTCCTTCTCATGATCCTCCAAATCCAGGAATTTGACCCCGATCGCATTATCCCTGTTCCAGACGCGGCGAGCGCGCAATCGCTCCGTGGCGCCGGTTTCGTGCATGATGGTGAGCGTGAACTCGTCCGGCGCGAGGGCGACCGAGGACCCTTCCAGACGTGCGCCATCCCGGGAAATGTTGCGCACAGTAGCCGCCAGCCTGGGCTGACCCGCCGCGCCGCTGATCGAAGCGGCGAGTTCGCAGGGCTGGCGTTCGATGTCGCGTGAGGGGATACCAACCATGCAAGCGCCCGATATCTTGCCGGATTGAATTTCCCGGCGCGCCGACCATTGCCTCCAGGCTTCGGCGACGCCATTTGTAACATAGAGTTGCACCCGAGACGCGCGCCGGATGAAATCACCTACAACATTCGGTAAATTTAACCCTGAAACGGAGATTACGTTTGGCGCAAGATGATGAAGCCAATCGATTTTCCGCGCGCGCCGAGCCGCTACGCGCGCATGGGCGTCAACGCAGGGGCCTTCGCCGCGCGGGTCGGCGCCAGCCGGCTTGCCGGCGCCGGCAGGGGCGATGACGCGCGCGCCTTCACCCAGGCGCTCGGGGCGATGAAGGGCCCGATGATGAAGGTGGCGCAATTGCTCGCGACCATCCCGGAGGCGCTCCCGGCCGATTATTCCGAACAATTGATGAGCTTGCAGTCCCAGGCCCCGCCGATGGGCGCCGCCTTCGTGAGACGGCGCATGCAGGCCGAACTCGGCTCGGATTGGCGCTTGAGATTCGCCGAATTCGATCTCGTTCCCGCCGCGGCGGCCTCGCTCGGCCAAGTGCATCGGGCGATGACCCTGACGGGCGAGCGGGTCGCCTGCAAACTGCAATATCCCGACATGGCCTCGGCGGTCGAAGCCGACCTGACGCAGCTCAACATGCTGTTTTCGCTCCACCGCCGGATGGGCGCGGCGATCGACACGCGCGAGATCGCGCGCGAGATCGCCGAGGCCTGCGCGAAGAACTCGATTACGAGCGCGAAGCCAAGGTCGCGCGCCTCTACGCGCAACATGCTCGCCGACCGTCCGCATGTGCGCGTGCCGAGGGTCTTCCCCGATCTCTCGACGCGAGCGCCTGCTCACGCTGGAATGGATGGAGGGCGCGAAGCTGCTGGAGTTCGAGGCGCAGCTCGAACTCGATGCGCCGCACGCACATCGCGACGACTGCTGTTCGAGGCGTGGTGGCGCCCGTTTCTGCGCTACGGCGTCATCCACGGCGACCCGCATCTCGGCAATTATTCCGTCGTCGCGTCGGGGGATGGGCGAGGCGCGGCGCATCGAGGCGGTCAATCTCTTCGACTACGGCTGCGTGCGAATTTTCCCGCCGCGCTTCGTCAGCGGCGTCGTCGAGCTCTATCTCGCGCTGAAGACCAATGATGCGGACCGCGTCGTCCACGCCTATGAACTCTGGGGCTTCAAGAACCTCTCGCGCGAGACGATCGAGGCGATGAACATCTGGGCGAGATTCATTTGCGGGCCCACCTCGACGATCGCGTTCGCACGGTCGCCGACGGCGTCAGGCCGGGCGAATATGGCCGGCGCGAGATCGCCGCCGTGATGAAGGCGCTGCGCGAGCAGGGCGGCGATCTCGCCATCCCGCGGGAATTCGTGTTCATGGACCGCGCGGCGATCGGTCTCGGCGCGGCGTTCCTGCGTCTGCGCGCCGAAATGAATTTCCATCGGCTGTTCGAAATCCGCGATCGAGGGTTTCAGCGTCGAAAGTGTCGGCGCGATGCAGGCCGACGCGTTGCGGACGGTCGGACTGGCCTGAGGACCTTCAGAGCCGCGAGAGCCACGGCAGCTTCGGCGCCAAGCGCGTAGTTGAGCTGGATGAGGATAATCAATCCGATGCCGAGGGTAACGCTGAAGAGTCCTGCGAGCGCGCCCAAGGCATAGAGCGACTGAGCGATGACGATGCGCCTTCGGATTGCGTGCGAAATTTGCGGCGCAGCGCCGGGCCGGATCAGCCCTGCGCGCTCCGTATAGGCCCAGGCGGCGTAAAGGCTCGCGCCGAGCATGAATATATTGCCCCAATAGACGAGGAAGGCGACCCGGAACGTCATGAATTCGGTCGAGCAGCCGCGTCGAGAACGGCAGCACGGTGACGACGGCGAGAAACACGAAGTGCAGCCAGGTCACGTTGCGGTCGGCGCGCTCGAGCTGATTGAGCTGCGCCTGCTGGCCAACCCAGAAAATGCCGAGCGTCATCAGGCTGAGCAGCCAGGTCAGCAGATGCGGCGCGATGCCGGCGAGCGCGGCCAATAATTGCGCCTCGCTGTGAACGCTCAAATTGTCGGGGGTGTGCACTTCCAGCACCAGCACGGTCGCCGCAAAGGCGAAGATGCCGTCGCTCAGCGCGGCGATGCGCCCGACGTCCCCGGCCGCGATGCGATTGTAGTGGGTTTCCATGGCGCGAGATTGGCAGGCCAAGGGGCGTGCGGTCAAACGCGGGGGCCTATCTCGATGGACGCAGCCCCGCCGCCGAGGTTGCGAGTCAATCCGCCTTCGGCAAGCCGGCTGCGCCCCGTTCCGCCAGCAGCCGCATGATATGCGCGCGCAACTGCGGAATGCCCTCGCCGGTGCGCGACGAGGTGAAGAACGTCTCGGGATAGGCGGCGGGATGCTTGCGCAGGGCGTCCAGCGTCGCGTCGACGCGGTCGCCTGGTCGACGTTCTTGACCTCGTCGCGCTTGGTCAGGACGATCGCGTAGGAGACGGCCGACGAGTCCAGCCGCTTCATCGTCTCCTCGTCGCTCTCCTTGACGCCGTGGCGACCGTCGACGAGCACGAAAGCGCGCATCAGCGTCGGGCGGCCGCGCAGATAGTCGCGCACGAGCGCGCCCCAGGCCGACGACTTGTCCTTGGAGACCGCGGCGTAGCCGTAGCCGGGCATATCGACGATGGTCAACTGATCGCCGAGATTGAAGAAAATCAGCTCTTGCGTGCGCCCGGGAGTATTCGAAGTGCGCGCAAGCGAAGTGCGGCCCGGTCAGCGCATTGATCAGCGAGGACTTGCCGACATTCGAGCGCCCGGCGAAGGCGATTTCCGGCCGCTCGATCGGCGGCAGGCCGTCGGACTTCGCCGCGGCGAAGAAGAAATCGCAAGGGCCCGCGAACAGTTTGCGCCCGGGCTCGATCCAGCGCGGCCTCGTCCTCCGCCCCGCCCGGCGTCGTCATTTCAGCGCCGTGGCCGCCGGCGTCCTTGAACATCTTCTTCAGGTTGTCGAACAGTTCGAGCTTCACGCCCGCCCGCTTCATGATCAGCGATTGCTGCAGCACGGTCAGCGTGTTGTTCCAGGTCCAGTAGATTACGAGGCCGGCCGGGAAAGAGCCGAGCATGAAGGTGAAGATCAGCGGCATCCAGGCGAACATCGTCTTCTGTACGGGATCCGCCGGCTCCGGGTTCATCTTCATCTGGAAGAACATCGAAACGCCCATGATGAGCGGCCAGATGCCGAGCGCGAGAAAATGCCCGAACATCGGCAGCGCGGTCGGGTCCCAGGGAATGAGGCCGAACAGCGTGAAGACATTGGTCGGATCGGGCGCGGAAAGATCCTTGATCCATCCGAAAAACGGCGCGTGGCGCATTTCGATCGTGATGAAGATGACCTTGTAGAGCGCGAAGAAGACCGGGATCTGGATCAGCATGGGCAGGCAGCCCGCGACCGGGATTGACCCCCTCCTTCTTGAACAGCTCCATCTGCGCCTGCTGCTGCTTGGCGCGGTCGTCGGGATAGAGGTCCTTCAGGGCCGCAATCTGCGGCTGGATCTGCTTCATCTTCGCCATCGAGCGGTAGCTCTGATTGGCGAGCGGGAAGAAGGCGCCCTTGATGAGCACAGTGACGATCAGGATCGCGACGCCGAAATTGCCGACGATAGCGATAAATGAGGTCGATCAGCCGGAACATCGGCTTGGTGATGAAATAGAACCAGCCCCAATCGATCATCAGATCGAATTTCTTGATGCCGAGGTCCTTTTGATAAGTCGTCGATGGTCGCGACCTCCTTCGCTCCCGCGAAAACATGCGTGACCGCATGCGCGCTCGCGCCGGGCGCGACCGTGCGGACGGCGCCGACGAAATCGGTCTGGTAATCCATCGCCGGCGCCGTCCCACTTGCGGAGAATCGCGCGACGAATCGGCTCGGTTTGCTCCGGGATGATCGCGGAGGCCCAGTATTTGTCGGTGAAGCCGAGCCAGCCGCCGTCGCCCTTGAGCTCGCGCACCCGGCCCGTCTCCTTTTCGATATTGGGGTAGGTGATCTCCTGCACCGAACCGTCGCCGATCACGCCGACGAAGCCTTCATGCAGAACCGCGTAGCCCGAAACATTGGGCTTTCCATGACGCAGCACCAGGGCATAGGGCCGCAGCGACACAGGCTCGGCGCCCGATATTCTCGACGCTGAATCCGTGATCGTGAACATATAACGGTCGTCGACGGCGACGACGCGCGTGAATTTCGAGCCCGGCGCCATTGTCCCAGGTCAGGGTCACCGGATGGTCGGCCTTGAGGGTCGAGGCGTCGGCGCTCCAAGGCGTGGTGAGGTTGGGCGTCTTGACGCCCGGCGTCTCGCTCGACGAAATCCGGTCTGGGCCCAGTACGGCGAGGGGCCGCCGGGGGGCGAAAGCAGCGTGATGTTCGGGCTCTTCGGGTCGATCGTCTCGCGATAGCCCTTAAGAATAATGTCGTCGATCAGACCGCCTGTGAGATCGATCGAGCCGCCGAGGCTCGTCGTGTCGACGGAAACCCGGGCGCTGGCGTTCAGCACGGCGTCACGGGTCTTCGGCTCTGCCGCAAGGGCCGCCGAACCCGCCGGGCTCTGCGCGCCCGGCGCGGCCGTCTGCGACATCGTCGTGGCCGCATCCTGCCGCGGCCTGCGGCTTGGGCTGGAGCTTCGGCCCGAAATAGAAATTCCAGCCGATCAGCACCAGCGCGGACAGGACGATCGCCAGGATCAGGTTGCGCAACTCCTCGGATTTCATTTTTGTCCGTCTCTCGTCTGGCCGCTCGGGCTCGGTCGCGATTTCATGCGCTTGATTTCGGCGAAAGCGCGACCCATGCCCTCGATGAGCGCCTCGAAGCCGATCTGGAGCGCTGGCTCGCGCGCCATTACTACATAGTCATGATCCGGCAGCGCCGCATCGGGGCCGACTTGGCGCAAAGCTTCGCGCAGACGGCGCCGTATCCGGTTGCGCACCACAGCGTTGCCGACTTTCTTGGTCACCGTCAGGCCGACGCGCGGGCCGGGAGCCGGACCCTGGTCGGCGCGGCGATTGGCTTGCAGCGTGAAGGCGGGGCTCTGCGTCCGTTTTCCGCGAGCGGCGCGCTGGAATTCCGCGCGCCGGGTCAGCCGTCCCCATTTCGGGGGCTCTGGCGGGTCTCGCCTTGCCGTCTCGTCCAAGGCGTCGGCCTCGCCAATCGAGAAGGGCGGCGCGCCTGCGGGGCGCGGAAATCGAAATCAGGCCGAGAGGCGCTTGCGGCCGCGCGCGCGGCGCGCGTTCAGCACCTTGCGGCCGCCTACGGTCTCCATGCGGGCGCGGAAGCCATGGCGACGCTTGCGGACGAGCTTGCTGGGTTGATAGGTGCGCTTCACGACGGCAACTCCAAGTTATGGTTTCGACGCGCCGGTCTCGAGGACCCGCGCAACAAAGTAAACCGGACCTCTCCCCAGGGCGCTTATGGAGCCCAAGGGCGAGCCGGGAAATCGAAGGGCGGCGAAGCTGCGCCGCGCGGCGGGCTTATAGGCGCCCCGAGGCCGGCAAGTCAATTGTTTGCGCCCAATTTCGGCCAGCCGCGCCGCAACGGGTTGGCTTGCCTAAGCCCGCTTCGGCATGGGAAGTTGCCGCCGAGAATTGGGAAGTTGCCGCCAAGAATTCGGCGAGGGAACGCATGGGCGAGGCCTTTATCGGCGTCGATGTGGGAACAGGCAGCGCGCGCGCGGGCGTTTTCGCGGCCGACGGGCGCCTGTTGGCGCGGGCAAGGCGCGGGATCGCGATCTGGCGCGAACCCGGAGAAATCGTGGAATATTCCTCGCTCGACATCTGGACAGCCGCCTGCGCGGCCATCCGCGAAGCGGTCGAACGGGCGGATATAGATCCCGATTCCGTCGCCGGGCTGAGCTTCGACGCGACCTGCTCGCTGGTGACGCTCGACAGACAGGGCGCCTCGCTCCCGGTCGGCCCGAGCGGCGATCCCAACCGCGACACGATCGTGTGGATGGACCACCGCGCCATAGCGGAGGCCGAGGAGATCAACGCCGGCGGGCATGAGGCGTTGCGTTATGTCGGCGGCGCGATTTCGCCGGAGATGCAGTCGCCCAAGCTTCTTTGGCTCGCCCGCCATCAGCGCGAGACCTATGCCCGCGCCGGCCATTTTCTGGACCTGACCGACTTCCTGACCTTTCGCGCGACCGGGTCGCTCGCGCGCTCGGCTTGCACCGTCACCTGTAAATGGACCTATCTCGCCCATGAGCGGCGCTGGTCCAGCGACTTTTTCGAGAGCATCGGGCTCGGCGCGCTAGCCGGCCGGGGCTTTGAGCGAATTGGGGCCGAGGTGGTCGATCCCGGCACGGCGCTCGCGGATGGGCTGACACGGGACGCGGCGGCGGCGATGGGGCTGCGGCCGGGCGTGCCCGTCGGCGCCGGGCTGATCGACGCCCACGCCGGCGCATTCGGGACGATGGGCGGCGCCTACGGGTCGCTTCCCAGCAATCCCAGCGGTCGGATGGCGCTGATTCTCGGCACTTCGGCTTGCTGCATGGCGGTCTCCGACGCGCCGCGGTTCATCCGCGGCGTCTGGGGTCCCTATTACTCCGCGATGACCCCGGGACAATGGCTGACAGAGGGAGGGCAGAGCGCGTTCGGCGCCGCGATCGACCATCTGATGCGCATGCATCCTGCTTTCGCAAAGTCGCGCCATCAGGCTGAAGAGGGGTTCGAAGCGATGGAGCGCGAAATCGTCGCCCGTTCCGGCGGCGCCTCGCAATCGGTCTGGCTTGCCCGCGACCTTCACGTTCTGCCCGACTTTCTCGGCAACCGGTCGCCGTTCGCGGACGCCGGCGCGCGGGGCGCGATCGCCGGGCTCGATCTCTCCGACGACGAAGCGAGCTTGCGCGCGCTCTATATCGCGGGACTTTGCGGGCTCGCGCAGGGCCTCAACCAGATCATCCGCTCGCTGGAGAGCGGCGGCTATGATTTCGATACGCTGGTGGTGAGCGGCGGCGCCGCGCGCAGCGCCCTGGTGCGCCAGATCATCGCCGACGCAACCGGCAAACGCGTCGCCGCGCCCGAGACGAGCGAGCCGGTTCTGCTTGGCGCCGCGATGCTCGGCGCCGTCGCGGCCGGCCGGCACAGCATGCGCGAAGCGATGACGGCGATGTCGCGCCTTGGCGAATTCAGCCATCCCGCCGGCGGCGAAATCGCGGCGTTTCACGCCAGGAAGCGCGCCACGTTCGAACTGTTGCAACAGACCGAGCGGCGGCTTCGCGAAGTGATGCGCACGTGAGCGCCGCCAGGCCTTCCCAGAGGGTTCGCGCCGGCGCCGACGGAGGCGCCGCGTGAAGAACTGGCCCGACCTCGTCATCTTCGATTGCGACGGCGTGCTCGTCGACAGCGAGGCGATCGCGCTCGAACGCACGCGTGCGGCGTTTGGGCGCCTCGGCGCCGAATTCAGCGAGGACGAGGTGCGCGATCTCTTTCTCGGCGTGAGCCCGAAATCCATGCGCGGCATCGCCGAGCAGCGGCTCGGCGCCGCCGCTGCCGCCGGATTTTCAGCCCGAGCTGACACGGGACACGCTGGAGGCGTTCGAGCGGGAGCTGAAGGGCGTCGAGGGAATCGCCGAGGCGCTCGCACAACTGGGCGCACGGGTCTGCGTAGCTTCTTCATCGCCGCCCGAGCGCATTCAGGCCTCGCTGCGCATCGTGGGCTATGCGGAACTGTTCGGGTCGAACGTATTCTCCGCGGCGGAAGTCGAGCGCGGCAAGCCGGAACCGGACCTCTTCCTGCACGCCGCGCGCCAGTCCGGCGTCGAGCCGGCGCGTTGCCTCGTGATCGAGGACAGCGCGCCGGGGGTCGCCGCCGCGCGGCGGGCCCGCATGAGCGTGTTTGGCTTTACCGGCGGCGCGCACGCCAAGGGCGACGACTACCGAACGCGCTTGCGGGAGGCGGGCGCCTCCGAGATATTCGACGATATGCGCGAATTGCCGGCCCTGGTCGGGCGGTTTCGCGACACGCTGATGAGGAGCCGGCATGGCCCGGAACGCTGAAGGCGAGAGCGCACGGCTCGACGACGCCGCGCGCGCCGGCTGGCTTTACTACGTTGCGGGCAATACGCAGGACGAGATCGCGCGAAAGCTTGGCATTTCGCGCCAGACCGCTCAGCGTCTGGTCTCGCTCGCGATGAGCGAGCGGCTGATCAAGGTGCGGCTGGATCACCCGATCGCGCGTTGCATGGAACTCTCCTCCGCGCTGCGCCAGCGCTACGACCTCCACTATTGCGACGTGTCGCCGACAGATCCGGCCTCGCAATCCGGAACGCTCGGCATCGCCCAGATTGCGGCGGGCGAGATGGAGCGATGGCTCAGACGGCCTGACCCTGTCGTGATCGGCATCGGAACCGGGCGAACCATGCGCGCGGTCGCCGACCAATTGCCGGCGATGCTTTGTCCTCAGCATCGCTTGGTCGCGCTGGTCGGCACCGGCAAGGTCGACGGCTCGGCTTCGTTCTACGACGTCATCATTCGCGTCTCCGACACGGTTCGCGCCGCGCATTATCCCATGCCGCTGCCCGTCATTGCGCGTTCGATCGAGGAGCGCGACTTGCTGATGAGCCTGCCTTCCGTGCGCAGCGTGCTCGCCCTTGTCGAACAGGCCGACGTGACCTTCGTCGGCGTCGGCTCGCTGGGCGAGAATTCGGCCCTGTTGAAAGACGGCTTCATTACCGCGGATGAAAACGAGTCGCTGCGCCGCGCCGGGGCCGTCGGCGAAATTACCGGCTGGGCGTTCGACTCGCAGGGTCGCCTGATCCAAGGCAGCCTCAATGACCGCGTCGCCAGCGCGCCTTTGCGCCAGCCGACCAAGCGGCTGATGATTGGCGTCGCGATGGGCCCGGCGCGACGGGCGCCGCTGCGGGCCGCCTTGCTGGGTCAGCTGATCTCAGGACTGATTACGGACGAGTCGACGGCCGAGCATTTGCTTCGACGGTAAGACCCGTTGCGGACCACGGTCGTTGGGAGCGGGCGGCGGCGCGAATTGAGCCCAAAGCCGGGGCCGCCTTCGCGTCTCCAGCCAGCCGGTCGCTCACCCGGAATCTCCCGAAATCTCGCTGTAGCTGGCTTTTGCTGCGTTGCAGCGACGATTTCGGATTGACTTTTTGTTGGCTGAAAACGAATATTCGCCCGCACGGATGGCAAATGCTCACATTTGAGCCTCGCCCCGCACTTGGAGGAAACACTCATGACGGCTCTTATGAAGAGTCTTCTCGGGGCTTGCGCCCTGACCACGCTATCGCTCTCCGCCTACGCCGAAACGACGCTGACCATCGCCACCGTCAACAACGGCGATATGATCCGAATGCAGAAGCTGACGGACGACTTCACCCAGGCCAATCCCGACATCAAGCTCAACTGGGTCACGCTCGAAGAGAACGTGCTGCGCCAGAAGGTAACGACCGACATCGCCACCAAAGGCGGCCAGTTCGACGTGCTGACCATCGGCACCTATGAGGTTCCGATCTGGGGCAAGAAGGGCTGGCTGGTTCCGCTCTCCAAGGTCGACGATCCCGACGACCTTCTGCCCGCGATTCGGTCGGGCCTGACCGTCGACGGCAAGCTCTACGCCTCGCCCTTCTATGGCGAGAGTTCGATGGTCATGTACCGCAAGGACCTGATGGACAAGGCGGGGCTCAAGATGCCCGACGCTCCGACCTGGACCTTCATACGCGAGGCCGCGGACAAGATGACCGACAAGGCCGCCGGCATTTACGGAATCTGCCTGCGCGGCAAGGCCGGATGGGGCGAGAACATGGCGTTTCTGACCGCCACGTCCAACTCCTTCGGCGCGCGCTGGTTCGACGAGAAATGGACGCCGCAGTTCAACACGCCCGAGTGGAAGGCCACGATGGACTACTATCTCGCCGTCATGAAGGCGGATGGCCCCCCCGGCGCAGCTTCCAACGGCTTCAACGAGAATCTGGCTCTGTTCAACGCCGGCAAGTGCGGCATGTGGATCGACGCCACCGTCGCGGCGTCCTTCGTGACCGGAAAGGACTCGACCGTCGCCGACAAGGTGGGCTTCGCGCTGGCGCCGGACAATGGCCTGGGCAAACGCGGCAACTGGCTCTGGGCCTGGTCGCTGGCGATCCCGGCCGGATCGGCCAAGGTCGACGCCGCCGAGAAGTTTGTCTCCTGGGCGACTTCGAAGCATTACACCGAACTCGTCGCCTCGAAGGAAGGCTGGCCGAACGTGCCGCCGGGCACGCGTAAGTCGCTCTACGCCAACCCAGAATACGCCAAAGTGCCGTTCGCAAAGATGACTCTGGACTCGATCAACTCGGCTGATCCGACGCATCCGACCGTCAAGCCGGTCCCCTATGTCGGCGTTCAGTTCGTCGCCATTCCGGAATTCGCCGGCATCGCGACCGAGGTCGGCCAGGACTTCTCGGCGGCCCTGGCGGGGTCCATGTCCGAACAAGACGCGCTCGCCAAGGCGCAGGCCAGCACCGAAGCGGCGATGAAGAAGGCCGGCTACATCAAGTAGCTCGCGCTCGGCCGCGGGTCGCCCGCGGTCCCAACTCCCCCGAGGTTTCCTCCCGCCTCGGTCCCCTCCCCAGTTCGGGGAGGGGGCTTTACCCGACAAGCTTGCGGGCCACGGGAGATTATGCCGAACGTGACGCGATCCCGTCGGCGCAAACTTAAGCTGCGCGTTCTCGCCGACCCTATCAAACCCGAGGTCTGAGAGGTCTCTAGTCATGGCGACGCAACAGACGACAACCGCGGGACGCCTCCTCGTCGCGCCGTCGGTCATCCTGCTGTTCCTCTGGATGATCGTGCCGCTCGTGATGACGCTGTATTTCTCGACGCTGCGCTACAACCTCCTCGATCCCGACAATGTCGGCTTCGTCGGGTTGCAGAATTACGCCTACTTCTTGTCGGACCCGAGCTTCATCGGCGCGTTGGTCAATACGCTGGTGCTGGTCGGATGGGTGCTGTTGATCAGCGTCTGCGGCGGCATTCTCGTCGCGCTGCTGATGGACCAGCCGATCTTCGGGCAGAACTTCGTCCGTCTTATGGTGATCGCGCCGTTTTTCATCATGCCGACGGTCAGCGCGCTGGTCTGGAAGAACATGCTGATGAACCCGGTCTCGGGCTTGTTCGCGTGGATTTCCAATTCGCTCGGACTGCCGGTGGTCGACTGGTTCACCAACTGGCCGATGACCTCGGTTGTCATCATCGTCGCCTGGCAGTGGCTGCCGTTCGCGAGCCTGATCATCCTGACCGCGCTGCAGTCGCTCGACGAGGAGCAGAAGGAAGCGAGCGCGCTCGACGGCGCCGGGCCGATCTCCTACTTCTTCTATATCGTGTTGCCGCACCTTGCGCGCGCAATCACCGTCGTCGTGCTGATCGAGACGATCTTCCTGCTCAACGTGTTCGCCGAAATACGCGTCACCACCAACGGCGGACCGTCGACGACCAACATTCCGTTCCGGATCTTCGAACTCGCCACCAACGACAACGATGTCGGCGGCGCAGCGGCGGGCGGCATAGTCGCGGTCGTCCTCGCCAATATCGTAGCGTTCTTCCTTGTGCGCATGATCGGCAAGAACCTGGAGAGCTGAGCCATGGCGCTGCAAGTCAAGACCCACAAGCGCATCGGCCTCACGATCCTGGCATGGCTCGTCGGCTTCCTGATCTTTTTCCCGATCCTCTGGACTTTCCTGACCGGGTTCAAGAGCGAAGCGGACGCCTATTCCATCCCGCCCAAGTTCCTGTTCTTTCACTGGACGACGGAGAATTTCGGAGAGGTGCAGACAGCGCACCGACTATATTCTGCATGCCTTCAATTCGATCGTGCTGTCGCTTGGAGCCAATCTCGTCGGGCTGATCATCTCGGTGCCGGCCGCATGGGCCATGGCGTTCGCGCCAACCAAGCGCACCAAGGATCTGCTGATGTGGATGCTGTCGACCAAGATGATGCCGGGCGCCGGCGTATTCATGGCGATCTATTTCATTTTCCTGCGCTTCCATCTGCTCGACAACCTCTGGGGCATCGGCTTCGTGCTGATGATGGCCAATCTGCCGATCCTGGTCTGGATGCTCTACACCTATTTCAAGGAGATACCGGTCGACATTCTCGAGGCCGCGCGCATGGACGGGGCGTCGCTCGCCAACGAGATCATCTATGTGCTGACTCCGATGGCGATTCCGGGCATCGCCTCGACGATGCTGCTGGCGGTGATCCTGTCCTGGAACGAGGCGTTCTGGACGCTCAACCTGACGACGTTCAACGCCGCGCCGCTGACCTATCTGATCGCGCAGTTTTCGAGCCCGGAGGGCACCTTCTGGGCCAAGCTCTCCGCCGCTTCCACGCTGGCCATCGCGCCGATTCTCGTGCTCGGTTGGTTCTCGCAGAAGCAGCTTGTGCGCGGCTTGACTTTCGGCGCGGTCAAATAACGAGGCGAACAACCATGGGCAGCATCGAACTCGTCAATGTCCGAAAGGAATTCGGCGGCGTCAAAGTCATCAACGGCGTCAGCTTGAAGATCGAGAACGGCGAATTCGCCGTTTTCGTCGGCCCTTCGGGTTGCGGCAAATCCACGCTGCTGCGCCTGATCGCAGGGCTCGAGGACATCACTTCGGGTCAGATCCTGATCGACGGCAAAGACGTCAGCCAGGTCGGGCCCGCCCAGCGCGGCCTCGCGATGGTGTTCCAGTCCTACGCGCTCTATCCGCATATGAGCGTGCGCAGCAATATCGCCTTTGCGCTCAAGATGGCCAAGCAGCCCGCCGACGTGATCGAGCAGAAGGTCAAAAAGGCCGCGGCGACCCTGAACCTGACTGATTACCTCGACCGCAAGCCGCGCCAGCTTTCAGGCGGCCAACGCCAGCGCGTCGCCATCGGACGCGCGATCGTGCGCGAGCCGAAGGCGTTTCTGTTCGACGAGCCGCTCTCCAATCTCGACGCCGCGCTGCGCGTGCAGATGCGGCTGGAAATCGGCGATCTGCATCAGACGCCTCAAGACGACGATGATCTATGTCACGCACGATCAGGTCGAGGCGATGACGATGGCCGACAAGATCGTCGTGCTCGACAAGGGAACGGTCGCGCAGGTCGGCTCACCGCTGGAACTCTACAACAAGCCGAACGGCTTGTTCGTCGCTGCGCTTCATAGGCTCGCCGACAATGAATTTTGTTCGCCGGCGCGCCTGCCGCGAAGCGCAATGCGGCGACAATCGGCATTCGGCCCGAACATCTCGACCTTTCGCACGACCGCGGGCGAATGGACGGCGCGCGTTCGCCTCGCCGAGCATCTGGGCTCCGACACCTTTGTTTATGTCGAAGCCGACGGTCATCGGACCGATGACGGTGCGCGCGGACGGCGAGGCGGCTTTGAAGCCCGGCAGATTCGGTCTTTCTCACGCCGCAGGAAGATCGCGTGCACAAGTTCGACAGGACGGCCGCCGCATCGGCTGAGCGCTGGCGCTCTCTCGGCCTGCGATTCTCGCAGTGGTTTTGGAAGTGAGATTCATGAGCATCAAACTCTCCGCCGCGGCTCTAGGACTGCTGCCCGCAGAACGTCGCCGTCCCGAATTATCCGTCGCGCCGATCTCAGCGCGGGCATCGTGCATTTCGGCGTCGGCAATTTTCATCGCGCGCATCAGGCCGTCTATCTCGACGAACTCTTTCAACAGGGGCGCGATCGCGACTGGGCGATCGTCGGCGCCGGCGTGCGCGACGCCGACGCTTTCGCGCGCCAGAAGCTCGCCGAGCAGGACTGGCTGACGACGATCGTCGAACAGGAAGCCGTTCCACCCAGGCGCGTGTCATCGGCTCGATGGTCGACTTCGTCGAGCCCGGCGACGTCGAGCGACGCTGAATTGGCTCGCGCGGCCCGGAGATCCGCATCGTCTCCCTGACGATCACCGAGGGCGGCTATTACATTTCGCCGGCGACGCAGACATTCGACGCCACCCATCCCGACATCGTCGCCGACGCGCGCAATCTGGCCGCGCCGAAAACCGTGTTCGGCCTGATCGCCGCCGGTCTGAAGCGCCGCCGCGAGGCGGGCGTCGCGCCTTTCACCGTGATGTCCTGCGACAACATTCCCGGCAATGGCCATGTCGCGGAGAACGCGGTCGCGGGGCTCGCCGAGCTCGCCGATCCGAACTTCGGCGGCTGGATCGTCGACGAAGTCGCGTTTCCCAATTCGATGGTCGACCGGATCACGCCCGCCACCACGGACCGGGAGCGCGCAATCCTGACGACATCCTTTCGGCGTCGAGGACAACTGGCCGGTGTTTTGCGAAGCGTTCCGTCAGTGGGTTCTGGAGGATCATCTTTCCCGCGGGCCGGCCGGCGCTCGAAAAGGCCGGCGTCACGTTCACCGGCGGACGTCGCGCCCTACGAGCTGATGAAGATCCGAATCCTCAACGGCGGCCATGCCGCGATCGCCTATCCCGCGGCGCTGCTCGACATTCACTTCGTGCATGAGGCGATGGAGGACGCCGCACATCGCGCGCGTTCCTCGAGGCGCTTGATGAAACGACGAGATCTATGCCGCCGTCCCGCCGCCGCCGGGCGTCGACCTCGCCGACTACCGGGACTGATCGGCGCGCTTCGCCAATCCCAAGATTGGCGACACGATCCCGCGGCTTTGCTTCGACGGCTCGAACCGGCAGCCGAAATTCATTCTCCCGACCGTGCGCGACCGGCTGAGGGCCGGCGCTCCGATTGCGGGCCTCGCGCTCGTCTCGGCCCTCTGGTGCCGCTATTGCTATGGCGAGACCGAGAGCGGCAAGACGATCGCACCGAACGATCCGATTTGGGCGCGACTGCAAGCCGCGGCAAAGACGCGCGCGGCAAGACCCGCGGCCTTTCTCGAAATGAGACGACATGTTCGGCGATCTCGCCGACGCGCCGGTCTATCTGGCCGCGTTTTCGAACGCGCTAAGTGCGCTTTGGAAGCGCGGCGTTCGCGCCACGTTCGAGACTATCTGGCCGGATCGCCTTTGAACCGGGCGTCGACGATCCGACCGCAGGCCCGCGCGATGTAAGAGAGGATCATCGAACGATGAAACTCAAGGACAAGGTGGCGATGGTCACCGGCGGCGCGCGAGGCATCGGCGCGGCGATCGTCGATGCGCTATGTCGCGGAAGGCGCTCGCATCGCCGTCGCGGATATTTCGCTCGCGCAGGCTCGGGAAACTGCGGCCAGGCACGGCGACAACGCGGTCGCGATCGAGATCGACGTGACGAAGATCGCTTCGATCGAGAGCGCCGTCGCGGCAGTCGTGGCGCGCTGGGGCGGGATCGACATTCTCGTCAACAACGCCGGCGTTTTCGACATGGGCCCGGTCGTCGAGGTGACCGAGGTCGGCTACGACAGGGTCTTCGCCGTCAACACCAAGGGGCTGTTCTTCACCCTGCAGGCGGTCGCCAAGCGCATGATCGCGCGCGGGCAAGGCGGCAAGATCATCAACCTTTCCTCGCATGCGGGCCGCCGCGGCGAGGCGCTGGTCTCGGTCTATTGCGCCTCCAAGGCGGCGGTGATCTCGCTGACCCAGTCGGCCGGGCTCGACCTCATCAAGCACCGAATCAACGTCAACGGCATCTCGCCGGGGGTCGTCGACACGCCGATGTGGGACCACGTCGATTCGCTGTTCGCCAAGTATGAGCACCGGCCGCTCGGCGAGAAGAAGCGGCTGGTCGGGGAAGCCGTGCCGTTCGGCCGGCATGGGCCAGCCCGAGGATCATGCCGGCGCCGGCAGTGTTCCTGGCCTCCAGCGACAGCGATTACGTCGTCGCGCAGACCTTGAACGTCGACGGCGGCAACTGGATGAACTGACCAGCCTATTCTTCTTGCGGCGGCGCTTTTTCCGCTGGCGCCGCCGCCTTTTCTCTATCCGCCTCATTTCTGCTAGGATCGGCAGGCAATTTAACGTCTCCCACGCGTGGCCCCGATTCCATGGCATCTGAACCCGACATCCGCCTGCTCACGTCGCCCCGGATATTCCTCGTCGGGATGATGTCGTTTCTGGTCCTGGTCGGCTTCGTCGTCCTCGTTCTCTACAAGTCGATCGCGATCGCTTTCAGCGCCAATCCCGGCCTCAACGGCCTCATCATCGGCGTTCTGCTGATCGGCGCGCTGTTCGCCTTCCGGCAGGTGTTCCGCCTGTTTCGCGAGATCCATTGGGTAAATTCGCTGGTTACGACGGCCGACGCGGGTCGGGTCGGCCCGCCTCGCCTGCTCGCGCCGATGGCGACCATGCTGAACGCGGGCGCCGGCGCGCGCGGCCTGTCCACGACCACGACGCCGGGCGATCCTCGATTCGGTCGGCACCCGGCTCGACGAGGGGCGCGAACTCAACCGCTATCTCATTGGCCTGCTGGTGTTCCTCGGCCTGCTCGGCACGTTCTGGGGCCTGCTCGAGACCGTGCATTCGATCAGCGGCGTCATCGACAGCATGAAGACGGGCTCCGATACGACGACGATGTTCGACGACCTGAAGAGCGGCCTGTCCGCGCCGATCGCGGGCATGAGCGTCTCGTTCACCTCCTCGCTGTTCGGCCTCGCCGGCTCGCTGATCCTCGGCTTTCTCGATTTGCAGGCGGGGCAGGCGCAGAACCGCTTCTATACGGAACTCGAGGATTTCCTCGCGAGCCATGTCGAGACCGCGCCGCCGCCGGCAGTCGTCGACGAGGCTTCGCGCGCGCTCGGTCGCCGCGCCGATTCGCCGGATCAGCGCAAGAGCGCGGCGGCGATGGCCAACCTCGCCGAGGGCATTCAGGCACTGGTCGGCGCATATGCGCCAGGAGCAGCAGCAGATCCGCGACTGGGTCGAGGCGCAAGCCGCGCAGCAGGACGACATTCGCCGCCTGCTGCGCCGTCTGATCGGCGAGCGCGAAAAGCAGATCTGATCAGGGAGCCGCCGCATGGCGCTCGGACGCGGACGCCGCATCGAAAGCGTTAACTATTGGCCCGGTTTCGTCGACGCTCTGTCGACGATGCTGCTCGTCATCATCTTCCTGCTTTCGGTCTTCATGCTCGCGCAATTCTTCCTCTCGCGCGAAGTGACGGGCAAGGACGACGCGCTCGCCAAGCTCAACCGCCAGATCGAGGAACTGACCAGCCTGCTCGCGATGGAGCGCACGCAGAAGAACGCGGACGAGGGCAAGATTTCCTTCCTGACCGCGACGCTCGACCGCGCCCAGAAGGAACAGCAGAAGCTGGCAAACGATGCCGCGGCGGGCGGCGCGGGCGCCGATGCGGCGGCCGACAAGGCGAACGCCGCGATGAGCGCGCTCGACGCGCAAAAGCAGATCGCTGCGCGCGCGCTCGCGCAGGTCGACATTCTCAATCAGCAGATCGCCGCATTGCGCAAGCAACTCGCCGCGATCCAGGACGCGCTCGACGCCGCGCAGACGTCCGATCGCGAATCCCAGGCCAAGATCGCCGACCTCGGGCAGCGGCTGAATGTCGCGCTCGCCCAGAAGGTGCAGGAGCTGTCGCGCTATCGCTCCGACTTCTTCGGCCGCCTGCGGCAGATCCTGGGCTCGCGTCCCGACATCCGCGTCGTCGGCGACCGGTTCGTGTTCGAATCCTCGGTTCTGTTCGAATCCGGCAAGGCCGATCTGAGCCCGGCAGGGCGTCAATCGCTCGAGAGCCTCGCGAGCGCCGTGCTCGATCTGGAGCGTGAAATTCCGCCCGACATTCCCTGGATTCTGCGCATCGACGGCCACACCGATTCCAAGGCGATCAGCGGCGGGGCGTTCAAGTCGAACTGGGAGCTTTCCTCGGCGCGCGCGATCGCGGTCGTGCAATATCTGATATCGAAAGGCGTCGAGCCACGCTTCCTCGCGGCGGCGGGCTTCGGCGAATTCCAGCCGATCGACAGCGGAACCGACGACGAGGCGCTGGCGCGCAACCGGCGCATCGAGCTGAAGCTGACGGAGCGGTGAGAAACGTCCCGCAGTTTCACATCCACTTCGGCGCGTCAACCCGCTCGAAGGACCGCAGCTTCTCGATCAACTTTGCCGGGTCGCCGTCGACGGCGATCGAGTGGCGGTGCGGCTCGGGCAGAAAGCGCGCCGATATCATCGAGTTCGATGAAACCGAGGAACGGCTGGTAGAAACCCGCCGTGTCGAGCAGTCCCGCCGGCTTGTCGATCTCGCCGAGCTGGTTCTGCGTCCAGACCTCCATGAATTCTTCGATAGTGCCGATGCCGCCGGGCAAAGCGATGAAGGCGTCGGCGAGTTCGGCCATGCGGTGCTTTCGCGCGCGCAGGCTCGGCAGGATTTCGTGGCGCGTCAGCGCGCCGTGCGAATGGCCGCGCTCATGCAGCTTTTCGGTGATCACGCCGTGCGCCGCGCCGCCGGCCTGCAGCACGGCGTCCGCGACGACGCCCATCAGACCCTTGGTCGTGCCCCCGTAGACCAGGGTGACCTCAGCCTTGGCGAGCGCGGCGCCGAGCTGGCGCGCGCCCTCGGCATAAGCCTCAGAGGCGCCAAAATTGGAGCCGCAGAATACGGCGATCGCTTTCAGGTGTCGCAAGGTCTCGGGCTCCTCATGGCGCCGCGCGGTCGAGATAGCGCATCGGCAACATTGCGTGCACGCCCTTCTTGACGTTGACGACCTGTGTGATGCGGAAATCGGCGGCGAGGCTGCACAGCCGATAGGCGTCCTCGCGCGAAAGCGCGGTCCTGACGACGATCATCTCGATCATCCGCCGGAGCGCCAGCCGCATCGCCTCGTCGAGATCCTCGTCGAACGCCATAGAAATCAAATGCGTCGCGGTTTCCGCATGGGGAGCGTCGAGCCTCGCGCGCTTCACGAGATGCACGCGCAGCACCCCCCGCAAGCCGGTCTCAGCGGCGGTCAGGCAAACCTCGCCGTCGCCCTGCGCGGCGTGGCCGTCGCCGACCGAGAGGAGCGCGCCTTCGACCGCGACCGGCAGGAAAAGCGAGGCGCCGGGCCTCAGCTCCCGGTTGTCGATATTGCCGCCGAAAGCGCCGGGAATCACCGACGTGATCCGCCCCGCGCTCGGCTCGGGCGCAGTTCCCATCACTCCAAAGAACGGGCGCGCGGGAATCTCGTGTCCCCAGGGCGTGCGCACGATTCCCCGCTCACGGTCGACGCCGAGGTGAACCAACCGATCATCGGGAAACTCGTCGGGCAGCGCGCCCTTGCCGGACTTGATCCAGTTGAAGGCCCAATCGTCGGCGAGCCCGATTTCGACGATCCGCACCTGCAGCGCGTCGCCCGGCTCCGCGCCGCGCACGAAAATCGGTCCGGTCAGGATATGCGGACCCGGCGCCGGGCGCAGCGCGGCGTGGATCGCGGCGTGCTCCGGGCGAATAGTCATGCCGGGCGCGTCCGGCGCCTCGGGCGCTCCGCCGCTCAATGTATGCACGACGATCTCGTCGCCGGGATCGATGGCGAGGACAGGCTTCAGCGCCGCGTCGAAATGGCCCCAGTGGACAGTTTCAGGCGTCGCGAAGAGTTCGTGTCTCGCCATGCCCCGCCTCCGATCCGATCGCTCGGCGCGATGCGCCTTCGCAGTTACGCCAGCATTTCTCGCACCCGCGGAATGACCTGGCTCGCATAGAGTTCGATGCAGCGCATCATCTTTTCGTGGGACAGCCCGCCCGCGCTGTATTTCATGTCGAAACGAGAAATCCCGAGCGCCTTCGCAGTGGCTGCGATCTTGGCGGCGACCGTTTCCGGCGAGCCGACATAGAGCGAGCCATGCGCGATTTCCTGATCGTATTCGTTCTGCGCCATCGGCGGCCAGCCGCGTTCGCCGCCGATCCGATCGCGCATGCGCTTGTAGTCCGGCCAGAACTGCGCGCGCGCCTCCTCGTCGGTTTGCGCGACGTAGCCGGGCGAATGCACGCCAATCGGGCGCGCGGGTTTGCCGATCTGCTTGTAGGCGCGGTGATAGAGGTCGACATAGGGACGAAACCGCTTGGGATCGCCGCCGATGATGGCGAGCATCAAGGGCAGGTCGTGGCGCACCGCGCGCACGACCGATTCCGGGCTGCCGCCGACGCCGATCCAGGTCGCCAGTTCGCCGCTCTCGATGCGAGGATATACGCGCTGGTTCTTCAGCGGCGGGCGTGTGCTTCCCGACCAGCTCACGGCGTCTTGGCGCAGAAGCGCAACGAAAAGATCGAGCTTTTCTTCGAACAATTCCTCATATCGCGAAAGTTCGAAGCCGAATAGCGGAAACGACTCGGTGAACGAGCCGCGACCCAGGATGACCTCGGCGCGCCCGCTGGAGATCGCGTTCAGCGTCGAAAAGCGCTGAAAAACGCGGATCGGATCGTCAGAACTGAGCACCGTGACCGCCGAGCCCAGATGGATGCGCCGGGTGCGCGATGCTATGGCGGCGAGCGCGACTTCCGGCACCGAGATGGCGAAATCCGCGCGGTGGTGCTCGCCAAGGCCGATGAAGTCGACCCCGAGTTCGTCGGCGAGCACGGCTTCCTCGACGACGTTGCGCAGCGCCTGGGCCTGGCTGATCGGCTGGCCCTCGGCGTCCGTCATCACGTCGCCGAAAGTGTCCAACCCGAGTTCCAGGGGCGCCGCCATGTCCATCTCCTGTTTGCCAGACTTCGCTTAAAGCGCTCGCGGGCCGTGCGCAACTCGCAGATGTACGCGCAGAATGCGGCCCCGCCCCTTGGCGAAAACGCCGCCGCATCCCTACATAGGCCCGGACAGCCGAGGAGGTTGGCGTTCATGAGAGGCTTCCTTATTCGCGCGGCTCTGGTCGCGCTCGGGCTCTGGGTCGCCTCGGCGATCGTGCCCGGAATCGAGATCCGCTCAGGCGGCAGCCTGATCGCGGCGGCGATCCTGCTTGCGCTGGTCAATGCGGTGGTGCGCCCGATTCTGATCATTCTGACGCTGCCGATCACGCTGCTGACGCTCGGGCTGTTCCTGCTCGTCATCAACGGCCTGATGATCGAACTCGTCTCCGCCTTCATGACCGGATTCGTCGTCCATTCCCTGGGTTCCGCGATCCTCTGCGCGATCGTGGTCAGCCTGACGAGCTGGGCTGTCTCCACGCTGATCGGCCCGGACGGGCGCGTGGAAGTGATTACGGTGCGGCAGGTCGGGCGGTATTGAGCACGGCGGCGCCCCTGAGACCGAGAGGCCGACACGCTTGACCCCGTCGATCGTGCGGACGGCGTCGGTATTCACAGGCGCCTGCGTGTATTTGCTTTTCGCGATCCTCGGCTGGGGCGGCGTCGCGGCCTATTTCTCGCATCCGCCGCTGACGGCGCTGGCGATCGCGTTTTTTGCAGTCTCGGCGGTCTCGCTGTTCTGCGGCGGCAACGTCAGTCCGGGAATTCGCGAGGATCGCGGGAACCGCTGGGTGCTCCCGGTTTTCGCACTGCTAGGCTTTCTGAACGCCTACTTGCCGGCCTGGACCGATCGCATCGGTTTCTGGACGCTGGACGGCGACGCGCTGCGCTGGTTCGGCGTCGCGTTGTTCGTCGCCAGCGCCGCGTTGAGGCTCTGGCCGGTCGTCGTGCTCGGCGACCGCTTCAGCGGTCTCGTCGCAATCCAGCCCGGCCACAAACTCGTCACCGGCGGAATTTACGCCAACATTCGCCATCCCAGCTATCTCGGGATGCTGCTCAATTCCCTCGGCTGGTCGCTCGCCTTCCGCTCCGGCGTGGGGTTGCTGATCACGGCATTGTTGATCCCGCCGATCGCGGCGCGCATTCACGCCGAAGAGGCGTTGCTGCGCTCTCAGTTCGGCCCGGACTACGACGCGTTCAGGGCGAAGACGAAGTGGCGCCTGATGCCGGGATTGTGGTAGCGGCGCATCGGCGTCCCGCCCGTTAGATCTCCGCCGTAAACAACTCGTGCGGCCGATCGAGGCCCCGCAGACTGTGCATCCCGAGCGAGGTCAGGTCTCGCCCATAGGCGTTCGCGAAATCGTCGCTCACCACAAGCGGCAGATCGCGCGATTTGGCGACGGCTTCGATACGGCTGACAAGGTTGACTGCGGGCCCGATGACCGTGAAGTCGAGACGATCGACCGAGCCGACATTTCCGTAGATCACCGCGCCGTAGTGCAGCGCGACCACGATCTCCAGGGCGCGTTGGCCCTCTGCGGCCAGCCGTTTTCGCAACGCGCCAAGATGGGCCTGCGCCTCTTTCGCCGCCGCGAGCGCGTTCGCGGCGGCGCGCGGCGCGTCGGCGGGATCGGCGACCGGAAAAATGGCGAGCAAGCCGTCGCCGATGAATTTGAGGATCTCGCCGCCGTGGCCGGCGATCGCGCGCGATTGCAGATCGAACAACTCGTTGAGGATCGCAATCACGCGCTCGCCCGGCAGATGATCGGAAAGCTCTGTGAACCCGCGCAGATCCGACGACCAGAGCACCGCCGAGATCGCCTCGCCGCTGCCGCGCCGGATTTGTCCCGCCAGAACCCTCGGGCCCGTCTGCGGCCCGAGATAGGCCTTGAGCACGTTTTCGGCGATCTGCCGCTGGCTGTTCATGTCGGCAATGACCGACAGCCGCTGCGACAGCAAGGTTAGGTCGGCGACCTCTGCATCGCTGAAACCGCCGGGGCGATCGGCGACATAGGCCGCCATATGGGTCCCGAAGCCGAACTGGCTCTCGATCGGGAGCGCGAGATAGTCGGTCGCGCCGCGCGCCTTTAGATCGTGCAGCACGGAAAAGTCGAGTTCGGCGTCGGGCGCATCGATCCGGCGGCGCATCGTCTCGCGCCCCTCGCGCACGCGCCGCACCGGATTCAGCGGATAGGGGATCGAGTCCGCGACTTCATGCGCGATCATCACCTTCACCGTTTTCGCCTCGTCCCGCCACCAGAGATAGGTCGCTCCGAGGAACTGCGGATGAAGCGTGCCGCTGTGCAGGCTCGCGCGCAGCAGCGGAACGCCCGCTGCAGTCAGACGCCAGGCGAGCTCGTCGAAAGTCTCCGTGAACGAAGCCTTCTGGCGCGCGGGGCCGATCAACCATTCCGAGATGCCCGATATCGTGTCCAGCCGGGAACGTTCCTCCTCGCGACGCGTGAAGGTCTTCACGGTCACCAGGTTTCTGGGATCGACGCCAGGCCGCGATCGGCTATCGATCGGCGCATCGCTCGTCATGATTGACCTCTGCGGCTCGCCTCGGGTCGTCTTTGCATCTTGCGACGTCGAAACGGCTTGGCTTGGCCTGGCTTGGCGCCGCGCCGCTCACACGTCCAAATTCGCGACGCTCAGCGCATTGTCCTGGATGAACTCGCGCCGCGGCTCGACGACGTCGCCCATCAGTTTCACGAAGATGTCGTCGGCCTCGTCAACCTCGCGGATCTTGACCTGCAGCAACGAGCGCGCCTCGCGGTCGAGCGTCGTTTCCCAGAGCTGGTCCTTGTTCATTTCGCCGAGGCCTTTGTACCGCTGGAACGTCACGCCCTTGCGGCCGGCGGCGTTCACCGCCTCAAGCAATTGCGACGGGCCGGAGACGATCGCCTCGTCGCCCTTGCGCATGAACAGGGCGGGGCCCTCGAAGGTTTCGCGCAACGGCTTGGCGTGTTCGTCGAGCCGGCGCGCCTCGGCCGACGCGATCAGCCCCGCGTCCAGGATCACCGCCTGCTTGACGCCGCGCACCTCCCGCGTCAGCACGACGCCGCCGGCTTCGCTGCGCCCCGTCCAACCGCGCTCGGTTTCCTCGGCGATCGCGTCCATGCGCTGCGCGAGCATTTTGGCGCGCGCATCTCCCGCGGGGTCGTCGGCCGCGCTCAGCGGCTTCAGGGCGCCCGCGAGCGCCGCCTGTTCCACCGAAGCCTTGTTGTAGCGCGAATGCAGGCCGTTCAGCAGGCGGCGCATGGCGCGCGCTTCCTCGACCAGCGCGGCCAGATCCGCGCCGGCGCGCACTTCGCCGCTCGACAGCTTAAGAGCGGCGCCCTCGAGGCCGGCCGTGACGAGAAAATCCTCCATCGCGCGCTCGTCCTTGAGGTACTGCTCGGACTGGCCACGCTTGACCTTGAACAGGGGCGGCTGCGCGATGAACAGATGGCCGTTCTCGATCACCTGACGCATCTGGCGGAAGAAGAACGTCAACAGCAGCGTGCGGATATGCGAGCCGTCGACGTCGGCATCGGTCATGATGATGATCTTGTGATAGCGCAGCTTCTCGATATTGAAGTCGTCGCGCCCGATGCCGGCGCCGAGCGCGGTGATCAGGGTGCCGACCTGCTCGCTCGACAACATCTTGTCGAAACGCGCGCGCTCGACATTGAGGATTTTTCCACGCAGCGGCAGCACCGCCTGAAATTCGCGATTGCGGCCCTGCTTGGCGGTGCCGCCGGCCGAATCTCCCTCGACGATGAAGATTTCGGACTTGGAGGGATCGCGCTCCTGGCAGTCCGCGAGTTTGCCGGGCAGGCTCGCGATGTCGAGCGCGCCCTTGCGGCGGGTCAGCTCGCGCGCCTTGCGCGCCGCCTCGCGCGCCTGCGCCGCCTCAAGCACCTTGCCGACGACGGTGCGCGCCTCCTGCGGATGCTCCTCGAACCATTGTGCGAGCAGGTCGTTGACCAGCCCCTCGACGACCGGGCGCACTTCCGACGAGACCAGCTTGTCCTTGGTCTGCGAGGAGAACTTCGGGTCCGGGCATTTGACCGAGAGCACGCAGGTGAGGCCCTCGCGGCAATCCTCGCCGCTGAGGTCGACCTTTTCTTTCTTGTTGAGGCCAGAGCTTTCGGCATAGCCGGTCACCTGGCGCGTCAACGCGCTGCGAAAACCTATCAGATGCGTGCCGCCGTCGCGCTGCGGGATGTTGTTTGTGAACGGGAGGACGTTCTCGTGGTAGCTGTCGTTCCACCACAGCGCGATCTCGGCCGTGATGCGGTCGCGTTCGCCCTTGATCAGGATCGGCTTGTCGATCAGCGGCGTCTTGGCGCGATCGAGATAGCGCACAAACGCCTCGAGCCCGCCTTCATAAAAGAGATCCTCGCGCTTGACCTCCGGCCCGCGCGCGTCCGTCAAAACGATGTGCACGCCCGAGTTCAGGAACGCCAGTTCGCGCAGACGGTGTTCGATCGTGGGATAATCGAATTCCGTCATCGTGAAGGTTTCGGACGAGGGCATGAACGTGACCTCGGTGCCGCGCTTCACGACGCCGTTTTCGGTCGGCGCCGGACCGACGACCGTCAGCTTGTCGACCGCGTCGCCGTGGGCGAAATGGATCACGTGCTCGAGCCCGTCACGCCAGATGCGCAGGGTCAAAGTGGTCGAGAGCGCGTTCACGACGGAGACGCCGACCCCATGCAGGCCGCCGGAGACCTTGTAGGAGTTCTGGTCGAATTTCCCGCCCGCGTGCAACTGGGTCATGATGACCTCGGCCGCGGAAACGCCCTCTTCGTCGTGGATGCCGGTCGGAATGCCGCGCCCGTCGTCGCTCACCGTGCACGAGCCGTCCGCGTTGAGAGTGACGGTGACCAGCTTGGCGTAACCGGCGAGCGCTTCATCGATCGCATTGTCGACGACCTCGTAGACCATGTGGTGCAGGCCCGAACCGTCGTCGGTGTCGCCGATATACATGCCCGGCCGCTTGCGCACCGCGTCGAGGCCGCGCAACACCTTGATCGAATCCGCGCCGTAGGCGTCGCTGCTGGCCTGCCGCTCCAGGGCGGAATCGGTTTCGCGCGACGTGTTGGGATCTTCCATTGAATTCAGCGGCTCTCTGCAGAAAAGGGAAAGACAGACCCGCCGCGTTCCGGCGGCGATTCGTATCGCGAGAGTATAGCCTGTAAGGGGCGCCTTATGTAACCCAAACCCTTCTTCGGAGCGCGCGAATAGGCGGCTTATCCGGGTCGTCGAACGGGTCTGTAAATTCTGCTCGACCGCGCGTCTCCCCGCGTCGACAATGCCGGCGCCGGCGGGAGGGTGATTCGCGGCCGGATTGGCGTTTTCCGGCCGCCTTGGACCGGGCCGCAATAATCAACGTGAGGATGCAGGAAACCATTGCGCGACGAGGTGAATGAGCCCCTGGGCGCGGCCCCGACGCCGCCGCCGCGCGCCGCGCGGCTCGTACCCGCGCTTGCCCGGACCTCCGCGGTCATCGCCGCGCTGGTCGCCGCCTGGGGCGTATTCACGCTCTGGCGTAGCGCGAACCGGGGGGACGAACCGCTGGCGGTCGCGCGCATAGAGACTTCGCCCAGCCCAGCCGCGCCGACCGCGCCCCCCCCGACCGCGCAGATCGCTACGGCGGACCACGCCGGTCTCGGGTCGAACCCGACGGCGGATGACGTCGAGTCCTCCAGCGGCGTCAAGGTCGTGCGCAATGGCGGCGGCGGGCCGTCGCAGGCGCTGATCATTGACGTCCAGCAGGCGCTCGCGGTCAGTCTCCCGGCCGCGCCGGACAAGCGGCTGGTCGAGAAATCGCGCTTCGGCCTCCTGCCGCGCATCGGCGCCGACGGCGCGCGCCCGGCAGACGTCTACTCGCGGCCGGTCATTGAACCCGCCAAGTTGAAGGGCGCTCCGCGCATCGCAATCCTCGTCGGCGGGCTCGGCATCGACGATGCGAGCACCAAATCAGCGATTTCGCGCCTGCCCGCCTCGATTTCGCTCGGCTTCGCGCCTTACGGCGGCAACCTCGAGCAAGACGCCGCCGATGCCCGCCAAGCCGGTCACGAAATCCTGCTGCAGGCGCCGATGGAGCCCTTCGGGACGGCGGCCAATGCCGGTCCGCACATGCTGACGACCTCCGCCACGGAAATCGAAAATCGCGACTCGCTGCAGTGGATGATGGGCCGCTTCACCGGTTATATCGGCCTCGCCAATTACCTCGGCGGCAAATTCACCTCGGATTCCCATGCTTTTGCGCCTGTCCTGGCCGAACTCGCCTCGCGCGGCCTCGACTTCGTCGACGACGGCTCGTCGCCGCGCAGCCTGACGCGAGACCTCGCCCCGACGGTCAATCTGCGCGCGACCGTGGCGGACGTCGTGATCGACGCCACGCCGACGCCGGAGGCGATCGAGGCGGCGCTTGGGCGATTGGAGGCGCTCGCGCGCCGACAGGACGGCGCGATCGGCGTGGCGACTGCGCTTCCCGTGAGCGTCGATCATCTGGCCCATTGGGCCGCGAGCCTGGAATCCAGGGGAATTGCCCTGGCGCCGATCTCCGCCTTGATCGCGCGCGCGCCGCCCAAGAGCGCAGGCGCGACGCCCTGACGCAGGAACTGCGCGCCGGGGCGGCTCCTCGGCGCCGGCTTGAGTGTGACGCCGGCCCTGGCGCATAGGAGTGCTGATTTGCCATAGAACCGGGCCGCTTGCATCGGTCCCCAGAGGTCTCATGCCCGAGTCGCTACCCTATCGTCGCTCCGCCGGCGTCGCGCTGATCAATGCGAATGGCGATGTTTTCATCGGTCGCCGCGCGAAGGAGCGCGAGGTCCGGACCGTCCCCAATCACGAATGGCAGATGCCGCAGGGCGGCATCGACGAGGGCGAGAGCCCGCTCGAGGCGGCCAAACGCGAACTCTACGAAGAGACGAATGTCCGTTCGACCAGGCTGCTTGCTGAGGCTCCGGAGTGGTACAGCTACGACCTTCCCAGGGAATCGCGCGGGCGATGGCGCGGGCGCTACCGAGGGCAGACGCAGAAGTGGTTCCTTTTCAAGTTCGAAGGACCAGAATCGGAAATCAACATAGACAGCCCCGCCGGGGGCAAGCACACCGCCGAGTTCCGGGACTGGCGCTGGGAGACCTGGGAAAAGCTGCCCGACCTCGTCGTGCCGTTCAAGCGGCCCGTCTACGTACAGGTTGTCGAATTCTTCGCGCCGCTGGCTCGCGCGTTGAAGGGTTAGGGCGCCGAGGCGCCCCTACCGACCCTCGAAAATCTCCCGCGTCGCGGTCGCCGTCGCCTCTTGGATCCGGCGGCGAATGCGATGGGCGGATATCTCGGGCTTGATTTCGCCGAGCGCCACTTCGAGCCACTTGGCGAGCCTCTCGTCGTCGTCGACGCCGACCTGCGCTTCCACCAGCTTGTTCGCATAATCTTCTGCGGCGGCGCCCGTCAGGCCCCGTTTTTCGGCCGCCCACAGGCCGATCAGCTTGTTGCGCCGGGCAAGCGACTTGAAGCGCAACTGCTCGTCGACCTCCATACGCCTCTCGAAGCTGGCTTCGCGCTGCTCGAAAGTTCCCATTCCCGTCTCCCCTGCGCGGCCCTTCCGAGCCGCTTCGCAGCTTGAGATGTGGCGACGGCCGCGCAAGGCCGCAAGTCCTGGCCAGCGCCGAATTCGGAGCTGGGTCCGGCTTCAATTCGTCGCGAGCGCTTGGATGGGCAAATCCTGACGCCTTGCGGAACCGCCAATAAGAACGACAATGCCCGCTGGAAGCCCGCGGGTTGCATGGGCGATTCGAGGAATAGCGTCATTCTGGCCATCCGCCGTCGCAACCTGTTCGCGTCAGCAGTCGGCCTCGCCGCCCTGTTCCTGTGCGCGCACCTGGCAAACGCCGAAAGCCTCTACCGTCGCGGCGCGGCGGGCGAACCGGAGACGCTCGACCCGGCCAAGACTGCGACCGTCGTCGAGGCCGACGTGATTTACGACCTTTTCGAAGGGCTCGTCAGTTACGACGCGAGCGGCGCGATCGTCCCCGGCGTCGCCGAGAGTTGGACGGCAAGCCCGGATGGCTTGAGTTACGTCTTCAAGCTGCGGGACGCACAATGGTCGAACGGAGATCCGATCGTCGCCTCGGATTTCGTCTATTCGTTCCGCCGGCTGCTCGATCCCGCGACCGGCGCGCAATATGCCAACCTGTTTTACGCGCTGAAGAATGGCGAGGCGGTCAACACCGGCAAGGCGGCGCCCGAGACGCTCGGGGTCGTGGCGCGCGACGCGCATACGCTCGAGATCAATTTGGAAAGACCGACGCCCTACATCCTCGGGCTGCTCGCGCACCAGACGGCGGCGCCGGTCAATCCGCGCAATGTAGAGGCCAATGGGCGCGATTTCGTCCGCCCCGGCAATCTCGTCAGCAATGGCGCCTACACTCTGGCCGAGTTCACCCCGAACGACCGTATCGTGCTCATGCGCAATCCGCGCTTCCACGACGCCGGGAATGTCGAGATAGAGCGCGAGATCATCCTGCCTTTGGAGGACCGCTCGGCCGCGCTGCGCCGTTTCGAGGCCGGTGAGATCGACAGCTACACCGACGCGCCCGCCGACCAAATTCCCTTCATCCGCGAACGTTTCAAGGACGAGTTCCACATCACGCCAAGCCTCGGGGTCTTCTATCTCGCGTTCAACACCCGAAAGCCGCCGTTCAGCGACCGGCGGGTGCGCAACGCGCTCTCCATGACGATTGATCGCGATTTTCTCGCCGACAAGATCTGGGGGGCGCGCATGCTGCCCGCCTTGAGCCTCGTGCCGCCGGGCATCGCCGATTACGGGCAGCCGGTCGAGCCGGAATTTGCCGCGCTTGCGCCGATCGACGCGGAGGATCAGGCCAAGGCGCTGCTGAAAGACGCCGGCTACGGCCCCGGCGGCAAGCCGCTCAATGTCGAGATTCGCTTCAACACCAGCGAGAACAACAGGGCGACAGCCGTCGCGATCGCCGACATGTGGAAACCGCTCGGGGTGACGGCGAGCCTCGTCAATACGGACCTGAAAACCCACTATGCGCTGTTGCGTTCGGGCGGCGATTTCGACGTCGCGCGCGGGGGCTGGATCGGCGACTATTCCGACCCGCAGAACTTCCTGTTCCTGCTCAAGAGCGACAATGTCGGCCTGAATTATTCGCATTACGCCAACCCCACCTATGACGCGCTGCTGGCCAGAGCCGAGAACGAGCGCGATCTTGCCGCGCGCGCGAAGATCTTGGCGCAAGCCGAGGCGATCGCGCTCAAAGACCAACCCCTGGCGCCGCTGCTGTTCTACAGCTCGAAGAATCTCGTCTCCTCGCGCGTCCTGGGCTGGCGGGCGAACCTGCTGGATCGGCACTTGACGCGCTATTTGCGGATGGGGCCATGACGGAGGCCTCGGCGCGCCCCAGTTCCAGCCCCGGCCTGGACGTGGTAAGCGGTCGCCTCACCTTATCCAGCGTCGCAAGCCCATGACCTCTCTCGCCGCTCTACGCCCCCAGGAACCCAACATTCGCGACGCCATGCGCGCGATCGGCGCGCAAGCCCGCGCGGCGGCCCGAATCGTGGCCAATGCGCCCGCGCCGGTGAAGACGCGCGCGCTCGTAGCCGGAGCGCGGCTCTTGCGCGAGCGCTTGGCCGAAATCCTCGCGGCCAATGCGCGCGATCTGACGGAGGCGAAGGCGCGCGGCCTCACCCCGGCCTTCCTGGATAGGCTCGCGCTTGACGAAAAGCGCGTCGAGGCCATTGCGCGCGGGGTCGAGGAGGTCGCAGCCTTGCCCGATCCGGTCGGGCGCGTGCTCGCGACCTTCGAGCGGCCGAACGGCCTCAGAATCGAGCGCGTCGCGACGCCGCTCGGCGTCGTCGGCGTAATCTACGAAAGCCGGCCGAACGTGACCGCGGATGCAGGCGCGCTTTGCCTGAAGAGCGGCAACGCGGTCGTGCTGCGCGGCGGCTCCGACAGTTTCCATTCTTCCGCAGCGATCCACGCCTGCCTCGTGGCCGGCCTCGCCGAGGCCGGATTGCCCGAGGCCGCGATCTCGCGCGCGCCTTTCGCCGCCCGCGAGGCCGTCGGCGAAATGCTGGAAGGCCTGGGCGGAGCGCTCGACGTGATCGTGCCGCGTGGCGGCAAGAGCCTCGTCGATCGGGTGCAGCGCGAGGCGCGCGTACCGGTGTTCGCCCATCTCGAGGGCATCGTGCATGTCTATGTCGACAAGTCCGCCGATCTCGAAAAGGCGCAGAAGATCGTCGTCAATTCCAAGATGCGCCGCACCGGCGTTTGCGGCGCGGCGGAGACGCTGCTCGTCGATCGCGCCGCGGCCCCGACGATGCTGAAGCCTCTGGTTGACGGGCTGATCGCGGCGGGCTGCGCGGTGCGCGGCGACGCCGGCGTGCGCGCTCTCATTCCTGCGGTCGCTCCGGCTACCGAGGAAGACTGGCGCACCGAATATCTCGATGCGATCATCGCGGTTCGGGTGGTCGACGGACTGGACGCCGCAATCGAGCATATCGAGGCTTACGGGTCGCATCACACCGATTGCATTGTTGCCGAAGATCCCGCCGCCGCCGAGCGTTTCCTGAAAGAGGTCGACTTCGGCGATCGTGCTGCACAACGCTTCGACTTAATTCGCCGACGGCGGCGAGTTCGGATTCGGCGCCGAGATCGGCATTGCCACGGGCCGCATGCATGCGCGCGGGCCTGTCGGCGTCGAACAGCTCTGCACGTTCAAATATCGGGTGCGCGGGACAGGGCAGACCCGCGGTTGATTGCGCCGGATCGAAGCCAGGCTCGCCGAACCCGACCGCCAAGAGACACCCGGCTCCGGAACAGGAAGTACCGGCCTCGGCGAGGCTGACCGCCAGGGGCGGCGCTAGCCCCAAACGAATTCCTTCAACGCGAGCAACCAGGTCGCGGCCGCCATCACGATCGCCATTGTCACCGCGCCCGAACCCATATCCTTGATCTGGCCGATGATCTCGTTCCGCTCGAGCGTGAGAAAGTCGGCGAGCTTCTCGATGGCGGTGTTCAACAATTCGGCCGCCATTACGATCAGCAGGACGCCGATCAGCAGCAGTCGCCTCCAGCCGTCGGGCGTCAGCCACACCGCCGCAGGGATCGCCAGGACGAGCAGGATCGCCTCCTGCCGAAACGCCGCCTCGCTGCGAAACGCGGCTCGCCAGCCGCGCCAACTGTTAATCGCCGCCCGTAAGATGCGCTCCACCGCCGCCCCGCCCGGTTCCGAAGATTCGCCTTCGAACAATAAGCTTTGGGCGGCGAACGCAAGCGTTTTGTTGGCGCGGCCGTCCGGGCGGGCTCGCCGAACCCGACCGCGTGGCCCTCGATCGCGCGGGAAACGCCGCTGATCTGTCCGGGCGGCAAAGGTAGGGAGCGCGCGCTTCGCCCCGCCTATGTCGGCCGCGAGACCCTGTCCAAGCCGAGCACGTAATCCAAGGCGATCTTGCCCGGCCCGAAGGTCAGGATCGCCAGTTCCATGGCGGCCCAGGGCAGATGGAAGTTCTGCCAGCCGTCGGGAACGGTGAGCTGGATGATCGCGGTCATGAAGAGCAGCCCCAGCGCAGCGTAACGCGTGCCCAGTCCCAGCACGAGCAGGACCGGCAGCGTCACCTCGCCGATTGCGGACGCGTAAGCCATCAGCAGCGGCGCGGGAAAGGGATATTCGCCGCCGAGAATGTGCAGCCTGAATTCATCGGTGAATAGCGCCTGCGCGCCGAACGAGAGCGTGAACCAATCGTCCCATTTGGTCAGGCCCGATTTCCAGAACGGCATCGCGAGGGTGACGCGCAGCACAAGCATGGTCAGCGACATCGGGAAAAGTCCGAAGGCGGCGAGCGTGAATTGGGCGAGCGGATTGGCGGCCGCGGCGGGCGCGGCAGCAGCAGACGTCGTCATGGAAGGCTCCTCTAGCGGATGCGGGTGAGCGCGCCGGCCTCGATCAGGCCGACGAGATGGGAACCGGGATCGGCGCCGCTCTCGATGAGCGGCGCGGCGGCCTCGGCGAGCGTAGCGCCGTCCTTCAGCGCGGCGGCGAATTCGTGGCCGAGCGGCGGCAGGATGCGCACTGAAACATCGGCGCGCGGGCGTGCGACGAGCGCGTCTTCCGGCCGCCAATGCTGAGGCGGTTCGGGCTCGCCGTCACGTTGATGGCCCGCCCAGATCGAGGCCGCGGGATGGGCGAGGCGCAGCATCCGCACGGAGGGGTGAAAGTCGAAGCGCGTCTCCGCCAGCCGCTCGGACGCGATCGTTGCGAGATCGGCGAGTTCCAGGGGCGTCGCCTCCGCCGCGTGATAGGCCTCGACCCAGGCGTTCTCGAGCCGCGCCACGTCGGCGAGAAAAGGGACGTCGCGGGCCGGGGCGAAGCCCGCGATGAACTCGGGGAAGTCGGCGCCATAGAAGATCAGCACCGCCGTCCGCGGCTTGTGCGTGGAGACGAAAGCGCCGGCCATGGCGCGGAAGAAATCGTCGCCGACGAGCCTGCGCGTCACCGGAAAGCGCATTTCCAGCGAGGCGATCAGGCCGACCGCGACATTGTTGCGGTAGACCGAGAAGCGCCGCGCATCGGGCCGGCCGTCGCGTCCGAGCGTCTGTGAAGGAACCGCGCGCGCAGGATCGGCGACCGCCTCGGCGAAGGAGGATATCACCGTCTCAAACCGCATGGCGATAGGCTCCGGCTTGTACTGCGGCGACGGCCTTGGCCGCACGGCGGTCCGCGCGCTTGGCCTCGGCCTGCAAGGTCGGCCAATCCGGCACGTCATTGTCCCATTCGATCAGGGTCGGCGGGCGCCCGCCATCGCAATCGCGCGCTGGTAAAGGGCCCAGACAGGATCGCGCACCGGCGAGTCATGGGCGTCGATCCAAAGCGGATAGCCGGCCTCGTCCTCGCTCTCGGCGAAGCCGGCAAGGTGGATCTCGCCGACATGTTCCATCGGGAAGGCGTCGAGATAGGCGTCGCGGTCGAAACCGTGGTTGGTCGCGCAGACCGCGATGTTGTTGACGTCCAGCAGCAGACCGCAACCCGTGCGACGCGCGATCTCGGCGAGGAATTCGGTCTCCGGAATGTCGCTCTGGGCGAACCGGATATAGGTCGAGGGGTTCTCGAGCAGCATCCGCATCCCCAGCGCTTCCTGGGTCTCCTGGATATGGGCGCAGACGATCGCCAGGGTCTCGTCGGTGTAGGGCAGAGGCAACAAGTCGTTGAGGAAGCCCTCGTCATGGCTCGACCAGGCGAGGTGTTCGGAGAACAGGCCGGGTTCATAGCGGCGAATGAGGTCCGCCAGACGCGCAAGATGTTCCCTGTCGAGCGGTCGCGGCGAACCGATGGAAAGACCGACCCCGTGGAGCGAGATCGGATAAAGCGAACGGATCGCCTCCAGCCGCCGGTGCGGCGGGCCGCCTGCGCCCATATAATTTTCCGCATGGATTTCGAAAAACCCGACGTCCGGGCGTTCGGCCAAGATAACGTCGATATGCTCGGGCTTCAGGCCGACGCCGGCCCTCGCGGGCAACGCTGCGGCGTGGCGGGGGACGATGGGGCGGGACATCGACACGGGCATTCCTCGATTCAGCGGGTTCGTAGCCATCTTCGCGCCGGGCCCAGCGCGTGTTACACGGCGCGCGCGCGGCCTTCCGCGATTATATCTGCCTTTTTTGTCGTACGACCGTAACAATGTCGGAACTGGGGCGAAGGACGTATGAGCGAGGAACCGTCCGGGAGTCCGGTCGAGGAGAAATGGGCGGGCATGATGCGCGCGGCCCTATCCGGCGACGAGGCGGCTTACCGCCGTCTGCTGGAGGAAATCGGCCGCGCGGTGCGGCCGATGGCGCGGGGAGCCTTTTCCCGCGCGCGGGTTGGCGACGCGGATGTTGAGGATGTCGTGCAAGAGACTTTGCTGGCCATTCACCTGAAGCGGCAGACCTGGGACGGCGGCGTCAAGCTAACCCCATGGGTCAATGCGATTGCGCGCCACAAGATCATCGACGCCATGCGTCGGCGCGGCGTGCGCCGTTACGAGCCGATCGAGGATTTCGAGGGCGTCCTGCCGGCGCCGCCCGAAGAGGACCCGCATTCGCGCTCGGATATCGAGCGACTGATGGAGAGCCTGAGCCCGAGGGCGCGCGACATCGTCAAATCGATCTCGCTCGACGGACAATCCATTGCCGCCACCGCGGCGCGGCTCGCCATGACCGAGGTCGCGGTTCGCGTGGCCCTGCATCGCGCGCTGAAATCGCTCGCCGATGCCTGGAGGCGGACGAACTCATGAAGACCGAAGATCTCATCGCCGCGCTCGCCGCGGATTCGAAAGCGCCCATCGTCCCAATCGGGCGCCGCGTCGCCCTGGCGCTCGGCGCCGGCGCGCTCGTCAGCCTCGCGCTGTTCATGACTGCGCTGGGGCCGCGGCCGGATTTCGCCGAGGCCGCGCACACGGTCCGCTTCAATCTCAAATTCGTCGATACGCTCGCGCTGCTGCTGCCGTCGGCGCTGCTGTGCCTCAGGCTCTCCAGGCCCGAGGCCAGCCCCGGCGCGCTCGCCGGATGGCTCGTCGCGCCGTTTGTGCTGTTGATCGGAGCGGTCATGGTCGAACTTACGACCGTTCCGCGCGAACTCTGGGGCGTCAGGCTTGTCGGCACCAACTGGTATCACTGCCTGACGCTGATCCCGCTGCTCTCGATACCGCCGCTCGGCGCGCTGATCGCGGCCCTGCGCGAAGGCGCGCCGCGTTATCCCGCACTGACCGGCGCACTTGCCGGCTCGGCCTCCGCCGGGGTCGCGGCGACGATCTACGCGACCAATTGCACCGATGATTCGCCCCTCTTCGTGGCGAGTTGGTATCCGCTTGCGACTCTGATCGTGGTGGCGGTCGGGGCTTGGCCGGGCGCCGTTGGCTGAGTTGGTGAGGAGGAATCGCAACGCCGGGCTAGCCGCTTGCAGCCGGGCTCGCCGAGCCCGGCTTACAAGCGCTGGCCCTCACTTCAGCAAGGGTTTCAGGATCGCGTCGAGATCGTCCATGCTGAGTTCGCCGCCATAGACGTTGCCGCCGATGATGAAGGTCGGCGTGCCCTGGAGCTTGATCAGCGTATCCGCGTTCTTCGCGATCTTCTGCATCGCTTCGGCCTTCGACTGATCCTTCAGGCACTCCATCGCCTTGTCATGGCTGAGGCCGGTCGGCCGGACGGCCGCGATCAGCGGCTCGAGCGGATTGTCGACAAAGGCCCATTTGTCCTGCTGGGCGAACAACAGGTCGATGGTCGCCAGCGCCTTGTCGTCGCCGACGCAGCGCGCGAGGATGAAGGCGGCGACGTCGAGCGGATTGCGCGAGAACTCTCGGAAGATGAAATAGACTTTGCCGGTGTCGATATAGGCCGCCTTGAGCTTGGGCAGCGTTTCGCGAGCGAAGACCGCACAGTGCGGGCAGGTCAGCGAGCCATATTCCACGATCGGCACGCCCTTGAGGTCGCCGAGGGTGAGTTCCGGCAGCGGACCGGGTTGCAGCAACGTCGCCATGTCTACGGTGCGGTCCGGTTTGGGCGGGTCCTTGGCCAAGGCTGTCGCGGCGAAGCCGAGGCCGACGACCAATGCGACCGCGGTCGCGAGCGCGCGACCGGCGGAGAGGAACGTAGGGGACATCACGATGAGGGGCTCCAACGTGCGGGAAACGTCAACCGGGCGGGACATTGGCCATATTTCGCCGATCCGGGCAAGCCGGCGGCGGGATGGACGCGGTCCCCCCGGGCCTACCCCGCCAGCCCGGCATGAAGCCTCGGCTGGGCGAGATCGAGGCCGCATTGGCGCCCCAGCGCGATCAGCCCGCCGAAGCGGCGTTCCTTCTTGGCCGCATGATTGCGATAGATATCGGCGAGATAGTGGTCGAGGAACGGATTTCGGAAGCGCGTCATCACGCTCTCGCGATATTCGCGCGCCTCTTGGCCGAGGCCGAGCGCGTCGAACACCGGCTGCACCTCGCGCTCGTAGAGGTCCTCGAGGTCCGCGCGGATCGCGGGTCCTCGAGCAATTGCCGCGTCAGCATTTTATCGCCGCCGCCGCGCGCGGCCCAACCTTCGGTCAGGTAGGTGTGGCCGAGATTGAGGATGAACAGCTTCAACCGCTCGTAGCGCTTGAGATCGTCGGTGACGACGACGCTCGGGATGGCGCGCAGGGCATGGCGAGGCCCGGCGCGGTTCTCCACCGCCCAGAGCGCATAGGGCTCGGCGACCGCGCCGGCGGGCTCGAGCGGCTCGGAGACGATGCGGTCGACGAGCGAATTGATCCAGAGGCACTGTTCGCCCGCCCAACGCTCGAATTCCCCGCCGCAGCCCCCATTCGCGCGCGATTTGGAGCACCAACGCGCGCAGCTTGTCGCCGTTGTCCTCGATCAGCTCGCAGGGGAAAAACGTCGAGCGGCGCCGCGCCGGCGCGAAACGCGCATGACAGCAGTTTGGCGAGCTTGGCCGGAAACGCGCGGGGGACCGGCCGTCCGGCGCTTTCGCCCTCGCTCAGTTCGTAGCCGCGATCGCCGGTATTGGAGACCACCCAGCGCGCCTCGTTGAACAGGCGCTCGCACTTGCGGCCAGTCCGCGTTGGCGTCGACGCCGCGGCCGATGCTCGAGACGCGACTTCCTCGTCGATCAGCCTCTCGCCCTCGAGGCCGCGCATCGCGCACGACATAGGGCTGCCCCGGTATTGAAGAAGGCGAGCCGGCGCGCGCTCTCGGGCGACGAGGTCGTCTGCACGACGCGCGATCCGACCCTTGCCTGAGCCATCGACATAGCCCTGGTCGACGAACAGGTCGAAATGGGCTTGCAGGAACCGGCTGGTGCCGAACTGCAGGATCGGGAAGGTCATCGCTCAGATCTCGATGATCGCTTTGACGACGCCGGCTCTCGGGCTTCAGCCAGTTCGGCGAAGCGTTGCGGCGCTTCGTCGAGCGAGCCGCGATGGGTGGCGAGCGCGGCGGTCGGAATCTCCCCTGCGCGCATGCTTGCGAACACCGCGTCGAAATCCTCGCGCGTCGCGTTGCGGCTGCCGAGCAGCGTGGTCTCGCGCTTGTGGAATTCCGGATCGGCGAACGTGATGTCCCCGAGCACGATGCTGACCAGCACATAGGCGCCGCCGTGCGCGACATAATCGAATCCCGTCGCCATCGCGCTTGCGGAGCCTGTGCAGTCGAACACGATATCGTAGAAATCGCCGCGGTCAGCTCGGCCAGCGCCGTCGCGCGCGTCCGCGTCGGCGCGCACGACTATGATCGACGCCGATCGCCGTCGCGGCAGAATGCGAGCCGGTCCTCGCGCGTGTCCAGCGCGGTGACCTCGGCGCCGCGCGCCTTGGCGAAGATCGCGACCGCGACGCCGATCGGTCCGGCGCCGACGACCAGCACGCGCTGGCCCGCCGAGATCTCGCGCGCCGCACCGCATGTGCGCCAATGGCCAGAAACTCGGCCATCGCCGCTTCGTCGAGGCTGATGCCGCTCGCGTCGACGATATTGCCGTCGGGAACGCAGACATAGTCGGCCATGCCGCCGTCGCTGTGCACGCCGATCACGTTGAGCGTCTGGCAGCAATTGGTCTTCCCGCGCCGGCACGCGACGCAATGGCCGCAATGGAGATAGGGAATGATCGACGACCGCGCTGGCCGATCTTGAACGCTTGCCGCCTTCGCCCGCCGCCTCGATCTCGCCGGAGAGTTCATGACCGATGACGCGGGGATAGGCGAAATAGGGCTGCGTGCCCTCGAAGATATGCAGGTCGGTGCCGCAAACGCCGGCGCGGCGCAGCCGGATCAGGGCCGATCGCGGCGCGGGCGCGGGCACGGGACGCTCAACCAGTTTGAGTTCGCCCGGGTTCGCGCAGAGCAGCGCTCTCATTCGGGCTCCGGTTTTGCCTCTGGCAAGCCGACATGTTAGCCCCCTCCCGGGTGGCTTATGCCTGAGAATCGGCGCAAAGGAAATGGCGTTACCGGCGTCTATTCACGGAGTGATGCAATGGAATACAGGCTCTTGGGCGGCTCGGGGCTGAAGGTCTCGGTCCTGACGCTCGGCACGATGACCTTCGGCGGCAAGGGCCATTTCGCCAAGGTCGGCAATCTCGCCTCGACGACGTCCGCCGCGCTGATCGACCTCGTCGCCGACGCCGGCGTCAACCTGATCGACACCGCCGACGTCTATTCGGGCGGCGATTCGGAGGAACTGATCGGCGAGGCGATGGGCGGCAAGCGCAAGCCGGGCATGCTGATCGCCACCAAGGCGCGCTTTCCGATGGGCCCGGGCCCGAACGATCGCGGCCTGTCGCGCTGGCATCTGATCCACGCCTGCGAAGCCAGCCTCAGGCGCCTGCGCACCGACGTCATCGACCTCTATCAGGTGCATCAATGGGACGGCCTGACGCCGCTGGAAGAGACGATGGAAGCGCTCGACAGCCTCGTGCGCGCCGGCAAGGTGCGCTACGTCGGCTGCTCGAATTTCTCCGGCTGGCACGTGATGAAGGCGATGGAGGTCGCGCGCCGCGACGGCCGCATTCCCTTCGTATCGCAGCAGATCCACTACACCTTGCAGGCGCGCGAGGCCGAATACGAGTTGATCCCGATCTCGCTCGACCAGAAGCTCGGCGTGCTGGTCTGGAGCCCGATCGCGGGCGGCCTGCTGTCCGGCAAGCACCGTCGCAACAAGGCCGCGCCGGAGGGCACGCGCCAGACGGCCGGCTGGAACGAGCCGCCGATCGCGGACGAAGGCAAGCTGTGGGACATCGTCGACGAACTGGTCGCGATCGGCGAGGCGCACGGCGTCTCGGCGGCGCGCATCGCGCTCGCCTGGCTGCTCGGCCGGCCGGGCGTGACGTCGCTGATCATCGGCGGGCGCAACGAGGCGCAGTTCAAGGACAACCTCGCCAGCGTCGAGATCGAACTGACGGCGGAGGAGCGCGCCCGGCTCGACAAGGTCAGCCAGCCGACGCTGCTCTATCCCTATTGGCACCAGGCCCTGGCCGCCAGCGACCGCCTCGGCGCCGCGGACTTGGCGCTGCTCGCGCCGTATCTGAAAAAATAGACGGTCCGCGTCTTCCGAAACGGTTCCGATGGGAACGGCGGCATCGACATCGGCGAGCCGCCGCTGCTCGCGCCGAGCGCCTTGGGAGCGGCGATTTCAATCGGGGCGGGCGAGGCGCTCGAAATCGATTCGGCGCACCGCGGCGACGTGACCTGCGCGGGAGCCGACGCGACGCTCTGGCCGGGCGCGCCCTCGTCCTTTACCGGAACCGTGAGCGGCATGGCCGCGACCGACGCCGTGGATCTGGCCTCTTTCGGCTTCGCGCGCGGCTCCACGACATTCAGCAATGCCGGAAACGGAAGCGGGACGGGGGGAACTCTCACGCTCTCTGAGGGCGCGAGCACGGTCGGCATCGCTTTCCTTGGAGCCTACACGTCCTCCAGCTTCGTCGCTTCGAGCGACGGCCATGGGGGAACGCTGATCACGCTCAAAGCCCCTCGAGCCCCCTCCATCTCCGCGCAAGCCGCGTCGTTCTAACGTCAAGCTGGCGCGGTAACCCGTTTCAGGCGCCGAATTGCAGGGCGTCGGGAACGGCGCTTGATCCCTCGCGCGATCGGGCGCATCAGCATACGGGATGAGCAGATTGGCGAAGATTCCCCCGGCGTCGGGCCGAAGAACCCGCAAGTCCTCGTGCTCGTCGGCGCCACGGGCGATCTCGCGCAGCGCAAGCTGTTGCCGGGCCTGTTCCATCTGTCAGCGCCGGCTTCATCCCCGGCTGCCGGATCATCGGCGTCTCGCTGGACGACATCGACGCCGACGGCTTCCGCGAAGTCGTGCGCGGCGCGCTGGATGAATTCTCGCCGCGAAAGATCAACGAGGCCGACTGGGCCGCCTTCGCGGCCTTGCTCGACTATGTGCCGCTTCGGCCGGCCCCGAGCGCTCGCCGCGGCGGTGGACGAGGCCGAAACGGCGCTCGGCGGCGAGAGCCGCCGCCTGCACTATCTCAGCGTGCCGCCCAACGCGGCGCTGCCGGCGGTGAGGCTGCTGGCCGAGGCGGGCCTCGTCGAGCGCTCGCGCATCGTCATGGAAAAGCCGTTCGGCACCGATCTGGCCAGCGCCATGGCGCTCAACGCGCAGGCTGCACGAGGTCTTCGCCGAGGACCAGATCTTCCGCATCGACCATTTCCTCGGCAAGGAGCCGGCGCAGAACATCCTCGCCTTCCGCTTCGCCAACGGCCTGTTCGAGCCGATCTGGAACCGCAACTTCATCGACCACGTGCAGATCGACGTGCCGGAGACGCTGGGCCTCGGCAAGCGCGTCGGCTTCTACGAGCAGACCGGCGCCTATCGCGACATGGTCGTGACGCACCTGTTCCAGATCCTCGCCTTCATGGCGATGGAGCCGCCGACCGCGCTCGAGCCGCAGCCGATCAGCGAGGAGAAGAACAAGGTCTTCCGCTGCATGCTGCCGATCGACCCGAGCGACGTCGTGCGCGGGCAGTACGTCGGCTATCGCGCCGAGGACGGGCGTCGATCCGGAATCCGACACCGAGACCTTCATCGCGCTGAAATGCTCGATCGACAACTGGCGCTGGGCCGGCGTGCCGTTCTTCCTGCGCACCGGCAAGCGCATGGCCGAGGGCCAGCGCATCATCTCGATCGCGTTCCGCGAGCCGCCCAAGAGCATGTTCCCGGCCGGCTCGGGCGTCGGCGCGCAGGGCCCCGACCACCTGACCTTCGACCTCGCGGACGCCTCGAAGATGTCGCTGTCGTTCTACGGCAAGCGCCCCGGGCCCGGCATGCGGCTCGACAAGCTGAGCCTGCAGTTCGCGATGCACGACACCGGCCTCGTCGGCGACGTGCTCGAGGCCTACGAGCGCCTGATCCTCGACGCGATGCGCGGCGACCACACGCTGTTCACGACCGCCGAGGGCATCGAGCGGCTGTGGGAGGTTTCGGTGCCGCTGCTGGAGGCGCCGCCGCCGGTGCGGCTCTATCCCGGGATTCCTGGGGCCCGAAATCGGTCCACCAGCTCATCGCGCCGAACGCCTGGCGGCTGCCGTTCGAGCGCGCCTGGCGCGATCCCAACAAGACGGGCAGTTGACCCGACATCGACCCGAATTTCGGGCGCCGGAGACTTGAACCCCGGGGTTATCCCCGATCTTCTCGCGCTGCGGCGGGGCAATCGGGGGATCGTAGCGTTCGCATTCACGTTTCGTTTTCAAGTCTTCCCTATCGTCAACCCGACTTTCCAGTTCGGGATGAACGCATTGGCGCCTATTCTGCGTACAAATGGTCAAGTGGCCCGCTGGATCGCGATCCAGACCTGCATCGCGCTCGCGGTCGGATTGCCGACGACCCTTCTGGCCGTGATCTGGCTCTGCGGCGGCGATTTCTCACGGACCTTCAGCGCCGGCGCCATGCTTCGGTATTCGATGCTGCTGACGCTGTTCGAAATCGTCGCCTTCACGCCGCCGATCGCTCTGCGCAGCGTCGGAACGTTGCAACAGCTCAACCTCTTGCGAGACGAACTCGAAAAACTCGCCAGCACCGACCCGCTGACCGGCCTGCTCAACCGGCGCGGCTTCGATGCGGCCGCCGTCGCGATGGCTGCCTCGCCGGGCGTGCGCGGCGGCCCGGCCGCGGCGCTGCTATGCGACCTCGACTATTTCAAGCAGGTCAATGACGAACACGGCCACGTCTTCGGCGACGCCGCGCTGCGTCAGGTCGCCGAAGTGTTGCGCGAGGCTGCGGCGCGCCACAGGCAGGTCGTCATCGGCCGTCAGGGCGGCGAGGAATTTATCGTGCTGCTCGGCGGGGTCCTGCGCAGCGAGGCGCTGCAATTCGCGGAAAGCTTGCGGGCGACCTTCGCCGCGCGCCCGATCGTCTGGAACGGCGCCTGCGCGCAGATCACGATGAGCATCGGCTTCGCGGCTACGCCGAGTTGCGACGGCGATGTGGAGAAGCTGATCGCCGGCGCCGACGCGGCGCTCTACGAGGCCAAACGCGAGGGCAGAAATCGTGTCGCGATATCGGTCGACACCCTGCGCGTCGCGGCCTGATCGCCGCGCGGGCTCGGCTTGACGAAAGTTCCGAACTGCGGGCCGTCCCGACGCAACGAGCGGGCGGCAGGATTTTCTTGCCGAAGAGGACGTTCAGCTACGTCAGCGTGACCCGCGATCAGCCGCTCCTCGGCCAGGCGATCGGCCAGGCCCCGAAACGCGCCGCGGAGCGCTGGCCAGGCCGCGCGGCGCCAAACTCCAGAGCCGCGACGCAGCCTGAACTTGGCGCGAATTCCGCTCTCGCATTCACGATTTCGCCGACGGCTTGCCGATGCTCGGGTTGTCGCCACCGCCGGCGCCGTGCGGCGAGCCCTTTGTCGTCCGGCAAAATCGAAGCTTACAGCCAGCTTACGGGCCCAGTCAGCTTTTTGAGCGTCGCGATTTACTAACCCAATGAGGCCGATTTGCAGTCGGCGCGTAGTTGAGTTGAAGTCACGCGTCCGTTTGGCTCAGGGTTCGGCGGTTTCAAGCCCTCCTGCGAGGCCATATCGAAGGGATTGAAGATGTCATTCGCCTTTTCTTCGCATTTCGTGATGCTGTTGTCGGCGCCGGTCATCGCGCTGTCGATAGCCTCGATGGTCATCTCGCATATTCTGGACTTGCGCCGGCTTCGGACGGCCGAGCGATTCCAGTTGCGGCTTGACTGCGGACATGTCGTGCGCTCGGCGTCGATCCGGGCGCAGACCTCGAACAAGTTCGAAAGCGGTTTGGGCTGAAAGAGCGGATTCTCCGGCGTCGCAGCGCGTTCGTCTTTCGGGAGCGCGCCCGGGCCGCCGCTCAAGCCTCGGATCGGTCGCCCCTGCCCGCCCGCCAGACCGAATTGCCGGTCTCTTCCGCGCCGTGCGGTCGCAGCAGTTTGGAACCCCTTATGAGTCCATACGCGCGTCACTGAACCCCAAGCCGGTGCAGACAGAGCGTCGTCAGCAGGACGCTGGCGCGCGGGAGCCGCGCGTCGAGACCGGAAAGGCGGGGAAGCCGGTCAGGAAGCCGACGGGCAGGAAACTAATCGACCGGCCGCCCATGGGTCGATCCGTACGCCTTGCCGCCGAGCGATCGCGGCGGCGCAATCGAGCAGGACCGGCGAAGCCCATTGCAGGCTTTCTGACAGTTCGCCCGCTGCGTCCGAGATGCGTATTGCGTAGTCGTCTAAGTCCGCGACAACAGTTTTTTTGGCGACGCCGGAAATCGCATGAATTCCCGACGACGTCTAACCCGACTGGGGCGGGTTTCAGGAGACCTTTGTCCCAAGCCCTCAGCTCACGGGCCGGCATACGGTCTCGATTTGATCGGGGTCGGCGTCGGGGGCGTCGATGAGGATGCGCATCCCCGCGTGGCCTGCGAACCCTTCGTAAAGCGCGGATAGGAGGAAATCGGCGAGCGCAGGAAATCCCTGCGGGCTCGCGACCGGAAATTTGCGAACGAAATTGCCTTGGAGTTGTCGGGGGAAAAGCCGAGCCTGACCAGGGCCTGCAGCCCCGCCCCAGTGACCAGGTGTCGGCGCTCCGAGCCCTGAAGCTCGAAATAGCCGGATGCGGCTTCGCAAATGGCGCCCTTGTCCCAGTCGATCAGGACGCATTGGACGTAGTTGGCCGGCGCGTCCGGCGGATTTCAGGATGAGGAATTGGTTCTGGTCTTCCGCCGTTTCCATCGGCGTGGCGTGGATCGCCTCCAGGGTTTGGACCACGGCGCAGCGATAACGCGCGATAAACGCCAGTTCCGCGTCGTCGCGCGCCTCTGCTTTCAGCGGACAGGCGAGCGCAAGGGCGAGGGCGACCGCACGGGCGGCGCGACGGGTTCGACGAGACATCCGACGCATGGCGATAGAGGACGTGGACAAAACAACTGTTACGATATGTAATACACCTGAAGCTCAAGTCTCCGTCAATCCCAAACGCGCCGACAGTTCCGACGCAGGGCGTCGGCTTCCCGAACCCTGCGCTCCGGTCCGGGCGCCGCCGCCATTGACATTCCTTTCGCCGTCGCAGCCAATCCGGCCCAACGGCGCGGCGCTTGCATGGGCGGCTGGGCCCCTCGCAATTCATGATCGGAACCCCTGCCCTTGGCGATTCTTGTCGGTCTTCACCACGTCACGACCTATGTCTACGACCGCCCGGTCGCGCTCGGCCCGCAGTCGATCCGGCTGCGGCCGGCGCCGCATTGCCGCACGCGGGTGCCGAGCTATTCGCTGAAGGTCGAGCCGGCGCAGCATTTCGTGAACTGGCAGCAGGACCCGCACGGCAATTGGCTGGCGCGGTTCGTCTTTCCCGAGAAGGTGATCGGAATTCAAGATCGAGGTCGACCTGACCGCCGAGCTCGCGGTGATCAATCCGTTCGACTTCTTCGTCGAGCCCTATGCGGAGGAATTCCCGTTCAAATATTCCGACGACCTGCAGATCGAGCTCGCCGCCTATCTCGCGCCCGAGCCGATGGCGGCCCGCTGCTCGAGACATATGTCGCCGAGACAGCGGGAAGGCGCGGGCGCACGATCCCGTTCCTGGTCGAGCTCAACGCCGAACTTCAGAAGATGATCCGCTACGTCATCCGCATGGAGCCGGGCGTGCAGGACCCCGAGGAGACGCTCGCGCTGCGCTCGGGCTCGTGCCGCGACTCGGCCTGGCTGCTGGTGCAGATCCTGCGCCGGCTCGGCCTCGCCGCGCGCTTCGTCTCGGGCTATCTGATCCAGCTCAAGGCCGATGTCGACCCGATCGAAGGGCCGAAGGGCACCGACAAGGATTTCACCGACCTGCACGCCTGGGCGGAGGTCTATATCCCCGGCGCCGGCTGGATCGGCATGGACGCGACCTCGGGCCTGTTCTGCGGCGAGGGCCATCTCCCGCTCTGCGCCGACGCCGCACTATCGCTCCGCGGCGCCGATCACCGGCATGGTCGAGCCGGCCGGCGTCGAGCTTCGGCTTCGAAATGAACGTCGCCGCGGCTGCGCGAGGCGCCGCGGGTGACGCTGCCCTTCACCGACGACGGCCTGGCGAAGGCTCGACGCCCTGGGCGAACAGGTCGACCGCGACCTCGTCGCGCAGGACGTGCGCCTGACGATGGGCGGCGAACCGACCTTCGTCTCGATCGACGATTACGATGCGCCCGAATGGAACACGGGCGCCGTCGGCGGAACCAAGGAGCCGCGCGCGGAAGCGCTGGTCATGCGATTGCGCGACCGTTTTGCGCCCGGCGGCTTCCTGCACTTCGGCCAAGGCAAGTGGTATCCCGGCGAAAGCCTGCCGCGATGGGCCTATTCGCTCTATTGGCGCAAGGACGGCGAGCCGATCTGGGGCGCGCCGGAACTGATCGCGCTGCGCAGCGCCGACAAGGCCGCGCCGGCCGAGATCGGCGCGGCCGAGACTCTCGCGATCGCGGTCGCGGACCGGCTCGGCCTCAAGCCGAGGCTACATATTGCCTGCTTTCGAAGACGCAGCCTATTGGTTGACGCAGGAACAGCAGCTCCCGGTCAACGTCGACCCGCTCGATCCCAAGCTCGAGGACCCCGAGGAGCGCGCGCGCATGGCGCGCACGTTCGAACGCGGCCTTTCCAAGCCGACAGGCTTCGTTCTGCCGGTTCAGCGCTGGAATGCGGCCGCGGCGCGACTGGCGCAGCGAGCGCTGGCCGCTTGCGGCGTGGGCGGCTCTGATGCTGGTGCCCGGCGACTCGCCGATCGGCCTTCGGCTGCCGATGAAGAGCCTGCCTCATGTCGCGGCTGCCGATTTTCCCTATATCGTGCCGCGCGATCCCTCGGAGCCGCGCCGGCCCGCTGCCCGCCCCCGCCGCATTCCGACCGAACGCGACGCCGGCGCCGACGGCCCGGACCCAGACGCAGTTCGCCTCCGACGCCGCGGTGCGCACGGCAATGACCGTCGAGCCGCGCGACGGCGTGCTCTGCGTGTTCATGCCGCCGGTGGCGACGCTGGAGGACTATCTCGAATTGCTGGCAGCGGTGGAGGCGGTCGCGCGCGAGCACAACACGCCCGTGCGCATCGAAGGCTATCCGCCGCCGCACGATCCGCGCGTCGACGTGATCAAGGTCACGCCCGATCCCGGCGTGATCGAGGTCAACGTGCATCCCGCCGACGTCGTGGCGGCAGGCGGTCGAGACGACGACAGCGCTCTACGAAGAGGCGCGGCTGGCGCGGCTCGGCACCGACAAGTTCATGACCGACGGGCGCCATACCGGCACCGGCGGCGGCAACCACGTCGTGCTCGGCGGCGCGACGCCGGCGGATTCGCCGTTCCTGCGCCGGCCCGACCTGCTGGCGAGTCTCATCCTTTACTGGCAGCGCCATCCCTCGCTGTCGTTCCTGTTCTCCGGCCTGTTCATTGGACCGACCAGTCAGGCGCCGCGGCTGGACGAGGCGCGCGACGACCAGCTGCACGAACTCGAGATCGCGCTCGCGCAGACGCCCATGCCCGGCGTCAACGCGCCGCCTGGGTCGTGGACCGGCTGTTCCGCAACCTGCTGGTCGACGTCACCGGCAACACCCATCGCGCGGAGATCTGCATCGACAAGCTCTATTCGCCCGACAGCGCGACCGGGCGACTCGGGCTCGTCGAGTTCCGCTCGTTCGAGATGCCGCCGGATGCGCGCATGAGCCTTGCCCAGCAATTGCTGCTGCGCGCGCTCATGGCCTGGTTCTGGCGCGAGCCGCAGCGCGGCGCGCCGGTGCGCTGGGGCACCGATCTGCACGACCGGTTCATGCTGCCGCATTTCGTCTGGGAGGACTTCATGGGCGTGCTCGCCGACCTCGCCAGCGCCGGCTACGCATTCGATCCGCAATGGTTCGAGGCGCAGCGCGAATTCCGATTCCCGCTGTGCGGGCGCATCGAGCACGGCGGCGTCGAACTGGAAGTGCGCACGGCGCTGGAGCCCTGGCATGTGCTGGGCGAAGAGGGCGCGGTCGGCGGCACCGTGCGTTATGTCGATTCCTCAGTCGAGCGACTGCAGGTGCGGGTGCGCGGACTGATCCCGGGCGCCATGTCGTGAGCTGCAACGGACGCAAGCTGCCGCTGCATCCGACCGGCGTCGTCGGAGAAGCGGTCGCAGGCGTGCGCTACAAAGCCTGGCAGCCGGCGTCCGGCATGCATCCGACGATCCCGACGCATGTCCCGCTGACCTTCGACGTTCTCGACGCCTGGAGCGGGCGTTCGCTCGGCGGGTGCGTCTACCACGTCTCACATCCCGGCGGACGCAATTACGACACCTCGCCTGTCAATTCCTACGAGGCGGAAGCCCGCCGGCTCGCGCGCTTCCAGGATCACGGCCATACCGCCGGTCCGGTGACGATCCCCAAGGACGAACTCGCTTCGGATTTCCCGCTGACGCTCGATCTTCGTCGGCCGACGAACTGAGGCGCGGATACACGTCTGCATATTTGCAAGCCGACGAACGCAACTTTCTATATACTCTCGGGGCCGCCCGGATCGGACGAGACGACCGTTCGGCAGATTTTCGACGCCTGCAAATGCAAATCCGGCGCTGCTCGGCCGCGGGGCGGATACCCGCGCGCCCGGGCGATGAGCCCGGCCGGCCATCCATCGATCTCGACGGAACCCGTCAGATTTCATGCTTAATGTTTGGTCACAATCTTGGGCAGGGATTGAGCAGAATTATTTCACTAGTTACATTGTAAATTGTTGCCTCCCTGTTTATAGTCCGTTATATTCCGTTTCAAGAACGTACAATTGGTTCACAGGCGCCTCGAACGAGGCGCCGTAGGACGGAATCGAGACGGCCATGGAGCAGGTATTTCATCAGTTCCGCGCCAAATCTGGACATCCGGAACGTCTCAACTCCAGCAGGGAGCTGGGCTGGCGGGACATCCTGGCGGAGACCTGGCGGCACAAGCCGTGTGAATATGAACCTTGCTTTTCCCCGGCGGCCAAGGTGACGATCAACCTCGGCGGGCGCGCACGGGTCCAGCGGCGCGGCGGCGGGCACTTGCAGACCTGTGAAGCCTCAGAGGGGATGGTCTGGCTCTGCCCGGCTGGTCTGGAAGAGGACCTCATCCGCGTCGAGGGCGGCGTGATCGAATGCCTGCACCTCTACCTGCCGAACCGCACTATGAAACGCATCTGCATAGAGGAATTCGGCATCGACGCCGGAACCGTCGAACTCAGATACGAAGGCGGCTTCCGCGACCCTTTCATCGAGTCGCTGGCGCGGTCGGTCGCGCGCGAACTCGACGGCCCGGATCAGGTCGGAAAGCTCTTCGCCGAGAGCATCGCCTCCACCCTCGACGTTTATCTCGTGCGCCGGTACTCGAACTACGGTTCGACGATGACCGCGCTTCCCTCCGCGCGCGGCGCGCTCAGCGGCCCACGGCTCAGTCGCACCCTGGCGCTGATCGACGAGCGTATCGGCCAGGATCTGTCCCTGCGCGAGCTCGCCCGCGAGGCCTCGCTGAGCCTGTTCCACTTCGCCCGCGCATTCAAGGCGGCCACCGGGATCGCGCCGCATCAATATGTGCTGGAGCGCCGGGTGGCGCGCGCCCGCGAATTGCTGGCTCAGGGGAAAATGCCGCTTTCGGAGATCGCGAGCGCATGCGGCTTCGCTTCGCAGGCGCATCTGACCAACGTCTTCAAGCGCGCGACCGGAGCGACGCCCGGCGCCTTCAGGGCGCAGTCGCGGGGACGTTGAAGGGGCCCCGCGCGGACGAAGAGAGCCCGTCCGGGCAGGACTCCTATTTGCATGCGGGTTGACGCTGACCGGGCCGCGCCAGCCGTGACATCGGCTGGCGCAATATCGAGATAGCAGTCATACTGGCCTGATCGGGAAGCGACTCGCGGTCGCGCGCCCGCGCAAAGTCCTTGGAGCCGCCTTGCCCGCCAGCGCCCGAATCGCCGCGCCGCCGGACGCCGTCGAAATGCGCGTCGCCGCATGGATCGACGGTTATGCGCCCTTGCCCGGAATACCCGACGAATTCATCGACGCGGACGGCTCGCGCCGTCCGCATTGGACGAGGCTGCTCGAGGCCCTCTCCGAACTCGGCCCCGAGGAGGTATCGCAGCGTTTCGCCGCCGCCGACCGGCGCATTCGCAATCGCGGCATGTCCTATCGCGTGCAAGGCGAGGCCTCGGAGCGCGTCTGGCCGCTGAGCCGCATGCCGCTGCTGATCCCTGAGGCCGAATGGCTCGAGATCGCGCATGCGGTCTCCCAGCGGGCCGAATTGCTCGAGCGCGTCCTGGCCGACGTCTACGGCGAGGGCCGGCTGATTTCCGAGGGAGCCTTGCCCGCGGCCGCGATCGCAGGCTCTACCGATTTCGTCCCGGCCATGCGCGGGGTCAAGCCGCCGGGCAAGCGCTGGCTGCGCCTCTATGCCGCCGACATCGGACGCGGGCCCGACGGTCGCTGGTGGGTGCTCGGCGATCGCGCCCAGGCGCCTTCGGGCTCGGGTTACGCGCTTGAAAACCGGCTGGTCGTCTCGCAGGCCTTCCCCAATCTCTATCGCGAAATGAACGTCGAGCGGCTGGCGCCGTTTTTCCGCGAATTGCGCGCCGGCTTGAGATCGGGCGGCGAGCGCTCGGAGCCGCGCATCGGCATACTGACGCCGGGTCCGTTGAGTGCGACCTATTTCGAGCAAGCGTATCTCGCGCGCTATCTCGGTTTCCTTCTGGTGGAAGGCGACGATCTCGTCATGCGCGACGGACGCGTGTTCGTTCGCACGATCGCCGGCCTCAAACGCGCCGACGTGCTTTGGCGCCATGTCGACGCCGAGTGGTGCGACCCGCTCGAACTCAATTCGGCCTCGCAGATCGGCGTTCCCGGCCTGATCGACGCGATCCGCGCCGGCGGCGTCGCGGTCGAGAACATGCCGGGCACGGGGCTTGTAGAGTTGCGCGCGCTGCTCGCCTTCCTGCCGAGCCTCGCGCGCCGTCTTATCGGCGAGGATCTCGCGATGCCGAACATCGCGACCTGGTGGTGCGGCCAGCCCGCCGAACGCGAACGCGTCCTCTCCTCGCTCGAAACCGTATCGGTCGCCGGCGCTTTCGTCGACGCGACTCCGGGATTTGGAGGACGCCGAGGGGTCGTCGGCGGCGAACTGAGCCCGGAGGAACGCGCGCGCCTGCGCGCCGCGATCGAAACGCGAGGGGTCGATTACGTAGGACAGGACATCGTGCGGCTGTCGACGACGCCGCGGCTCGAAAACGGCAAGCTCGTCCCGCGCCCCTTCGTGCTGCGCGTATACGCCGCGGCGACGCCGCACGGCTGGCGCGTGATGCCGGGCGGATTCGCGCGTATCTCCGACAAGCCGGACGCGCGCGCGGTCTCTATGGGGGCCGGCGTGGAATTGGCCGATGTCTGGGTGCTCGCCGACAATCCGGTCGAGGCGACCAGCCTGCTTCCCACGCCGGAGAAGGTTCGCATCGTGCGGATGCTCGGCAACCTTCCCAGCCGTGCGGCGGACAATCTGTTCTGGTTCGGCCGCTACATCGAGCGTGAGGAAGCGACGCTGCGGCTCGTGCGTTGCCTGTGCGCCCGCGCGGTCGACCCGGATGCGCCGATGGACGGCGCGCGCAAGTCCATGGAGCGCTTGAAGACGTTGCTGGTCGCATGGGGTGCGATCGACGCCGACGACGTGGCCGCCGCCGCCGCCGAGACTGGCGAAACCGCGCTGCGCGATCCCGAAAGATACGGTTCGGCGCTTTCCATCGCGCGGTCTGCGCGCTACGCGGCTTCGGTCATTCGCGAACGCCTTACGCCGCAGACCTGGCAATTGATCGGTCGGCTGGAGACCGTAATACTCGAGACGCCGAAAGAACGCCTGACCGAGAACGAAATCCTCGACTGTGTCGACGATGCGCTGACGACGATCGCGGCGCTCGCCGGCTTGTTCGACGAGAATTTCAATCGCGGCGCCGGCTGGATTTTCTATGAGCTGGGCCGACGCATCGAGCGCGGCATCAACACCTGCCGGCTGGCGCGCCAGTTCGCGCATCAGGAAGCGACGGAGCACAATCTCGACGTGTTGCTGGATCTGATCGACTCCCAGATCACCTACCGCTCTCGCACACTGATCGGCGTCGCGCTGGCGCCCGTGCGCGACATGGCGTTGCTCGATCCGTTCAATCCGCGCTCGGTCGCCTTCCAGACCAAGCTGATTGAGGAGCATATCGCCAATCTGCCCGTGCTTCGCCAGGACGGACTGCCGGAAGAGCCGCTGCGGCTCGCCACGCTTCTGGGCGCGGAACTGGCCGCCGAATACGCCGACAAGCTCGAGGATCCGCGCATCCTGGCGATCGAGCAACGCCTGGCTACGCTCGCCGAAGCGATAGCGGCCCGCTATTTCCTGCAGGGCGCCTCGCACGCCCGCGCCGAGAAGATCATAGGCCTCGCGTGATCTACGACGTCGTGCATCTCACGCGCTACCGCTACGGCGCGCCGGTAGCGGTCAACGCCTGCTCGCTCCGGCTGTATCCGCGCAGCGAAACGGGCCAGAGCGTCGTTTCCGCGAGCATCGACGTGACGCCGAAACCGCAAAGCTGGGAAGAGCGCGTCGATCCGTTCGCCAATCGCGTCGTGCGCATGCGCATCGAGACGCCGCACCGGGAACTCCTCCTCAAGGCGAGTTCGCGCGTGAAGGTCGAGCGCCCGTCGCCGCCGATTTCGGCTCTGACGCCGCCCTGGGAATCGATCGCGGCGCTGAGCGCGGAGACGGGTTCGATGCAGGCGGATTCACCTGTGTTCGCGATCTATCCGAGCCGGATCGTCGGCATGTTCGACGAGGCGACCGCCTATGCGCGCAAGAGCTTCACGCCGGGCCGGCCGATCTACGAGGCCGCCTTCGAGCTCAACCAGCGCATCAGGAACGATTTCGTCTACGATTCCAAGGCGACTGAAGTTACCACCGCGCCCGCCGAAGCGTTCAAGCGCCGCCGCGGCGTTTGCCAGGATTTCGCGCATGTGATGATTGCCGGCCTGCGCGGGCTCGGCCTGCCCGCACTCTATGTCAGCGGCTACATCCGAACCATTCCGCCGGCAGGCAAGCCAAGACTGAAGGGCGCCGACGCCTCGCACGCCTGGGTCGCGATCTGGTGCGGTCCCGCGTTCGGCTGGCTGGGCCTCGACCCAACCAATGCGATCGCCGAAGGCGACGACCATGTCGTAGTCGCGCGCGGGCGCGATTACGGCGATGTTCCGCCTGTCGAGGGCGTCATCCTTTCGTTCGGCGGGCACGAGCTCGAAGTCGAAGTCGACGTGATCCCGGTGTGAAACCCAGATGACATTGTCCCGCGACGCCGTCGGACCCGGCGACATCCAATCGGCCCACGCCCGCATCGCCAGCCAAGTCAGGCGAACGCCCATCATGGAGTCGGCTTCGCCGATTGCGGGCGCGCCCGCGATTTCGCTGAAGCTCGAATTCCTGCAGCACAGCGGTTCTTTCAAGCCGCGCGGCGCATTTAACAATCTCCTGACCCGCACCGCGCCTCCCAGCGGCTGCGCGACCGCCTCCGGCGGCAATCACGGCGCGGCCGTCGCTTACGCTGCCCACAAGTTGGGCGTCCGGGCGAAAGTGTTCGTGCCGGAGATCGCGGCGGCCGGCAAGATTGCCAAGATCAAGGCCTACGGCGCTGAGGTTCACGTCGAGGGGCGCGACTATTTCGACGCGCTCGCGCTCTGCGAGGCCTATGTCGCCCGAACGGGCGCGCTCGCCGTGCACGCCTACAATTCCAAGGAAACCATCGCGGGCCAAGGCACGGTAGCGCTGGAATGGGAGGAGGACCTTTCCCGCCTGGGCTTGCCCAAACTCGACAGCGTGCTGGTCGCGGTCGGAGGCGGCGGACTGATTTCGGGGGTCTCGGCCTGGTTCCGCGGTCGTGTGAAGGTCGTCGGCGTCGAACCCGAGGGGTCGCGCGCGCTGCACGCGGCGCTGGAGGCGGGACGGCCCGTGGAGACGCCGATCCGCTCCATCGCCGCCGACTTGCTCGGCGCGCGCAGCGTCGGCCAAATGTGCTTCGAAATCTGCCGGCGGCATGTCGCGGGGGTGGCGCTGGTCGACGACGAATCGATTTGCGCCGCGCAGCGCGCGCTTTGGCGGGATTTCAATATCGTCGCCGAGCCCGGCGGCGCGGCGGCCTATGCCGCCCTGGCGAGCGGCGCCTATGTTCCTGAGGCGGGAGAACGCCTCGGCGTGCTCCTATGCGGCGCCAACGCGGACCTCGCCGGCTTCCCCGTGGAGAGCTGAAACCAGCTGTTGCGGGCCGCGACATCGCACACTATGGTCCGCCCGCTTCGCGAACGCCGGCCCCGGCCTTCGCGGCCTGATGGGGCGTAGCCAAGTGGTAAGGCAGCGGATTTTGATTCCGCCATCCCCTGGTTCGAATCCAGGCGCCCCAGCCAATGATATCAAAAGCTTATATCCGCTGACCGAATTCAGCGCGGCGGGGTCGGAGCCGCGGTTGCCGCGCCCCGCGACAGCGCGCTCCGATCTCTCTACGCCACGGGCATTTCCGGAACTTGGTCCGGCACGATGAGATCGGCCTCGGTCGCCTCGAGTATCGTCCGGAGGGAAACGCCGGGGGCGCGCTCGCGAAGCAACAACCCGTCGGGCGTCGGCTCGATGACGGCGAGTTCCGTTACGATCAAGCTGACGCGACGCGTCGACGTCAGCGGCATGGCGCACGACTTCACGATCTTGGGCTCGCCTTTGGCCGTATGCGTCATCGCGACGATGACACGTTTGGCCCCGCTGACGAGATCCATCGCGCCGCCCATGCCCGGAACGATTCGGCCCGGAACCATCCAATTCGCGAGCCGCCCGGCCTCATCGACCTGAAGGCCGCCCAATACGGTGAGGTCGAGATGGCCGCCGCGGATGAGGCCGAACGACATGGCGCTGTCGAAAGTCGCCGCGCCCGGCAATGCCCCGATCGGACTTCCGCCGGCGTCGGTGAGGTCTTCGACTTCAAGGCCTTCCTCGGGCAGGGCGAGCATGCCGACGATGCCGTTTTCCGATTGGAAGAACACTTCGATGTCCGGCGGGAGATAAGTCGCGACGAGGGTCGGCAGACCGATCCCGAGATTGACGAGGTCGCCATGCTTAAGCTCCAGGGCGACGCGCTTTGCGATCAGAGCTTTCTCATCCAACGCGCTTCTCCTTCGCGACGAGGCAGTCGACGAGAACGGCAGGCGTCATCACCGCGTCGGGCGGAATCACGCCGACGGGCACGATGCTCTGCGCCTCCGCCACGACTACCTTTGCGGCCATCGCCACCACCGGATTGAAGTTGCGCGCAGTCAAGGCGTAGGTGAGATTGCCGAAATAGTCGGCTTGCTTGGCGTAGACGAACGCGAAATCCGCCTTCAACGGTTTCTCGAGAAGGAACAGGCGTCCGTCGACCTCGAACGTCTGCTTGCCGCCCTCCACTACGGTGCCGAGGCCCGTCGGGGTCAGCACGCCGCCGAGCCCAAAGCCGCCGGCGCGGATGCGTTCGATCAAACTCCCCTGGGGGACCAGCTCCAACTCGATCGCGCCTGCGAGCGTCGCCCGTTGCGTCACTGGATTGGTGCCGATATGGCTGACGATAAGCTTTCGCACCAACCCGGCGTCGATGAGCTTGCCGATGCCGACGCCCGGCCGCGCCGTGTCGTTTGCGATGATCGTGAGATCTTTCTTGCCCTGCCGCACGAGTTCGTCGATCAGTCGCGGCGGCGTTCCGACCCCCATGAATCCGCCGATCATGAGACTCGCGCCGTCGGGAACCTGCTCCACGGCATTTGCCAGGTTGACGGTCTTTTTCATGCGTCTCTCTCTCTCGGCCGTCGTCCTGTTTCTGCCCGCTCAGCTCCGCGCCCGCATCGAAGCGCGCAGAGTTTTGCTCGCCGTTCGAAGACGCCGGCGCCGAACTCATCCGATGACATTTCCAACGGCGCCATGACGAGCATGTCGCGGCCGGCCCTGACGCCCCCGCCGTAGTCATCGTTGTCTTTCGGGCCCGCCCGGATATCCCTGATCCGAAGCAAACTATATGCCGTTGCCGGCAATCGAGCCGGCCCCGCCGCCGAAACGCCGAAAATCAAGCATCATGACTCAAGTACGTTCGGAAATAGCCCCGCCGCTTGGCGCGCCTTCCGCGCTGGCGTGTACTCCCACCAGTTCACGGCCTCGCCTGTTTTCGCTTGATGTATCGCCGCAGTGAAAACGTCATGCACACAAGGATCGTGTCGTTGCCGGGTTATCCGGCATAGCTGCACATAGAGCGCGTCGGCTTCCTTTGTCGCAAGCTCGCTAACCGTGGAAATGCCGAGAAGCTTGAAATCAGCGAGCGCGGCCTTGCCTGCGTTCCTGAGCTGCGCGAGCGAGTCCCGTTCGGCGTGTAGAGTGCGCGCCAAGATCAATCGCCTACGGCGTTGCATAGCTCGACCAGAAACCCGTTTGCGTCGCGCACATAGGCGACGGTTTGACCCCACGGCTTTTGATGCGGCGGAACGTAGCTGACGGCCCCTGCCGCGATAGCCTTTTCAAATGCGCCGTTCACGTCATCGGCAACGAATGCGACCTCGGCTGCGGCGGGTTCCTGATCGGGACGGCTGCGCCTGAAGGCGTGGCACGTCGCGGACACGAACGCCTCTCCAGCAAACGCCAGAGCCGTCGCGCCGGTTTCCATCTCTGCATATTGCCCGCTCTCGTGGACAAAGCGGCGCGAAAGGCCGAAGGCGCGTTCATAGAATTCGACCGCCGACGCCACGTCCGGCACATAAAGGATCACATAGCCCAGCTGCATTGTCGTTCTCACTCTGTTCTTACCACAAACTGCCAGACGCAAAATCTAAACTCAAGCGACTTCCAGCCCGACCGGTTAGGTGCAAGAACGCAAAGGCTATGGCGGCTGCCGTCGGCCGATCGACAAGCTCCGGCAACCCCTTAATTCGACGATTTTTGCCCGCGCGACACGGCAAACCGCGAAAATTCAATTCGATTCCAAAAGCACGCCAGCTCGTGGTCCAAATCCGACGCTCGGCGCCTGATCGGGGGGGCGCACGGGCGGATGGCTGAACGCCCGCGGTCAGCGCAGGCGCGCGAAGAACCGGAAATATTTTTTGTACGGGATCTACCGTCCGGAAACGGTTCGGCGAGCGTTTTCTAGCTGTGGCATGCGGACATCGGTTCGAACTGGGCCGCCGCAGCATTGATCCACACTGCATCGCTGAGGTAACCTCTTTTCGGTCCTGGGCGCCTCCTGCCTGAACAGACGAAAGAGTGAAAGGGCGGTCGCGCGTCCCACCCATCGGAGGACCGGATTGAGTCGGGGTTGAATTGGACTTACGGGAGAGGCGGTTATGAAGGGAATCTCGTTGGCTCTTGCGACATTTGCGGCGCTCGCCCAACCCGCATTTGCAGAAACCGGCTGGGAAAAGCTTGAGAAGGGTATCGATGTTGTCGGGGAATGCACCGGCGATATCGTAAAGAACTGCGCGGGCGTGCTGCCCGGCGAGGGGCGTCTCAAGGCTTGCATTTCCGGGCATCTCGCGGAGCTGTCGGGGCCGTGCCTGAAAGCGTTGGCCGAGCCGAAACCTGCTGTTCTTTCGGACGGGGCCAAGGCCACGTCCAAGCGCATTGAGAACTCCCATCTCATGCGTTTCATCGAGATGTATCTGGCCGGCATCGATCCGGACACCGGGAACATCGTCGCCGAGTGCTACGGAACCTACGCCAACCCGGACATTCCCGCCGACAAGGATTCGTCTCCACAGGCGCTCGTCGCGGCCCTCGACATGAAGGCGATCAAGGAACAATACGGGGTGCTAGGCGCCTCCCTGAACGGCCCCAAGCTTTGGATTCCCGACTGGTTCGAAACCGAAGTGGGAGTGGTGCGGCAGTTCGGCGGCATGCAGATTCCCTGGACCGCGCAGCTGAACCTCGGCAAGAAAGTCGATGTTGGCGATGTGACTCCCTATGAGCCCATAACGATCGCGCGCAAGAGCGCGATCCAGTGGAACAAGGGCACGACGGTCATGGTGCTCGACGATCCCGCCGGCAATGCGTGGATCATGAAGGGCTTTCAGCTCGGCCTGCATCCGCAGCACAGCTACGAGGAGTTCATGTCCGCCGGCCCCGCCAACTTCACGAAGCTGCCGCCGGGATGGAAGGCGCGGGTCGTAGTTTTGTCGCAGGACAACCACGAGGTTCCCGAAGGAGGGGTCGCCACGATCCTCGCCGACGAGTTCTTCAACGTCTACGACAAGACCGGTCCCGGCATGAGCAATTTCAAGCCATAAGTCTGTTCCAGGTTCTCGGCCGCCGGCTTGCCGCCACGGCAGGCCGGCCACCCTCCGCTTTCGAGAAACCGCAATTCGGGGTGAAATGACCACAGGGGACGCAAGGCAGTCAGCCCCCGCCAAGCGCGAACGTCGCCTTCTGAGATCGATAGCAGAGCCGCCCTGCCCCTTGCTCAGGCCGAACGCGGTCAATTCGCTTGACGCGCAGGCGGGCGCCAAGTGTCAGGTTTGAACAACTATATTATCTGCGTTTACAAAACAAGCGATTGCATAATGCTTAGAATATATTATTTGCGATTGGACATCAGTTAAAATATTCATGCGACTTGGCGCTTTTAAGTTTAGGCCCAGCCCTAATTGACTTTGTCTTTCGCTGCGGGCGCCGTCCGCGCGCGGCGTTGCCTCGCAATCGGGGCGCGGCTCACGGCGCCGTCTTCTTTCCCGCCAGCATGGCCAGGGTCCGCGGATCTCCTGTTCCCCCGAAATATTTGGCGAGCGCGTTCGAGAACGAGGCCGGCGCCCCTCGAACAGCGGCGAACAAGGTCACGCACGAATGGAACTTCATGTCGTCGGGACTGCCGAAGATTTCGTGAATGGAGCGCCCCTCAATCTTATTGACGAGTTCGACGTCTTCGACCAGTCGCGGTCCCAGGACGGGATGCTTGAGATAGGCCTCGGCCGCGTCGAGCGAAGCCAGTGCGTAGCGTTGCGCCATCGCGCTCGCGCCGAGTCCGCTCAATTGAGGAAATACGAACCACATCCAGTGCGTGCGCTTGCGGCCCGCAACGAGTTCGCTGCGGGCGACGTCATGCACAGGGGCCTGCGCGGCGACGAATCGTTCGAGATCATACATAGAGGATCCGCCCTCCCGCCCGCGGCGGACGGGCCGCTTGGCCTCGAAGCCAGCCGCGCCGGCCCCGCCAAGCGAAACTTTGACGCCTCGGCGAACGGACCCTTTGATCTACAACAATGCCCTTATGGCTGTGAAATGCGCTGCTGACGCTCGGGAAGAGTTCGGCTCCGGCGACGCTTGACCGAGCCAAAGGAGCGAAGGGCCGATGTGTTTTTCCGCGACGGCCAGTTTCCTTGCCGCTGGGGTGACGGGCGCGATCGGAGTTGTCGCGATCGCGCGCACGCGCCGGGCGAGCGAGGCGCCGCTTGCGGCGGCTCCGCTGATATTCGCGGCGCAACAAGGGATTGAGGGCCTGCTCTGGCTGAATCTCATGCAATCTCCTGATGGTGGCGGCTCTCAGGGATTGGCTACGCTTTTCCTGTTCTTCGCGGAGGCGTTCTGGCCGATCTATGCGCCGGTCGCGGTGCTGCTGATCGAGCCGCGCCCAGGGCGGCGGCGCCTGCTTCACGCCTGTCTCGCGGCGGGCGCCGCAGTCGGCGGCTATCTTTTCTGGGGACTCCTGACCCTGCCGCACGGCGCCGCCCTGCGCGAGGGACATATCGTCTACTTCACCGAGACGCGGCAATCCAACCTCGTCGCCATCCTCTATCTCGCCTCGACGGCGCTGCCGCTGGCGCTCAGTTCACGGCGAACGGTGCAAATTCTCGGCGCAATCGTATTCGTGGGCGCCATTGTCGCCTATGTCTCGTACTGGGAAGCCTTTGTGTCGGTCTGGTGTTTTTTCGCCGCCGTCGCGAGCGCGACAATCCTGTTTCATTTCGAACGATCTCGGCGAACGCGCATTCGCAGCGCGGTCGCCTAGCAACAGGTCGGGTTGTCGTCGAACGCAGCCCGTCTGAGGGGAAGACATCTCAACATGACGTTGGCAGCAGCGAAAATCGAAGGATGGATCGGCACGATCTGCCTGGACCATCCGTCAAAGCGAAACGCATTGTCGGCGGCGTTGGTCGCCGACGTCGCAAACGCGCTGGAAAGCTTCGCGGCGGCCCGAGTGCGCGCCGTGGTCCTGCGCGCTCGGCCGGGCGTCAAGATCTGGTCCTCCGGCCACGACGTCGACGAATTGCCCGAGGGACGGCGCGATCCGCTGGGCTGGCACGATCCGCTGAAAGTTCTGATCCGCGCGATCGAAAACACTCCGGCGCCGGTCATCGGCATGATCGAGGGCGGGGTTTTCGGCGGGGCCTGCGAGGCGGCGATGGCTTGCGACATCATCATCGCGGCGCCCAACGCGACGTTCGCGCTGACGCCCGCCAAGCTGGGCGTTCCCTATGACGTCTCGGGGATGCTGACGTTTCTGAACGGGGCGTCTTTGCGGGTCATCAAGGAGATGGCGTTCACGGCCAGGCCGATCGGCGCGGCGCGCGCGCTCGACATCGGGTTGATCAATCATATCGCGCCGCTCGAAAGCCTCGAATCCTTCGCCTATGCGATGGCGGCCGACATTGTCGAAAACGCGCCGCTTTCGATCGCGGTGATGAAGGAAGAACTGCGCATTCTCGCCGGCGCGCATCCGATGAGCCCGCAGGGCTTTGAACGTGTGCAGGGTCTCAGACGCATTGTCTACGACAGCGCCGACTATGTCGAAGGCATTCGCGCGTTCAAGGAGAAACGCAAACCCGTCTACAAAGGCGAGTGAGGCGCCGAGTGAGCGCTGCGGCCGCTACGCCCGGGCGGGCGAGGCACGCGCAGACATGAAGGCGGCTCAGCGCGACGAGTTCAAGAGCCGCCGCTTCCAACGGCCGCCGGGTTCGCGTTCGTCGCCGAAAACGTAGCGGGTCAGGATCGTGCGTTTGCGTTCCGCTCGAGCCGAACCCTCCGCGCCGTTGGTCGCCTTTGGCGCGACGAGTTGGACCTCGGCGGCCGGCGGCTCGTCAGGCAAAGTTTTCGCCCAATCTTCAATCGAAAATGCCGCTTTCTTGACGCGCGGAGGCGAACGCGCAGGTTTTTTGGCTTTGCGCGCGCTTGCAGCGACGACGGCTGCATCGCTCGCGGGTCCGTTCGGCGCATCCGTTCTTTGGCGCTTCGCCGGCGCCAGGGAAGACACAGCGGCCGCGGCGGCGTCGGAAGTTGCTCGCCCCTTGGCCGTCCCGCCCTCCGCCTTCCTCCTGCGCAGCGCTGGCAACTTCGAGTCTTCGACGATCGCGTCCGGTTCCGACCCGGGCGATGATTCTTCCCGGCGCAGGCGCGTCAGGGATTCGTCCGCCACAAGGCTGGGAAGAATTCGCCCTTTCGGCTGCGAAGCCGCGGCCGAGGCCACGACGCCGTCGAGAGGTTTGGTCCCGAAAGCGGCGTCCGCCACCCGTTGCAGATCTCTGTCGAACGCCGATCGCGGCGGTTCGGTCGCGAAAGGCCGAGGGTCGGGGTTCGGGGCGCTCGTGCGCTTGGACTGCCGCCGGACTTCGACCGTGAAGTTTGGAGCCGAACGCTTCAATTCAGTCCCCGCTCCCGCGTGAGATTCGGCCGAGTCGTCTGGCCCGGCGCGACATTGCTGGGGAAATTTTCGAAAAGCAAGAAGCGACTTTCCGCACACTGTTCATGAAATTTGAAAGAAAATGAACATTTGCGCTTAATATAATGACATGCGCAAGCCTTTGGCGCCACAAGCACATGGCGCCAAAGGCGCGAGTTCGCTTTTATGAGCTGAGCGGCGCGCGAATTCGGCCAGATAAGGTTCGGCCGCTGATCCTTCGCAGGCCGCTGGCAGGTGAGGCGGAACGCGCGCCGCGATATCTCGGCGCAAAGCCTCGATCGAAGGAGTGGACGGATATGGCGACTTTCCAACGCACGGTCGCGAGGATCGACCGACCCGAGGTTCGACAGGGAATGACCGCGCAGCATCGCGTCAGGCCGCTGCTGCCCGAGGCGATGCGCGGCGACTTCGCCGCCACGGATCCTTTTCTGGCTTTGATGGAGGATTGGTTCCCTCGCGGCGTTTTCGGCAAGCACCCGCATCGCGGGATCGAGACCGTGACTTACGTGCTCGAAGGCGAAATCGATCACTACGACAACCTGGGTCATGAAGGCCGGATTCTGCCCGGGGATGCGCAATGGATGACCGCCGGCCGCGGGTTGATCCACAACGAAATTCCGGCCGAGAACGTCGTCGTGCACAGCCTTCAGCTCTGGGTGAACCTGCCCGCGGCGGACAAGATGACCGCGCCCCGTTATCAGGACCTCGCCGGCGCCGCCGTGCCGGTGCGGCGCGAACCCGGCGTGGAGCTTCGGGTCTTCTCGGGCTCATCGGGGGGCGTGACGGCGCCGACGAAGAATTTCACGCCGGTCACGATGGTGGAGATGCGGCTGGAGCCCGGCGCATCGGTGCGTCAGGACCTCCCGGCCGATTACACCGCCTTTTTGGTCATCCTCAGCGGCGATGGCGTTTTGGCCGGGTCTCCCGTGCGTTCGGGCGACGTCGTCTGGTTGACGCGCGGCGAGACGGCAGAGTCTTCCGAAATCGCGGTCGGCGCCGGAGCCGAGCCCTTGCGCGCGCTGCTCTATTCCGGCAGACCGCTGCGCGAGCCGGTCGTCGCGGGCGGACCATTCGTCATGAACACGCGGGCGCAGATCGAAGAGGCCTACGCCGATTATCGAGCGGGCAAATTTGGACCGGCATGAGCCGCGAGGAGATTGTCTTCCCGCGCCTTCGCACGACCTCAAACCAGTTTGCACCTCGCCTCGCCGAAGCCGGCGAATCCGATCTCGATTGCGCAGCGCGGGTTGGCGAGATGCATGCCGGTGTATGTGCCCGTCGTGACCAGCATGCCTTCGTCGACGCCAGTCGATTGCCGCAATTGGTTGACGAGCGCGATCGCGGGAATGAGGGGGTCGCGCGAAGGGTGGCCGCCGACGCGCCGGACGACCTCCTGCCCATCGATGGCGATGCGCGCTTCGAGATCGGTCAGCTCGAACTTGCGCCAATCCGCCCGCGCCTCGCCCATCACGAAGGCCCCGTTCGACATGAAGTCCGCCGCCCGTTCGAGCGTCGGCGTTCCCTCATAGGAGGCAAAGCGCGTATCGACGATTTCGATCGCGGGCAGCGCGACGACGGCGGCCTCGACGTCTTCGCGCGCGTAGGGCGCGGCGCGCGCCGGCAGCCCGATTGCGAAGCGGAATGCAATCTCGGCTTCGACGCCGCGCATCGCGAACAATTGCGAGCCTATGCGCGCGCCGCTGGCGAACACGCGCGAGCGGACTAGCATGCCCATCAGAAGTCCATGATCTGCTGACAGCGCGACCTTCCAACCCGAGAGCGCTTCGCCGCTCTCGCGCAGCAAGGCGAGTTCGATCGCATAGGCTTCGCCGGCGTCGCGGGGTCGGCAGGGTTCCGGCAGACGCTCCAGCGGCTGGCCCGATCGGCGCGCCCGCGCGAGCCGGCGCGCGGCCTCGGCGATCATTTCAGACTCCACGGGCGCCGCCTTTCTCTGTTTGCAGGCCTGCGCGCATTACCCCTGCGCCTCCCCGGCAGCGGCGAGCACGGACATGGCGGCGTCCACGCCGCCCCCGCCGCACGGAATTCCCGCGAGCTTCAGGCCCATTTCGACGCCGCCGAGCGCACCGACCAAAGAGAGATCGTTGAAGTCGCCGAGATGGCCGATGCGGAACACGCGGTCTTTCAGGATGCCGAGGCCGTTGCCGAGGCTCATGTTGAACCGTTGCAGGATGAGCGCGCGCAGCTTGTCGGCGCTGTAGCCCTCGCCGAGGCGCACCGCCGTCAGCGAGGAGGAATAATCCGACGGCGCCTGGCATTGCAGTTCGACCGCCCCCGCTTGTCCCCAGGCGTCAACCGCCGCGCGGGTCGCGGCGGCGTGCCGGTCGTGGCGCGCAAAGACATTCGCCATGCCTTCGTCCTCGAGCATCGCGAGCGCCTCCTGCAAGCCGCGCAACAGGTTGGTCGCCGGCGTGTACGGGAAATAGAAGCCGGCGTTGGCCTCCAGCATCGGGCGCCAATCCCAGTAGCTTCGCGGGAGCTTGGCCGCGCGCGAGGCTTCGAGCGCGCGCGCGCTTACGGCGTTGAACGACAGGCCGGGCGGCAGCATCAGCCCCTTCTGGGACCCGGCGACAGTCACGTCGACGCCCCAATCCTCATGCGCATAGTGGATCGAGGCGAGCGAGGAGATCGTGTCGACCAGCAACAGGGCGGGATGTCCCGCCGCGTCGATCGCCGCGCGCACCGCAGCCACCGGACTGACGGCGCCGGTCGAAGTTTCATTGTGGACGACGCAGACCGCGCGGATGCGGCGCGCGACATCCTTGCGCAATGTCTCTTCTATTGCGGCGGCGTCCGCGCCGCGCCGCCAGTCGGTTTCGAGGATGATCGGCTCCAGGCCGAGCCGCGTCGCCATTTCGCTCCACAGCGTTGCGAACCAACCGGTCCGCACCATCACGACAGCGTCGCCTGGAGACAGCGTATTGACGAGCGCGGCTTCCCAGGCGCCGGTTCCCGAGGCGGGATAGGCGATGACGGGGCCGCTGGTGCGGAATACGCGCTTCAAGCCCGACAGCACAGATCGCCCGAGGTCGGCGAAAGCCGGACCGCGATGGTCGATCGTCGGCTCCGAGATCGCGCGCAACACGCGTCCGGGCACGTCGGTCGGACCGGGGATCTGCAGGAAATGTCGGCCGGGAGCGCGGGAGTTCATGATCAGCCCTTCATGATGGGAAGCGGGGGCGGCGGGAACGCGCGCGAGACTTCGCACGCGAAGGCGAGCAGCGAGGCGTCGGCGCCGAAGCCGGCCGCGAGTTGCGCGCCGATGGGCAAGCCGGACTTGGAGAGGCCGATCGGCAGATTGATCGCCGGTGCGCCGGCGATATTGGCCCAGCCGGTGAAGATCGCGTGATCTCGCGGGCCCGCCGTTCGCCCGTCGATCCGATCGGGATAAGGCGTCTCCGCCGGCCAGGGCAGCGCCGCGGCGGTCGGAAGTCAAGACGAGTTCGACCTCGGCGAAAACCTCGGCGCAGCGCCGCCGGAACGCCGCGACGCGTTCGAGCGCGTCGATATAGTCGGCGCCGGAGAACTTGCGCCCGTCCGCCGCCATCGCGCGCGCGGAGGCGCCGACCTGGGATTCGTAGTCCGCGTTCTCGCGCATCAACCAGGCGACCCCCGAGCGCGAGACGACGCTCCAAATGCGCGCGGCGTCGTCGAGATCGAAGAACGCCTCCTGTTCGCGGATCTCGCAGCCCTCGCATTTCAGCGCCTCGGCGAAATCGGCGACCGCGGCGGCGACTTCGGGATCGACGGGAGCATCGCCGAAGCGCGGCATATATAGGATCCGAGCCGGCTTGTTCGCCCACAAGGGCGCGGCCCCATAGAGCGAGCGCCGGTCGCGCGCGTCAGGACCCTTCAGGATTTCATCGAGCAGCAGCGCGTCCGAGAAGGTCCGGGTCAGAGCGCCCAAGGTCTCGAAATCCGTGAGAATGGCGGGGAAGCCGTCGATGCGCGGCCAGCGGCCTGTCGAAGGTTTCCAACCAATCAGGCCGGTGTGGCTGGCCGGGCGACGGATCGAGCCGCCGCCATCGGTGCCGATGGCGGCAGGAACCAGGCCCGCCGCGACTCCGGCCGCGCCGCCGCCCGTCGATCCTCCCGGCGTCAGGGCGACGTTCCACGGATTGCGCGTCACGCCGAACAGTTCGTTGCTCGTGTAGCCTTCGAGCGTAAATTCCGGCACGTTGGTCTTGCCGATGATGATCGCTCCCGCCGCGCGCAGACGAGCGACCGGCAATTCGTCGATCGCCGGCCTGAAACCGGCGAGCGCGCGGCTTCCCCAAGTCGAGGGCAGCCCGGCGACATGGATGTTGTCCTTGATCGACAAGGGGACGCCCTCGAGCGGAGAGCGCGGCTCGCCGCGCGCCAAACGCGCGTCGCTTTCGCGCGCGGCCGCGATAGCGCCGGACTCGTCGAGAGCAACGAAACTGTTCAACGCGCGATCGAAGCGCGCGATGCGGGCCAGGCACCGCTCGACCAGCGCCAGCGAGGTCAGGCGCCCGGCGCCCAACGCCGCGGCGAGTTCGCCAAGAGTTTCCTCCATTTCCGACCTCATCGATCCCACGCTCCGGCGATCCCAGATTTATCGTTCCCACGGCAACGGTTGGCCGATCGAGGCCGGCATTCTCGACGAACGGCCCAGGCCCGCGAGCACGGCGAGCGCGATCAGATAAGGCGCCATCTGCACGACATAGGAGCTGACGGGCACGCCGAAGCCCTGCAGCCGGAGTTCAAACGCCTCCGCGCCGCCGAACACGAGGCAGGCGAGCGCCGCCGCGAGCGGATTCCAGCGCGCGACGATCAGCGAGGCGAGCGCGAGATAGCCGCGCCCGCCGGTCATTCCGTCCGTGAAGGTTCCCACCTGCTGCAGCGAAAGCACCGCGCCGCCGAGACCCGCGACCGCGCCGCAGGCAATCACCGCGAGCACGCGCACTTTCAAAGGCTCCACGCCCGAAGCGAACACCGCCTCCGGATTCTCGCCTGTCGCGCGCAAGGTCAGGCCCGCCTGGGTTCGAGCGAGGAACCACGCCAGCGCGACGCAGCCGATCACGGCGAGATAGGTCAGCGGAGGCTGGACGAAAAGCAGCGGGCCGATGACCGGCAGGTCCGCGAGTCCGGGATCGGCCAGGAAGGCAGCGGCGTCAGATGGATCGCGATCGGCCGTCCGCCGCCCGAGAACACCCTGAGGAGATAGCTGGTGAGGCCGGCGGCCATGATGTTGGCGGTGAGCCCCGTGACCATGTTGTCCGCGCGATATCGCACGGTGACGATTGCGACGACGAGCCCGATCGCGCCGCCCCCGACAAGCGCGAGCGCGACGCCGGCGAGCGCGCTGTCGCAGGCCCAGGCGCCGACCGCGGCGGCGAACGCGCCCATCAGCATCATCCCCTCGAGGCCGACCGCGAATACGCCCGCGCGCTCGGACAGGATGCCGCCGAGCGCCGCCAGAAGAAGCGGCGTGGCGATGCGAATGGCGGCGGCGAGAAAGTCGATCATGTCCGGCGCACCGTCGCAGCGAGAACCAACAGCATGGTGACGCCCTCGATCACGACGACCAGCGCCGAGGGCACGCCGATCTGGCGCTGCATCGATTGCGAGCCCGCCTCGAGCAGACCGACGAACAGGGCCGCCGGCGCCACGGCAAGCGGCTCCAGCGCGCCCAGCAGCGCGACCGTGACGGCCTTGAAGCCGAAGCCGGCCGAAAAACCCTCGATCAGCCGATGATGCACGCCGAGCGTCTCTACGCCGCCCGCAAGCCCCGCCAGCGCGCCCGCCAGCAGCATCACGCCCCAGGTGATCCGCGGGCGTCGAAAAACCGGCATAAGCCGCCGCGCGGCGCGAACTTCCCAGCGACGCGCACCGCGAAGCCGAACGGCGTGCGCCAGAGCATGACGGACAAGGCCGCCGCCGCGACGACGGCGATCACGATGCCGAAATGCGCGTTGAAATCGGGCGCCGCCAGAGCCAGAACGAGCGGCGGAAGTTCCGGCGATTGCAGAAAGCCCGCGCCGAACTGGCCGAGCGGGCCGGCGAGCAGTTGCTGCACGAGCAGCAGCGCGACGAAATTGAGCAGCAGCGTCGCCAGCACTTCGTGCACGCGGCGACCGAGATGGATCGCGGTGGCGATCGCCGCCCAAAGCGCGCCGAACGCCGCGGCGCCGACAAGCGAGGCCACAACCGACAGAGCCGAAGCGGATTGCGGCCAGTGAAGCGCAACCGCGGCGGCGCCCGCGCCGCCCAACGCGATCTGACCCTCGGCGCCGATATTGATCACGCCGGCGCGAAAGCAGATCGCGACGCCGCCGCCGGCGAGCAGATACGGGGTGGCGCGATTGAGCGCGACGCCGATCTGATGCGGCGATCCGACGGCGCCCATCGCCATCGCGGCGAAGGCGGCGAGCGGATTGTGGCCGGAAAGCGCGACCAGCAGCGCCGCCGAGAGCAGCGAGAGCGCCGCCGCGACGACGATGCGCAAGGCGACGTGTTCGCCAGTGCGGAAAGCGAGCGGGACGCCGAAGCCGAAGAGCGCCAGGGACGGACGAGGAGGCAGGCGCCGTCTCGTTCATGCCGCGCGCCCCGACATCCACAAGCCGATCTGTCGGACGTCGGCGCCCTCGCGCGCCGTCACGCCCGGCAAATCGGCCGTTGGCCATGACCGCGATGCGATCCGAAATATCGAGCACCTCGTCGAGTTCGCTCGAGATATAGACGATCGCGGCGCCGGCGTCGCGCAAGGCGAGCAGCCGTTCGAGCACGAAACGCGTCGCGCCGGGATCGAGACCCCAAGCCGCCTGATGCGCGATCAGCACCGCCGGCTTGCGATCGAGTTCGCGAGCGATCACGATCTTCTGCTGATTGCCGCCGGAAAGGCGCGCGGCTGGCGTTTGCGGACCTGGCGCGCGGATGTCGTATTCGCGCATCGCCTCCCGCGCTTTGCGCAACGCCGCGCCCGGCGCCAGAAACGCCCCGCGCGCGAAGGGCGGGCGGCGGCTGTCGCGCAACATCAGGTTCTCCGCGATCGTCAGCGAGCGCACCAGCGCCGTCGAAGCGCGATCGGCCGGCATATAGGCGAGCCCCGCGCGCATGCGCGCCTCGACCGAGGCCAAAGTGACGTCGCGTCCCTCCAATCGGATCGCGCCGGCGCGGGGTCGGCTCAGGCCCGCGAGCGTCTGCGCGAGTTCGATCTGGCCGTTTCCGTCGACGCCGGCGACGCCGAGGATCTCGCCGCCGCTCACCTCGAACGACAGAGGGCCGAGGCCCTGCCCCTCCAGGCGCTCGACGACGAGCCGCGCGGCGGCGCCCTTCCTCGTCGATCGAGCGGCATGCGGCGTCGTCGTGTCGCGCCCGACCATCATTTCCGCCAGTTGCGCCCGGGTCACGTCGCCGATCTCGGCGCGGCCCGCGACGCGGCCAGCGCGCAGGACGACAACCCGGTCGCAGACGTCGAGCACTTCAGGCAATTTATGACTGATGAAGACGATGCCCTTGCCTTCCCCGCGCAGACGACGAAGGACGCCCAGAAGGTCGGCGACCTCGCTCGGCGCCAAATTGGATGTCGGCTCGTCCAGGATCAGCAATTCCGATTCCCGAAGGACCGCTTTCAGAATTTCGACGCGCTGGCGGCGCCCGAGCGGCAGGTCCGCGATCACGGCGTCGGGATCGAGATCGAGGCCGAAGCGACGACTGGCTTCGCGCACCCGCGCAGCGACTTCGCCTCGCTTCAACAGGCGCCCCGCCTCGGGCCAGCCGAGCATGACATTCTCGACCACGCTCATCGCTTCGATCAGCATGAAATGCTGATGGATCATCGCGATGCCCGCCGCCATCGCCTCGGCGGGGCGATGGCCCCGCAACGCGTGGCCGCGAAACAGGATCTCGCCCGCGTCTGGCGAGATCATGCCGAACAGGACTTTCATCAAAGTGCTCTTGCCCGAGCCGTTCTCGCCGAGCAGGCCGAGGATCTCGCCCGCGCGCACTTCGAGATCGACGCCGTCATTGGCCCGCACGGGGCCGAAGCAGCGGACGATTCCTCGCATTTCCAGCAGCGCGGACATCAGGGTTCTCTGGATCGCGGCGCCGCTCCAGCGGCGCGGGTCCCGCCGGCGCGAAAAGGTCCGCGCCGGCGGTTCGCATCGATGGCGACGGGTCAGCCGCCGCTGCGCGCGTCGTGCTCGGTCGGCGTGATTTTCAGCGCGCCGCTCTTGAACTGCGCGGCCATGTCGTCGAGTTCCTTCACGACGGCCTCGGGAACGACGGGATTGAACGCCTTGCCTTCGGCATATTGCAGCGAAGCGCCCGTCACCGGCGCGGTGTCATAGCCATATTGCACGAAGGTGCCGAACAGCTTGCCCGCCTTCACCTGGTCGGCGGTGCTGCCGAACATGCCGGGCCAATCCTCGAGGATGTTGGTGAGCACGAGATCGGGCGCGATCTTGGTCTGGTCGAAGCCGCGTCCGGTCACCCAGACATGCTTCTCCTTGGCGGCCTGGACGAGGCCGGTCTCGGCCGCGTTCAGCTTCCCGGTGATGAAATCGGCGCCCTGCCCGATCAACGAAAGCGCGGCCTCTTTCGCCTCCGCGGCGTCCTCCATGTCCTTGATGTAGAGGATCGGCGACCTGCGCGCCGGCCTTGGTCGCGCAGATGCGGAAGCCGCCCGCCTGCGCCGTGATATTGGGCACGCCCTGCAGCCCATATACGCCCGCGACTTTGTGCGTCTTGCTCATTCGCGCGGCAAGCACGCCGAGCTGGCAGCCGAATTGGGCATTGTTCCAGTCGATCGACATCACATTCGGAGGTTTGCCTTCGTTGCCGCTGACCGCGATGAACTGCACCTTGGGGAAGTCGGGCGCCACCTGCTCCATCGCCGAGACGAAGCGTCCGGAATGGCCCATCACGATCTTGTAGCCGTGGCTGGCGTAATCTCGCAGCGCCTCCGCCTCGTCGGCGTCGGACACATTTTCGGAATAGGCGGTCTTGAAGCCGTGCGGCTCCAGACTCTTCAAGATCGAATAGCCGAGCGCGTTCCAGCTCTGATCGTTGGCGCTGCCGGGCAGGAGAATCGCCGCCTTATCCTCGGCCTTTGCGGCAGACAGCGCGAGCGGCGAAGCGAGCAGGGAGGCGACGGCGATCGATCCAAACAAACGACGCATCAGATTTGTTGTGTCCATGGGAGTGCACCTTCTCTTCACGGGGTCTCTCCGGGCGCAGCGCCCTCGGCAGACCCACAAGCGACCTTGCGATTTCAACCAACTTGCGCTTTGACCTCAGCAAACATGGCGCCAGCGTCGCCGGTCCTCAATGCTCACAATCTGACGATGGCCGCGATCGGGGCCTCTCCGGGTTTGCATTGATGTTCCGTGCCGCCGGAAACAAATATCGCGGCGTCGCCCGTCACCGACGCGATGACCGCGCCGAGCGCCGCCCGCGCGTGCCGCTCGTAATTGATGTCGGCGTCGGAAAGCATGGTCGTGCGCCGGCCGCGCAGCATTCCGCTCGGCGGCGCCTCGGCCTTGGCGAAGATCGCGACGACTCGCGCGGGATCGACAGGCGCGGCGGCGTCGCCCATCGCCTGCCGCACCGCGGACCGCACGCCTTCGGCGTCGATCACGTCTTTGAGCACGGCGTGGCCGATGGCGAGGTCGCCGCCGGCGCCGGGCGAATTGCCGAACAAAAGGATTTCGCAGTTGCGCAATTCGCCGCCCGCCGAAGTGTTCGCGACCGATGAGAACAAGTCCATCCTCTGCGCGATGACTTCGTCGTTCAGAGCGGACTCGGCGACCTCGCCAAGCGCGAGCGCGACGCCGAGCGCGGTCGCGCCGCGCGCGTAGGGCTTCGACCCGTTGGGATCGCGCGTGACGAGCCTGGCGCCGCGACGATCGGCGTCGGCGACCGCGGCCGGCGTCAGCAGCGGGCCTTTGACCTGGACGTAATGGACGTCGGCGGGATCGGATATGCCGGCTTCGGCCTGCGCGCGCTTGACCGCCGCGGCGACTTCGCGCACCTCGGCCATTGTGCCGACTTCCTCGGGCGCGAAATCGCGGGTGACGGCGATGCCGAGCGCGAGGCGCTTGCCCCCCGCGGGCGCGGCGGCGGAGCGGGTGAAGAAGGTCGCGTGCGGCGACAGCACGCCCTCGGTTCCGCCCGGACCAGACAAAGGCGATCCGCTTGGCGACCTCGTCAGGCGTCATGCCGAGCCGTTTGGAGAGCGCGAGCGAGAACGAGAGCGTCGCGAAGCCGCGCGTGAAATCATTGGCGCCGCCGTTGCCCTCGGTCTTGCCGATCGCCGCGACGATTTCGCTAGGGTCGATTTCGCCGGCATCGATCAGGCGCTCGAGCGCCGAGACGTCGCTCGGACTGTTCATCGACACCTTGTGGACGCCGACCCGCATGGGAACCCTCCTGCCGATTTCCAAACTGTAGACAGCGGCGGACCCGGCGCAATAGAAATGGAACGTTTTTCACGATGCGGAATGGCCGCGGCTTTCCCGGAGGCAGGAATCGAAATGAAATCAAGCGATCACGCGCTGCCGAGCCCGGCCCGGAAATCATCCTCGCCGATCGAGCGCGCCGGCGGCGTTCAATCGCTGACGCGCGCGCTTTCCATTCTCGACGCGCTCGCCGAGAACGAGGACGGACTCTCGCTGACCGCGCTCGCCAAGACGGTGGCCCTGCCGCCCTCGAGCGCGCATCGCCTGCTGACGACCTTGCAGCGCAAGCGCTTCGTCCGATTCGAGCCGGGTTCGATGCTCTGGCGGGTCGGCGTGCAGGCCTTTGTCGTCGGCAACGCTTTCGCCCGTTCGCGCGAGGTGGCCCCGCTCGCCATGCCCTTCATGCGCCAGTTGATGGAAAAGACCGGCGAAACGGTAAACCTCTATGTGCCCAACGGCGGTCATGCGATCTGCATAGCGCAAGTCCAGAGCCGCCAGGTGATCCGCGCGATTTCGCGGCCCGGGGGAAGCGTTCCGCTGGAGCGTTCGGCCGCCGGCAAGGCTATCCTGGCCAAGATGACCAAGATCGAGGTCAACGAACTGCTTTCAAAGCATGGCGGCCCGGATTCGAGGAGAGCTCCTCGGCCCGGATCGAGCAAGCTTCATGCCGAACTCGGGAGAATTCGCGCACGCGGTTTCGCCTTCGACGACGAGGAGGTCGCCGCCGGCTTGCGTTGCATCGCCGTCTCGATCGTGGACGAAAACGGCTCCGCACAGGCGGCGATTTCGATCGCGGGCCCGATCACGCGCCTCGCCGATCATCGGTTGCCGAGGCTGGCGGAGATGGTGCTGGCGACCGGAGACTCCATAACGCGAGAGTTCGGCGGCGGGATCAAGTTGATCAAAAAATAGCCATCGCGCGCAGATGGCGCCGCTGCGTGCGGCGCCCCATCGCGTCACGTCGGCGTCAGGCCTGGTTCGCGGCCGAGACCCTCGCCGCCCTCGCTCGATCCAACGCTTCGACCACGTGAATGACGCCGCGCTCGGCGCCGTCGCGAATTTGATGGCGGCAAGAAAAACCGTCGGCGACCATCAGCGTATCGTGGTCGGCCGCGCGCACTCGCGGCAGCAGCGAAAGCTCGCCCATCGCTTGTGATATCGGATAGGTCTCCGCCTGATAGCCGAAGGCGCCGGCCATGCCGCAGCACGAGCTGTCAATGGTTTCCACGGCGAGATCGGGGATGAGGCGCAGCGCCGCTTCGGTCGCGCCCATGGCGCCGAAACTCTTCTGATGGCAATGGCCGTGCAACAGCGCCTTGGCGCCGATCGGCGCGAGTTCGAGGTTGAAACGTCCGGCCTCGCGTTCGCGCGCGACGAATTCCTCCAATAGCAGGGCCGAGGCGGCGACCTTCTCGGCGTCGGCGCCCAGCCGCAGCGCCGTCGCCTCGTCGCGGAATGTGAGCAGACAACTCGGCTCCAGCCCGACGATCGGAATGCCGCGCTCGGCGAAAGGCGCGAGCGCCGCGAGCGATCTCGCCAGTTCGGAGCGGGCTTCGTCGACGAGGCCCGCGGCCAAAAACGTGCGCCCGCAACATATCGGCCGAGCGCCGCTCGAGCCGGGAAGATGAACCCGGCGCCCGGCCGCGACCAGCACGCGCAAGGCGGCGTCCAGGGTCTCTCGCTCAAAGTTCAGGTTGAACGTATCGGCGAACAGCGCGACTTCCGGCCCGCCGGCCGGCCCGTAAACCTTGGCTTCGGGCGCGAAGCGATCGGCGCGCCATCGCGGCAGCCTACGCCCCGCGGCGAGCCCCAGCAGTCGCTCGGAGGCTTTGGCGAGCCCGGGCGACGCGTCGCGAAGATTGAGCAGTCCGTGCAGGCGGGACGCGTGGCGCGCGTAGCGCGGCAGATAAGCCATCAGCACATCGCGGGCGCCGGGTCGGCGCTTGCGGGCGCGCGCCGCGAGAACCTCGATCTTCATGCGGGCCATGTCGACGCCTGTCGGGCATTCGCGCCGGCACGCCTTGCAGGATACGCAGAGCTTCAGCGTCTCCGCCATTTCGTCGGAGGTCAGCGCATCCGGCGCCGAGCTGGCCGGACAGCGCCAGACGCAGCGTGTTGGCTCTGCCGCGCGTCACGTCGCGCTCGTCGCGCGTGACCCGGTAGGACGGGCACATGGCGCCGCCCGCGAGCTTTCGGCATTCGCCGTTGTTGTTGCACATCTCGACCGCGCCGGCGAAGCCGGCGGCCGCGCCGGGATAGGCGGACCAATCCAGCGCCGGCGCAAGATCGCCGACGCGATAATTTGGGCCGAAGCGGAATTTCTCCCGGTCGTCGAAACGCGGCGCGCGCACGATCTTGCCCGGGTTGTAGAGATGTTCGGGATCGAAGCGGTCTTTGACTTCCTCGAACGCGCGCACCAATCGCGACCCGAACATGCTCTCGTGGAATTCGGACCGCACGATGCCGTCGCCATGTTCGCCCGAATGCGAGCCTTTATAGGCGCGCACCAGCGCGAAGGCCTCTTCGGCGATCGCGCGCATCGCCTTGACGTCCTTCTCCAGCTTGAGGTTGAGCACGGGCCGCACATGCAGGCACCCCTCGGAGGCATGCGCGTACCAGGTTCCGCGCGTGCCGTTGCGCTCGAACACTTCCGCCAGCCGCGCCGTATATTCGGCCAGATGCGGCAGCGGCACGGCGCAGTCTTCGACGAACGAGACGGGTTTGCGCTCGTCCTTCATCGACATCATGATGTTCAGTCCCGCCGCGCGCATTTCGGCGATCGCGTTTTGCAACTTGGGATCGAGAACCTCGACGACGCCGCCCCATTTTCTCGGCTCGCGGTCCCAGCCGAAGCCGAGATCGCCCATCAACTGCGTCAAGCGGAGGAGACGATTGCGGTTCTCCTCGTCGCTCTCGGCGAATTCGACGACCAGGAGCGCCTGAGGCTCGCCGCGCAGGAACGCCGCCAATGTCGGCTTGAAGATGGCGATCTCCGCCGCCAGGCCGATCATCGCGCGGTCCACGAGTTCGACCGCGATCGGCTTTAGCGCGACGATGTGTTGCGCGGCGTCCATAGCCTCGAAGAACGAACCGAAATGGCAGACGCCGACCGCGCGCCGCCCCAGCAGCGGCGAGAGCTTCAGCTCGATCGCGGTGGAAAAGGCGAGCGTGCCTTCCGATCCGACGAGGAGATGGGCGAGATTGACCTCTGCGCCCGTGTCGCCGCCGCGCGCCGTCAGCGCGTCGAGATTATAGCCCCCGACCCGTCGCTGGACCGCGGGAAAGCGGGTCGCGACTTCCTCCGCCTCGCGCGCGCCGATGCGCAACAGATCTTGAAACAGAGCCCGGCGGGGGTCGTCCGCCGGGACATCGGAGAGGTCGGCGCGCACGGGCCCGAAATGCGCGCGCGAACCATCCGCGAGCACGGCGTCGATCGACGCCACATTGTCTCGCATCGTGCCATAGCGCAGCGATCGTCCGCCGCAGGAATTGTTGCCGGCCATGCCGCCGATCGTCGCGCGCGAGGCGGTGGAAATATCGACGGGGAACCAGAGGCCGTCCGGCCTCAGCCGCCGGTTGAGTTCGTCCAGGACGATGCCCGGCTCCACCCGGCAGCGTCTGCCCTCGGGGTCGAGCCAGAGAATCCTGTTGAGGCGCTTCGAGCCGTCGACCACCAGCGCTTCGTTGACGGTCTGACCGCATTGCGAAGTGCCGCCGCCGCGCGCCAGCACGGGCGTCTTCTCCGACCTCGCGACGGCGAGCGCCGCGACCGCTTGCTCGATCGAGCCGGGGACGACGACGCCGAGCGGCGTCATCTGATAGGCGGAGGCGTCGGTCGCGTAGCGGCCGCGCGAGTACGCGTCGAACCTGACCTCGCCGACGCCCGCCTCCCGCAACCGACGCTCGAGCCTTGTCGTCGCTCCCGCCATGTCCCGTTCCCTCGCCCTCCCCAGTGTGCATCTATCGCCGCCGGCGATCAACGCGAGGGTCCGGCCGGAAGCGGACATACTGGAGTGGGGGGTGGCGGCGTCGCGCCAACCGGGGCGCGACCGCCATCGAGCCGCGGAAAGTCTCGGCGCCCGGCGGCACGCGCCGACGTCAGGTGAACTTGAAGTCGGCGCTGCTGGTCTTGAGTACGGCCAGGCTGACGCCGTCGAGCGTCAGCTTGTCGCCAGCCGTGTCGGTGATGACGACATTCGCCCCGCTCGCCTTGGCGTCGCCGAGCAGCGCGGCAAAATCCGCGCTCTGCGAAGCGTGCGAAGCGTTACCGAACATCGCGGCTTGCAATTCGATCGTGTCATGCGTCGAGCCGGAGAGGTAGCTGTGAAAATCGACCAGCGCCGCGGTTCCGAAACCCGAATCGAACACGAAGGTCTCGTCGTTTCCGCCGCCGGTTATCATGTCGTCGCTCGGCGCGTCGTTGATGGTCAAGCCATTGCCGTGGCCGGTCGTCGTCGTGGCTACACTGTTTGCTACGTTGGTCACGTAGCCGCCGGAGATCTTGGCGAGCAAGCTTGCGTCGCCGCTCGCCTGAGCCGAGGTGAGACTGAGGACCGGAGTTCCGCTGTCGGTCAGGACAATCGACTTGATGGCGGCGACGTCGGATTTCAGGCTGGCGAATTCGCTCGCGATATTGGCGGCGAGATCGGACAGTTCAAATCCGCCGCTGACCAGGTTCAACGCCGTTTCGTATTCGCCGAACTGCGAGGCGTCGACGTCGACGACGCCGCTGGTGAGGGAAATCGCATGAATATGGCTCGCATATGCCTCCAGCGCAGACAGGCCGGCTGCAACGTCCGCCCCGGTGTCGGAAATGTCGAGCGGGCCGCCAGTGATCTTGTTGAGCGTCGCCGCATCGCCCGCATAGGTCTGCACCGAGACGCTGATCGTCTGGCCGGACAGGACGATCGCATCGAGATGGGGCCCCGCCTGCAATTGCAGGTCCGACAGGGCGTCGATCAGCACGCTCTGCGGCTGGGTCGAGGCGACGGCGACATCGAAACCGCCGGCGATCTTGTAGAGAATCGCCGCGTCGGAATTGTATGTCGCGATGCTGACGCTGACGGTTCCGCTCGATACATCAATCGCGCCGATATGGCTCGCGTCAGCCTCCAGTCCCGTCAGATCAGCCTGCACATGGGCCGCGGTGTCCGCTATGTCGAACCCGCCGGATATCCTGTTCAGAACCGTCTCGTCGGACTGGAATGCAGCGACCGTGACGCTGACCGATCCGCTCGACAGGTCGATGCCGTCGATACGGCTCTCATCCGCCTCCAGCCCTGCGAGATCGGCCTGCACATTTGCGGCGGCATCGGCAATGTCGAACCCGCCGGATATCTTGTTCAGGATCGTCTCGTCTGACGTGAATTGCGCGACCGTGACGCTGACAGCGCCGCTCGCGACGTCGATGGCGTCGACGTGGCTCGCATCGGCCTGGAGCGCCGAAAGGGCGCTCGCGACATCGACGCCGGTGTCCGCGATGTCGAACCCGCGCGCGATCGCGTTGAGCGACGTTTCCTCGCTATTGAACGTCTGCACTGAGACTTGCGCCGTATCGATCGTGACCACGATCGATTTCGCCGTCGCCGTGTTGCCGAAACTGTCGCTCGCCGCGATCTTGATTGTCGCCGATGTCGCCGTCGGCGTCGAGAACGTGAGCAGTTGCAGGTCAGAGTTGATCTCGCCGAGCGTCCCTGAGAGGGTCGCGCCGCCGCTATTGCTGAGCGTGACCGTTCCTTGCGTGGCGCCGGCGAAAGCGACGGCGCCGTTGCTGACGGCGAGCGTCGCCGTGAACGCCTCGTTCGCGGCGGCGTTGCTTTCCGAGAGCGACAGACCCGAGATGTCGTAAGTCTGCGGATCGAGGCCGGCGGTGACGGTCGCGGTAGCGGGCGCCGTGATGACGGGCGCGCCGATCACCGTCACGCCGACGGAGGCGCCGGCGGCGCTCTTCGTCGTCGTATCGGTCGCCACGATCGCCAGCATGTCCGGATTGGCGCTCGAGTCCTTGTCCTTGAGGATGGCGAGGTCGGCATTGAGCTGCGCCAGCGTCCCCGAGATCTGCACCGACCTCGTCGTCAGGGCCTTGACGGTTCCGGCCACGCCGTCGTCGCTGAGAAGCCCGTCGGTGTCGGTGATGATCACGCTGAACGCATCGTTCGCTCCCGCCGAGGCGTCCGTGACGATGATGCCCGGAATTGCCGTTTCCTGGCCGACGGCGATGCTCGGCGCGGCGGGCGTCGTGATGACGATCGCGGTCGAGGCGGTTTCCGGGGTGACCGCGACCGTCTTCGACGCCGCGCCATTGCCGAAGCCGTCTTGTGCGACCACCTGGATCGTGTCTGCCGCAGAACCCGAGTCGGCGTCGAAAATCTGGGTCAGATCCCCGTTGACCTGGGCAAGCGTGCCGCTGATCGTCAGCGAGGTCGTATCCGATCCGACGATCGTCCCCGCCGTTCCCGCGGTCGTGAGCAGGCCATTGGCGTCGGTCAGCGTCACCGTGAAGGTCTCGCTGCCCGTGTTGCCGGTTTCCGAGAGGGAAAATCCCGGGATCGAAGTCGCCTCGCCCGAGAATATCGTCGCATTCGCGGGCGCGGCGATCAGAGGCGCCCCGTTGATCGTCAGATTGATCGTGATCGGTCCCGCGGCCTGGTGATCGCTGTCGCTCGCGTTGAGTGTGATCGCGCCTGTTCCGGCCGTCGCTTCCTTGTCCGTGACCAAAGCAAGATCGGCGTCGACAACGGCCAGCGAGCCGCTGATTGTCAGGTCGTGGGTGCCCTGGCCGGTCACCGTCGACCCAGCGGCCGCGCTACCCGAAAGACCGAGCGCGCCATTGGGGTCGGCTAGATTTACGGTCTGTGTTTCCCCGCCCGTCGGGTTCGACTGCGTAAGCGTGATTCCAGAGACCGGGCTCGCCTCGCCGGCGCCGAGCGTCACCGGCGTGAACCAATGAACGACGGGCGGCCCGGGGTTCAAATCGACGGTGACGACGTCGCTCGCCGGGTTCGAAATATTGCCATAGGCGTCGGTCATCTGAGCATAGACGGTCCAGGCCCCGTTGGTCAGCGCCTTGGCGATTGTCGACGAAATCGTGGCCGTCCAGGCGCCGTTCGCGCCGACCGTCGCGGTCGCCTGCGCGGCGCCGCCGCCGGCGTTCTCGTCGAAATTGACGGTGAACGTCGAACCCGACGAGACGAGACCCGTCACGGTCCCCGAGATCGTCACGCCGGCGGCGGCGTTCGCGGAGGTGATCTCGTTGTCGCCGTCGACAGGCGCGATCGTGACGACCGGCGCCTGCGGCGCGAATTCGACGTTCTCCGAGGCGTTGGCCTTATTGCCATAGGCGTCGGCGCGGATGACGCTGACCGTCCCGGCGCCGTTGAACAATTGCGCGGCCTGAGAGGCGGAAATATCGGCGGTCCAGGCGCCGTTGGCGCCGATCGTCGCCGCGCTCGCGATCGCGACGCTGCCTTTGCCGGTTCCCTCGTTGATCGTCACGTTGACGGAAGCGCCCGCGGCGAGGCCCGACGAGGTCCCGCTGAGCGTGAAGCCCGACGCCGCCTCGGCGGCGTCGACGGTATTGTCGCCCTCGACCGGCGCGATCGTCACGGTCGGCTGCGTCTCGGCCACGGTCACGCTGTCCGGCGCGCTCGCCACGGCGCCGATTGTGGCCGTCACGGTCGCCGTCCCGGCGGCCAGCGACTGCGCATCGGCCTTGGGCATCGTCGCGCTCCAGGCGCCGTTCGCCCCGACCGTCGCCGCATAGGTCTTAGAGAAGGTTCCGTCGACGACCGAAACCGAGACGGCCGTTCCCGCCGCGAAGCCGGTCGAAGTTCCCGACAGGGTCACGCCGTCGGCGGCCTCGGCGTAGTTGATCGCGTTGTCGCCGTCGACCGAATTCAGGCTGACGGTCTCGGCCGTCAAGGCGAACTGGGTCGCCGATTCGTTGTCGATCGAGTCGAAGGCGTTGACGTCGACCGCATCCGTCGTCGCGGACGCGTCGGTGATGCTGAGCGCCGCGAGATCCTGGTTGATCTGCGTCAGCGTCCCGCTGATCGTCATCGAGGACTTTCCGTTGCCGGAGATTTTCCCCTGGGCTCCCGTAGTCGAGAGAACGCCGTCGAAGGCCTGCAGCGTCACGCTGAACGGCTCGCCCGTGGTGTTTCCGCTCTCCGAAAGGACGAGGCCCGAAATCGCGCTCGCCTGATTCTGGACATAGGCCGCACCCTTGGGCAGCGCCACGTCGATCTCGCCGTTGAACGAAACCGCGACGCTCGCCGGCGCCGCCTTGCCGCCGAGGCTGTCGCTGGCGTTGATGTCGATGGTGTCCGAACCCGCTTCGATTGGGCCATATTGGAGCGTGGCGAGATCGCCGTTGACCTGCGCGAGCGTGCCTACGATCTTCAATGCATTGGAGTTCTCGCCGGTGACCGTCCCCGCGGTTTGCGTTGTCGAGAGCCCGGCCCGCGTATCGGTGAGCGTCACGGTGAAGGTTTCGTTGCTCGCCGGGTTCGATTCCGAGATCGAGACGCCTGCGATCCCGCCTTCGTCGTGCAGCAGCCCGAACTGCGCCGCCGCCGGCGCATTGATCGACGGCGTCCCCGGCTTGGCCGCGGGCGTCACGGTAACGCCGATCGAGGCGGGCGCCGCGGCATTGCCGTATGCGTCGCTCGCCGTGATCGCGATCGTGTCGGGCGCGGTGGAGGAATCGGTGTCCTCGAGAGCGGCGAGATCGGCGTTGACCTGCGCGAGCGTGCCCACGATCTTCAACGTCGTCGCGCCTTGCCCGGTGACGGTCTCGCCCGTGGTCGAGAGATAGCCGTTTGTATCCGAGACCGTCACCGAGAAGATCTCGCTCGCGCCGGCGTCGGTCTCGGACAGAGAGAGGCCGGAAATCGCCGTCGCCTGACCCTGTGCGACCGTCGCGGTCGGCGACGTCTCCGCGATGACAGGGACGTTGGTCGCGACCGTCACGTTCTGGGTCGCCGCGGCGGAGACATTGCCGTAGGCGTCGCTTGCCTGGGCGCTCACCGTCGCCGCACCCGCGGCGAGCGCGGCGACGTCGCCGGCCGGCATCGTAGCCGTCCAGGCGCCGCCGGCGCCGACCGTCGCCGAATATTCGTCGACGACGCCCCCGTCGGTGACGCTGACCGTGAAGATCGCGCCGACCGCCAGACCGGTCGAAGTTCCCGACAACGCGATCCCGGCCGCCGCCGCCGACTCGGCCGCGTTGATCACGTCATTGCCGTCAATCTGCGAAATCGTCACCGTCGGAAGGGTTTCGACGACTTTCACGTTCTCGGTGGCGAGCGTCGCGCCGTTCAGGCTTACGGTGAAGACCGCGGTTCCCTCGGCGAGCTTGGTCGCGTCCGCGGCGGGGATCATCGCGCTCCAGTGGCCGCCGGCGGCGACGATCTGGTAGGTCTGCGAGAACCCGCCGTCGACGACGGTGAGAGAGAGGGTCGCGCCCGAAGCGAGGCCGGTCGAGGTTCCCGTCACGACGACGCCGGCCTCTGCCTCGACCGCGTTGATCTCTCTGTCGCCGTCGACTGCGTCGATGGTGGCGGTCGGGGCCGCGGTGACGCTCACCGCGACCGAGGCGGGCGTCGCCGCGTTGCCGAAGCTGTCGCTGGCCCCGATGTCGATCGTGTCGTCCGCCGTCGAGGGGTCGTTGTCTCGCAGGCCGGCGAGATCGGCATTGACCTGCGCGAGCGTGCCCACGAGCTTGAGCGTCGTCGTGGATTGCCCGGTGATCGTCCCAAGGGCGCCCGTGGTCGACAGATCGCCGTTCGTATCCGCGAGGGTCGCCGTGAAGGTCTCGTTCGCGCCGGCGCCGCTCTCGGACAGGGAGACGCCGGAAATCGCCGTCGCCTGACCCTGCGCGACCGTCGCGGTCGCCGACGTTTCGACGATGACGGGATCGCCGGCGACATCGACCGATATCGAGGCCGGCGCCACCGCGTCGCCGTTGCTGTCTGTGACGCCGACGGCGATCGTGGCGGTTCCCGCGGTCGCCTCGGTGTCGTTCAGGGAAGCGAGATCGGTATTGACCTCAGCGTAGGAGCCGGTGATCGTCAGCGCATTGGTCCCCGATCCCGTTACCTGGCCCCCCGCGCCAAGGACGACGAAATCGCCATCGGCGTCCGTGAGCGTGACGGTGAAGGTCTCCGATGCGCCCGGATTGGAGTCGGAGATCGACAATACGGAAATCAAGCCGGACTGTCCCACCCCGAGCGCGAGCGAGGCCGGAGCTTCGATTACGGGCGCGGGCGGCGTCGCCAGCGTGAGCAAAGTGCCGCCGGCGTTGTCGCTCTTGGTCGTGAATATGTCGCCGGTGGGCAAATCGGATAGCTGGAAAACGAGCGTGTCGTTGTTGCTCTGGGTCGCCGTCAGCGTCGTGCCGGCGCTGTTGACCACGGCGCTGACGATCGAGAGCTTGCTCAGGTCGATCGCGTCGCCGACGACGAGGCCGGCGAGGGTTCCCGAGAAGCCCGCGGAATCGTCAATCTTCAACGTGGCCTTCGCGCCCGCGAAATTGACGGTCTCGGCGTCCGCGCCGCCGAGTTCCAGCGTCGAATTGGCGTCGATCGTGAGCGCGCCCGTTCCCGATATCGCGCCGTCGAGAGCGAGGGTGCCGCCGTCGGCGACGACCGAACCGTTCGCAGTGAACGCATCGGCGACCGTGCCGTAGCCCTCCAGGGTCGATTCAGCCGCGCTCGTGAAATTCGCGGCGGTGAATGTTCCGCTCTGCAAATCGAGCGTTCCGTCATTGGTGAAAGCATTTGTCGATGTAAAGGCCGCGCCGCCCTTCAGTTCGAGTTCGCCCGAGGCGCCGATCGTGGTAAGGGACGCCGCGAGCGATTCGGGCGTCTGGTTGTTCTGGCTGTTTCCCGATTGGATCGAACCGGTCCCGGACAGGATGAGGTCTGACTGGTCGGTCTTGACGACGCCGAGGGTCGTCATATCGATCTGCGAACCCGAGTCGGCTTCGAACGTTCCGCCCTCCAGAATATTGCCCTCGTAATTGTCGAGCGTGGCTGTGATGTCGACGGTGTCGCCATTGGCCGCGTCGATCGTCCCCGAGTTGGCGAAGGTCTGGCCCGAGATCGTGAACGCGCCGTTGGCGAAGTCGGCCTCGATCGTTCCCTCGTTGGTGGTCGATGATCCCGAGGAATAATTGGCGATCTCGGCGTATCTCCCCGTCTGGTCGATCGTCAGCTTCGCGCCGAATGTCAACTGCGCGTTGGCGCCGTAGCTGTAGAGCACGCTGTTGCCGGCGCTGTTGCCGATATCGACCACGGCGTCGTCGAAGGTCTGATCGCCCTCGAAATTGATCTGCGCGTTGTTGCCGGTGACGTTGACCTGGCCCGGCGCGGTGGCGCCGAGACTTGGTTCGACGACGAGCCCGTTCGCGCCGACATAGAGCGTCTGGCTGGTCCCGGTCAGGTCGAGCGTCCCGACATAGGTCACGCCGTTCAGAGTGGCGTTGCCGCTGGCGGTGAACGTGAGTTCGCTGTCGAGATCGTCGACCGTGCCGCCAATGATCTTCCCGCTCAGCGTGGTGGCGCCGGGCACGGTGAAAGTCTCGCCCGTGTTGGCGAGCGTGCCCGATATGATCAGCGTCCCCTTGTCGGCGATCTCCCCGAGATCGGCGGTCGCGAGAGCGGTTCCCTGCAGATTGAGCGTCGAGTTGGCCCCGATGTCGATTGCGCCGGTGTTGACGAGGGACGTCATTCCCGAGCCGAGGTCGACAAGATCGTCGTTGGCGATGTCGATCGTCCCCGAGTTGACGAAAGTCTGGCCCGAGATCGTGAACGTGCCGCCCGCCAGCTCCGCGTCGATCGTTCCCTCGTTGGTGATCGATGATCCCGAGGAATAATTGTCGATCTCGGCGTATCTCCCCGTCTGGTCGATCGTCAGCTTCACGCCGAACGTCAACTGCGCGTTGGCGCCGTAGCTGTAGAGCACGCTGTTGCCGGCGCTGTTGCCGATATCGACCACGGCGTCGTCGAAGGTCTGATCGCCTTCGAAGTCGATCTGCGCGTTGTTGCCGGTGACGTTGACCTGGCCCGGCGCGGTGGCGCCGAGGACTCGGTTCGACGACGAGCCCGTTCGCGCCGACATAGAGCGTCTGGCTGGTCCCGGTCAGGTCGAGCGTCCCGACATAAGTCACGCCGTTCAGAGTGGCGCCGCCGCTGGCGGTGAACGAGAGTTCGCTGTCGAGATCGTCGACCGTGCCGCCGTCGATGGTCCCGCTGAGCGTAGTCGCGCCGGGCGCGATGAAAGTCTCGCCCGTGTTGGCGAGCGTGCCCGATATGATCAGCGTCCCCTTGTCGGCGATCTCCCCGAGATCGGCGGTCGCGAGAGCCGTTCCCTGCAGATTGAGCGTCGAGCCGGCCCCGATGTCGATTGCGCCGGTGTTGACGAGGGACGTCATTCCCGAGCCGAGGTCGACAAGATCGTCGTTGGCGATGTCGATCGTCCCCGAGTTGACGAAGGTCTGTCCCGAGATCGTGAACGTGCCGTTGGCGAAGTCGGCCTCGATCGTTCCCTCGTTGGTGATCGATGATCCCGAGGAATAATTGTCGATCTCGGCGTATCTCCCCGTCTGGTCGATCGTCAGCTTCGCGCCGAATGTCAACTGCGCGTTGGCGCCGTAGCTGTAGAGGATGCTGTTGCCGGCGCTGTTGCCGATATCGACCACGGCGTCGTCGAAGGTCTGATCGCCCTCGAAATTGATCTGCGCGTTGTTGCCGGTGACGTTGACCTGGCCCGGCGCGGTGGCGCCGAGACTCGGTTCGACGACGAGCCCGTTCGCGCCGACATAGAGCGTCTGGCTGGTCCCGGTCAGGTCGAGCGTCCCGACATAGGTCACGCCGTTCAGAGTGGCGTTGCCGCTGGCGGTGAACGTGAGTTCGCTGTCGAGATCGTCGACCGTGCCGCCAATGATCTTCCCGCTCAGCGTGGTGGCGCCGGGCACGGTGAAAGTCTCGCCCGTGTTGGCGAGCGTGCCCGATATGATCAGCGTCCCCTTGTCGGCGATCTCCCCGAGATCGGCGGTCGCGAGAGCGGTTCCCTGCAGATTGAGCGTCGAGTTGGCCCCGATGTCGATTGCGCCGGTGTTGACGAGGGACGTCATTCCCGAGCCGAGGTCGACAAGATCGTCGTTGGCGATGTCGATCGTCCCCGAGTTGACGAAAGTCTGGCCCGAGATCGTGAACGTGCCGCCCGCCAGCTCCGCGTCGATCGTTCCCTCGTTGGTGATCGATGATCCCGAGGAATAATTGTCGATCTCGGCGTATCTCCCCGTCTGGTCGATCGTCAGCTTCACGCCGAACGTCAACTGCGCGTTGGCGCCGTAGCTGTAGAGCACGCTGTTGCCGGCGCTGTTTCCGATATCGACCACGGCGTCGTCGAAGGTCTGATCGCCCTCGAAATTGATCTGCGCGTTGTTGCCGGTGACGTTGACCTGGCCCGGCGCGGTGGCGCCGAGACTCGGTTCGACGACGAGCCCGTTCGCGCCGACATAGAGCGTCTGGCTGGTCCCGGTCAGGTCGAGCGTCCCGACATAAGTCACGCCGTTCAGAGTGGCGCCGCCGCTGGCGGTGAACGAGAGTTCGCTGTCGAGATCGTCGACCGTGCCGCCGTCGATGGTCCCGCTGAGCGTAGTCGCGCCGGGCGCGATGAAAGTCTCGCCCGTGTTGGCGAGCGTTCCCGATATGATCAGCGTCCCCTTGTCGGCGATCTCCCCGAGATCGGCGGTCGCGAGAGCGGTTCCCTGCAGATTGAGCGTCGAGCCGGCCCCGATGTCGATTGCGCCGGTGTTGACGAGGGATGTCATCCCCGAGCCGAGGTCGACAAGATCGTCGTTGGCGATGTCGATCGTCCCCGAGTTGACGAAGGTCTGTCCCGAGATCGTGAATGTGCCGTTGGCGAAGTCGGCCTCGATCGTTCCCTCGTTGGTGATCGATGATCCCGAGGAATAATTGTCGATCTCGGCGTATCTCCCCGTCTGGTCGATCGTCAGCTTCGCGCCGAACGTCACCTGCGCGTTGGCGCCGTAGCTGTAGAGGATGCTGTTGCCGGCGCTGTTTCCGATATCGACCACGGCGTCGTCGAAGGTCTGATCGCCCTCGAAATTGATCTGCGCGTTGTTGCCGGTGACGTTGACCTGGCCCGGCGCGGTGGCGCCGAGACTTGGTTCGACGACGAGCCCGTTCGCGCCGACATAGAGCGTCTGGCTGGTCCCGGTCAGGTCGAGCGTCCCGACATAGGTCACGCCGTTCAGAGTGGCGTTGCCGCTGGCGGTGAACGCGAGTTCGCTGTCGAGATCGTCGACCGTGCCGCCGTCGATGGTCCCGCTGAGCGTTGCCGCGCCGCCGATCAGGTCGAGATCCCCGAACGGCGCCAAATCCAGGGCGCCGGCGATTGTCAGGTCGCCGCTCTTGAGCGTGAGATAATCGCCAACCGTCAAGGTTCCGCCGCTGCTAATTTGCAGCGTGGCGTTCGCGCTCGACACCAATACTTCGTCGGCGACATCGGCGGAATCGACCGTCACGGCATAGGCGGCGCCGGTCGCTTCGATGTCCGCCTGGTCGGCCGAAGTCGGCGGGCCGCCGGTCGGAGTCCAGTTGGTCCCGCTGTTCCAGTCGCCAGAACTGTCTTGTCCCCAGGAATAGGTAGTGCCGGTCATGTCAAAATCTCCCTGGCGACGATGGCGTGGCGCCGGCGGCGCGCGCGCCGCCCGGCTTTTGGAGGAAATGGGGGCCGCGCCACCGCGGCGGCTTGCCGACCGCGCGGCGGTAGAATTCGCGGAGAGCCGGACGGGTCGGAAACTCCAGCGGCTACCGCCCCTGCGTCGGCTAGGCCTCTGGAGCGGGCGGATGTCGACAGCCCCGGCTCGGGCGGATCGCGGCGCAACGCAAGGTAGACGGTCAATGAATTAACCCGCAATCTTATGTAGATAGAACCTAACACACAAAATTTTTGCGTCAAATCTCTCTGGGAGTCGCGCAGCCTGCGCAAGACGAACGCCGGCAAGAACCCGATCGGCCGCGCCGCGCGATGCATCCTGGGACGCGCGCGGCGCTCGCACGCGAGACGTCGTCCCCGGCAACAATCGGATTTTCAGCAAGCGACCCTGGAGCCGCATCCAGCGTCGCTGGATCAGCTATCCCGCCCGGAGCCCGACGATCCCCATGACCGTGAAGCCGCATCGGCTGAAGCCGATGGCCCGGGGCCAAATGCCGTCGGCTTTCACGCGAAATTGACCCATTTACCGTCTTTGGCCGTCTGGGATGGCCGGTTCTCGCCATCTTGGCTTGACTTACGGGCAAAAACGCATCGTTTTGATAATCAAGGCGTGCGATTCTCGTTTCCCGCGATCGCCGCGCCAAATTCGAGGAAACGCAGGCTGCTCTCGGGGGGAGGACTCGCGTGAAGGCGACGAACATACTGGAGCCCGATTATTTTCATCGGGTGGTAGATTGCCAATGGGCCTGTCCGGCGCATACGCCGGTGCCCGAATACATAAGGCGCATTTCGATCGGCGATCACGTCGGCGCCTATATGATCAATTGGCGCTCGAACGTCTTTCCCGGCATTCTGGGCCGCACCTGCGATCGGCCGTGCGAACCGGCCTGCCGCCGAGGCCGGGTCGAAGAGGAACCGGTCGCGATCTGTCGGCTCAAGCGCGTGGCCGCCGACAACAAGGGCGACGTTTCCGCGCTGATGCCGAAGCCCCCCGAACATCGCAACGGCAAGAGAATTGCCTGCGTCGGCGCGGGTCCGGCCTCGCTGACCGTCGCGCGCGATCTCGCGCCGCTAGGTTACGAAGTGGTCGTTTTCGACGCCGATCGCCTGGCCGGCGGGATGATGCGCAGTCAGATCCCCAAGTTCAGATTGCCGGACGAAGTGATCGACGAGGAGGTCGGCTATGTCCTGGGCGGCGGCGCGCAGTTCGTCGCCGAGCGACGGATCGAAAGCCTCTCGGCGCTGCTGAACGAAGGCTTCGACGCCGTTTTCGTGGGAAGCGGCGCGCCTCGCGGGCGCGATCTGTCGCTGCCGGGGCGCGAGGCGGCCGCCGCCAACATCCACATCGGCATCGATTGGCTCGCCAGCGTTTCGTTCGGACATACGAACGCGATCGGGCGGCGGGTGATCGTGCTCGGCGGCGGCAACACAGCGATGGATTGCTGCCGTTCCTCGCTTCGGCTCGGCGGCGTCGACATCAAGGTGATCGTCCGCTCCGGCTTTGCCGAGATGAAGGCCTCGCCGTGGGAGAAGGAGGACGCGCTGCGCGAGGGCGTCGAGATCATCAATTATCACGTCCCCAAGGCCTTCCTGCACGAGGCGGGAAAGCTGACCGGCATGACCTTCGAAAAGGTCGCCGCTTCGAAAGATGCGAACGGGCGGCGCGTCCTGACCCCGACCGGCGAGCCTGAAGTCATCGTCCCCTGCGACGACGTGCTGATCGCGGTCGGGCAGGAAAACGCCTTTCCCTGGATCGACCCGGGCTCGGGCGTGGAGTTCGGCCGCGATGGCCTGCCCAAGGCTCGACGCCGTCACATTCCAATCGAGCCGTCCCTCGGTCTTCTTCGGCGGCGACGCGGCCTTTGGGCCGAAGAACATCATCACCGCCGTCGCGCACGGCCACGAGGCCGCGATTTCGATAGACGCCTTTGTCGCGGCGCCAACGCCAGCGAACGACCGCCGCCGACGACCAATCTCATCAGCCAGAAAATGGGCATTCACGAATGGTCCTACGACAACGCGATCGTTGTCGACAGGCGGTTCAAATCGCCACATCGTCGACAATGCGATCGCGCTGAAGAGCATCGCGACGGAAGTCGAACTCGGCTTCGATCCCGCGCTGGCGATTGCGGAGGCGAAGCGCTGCCTCAATTGCGACGTCGAGACTGTCTTCTCGCCGCCGATCTGCATCGAATGCGACGCCTGCGTCGACATCTGCCCGGTCGATTGCATCTCCTTCGTCGCCGACGGCCCCGAGGATCAGGTGCGCGCCTCGCTGAACGCGCCGGCGGCCAATATTTCGCAGCCGATCTATGTCTCGCCGCCGGTCAAGACCGGACGCATCCTGGTCAAGGACGAGGACCTTTGCCTGCATTGCGGCCTCTGCGCCGAGCGTTGCCCGACCGGGGCGTGGGACATGCAGAAATTCACGATCGAGCTCGCACAAGCGGGGAGCGCATGTCGATCCAAGCCGTAAACGATTTCGTCATCCGCTTCGCCAACGTCAACGGCTCCGGCTCGGCCAGCGCGAACCTCATGTTCGCGCGCTCGATCCTGCGCATGGGCGCGCCGATCGCGCCGCGCAACATCTTTCCCTCGAACATCCAAGGCCTGCCCACCTGGTACGAGATCCGCGTGACGCAGGACGGATATCTCGGGGCGCGCGGCGGAACCGACCTGATGATCGCGATGAACCCGCAGACCTTCGAGCGCGACGTCGCCTCGATCGAGCCCGGCGGCTACCTCTTCTATGACAACTCGCGCCCGATTCCGGCGCCGCGATGCGCGAGGACATCGTCGCGCTCGGCATGCCGCTGACCGAAATCTGCAATCGCGAATACACCGACGCAAGACAGCGTCAGCTCTTCAAGAACATCGTCTATGTGGGCGCGCTCGCCGCGCTGCTCGATATCGAGATCGGCGTCATCGAGACTTTGATCGCCGAACAGTTTAAGGGCAAGGCGAAGCTGATCGAGCCGAACCTGCGCGCGCTCAGGATCGGCCATGACGACGCAAGGACCCGCTTCGCCTGCCCGCTCGGCATTCGCGTCGCGCGCAGCGACAAGGTCGGCGACCGCATCCTGGTCGAAGGCAATTTCGCCGCCGCGCTCGGCGCGGTCTACGGCGGCGCGACCGTCTGCGCGTGGTATCCGATTACGCCCTCGACGTCGGTTGCGGAGGCCTTCGAGAGCAACTGCGCGCGCCTGCGCGTCGACCGCGCCACGGGCGAGAAGCGCTACGCGATCGTGCAGGCGGAGGACGAGATCGCGGCGATCGGCATGGTGATCGGCGCCGGCTGGAACGGCGCGCGCGCCTTCACCGCGACCTCGGGGCCGGGCATATCGCTGATGCAGGAATTCCTCGGCCTCGCCTATTTCGCGGAAATCCCGGCGGTCATTTTCGACGTGCAGCGCGGCGGACCCTCGACCGGCATGCCGACGCGCACGCAACAATCGGACATTCTCTCCTGCGCTTTCGCTTCGCACGGCGACACCAAACATGTGCTGCTGCTTCCCGACGGCCCTAGCGAGGCGTTCGAATTCGGCGCCCTCGCCTTCGATCTCGCCGAGCGGCTGGAGACGCCGATCTTCGTCATGCTCGATCTCGACATCGGCATGAATTCGCATCTGGCCGAACCCTTCGCCTGGGACGACGCGCGCAAATTCGACCGCGGCAAGGTGATGAGCTTCGAGGACCTCGAGAAAGGGCGCAATTTCGGCCGCTATCTCGATGTCGACGGCGACGGCATTCCCTGGCGCACCCTGCCCGGCGTCCACCCTTCCCGCGGCGCCTATTTCACGCGCGGCACCAGTCGCGACCGCTACGCCATCTATACCGAAGAGGGCGGGCCTTACGTCGACAACATGGAGCGGCTGCTGCGCAAGTTCGACACCGCGCGCGCTCTGCTGCCGCCGGCCCGGCTTCGTGAGGCGCCGCGACCCGACGAAAATCGGCGTGATCCACTACGGATCGACCGCGGCCTCGATGGAGGAGGCCTTCGACCTCCTCGCGGCGGAGGGCGTCAGCTTGGACGCGCTGCGGCTGCGCGCCTTTCCGTTCGGGCCCGAGGTCGAGGCGTTCCTGAAGACGCACGAGCGCATCTTCGTCGTCGAGCAGAATCGCGACGCGCAGATGCGCACTCTGCTGGCGACCGAATTCCCCGAGGAGGCCGCCAAGCTCGTTTCGATTCTTCACTACGACGGAACGCCGATCACGGCCCGTTTCATCCGGCGCGAAATTTCGGCCCGCCTGAAGGCGAAGGCCGCTCCCAAGCTGCAAGAGGCGATGTCGTGACTTATCTCGCCAAGCCGAAATTCCATCACCCCGCGCTCGAGGTCAACGCGCTCGGTTTCACCCATCGCGATTACGAAGGCGCGATCTCGACGCTCTGCGCCGGATGCGGCCACGACTCCATCAGCGCGGCGATCATCCACGCTTGTTTCGAACTCAGCCTGCCGCCGCATCGCATCGCCAAGCTGAGCGGCATCGGCTGTTCCTCGAAGACCCCGACCTACATGCTCGGCCAGAGCCATGGCTTCAATTCGGTGCACGGCCGCATGCCGTCGGTGCTGACGGGCGCCAGCCTCGCCAATCGCGAACTGATCTATCTCGGCATATCCGGCGACGGCGACAGCGCTTCGATCGGCCTCGGGCAATTCGCGCATGCGATGCGCCGCGGCGTCGACATGACCTACATCACCGAAAACAACGGCGTCTACGGCCTGACCAAAGGCCAATTCTCGGCGACCTCCGACAAGGGCTCTAAGAGCAAGAAAGGCGTCGAGAACCCGGATACGCCGATCGACCTCGCCGCGCTCGCGCTGCAGCTCGGCGCGACCTTCGTCGCGCGCAGCTTTTCCGGCGACAAACGCCAGCTTACGCCGCTGATCAAGGCGGCGTTCGAACATCGCGGAGCCGCGTTCATCGACGTGATCTCGCCCTGCGTCGCGTTCAACAATCACGAGGGCTCGACCAAGAGCTTCGACTATGTCCGCGAGCACAATATTGCGCTCAACTCGCTCGACTTCATGACGCCGCGCAGGCCGATCGAGATCGACGGCCCCGCCGGTTCGTCCGAGGACGTCACGCTGCACGACGGCACGACAATCCGCCTGCACCGGCTCGGCGAGGACCACGACTGGCGCGACAAGGCGGCGGCGCTGGCGCTGCTCGAGCGCCATCGCGCCGACGGCAAGTTCGTCACCGGTCTGATCTATATGAACGACGACCCGCAAAATCTGCATCAGCGGCTTAACACCGCGAAGACGCCGCTCAACGCGATGAACGAGACGGAGTTGTGTCCGGGCTCGCGAGCGCTCGAATCGATCAACCAGTCTCTGCGCTGACACGAAGACCGGCGCGATAGCGCCTGCAAGACAAGACATGCGCGCCCACGCGGGGCGCCAGAGCCCGCTCTACGCTCGTGCGCCGAGACGTTGCGCAATAATGCGCTCAGGTCTTCGTTGTCATCGACGCTCGCCCGGTAATCGCCGCGCCACGGACTTCGCCCGATCAGTGGATCGCATGCCTGCGCGGCGCCGCGGCGTCGGCGGTGGGACCAACCGGCGGCGCGGATGGCGGCGGGGCTGCCTCCGCCGCGGGATTGGCGGGCGGCGCTTCGTGCGCCCCCGTATTCGACTTGGGCAGCTCCAGCGTTGCGCTGGCGCCGCCGCGTTGCAGGACGATCGAGCGTGCGGCGACGCTCGACGCCCGCCATCCCAATTCGCTCTCGCCTTCGCGAAGGCGCGTGACTGCATTGGTCGACCGGTTCAGCAACAGCGCGACGCGCGCGCCCGCTCCGACGATCGTGCCAACGAGTTGAAACGGCGGCGGCTCCGCCGTCGCAGGTTGCGGCGGCGAAGGAGGCGCTGCGACGGGCTGCGGAGCGACCGCGGCAGGCGGCGGCGGTCGCCGGCGCTCAGGAGAAAACAGCGGTCGGTCGCGGGTTGCGCTCAACGCGCCGAGCGGGATCGCGTGGAGCGGGTTGGCTTGCGGATCGGCGTCGTCGGCGTAGGCGGCCGAGGCCAAGAGGGCGGCCCAACCCAGAAGCGCCGCCGCCAGCAGCATGAGCCGCATCATGGGGCCGGCTCCCATTTGCCGGTCACCGAAATCGTCACCCGCATGCGGCCGCTCTCCGCGTCGCCAAAGGCGAGCGGGGACTGGGCGTCGAGCGTGTCGACGAAGAGATAGGGCATGCCGGCCTCCAGGTCGTAAAGCAGCGGCTGCAGGGCGGGCGGGTCGAGTTCGAGATTGGCGGTCAGGCTCAGAAAGCCGTCCTTCGCGGCAGGGCCGTCGAGTTCAACCTGCTCGGACAGCAAGGCGCCGCCCGCCTTCGCGACCGCCTGCTCGACGCGCTGCTGCAGCGCCGCGCCGGCGAGCGTTACGGTCGTCGCTTCGATGAAAGGCGATCCTACTGGCGCTGGCGCGCCCGCCGCTGCGGGCGAAGTTTTCGCGCGCACATGCGCATCGATATCCGCGAGGCGCTGGCGCAGGGCTGCGACCTTGTTCTCGCCGGCGACGAGGTCGCCCACGTTCATCAGGGCGAATCCGAGGAGACCGAGCAACGCGACGCCGCAGACGCATGCGCTGATCATCTGTCGGCGGCCGACGCGCATCGTCGTCGCAATGGCGAGGCTCATGGCGTCGCCTCGAACGCGAATACCGGCTCGGCGAGCGCCTCGATGTGAAAGCGCTCGCCGCGCTCGTTCGCAGTCTTCGTCGTCGGCGCGTTGAATGCGGCGTGCTTGAAATATGTCGATTGCTCGATCGCGCGGATCAGTTGCGGCGGGTCCTCGGCGAGCCCGGCGATCTCGACCTTGCCGCCCTCGAGATGGAACTGCGTGAGATAGGCGCTGTCGGGCAGCGTCCGTGAAAGCGCCTCCAGCACCAGGACGCCGGCGGGCGTAGCGCGTTTCCTCGCGTTGAGCGCGGCGACCGCCTTGTCGGACGCCGATCCGCGCCCATTCGCGAGTGCGGCCCGGCGCACGGCGATCTGGCGCTGAAGCGCGTCCGCCTGGACGTCGAGATCGCCGCCCAGAAACACCGCCGCCGCGCCGCTCGCAACGGCCGCGAACGCGGCGACGGCCAGGGCGCCCACGAGGATCGGGCGCCAGCGCCGCAGTTGTCTCGCCGAGCCGCCGCGTTCGGCCACGACGTTGATCTGGCGCGCGCCGGCGGGCTCGCCGTCAAGCGGCGTCGCGACGATGAGGGATTTGACATGCGCGGCCTCGAGCGCGTCGAGCATCTCCGCAATCGATGCGCGCGGCGTCGCCGCCACAGTCACCGAGATGCGATCTTGCGAAAGTTCGACCGGATCGCTCCAGCCGAACACGGCCTCTTGCGGCTTCCACGGCGTCAGACGATCGATCTGCGCGCGCACCACGCCGTCGAGGAACTCGCCGGCCCGGCGCGGCAACTCCAGGTCGCGGAACAGGAAGCGCCGCGAGGCGAGGAGCAATTCGATCTGGGCGCCCGCCAGACGCGCCGTCGCGGATTTCGCGCCGGCGTCGATCCAGTCGCCATCCTCGAAGCGAAGCCGTTCCGGCGCCGCGGCTTTGCTTTGTTCGCAGAGCAGAAACTCGCCCTCGGGCTGCTCGGCCAAAGTGATCCGGCGAGGGCGCCGCACCGCGCCGAACGCGGCGGCGAAAGCCAGGGCGGCGTCGTCGATCCCCCGCCTGAATATCTGCAGGACGTCATCGAGCGCGCTCATGGCGCCCGCCGGATCAGACGGACCGTCTCGACCTCGAGTATTTCGCCTCCCGGCCCTTGAACGCGCAGCGCGACGCGCTCAGGCCGCCATGGCGACACGTTGGGCGCCGCCAGCGGCAAGAGAAAGGGCGCGGCGGCGATTTTCCAGAGATGATTGTCCTCGACGCCGGAGAGCTCCGCGTCGGGAAGCGCCGCGCGGCCCGGTAGCCCAGCAAGGATCTTGCGCGTCGTGGAAACGAGCGCCAGACGATGCTCGGCGCCGACCCCGGCGCGAAAGCTCTGATGCGAAAGCTCGGCGAGGGCGCCCAGGCCCGCGAGCGTGATCGCAAGCGCGGCGAGCGCCTCGACGAGGGTGAAGCCCGCGCTCTTGCCGGTCTCAGGACTTGTCGATGGGCACAAGTTCGACGCCTCCCGTGAGCCAGTTGACGCGAATCTGGTAGCCCGCGCCAGGACGCGCCAGTGCGATAGTCCCGCCGCAGGACATGCCGCTGGGAAAGAAATCGATCGTCTTTCCGGCCTCTCGCCCCTCGCAGCTGGCCGCGAGAATCGCGTCGAACGCGACGTCCTCGGGCAGGACGATGGTCGCGCCGCCGGCGCCCGAGCGGACGGTGCGCTGCGCCGCGCTGAGCAAGGTCGATACCGGGGCGTGGTTCCGGATCGCGGCGTTGCGATCGGCCTTCAGCAGCGCGGCGATCTCTACAGCGTAGGCGGTCAGGCGAGCGGGCGTCGTCGCGCGCGGAAAGCTCGGCAGCGCGATCGCGGCGAGCAGCGCGACGATCGCCAGCACCGAGACGGCCTCGATCAGCGTGAACCCGTCCGCCCGCCGCATCGTCCGCCTATTTCTCTGCGCTAGAGATCAGGGTCGCGCCGCCGCCGCTCTCCGGACCAGCGGAGCCGTAGGAGTCGATCTCATAGGCCGAGCGCTCGCCGGGAACCTTGTAGACATAGGGGTGGCCCCAGGGATCATTCGGCACGCTGTTGGTCTTCAGATAGGGTCCGTTCCAAGCCGGCGCCGAGGCCGGGCGGGCGACCAGGGCGGTCAGGCCCTCGTTCGGGCCGGGATAGCGTCCGTTGTCGAGATAATAGAGGTCGAGCGCGGCAGAAAGGCTTTCGATCTGGATCTTCGCCGCCTTGACCTTGGACTCGCTGAGATACGAAAGCACTCGGGGGCCGACGAGGCCCATGATCAGGCCGATGATCGTGATCACGACCAGCATTTCCACGAGCGTGAAGCCTGCCTCGCCGTCGCGGCGCGCCGGGCTCGAAGCCGGCCCGGAAGTTCTGAAGAGAGCTAGCATGGTCCTGTCCCTCAATTGACAATCTGATTGACGGAAAGCAGCGCCGTCATGACCGACACGATCAGCCCGCCGACGATCGCGCTGATGAAGATGATCGCGAGCGGCCCGACGATCGCGAGCATGCGATCCAGGCTTCTCTGCAGCTTGGCTTCATAGAATTCCGCCACGCGACCGGCGAGCATCGCCAGTTGGCCCGAATCCTCGCCCAGTCGCAGGGTTCTGACCGCCATCGGCGGCAGCGCCTTGGACGCCGTCAGCGCCTCCGACAGCCGTCCGCCGTGCCGCACTTTGTCGACGATCTGTGACCACTTCGTGAAACCGCCGGTTGTCGTCATGATGTCGGCGAGGATGCGCAGGCTCGCCGTCAGCGTCACGCCGCTCGAAAGCAGCAGGCTGAGATTGCGGCAGAACAGACTGGCGCGATGATAGTCCATCGTCGGACGGACCAGCGGCAATTGCGAGACGAGGCCGATCGCGCGGGCGCGCATCGCGGGTTGGCGCGCGATCAGCCAGCCGGCGGTTACGACGCCGAGCGTGGCCAGCGCGAGCGGCTGGAAATTCGCGCGCAGGAAATCGGACAGCGCGAGGAAGAAGAGCAGCGCCGGATCGAGTTTTGCGTTGAAGTCGCGGAAGACCCCGGCGAATTGCGGCAGCACGAACGTGAGGAAGAAAGTCATCACCCCGCCGGCCGCCAACAGCAGGAACGCGGGATAGCGCAGCGTGTCGACAAGCCGGCGGCGCAAGGCCTCGGAGCGCTGGCGCTCCGCGCTCAGGGCCTCGAGGATATGGATCAGCGTTCCCGAGGCTTCGCCGACTTTCACCAGAGCCACATAGATCGGCGGGAAAATCTCCGGCCGCTTGGCGAGCGCCTCGCCGAGACTTTCGCCCGACAGGATGGCGGCGGTCAGCCCGGCGATCGTCGGGCGCATCCGTCCGATATCCGCGTCGGTCGCCAGCAGTTCCAGCGCGTCGTTGATCCGAACCCCGGTGCGCAGCAACAGGGCGAGATCGCCGGTGAAGATGGTCAGGTCTTCCGCGCTCGGACGCGAGAAGAACGACATGCCTTCCGCGGCCCGGCCGGCGCCCTCGCTCTGTTCGGTCACCGCCTCGATCGGGATCAGTCCGAGATAGGCGATGCGGTGCGCGACCTCGGCGGCGCTGGGCGCGCTGAGCGCCCCGCTGACGACCTCTCCGGCGTCCGTGAGCGCGCGATATCGAAAGGTCGGCATCAGGTCACCGCACCGTCGTCACGCGCAGAACTTCTGACACCGAGGTCGCGCCCGCGCGGCATTTGGCGACCGCATCGGCCATCATCGTCGTCATTCCGGCGCGCATGCCCGCCTCGTCGAGCGTGTGCGAATCGACTTGCGGCCCGATCAGGTCGCGCACCTCGCCGCTGACTTCCAGCGCTTCGAACACGCCGATTCGACCGCGATAACCGGCGCCCGCGCAGCGCTCGCAGCCCTTGGGCTCGAAAACGACCTCGCCGGCTGTCAGCCCGCACACTTCATAGCGCGGATCGGCCTCGAGATCGGCGCTGCTGAGTTGATGGGGCGTCTTGCAGCGCTCGCAAAGCACCCGCACCAGGCGCTGCGCGAGGATGGCGCGCAGGGTGGATTTGAGCAGGAAACCCTCGACCCCGAGATCGATCAGGCGCGGCGCAGCCGCCGCAGCGGTCTCCGTGTGCAGCGTGGTGAGGACGAGATGGCCGGTCAATGCGGCGTGGATCGCAATGTTTGCGGTCTCGGCGTCGCGGACCTCGCCGACCATGATGACGTCGGGGTCCTGCCGCACGAAGGCGCGCATCGCCGCGGCGAACGTCAACCCGATCTCCGGCTTGACCTGCGACTGATTGATGCCCGGGATTTCGTATTCGATCGGGTCCTCGATCGTCAGGATCTTGCGCGACGCTGTGTTCAGCGCCGAAAGCATCGTGGCGAGCGTCGTCGTCTTGCCGCTGCCGGTTGGACCGGTGATCACGATCATGCCGTGAGGAAAATCGAGCGCGCGCCGGACCTTGCGCTCGTCGGCGCCGGAGAGCCCGAGTTTGCCGATGTCCAGCAGGCCGCGGTCGCGGGCCAGCAAGCGGATCACGGCGGCTTCCCCGTGCTGGGTCGGCATGGTCGCGACGCGAATGTCGATCTCGACCCGGTTCACGTTGACGCGCGCCGCGCCGTCCTGCGGCAGGCGGCGCTCCGCGATATTGAGGCCGGAGACGATCTTGATGCGGGAGATCAGCGCCTGCGGCATGACTTGCGAAGGCGCCGCCACCGATCGCAGCAGGCCGTCGACGCGCATGCGCACGACCAGCCCGGCGCGGCCCGGCTCGATATGAATGTCGCTCGCGCGAAGGTCGACCGCCTTTTCAAGAAGATCGTCGAAGGCGCGGACCACCGGCGCGCCGCTGGCCAGGTCGCGAAGGCTGTCGATGCTCTCCTCGACGCCCGGTCTGGAACGGCCGGGGTCAGGATCCGCGGAGGCCTCCTGTTCGCCCAGACGCTGGGAAAGCGCGGCGGCAATGTCCTCGAAAGAGGCAACCGCCAGGTCGAGCGGGGCGCCCAGTTCGATCTCCGCCGCGCGGCGCGCCATGACGTCGCCGGGGTCGGCGAGCGCGAGGCACGGGGTCCCTTGCGCGGACTCGAAGGGAAACACGGCCGCTTCGCGCAGGAATCGAGGAGAAAATCGACCACTGAGCGGCCTTGCGGCGATGAGGTCGCGCAACGCCATCCGCGGCAGCGCATACTTGGCCGCGACCTCGTCCGCGAGTTCATGAGCGGAGATTTCGCTCGCTTCCCACAATTGCCGAAGTCCCATCTGGCCGCGCCCGGATCGAGAAACAACGAACTCTCATTTACCTTTAGCTGAACGCGATTTTTCAATATGACTGATTTATGTCAGCGCAAAACGCTCATTCTTATGTCAGTATTCACTGGCTTTGATTATCACATTACATTTTCATGACAGTTTAATTGCATAACAATGACAAATTCGATTTTTTGTTTTCTTGACACGAACTTCCTTTTAATGATTTTCCCTCTGAGGTTCAATCGACGTTTCATTCTCTATTCTGGGTGGCGGCCTGTTGCGTCTCGAGAGGAACAGATCGCGCGGCGGGCGACGTCGGGCCATCGTCTGCGCGGCTTTGTTGATATTGGGCGGCTGCTCTCCCGCCGCTCTTGAACAGCGCGACGACGATCCGCAAAACGCAGCCGATGTGGTGAGGTCGGCCAATCTTCAGCCGCGCTTCCCGCAAGCCGTTCCGGATTCCGGCGGCGGCGCCGTCTTTCAAAGGTTTTTCGATTTTCGGGTCGCAGGCGCCGCCGGCCGCGGCGGCGGCGAGGCCCCGGCGGACGCCTCGCGCGCCGGCGCCGACGCTGCGGTCGACGCCGCCGGCGGCGACGGCTTCACGCTGAATTTCGAGAACACGCCGGTCGCGAACGTGGCCAAGGCCGTGCTCGGCGACATCCTCGGCGTCGGATATGTCATCGATCCCCGCGCTACCGGTTCGATCAGCCTGTCGACGGGCCGCCCGGTCGCCAAGAAGGACGTGCTGTTCGTGCTCGAGAGCGCGTTGCGCACGAACAATCTCGTGATGGTGCGCGACGGCGGCGGATACCGCATAGCGCCCCTCGCCGACGGCGGACCGGGCGGGGTCGATGCGAATGACGCCGAGCCCGGCTACGGGCTGACCGTCGTTCCCCTGCAATATGTCTCGGGCGCGACCCTGGCCAAGTTGCTCGAGGGCTTCGCGTCCCGTCCCGGCGCCATCCGCACCGATCCGTCAGGCAGGATCCTGTTGGTCGTCGGCACGGGGCCCGAGCGTCAGTCGGCGCTGGAAACGGTGCGCAGTTTCGATGTCGACTGGATGCGCGGCCAGTCGGTCGGCATGTATCCGGTCCACAACAGCGAACCCGAACCCGTCGTCGCCGAACTCGAGAAGATCATGGATTCGGGCGAGGCGGGCCTCGGCCACGGGCTTGTGAAGTTCCAGGCCGTGCCGCGCCAGAACGCGATACTCGTCGTCTCCGCCAAACCCGAGTTGTTGCGAACCGCGGCGCGCTGGATCGCCCAGCTGGACTCCCCCAGCGCCGTCAGCGCGGCGGTCAAGGTCTACAAGGTCCGCTACGGCGACGCCAAACAGATCGCGCAATTGCTCAACGCCGTTTTCGTGAACGGCGGCTCCTCCGCGACAGCCGATTCGGCGACCAACCAGATCGCGCCCTCGTCGGCGCCGGCGGCGCTTACGACGACCGAGCGGTTGACGGGCGGACGGCCGGCCAGCGCATCCAACTCGAACGCCGGCGCGAGCGCGCCCAATCCTCAGGCCTCGCCCTTTGGCGGCATAGCGACCGCCGCGCTCAGCAGCGCCTTCGCGGCCGCCGGAGCTGGCGGCGCCGGCGGCGCCATCCTGCCCGGCGTCCGGATCACCCCGGACGCCGTGACCAATTCGATCCTGATTTACGCCAGCGAAGAGAACTACCGCATCATAGAGCGCACGTTGAACCAGATCGACCGACCCAAGATGCAGGTCGCGATCGACGTTACGATCGCCGAGGTCACGCTCAACGACCAGCTCAATTACGGCGTCCAGTTCTATCTGGCCACCAAGCTCGGTCCGATCATCAATTCGAGCACGGGCCAACCGCTCAACGGCGCTTCGACGGCCAACGGCGGCGACGCGCCGCCGGGCTTCAACGTATTCGTGGGCAACGCCGTCACGCCGCACGCGATCATCAACGCGCTGCATTCGCTGACCGACGTGAAAATTCTGTCCAACCCCTCGCTCGTGGTGGTCGACAACGAGCCGGCGACGCTGGAAGTTGGCGATCAGGTGCCGATCACGACCGGCAGCGCGACGGTGCTCAGTGCGAACAACGCGGTCGTCAACACCGTCGACTACAAGAACACCGGCATCATCCTGCATGTCCTGCCGCGGGTCAGCCCTGACAACAACGTGCTGCTCGACATCGAGCAGGAAATCAGCAGCGTCCCGGAAAACAGCAACTATTTGACGCCGACGATTTCCGAACGCAAGGTCAAGAGCCTGATCTCCGTCACCAGCGGACAGATGGTTCTGCTCGCCGGCCTCGTCAACGACACACAGACCAAGAGCCGCTCGGGCATTCCGGGCCTCACGCAATTGCCGCTGATCGGCGGCGCGTTTGGCACGACGGGAAAACAAGACCAGCGAACCGAGTTGATCGTGCTGATCAGGCCGCAGGTCATCCGCAACGGCGCGGACGCCTCGATGGTCGCCGAGCAATTGCGCGCCAAGATGCGCTCCGGCCGGATCGACGCGCTCAGCCTTCCCAACGCGCTCAACGTTCTGGCCAAGCCGGTTCCGTGAGCAATCTGACCCTGGCATCCGCAGCGGGATTGCGCACTCGCGTCTTGCTAGGGGCCATCGGCGCGGCGGCGGTCGCGGCGAGCTTCCTAGCGGCGCCGGGCCTGACGGGCCTCTGCGGCGCGCTGCTGGCCGTTGTGATGCTCGCGATCGCGATCGTGGATTGGCGCACCCTGCAAATCCCGAACGGCCTCAATCTCGCCGCCGCCGCGCTCGGCGTCCTCTATGTCGGGCTCGAAAACCCGACCGAAGCGCCCGGCGCGGTCGGCGAGGCCGCCCTGCGCGCGATCTTCGCCGCCGCGCTGTTTTTCGCGTTCCGGGTCGTCTACCGCCGGCTGCGCGGTCGAGAGGGCCTGGGCCTGGGCGACGTCAAGCTTGCGGGCGCCGCGGGCCTGTGGCTGGACTTGCGAGGCTTGTCGATAGCAGTCGAGATCGCGGCCGTAGCGGAACTCGCGGGCGTATGCCTATGGCGATGGCGGACCGGCCGGAGCCTCGACAGGTTCGAAAAATTGCCGTTCGGCGCCCTCCTCGCGCCGGCGATCTGGCTGTGCTGGCTCATGGCCGAGGCGGGATGACCCGCGCCCTCCGCTGCTTGCGCGGGGCTCAGCGCGAAGCGACAGGCGCCCAGGCCGCCGCGCGCGCTTGCGCTTCGGCGACGTCGGCGCGGGTCATCTTGCCCGCGACATTGTCGCGCATGCGCGCCCAGTGTTCGCGCTTGCCCGGCTCCGCATGCGCGGCGGCGAGAATGTACCAGACCTCGGCCGTCACGAAATCGACCCCGACGCCCTGGCCGCGGTCGTATAGCCCGGCGAGCAGAAATTGGGCGGTCGGCGCGCCTTGTTGTGCGGCGCGTGTCAACCAATCCACCGCTTTCGCAAAATCCTGGGGGAGTCCGAGTCCGTTGGCGTACATGTAGCCGATATAGGTTTGCGCCTTCGCGAGGCCCGATTGGGCCGGCGGCATGAAGGCGTCGGCGGCGCGCACATAGTCGGCGCGCGCATAGGCGCGCTCGCCGCTCGCCATCGCGGTCGCGATCCAGTCGGCGCGGGCCGGCTGAAAGCTGATGAGGCACGCAAGACACGCGATGAGCAAGGCGTGAGAGCCGCGCACGCCGGACCGGCCCAAAATTCGAACGCCCCAATGCGGCGGGCCAAAAGCGATCATGCCATGCCTTCAATTGCCGCGGCGCCTGGCCGCGCCGTGGGACTCCTGCCGTCGATCCGCTGCGCCTGAACCGACGCCGGGGATCTACGGTACTTGCTCATCATGACAAAAACATCTCGGCTGCCGCGGCGAAGTCACGCGCCAGCCGCCGTAACCGGCGCCGGCCCACGCCCGCGGCGAACCGATCGCGAAGCGTCGGCGGCCTTCGAATCCTTGGACCTCGCGCCGCCCGATGAGAGGCGAAATCGCCTACTGCGCCGCGATCGCGCAGGACGAGTCCTGGAGATCGCTGGCCCGGCCGCCGCCGGTCGCATCGAACGGGTCGGCCAGCAGGATGAAGCCGGGGCCGCCGGAAGACGGAGCAGGAACCGCTGCGAGAGACCATACGCCCATATCCGCCTTCGCGCCATCGATCCCATCGGCGAGCAGGCGGAATGGAGAGGCGCCGGAGAGATCCGCCGAATCGATCCGTCGCGCCCAATAGACCCTGCCCTTCAGCGCCACGGCCATCCGCCGCCATTGATCGTCGATCGCCCCGGCGTTGGCCGCAAGCGCAGCCGCGACATCTCTGTCGAGGCAGTCCACGACGAGATGCAGTTGATCCTGATCGCGGGCGGGCTTCGAATCGAGCGTCACCGCGAGCGCCTCCGGGGGCAGGGTCTTGCCCACGCGAAACAGCAGATTTCCGCGCGCGCTCCAGGCGACGGCGAAATAATTGGGATCCTCAGCAGAAAGCACGGCCGGATCCTCGATTCCGGTGACGACATGGGTCGGGATCGCCAGCATGCGCCCGCGCCCTACGCTGTCCTTGAGCAGCGCGACGCCGTGATCCCAACCCATCGAGACGTCGATGCTGTCGCAGGGGATGGGAGCCTCCGACTTGCTCAAATGGCGAAGGCATTTGAGCAGGACCAGTTTCCAGAGGTGGTCGCGGTCGGCCTGTGACGATTCGGCGGCCGAGGCGACCGAAGCCGCGACGGCGACGATCGCTGCGCAGACCCAAACCGCCGGTCTAAAGTACTTCATCTGCTCGCTCCTATAGCGGAAAAACGCTGGCGCTTCGCCTATAGGGCACGAATGCGAAAGCCATGTTGCAGCGTCGGGGCGACTCGCGGAACGCTCGCAAGACGCGCGCATGACGGCGATATGATTGTTTGATGACGCGATCTCTCGAACGATCGCAGCGGTTTGGTTGGCGGCCTCGAATTGATCGCGCCCGGCGCGCTCGAGCTTGCGCCGGCCACTTTCGTTGCGCCTGTCCTCAGGCCGAAACAATTTGCGCGACTGTCATGTGATACTCGACAAAATGTCACCAAACCGAAAAGTGGATTGCCTACGGTTCCGCCTTGGGGAACCGCTTGTTCCCGAAACCATAGGGGTATGGCGATGGAGGGGTATCAAATGCGACGCAGGAGTCTGCATCGACGCTTTTTGACTTGCGCAGCAATCGGAATTCTCGCCGGAAATTCCATTCTTCCCGGCATGGCGGCGTCAGCGCCGGACAACGACAACAACACCGTTTCGCCGATCAAGCATGTGATCGTCATCATCGGCGAGAACCGCAGCTTCGACCATGTGTTCGCGACCTACCAGTCGCCGACCAAAGGCCAGACGGTCCTCAATCTGTTGTCCGAAGGAATCGTCAAGGCCGACGGCACGCCTGGAGCCAATTACGCCAAGGCGCTGCAGTACAGTGCGTCAGACTACGAAGTCTATCAGCTCTCGCCGCAGAAGACGCCCTACGCCACCCTGCCGCCTGTCCTGGTCGGCGGGCCGAAGACGCCTTATGTTTGCTCCGGCCTCGGCTTGCCCACCAACTCCGGCGATCCCACGAGTTGCAATTCGGCGACCAATCTGGCCGCCCTCGAAGGCTATAGCGCAGCCAACGGCGCTCAACCGAGCGGCCTGCTGGAGAACGGCCTCGAGACGGCCGATCAATACAGGTTGCTGACCGGCGGAACGGGCCAGACCAGCGGAACGCCGGACGCGCGCATCACATATGATGGACTGACCGCGACGACTCTGCCGCCGGGGCCCTATCAGCTCACCACCTATAATTCCACCACCCACAGCACCAATTATGATTTCTACGCGGCGAGCCCGGTGCATCGCTTCATGCAGATGCAGCAGCAGCTCGACTGTGACGCGTCCCAAGCCAAGAAGGGCGAAAGTTTCGGCTGTTCGTCGGACCTTTACCCCTGGGTGGAAGTCACGGTCGGCGCCGGCTCGAACGGGGCGGCTCCGTCTGCGTCCTATACGGAAACGGTCAGCGGCGAAGGCGCGGCCGCGATGGGCTTCTACAACATGCAACAGGGCGACGCCCCGTATTTCAAGTCGCTCGCCGACAAATATGCGATGAGCGACAATTTCCATCAGTCGGTGAAGGGCGGCACCGGCGCCAACCACATCATGCTGGGAACCGCGGACGCCATCTACTTCTCCGACGGCAACGGCAATGCGACAACCCCGCCGAACAACCCGGTCAACCCCGCCAATCCCGGCCAACCGATCACGGGCTTCAGCAGCGCCTTGAGCGAGGTCGAGAACCCGAACCCCCAGGACGGTTACAACAATTGGTACACTCAGGACGGCTACGGCGGCGGTTCCGGAGCTCCCGGCGCCGCGCGCCGAATGCGAATTACGGCGGCGGCTCCTACGTCAACTGCTCGGACGAAGGCCAGCCGGGCGTCGGCCCGCAGCTCGAATATATGTCGAACCTGCCCGACAAGGTGGCGCCGAATTGCGCCGAAAACCATTATTATCTGGTCAACAACTACAATCCCGGCTATTTCGGCGACGGCTCGAACGCCTACGCCGACACCAACCCCAACAACTACGTCTACACCATCCCGCCGTCCAGCGTCAAAACGATCGGCGACTTGCTGATCGCTCACGACATCTCATGGGTCTATTACGGCGACCAGTTCGCGCGCTATCTCGACGACAAGTATCAGACGTCGGAATTGGACGAATATTGCAACATCTGCAACTGGGCGCAGTATGCATCCTCGATCATGACGAACTCGACCTCGCGCGCGACTCATCTGCAAGATACGATCTCGCTCTATTCGGCGATCTCGGCCGGCGCGATTCCCGCCGTCTCCTACGTCAAGCCGAGCGGTCTGGTCGACGGACACCCCGCGTCGTCGAAGCTGGAGCTGTTCGAAGCCTTCGTGAAGAAAATCGTCGACGCGGTTCAGGCCAACCCGAAGCTGGCGGCCGACACCGCCATCTTCATCACCTTTGACGAAGGCGGCGGCTATTGGGACTCAGGTTATGTTCAGCCGCTGGACTTCTTCGGCGACGGCACGCGCATTCCGCTTCTCGTCGTCTCCAACTATGCCGAAGGCGGCCACGTCTCGCATGTCTATGCGGACCACGTCTCGATCACGAAGTTCATCGAGCGGAACTGGAAACTGCCGACGATCACCAGCCGCGGCCGCGACCGATTGCCGAATCCAACCACCTCCAGCAACGCATATGTGCCGGTCAACGCGCCGGCGCTCGGCGACCTCTGGGACCTGTTCAAGTTTTGATAGAGTTGTTTCGGCCGCGCCGGCCGATCGCAACTCCGTTCCGCCAACGCCGGCCCGCGCAAACGGGCCGGCTCTTTTTTCGCCGCCGCTGCAACGCGCAGCAAATTCCAGCCGCTTTCTCGCAATTGCGGGATCGCCTTTCGCGATAAGGCCTTCGCCGGGCCGCGGCCTCGGTCGCGAAACCCTGCCAGGCCGCGCGGGCGGGCCCTGGCGGCGCCCATTGTCTGACGATCGATTGCGCCTTTCAGGAAATTGTTACACGAATGTATACTACATTATGACTACGGTTAACGGCCCACCCACCTGAAAACATAGTTAATAATGTATTACGCTCAAGATTAGGATAATGTCATCGCGAGATCACGCCAAAGTCAATCTGCCGAAGAAATCGCTCCTTACCTTACAGCCCCGGCGGCAGGGGCCGCTGTAACGACTAGGGGCGCACAATGACAGGCATTACGAGTATCAGAGAATTACGGCGAAAGCTTCTCGCCTGCGCGGCCATCGGCGTCTTCGCCGGCAGTTCGATTGCGCCGGCGTTTGCGGGGGAGCGCGACGGAGAGACGGCGTCGCCGATCAAACATGTCATCATCATCATCGGCGAGAACCGCAGCTTCGACCATGTCTTCGCGACCTACAAGCCGGTCAACAGGGACGAGAAGGTTCTGAACCTGCTTTCGCGCGGCATCGTGAAGGACGACGGTTCGCCGGGCCCGAACTATTTCAAGGGACTTCAGTCGCAGGGGACCGACACGACCGAGTATGAGATCGCGCCGCAGAAGCAGCCCTACACGACACTGCCGCCCGCGCTCGTCGGCGGCCCGTCGACGCCTTACGCCTGTCAGTTCGTCGGCGTTACGACCGGAACGTCCTGCGTGTCGCCGGCGAACATCGCCGCCGTCCAGCCCTACGAAAACGGCCTTGCCGCCGACTACTATCAATATCTCCTGACCGGCGGCACGGGTCAGGCGAGCAAAACGCCGGATCAGCGCGTCAGCTACGACGGTCAGGGACCGACCACACTGCCGCCCGGGCCCTATCAGCTCACCAACGCGAACTATCCCTATGACGCCTATGCCGCGAGCCCGGTGCATCGCTTCGATCAGATGCAGCAGCAGCTCGATTGCGACGCCCATCACGCGAACTGGGAAAACGGCTGGGGCTGCGCCTCGGATCTCTATCCCTGGGTCGAGGTCACGGTCGGCGCAGGCTCCAACGGCAAGGCGCAGCCGGCGGGCTTTGACGACACGTCGACCGGAGAGGGTTCGACCTCGATGGGCTTCTATAACGTCCAGAACGGCGACGCGCCCTATCTGAAATACCTCGCCGACACTTACACGATGAGCGACAATTACCACCAGGCGGTGAAGGGCGGCACGGGCGCCAATCACATCATGCTGGGCACCGGCGACGCGATCTGGTTCTCCGACGGCAATGGTTCGCCCCAGACGCCGCCCAGCAATCCGGTCAATCCCGCGAGCCCGGGCACGCCCGCCACGGGCTATACCAACGCTCTGAACGAAATCGAGAATCCCGAATCCGCAGCCGGGCACCAACAACTATTACATCCAGGACGGCTACGGCGGCGGGTCCGGTTCTCCGACGGCGACGAGCCCGTCGGCGAACTATGGCGGCGGCTCCTATGTCAATTGCCAAGACAGCACCCAGCCCGGCGTCGCGCCACAGCTGAATTATCTCCGGGCCCTGCCGCACCAGGTTCGTCCCAACTGCGACGACGGCCATTACTATCTCGTCAACAACTACAACCCGGGCTATTTCGGCGACGGCTCGAACGCCTACACCGATCAGAATCCGAACAACTATGTCTACACGATCCCGCCGTCGACGGTTAAGAACATCGGCGATCGTCTGAATACGAAGAACATCTCGTGGGCCTATTTCGGCGACCAGTTCGACGAATATCTCAACGACAAATACGACGTGAGCCCGACCGACGAGTATTGCAATATCTGCAACTGGGCGCAGTACTCTTCGAGCATCATGACAGATCCCGCGCAGCGTGCGGCCCATCTGCAGGATACGTCGGCCCTTTATTCCGGAATTGCCTCTGGCAATATTCCGGCGGTGTCCTACGTCAAGCCCAGCGGCTTGGTTGACGGGCATCCCGCGTCTTCGAAACTGATCCTGTTCGAAGGCTTCGTGAAGAAGATCGTCGATGAGGTGAAGGCGAACGACAAGCTGTGGAAAGAGACCGCCATATTCATCACCTTCGACGAAGGCGGCGGCTACTGGGATTCGGGCTATGTGCAGCCGCTCGACTTCTTCGGCGACGGCACCCGCATTCCGATGATCGTGGTGTCGCCGTACACCCAGGGCGGCCATATCTCGCACAGCTACACCGACCACGTCTCGACCTTGAAGTTCATCGAGCGCAACTGGCGTCTGCCCCCGGTGACGGGCCGCAGCCGTGACAACCTGCCGAACCCGATCGTTGCCGAGAACCCCTATGTTCCCGTCAATTCTCCGGCCCTCGGCGACATGTTCGACATGTTCGATTTCAACCATCGCTGGTAATTCGGCGCGGTTTGAATAACGCCTCCCGGCGCCGGCTTGCCTCTCGCAAGCCGGCGTTTCCCTTTCTCCGCCGCGGACATCCGTTCGGAAGCGGAAGTCACCGCCTTGTCATCGGCGTTCGACACATTGGCGGCCATTCCCTGCGCGTGCGGCGTCGGGGCCTCGGCCAGGCTGGTTCTTCTCCGCCGGGCCATAGGCGCCCGGGCCATGAGTAAAGAAGGATATGTTGGTTCCGTCAGGCGCAATTCTTTTCGCAGCGTCGCGAAGTCTGCGTTGGGCGCTTCGATGGATTGCGCCTCTCGGCGCCCTGCTGTGCGGGTTTCAAGCCGCGGCCGATTCGACGCAGCCCACGGCCCCTCCGGCCTCCGCGCCGGCCGCTGCGTCGGAATTCGTCGAACAACCCGTCGACGCCGCCGCGACGAATGCGCCGCAGAGCGCAAACTCCGGCGGGCCATTGGCGTTTCTGAACACCGCAGGGCGCAGTTCCAATCTGCTGGGCGACATGTGGGGCCTTCGCCCGGAACTCGCCAAATATGGCGTGACGCTGGGCCTTCTCGACAATAGCGAAGTCTTCGGCAATCTCTCGGGCGGCGCGCGGCAGGGTTTCGAATACAACGGCCTGACCACCGCGACCCTGCAAATGGATACGCAGCGCGCCTTCGGCCTCAACGGCGGCCTGTTCAACGTCAGCTTCCTTGAGATTCACGGCGGCAATCTGAGCGCGACCAATCTCTACACGCTGCAGACGGCGAGCGGCATCGAGGCCGACCCCGCGGCGCGATTCTGGGAGATCTGGTATCAACAGAAGTTTGGAGATTCGTTCGACGTCAAGATAGGGCAGCAGAGCCTCGACCAGGAATTCATGGTCAGCCAGAACGCAAGCTATTTCATCAACACGATGTTTGGCTGGCCGATGCTGCCTTCGGGGAATTTGCCCGGCGGCGGTCCCGCCTACCCGCTCTCTGCGCTCGGCATTCGCTTGCGGGCCCACCTCGACGGCAGCCTGACCTTGCTGGCGGGCGTCTACAACGGCAGCCCCGACTATAACAATTCCGGCAATCCGCAGCAGAACGATCCCTTCGGCCTGAGCTTTCCGCTCAATGGCGGCGTGCTCGCGATCGCCGAGCTGCAATTCCAATATCCGGCCGAAGGCGCCGTCGTGAAGGCGGGCGAACCGGAGGCGCTCGCGCGCACCTACAAGATCGGCGTCTGGTACGACAGCGAAAGCTTCGCGGACCTGCAATACAATTATTTGGGCCAGCCGCTGGGCAATCCGGCCAACAGTCAGACGCCGGCCGAACATCAGGGCAATTATGCGATCTACGCGGTCGCCGACCAGATGATCTGGCGTTCCTCGGAGCCGGATCGCAACATTAGCGTCTTCATAAGGCCGATGTTCACGCCGTTGCAAGACCGCAACCTGATCAGCTTCAGCCTCAACGCGGGCCTCGTCATGCATGAACCCATACTCGGGCGCGACGACGACACCGCCGGCATCGGCATGGGGACGACCAGCGTCAGCAGCAGCGCGAGCGGTTACGATGAGGACGCCGCCTATTACAATCCGAACCGCTACACGCCTGTGCGTCACGCCGAGACCTATCTGGAGGCGACCTATCAATATCAGGTCATGCCGTGGTGGCAGATCCAGCCCGATATCCAATATGTGTTCAATCCCGGCGCCGGGATCGCCAATCCGAACAATCCGACGCAGAGGATCAAGGATGAATTGGTGGTGGGATTGAGATCGAACGTGACGTTCTGATCCGTTTGCGTCGCACGCCGGGCACGAGTGGTTCGTTCTCGGACTCATCGAAGGAGGTCTAAGTGAGGCTTTCCGCTATTCGCATCGTTGCCCTCGCCGCGCTGATTCTGGCGCCAGCCGGCCTCGCCGGCGCCGACGATCTTGCGACCTACGAGATCGTTCTGAAGGACCATCGCTTCAAACCTTCGGAAATTCATGTGCCGAACGGCAAGCCGTTCTTCGTGCTCGTGACCAATGCGAACGACGCTCCCGACGAATTCGAGATGCTGATCCCCGCGCTCGAGAAGACATTGCAGCCGGGCCAGCAGGGCAAAGTGAAGATCAAGCCGCTTGGGCCTGGCCGCTTCCCCTTCTTCGGGGAGGCCGACCCGGACAACGAACAGGGCGCGTTCATATCGGAATGAAGACGCCGCATCCGCGGCGCCAATTCAACTGGCGCCGCAGGCGCTGCGCCTTGACCAGGAGCGTTCGCTGCGACCCGATTTCACGACAATCCGCCCGGCAAGACGGCGAAGGCGGGCTTATTTTCGTCTCATACCGCGCTGCGATCACGTCGCATATACGAATTTCCAAAAGAGGCGCATGTCGGAAAATCATCGTTTTCGTATAGGTTTATGTTGACATAAAACTGTAATATTAGCGCTATCCTATTTGTATGTGGCGAGATGACTCGAAAATGGGCGTCGGGTTCGATAAATTGACTGGAGTAAAGTCAGGGGTCCGTCATGAAATTCGAACATCCGCTGGCGCGCGGTGCTCAGGTCTGGTCTTGCAAACTTCGCGACGGGCGCGCCGAAAATGTTCTGGTCATCGTCACCACGATAGAACTCAACCCCGAAGAACGGCGGTTCAACAAGCGGGCCGTCGAACGCTTGTCGCGCGCTGCGGAAGAGTTCCTGAAATCCTCGGACGAAGTGAATGGCTTCGTTCTGATCAACAGACTCCGGGATTGGCGCGGCAAACCGGCGTGAACGCCGGGCTCTGAAATCTGGAGATCCCGGCCGGCGTCAGCGATCGGCGATTTGGCCGGGAGGGCATATTCGACTTTGCGTCGGCATGGACGAGACGGCGCGCGCCAAGGAAGTTGTGGATTTGGCGTCGGCGTCGCGCCGCGTTCACAAAAGCTGCCTACTGCTTGCGCACGGGAGGCGATCATGACGCAACACCCATCGAAATTGGATGAATTGCAGGCGGCTTACAAGGCCGCCGTCGAGGAATGGATCGCGGCGATCCGCGAGGAAGAAGCGCTGTGCTCGGTCGATCATGACCTGGCGCAAGTCGACGCGTGGGAGGCCGCGCATTTTCGGGAAGACGATATCCGCAAGAAGGTGAAGTCCGCCAAGGCCGCATATGAAGGCGAGATACGGGAAGTCATTTTCGGGTTTTGAACGCGGCGCTTCGTCGCATTCGAGCGGTCCGCGCCTCGAAGAACTTGATGGCCGCGGCGAATCCGAATCTCCGTAGGGAAGCGATGGAAGCGGCGACGCGCGGAGAACTCCCGCGCGCGGTCCGTCGTTATCGACTTGCGCCTCGCCGCCAATGGAAATCGATGGGATCGGGAATGGATCGGCTGGATTGCGATAGGATGTTCGTGGCGGTCTACGAGGCCGGCGGGTTTTCCCGCGCCGCCGCCCGGCTCGGGACCAGTTCCAGCCAGGCCTCGAAGCTTATCAATAAGCTGGAAGCCGATCTCGGCGTTCAGCTGCTCAATCGCACGACCCGCGCGCTTTCGCCGACCGAAGTCGGGCGGGCCTATTACGAGCGGGTCAAAGGCCTCATCGAGGAATTCGACGCGCTGGACATTTCCATTCGCAGCGCATCCGGCAAGGCGAGCGGGCGCCTTGCGCTTGCTGTGCCGATGTCGTTCGGAACGCTCGAACTCACGCCGGCGCTGATAGCGTTTGCTCGGAGCTATCCCGACATACATCTCGACGTCGCTTATTCCGATCGGGCGATCAGCCTGCTCGACGAGGGCTTCGACCTGGCGGTCCGGGTCGGGGTTCCCGAGGATTCGGGCCTGATCACGCGCGCGCTCTGCCCCATGCGAATCGTGACCGCAGCCTCGCCCGCTTATCTCGAGCGGCGCGGCGAGCCCGCCGATCCCACGCAGCTCGACCAACACGATTGCGTCATCGACGCCAATTTCCGCGAACCCTACGTCTGGCGTTTTCGCGACGGCGAAACGGCGATGCGGATAGCGGTCAAGGGACGATTGCGGTTTTCCAGCGCCGAGGCCTGCGTATCGGCGGCGGAAGCCGGCCTCGGCCTCGCGCACGCGCCCAGCTTCATAGCCGGGCCGCGTTTCCGCGCGGGCACACTGAAACCCGTGTTGCAGGCCTACGAGGAGAGGCCGCGGGTTGTGCACGTCCTCTATCCCCCGAGCCGGCATCTCGCGTTCAAGGTTCGCGCGCTGGTCGATTTCCTGGCGGAGCGCTTTCGCGGACCGCCGGCTTGGGATCAGGGTTGGTGACCCTCTATTATTTCCGTTTTGGAATAAGTTTTTGGCAATCCGGGGGGTACTCTTTCCGGCCTAGGGCGCCCATATCGCGTTTTCGAGCGGCGATTGTCCGCATGTACACGACTCTGTTTTGAAACGTGAAATCGTAGCCTCCGGAAAATCCAACATGACTTATGTTTTCACCGCCCCTCGCGCGGCTTTTCTCCTGCGCTTCGCCTTGGGCGGCTTGCTGATCGTCCACGCCGGGGCGACGATGTTCGCGGCGGGGGGAACCGGGCGCCTCATTGGCGGCGTCTTCCTTCCGCATGCGCTGCTGGACGCGCTGGTCGCGGCCGAATTCGTCGCGGGCGCGGCGGTGATCTTCCGGCTCTGGTCGCGCGTCGCCATCCTGGCGCTGGTTCCCATTTTCCTCGGCGTGATGATACTCGTTCACAGCGCGACCGGCGCTTCCTCGGCATATCCATATCTGCCGCCGGCGCCCACAGCGGCGTCGATCGACAACGGCGCGGCGTTGTTCTCGGCGCCGTTCGCGCCACGGGGTTTTTGAAACCGAGGGCCGCCCGGCCCAAAGGAGTGAGCCATGCTCGTCAATGGGAAATGGTCGGCCCATTGGGACCCGGTGCAAGCGAGCGACGGCAAAGGGGGCTTCGTTCGCCAGACTTCGAGTTTCCGCAACTGGGTCACGCCTGACGGCGCCGCGGGGCCGACCGGAGCGGCGGGGTTCGCCGCGGAGCCCGGCCGATATCATCTCTACGCCGCCCTGATCTGTCCCTGGGCGTCGCGCGCATTGATCGCGCGCAAGCTCAAGGGGCTGGAAAAGATCGTCTCGTGCTCGATCGTCGAGCCCGCCATAACGGACGAGGGCTGGCGTTTCGGCGACTATCCCGGCGCGGGGCGCGACGAGACGAACGGCGCGACCTACATGCATCAGATCTATACGCGCGCGGATCCGCATTTCACCGGCCGCGCGACCGTGCCCGTGCTGTGGGACAGGAAACAGAAAACGATCGTCAACAACGAATCGGCCGACATAGTCAGGATGTTCAACTCCGGTTTCGGCGCGCTCGCCGACGATTCGATCGATCTCTATCCCGCCAGCCTGCGCGCCCAGATCGACGCGCTCAACGAGCGGGTCTATCCCAACCTCAACAATGGCGTCTATCGCGCCGGCTTCGCGACGACTCAGAGCGCGTATGAAGAAGCGTTCCTTGCGGTGTTCGCCATGCTCGACGAATTGGAGGACCGCTTGCGCGAAGGACCGTTTCTGTTTGGCGCGCCGCTCACCGAGACCGACATCCGCGTCTTCGTGACCCTCGTGCGGTTCGACGCGGCCTATCACGGGGTCTTCAAATGCAATCTGCGCCGAATCCAGGACTATCCGAATTTGAGCGCCTATCTCAGGCGGATGCTCGCCGTCCCCGGCGTGCGCGAGACCGTCAGCATCGACCACATCAAGCGCGGCTATTATTCGATCAAGGCGCTAAACCCGAACGGCATCGTGCCGCTCGGTCCCGAGTTGAAGGACATCGCGGCGGCGGCGAATTGACGCCCGCGCTCGACGCGCTCGCGGGATCAGATCCGGTCCCGGCCAAGGACGTCCGGCGTCCGGGCGACGCACGAACGCCGTGACGCCCATCGGCGCTCACGGGTCCCCGTCGCGCCGCAAGCCCCTGTTGGTTCGCCCACGATCGGCGGCGGACTTGACGAAACGTGGGTCTCCACTTTCATTTCAGCTATTCGGCACGCCTCTTGCTTGGCGATTCGCCGAAGGTCCGGACCGCGCCTTGGCGCTCGTGTTCGGCCGGAGGACGCGCCCCTGCCTGGCTCCTCGCTAAGGCGAGCCCCGATGAGCGGCATGAGCGCATGAGAGCCACATGTCTCGCAAACTTTCGTCGCGCGGGCGCGGGCTCGCTCGCGCGGCCTGTCTTTCCAGGCCCTTGGGAGGAATTCACGCGTTGAGGGGGCGATCGGCGTGCGGCCGGATCGCATCGACGCACATATCGATCGGTTCGCCGCCAACAGGAGCGGTTGACATGAGGAAGGCTCTTTTGCGCGCGGCTCTCGGCGGCGCTGTCGTTGCTGCGTCGTATTCTGCGGTCAGCGCCCACGACATCTACACGGGCCTGCGAAGCAAGACTGGCAACCTGTGCTGCGGCGGCGACGACTGCGCCGCGACGACCTACAGAGAACGGGCCGGCAATTTCGAATTCCTGACGCGCGAACAGCAGTGGATCGCTATACCAGAGGAACGCATCATATTCCTGCCCATACCCGGCGATCCCCCTAGCAACGACGGGCATCACGCTCATCTGTGCTACCGCTCGGCGACCGATTACGACCGGACAGGGCCTTACGCCACGAACGTGTTCGACAGCATCTATCTCTTTTGCGCCTTCATTCCGCCGGGCTCGATCTGAACGGCGGGCGCCGCTCGCATCTGCGGGCGGCGCGATCGGCTCGTAGCCGCGCAGGCTTTTGGCGCCGAAACCGGCGGGTTCGGCAGATTTCGCGACGCCTCGGGCTTGCGCAGGATTTGAGCCTCCGACTTCGCGCGCGCGCGAAGTCAAGCGATGAAATCGCGTTGACGGGATGCGCCCGCCCGAGCGCTCGCCGTCTCAGCCCTGTTGCGCCACCGCCCGCCGGATCGCTTCGTTGACGGCGGCTCCGATCAGCAACGCGATCGCGGTCGCGAAGAACACGGCGCGCATGCCGAAATGGGCGGCCACAAAAGCGCCGGCCAGCGGGCCCGCGATCTGCCCGAGATATTGCGCCGACTGGGAGAAGCCGAGGATGCGCCCGATCGCGGCGTCGGGGGCGTTGCGCCGGATCAGCGCGGTGATGGCGGGCAGGAGGCCGGCGAGCGCGAGGCCCATCAGGAACCGCAGGATCACGAGTTGCCAGGGCGCCGTCGCGAAACCCTGCGGGATCAGAAGAATCCCGGCCGCGGCGAGCGAGATCACCACGACGCGCCAGTGTCCGTGGCGGTCGGCGTAATGACCGATCGAGGGGGCCGCGATCATCGCCGCGAAAGCCGCCGCGGACATCGCGAGGCCGGCGTAGAAAACGACGTTCTGGCCGGGCGCTGCGATCTCGCCGACGAAGATCGTGATGATCGGCTCGATCGACATGTTCGCCAGCAGCAACAGCGTCGCCGAGGCGAGCATCGCCCAGATCGGCCGCTGGTCCGGGATGACGCTCCAAAGCCTTGGCAGCTTGCCGTCCTTGCGCGCGGGCCGCAGGCTGCGATCCTCGCGGATGACGAATGTCGTCAGCAGGAACGTGACGAAGATCACCCCGCCGCTCAGAAAGAACGTATCGCGCAAACCGATCAGCCCTGGCAGCACGCCGCCGATCAGCGGCCCCAGGAGGCTGCCCGACAGCGAGCCGATCGAGAGCTTGCCGAGCGCCCAGGCCGAGCGGTCCTTGGGCGTCTGGCTCGCCACCAGAATGACGCAGCCGGAGGTGTAGCCGCCGAGAAACCCGGCCGACGCCCGCAGCGCCACAAGTTCGTAAACATTATGCGCCGTGCCCATCATCGACATGACGACCGCCATCCCGAGGCTGGCGCGGATCAGCATCGGCTTGCGGCCGTAGAGATCGGCGAGCCAGCCCCAGATCGGCGAGACTGTGGCCGCCGCCAGAAAAGATGCGCTGAACGCCGTCGCCGACCAGAACACCACCGCGTCGGGATCGCTGACGCCGAGGTCTCTGATGTAATTGGGCAGAAACGGCAGCATCAGCGTCATGGCCGCCATATTGGCGAAAGACCCGAACAGGCAGACATAGAGATTGCGCCGCCAATAGGGATTGACGCTGGCGTCGAGGGAGGGCGCGGCGGCGCTCGCGGTCAAGTCGGTGGGTCCTCGGGCAAAGGCGGGGATTGCAGTGATGACCAAATTGGTATACCATTTCAATTCCCGCTGTCAAAGCGTTCGGAGACCCGATGTCGCAGATGTTGCAGGTCGAGGAGCGGCTGCGTGAAGCGATCCTCAATCTTGATCTGAAGCCGGGCGACCGATTGTCGGAACGGCAGATCGAGGCGCGCTTCGCCGCGTCGCGCACGCCGGTTCGCGCGGCCCTGTTCCGGCTGGAGACCGAAGGCCTCGTGACGCGGGAGGGCCGCAACTGGAACGTGGCGCCGATCGACCTCGAAGAGATCGAACAGGTTTTCGCCTATCGCCTCGCCAACGAGATCGCCGCGGTGCGGATCACGTGCGCGAAGGCGGATCGGAGCGATTGCAAGATGCTGGCCGCAATGCTCGCCTCCTGCGACGATGCGGCGCCGCGCGAGCGCTGGCACAAGATCGGCCTCGAATTTCATATCGATCTGGCGCGCCTTTCCGGCAACGAATTCCTGACCCGCGCGGTGCGCGACGCGATGCAGCGGCTCTCCCGCGCGCGCTGGCTCGAGATGCGCGACGACGAAGGGCGCGCGCGGGCGTGGCGGGAACACGCCGAGATTCTGGCCGCGGTCGAAAAGAGCGACGCGGAAGCGGCGGCGGCCATCCTGACCCGGCACATTGAGACGAGTTGCGCGCGGCTCGTAGGCGCGTTGCGCGCCGACCGACGCGGGCTGCGCGCCGCCGGGCTTTCCATAGTGGCGGCGTGACGCCGAGATAGCCGACGCATCTTGCAATTCCCGGGCTCCCGCCCTCGCGCGCGCCTACGGCCTTGCGGCCCTCGCCGCGTCGGCCCGCCCCAACAGCATGTGCAATGCGGCGAGCCGGGCGACGCTGCGCCGCCACAATTCCCAAGTGCAAAACAATAGTATGGCCGAGGCGATTAGCTGCTAACGATCGGACGCGCGGATCGGCGGAGCGGCGCTTTCGCCATCGCATCGGAGGGGCAATGCAAACCTTGGTCTTGGCTGCGATCGCATTCGCGGCGGTGCTGGCGGGCGGCGTGATCGGGCTGCAGTTGCAACGCGTCCTGCCGGAGAGCTGCACGACCGGAGGTCCCCGGGACATGATCGGCGCGGTTTCCGGGCTCCTCACTCTTCTGCTTGCGCTCGTGCTCGGCCTGCAGATCTGGACGGCCTTCGGCGTTTATTCGGCGCAGAAGGCGGCAGTTCAATCCATGGCTCTCGACGGGATGAGATACGACGAGGCCTTGCGCGATTACGGACCCGAGGCGGCGCAGGGTCGTCGGCTCCTGAGGGAGGGGCTCAAACGTTCGATCGCCGAGATCTGGGGCGGGGCGGACGATCGCGATTTCATCGTCAAGAACTATGGCCATGTGCTGAACGGTTTGAGAGCGCGACAGGACTTCTTGAATTCGCTGCAGCCGGCGACGGACGGACAGCGCGCCGCGAAGGCCGCCGCTGCGCAAGCCGCGGTCTCGCTCGGGCAGTCGCGGGTGCAATTGGCCCTCGCGCTCGTCGACCCCATCAACTACCCGCTCCTCAGTTTTGTCCTGAGCTGGGCCGTCTTCCTGTTTTGCGCCTACGGCCTCGTGTCCAAGCGACACCCGATGACCTATGTCGTTCTCGCTCTGGGGGCGTTGGGGATCGCCTCCGCCATTTTCGTCATCGCTGATTTGAGCAGCCCCTATTCCGGCGTGTTCACGGTGAGCCCGGCGCCGATTCTCGACGTGCTGAGCGCCGTCGAAGCCGCATCGGGTCCCGTGGGCGCGAAGCCCTAGCGCGACGCGGGGCCTTGCGGGCTGCAGGTTTGCGATCAAGCGGGCTGCCCGCGCGGCGCTGGCGCGGAGTTGCGCTCGCCCCATCCTCACCCCGGCGGCAGCGGCCCGTCGAAATCGTCGCGCCAGTAGAGAATGTCGTAGGGCTCCTCGCCCTTGTCGGGCCATGCGAAGACGACTTCCGCACGCGTCTTTCGACCGTGGCCGAGGTCGACGAGGATGGAGGCGCGCGTCGCCTTAGAGCGATCGACGGTCGCGAATTTGCTCGCCGGGCCGACGATCTTCATCAGATCCTCGCCCTTCGCGTTCGGGTTTGCGCGCGCCGCCAAGACTTGTTTGAGGAGTTCCGGCGTCATGCCGGGCAGCGCGGCGACGAGCGTCGGGTCGGCGTTGGCGATGTCGATCTTGCCATGGCCGCCATAGACCGTCGTCAGCGGCAGCAATCTTTCCACCAGCGGCGGGGAAAGGCCGAGGACGAGGCTGAGTTCCAGCGTGCTTTCGAAGGGTCCCTGGCGGGGTCCATAGTCGAGACGCGCGCTCTTGTAAGCAGCCGCCTCCTTGAATTTGGCCTCGGAATCGCCATCGCCGCGCCAGCCGAGAATGCGGTCGGCGCAGCTGTCCGCCAAATCGGGCGCGGCGCCGATCGCTTTCAGGACGCTGACCAGCAAGTCTTTCGGCGCGGCGTTCAGATCCAGTCTCGCGGCCTCCGAGCGGTAGCTCACGACGACGTCCGCGCGCCCAATGCGCGCCTCGAACGCGCCGTGGGTCGGGCGCAGCGGCTCGGCGACCGCCAGCCCCTGATAGGCAGCGAGTTCGACGCCGGAGCGGATCGCCGCCTCGGCCTGCAACCGCTCGGCAGGCAGGAACGACGCCGAAGCGCTGTTGAGCGCATAGGTCAGATAGATCGCCGCGAGCCCTGCGAGCGCCGCCAACAACCACAACACCGCCACCAGGATGAAGCCATCCTCGCCCTCGCCGGCGCGGCGCCCGGCATTTTCCGTTGCGGGCGCCGCGCGGCTCACTTGGCGTGCGCCGCGGGTGTGGCGCCCGCTTCGTCGTCGGCGTCTGGCGCGGTGCGCGGCGCGGGCGCCGTCGCGCGCAACGGGAACGCTGTCGAGGCCGCAAGGACCAGGTTGGTGCGGGAATCGCGCACGGTGACCCGGATCGCGCTCGGCAGCTTCTCCAGGCCGCTCCAGCTCTCCACCCAATTGCGGTCCGGCCCGGCATAGGCGAACGAGATCCGGAACGGATCGCGCACGAGCACGACCGCGTCGCCGAGCGCGGTCGGCGGCCGAGCGGCGCCGGTCAACGGCGCGAACGGCGCCTGCTCTCGCACCAGCGCCAGGCCCTTGCCGTCCTGGCTTTCGACGATCCTGACCCATTCGAGCTGACGGCGCGCCGACGGGCCGATTGCGGCGCGCACGAAGGTCACCGACTGCGCCTGGCCGTCGAACAACGGCGCTGTCGAGGTCCCGTCGGGCATGACATATTCGGCGGCGGCGACATCGTCGGCGACCCGCTCCAACCCGAGGCTGAGAAGGTCGGCGCGCTGCAATTGCGCGAAGCCGGCGCGCCAGTTCGGCAGCCACTGCCCCGCCAGCAGCGCGATCGCCATCAGCGCCGTCGACATGAGCGCGACCGAAGCCAGGGCCTCAATCAGCGTGAAGCCGGCCTCATAGGCGCGAGCGTTGAACGCGCTCGCCTTGGAGCCATGTCGCAGGCTCGCATCCCACATGCAGCACGCCCCTCTCGCGAACCCCGCCGCCGCGTCCGCGTCATAGCGCATTATAGGCGCGTTCGGCTGTCAATTCCGTCAGAACCCAAAAGAGCGCCGCCGGCGGAACCCGCTGGGGTTCGACCGGCGGCGGATATCGACTGGGCAAGCCGCGCCTTAGCGCTGCTCGTTCTCGAAGCCCGGCAGGACCAGGGTCCCTTCGGCGCGCACGCCGTCGAGCGCCTTGGGATCAAGCCCGAGCAGCGTGAGGGCTGTCGGGGCGACCTGCTCGGTTTGGACCGAAGCCGGAATCGAACGCGCTTTGTACCCGGGATTCGAGATCAGCATCATGACGTTTGTGTCGTCATGCGCGAAGCCGCCGTGCTCGGCGACCTTGCCTTGGCCTCCGGTATAAACCACGCCGACATTCGGGGCGACGATGATGTCGGGCGTGCGCGAGTCGGTCGGCGAGGTGTTGAACATCAGGCCGAGCGCATTGCCGTAGAAGAACTCGCCCCCATTGGCGCCGATCGCGGTCGCGTTGGCCTGCAGGGTGGCGACCGCGCTGTTGACGTCCGCAGACGTGCGCGGCTGCAGCCACAGCATGGAGATGTCGTCTTCGTCGGCCTGCACGACGCTCGAGCCCAGATAGTACGACGGCGGATTCGTCGCTGCATTGTCCCCGTTGATCCGCTCAAGCCGCTTCGGGTCGATCGGCGATTGGCCGTGTTTGGCGGTGATGATGATCGCCGTCTTCTCATAGAGACCGCGAGCTTTCAGCTCCGCGACCATGGTCCCGATCTGCGTGTCCACATATTGGATTTCGCCCTGCAGCGAAACGCTCGGCGTGCCCGCGGCGTCGAGATATCCGCCGGTAACGCCAAGCGTCTTCTCGACCAGCTTCTCGCCGACGCTGACCGCCTGGAAATTCATTCCGAACAGATTCGGCGTTTTGGTTTGCGCGGTGCGCGTGCTGTTGTAGCCGTCGATCTCGTTGATGATGGCCTGCACTTTGAGGCTGTCGTAGCACTGGATGTTCTGGAAGCTGTCCGTCCAGGAATTTGAGCTCGAGACCGCGGTCTGATCGGGCAGCGGGCTGCACGAAGGTACGTTCGGCAAAGCGACCGGAATGGAATTGATCTCCGGCGTATAAAGATCGTCGACGCCATGGCCGCTGCGGCCGTTGGCGAAATCATAGGACGGATGCTTGTCCGACCAGGCGGTGTAGCCGCCGGCCTGGCGAACGACTTCGAAAATCGTGTTCACGCGAATGAACGTGTGAGGATAGACCGGCGCGCAGCCCTTGTTGGGATCGCGCGGGAGATAGTCGGCGTCGATGCCGCCCCCGCCGTTGAGCTTCGTGTAGTCGTAGTCGATCTCTTCGTCGAAGCCGATCTGCGTGCCCACGACGCTGGGGCAAAGATTGGCGCCGCCGGCGATGCCGTAAGGCGTCGTCAGCTTCGGCGGCGAGAGCGCGCGGTCGTAGCTGACGTCATAAAAGGTCCCTGTCGTCTTCGGGGAAGCTCCCGTGATGAGCGAGATCAGGCCGGGGAACGAATCCGACGGCTTCGAGGTCGAGGCCTGGGTATAGGTCAGACCCGTCTGCGCCAGCGCCGCCAGATTCGGGCAATAGGGTTGGCCGCCGTTCACGCCGCTTACGCAATTGGCGAAGTCGAGCGCATGCATGCCGTCGATGCTGATCAGCAAAACGTGGCGGATTCGGTCGCCTCGGCCGAAATCGTCTCCGAGCCCGCCGTCGCCGGCGTTGGCTGTGCTGTATATCGGCGCGGTGACGCAAACAGCCGCGAGCGCAACTCCAGTAAGCCCCCTATTTCCCATGTGAATCTCCGTCCCCGCAACAATAATGCCGCTACGAGAATGGCGTAACGCCGCGTCATTACAGTCCGACGACGAAAGAACTACATTTGTACGACAGAGCGGGGAGCCAATACGCATTGCCGGTCGCGCGGCGACTCGCCGCGCACCGACTCTGATCTTCAGCTATTGCGGCGTGTCGCCTAGGCCGTCGCCGCGCGGGCCCGCAACTGGCGGCGCAGCGTGCGGAACGAGATCAGCCGCTGCGCGCTCTCGTCCCACAGGGCGTAATTGACGCAGCCCAGGCTCTGCCAGAGCGTCAGACGGCCGACATTGCGCAGCTCAGGGTAGTCGCTGAGAACTTCGCGAAGGCGATAGAAAGGAATACGGCTCGCGAGGTGGTGGACGTGATGCACGCCGATATTGGCGCTGAACCAGCGCAGAACGACGGGCAAGTCGTAGTGCGAGGACCCGTGCAGCGCCGAGTCCGGCAACGACCAGGCCGGCTCGCGCCGCCAATTGGTGTCCTCGAACTGATGCTGGACATAAAACAACCAGACGCCCATCGACGCCGCCAGCACGAAGATCGGTCCGTGGATCATCAGGAAGACGCCGGGTCCGATCAGCCACATCAACGGGGCGACGACCAGAGCGATGCCGGCGTTGGTCGACATCGTCGAAACCCAGGGCTTCCATCCGGCGCCGCGCATCAGGCCCGCCGGCGCGCGATGCTGCAGCAGGAACAGATAGGACGGGCCGAGACCGAACATGACCAGCGGATTGCGGTACAGCCGGTAGCGCAGGCGCTGGCGCCAATCGAGGCCGAGATATTCCTGCACCGTCATCGTCATGATGTCGCCGAGGCCGCGATGGTCGAGATTGCCTGCGGTGGCGTGGTGGGCCGAGTGCGTCCGCTTCCAGTAGTCGTAGGGCGTCAGGGTGAATACGCCAAAGAACCGCCCGACCCAGTCGTTGATCGCGCGGGTGCGAAAAAACGAGCCGTGGCTGCAATCGTGCTGAATGGCGAAGAGGCGCAGCAAGAAACCAGCGGTCGGCAGCGCGAGCGCCAGGGTCAGCCAGTAGCTGACATAGGTCAGCGCCCACATCGCCGCCCAAAGCGCGACGAGCGGCGCGAAAGTGACGGCGATTTCGCTCAGGCTGCGAATGAGGCTCGGATCGCGATAGCGCGAGAGCATGCCGGGAAGGCGCTGCGGGTCGGGAAGGCCTTGCGGCTCAGGCGAGGAATCAACACGTTGGGTCATCAGGGCTCGTACTTTGAGGGTCTCAAACATGGAATCTTGCGCCCAAATCAAGGCGGCGCGGCGTCCGCGGAACGACATTTCAACGGCTCAGCCTGCGCCGCGTCCCGGGCAGGCCTAAGCGAAGCCGACGCTACAGATACCCGATCCTGTTCCGCTCGCGGCGCCGGCATATTGACGCCGGATAGTGAAGACGGAACTAACCGACGCCGGCCAATGGGCTCGCGAAGCTTGAATTTCAGAGGCAAATCCCCGGCGCGGCGGACGCCCCTATAACACGAAATCGCCGCCCGGTGAGCCAATTCGGAGGCGTCTCTCGCCGGCAAGGCCGTTTTGCGCTCGCCAAAGACGCGCTAGGCTCGCCCCTAATCAACAATCCAGGGAGTTGAAATGACCAATCTGCATGAGGGCGGGACCGCGGGCGCAATGTTGATAACGGCGATCGAGCGCCATTGCGACAGGCCGGCGATCGCCGATGACCGCAAGCGCTGGACCTATCGCGAACTCGGCGACGAGGTCGGAAGGCTGATCGCCTTTTTCCGTTCGATCGGCCTGAAAAAGGGCGACGCGATCTCGGCCCTTTCGCCCAATCGTGTCGAGGGCTGGGCGATCGTCTGCGCAGCGGCGATCATGGGAATGCGATTCACGCCGCTGCACCCGCTCGCCGCGGAGGACGATCAGGCCTTCATCGTCGAGGACGCCGAGATCGACGCGCTGATCGTGGAGGCGAGCCATTTCGCCGAACGCGGCCGCGCGATTCGCGCTCGGGTTCCGCGCCTCGGACATCTCCTCTCGATCGGCGACATGGCGGGCGCGCGCGACGCTTTCGCAGAGGCGGCCCGCTTCGCGCCCGCAAAACTCGTCGACGGCGGCGCGAGCGGCGAGATCTGCTGGCTCGCCTATACCGGCGGCACGACGGGCCGCTCGAAAGGCGTGATGATCGCCCATCGCTGCCTCGTCAATATGGCGACGATCATTTTCGCCGACTGGGACTGGCCGAGCGAAATCCGCTATCTCGCGGCGACGCCGATCAGCCACGCCGGCGGGGTCAACATTTTTCCAGTGATGATGCGCGGCGGATTCGTGCGCCTGCTCGCCGGGCTTCGAAATGGAAAGCTACTGCCGCACGGTGCAGCAGGAACAGATCAACGCCGTCTTTCTGGTGCCGACCCTGATCTACGGGCTGTCGACGCCGTCGACCTGCGCGCCCGCTACGACCTCTCGTCGTTGCAGATGATCGTCTACGGCGCGGCGCCGATGTCGCCGGACCGCCTGCTGGAGGCGCTGAATATTTTCGGGCCCGTATTTGTTCAGCTCTACGGCCAGACCGAAGCGCCGCAATGCGTCACGACATTGCGCAAGGTCGACCACGATCCCGCAAATCCTAGGCGGCTCGGCTCCTGCGGGCGGCCGAACCCGCTCGTGGACGTCAAATTGTTCGATCTCGAGATGAGCGAAGTCGAGGTCGGCCAGCCCGGCGAAATCTGCGTGCGCGGCGCGCTGTCATGAACGGCTATTGGAAGCGCCCGGACGCCAACGAAGACGCGTTCCGCGGCGGCTGGCTGCACACCGGCGACGTCGCGGTTCAGGACTCGGACGGATATTACTACATCGTCGACCGCACCAAGGACATGATCATATCGGGCGGCTTCAACATCTACCCGCGCGAAGTCGAGGACGCGCTGATGGCGCATGGCGCGGTCGCCTCGGCCGCCGTCATCGGCGTGCCCGACGAGAAATGGGGCGAAGCCGTCAAGGCTTTCGTCGTGCTGAAGGCCGGCGCCAACGTCGATTCGCAGCCGCGTTGCAGTCGCATGTGAAGGAAAAGCGCGGCGGCCCTTGGGCGCCCAAATCAATCGAGTTCGTCAATCAAATCCCGGTGACGGGCCTTGGCAAGGTCGACCGGAAGGCGCTGCGGGCGCCGTATTGGCGCGGGCGCGGGCGCGGCGTGGCGTGACAATCGCTCGCGATCGCGGCTCGCGAAGTGTCAGAGACTGCGCCCGCCGACGCCGGGGTCGGCGGGCTTTGGTCAAGGCGTCAGTTGCAGACGCGCACGCCGTTGCGCCACCAGCAGTGATGGTAATAGGGGTAATAGGGGTAAGGCCGATAATACGGATGGTATACCGCAGGGCGGCAGCGCCCGTATACGTCGCGGAACCAACCGGCGCCGCAGCCTCCCGCAACCCTGACGACTGCGGCGTTGTCCGCGCCGACGGGCGCCGGCATGATCGCCGCGCTGGCGAAGCTCGAAAGACCAACCGCCAAAACTGCGCTCAATGTTAAAGTCTTAATCATGATGCGTTCCTTCCTTGCGCGGAAATGCAACGCGGCCATTACTCTCCAAACAAAATGAATAGCGAGTGAACAGTTGGAAGCCCCTGGAAATCCGGACAGAAGCGCTATCGTCGCGCGCGCGCCGGCGCTGACGAAATTTGTCAAGCTTCGGCCTCGATTTGAGGTTAATGTCGCTGCATGGATGTGATCCGCGGGCGGGAGCGTGGCGATGCGTGGAACGATACTGAACACTCTCTTGGCGAGCGCGTTCGCCGCGGCGATCGGCCTCGGCGCCGCGCGCGCCGCCGATTGCAGCGACGGCGCCGACGGATTCGAGAATTGGCTCGCGAATTTCAAACAGGAAGCGATCAACGCCGGCATTTCGCGCCAGGCGATCAACGCCGCGCTTTCTGACGTGACATACGACGAGAGCGTGATCGCGCACGATCGCGGACAGGGCCCCTTCCATCAGGACTTCGCGAAATTCGCCGCGCGCCGCGTCACGCCCTATCGCATCAAGAAAGGAAAGACGCTGCTGCTCTCCTACGCCGAGATATTCGACCAGATCGAACAGCGCTACGGCGTTCCCGGCCCTGTCCTGGTGGCGATATGGGGGCTCGAGAGCGAATTCGGCGCGGGAACGGGAACCTATCCGATCTTCAACGCGCTCGCGACATTGGCGCATGATTGCCGTCGCTCCGATCAGTTTCGCGCAGAATTGATCGACGCGTTGCAGATCGTGCAGCGCGGGCTGCTCTCGCCCGCGGCGATGCGCGGCGCCTGGGCGGGAGAGATCGGCCAGACCCAGTTCCTGCCCTCGACCTATCTGAAATACGCGGTCTCGATCGATGGCCGCAGTTCGCCCGATCTGATTCGCAATCCCGCCGATGCGCTCGCCTCGACCGCCAATTTCCTGAAAGCGCATGGCTGGAAGCGCGGCGCCGGCTGGGACGAGGGCGAGCCGAACTATGCGGCGCTGCTCGAATGGAACGAGGCGCCGGTCTATGCCAAAACCATCGCGTTGTTCGCGGACAGGCTCGCGGCGGATTAGTCGCGGTCCGCGCCGCCCAAGGCGTTGACGAGCGTCAATGCGCAGGGCGCGCGATCACGGCGATATTGCGCTAGCGGCGCGCCGGCGTCGAATTGTCCCCGCGGGCGCCGAGCGGCCCTGGGAGGGCGCGCAATGTCGGCAAAAGCGAAAAAATCGCCCGTTCTGGTTTCGCGCAGGGCGTTGTTGCGCGGGTCAGCGCTGGCGAGCGTAGGCGCAGCGGCGACGAAGGCGATGCCCGCCGCGGCGATCTCTTCTGCTCCAGCGGTCGAGACGTCTGGCCCGGATATGATCGCGCTCAGGGTGAACGGCGCCGACCTTGCGTTGCGAGCGCCAAACCAAATGACGCTCGCCGAGGCGCTGCGCGGCCCGCTCGGACTCACCGGCACCAAGATCGCGTGCAACCGCGGCGCGTGCTCGGCCTGCACGGTCTGGCTCGACGGCGCGCCGGTCTGCTCCTGCATGATGCTGGCGATCGAGGTCGGCGCGCGCGAGTCACGACCATCGAAGGGCTTGCCGCAGGGCGAGCGGCTGCATCCGGTCCAGGAGGCCTTCATCGAGCACGACGCGCTGCAGTGCGGTTTCTGCACGCCGGGCATGGTGATGAGCTGCGCGGCGCTGCTCGAGCGCAAGCCCGATCCGAGCCGCCGAGGATGTCGAACGCGCGATCAGCGGCCATATCTGCCGCTGCGGAACCTATCCGCATGTCGTCGCGGCGACGCTCGCGGCCGCCAAAGCGCGGAAGGGCTGACGCCATGGCGAACGATCAGGCGACGCGAACCGAAACTTTCCCTATCGGAATCGTCGAGCGTCGGGCTCGAGCGACGAGCCAGCGGCAGATTCCTGTCGGCGAGCCGCCGCCGCTGCCGCCCAACGCCGAACTCGTCGGTGATCGGCAAGCCGCACGCCGCGCCTCAACGGGCGCGCCAAGGTCACCGGCGCGACCCGCTTCACGGTCGACGTCGCGCTGCCCGGCATGCTGTATCGGCCGCATTCTGCGCTCGCCGCTGCCGCATGCCGAGGTTCGCGCGATCGACGTCTCCGCCGCCGCAGCGCCATCCCGGCGTGCGCGCGATCCTGACGCATCGCCCGGCCCGACGATCCCGTGCGCGCGCGTCGTGCGCTATGTCGGCGCGCCGGTCGCGGCGGTCGCGGCGACCTCGATCGACCGCGGTCGCGAGGAGGCGTTGCGCTCATTCGAGTCGACTACCAGCCCGCTGCCCTTCGTCGCCGACATGGACGAGGCCGCGAGGCCGATGCGCCCAGAGTGTCCATGACGCGGCGTCCGCCCCGCCGGGCCATCGCCTCCGGGCTTCCTGGCGCCGGCCGGCCTGCCGCTCGAGGGCAACGTGCGCGGGCCGGCGACGGCGCGCCGCGGCGACGTCGACGCAAGGCTTCGCGCACGCCGACGTCGTCGTCGAGGGCGAGTATCGCACGCAGGTGCAGACCCACTGCTGCCTGGAGCCGCACGCGACTCGTCGCCGACTGGCGCGCCGACGGCCTGACGGTCTACATGTCGACCCAATTCACCGCGGGCGTGCGCCAGGAGCTTGCGGAGGCATTCGGCCTGCCGCTGAGAAGGTGCGCGTCATCGTCGACGGCATGGGCGGCGGCTTCGGCTCGAAGTCGTCGCTCGGCGCCTATGGCCGCGTCGCGGTCGCGCTGTCGCGCCAGGCGGGCGCGCCGGTGCGCCTCGTCGCTGACGCGCCGGGAGGAGCAGATGGACGCCGGCAACCGCCCCGCGACCTGGCAGCGCATACGCATCGGCGCCCGGCGCGACGGGACGCTCACCGCGATCTCGCTGCGAAAGCTACGGCACGGCCGGCTCGCCCTCGGCGCCGGCGTCGGCAATTTCGCCCAGGCATCTACGCCTGCCCGAATTTCGAATCGGCGCAGTACGACGTCTTCACCAACGCCGGGCCGGGCTGCGCGATGCGCGGGCCGGGCAACACGCCGGGCGCCTGGGGCATGGAGCAGGCGATCGACGAGCTCGCCGAGACGCCTGGGCATCGATCCCGCTCGCGCTGCGCGACCGCATCGATCCGAGCCCGGTGCGGCGCGAGGAGCGCCGGATCGGCGCGCGAGCGGATCGGCTGGCCGCGGCGGCACGCGCCGGGCGCGCGATGCCGGGCCGGTCAAGCGCGGCATCGGCGTGGCGCAGTCGCTGTGGGGCGCCAACGTGCAGACCAACGCCGTCCTGCGAGGTGCGCGATTCGTCGCGACGGCTCGCGTCGAGGTGCTGTCGAGCGTGCAGGACATCGGCACCGGCATCGGCACCGTGATGGCCCAGACGGTCGCCGAGGTGCTTCGGCTTGCGGCCGGAGGAGATCCGCGTGCGCATCGGCGACACCGACTTTCCGGCCGGGTCCGCCGTCCTACGGCAGCCGCACCACGGCTTCGATCACGCCGCCGGCGCGCGCCGCCGCATGGCAAGCTGCTGCAAGCGCCTGTTCGCGCGAGGCGGCGCCGGCACTCAATGTCGCCCCCGGACGATCTGGTCGCCCGCGGCGGGCGCATCGGTTGCGCGCGAGCCGCACGCGGCCTGGGCTTCGCGCGAGGCCGCGGCGCGCTGCGCACCGATGCGCGATCAGCGTCGTCGCATCGCGGAGCGACGACTACGGCGGCTTCCGCCGCGCCATGGGCGAGGCGGCGCATCGCGCAGCAGGACCTCGGCGGCGTGCAGTTCGCCGAAGTCGCCGTCGACACCGAAACCGGCATCATGCGGGTCGAGCGCGTCGTCGCGGTGCAGGATTGCGGCCGTCCGATGAACCCGCTGCTGATCGAGAGCCAGGTGCAGGGCGGCGTGCTGATGGGCCTTTCCTACGCGCTGTTCGAGGACCGCATTCTCGATCGCGCCACCGGCCGCATGGTCAACGCGAATCTCGAGCAGTACAAGCTCGCCGGCCGCGCGAGACGCCCGGCGATCGACGTCGTGATGCTCGAGAACTATCAGGGCCGCAGCGCCACCGACGCCTACGGCATCGCCGAGCCGGCCAACATCGCGACCGCTCCGGCGATCGCCAACGCCGTCTACAACGCGATCGGCGTGCGCCTGCGCTCGTTGCCGATGACGCCGGCGGCCGTGCTCGCCGCGCTCGGCAAATTGCCGGCAGAGGAGCTGACGCCATGACAACTTCGCTTTTCGCGCCAGCCCGGACCATCGGCGAAGCCGCGAGCGCCGCGTCGCCTCGTCGCCGAGGCGATGTGGCGCCACGGCGGGCGCCGGCGCGGCGACGGTGCTCGTCGTCAAGGCCGGCGGCATCGACCTCCTCGACCTGATGAAGGAGGGCCTGCTCGCGCCGGCCACGGTCGTCAGCCTGCGCGACGTTCCCGGGCTCGACGCCATCGACGAGCCGGCCGACGGGCGGCTTGCGCATCGGCGCCATGGTGACGCTCGCGCCGCCTCGCGCCGACGCGACCGTGCGTCAGCGCTTACCCGGCGCTGGCCGATGCGGCGCGGCGCATCCGCGAGCCCGCAAATCCGCAATGTCGCGACCTTGGGCGGCAACCTGCTGCAGCGGCCGCGCTGCTGGTATTTCCGCTCGGCGGAATTCCGCTGCCTGCGCAAGGGCGGCGGCCACTGCTTCGCGATTTCCGGCGAGAACGCGTACCACGCGATCTTCGACAACCGCTTTTGCGCGATCGTCCATCCCTCCACCGCCGCGACGGTGCTGGTGGCGCTCGGCGCCACGGTCGAGCTCGTCGACGCCGACGGCGCTGCGCGCGGCTTCGCGCTCGAGGATTTCTTCGTCTCCCGGACCGCGACGTGCAGCGCGAGAACGACCTGAGGCCGCCGAAATCCTGACCGCGGTCGTGCTGCCGCCTGCCGGCCGGCTTGCGCATGGCGCATGTGAAGCTCGGCGAAAAGGAGTCCTTCGACTGGCCGCTCGCCGACGTCGCGGTCGTGCTCGACGTCGGCACCGGACGGCGTTTGCCGGCGCGCCTCGATCGTGCTCGGCGCCGCCGCGCCGACGCCGCACCGCGCGCGGAGCCGCCGAAGCCGTCCTGACCGGGCGGCCATCGACGAGCGAGGCGCGCGAGGCGGCCGCCCGCGCCGCGATCGACGGCCGAGCCGCTGTCGCGCAACGCCTACAAGCTGCCGCTGTTCGAGACGCTGGTCCGCCGCGCAATTCTGCAGGCCGTCGCAGACGGACGTGAAGCGCGCGGATCGTCTCGCGGGCGAGGCCGGAGGAGGCGAGATGATGACGCGACGCGAAGTCGAAGCCGAACCTCTCTCGCGCGGCGCCGCGTTCGCGGCGGTCGCCGGGCGGCGCCGGCGCGCAGGACGCCGGCGTGCGCACGTTGCCCGCGCCTGCCATGTCGGGCGGCATGCCCCTGCTCGACGCGCTGCGGCTGCGCCATTCGACGCGGGAGTATTCGGAGCGGCCGCTGCCGCCCGAATTGCTGTCCGGCGTGCTGTGGGCGGCCAACGGCGTCAACCGCCCGAGCGGAGATCGCACGGCCCCCTATTGGCGCCACATCATGGTGATCGACATCTACGCCGCGATGGCCGACGGCGTCTGGTTTTACGATCCCAAGGCGCATCAGTTGCAGCGAAAGCTCACTGACGACATCCGCGCGCGCACAGGTCAGCAGGATTTCGTCGGGTCGCGCCGCTCGACCTGATCTTTGTCGCGCATGGCGAGCGCATGACCGACATCTCGCCCGAGGAACGGCGCCTCTACGCGTCGGTCGACGCCGAGCTTCATTGGCCAGAACGTCTATCTCTTTTGCGCCGCGACGGGCCTCGCCAGCGTCTTTCGCGGCGCCTTGGATCAGGCGGCGGTGGGGCGGCTGTTGCAGCTTCCGGAGTCGCAGTTCGTGACCTTCGCCCAGACGGTGGGTTACGCGAAGGCGTGAGGATCGGTCGGCCCGCGATCGTCGCGCCGCCCGCCTTCCCGCTTGCGCATCGTAGACAATTCCTCGAACTTGGCGCCTGTCGGCTTAGCCCGCCGAGTCTACGGGAGCCCGTCTCGTCATGTGCATCGCCGGTCCGCTATCGTTCGACGCATGAGCATGCTTTCCGAAATCTGGCACTGGCTGATGTCCCCGATGTCGGGCGCAGACCTGCACGAAATCGAGCCCTGGACCTACTGGCACGCGCGCATGATGACGCTCGCCTGGAGCGTCGTGCTGCCGCTCGGCATGGGGCTGGCGCGCTTCTACAAGATCTGGCCGGGCCAGGATTGGCCGCGCGTGCTCGACTACAATCTCTGGTTTCGCATCCACTGGCCGCTGCAGAGCGTCGGCGTAGGGGTCATGACGATCGGCTTCCTGTTCGCCTATGGCCGCGGGTTCCTGTCGACGACCGCGGCGAGCGTTCATCACTTCCTCGGCGGCGTCGCCGTCGCGATCGGTTGGATGCAGGTCGTCGGCGCGCTGTTGCGCGGCGACAAGGGCGGACCGACGTCGGCGCGGCTGCGCGGCGATCACTACGACATGACCCCGCGGCGGGTCTTTTTCGAGATCGTCCACAAGTCGCTCGGCTGGATCGCCGTGCCGTTCGCGGTCGCCGCGACGTTCCTCGGGCTGGTGCTCGTCGACGCGCCGCGCTGGATGCCGATCGGGATCGGGCTCTGGTGGGTCGCGCTGATCATTGCCTTTGCGCGCATGCAGCGCAACGGCCGTTGCATCGACACTTACTCGGCGATCTGGGGGCCGGACCCCTCGCTGCCCGGCAACCGCCGGCGCCCAATCGGATGGGGCGTGAGGCGCCCGCCGGCCTGACGCCCGGCTCCCCGAACAAAAGGGCGCCGCTCTTGCGACGCCCCCATGTCCGCAAGCGCCAGATCCGGCTCAATAGCGGTAATGTTCCGGCTTGAACGGCCCCTGCTGGCCGACGCCGAGATAGGTCGACTGCTTGTCCGTCAGCTTGGTCAGCTTGACGCCGATCTTCTCGAGATGCAGCGAGGCGACCTTCTCGTCGAGGTGCTTGGGCAGCGTGTAGACGTTCTTGCCGTACTGGCCGGGCTTGGTCCAAAGCTCGATCTGCGCGAGCGTCTGGTTGGTGAACGAGGCCGACATCACGAACGAGGGATGGCCGGTCGCGTTGCCGAGATTGACGAGCCGGCCCTTCGGACAAGCAGCAGGATGCGCTTGCCGTCGGGGAACTCGATCTCGTCGACCTGCGGCTTGACGTTGTTCCATTTCAGATTGCGCAGCGCGGCGACCTGAATCTCGGAGTCGAAATGGCCGATGTTGCAGACGATCGCGCGGTCCTGCATCGCGCGCATGTGCTCGATCGTGATGACGTCGACGTTGCCGGTGGCGGTGACGAAAATGTCGGCGCGCGGCGCGGCGTCGTCCATCGTCGTGACCTCGTAGCCCTCCATCGCCGCCTGCAGCGCGCAGATCGGATCGACCTCGGAGACCATGACGCGGCATCCGGCATTGCGCAGCGAGGCGGCCGAGCCCTTGCCGACGTCGCCGAAGCCCGCGACCATCGCGACCTTGCCCGCCATCATCACGTCGGTGCCGCGGCGGATACCGTCGACCAGCGATTCGCGGCAGCCGTAGAGATTGTCGAACTTCGACTTGGTGACGCTGTCGTTGACGTTGATCGCCGGCCAAAGCAGCTTGCCTTCCTTGGCCATGTTGTAGAGGCGATGCACGCCCGTCGTCGTCTCCTCGGTGACGCCGCGGATTGATTCGGCGTTGCGGCCGTACCAGCCCGGGTGCGTCTTCAGGCGGCTCGATCGCGGCGTAGAGGACTTCCTCTTCTTCGTTCGAGGCGGTCTTCGAGGAAGGCGATGTCGCCCTGCTCGGCGCGCAGGCCCAGATGGATCAGCAGCGTCGCGTCGCCGCCGTCGTCGAGGATCATGTTCGGGCAGCCGCCGTCGGCCCATTCGAAGATGCGGTGGGTGTAGTCCCAATAGTCCTTGAGGCTTTCGCCCTTGATCGCGAAAACCGGCGTGCCGGTCGCGGCGATCGCGGCGGCGGCGTGGTCCTGCGTCGAATAGATGTTGCACGAGGCCCAGCGCACGTCGGCGCCGAGCGCCTTCAGCGTCTCGATCAGCACGGCGGTCTGGATCGTCATATGCAGCGAGCCGGCGATGCGCGCGCCCTTCAGCGGCTGCGAAGCGGCGTATTCGGCGCGCGTCGCCATCAAGCCCGGCATTTCGGTCTCGGCGATCGAGATTTCCTTGCGGCCGTAGTCGGCAAGGCTGAGGTCGGCGACGGCGAAATCTTTGCTTTTGACGGTCATTTTGAGGAGCCCTAGACTTCGATTGTCGGGCCGTTTAGCAAATCCCGCGGCGATAGCGCAATAAACATATAAAGAAATCTTTATATCGAATCGCTCGGACGCTCGCCGTTCTGCCAAGCTTGACGCTAACCATTCCGGCGCTGCGGCGGTCCTTTGCACTCGCGCTTTCCGATCGCGCTACGATGGGATAAGCAAGAAACGCGCCGCAGTCTTCGAGCGGGGCGCGTAGTCGATTGTTGGGTAGCGAGTCAGTATGGCGCTTTCGGCGAAACTGGCGATGCGGCAAGGCCAGTCGATGGTGCTGACGCCGCAATTGCTGCAGGCGATCAAGCTGCTGCAAATGCCCAATGCGGAACTTGCCGCTTTTATCGAAGACGGAGCTGGAGCGCAATCCGCTGCTCGAGCGCGCCGACGACGCCGGCCGCGGAGAGCCGGATCGAGCGCTACGAGGCGCCGGCGGCGCCGAAGCCGACGCCGTTGCCCGGCGACTGGGCGAGCGAAACTCTCGACGCCGACCCGGCCGCGCTCGCCCGCAGAATCTCGGAACCGAAATCGAAAACGCGTTCGACGCCGATCGCGCGCGCCACTCCGGCCGAGCGGCCGCTCGTCGACGAAGGGCCAGGGCCTCTCCGCGACGTCATGGACCGGCGTCGAGCGGGCGCGGCGACGGCGACCCGGCCGCCGATCATCGAGGCCTATGTCGCCGCGCCCGAGATCGCTGGGCGAGCATCTGACCCGGCAGGCGATGATCGTCCTCGGCGATCCGGCCGAGCGGATGATCGCCGTCGCGCTGATCGACGCGCTCGACGAGAACGGATATCTGACCGCGCTCGCTCGAGGAGATCGCGCAACGGCTCGGCGCGCCGCTCGGACGCTGGTCGAAGCCGTGCTGCGCGACCTGCAGACGCTGGAGCCGACCGGCGTGTTCGCGCGCAACCTCGCCGAATGCCTCAAGCTGCAACTGATCGAGCGCGACCGGTACGATCCGGCGATGCAGGCGATGATCGAAAACCTGCCTGCGCTCGCCAAGCGCGACATGGCCTTTCTGCGCACGCGTCTGCGGGGTCGACGACGAGGACCTCGCTCGACATGATCGCGCGAGATCAAGCGGCTCGATCCCGAAGCCGGGCCGCGAGATTCGGCGCCGCGGTCGAGCCGACCGCAATTCCCGACGTTTTCGTCACTGCGGCGCCGGACGGAACCTGGCGCGTCGAACTCAACAGCGAGGCTCTGCCGCGCGTGCTGGTCAACGAGACCTACGCCGCCAACATCCGGCGCGGCGCCGCTGCGCGAGGCCGACAAGCAATATGTCTCGACCCAGTTGCAGAGCGCGAACTGGCTGACCAAGAGCCTGGAACAGCGCGCGCGCACGATCCTGAATGTCGCCTCCGAGATCGTCCGCCGGCAGGACGCGTTTCTCGTCGAGGGCGTTTCCGGTCTGAAGCCGCTCAATCTGAAGGCGGTCGCGGACGCGATCGGCGTGCATGAATCGACCGTGTCGCGGGCGACCTCGAACAAGTTCATCCAGACGCCGCGCGGCCTGTTCGAGATGAAATATTTCTTCACCACCTCGATCGCCTCGACCGGCGCCGGCGAGGCCCATTCGGCCGAATCGGTGCGCCACAAGATCAAGCAGATGATCGACGCCGAAGATCCCTGCGACGTGCTGTCCGACGACGTGATCGTCGCGAAGCTGCGCCAGGCCGACATCGTGGTCGCCCGCCGCACCGTCGCCAAATATCGAGACAATCTGAGAATTCCGTCCTCCGTCGATCGGCGGCGGCTGAAAATGGGCGCGATGCGGTCCGCGAGCGGCCACGTCGGCCTGTTAAATGTTTGATTATAATTGCGTATTATCCTTAGCTCGGATGCGTCGGCCGATCGAGATTGACATCGGCGCGACACGCTTCTAACGCTACCGCCGAATGCGGGCGGTCTCTAGTGGCCGGCGCGGCCGGCGGACCCTACCGATAGCGCCGCAACGGTTGTGCTCGCGGCGCGAAGCGGACAGGAAAGGCCTGGCGATCCATGCCGTTGAGAGTATCGGGCAAGAACCTCGACATCGGCGAATCTCTGCGCACTCACGTGACGGACAAGGTTGAGTCACGCTGATCGCGCGCTACTTCGACGGCAAGGTCAGCGGACATGTCGTCATCTCCCCAGAAGGCTCGGCCTATCGCACCGATTGCTCGCTCCACCTCAGCTCCGGCATGAACCTGCAGGCCGAAGGGCGCGCCCACGAGCCCTACGCCAGCTTCGAGCAGGCCGCCGACAAGATCGAGCGGCGGCTGCGTCGCTACAACAAGCGCCTCAAGGAACATCAGTCCGGCAGCGAGGCCGCAGCGAACGCGCGCGCCCGAATCAACGTCGCCAATTTCGTGATCGAGCCGCCGGACGAGCATCGAGGAGGCGCCGGCCGATTTCAGCCCGGTCGTCGTCGCCGAAGGCGCGCAGCCGCTCAAGAACCTCTCCGTCGCTTCGGCGGTCGCCGAACTCGACCTTACCGGCGCGCCACTGATCGTCTTCCAGCACGCCACAAGCGAACGCGTGAATATTGTTTATCGCCGTCGCGATGGCGCGATCGGCTGGCTGGACCCGCACTAGGACCCGCGGCATGAAATTCGCTTGTGCCGTGAAGACCGCGACCGGGGTCTGCGACCCCATGTCGGGTTCACTTTCGAGTTTACGATGCCCCTTAATGAACTTCTGACGCCGGACGCGGTCATCCCCGCGCTACGTGTGAATGGCAAGAAGCAGGCCTTACAGGAAATGAGCGAGCGGGCCGCCGAGGTCTCCGAGCTCCCGGCGCGCGAAATCTTCGACTCATCTTGCAGCGCGAGCGCCTCGGCTCGACCGGGGTGGGCGACGGCATCGCCATTCCGCACGGCAAGCTCGCTCAAATGTCCGCGCATTTTCGGCGTATTCGCGCGCCTGGAGCGGCCGATCGACTTCGAGGCGCTTGACGGCCTGCCGGTCGACCTCATCTTCCTGCTGGTCGCGCCGGAATCGGCCGGCGCCGATCACCTCAAGGCGCTGGCCATGATTGCGCGTCTCTTGCGCAACTCCAGTCTGGCCGCCCAGCTTCGCGCCACCCGCGACGCGTCGGCGATCTATTCCGTGCTCACCCAGTCGCCGACATCAAACGCGGCCTGAGGACCTTCGCCATGAAAGCGCGCGTCGTCGTCACCTTGAAATCCGGCGTCCTCGACCCGCAAGGCAAGGCGATCGAGGGAGCGCTGAAGTCGCTCGGCGTCGAAGGCGTCGCGAGCGTGCGGCAGGGCAAAGTTTTCGATATCGAGATGACCGCCGGCGATCCCGCCGCCGCCGCGCGCACGCTCGCGCGAGGCGTGCGAAAAGCTGCTCGCCAATACGATCGTCGAGAACTACGCGATCTCGCATGACTAGCCCGCTCAAGTCCGCCGTCGTCCTGTTCCCCGGCTCCAACCGCGAGGGCGACGTCGCGCGCGCGCTCAAGCAGGCGAGCGGCCGCCCGGCCGACATCGTCTGGCATGACGACCGCGCGCTGCCCGAGGGGACGGACCTCGTCGTGCTGCCCGGAGGCTTCTCCTATGGCGATTACCTGCGCTGCGGCGCGATCGCGGCGCGCGCCCACATCATGGACGCGGTGCGCAGCCACGCCGAGCGCGGCGGCCTCGTGCTCGGCATCTGCAACGGCTTCCAGATTCTTTGCGAGGCCGGCCTGCTGCCCGGCGTGCTGATGCGCAATTCCGGCCGGCGCTTCATCTGCAAGATGCAGCATCTGCGAGTGGAAAACGCCTCGACGCGATTCTCCCGCGGATATGTCGCGGGACAGGTCATCAAGGTCGCTATCGCCCATGGCGAGGGCAACTACATGGCTGACGCCGACACGATCGCCACGCTCGAAGCGCTCGGGCCGCGTGGCGTTCCGCTATTGCGACGCCGAGGGCCGCGTCGGCGGCGCGGCCAATCCGAACGGGTCGATGCGAGATATCGCGGGCATATACAGCGAGCGCTTCAACGTGCTCGGCCTGATGCCCCATCCGGAAAACCTGATTGATCCGCTCGTCGGCGGCGTCGACGGGCGCGGCATGTTCGCCGGGCTCGCCGCCGCATGATTGTGACAAATCAATGAACTTGCGTTCCCCGGGGCTTAGCGTATAGGGCGACGAATTGCCTTAAGTCGCGCGGCGTGAACTTTGTCACGCCGCTTTAAGCTTTTGGGGGTAAACTCGCCTGATGAGTGATTCTCTGGATCGTCTCTACGCCGCCGTCCTTGCCGCGCGTGATCGCGATCCATCGCTGTCGCGCACGTCCAAGCTGTTTCGCGACGGCGTCCAGAAGATGGCCAAGAAACTGGTCGAGGAAGCGATCGAGGTCGGCCTCGACGCGGTTCAGATGAACCGCGAAGCCGTCATCCTCGAAAGCGCCGACGTGCTCTATCATCTCGCCGTGGTCTGGGCCGAGTGCGGGATCGCGCCGCAGGACGTCTTCCACGAGATCGATCGCCGCGAACGGCTTTACGGCATCGCCGAGAAACTCCCCAAACAGGCGATGGCCGCCCACTCGCGCCGCCTGTCCTCGCTCGCCTCGCGCCGCAAGGCCTCGTGAGGGCAGCCGTCCGCCGCTAGCCTGCCGATCGAGGCCGGCGGCCCTGCGCCTCTACAATGTCGGAGCGGCCGGGATCCGCCATCCCGGCCCAAGGGCCGCGCTTCGGCTCAAGCCGCCAGCTTGAACCGCACGGCTTCGCCAGTCGCGGTCAACCGCCGAAGGGGAACGCCGCCGATGTCGGCGCCTTTCAATTCTTCGACCGTGAACGCGACTGCGACCAACGCGTCGGCGCCATATTCCTCGGCCTCGCGGATCAGCGCGCGCAGCGCGATCTCGCGATCGTAATCTCCGACCGCCGTGTCGGCGCCGCGCCAGGCCGTCGCGGCCGTGACTTGGCCGAGCGAAACTTGGGCGCGGTCGCCTTCGAGCGCGCGGGAAAAGCTGACTTGCATGGAAACTACCACCCTAAGTATCCCACCACCTGCTCACTCTCGCCCCGCGAGCTTTCGGTCTCGTTAAGACGCGCCGATTATGTGGTATTTACGAAGGGCGATCGGCGGCTGGGCGCCGTTAGAGACGACAAGGGCGGCGCCTTCGCGGCGCCGCCCAGGCTTTTTTCGGAATGCCGTTTATTCGCTCGCGGGCGCGGCCGCGGCCGCTTCCTGCTTCTCGAGATCGGCGCCGGTCTGCTGATCGACGACGCGCATCGACAGCTTGACCTTGCCGCGATCGTCGAAGCCCATCAGCTTGACCTTGACCTTGTCGCCTTCCTTGACGACGTCGGTCGTCTTGGCGACGCGGCCCTTGGCGAGCTGCGAGATATGGACGAGGCCGTCCTTCGAGCCGAAGAAGTTGACGAAAGCGCCGAATTCCATCGTCTTGACGACGGTGCCGTCATAGATCTGGCCGACTTCCGGCTCCGAGGCGATCGACTTGATCCAGTTGATCGCCGCCTTGATCTTGGCGCCGTCGCTGGAGGCGATCTTCACCGTGCCGTCGTCCTCGATGTTGATCTTGGCGCCGGTCTTCTCGACGATCTCGCGGATCACCTTGCCGCCGGTGCCGATCACTTCGCGGATCTTGTCGGTCGGGATCTTCATCGTCTCGATGCGCGGGGCGAATTCGCCGAGCTCCGCGCGGGCGCCGGAAATCGCCTTGGCCATCTCGCCCAGGATATGCAGGCGGCCCTGCTTGGCCTGCGCGAGCGCGACCTTCATGATCTCCTCGGTGATCCCGGCGATCTTGATGTCCATCTGCAGCGACGTCACGCCCTCGGTCGTGCCGGCGACCTTGAAATCCATGTCGCCGAGATGATCCTCGTCGCCGAGGATGTCGGAGAGCACCGCGAAGCGCTCGCCCTCGAGAATGAGGCCCATCGCGATGCCCGCGGTCGGGCGCTTCAGCGGCACGCCGGCGTCCATCAAGGCGAGCGAGGAGCCGCAGACCGTCGCCATCGACGACGAACCGTTGGACTCGGTGATCTCGGAGACGACGCGGATCGTGTAGGGGAACTCGGCCGGCGTCGGCAGCATCGGATGGATCGCGCGCCAGGCGAGCTTGCCGTGGCCGATTTCGCGCCGTCCCGGAGCGCCCATGCGGCCGGTCTCGCCGACGGAATAGGGAGGGAAGTTGTAGTGCAGCAGGAAGCGCTCCTTGTAGGTGCCTTCCAGCGCGTCGATGAACTGCTCGTCCTCGCCGGTGCCGAGCGTGGCGACGACCAGCGCCTGCGTCTCGCCGCGGGTGAACAGGGCCGAACCATGGGTGCGCGGCAGGATGCCGACCTCGCCCAGAATCGGGCGCACCGTCGTCAGATCGCGCCCGTCGATGCGGCGGCCGTGATCGAGAATATTCCAGCGCACGACCTTGGCCTGCGCATTGTGGAACGCCTCGGCGACTTCTTCCTTGGAGAACTTGCCTTCGCCGCCCTCGGGCAGCAGCGCCGCGGTGACCTTGGCCTTGACGGCGTCGATCGCGGCGTAGCGCTCCTGCTTCTGGGTGATCGCATAGGCGGCGCGCAGGTCGGCCTCGCCGACCTCGAGCACCGCCTTCTCGACCGCGGATTTGTCGGCGACCTGGAGATCGCGCGGCTCCTTGGCCGCCTTCTCCGCGAGCCGGATGATCGCCGCGATCACTTCCTGGAACGATGCGTGGCCGGCCATGACGGCCTTCAGCATCGTGTCCTCGGAAAGCTCCTTGGCCTCCGATTCGACCATCAGCACGGCGTCGGCGGTGCCGGCGACGACGAGGTCGAGAACCGAGTCCTTCATCTGCTCGAGCGTCGGGTTCACGACAAGCTCGTCCTTGATATAGCCGACGCGGGCCCCGCCGATCGGCCCCATGAAGGGAACGCCCGAGAGCGTCAGTGCGGCCGAGGTCGCGATCATCGCGAGAATGTCGGGATCGGTCTCCATGTCGTGGCTGAGCACCGTGATGATGACCTGCGTGTCGCAGCGGAAATCATCGGGGAACAGCGGACGGATCGGGCGATCGATCAGGCGGGAAGTCAGCGTCTCCTTGTCGGAGAGGCGCCCTTCGCGCTTCAGGAAGCCGCCGGGAATGCGGCCGGCCGCGAAGGCCTTTTCCTGATAGTGAACCGTGAGCGGAAAGAAATCCTGGCCGGGCTTGGGAGCCTTGGCGGCGACGACGGTCGCCAGAACGGTGGTTTCGCCCCAGGTGGCGAGCACGGCGCCATCGGCCTGACGGGCGATGCGGCCGGTCTCGAGAACGAGCTCGCGCCCGCACCAGTTGAGTTTTTCGCGTTGAATATCAAACATATCGCTTCACCCTATCGTGGATGAGGATGCGAAAGCGCCGGGCCTTCCCGGCCCATCTGTCTCAAGTCGTCATCGGCAAGACGGCGAGGGGCTGGCTGGCTCGCCCCAGCCCCTGGCTATCCTGCCATGACGCGGCTTTCGCACACTCGTGAACAGCGCGCGCCGGCCCCATGCCGCCGCGCGCGATTTAAGGCGTCAGCGGCGGATGCCGAGACGCTCGATCAGCGCCTTGTAGCGCGCTTCGTCGTTTTTCTTGACATAGTCGAGCAAGGTTCGCCGCTGCGAGACCATCTTGAGCAGGCCGCGTCTCGAGTGGTTGTCCTTGACGTGGCTCTTGAAATGGTTGGTCAGGTTGCTGATCCGCTCGGTGAGGATCGCGACCTGGACTTCCGGCGAACCGGTGTCGCCGGACTTGAGGGCGTAGTCGCTGATGAGCGCGGCCTTGCGCTCTGCGGTGATCGACATCGGGATCTCCTTGAGGTTGAAGAGCGGCCGAACCGGGATGTCGTCCAGGTCGGTCGATGAGCCCGGGCCGAGGCGCGGGTCGGCGGCTTATACAGGATTTGCGGCAGGAAGCTAGGGGGCGCCCTGTCTTGACGACCGGGGAAAGGTTCAGCGCCGAACCGTCTAAATCACATTCTTCTCCATCAGCGGCCTCCCGGCCGCGATGCGCTCGAACCCGAATTCCGACAGATCCAGCGCCCGATACTTCCCATGCGCGATCAATTCGGCCAATCCCCGCCCGACCGCCGGGGATTGCTGGACGCCGTGTCCGGAAAAGCCCGCCGCGAGATAGGCGTTGTCGTAGCCGGGCAGCCGGCCAACGATCGCATTGTGATCGAACAGGTTGAGGTCGTAATGGCCGGCCCAGGCGCGCACCAGCCTCAGGCTCTCAAGAGCCGGCGCGCGCTGCGCGATGATCGGCCACAAAACCTCCTCGAACTGGGGCCAGATCACCTCGAAATCGTCGCTGTCGGGGTCCTGCGCCTCGGGCGGGGAAAAGCCGGTCACGTAGGTGCGCCCTTCCGGGCGGAAATAGACGCCGCTGGGATCGATCACCAGCGGGCACTCGGGCCAGCGATCTTTCGCCTCGAACACGAAGACGCAGCGTTTTCGCGAATGGACGGGGATTTCGACCCCCAGCCCGCGCGCGATGTCGGCCGCTCCGGACACGCCTGCGCAATCCAGCAAAGCGCCGCAGGCGATCCGATCGCCGCCGGCCAGCCGCACCCCTGTCACGCGCGCGCCTTCGCGCTCGACCTCGACGACCTTGTCCTCGCGATAGACGACGCCGAGGCTGCGCGCCTTGCGGCGGAACGCCTGCAGCAATTGATAGCTGTCGAACCAGCCCTCCCCGCTCAGCCCAAGCGCGGCGAGCGCGACGCCCTCCATGCTCAGATAGGGATAGCGCGCGCGCACTTCGCCGGGGTCGAGCAGCGCGATATTGGCGCCCTCGCGCGCCTGCACGACGTGATTCTCGCGCAGCACATGCGCGCCCGCCTCGCTGGCGAGATAGAGATAGCCGTTCTCGGTCAGCGGCAGGTCGGGCCCCTCGCCGTCGACTTCCAACAATTCTTTCGCCTTGCGCAGGAAGGCGACGCCGGCGAGACCGACGCGAATGTTGATGGGCGAGGAAAACTGCTGCCGGATCGAGCTCAGCGAAAGCGAGGTCGCCGCCCGGGCGTAGCTCATGTCCTTCTCGACGACGAGCACGCGGCCGGAAAATCCGGGATCGGCGGCCAGATGATACGCGCTCGAGGAGCCCATCACGGCGCCGCCCGCGATCACCACGTCGAAAGTCTCCGCCATCGCCAACCCGTCCCCAAGACATCTTTCCCGTTGTGCGTTTTGTGCTAGAGCGCTGTCAAGAAAGAGGAGACCCGCCCCATGACCCGCCTGACCGGAAAAGCCGCCATCGTCACCGGCGCAGCCCACGGCATTGGCCTGGCCTGCGCGCGGCGGCTCGCGAGCGACGGCGCCAGCGTCGCCATCGGCGACATCGACGCGGCCGCCGGAGAGGCCGCCGCGGCGGCCCTGCGAAGCGAGGGCCTGAAGGCCATCTTCGTTTCGACCGACGTCACCCGCCGCGAGGCGATCGCGAATCTGGTCAAGACGACGATCGCCGAATTCGGCCGGCTCGACGTGATGCTCAACAATGCCGGCGTCGCATTGACCGGAACCGTGCTGGAGATGAGCGACGAGACCTTCGACAAGGTTCTCTCGGTCAATCTGCGCTCGGCCTTCATCGGCACGCAGCTCGCCGCGCGCGAGATGGTCGCCTCGGGTCGGGGCGGCGTGATCATCAACATGTCCTCGGTCAACGCGCTGCTCGCGATTCCCGGGCTCTCCGCCTATGCCTGCACCAAAGGCGCGCTCAACCAGCTCACCAAGGTCGCGGCGGTCGAACTCGCGCCGCACAATATCCGCGTCGTCGCGATCGGCCCAGGCACGATCCTGACCGAACTCGCGCGCAAGGCGGTGATGGCGGACGAGGCGGGCCGTCGCAAGATCCTGGCGCGCACCCCGATCGGACGGGCGGGCGAGCCGGAGGAAGTCGCCGCCGTCGCTTCGTTCCTCGCCAGCGAGGACGCCTCCTACATCACCGGACAGACGATCTATCCCGACGGCGGCCGGCTCGCGTTGAACTACACGGTTCCCGTGCCCGACTGAGCCGGCCCTCGCCCCGCGCGTGGACATCGGGCGCGCGCGGCGCTAGACCGCGCGGCCAAAGCACAGGAAAAGCTCATGCGTCCCTCCCAACGCGCCGCCAATGAAATGCGGAAAGTCACGATCGAGCGCGGCGTCGCGCGCTACGCGGAGGGTTCGTGCCTCGTGCGGTTCGGCGAGACGCATGTCCTTTGCGCCGCCTCGCTCGAGGACAAGCCGCCGCCGTGGCTGCGCGGCCAGGGCCGCGGCTGGGTGACCGCGGAATATGCGATGCTGCCGCGCGCGACCGCGACGCGCACCCGGCGCGAATCCTCGACCGGCAAGGTTTCCGGCCGCACGCAGGAAATCCAGCGCCTGATCGGGCGCTCGCTGCGCGCGGTGGTCGACCTGCCGCGGCTGGGCGAGCGGCAGATCACGATCGATTGCGACGTGCTGCAGGCCGACGGCGGCACCCGCACGGCCGCAATCACCGGCGCCTGGGTCGCGCTGCACGACGCGCTGAACTGGATGACGCAGCGCTCGATCCTGAAAGAGAGCCCGCTGAAGGACCATGTCGCCGCGGTCTCCTGCGGCATCGTCAAGGGCGAGGCGGCGCTCGATCTCGACTACGCCGAGGACTCGACCGCCGAGACCGACGCCAATTTCGTCATGACCGGCTCGGGCGGCCTCGTCGAAGTGCAGGGCTCGGCGGAGGGCGCGCCGTTCAGCGAGGAAGAACTGATGCGCCTGCTCGCGCTGGCCCGCGGCGGCATCGGCCAACTGGTGGCGCTGCAGAAGGCGGCGCTGGCGTGAGCGGACGCGTCGCCGGCAAGAAGGCGCTGATCACGGGCGCCGCGCAGGGTCTCGGCGCCGCGAGCGCCAGGAGGCTCGCGCGCGAGGGCGCCCGCGTGTTGCTGACCGACCTCAACGAGGCGGGCGTGACCGAGGCCGCGTCCGCGATCAACGACGAACTCGGCGCGGGAACCGCCTTCGCGATGCGCCATGACGTGACGAGCGAAGACGACTGGACGGCGCCGATCGCGCGCGCCAGGCCGATCTCGGCGGACTCTCGGTGCTCGTCAACAACGCCGGCATAGCCATTCTCGGCGGCGTCGAGGAGCTCAGCCTCGAGCAATGGCGGCGCGGCATGGCGGTCAACACGGACAGCGTATTCCTCGGCGCCAAATACGCGCTGCCGCTGATGCGCGAAAACCAGCCCGGCTCGATCATCAACATCTCCTCGATCGCCGGCCTGATCGCCGGGCACAATTTCGCCAATTACAACGCCTCGAAGGCGGCGGTCTGGCTGCTGACCAAATCGATCGCGCTCGATTGCGCGCGTCGCGGCGTCAACATCCGCTGCAACTCGATCCATCCGAGCTTCGTGCGCACGCCGATCCTCAAGGGCGCTGATCGGCAATCGCGACGAGGCGAGCGTGCTCGACAAGCTCGCGCGCCAGATCCCGATGGCGCGCCTGGGCGAGCCCGACGACGTCGCCAACGCCGTGCTCTACCTCGCCTCCGACGAGAGCGGGTTCATGACCGGCGCCGAGGTCAAGCTGGACGGCGGCCTGTCGGCGATGTGACGGGCGAAGCGGGATGCGGGCGACCGGGAATTTTTGGGGACCCTAGATCGAATGGCGCCGCCGCGCCGGGGCTGGACCGCTGCGCTCGCGATGACGAAGGGGGCGCGGCGCGGCGAGCGAAGCGCGCCCGTCCGGACTTGCCGCCACGCGAACCCAGTTGAAATACAATTGCTGTGATGAGGCGGACCGGAAGGCGACCGGGCCGTGAGCCCTGTCGGCGAGACAAAGCCTGCGGCCGATCGCCCATCCCCGCCCCTGCGCTCTACCCCACGCTCGACAACACCCGATACCTCCGCAGATGCGCGGCCTCGATCGCCGGCATGTTGCGGTCCGCGACATGGGCGAAGGGGCGCGCGGCGCCGCGCCAGGCGACGCCCATGATCTGCATCGTGTTGTAGAGGCCGACGCCCCAGCCCGCATCCGCGAAATGGCCGAGCCCGGCGGCGACATGCGGGGAGATCAGGTCGTGGAACATCACCAAGGCGTCGTCCGCCATCAGCGGGCTCACCGCCTCGGCGTCGTCGAGCGGCGCGCGGCCCTCGTGATAGCCGTCGATGAAGGCGAACGACCAAAGCGGCGCCTGCGTCGCCGCGCACCGCCGGCACGATCGAGGGCGAGAAGCCCGCCCAGAGCCTTGCGCGGCCGGGACCGCCGACGCGCGCGAGGCTGTCGGCGACGTCGCGCATCTGGTCGGGATAGCCGAGGCCGGGGTCGATCACGTCGAGGTCGAGCCCGGCCGCGACGAGATGGGCGGTGGACCAACCATAATGGCAGCCGATCTCCAGCCCGCGCCGGCCGCGCATGGACAGCGCATTATTGTAGAGCGTGCAGGCTTCGTCGAGCGCGAGCACGCCGATGTCGGGATTGCGCAGGCTGCGCGAATCGGAGCGCCAGATATGCGGCGCGTCCTTGCGCAGATAGGGCCATTGCAGCGGCGCCGGATCGCGCGCGGTCAGGCTGGGAAAGCGCGAGGCGAGTTGCGGATCGGCCATGCCGGGCGAGACATAGTCGTAACGCTCGCCCGGCCATAGCGTCTTCGAGACCGGCTCGACATCGGAGAAATCGACGAATTCGACGAAGCTCGTGCGCGCGGGCGCCTTATCGGTCATTTTCGTTTTCCCTGGGGCGAACGCGCGCCGTCGCGGCTATTTCGTGCGCCAGCGCCGGCTATTCAAGTCATTTTTTGAACTGCAGTCCGATACCGGCTAAGGGATCCGCAGAAAATCGGGGGACGGAATTCGCCTATGGCCAAACTGAACTGGGGCATGATCGGCGGCGGCGAGGGCAGCCAGATCGGACCCGCGCATCGCATCAGCGCCGCGATGGACGGGCTCTATGCGATGGCGGCGGGCGCGCTCGACGTCGATCCCGCCAAGGGCCGCGACTTCGCCCTGCGGCTCGGCATCGCTCCGGATCGCGCCTACGGCGACTGGCGGCAAATGCTGGCGGGCGAGCGCGACCGTCCCGACCGCGTCGATCTCGTCACCGTCGCGACGCCGAATTCGACGCATTACGAAATCGCCAAGGCCTTCCTCGAGGCGGGCGTCGCGGTGCTGTGCGAGAAGCCGATGACGGTGACGGTCGACGAGGCCGAGGACATCGTCGCGACCGCGCAACGGACGGGCGCCCTTTGCGCGGTCAACTACGGCTACAGCGGCTATGCGCTGGTGCGCCACATGCGCGCGATGGTCGCGCGCGGCGACCTGGGCAAGGTGCGGCTGATCAAGGCTGAATTCGCGCACGGCTTCCACGCCGACGAAGCCGACGCCGACAACCCGCGCGTGCGCTGGCGCTACGATCCCAAGCTGGCGGGCGTCTCGGCGCAATTCGCCGATTGCGGCATTCACGCGCTGCATATGGCGAGCTTCGTCGCCGGCCAGCAGCCGCGCGAACTCTCCGCCGATTTCGTCTCATGTCTGGCTAGCCGCACGCTCGAAGACGACGCGATGGTCAATTTCCGCATGGACGGCGGCGCGATCCTGCGGCTCTGGACGAGTTCGGTCGCGGTCGGGCGCATGCACGGCCTCAACATCCAGGTGTTCGGAGAAAAGGGCGGTCTGCGCTGGGCGCAGGAATGGCCGAACCAGCTCTATTGGACGCCGCTGAACGGCCGCACCCAGATCCTGGAGCGCGGCGGCCCCGGCCTGTCGCCCGAAGCCGACCGCGCCTCGCGCGTCACAATCGGCCACGCCGAGGGCATGCCGCTCGCCTTCGCCAACATCTACGCCGACATTGCCGAAGCGCTGAATGCGAAACGCGCGGGCCGCGCGCCAAATCCGCTTGCTATGCATTTCCCGACCGCGGCGGACGGATTGCGCTCGATCGCGGCGATCCGCGCGGCGGTGGACTCGGCGAAGGACGGCGGCAAGTGGGTCGACGCGCGGCCGCCGAGCCTGCGATAGGCGCCGGCGGCGCAATCCTCTCCGGCGAGCGGGCGCGCGGCTTTTAGGGCCAGCGTACGGTCGGGGGCATCGAGGACAGGATCGAGTTCGACGTTGCCGCCGGTCTTCAGCCCGAAGATCGTGCCGCGATCGTAGAGCAGGTTGAACTCGACATAGCGCCCGCGCCGGACCTGCTGCTCCTCGCGATCGGCCGCGGTCCAGGGCGTGGCAAAGTTCTTGCGCACGATCTCGGCATAGGCCGCAACAAAACTCTCGCCGACATCGCGGGTGAAGGCGAAATCGCCGTCCCATGCCGAATTGGCGGAATCGCCGGCGCTGTTGAGATAGTCGTAGAATATGCCGCCGATGCCGCGCGGCTCGTCGCGATGCTTCAGGTGGAAATATTCGTCGCACCAGGCTTTCAGCTTCGCGTAATCGGCGACGCCGGCATGGCGCTCGCAGGCGCCGCGCATCGCGGCGTGAAAGGCGAGCGAATCGGCGTCTTCCTGCGTTCGCCGGCGCATCAGCACCGGCGTCAGATCCGCCCCGCCGCCGAACCAGGCTTTCGACGTCACGACGAAGCGCGTGTTCATATGCACGGTGGGGACGTTGGGATTCCAGGGATGGGCGATGACCGATATCCCCGAGGCCCAGAAACGCGGGTCCGCGTCGGCGCCGGGGATCTGCTTGGCGAATTCGGGCGCGAAGGTTCCGTACACGGTCGAGGCGTGCGCGCCCATCTTCTCGAACACGCGCCCGCGCAGCATCGCCATCCGCCCCCCGCCGCCAGGCGCGCCTGTGGAATCCGTGCGAGACCACGGCGTCAGAGCGAAGTTCCCGGGGCCGCCCGCCTCGTCGGGGAACGGGCCCGCGCATTCGCGCTCCAGACCCTCGATCACGCCGATCAGCTTCATCTGAAGCGATTCGAACCATGCGCGCGCCGTCGCCTTGCGGTCTTCCAGCGAAATCGGGGAATTCATCGCGGCTCCGGCGTTTTCCAAGGCGGTGCAGGGCCCTTTGGCGCCTGCGACAATCTGGCTTGACACATGAGGCCGGAAAGGGCCCCATGGTGTAAATATGTGATGACATATTTTGTGTAAAGTCGTAGTTCGAACCGCGGCGAACGGCTTCGTTCCCGCTTCATAACCTCCACCCGAGGGGTCGTCGAGGGCGGCGGCTTGGCGCGCCGCAGCGCGATCCCCCGACAATTCGGGGCAACCCTGCGCATGGCTGTTGGCTATCCGTTTTCCGCGATCGTCGGCCAGGACGACATGAAGCTCGCCTTCGTGATCGCGGCGATCGATCCGAGCATCGGCGGCGTGCTGGTGTTCGGCGACCGCGGCACCGGAAAATCGACCGCCGTGCGCGCGCTCGCCGCGCTGCTGCCAAAAAGCCGGATGGTGGTCGGCTGCGCCTATAATTGCGATCCGCAAAAGCCGGCGGGGCTATGCGCCGCCTGCGAGCCGCGCAAGTCGAAAACGGGATCGGCGAAGGGCGAGCTGAAGAGCGCCCTGCGCCCCGTTCCCGTGATCGACCTGCCGCTGGGCGCCACCGAGGACCGCGTCGTCGGCGCGCTCAATCTCGAACGCGCGCTTTCGCATGGCGAGAAGGCGTTCGAGCCCGGCCTGCTCGCGCAGGCCAATCGCGGCTTCCTCTATATCGACGAGGCCAATCTGCTCGAGGACCATCTGGTCGACCTGTTGCTCGACGTCGCCGCTTCCGGCGAGAACGTGATCGAGCGCGAGGGCCTGAGCGTGCGCCATCCCGCCCGCTTCGTGCTGATCGGCAGCGGCAATCCGGAAGAGGGGGAGTTGAGGCCGCAATTGCTCGACCGCTTCGGCCTCGCGGTCGACGTCAAGACGCCGACCGAAATCGCGGTGCGCGTCGAAGTGGTGCGAAGGCGCGACAAATTCGATCGCGATCCCGAGGGCTTCTCGAAACCCTGGGCGGGCGAGGACGCCAAGCTGCGCAAACGCATCGTCGCTGCGCGCGAGGCGCTGCGAGACGTCGAGACCTCGGACGCGGCCCTGGAGCGCGCCGCGCGGCTGTGCATCGCGCTCGGCACGGACGGGCTGCGCGGCGAACTCACCTTGATGCGCGCCGCGCGCGCGCTGGCGGCGCTGGAAGGCAAGAAGCGCGTCGGCGATTTCGAACTCAGCCGCGTCGCGCCGATGGCGCTGAGTCATCGGCTGCGCCGAAACCCGCTCGACGATTCCGGTTCGGCGACGCGGGTTGCGCGCGCGATCGAGGAGGTGTTCGCGACGTGATGTCCGCGCCCGACCTCACGACGCCCTGGAGCCGCGCGGTCTATGCGCGCGCGCTGTTCGCGGTCGATCCGAGCCGGTTCGGCGCCGTCCTGCGCTCGGGCGCCGGTCCGGCCCGCGACGCCTGGCTCAAGCATCTGAGCGAGGACCTCGCCCCCGCGACGCCGATGCGGCGCGCGCCTGCCCATATCACCGACGATCGGCTGCTCGGCGGCCTCGATCTGGCCGCGACACTGCGCTCCGGCAGGCCGGTCGCGGAGCCGGGCCTGCTGGCTCAGATCGACGGCGGGGTCCTCGTGCTCGCGATGGCCGAGCGGATCGCCGCCAACGCGGCGGCGCGCATCGTGCGCGCCTTCGACCGCGGCGAGGTCAGCGCCGAGCGCGAAGGCTTTTCGAGCCTTGCCCCGTCGCGTTTCGGGATCGTCGCGCTTGACGAAGGCGACGGGGAGGACGAGCGCCCGCCGCCGGCGCTGATGGAGCGGCTCGCGTTCTGGATCGACCTGACCGAAGTCAGCGCGCGCGAGGTCGACGAGCGCCCCGTATCGCCCGAGGAGATCGCCGAAGCGCGCGCGCGGCTCGGCGCGATCGAGACAAGCGAAGCGGCGATTTCCACGCTCGTCGCGGTCGCCGCGCAGCTCGGCGTCGCGTCTCTGCGGGCGCCGCTGCATGCGCTCGCCGCCGCGCGCGCGGCGGCGGCCCTGCGGGGCGGGGCGAGGGTCGAGGAGCCCGATATCGCCGTCGCCGCGGCGCTGACGCTGGCGCCGCGCGCGACGCGAATGCCGGCGCCGCCGAGCCAGAGCGAGCCGGACGAAGCGCCCCAAGACGAAGCGCCCCAAGACAAACCGCCCCAAGACACGCCGCCCGAAGGCACGCCGCCGGAGGATCGCGACCCCGACGACGCCGCGCAGGAAACGCCGCCCGAAATCTCCGCCGACGAGCTCGAGGACATCATCCTCGCCGCCGCGCGCGCCGCGATTCCCTCGGACCTGATGCGCCGGATCGAGATGGGCCTCGCGCGCCGTTCGTCGCAATCGCAAGCGGGCAAGGCGGGCGCGAATATGGCGTCGAAACTGCGCGGCCGTCCGATCGGCGCGCGGGCGGGCGCGCTGCGCGAGGGCCGGCTCGGCCTCGTCGAGACCCTGCGGGCCGCCGCGCCCTGGCAGCGGCTGCGACGGGGCCCCAATGACGACCCGCGCCGCGTGCGCGTGCGCGTCGAGGATTTCCGCATCCGGCGCTTCCGCCAGAAACGCGGCACGACCGCGATCTTCGTCGTCGACGCCTCGGGATCGTCGGCGATGCAGCGGCTCGCCGAGGTCAAGGGCGCGATCGAACTGCTGCTGGTCGATTGCTATGTCAGGCGCGACAGCGTCGCGCTGGTGGCGTTTCGCGGCAAGGGCGCCGAGATCGTGCTGCCGCCGACGCGCTCGCTCGCGCGCGCCAAGCGCACGCTCGCCGGCCTGCCCGGCGGCGGCGGCACGCCGATCGCGAGCGGCATTGACACTGCGCTCGCGCTCGCCGACCGGATCAAGCGCCAGGGCCAGTCGCCGTTGATGGTGCTGATGACCGACGGGCGCGCCAATGTCGCGCGCGACGGCGCGCCCGGACGCGCGCATGCGCTCGAGGACGCGTTGCGCGCCGCGCGTCAGGCGCGCGCGGCGGGCCTCGCCGCGCTGGCGATCGACACGTCCGCCGCCAACGCGCGGCGACGGCGCCGGCGGCCCCGACCCGGCATCGCCGAAGCCATGAGCGCGCGCTATCTCAAACTGCCGCAGGCCGACGCCGCGCGCGGTCAGCGAGGCCGTGCGCAAGGCGGGCGCGACATGAACGCGCGCGCGCGCACAACGCGTGCGGACGACGACCATCGATTGCGGCTCGATCGCGACGGCAAGGACTGGCCGCTGCGCGACACGAGCCGTTTCGTCGAAGCCGGCGGCCTGCGCTGGCATGTGCAGATGCTGGGCCGCGGGCCGGTCCTGCTGCTGGTTCACGGCGCGGCCGCCGCGACCCATTCCTGGCGCGATCTCGCGCCGATGCTCGCGCGCCATTTCGCGTCGTCATGCCCGATCTGCCGGGCCACGGCTTCACCGATCCGATGCGCGGGCGCGATCTCTCGCTTCCGGGCATGGCGCGCGCGCTCGCCGCGGCTGCTGCGGGCGCTGGACGCTGGAGCCGGAAATCGTCGTCGGCCATTCCGCCGGCGCCGCGCTCGTCGCCAGGCTCTGCATCGACGGCGCCATTGCGCCGAGATTGTTGGTCAGCCTCAACGGCGCCTGGCTGCCGTTCGAGGGTCTCGCCGGCCATCTGTTTCCCGTGATGGCGAAGATGCTGTTCCTCAATCCGCTCGTGCCGCGCCTGTTCGCCTGGTCGGCCGACCGGCACGCGACCTCGCGCCTGCTGCGCGGCACGGGATCGATGATCGAGGCGCGCGGAATCGATCTCTATGCGCGCCTGTTCGCCGATTCCGGCCATGTCGCGGGCGCGCTCGGCATGATGGCCAATTGGGATCTTGACGCCTTCGCCGAGGACCGCGCCGAACTCGACGCCGGTCGCGCTGGTCCATCGCGGAAGGCGACAAGGCGGTGCCGCCGAGGCAAGCCGACGTCGTCGCCAAGGCGCTGCCGAACGCGCGCGTCTACCGGCTGAAGGGCCTCGGACATCTCGCGCACGAGGAGGCGCCGGAGATCGTCGCGGATCTGATCCAGAAGCTCGCCGGCTAGCCCGCGATCTTCGAGAAATCCGCGACCCCATGCACCGCTTCGCGCAACTCGCCGAGCAGCCGCAGGCGGTTGAGGCGCAGCGCCGGATCGTCGGCGTTGACGGTCACGGCGACGAAGAACGCGTCGACCGGCGCGCGCAGGCTCGCGAGCGCGCGCATGGCGCCCTCGAAATCCTCGCGCGCGACGCGTTCGCGCGCCTCGGCGCCGGCCGCCGGCGAGCGCGTCGGCGAGCGCCTTCTCCTCGGGCAGCACGAGCAGCCTGCGGATCATGCGCGCCCGCGAAGGCGCCCTCGCCGTCCTTCTTCTCCTCGGCCTTGCAGGATGTTGGCGGCGCGGCGATAGCCGGCGAGCAGGTTCTTGCCGTCGTCGGTCTCGAGGAACGGCCGAGCGCCTCGACGCGGCGCACGATCATCAGGAGATCGTCCTGGCCCGGCAGCGCGAACACCGCGTCGATCAGATCGTGCCGCGCGCCCTTGTCGCGCAGGTAGACTTTCAGGCGGTCGGCGAAGAAGGCGAGGAGATCGCGCGTCGACGATTCCGTCCGACGTCGTCGCAGCGCGCGACCGCTCGCGCGACGTGCGAGCGAAGGCGCGCTGAACTCGCGACGAGCAGATTCGAACAGACGCGAGCCGCAACTCGTTCTCCAGCACGATCCGGATCACGCCCAGCGCCGCCCGCCGCAGCGCATAAGGGTCCTTGCTGCCCGTCGGCTTCTCGTCGATCGCCCAGAAGCCGACCAGCGTGTCGAGCTTGTCGGCGAGCGCGACGGCGATCGACTCCGGCGAGGTCGGCACGCGGTCGTTCGGCCCCTGCGGCTTGTAATGCTCCTCGATCGCCGCGCGACATTGACGTCCTCGCCCTGCGCCTCGGCGTAATAGCGGCCCATCAGGCCCTGCAATTCGGGGAACTCGCCGACCATCTCGGTGACGAGATCGGCCTTGGCGAGCTGCGCGGCGCGCTCGGCGAGATCGGGCACGCAGCCGACCGCCGGCGCGATCGCGCGCGCCAGCGCCGCGATGCGCTCGATGCGCTCGCCCTGCGTGCCGAGCTTCTCGTGGAAGACGATGCCGAGCGCCTTCAGCTTTGCCAGCCGCTGGTCGAGCGGCTTGTCGGCCTTGTCCTTGTAGTCGGGCAGCGGCGCGAGATCGGTGCGCCAGAAATGGCGCGCGTCGGAAAGGCGCGCGCGCACGACGCGCCCGTTGCCCGCCGCGATCGCCTTGCCGCCGTCGCTGCGCGACAGGTTCGAGACCAGGATGAACTTGTTGGCGAGCTTGCCCTTGGCGTCGCGCAGCACGAAGCATTTCTGGTTGGCGCGGATGGTGGCGCGGATCACCTCCGGCGGAATTTCCAGGAACTCGGCTTCGAACTCGCCCATCAGCACGACCGGCCATTCGACGAGGCCCGCGACCTCTTCGAGCAGGCCTTCGTCCTCGACGAGTTCGAGCCCCTGCGCGAAGGCGAGGCTCCTGGCGTCATGCAGGATCATCTGCTTGCGCCGGTCGGCGTCGAGCACGACCTTGGCTTTGAAAGCGCGTCGACGTAATCCTCGAAACGGCGCACGCTGATCGGCTGCGGAGCGAGAAACCGATGGCCGTAGGTGATCGTCGCCCGCGGTCAGCCCGTCGAGCGTGAACGCGATCGACTCGGGCGCCTCGTGCGGCCCGCCGAACGTGCACAGGATCGAGCGCAGCGGCCTGACCCAGCGCAGCGAATCCGAGCGCGCCGAGCGCGGCGCCCCAGCGCATCGACTTCGGCCAGGGGAAGGCGCGCAGGATCGAAGGGCACGATTTCGGCGATCAGCTCGCGCGTCGCGCGGCCCGGCCTGCTCGATGACGGCGACATAGAACTCGCCCTTCTTGCCGTCGGAGACGATCTTGGCGTCCTCGATGCGCGCGAGGCCCGCGCTCTTGAGAAAGCCCTGAACCGCGCCCTCGGGCGCGCCGACGCGCGGGCCCTTGCGCTCCTCCTGGCGATCGGGCTGCGCCTCCGGCAGGCCCACCACATGCAGCGCGAGCCGGCGCGGCGTCGCGAAGGCCTGCGCGCCCTCATAGAGCACGTCGGCCTCGACCAGCGCGCCGGTGACGAGCCGCTTCAGGTCTTCGGCCGCCTGACGCTGCATGCGCGCCGGGATTTCTTCGCTGAAGAGTTCGAGAGCAGATCGGGCATACTTGAGTCTCGAATTCCGAAAAAAATGCGCGCGTCCCGTCTCCCGCTAAGCGGCGGCAGGGTTTCCCCCGCCCGCCGTCTTCAGCCAGGCGGCGCCGCAGGCTTTGGCGAGTTCGCGCACGCGCAGGATGTAGCTCTGGCGTTCGGTGACGGAGATCACGCCGCGCGCGTCGAGCAGATTGAACGCGTGGCTCGCCTTGATGCACTGGTCATAGGCCGGCAGCGCCATCAGGTGGCGCTCGCCCGCGAGGCCCTTTTCCAGCAGCGAACGGCACTCGGCCTCCGCGTCGCGAAAGTGCTGGAACAGGATTCCGTGTCGGCATGTTCGAAATTGTAGCGCGAATATTCCTGCTCGGCCTGCAGGAACACATCGGCGTAGGAGATCTTCTCGTCGCCCTCGCGGCCGTTGAAATTGAGTTCGTAGATCGAATCGACGCCTTGGATGTACATCGCGAGCCGCTCGAGGCCGTAGGTGAGTTCGCCCGAGACCGGCGCGCATTCGAAGCCCGCGACCTGCTGAAAATAGGTGAATTGCGAGACTTCCATTCCGTCGCACCAGCACTCCCAGCCGAGGCCCCAGGCGCCCAGGGTCGGGCTCTCCCAGTCGTCCTCGACGAAGCGCACGTCGTGCAGCGCCATGTCGACGCCGATCGCGGCCAGCGATTCGAGATAGAGCTCCTGCAGGTTCTCGGGCGAGGGCTTCAGAATCACCTGGAACTGGTAATAATGCTGCAGCCGGTTCGGGTTCTCGCCATAGCGCCCGTCCTTCGGCCGGCGCGAGGGCTGCACATAGGCCGCCTTCCAGGGTTTCGGACCCAGACTGCGCAGCGTGGTTCCCGGATGGAACGTTCCGGCCCCGACTTCCATGTCATAGGGCTGCAAGACGACGCAGCCCTGGCGCGCCCAGAAATTCTGCAGGGTCAGGATCAGCGCCTGAAACGATTTCGTCGGATCGGCGGAGGCATCGGCAGGAGAAGACATTTCGGATCAGCCCGGGGGTTCCTGAAGCGCGGCGGACCCTAGTGACGCCGCCCGCCCGGGTCAACGCGCGCGTGTCGCTCTCATAAGCCGGCTTCCGTGCGGCCGGCCCGTCAGCAGTCGCAGGCTCAAACGGCCGGACTCGCCGAGGTCGCCAGGCCACGGCTTCACCCAAAAAAGAGGCCCGAAACACTTCACTATTCACGAAAACCATGCGATATTCAAAGATGGATTTCCGGAATTTCAAGGCAGGTTCGCCTCGCCGTCACCGCAACGAGGACAAAAAAATACGAAACAAAACGCCTCGCAAGCCATTGATATCCTTGAAAACCGCGAAATGGGCCGATTTCGCAGTCCATGATTTCAATGGGTTATGAATGGCAAAACGAAACGCAGAGGTTTCGCAAACGAAATACGCGTTTCGCAAACGAAATATTCGTTTCGCAGACCAGGCAGGAGGCAGGCCCCATCGCCGGCCGCGCCGACGCCGCTCGATCGGCGGTCCCGGTTACAGGAACGCCTCGCCGCGATGGATCGCCGCCGAGAGCGGCGTGAAGGCGCCGGACGCTTCGTGCAGGACGAGCGCGGGCAGCAACCGTGTGGGCGCCTTCGAGCCCTTCACGCCCGAGATCAATACGCGGATTGCGTCCGCCTCGGCGCGCGGATGGATCGGGCGCACCGCGACCGCCCCGATCCGGCGGCCGAAAGCGGCGAGGATCGCCGCCAGCGCCTCCGGCCTGTGGATCATCGCGAAACGGCCGCCGGGCGCGAGCAGCGCGAGGCTCGCTGCGATCCATTCGCCGAGCGGGTCGCCGCCCGCGCGCGAGGCCTCGAACACATGCGCGCGGGCGCGGGCCGCGTCGGGCGAAGCGCGCACTGCGGCGGCGGCGAAGAAAGGCGGATTGGTGACGACGAGTTCGGCCGCGCCGTCGACCAGCCCGTCCGCGCGCCGGGCCCGCGCGGACAGCGCGTCGAGCGCACGAACCCGCGCCCGCGCGCCGACCCCGTTCTCGGCCGCGTTCCGCCGCGCGAGCTCCGCCAGATCGGGATCCACCTCGACGAGGTCGCCGATGCGCCTCGGGCCAGCGGGCCAGCAAAGCCAGGCCGACCGCCCCGACGCCGGCCCCGACGTCGACAAGCGAGCGGACGGGCGGCCCGGCGGCGGCGGCCAGCAGCACGGCGTCGGCGCCGACGCGATGGCCCGTGCGCATTTGTCGCAGTTTGAGCCCGAGGCCCAGGATTTCGTCGCAGGTGGTCTCAGGCATCGCGCAATTCGGCCGCAAGTCCGGCCTCGCCTAGCAGCCGCCGGGCCGGCTCGACGTCCTCGCGATCGACCAGAATGCGCCGGGGCAGAAACCCGAGCGAGCCCTCGACGGCGCTCATGTGCCGATCGGCGACGAAATAGGCTATGCCCGCCTCGTCGAGCAGCGTCTCGATCAGCGAGATCACGACGAGATCATTGGTTCTGACGAGTTCGACCAAGGGTACGAGGCCTCGAGACCGCGGTCCATGCCCCGGCCTTGCCGCCGTTGCTTGCGGACTTTATGGTCGCGCGCACATTGTCTGGCAAGGGAAGCATCTGTGGGCATCGTCGTACCGCTAGAGGAAAAGTCGCCCGACCGGCTGCTCGATCCGCTGACGAAACTCGTCGCGGACGACATGGCGCGCGTCAACGAGACTATCCTTTCGCGCACCGGCTCGGACGTCACGATGATCCCCGAGGTCGCCAACCATCTGATTTCGTCGGGCGGCAAGCGGCTGCGCCCGATTCTGACGCTCGCGACGGCGGGGCTTTGCGAATATGCCGGCGACGGCCATATCAAGCTCGCCGCGGCTGTGGAGTTCATGCACACCGCGACGCTGCTGCACGACGACGTCGTCGACGAGAGCGACCTCAGGCGCGGCAAGGCCGCCGCGCGCGTGCTCTGGGGCAACGAGGCGAGCGTGCTGGTCGGCGATTTCCTGCTCGGCCAGGCGTTCAAGATGATGGTCGAAGTCGGCTCGCTGCCTTGCCTCGACGTGCTCTCCACCGCCGCGGCCGTCATCGCCGAAGGCGAGGTGATGCAGCTCTCGGCCGCGAAGGACACGGAAACCACCGAGGACGCCTATCTCGCCGTCATCCGCGCCAAGACGGCGGCCCTCTTCGCCGCCGCCTGCGAGGTCGGCCCGATTCTGGCCAAGGGCTCCAAGGCCGAGATCGAAGCCTGCCGCGGCTACGGCGCCAATCTCGGCATCGCGTTCCAGCTCATCGACGACGCGCTCGACTACGGCGGCTCGTCGGCCAAACTCGGCAAGAACGTCGGCGACGATTTTCGCGAGGGCAAGATCACGTTGCCCGTCGTGCTTTCCTTCCGCCGCGGAACGCCGCAGGAGCGCGAATTCTGGAAGCGCACTCTGGAGCGCGGCGAAATCGCCGACGGCGATCTCGAGACGGCGTTCGCGATGATGAAGAAGCATCGCGCGATCGAGGATACGGTCGAGCGGGCGCGGCACTATGGGGCGATGGCGCGCGATTCGTTGGAACTGTTCCCGGCCTCGGCCTGGAAACACGCATTGCTCGACGCGGTCGAGTTCGCGGTGCAGCGCGCGCATTGAAGGCTGGCCGGCGACGTTGGCCGGCCCTGTTCCGCAATCCTCGGGTTGAAGCCGTCCTCAGCGACGCCCGGCTCTTTCAGCTTCTGCCGGCGGCCAGGATCGGCCCCAGGCCCACGCCCTGCACGAGCACCGCGCGCGACCATGGGCCGGCGTCCGCGGGCAGCGCATAATGGGCGGCCGCGCCGCTCCAGGTCCCGAGCTTGATCAACCGGCGCACGATGTTCTTGTGCGCGAGCGTGCGGCCGGAATTCTCTCCCCGGGCGACGGGAACTTCGACCACGTGGGGATCGTACAGCGCCAGCCAGACCTCGGCGCCGGACGCGGGCGCCTGGCCGGCGCCGACCACGACTTCGCGGCCTTCGAAGCTCACGCGCGGCCCCTCGGAGCCGCGATCGGTCTTTTGCGCCAGAGCTTCCATTTCGGAGACCTCGTCGCCGACGCCCGCGGCGCGGCCGTTGACGACGATCTCAGGCGTATAGACCCCGCCATTCTTCAGGGCGCGCGCATAGTCATACTGGCGCTGCGTGAATTCCGGCGTCGCAAATGTATCCTTCCAGCCGAGCCTATCCCAGTAATTGACGGAAAAATTGAGCGCGAGAACGTCCGGCCGCTTCGAAAATTCAATCAGGCTCGCGTTGGCGGGCGGGCAGGAAGAGCAACCCTGGCTCTGGAAAAGCTCGATGACCGTGGGGTGCTCGGCATCCGCGGCGCAGGCGGGCGCAAGACTGGCCGCGAGCGTGACGCAGGCGAAGGCGAAGGGGACTAGGGAGTGGGACATGGCAGGCTCCTGGAACGGTCCTGGAGGCAGGTTCGCGCGGGCCGTGAAGTTTGTTACACGCGCGCGGCCGTGCCAGAACTCCGGACATGGCCCGCACCGATTTCACCACGCCCCGTCTTTGCCTCGACGACGATCTCGCCGAGGGACGCGTGGCGCCGCTATCGCCCGAGCAGTCGAATTATCTCCTGCACGTGCTGCGCCTCGGCGCCGGCGCCCGCGTGCTCGTATTCAACGGACGGGACGGGGAATACGCCGCTGCGCTCGGGCCGCTCGAGCGCAAGCGCGCGGCGCTGACGATCGCAGAGCGCATTCGCCCGCAAGAAGATCCGCCGGACGTCGATTATCTGTTCGCGCCGCTCAAACACGCGCGCCTCGACTATATGGCGCAAAAGGCGGTCGAAATGGGCGCGCGGCGTCTGCGGCCTGTCGTGACAAGGCGCACGCAAGTTTCGCGCGTCAACCTCGAGCGTCTCGCCGCGAACGCTCGCGAGGCCGCCGAACAATGTGGAATTCTCTGGTTGCCGGAAATTGCGGACCCACTGCCGCTCGAACGCGCACTCGCCGATTGGCCGTCCGACCGCCTGCTGGTCTTTTGCGACGAAGACGCCCCGCTCGCCAATCCGCTGGAGGCGCTGGCCGCAGCGCCGCCGGCCAAGAGCGTCGCTTTGCTGATCGGTCCCGAGGGCGGCTTCGATGAATCCGAACGCGCGGCGATCCTGCGCTCGCCCAACGTCCTGAGGCTCAATCTCGGCCCACGAATCTTGCGGGCGGACACCGCGGCGGTCGCGGCGCTGGCGCTCGTTCAATCCCGTTTCGGAGATTGGCGATGAGGCTCCGCGTCGCCATCTTGCCGCCACGAAGTCTCTTATTCTGGCGCGCAATGATTTGCTCGACCCAAGCGCTCCGCCTTGCTCGTGCGGCCCTGCTTGCCGCGGGGTGCGCCCTCGCGCAGCGCTCCGCGTTCGCGGGCGACAGTTTCGAGCCCAAGCCCGGGCCGCCGGCGCTCGATCAGACCCATTGCAGCGCGCTCGGCGAAGGCTTTTTCGCGGTTTCGGGGTCCGACGCCTGTATCCGGATAAGCGGCTATGTCGCCGCCGGGGCGGGCTTCGTGGAGCCCGGACGCGTCGCCGCTCCGGCGACGGGCCCGTTCGCGGAGCGCGCCAGCGCTTTCACCGATAATCACGTCGGCGTCAGCGTAGAAACCCAGTTCAATACGGAACTCGGACCCGGGCGTCTTTATGTCCAGGTCGGACACGATTCCGGGCAACCTTGATCCGCGAGACGGATCACATCAACGCCTCTTTGAACGCGGGATCGACCGAGCGGCCCCAGGACCCTTCGAAGCGCTCAATCCAGAGTTGCGCAGGCGAGCGGCCGGCCGCGACGATCTCATCGAGCGGGTCGAGATAGACGGTCTCGTCGGCGCCCCTGGCGTCCAGACGCGCGCGGCGCATCAGCCCTGCCCTGGCGAGCGCCAGCGCATCGCGCGCGACCTCTCGCAATTCGCGCCCGTCGATGCGCGCGGCGAGCCCGAGACGAGGCGCATCGGCGCGCAATTTCTCCCGCGCATCCGCGCTCCAGTCCTTGATGAGGCCGCAAGCGCTCGCGAGCGCGTCGGAGTCATAGTAGAGCCCGACCATCAAGGCGGCGAGCGCGACGATGCGTTCGGGCGGACCGACGTCGGCGCCGCGCATTTCCAGGTATCGCTTCAAACGCACCTCGGGAAAGATCGTCGAGAGATGGTTCGCCCAATCCGAGATCGTCGCGCGCTCGCCTGGCAAGGCCTCGAGCCTTCCGGCGAGCAGATCGCGAAAACTGGCCCCGGCGACGTCGATGTAGGCGTCGCCGCGTTTGACGAAATACATGGGCACGTCGAGGGCGTAATCGACGTAGCGCTCGAACCCCATTCCCGGTTCGAAGGCGAAGGGCAGCATCCCCGTGCGCGCCGCGTCGGTATGGCGCCAGATGTCCGAGCGCGCCGACAGAAGGCCGTTTCGCGCGCCGTCGGTGAACGGCGAATTGGCGAACAGGGCCGTGATCATAGGTTGCAGCGCAAGGCCGACGCGCAGCTTGGTCACCATGTCGGCTTCGCTGGAAAAATCCAGATTGGCCTGCACCGTGGCGGTCCGGTACATCATGTCGAGGCCGCGCGTGCCGACCAGCGGCATGTAGCGCGTCATGATGCGATACCGGCTCTTGGGCATCACGGGCGTTTCCGCCAGAGACCACTTCGGACTCATGCCGAGGCTCAGAAAACCGATGCCGAGCGGCGCGGCAGCCTGATGCGCCGCCTCGAGGTGAACTGCGAGTTCGCCCGCGACCTCATGCACCGTCGCGTGCGGGGCGCCGGAAAGCTCGAACTGCCCGCCCGGCTCCAAGGAAATTGCGCCGCCGCCGACCGGATCGAAGAGCCCGATCAGCGCGCCGCCGTCTTCGATCGCGTCCCAGCCCAGCCGCTCGCGCATCGCCTGCAAGAGCGCGCCGATCCCGCGCTCGCCCTCATAGGGAACCGGCGACAGATCAGCAAAATAGAAGGGAACTTTCTCGTGCTCAGCGCCAACCCTGGAACTGGCGGCGGGCTTGATGCCGGCTTCCAGCCATGCCACTAAATCCTTACGGGATTCAACGATTTGCGCGTCGACTACGTCGCGGGCCATTCACTCTTTCCTGCCTTGAGGCCGTCACGACGGCTGAGCCGCGCCTAGATAGGGTCCAGGACGCGACAAAGCAATGAAAGGCTGTCCCGTCGCCAGAGCGCCGGCCGGTTTCAACCCTTGGCGGCCTTGCTGATCGACTCCAGGATCGTGACTAAGCCCTGCTGCTGGGTCTGGGAGATCTGCACGCCCGCCTGGAGCATGTTGTTGAGCGAATTGACGGTCGCCTGAAGGGCCGCCGCCTGCGGGGTCGCCGCTGCCGGGGATCCCGCCGCGCCGGAGCCCGTCAGCATCCCGCTCACCATGTTCATCCAGTTGTTGAACATGTTGCCGGCCTGGGCCTGTGCGGCTGCGGCCGGGTTGGCGGCCGGGGCGAGGCCGGCGCCTTGGGCGAACGCATTGGCGATCTGACTTAGCACGCCCCCCATGCCCTGCGCGGCCATCGCATTGGCGATGCCGCCGACCAGCATCGAGGCGACGACCGGCATCATCTGCTGGATAATCTGGGCGTTCACCCCAGACATTTGCGCAGCCTGCTGCCCGACCTGCGCAGCGACCTGGGGCGAGCCGAAGATCTGGCCGAGCACATTGCCGCCGAGATTGCTCGCGGCGGTGGTCTGCGCCGGATCGGTATAGGCGCCGGAATGGGCGCCGCTCATCATCTGGTTGAGAAGGCCGCCGAATCCGGTGGGGTCCTGCGCGGTGCGTTGCAGGCCGAGCGAGAAGGCGGGGATCATCGCCTGGATCGCGGCCTGCGTCTGCTGAGGAGAGAGGCCGAACTGGTTGGCGAGATTGTTGACCCCTTGGCCGCCCTGGGCGCCCATCATGATGTCGTAAAGGTTCATCCAGCCCCTCCCCGCCCGGCCCTCTGGCTGCGGCTAAATCAATGCTAGACCGTTTTTATTTCCTTGGCGAGGCGGGCGACGACGGTATAGGCGACCGCGACGCCGGCGAGGCCGAAGAGCGCGCTGCCGATGACCAGGCCCAGCATCGCCCCCTCGACGCCGCCGAAGCGCGCCCCGATTGTCACGAACGGAATCGTGCCCAGAGTCGCCCGTCCCCAGTTGAACACCATCGAGAGCAGGGGAAAGCCCAGATTGTTGAAGGCGGTGTTGGCGACGAAGAGACAGGTGACGAAAACCCAGGCCATCGCGCCCAACCGGCAGAACAGACTGACGAAATCCGCGCTCGCCCCCTGCGCCTCGAACATCGCGGCGATCAGCGGCGAGGCGAGCGCGAGCACGGCCCAGGCAACCAAGGCGTATCCGACCGCGAGCAGAAAGGAATCGGAGAGCGCGCGCCGGACGCGCGGCATGAGCCGGGCGCCGTAGTTTTGCCCGATGATCGGACCGATCGAACCGGTCAGCGCGAAGATGACCCCGAAGGCGAGCGGAATCACGCGGTCGACGATCGCCCCGCCTGCGACCGTCGCTTCGCCGAAGTCCGACCAGACGCGCGTGACGTAGACCGCGGCGACCGGCGTCGCGAGATTGGCCATGATCGAGGGCACGCCTATTCCCATGATCGGCGTTAAATCTCGCCGGATCGCCTTGAGCGAGGGAATGGCGACGAGATCGTGGATCCGGACGGCTCCGTTCAGGCCGACGATCAGGAAGACCAGCCGCGAGACCACCGTCGCCCAGGCCGCGCCATAGACGCCGAGCCCGAAGCCGAAAATGAAAAGCGGGTCGGTGAAGGCGGTCACGATGCCGCCGGACAAAGTGACATACATCGCGCGCCGCGCATCGCCGTCGGCGCGCAGCACGCCCGACAGCGCCATGCCCAGCCCCATCGGGATATTGGCGGGGATGACGATCGCCAGCACGCCGCTGGCGACTTCGGCGGGTCTTCCCTGAGCGTGCATCAAGTGCGTCAGAGCCTCGTCGCGCAAAATCCACAGCAGCAGCGAGAGCAGCGCCGAGGCGAGGAACGTGACCGCAAGCCCGGATGCGGCGAGCCGGCGCGCGCGCGGCCGGTCCCCGGCGCCGAGCGCGCGCGAGACGTTCGCCGTTATCGCGATGGTGAAGCCGATATTTACCGACATCAGCAGGAAGGACGCCTGGCTCGCATAGCCGATCGCCGCCTTGTAGGATTGGTCGCCCAGGCGCGAGACCCAGAACAGCGAGAGCACATCGACTGCAAAGATCGCGATCAGGCCGATCGATCCGGTCGCCGTCATGACGGCGACGTGGCGCATCAACGAGCCCTGCGTGAACACAGGCTTGCGCGCGCGCTCGGGCGAGACGTTCAGGGCGGGTGCGGCGGTCAAGGCGTCGGTCCGGGCGCGGCAGCGCGCCCCGGGCTAATAAAGGCTCGGCGGTCGCGACGCCAGATCAAATGCCGCGCCCGATGATGGCCAGGCCTTGACTTGGCCGCCTCCCTTTCGGAAGACAGCCGCCTGGAGAAAGCCCGCCCGATGTCTCAAAAGCCGAAGCTTCGCATCGTCCTTTGCGCGCCGCGCGGGTTCTGCGCGGGCGTCGTCAGGGCGATCGACGTCGTGGAAACCGCGCTGAAGATCTACGGCGCGCCGGTCTATGTCCGGCACGAGATCGTCCATAATAAATATGTCGTCGATTCGCTCAAAGCGAAGGGCGTGGTGTTCATCAAGGAGTTGAGCGAAGCGCCGCCGGGCGATGCGCCGGTCATCTTCTCCGCCCACGGCGTGGCCAAGGCGGTGCCCGAAGAGGCTTTGCGGCGCGGGCTGTTTACGATCGACGCGACCTGCCCGCTGGTCACCAAGGTGCACCGCGAGGCGCAGGCGCATCACAAGCGCGGCCGTCATATCGTGCTGATCGGCCATGTCGGCCATCCCGAGGTCGTCGGGACGATGGGGCAATTGCCCGACGGAGCCGTGACGCTGATCAGCGAGGCAGCGGAAGTCGATTCGCTCGCTTTTCCCGCGGGGCAAGAGCTCGCCTATGTGACGCAGACTACGCTTTCGGTGGATGACACGCGGGACGTGATCGCCGCGCTGAAAAGCCGCTTTCCCGCCATCCACGCGCCCCCGCTCGAGGACATTTGCTACGCGACCACCAACCGGCAGGAAGCGATCAAGCAGGCCGCCAGCCAGGTCGAGGCGGTCATCGTGGTCGGCGCCGCCAATTCCTCCAATTCGCAACGCCTGCGCGAGGTCGCCGAGCGCGAGGGTTGCCGGATCGCGCTGCTCGTTCCCGACGTCGACGGGATCGACTGGCGCGAATTCGAGGGCGTGCGTTCGCTCGCGATCACCGCCGGCGCATCCGCGCCCGAAATTCTGGTCGAGCGCATTCTCGACGGCTTCGCCGAACGTTTCGACCTCTCCATCGAGACTTTGACGACGGCGGCGGAATCGATGTTCTTCCCCCTGCCCCGCAGCCTGCGGGAGGCCGCGCCGACTTAGCCGCGACAGCGCATTGCTCGCCGGATCGCCGACCGCCGCTAACGGGCCCGAGGATCGCCGAGAGACCCGCCGCGGCGAGGCCGGCCGCACAGGCGCTCCGCCATTTGACGCGCCGCCGGGGGCTCGCTAACAGCGCTCGGGATCGGGCGAGGGCGGCATGGCGGTCTATACGGAAGTCACGGACGAAGCCTTGAGCGCGTTCCTCGCCGAATATGACCTCGGCCGGGTGTTGTCGTTCAAGGGCATCGCCGAGGGCGTGGAGAACTCGAACTTCCTGCTGCGCACCGAGGCCGGGCCGTTCATCCTCACCCTCTATGAAAAGCGCGTGCATGAAGACGACCTTCCGTTCTTCATCGGGCTGATGGAGCATCTGGCCGAGCGCGGCGTCACCTGCCCGCAGCCGGTCCGGGCGCGCAATGGCTCCGCGCTCGGGCGGCTCGCAGGGCGGGCCGCCGCGATAGTGACCTTCCTCGAAGGGCTCTGGATCCGTCGTCCGAAGGCTCATCACTGCGCACAGGTCGGCGAGGCGCTCGCGCGCATGCACGAAGCCGGGCAAGGTTTCCCGCTGCGGCGGCCGAACGCGCTCTCGCTTCAGGGCTGGCCGCAATTGTTCGCGACCGCGAAGGCGCGCGCCGACGAAGTCTCGCCGGGCCTCGCGGCCGAGACGGAGGCGGAACTGACCGCCTTGCAGCGGAGCTGGCCGAGGGACTTGCCGGCGGGCGTGGTGCACGCCGATCTCTTCCCCGACAATGTTTTCTTCCTGGGCGACAGGCTGTCGGGCCTTATCGATTTCTATTTCGCCTGCGACGATTTCTTCGCTTACGACCTCGCCATCTGCCTCAACGCCTGGTGCTTCGAACTCGACGGCGAATTCAACGTCTCCAAGGGCATGGCGATGATTTCCGGTTACGAGCAGGTCCGCCGGCTCGAGGCCGCCGAAGTCGAGGCGTTGCCCTGGCTCGCGCGCGGTTCGGCGCTACGTTTCATGTTGACCCGTCTGGTCGACTGGCTGAACGTGCCCCCGGGCGCATTGGTCGCCCCGAAAAACCCGTTGGAATATCTGGCGAAAATGCGTTTTCATCAACGCGTCTTGAGCGCGCGCGACTACGGATGGCGCGCTTGAAACGGAAAGTCTCGATCTGGACCGACGGTGCCTGCTCGGGCAATCCCGGCCCCGGCGGCTGGGGCGCTATCCTCAATTACGCCGGCAAGTCCAAAGAGATTTGCGGCGGCGAAGCGATGACGACCAACAACCGTATGGAACTGTCGGCGGCGATCTTTGCGCTCGAGGCGCTGACCCGCCCCTGCGCGGTCGATCTGCACACCGACTCGCAGTATCTGCGCGGCGGTGTCACCGGCTGGATCCACAATTGGAAACGCAACGGCTGGCGAACCGCGGACCGGAAACCGGTCAAGAACGACGACCTCTGGCGGCGACTCGACGCGGCCTCGGACCGCCACGAGATCGACTGGCGCTGGGTCAAAGGCCACGCCGGCGACGAGATGAACGAACTCGCCGACGAACTGGCCCGCAAAGGCATGGCGCCGTTCCTGCCGAAGAAAGAGACGGCGGCGTCGGACTGACGGGCCGAAAGCTCTCCTTGCTCACGCCGCCTGCTTTTCGGCCGGCTTTGCGTCCAGATCGAGTTCCCCGATCGGCTTCGGCTTGCTGAAAAAATAACCCTGCGCGGTCTCGCAACCCGCGGCGGCGACAAGGTCGAGTTGCGTTTGCGTCTCGACGCCTTCGGCGACGGTCGTCGCCCCCAGTCGTCTGCCGATGGCGGCGATCAGGGCGACGATATCGCGGGTGCGCGCATTCGTCTCCATCGCCGCGACGAACGAACGGTCGATCTTGATCTTGTCGAGCGCGAAGCTTTGGAGGTAGCTCAACGAGGAGTAGCCGGCGCCGAAATCGTCGAGCGCGATCTTGACGCCCATCTCGCGGATCGCGCGCAGGACCTCGCGGCTGCTCTCGAGATTCTCCATCAGCGCGGTTTCCGTGATCTCGAGCGTCAACCGTCCGGGCGCCAGCTCGGACTCGGCGAGAGCGCGCTGCACCAGGGCGACCAGGTTGCCGCGCCCGAACTGCGCCGGCGAAAGATTGACCGCAACGCCGATGCCGCGCGGCCAGCCTGCCGCGGAGCGACAGGCGGCGCTCAAGACGAACTCGCCGATCTCTTGGATAAGGCCTGTCCGCTCCGCCAGCGGAATGAAATGATCGGGACGGATCATGCCGCGCTCGGGATGCCGCCAGCGCACCAGGGCCTCCAGTTCGACGATGGCGCCGCCGCGCGCCTCGACGATCGGCTGGAAATGCAATTCCAATTGTTGCGACGCGATCGCTTCGGCGAGTTCAGCCTTCAGCGTTCGCTGCTCTCGGATTTCGCGCTCCAGGCTCGGTTCGAAATAGCCGATCCGATCGCGCCCCGCGCTTTTGGCCGAATAGAGCGCGAGATCCGCGTTCTTGAGCAGCGTCTCTACGTCGGAGCCGTCGCGCGGCGCCCGAGCAACGCCGACGCTGGGGCGGATCGACAACATGAAGCCCTCGATCTCGAACGGCTTGCGAATTTCCCCGAGCAGGCCCTCGGCCAGCCGCTCGCAACCCTCGTCGTCCCGCGTTTCGTAGGCCAGCACCGCGAACTCGTCGCCGCCGATGCGCGCCACGAGACCTCGCTCGCCGACGGCCTCGCGCAGCCGATGCGCGACCGCCTTCAACAAGGCGTCGCCGAAGGGATGGCCGTGGGTGTCATTGACGGCTTTGAATTCGTCGAGATCGACAAGCAGGATCCCCAGCGTGCGCTCTCCTCCTTTGTCGTCCTGGAGCCGCGAGCGCATTTCGCGCAACAGCAGGGCGCGATTTGCCGAGCCCGTGAGTTGATCGTGCAGCGCCATGTATTCGATTCTATCTTCGGCGAGCTGACGAGCGGTGATGTCCTCGTGGATGGTCAGCCATCCCCCGCCGTCGAAGGGCCGACGCGAAATGAACACGACTTTGCCGTTCGAGAGTCGGTCGAGCGACTGTTGCGGAACCGGAGATTGGATCTCCGCCAGGCGCGTCTTGATATAGGATTGCGAATTCTGGACGAAGATGCCCTTTGCAACGCGCCTGGCGAGGATGTCGTCGAGCAGCACGCCAGGACGCACCTCCTCAGCGGTAAGCTGATACATTTCGCCGTAGCGCTTGTTGGCTACGATCAAGCGGCGATCGCCGGAGAACAGCGCGACCCCGTGCGGCATGTTGTCGAGAACGCTAGCGAAACGCGCGTTCAGCTCCTCCAGGTCGCGCCCCTTCGCCGCAAGCGAAGCCTCGGAATGCAAAAGGAGGCGAAATTGGGTTGAAACCGCTCGCGCGAGAAAGCCGGCGCAGGCGAGCGCGAGCACCGCGCCCGCTCCAATCTGCGTCGCCCAGATCCGCCACGGCGCCAGCACCGCAGCCTGCGACACCGCCACGTCAACCACCAGGGGATAGTCCTCCAGCGGATAGACGGCGACGAGCCGCGGCTCCTCGCCGAAACAGCCATTCGACAGGAATGAGCCGCCGCCGGCCGCGACCACACCGTACCACGGCGAATTGCCGGCCATGCGCTCGCCGCGATGGCGGCTGTCGCCGGGAAAATTGACCAGCAGGGTCCCGTCGCGCCGCAGCAACAGCATGTTCTTGTCTTGCAACGCGGAAATGGCGGAATAGATCGAACGATAATGGTCGAGTCGCATCCCGACATGAATGACGCCCAGGAATTTACCGTCCGGAGCGTTCAGGCGCCGGGCGAAAAAAATCATCCAGTCGTTGGTCGCACGACTGACCTCGGGCCCTCCGATGTAAGTGGATTTGACGTCGCGGTCGCTGAGATAGACGAAATCGTCTTCATGCGAGACATTCAGGTTCGGGGCCGGCCACGCGCGCGAACTATTCACGATGTCGCCATTGTCGGCGATGATGGAGACAAATTCCGCGCCCGCGGCGGAGGCGATTTCGGAGCTCAATGCGCGCGCGACCGCCTCTGTGCTCAGAAGCTGAAGGAAATCGGAACGGCTCGACGGCCGGGCGTTCTCAACCATGGATTGAACGTCGTCGAGCGCCTTCTCAATTGTTCGGCTCGATGCGGATATCTCTCGTCCCAGCACTATGGCCAGATCGGTCTGCTCGCGCGCGGCCTGCTCGAATGCATCTCGCCGCAGACCCATGATCGTCAGCGCGATGGCGGCGATCGCCAGCGCTCCGAGTCCGAAGGCTAGCCAGATCAGGCGCCGAAAGGCTTTGGTCTCCCGCGAGAATTTCAACGCCGACCCTCAAAGGCACGCCATCTCTGGATTCTTGTTCGCTGAATGCGCGACTTGATCATATTTACGACTTGATCGTATTCAAAAGAGTCTTAGGAGCGAGTTTTCCATCTGCCGTTCGCCGCAATGTCTCCAGCCTCTCAGGCCACGCTGCGCAACCCCTCCGGTCGCGCGCCGACCGCCGCGGTCTCGAGCCACTGGCGTGCAGGCGCCGGCCGTCCGAAAAGGTAGCCTTGCGCCAGCGCAGCTCCGTGAGTTTGAAGGCGCACCCGCTGATCCTCGGTTTCGACCCCTTCGACAACGACATCAATGCCGAGTTCGCGCCCCAGCGCGACGATGGCCCGGATGAGGATCCCGTTCACGCCGTCCGCAGATCCTGACCCGACGAACGACCGGTCGATTTTGAGGATGTCGAAGCTGAATTTCTGGAGATATCCGAGCGAGGAATGCCCGGCGCCGAAATCATCGAGGGCAATCCGCACGCCGATATCTCGCAAATCGCGAAGCGCAGCGATGGTTTGAGGGTCATCCATAAGCAACACAGTTTCCGTGATTTCAAGAATGAGCCGCATCGGAGGGAGCCCGGAATGGGCAAGCGCGGCGCGCACGGTTTGCACGACGGCCCGGCTTCGGAACTGGGCTGGGGAGAGATTGACTGAGACCGGGAAATCGCCGGGCGCGGCGGCGACCAGACGACAGGCCTCCTCCAGCATCCAAGCCCCGATTTCCACGATCATCCCCGTTTCTTCGGCGATCGGAATGAATGCGCCAGGGGCCAGCACGCCCGAGACCGGATGGCGCCAACGGATCAGCGCCTCGAATTGAACAATGGCGCCCGTATCGATTTCCACGATCGGCTGCAGGTAGGCCAGCAGCTCTCGCCGCGCCACGGCGCCGCGCAAGTCGTTCTCCAAGGCGCGCCGCCGCCACATTGTTTCGGCCATTTCAGGCTCGAAGAACTGATACGTCGACCGTCCCGCCGCCTTGGCGCGATAGAGCGCGATGTCGCCGTTCTTCATCAGCTCCTCAGGATCGCCGCCATCATCAGGCGCCAACACCACGCCCGCGCTGGCGCCGACATGCACGATCGCGCCCTCGACCTCGAACGGCCGGGACAGCGCAGCGCATATGCGCGCAGCCGCCGCCTCGGCGCCGGCGCGGTCGCGCGCCGCCACCTGCAGAATGGCGAATTCGTCGCCGCCGAGCCGCGCCAGCCTGTCATCGCTTTCCAAAGTCGCACTGAGCCGTTGGGCCGCCTTGACGAGCAACGCGTCGCCGACGGGATGGCCGAGCGTATCGTTGACATCCTTGAAATGGTCCAGATCTATGCAATGCACCGCCAGCGCGGCGCCCTTTTCCAGACCCTTCAGCGCCGACTGCAGCGCATCGAGGAACGCCGTGCGCGTCAGAACGCCGGTCAGCGCATCGTGGTGCGCGAGATAGGCGAGGCGGCCCTCGGCGCGCACGCGTTCGCTGCAATCGATGACCGTGCCTTCGTAATAGAGCGGCTCGCCGTCGGGCGAGCGAACGAGCCAGGCGGTCTCGGAGATCCAGATTCGCTCGCGCGTGCCGTGTCGATAGATCTCGGAGATGAAATCGTCGACGCGGCCGTTCCGCTCGATCAGCGCGCGGAACTGCTCGCGGCGCTTCGGATCGACGTACCATTCGTGCGCGATATCCTCCACTGCGGCGAGCATTTCCTTCTCGCTCTCATAGCCGTTGAGCCGCACCAGCGCGGGATTGGCGCGCAATTGGCGACCGCTCGCGTTCGAGCGGTAGATTCCGGTGACCGCGTTTTCAAACAGCGAACGGTATTCGGCTTCGGCCGTCGCAAGTTTCTCTTCGCGGTCGCGTTGCGCGGTAACGTCGGAATAGGTGCGAACGCAGCTCCCGTCCTCGAGAACAATCGTGCGTATTTCGATAGCGGAGCCCTGCGGGCGACGCAGTTCACAGAACGCCGGGCTTTGCGCCGCCGGCATTGCGCGCATGCGCTCCACGAACGCGGGTTCGGCGTTCGCGAATTCGCCCAAGGCTATCTGGCGCTCGATGACTTCGTGAAAAAGCGGGCGCGCGTCCAGGAAGGCGCGCGGAAGGCCCAGCAACTCGGCCGCTCGCCGATTGCAGACCGTCAGTCGGTCCTGCGCGTCGACCATTACGATGCCCTGCTCGACGTTGTCGAGCGTCGCCGTCAGCAATCCGCGCGTGAGTTCGAGCTCCGCCGTCCGCTCGGCGACCATGGTTTCGAGACGCGTGTTGAGACCCGCCAATTCCTCGACCATCAGCGAGATCGAGCGGTCGGTGCGCCGCCGATCGCGATCCATATCTTCGTAAGTCGCGCTCACCAGCCCCAGCAGCTTACCGAGATCGAACTCGGCCAAGCCGCCGTGCGATTTCGCCCACTGTTTCTCGAGAAGCCGATGCATCGCGATCACGCGGCCTCCGCCAGCGTCATCAGGGTCATGGTTTGATTATGCAGCACCGACGCGCCGGTGACGGCATGAGGCGAAATCTCGCCGTAGGAATAGAACCCGAGTTTGCAATAATTGGGACCGAGCGCGTGGGCCGCGGCCTCGACCTCGTCGACCGCGCGCTGTCCCATGAACAGGCGACGGCCGATGCAGCTGATCATCACGGCAACGGCGGAATCGGTGGGCGCGAGATCCATTCGCGCCTGCCGTCCGGCCGCCCGGGCGCCCGCGACGAGACGATCGTTGCTGCCGCGCATGAGTTGCGCGTTCCATCCCTCAGGCATGTTGCCGGCGAAGGTCATCGATCGCGCTTGCTTGTCGATGCTCAGCACGGTGCGCACGACCTCCTCGCGCGGATTGTCGGGATCGCTGATGCGCAGCGGATAGAGCAGCGCGGAACCCGGGAGATTTTCGCTGTCCTCGGGACCGAGATAGCGCTCGTAGAGGTCGAGCGCCTTTTCACCGTCAAGTTCATAGAGGACGTTGGCCTGAGAGCGCGTCATGACGCGGCGCGGCCCGAACACGTTCCAACCGCCGGCGCTGCCGCTGCCGAACCGCAACTTGGAGCCGTAAAAGCCGACTGCCGCGACAGCGCCCTGTCGCGGCGGGCCATCGGCGCCCACGAGAGTGCAGGAAAACAAGGCGCCGTCGCCGGCCAGTCCGCCTGAGATCGGCACGCCTGGCCCGATAGCCTCGGCGATGCCGGCGACCAATTCGTCGCCGTTGGCGCTCAATCCATCCGAAAGCACAAATATGCCGGCGAGATCAGGGCCATTGAGGGCCGCGCCGATTTCGCGACCGCAACGACGCGAGTTCGCAAGCCGACGCCACGCGCGCGCCATGAAACCGCAGGCTCGACCGTTCCAGCCGAATTGCGGCGCCGGCGATAGCATCGTCGTCGATGTCATCGTCGAGAATCTGACCGCCCGTACTGCACCCGACGAGAAAGGCTTCGGGAAAGCGCTCGCGCAGGCTTTGGAAGAGCGAGGCGTCGGCGAGCGAGGCGCGGGCGCCGAAATAGAGCACAAGGTTCGCACCGCGAAGTTGCTCAGAGGAACGCCAGCCGTCGGCACGGTTCCAATAAACCCCATCAACAATCATATCGGCCGTTCCAAACTTATGTGGTTTGAAACAAGCATCCATTGACAAAATTAATACTAGCGTAAGCAGCTTGGTAAAAGAAGGCTTATCTTAGTCGCATATCACATCGTAACGCAGATAAAATGATATCCATTCGGAACCTCCCGCTGCGGCGCAACGCCACCAACTGAAGCGACGTGGCTCCACCAACCGAATTGACTTTAGATATGCCGTAAAGTCGCCGGTAATCACTTTCGCTTGCGACGCCCGTGAATTATCGAGATTTTAAGCCCGGAATTGGAGGTATCTTTGGTCCCGTTCCTGAAGGTGGCGAATGCGGAATTCGTCAACACTTTTGACAAAGTCCTCGGCGCGGCCGAAGTCAAAGGCCCGCAACTTTCGTTTCCCGCAGGAGGATTGACAGCCCGGGAGATCGTCGAGGCCCGCGTGCGCGCCGCAGTCGAGCGGTACAACGCGGGCGACGAGACGCCCGTCGCCAGTTCGCTATTCGCTCCTGCCGAGGCGGAAAAAGCGCTCAACGGGCCTCGGAGAAGCCGCCGGACACAGCTCGAGGTCGAGCCTCAAATCGACATTGCGCTCAACGCGCTGCGAGCGGGTCGCGTGATTCTCCTTTTCAATGGGATGCAAGTCGTCGACTTCGATCAGCCGCTTGCCGCTACGCCAGTCAGCGAGGCCAGGTTCCTACGCCTGGTCGCCCTCGTGGGAGGCTGAGCAATGACCCTGAATTCGCGCGCCTTCGCCCCCAGGCCCCACCGCTAGAACTTCCCGGGACTCGCCATGACGCATATCGCCTCCGTGCAAAGTGAAACTGGGCAGGCTGGATTGCCGCCTGACGCCATCCGCGATGCATTGCCAACCGCGCTGAACGACCTCGTCAACGAGTTCATTGCGTTCGCGAACACCAAGGCTAAGGGCGGCGATTGGACCAAGGCCGGCCTCGTCAAATATGCGACGCTGCCCTGGTGGCAGGACGCACCCAAGCTCTCCGAATGCGAGGCCGGCCAGCGCCTCGCCAAACTCGCGCCAGCCGACAAGGCGCGCGTCGCCGTCCACGCCTATATTGAATGGGTTCATGGGACATACAACGGTCCCAACGCGGCGCCGTTGCGCCGAATCGCCTCCGAACTGTTGCGCGGCAAAATTGACCTCGAGCCCAACCAGGCCCTCGCCATCGGGCTCGCCGCCTTGCAAGATGGATTCGACGACAGGGGTAAGTCGCCGAACCGGGTGGTGGCGAGCGCCTTGAAGCGTCACGTCGACTCGCGCGGCCTCGAACCACGGTTGCGCGTCGCCCTGGCCGGATTGCGCACATCCATGACATCGCGCCATCTCGATTCGCATCTCGAAGGCCGGGAACTCTTGAGCACCATCGACGCCATGCTCGCCCATCAGGGCCTCAAGGCGGGAGAAAAGCCTCGGTATCAGCCGAAGGCCGACGACTGGGGCCGCGCGCTTGAAGCGCGGCTCGCGGGCCTGAACGTCGAGCAAGGCGCGGAGTTGACGCGCTTGCTCGAAATGGCCGAAAGCGGCGGGGACGCCGCCAAACCGACCAAGAGTTGGCTGAAGCAGGCCGAGCAGGGACTCGCGAAAGGCGACGCCGAGCGGATCGGCGCGCAGTTGCTCGAAATTATCACGGATTATGAGCCCGGCGCTCGGATTTCTTTGGAGAACAGGTCGACTTTGCGCGGGCTGATGTGGCTGGCGGCGATGGCGTCCAGCGAGGCGGCGATCCGCGTGCTCGAGGCCTACGCGGTGAAATGCCTGACATGGGTGCGATTCGACTATCTCTCGCTCGTTCTCGGCAACGCCGCGATCCACGCGTTCACCCTGATGCCGGGCACGGCGGGCGTCGGCAGTTTGACGCGCCTCAAGCGGAGGCTGTCGCGCCCCGGCGAAATAAAGACGGTGGAAAAGGCGATCGCCGCGCTGAGCCAGACGCGCGGCATGTCGCCTGGCGAGATCGAAGAGGTCGGCCTCCCCGATTACGGCTTCAGCGCCGACGGCTCGCGCGAGATCGTCGTCGGCTCTGCGCGGGCCCAGTTCGTCATCACCGACGCCAGCGCCCTGCAGACGAACTGGTCGGACGCGGACGGCCGACCGCTGACCGGGCCGCCCGCGGCTTTGAAGGACGAATTCAAAGCCGCGCTCGCCGCTCTGAAGGCCGAGGCGAAGGAGATCGGCGAAACGCTGAAGGCCCAGCGCATGCGGCTCGAAAGTCTTTATCTCGACGAGCGCACATGGGTCTTCGACGCCTGGCGCCGGCGCTATCTCGAAGAGCCGCTCGTGAGCGGCCTTACGCGCCGCTTGATCTGGTCGTTCGGGACCGGCGACGAATGGACTCCTGCGATCGCCAGCCACGATGGGGTCCGCGATCTCGCCGGCAAGCGTCTCGACACAGACGCGGGCTCGCAGCGCGTTAAGCTGTGGCATCCGATGCAATCGGATACGGCGACCGTAATTGCCTGGCGGCGAAGACTTGCCGAACTCGGCGTCACCCAACCCTTCAAGCAGGCGCACCGCGAAATCTACGTGCTTACGGACGCCGAGGCGCAGACGGGTCTCTACTCGAACCGTTTTGCCGGTCATTTCGTGGAACAGACCAAGTTCCGGGCGCTCTGCCATACCCGCGGCTGGGCTTGTCCGGCTTTCGGCGTGTGGAGCCCGAGCGGCTACCAAGCCTATAAGCGCCTCGCCGCAGCGGGATTGCAGGTCGATCTCGACATCCAGCCTCTCGACCCGATTCACGCATGGGCGCACACCGACGACCGAATGATGAACGAGCGCCGCGGCATGTCGGAGCACGTGCTGACCAGCCGGATCCGTTTCCTGCGCAATGGCGAAGAGCTGCCTCTCGCGACGATCAGTCCGGTTCTGTTCTCTGAGATGATGCGTGACATGGATCTGTTCGTCAGCCTGTCGAGCATCGCCAACGATCCGACCTGGGCGGAACGCGCCAACGTCGAGCGACTCGGCGACTATTGGCACGCAACGGCCACCGGTCCGCTCACCGAAACCGGAGCGAGCCGGCGCGAAGCGCTCAAGGATCTGCTGCCTGGGCTAGCCATCGCGTCCCGCTGCCGGCTGGAGGAGCGATATCTCGTCGTCGAAGGCCAGTTGACGACTTACAAGATCCATCTGGGGTCGGCCAATATCCTGATGACGCCGTCGAACCAGTATCTGTGCATTGTCGCTGCCGGGATACAAAAGCGCGCGGACGCGATTCGACTGCCGTTCGAAGGCGACATGACGCTGTCGCTCATTCTGTCGAAAGCGTTCCTGCTTGCCGATGACAAATCGATCAAGGACCCGTCGATCGTTTCGCAGATCAAGCGCGCCCGCGCGCAGGACGGCTAATCCCGCCAAGGCGCGAGCCCGTCAACCATCGTGAGTGTACAGAGGCCGGCATCATCCCATTATGAAGTTCACGCGTCGGAATATGCTGATCGCGCTCGCGCTCATCGCCGTAGCCGACTATGGCTGCAGCGAAAGGACCATGCGCTACGGCGAGCCCGCAGGCTGGAAAACCGAGCGATGGCAAGCCGGCTTCGGCTCCTGGGGCAGCGGCGGCTATGCGGTAGCCTACGACATTTCCATGCCCGCAAACTACCACTTCATGCAGAAATGCGGCGCGGCTTGGATTTCAGACGATACCGAGGGCCCCGACTTCGATATCCGCCTGTCTTTCCTGACCGTTCCGCAGGATAGACAATATGACTTCCAAACCTATTTGAAGGAGGACGCGGGCCGCTATTATGAAAAGGACCCGTCTTTGCTCATCAAGGGAAGCGCGACCACGGCCTCTTTCGCGGGCGACAAAATGTCGCGGGTCGAACTCAAATTGGAGAATGTGCAGTTCCTCGACGACGATGCAGGAGGGGACCCAAAGTCCGGCGACGCGAAGGGGTTCTGGCTCGAAGGCGACAAACTCAGTGTGATCTCCGATCTACGCGATCCCCAGCGATTGGCGATCAACGAACGGATCGTCGCCTCCGCAAGAAAAACGAAGGGCTACACGCTCACGGACCTCATCGGCAGAACGATCCCCGGCTTACTGGGATGCTGACGCGCTCGGCCGCGGTTCTGAGGCCCCCTTCTGCGACTGCCGCCGGAACGGATGGGCGGGATAGACGCCGAGAACCCGCACTTCGCGCGAAAAGAAGTCCAGTTCCTCCAGCGCACGAGAAAGCGGGCCTTCGTCGGGATGGCCGTCGACATCGGCGAGAAACTGGGTCGCCGAGAATTCCCCCTCGACCATGTAGCTCTCGAGCTTGGTCATGTTGACGCCATTCGTGGCGAAGCCGCCGAGCGCCTTGTAGAGCGCGGCCGGAACGTTGCGGACCCGGAAGACGAAGGTCGTCACGACCGGTCCGTTGTTGGCCGGCGCCCATGCCGGCGACTTGGCGAGCACAACGAAGCGCGTGGTGTTGTGCGCCTCGTCCTCGACGTCCTCGCCGAGCACCTGCAGGCCGTAGATTTCGCCGGCGAGACGGGTCGCGAGCGAGGCCAGCGCGGGGTCGCGCACCTCGGCGATCTCTCGCGCCGAACCCGCGGTGTCGCCGGCGACGACCGGCTTCAGGCCGTATTTTCGGATGATCTTGCGGCATTGGCCGAGCGCATGGACATGGCTGTGCACGCTTCGTAATCCCTGCAGTGTAGCGCCAGGAATCGCCAAGAGCTGGAAATGGATCGGCAGGAAGGTTTCGCCGATGATATGCAGCCCCGACGCCGGCAACAGATTGTGAATGTCGGCGACGCGACCCGCGATCGAATTCTCGATCGGAATCATGCCGAGGTCCGCGGTCCCGTCTTGCAAAGCGGCGAAGGCGTCCTCGAAAGTCGCGCAGGGCAGCGGCTCATGATCGGGAAAATTCTCGGCGCAGGCTATGTGGGAATTGGCGCCAGGTTCGCCCTGATAAGCGATGGTCTTCTTCGCGGTCATGCTGTTCCCTTGGGCGCGAGCCTCTCTCGCGCGCGGCTGAGGTCTTCGGGCGTGTCGACGCCGAGCGGAGCGACATCGACGAGGGCGATGTCGATCCGCATGCCCGCTTCCAGCGCGCGCAATTGTTCCAGCCGCTCGCGGCGCTCCAGCGGCGAGGGCGGAAGGGCGACGAAACGCGCGAGCGCGGCGCGCCTATAGGCATAGAGGCCGATGTGATGGAGCAGGTCGCCCTCGCCCCAGGGCGCGCGGGCCCGGGTGAAATAGAGGGCCCGCAGCCGCCGCTCGGCTATTTCGGTCCCGATCGCCTTGACGACATTGGGGTCGTCGCGTTCCTCGTCCCGCCGGATCGGCGTCGCGAGGGTCGCAATGTCGACCTCGGGATCGAAGAGAGGCGCGACCGAAGCGCGTACGGCTTCGGCCTCGATCGTCGGCAGGTCGCCCTGCACATTGACGACGACGTCATAGCGACCGCCGGCGTCGAACATGCCGACCGCTTCGAAAATCCGGTCCGAGCCGGAGGCATGGTCGACCCGGGTCAACACGGCCCGCCCGCCGGCCGAGACGACCGCCTCGACGATCGCGGGATCGTCGGCGGCCACGAGCACCGGGCCCACGTCCGCTTCCAGCGCGCGGCGCCAGACGTGAACGATCATCGGCTCGCCGTGGATGTCGGCGAGCGGCTTGCCCGGCAAGCGGGTCGAGGCCATCCGGGCGGGAATAAGGACGATCGGGTTGGGCAAGGCTTGAAAACTCTTCTCCGCCGGCCCGTCGAAGACAAAGGCGGGCGCGGCGCGCTTATACGTGTTGCCAAGTCTGGCGCAAAGCGGCTAATCAGGGCTCGCGAGCGGGGCGCTTCGAGCGCGGCCGCGGGTCATTCACGAGATCGGGGCTTTAGCGCGAATGCAGACCACGGACACCAACAAGATCCTCATGGCATTGCTGTTCGTCCTGCTGCTCACCAAGGGCCTGGGCGTATTCACCTCGGCCATCTACGCGCCTCCCGCGCTCGTGAAGGCCGGCTTTACGCTGCCGGGCGGAACGGAAGGCGCCGCCGAGACCGCCAAGACCGCCGCGCCCCCGGAAGAGCCGCTGCCCGTGCTGCTCGCCAAAGCCGACGTCTCCAAGGGCCAGGCCGACACCAAGGTCTGCCAGTCCTGCCACTCGTTCGAGAAGGGCGGCCCCGCCAAGGTCGGCCCGCCGCTTTACGGCGTGATCGGCCGCCCGAAGGGTTCCGTCCCCGGCTTCGCCTATTCCGACGGAATGAAGGCCAAGGGCGGCGAATGGACCTTTGAGGACCTTAACAAGTTCATCACCAAGCCATCGGCCTTCATTGCGGGCACCAAGATGACCTATCCTGGCGAGTCGGACCCCCAGAAGCGGGCCGACATCGAAGATTATCTTGACACGCTTTCCGACAACCCGGTCCCGCTGCCGAAATAGTCGGACGCCGAACGAACTCGTGGAAGAAGGGGCCGGGACCACCGGCCCCTTTTTCTTATCTTGAAGCTCTTGCGCAGGCCGGTCCCGGCGCGCGAAATTAGGCCAAAATCTCGGGGAGGAATTCATGGATCTCGGCGTTACCGACAAAGTCCGTCCGCTCGTCGCAGCCGTCCGCGCCATGGTGCGCGACGAAATCATGCCGCGCGAGGAGGAATACGAGGCCGAAATCGGCCGAGACGGCGACCGCTTCAAGCCGACGGCCCGCATGACCGAGATCATGGAGGGGCTGAAGAAGAAGGCCCGCGACAAGGGCCTTTGGAACTTCTGGCTGACCGCGTCGGACAAGGGCTACGGCCTGAGCACGGTCGAATACGCGTATCTCGCGGAAGAAATGGGCTGGTCGGCGATCGCCTCCGAAGTCTTCAACTGCTCCGCGCCCGACACCGGCAATATGGAGGTGATCGAGCGCTACGGCTCGCCTGAACAAAAGGCGCGCTGGCTGCCAGACCTGCTCGAAGGGCGCGCGCGCTCGGCCTATCTGATGACCGAGCCCGCAGTAGCCTCCTCGGACGCGACCAATATCGCAATGGAAGCCAAGCTCGTCGGCGACGAATGGGTGCTCAATGGCGAGAAATGGTGGTCCTCGGGCGCCGGCGATCCCCGTTGCTCGCTCTATGTGACGATGGCGCTGACCGACCCCGACGCGCCGCGGCACGCCCGTCACTCAATGTTCTTCATTCCGGCCGCGACCAAGGGCATCGAGAAGCTGCGCGCGATGAAGGTCTACGGCGCCGACGACGCGCCGCACGGCCATCTGCATATCCGCTTCACCGACGTGCGAGCGCCCAAGGACGCGCTCATTCTCGGGCGCGGCCGCGGTTTCGAAATCGCGCAGGGCCGCCTCGGACCGGGCCGCATCCACCATTGCATGCGAGCGATCGGCCAGGCCGAGCGCGCGCTGGAGGCGATGTGCCGTCGGTCGGTTTCCCGCGAGGCCTTCGGCCAGAAGCTCGCGACCCTGGGCGCCAATCGCGACATTATCGCCGAAGCGCGCATGAGCATCGAAATGGCGCGCCTGCTCTGTCTCAAGGCGGCCTGGACGATGGACACGCAGGGCAATCGCGCGGCGGCGCCCATCATCTCGCAGATCAAGGTGATAGCGCCGCGCATTGCGCTCGAAGTGATCGACCAGGCGGTTCAGATGCATGGCGGCGCCGGCGTCAGCCAGGACTTCCCGCTCGCGCGCATGTGGACGAGCGTGCGCACTCTGCGCCTTGCCGACGGGCCCGACGCAGTGCATCGGCGCGTCATCTCGAAGGCGGAATTGAAGCGCTACACCAATGAGGGCGGCGCGAAATGACTTCGGGCGCTTTTCCCGAGGACACCAGCATGCTCGACGCCTGGGCGTCATCGCATGTTGCCGGCTATGCGGGCCCGAGCGTCGCGACCAAATTTCCGACCGGCCAGTCGAACCCGACCTATCTGATCGCGACGCCGGGCGCACGCTATGTTCTGCGCCGCAAACCGCTCGGCAAGCTGCTCAAATCGGCCCACATGGTCGAGCGCGAATTTCGCGTGATGAAGGGGTTGGAAGTTTCGGGCTTTCCGGCGCCGCGCGCGCTCGCGCTTTGCGAGGACGAGAGCGTCGCGGGATCGGTGTTCTATCTGATGAGCCATGTCGACGGGCGCATCTTCTGGGACCCCGGCATGGCCGAAATCCAGCCGCGAGGAGCGCACGGGCGTCTATGATGCGATGAATGACGCATTGGCGCGCCTGCACACGATCGATATCGCAGCGGCCGGTCTCTCCGACTTCGGCAAGCCGGGCAATTATTTCCAGCGCCAATGGCAACGCTGGAGCGAGCAGTACCGCGCAAGCGAAACGCAGGAGATCGCCGAGATGAACCGGTTGGTCGACTGGCTTGCGGCCAACATGCCGCCCGACGACGGGCGCGTCGCGCTGGTGCACGGCGATTATCGCATCGACAACATGATCTTCGACAATAACAGCACGCGCCTGCTCGCGGTGCTGGACTGGGAACTGTCGACCCTGGGTCATCCGTTTGCAGACCTCGCCTATCAGTGCATGCAGTGGAGGTTGCCCAATGCCGGCGATTTCCGGGGACTCGCAGGGCTCGACCGCGCCAAGCTCGGAATTCCCAGCGAAGACGAATATGTCGCGCTCTACTGCAAGCGCACCGGCCTGACCGAAGTGCCGCACTGGAACTTCCTGATCGCTTTCAGCTTCTTCCGAATCGCCGCGATCGCCCAGGGCGTTTACAAGCGCACACTTGACGGCAACGCCTCCAACCCCGAGCGCGGCCGCAAGATGGGCGCCGCCGTGCCGATCATGGCGCGGCTTGCGATGGAAACGGCGCAGGGCCGTGCGTGAAAGGGATTGCGACCGGGATTAGCGATCCCGGCTCGATCAGCCCTTGCTCTTCTGGTAGACGTCGACGTAGACGGCGGCGAGCAGCACGACGCCCTTGACGACCTGCTGCCAAAAGATGCCGATGCCCAAAATCGACATGCCGTTGTTCATTACGCCCATGAAGAAGGCGCCAATCACGACGCCCATCACCTTGCCGACGCCGCCAGAGGCCGACACGCCGCCGATGAAGCACGCGGCGATGACGTCGAGTTCGAACGAATTGCCCGCGCTGGGCGTCGCCGAATTCAGGCGCGCAGCGACGATGAGGCCGGCCAGCCCCGCCAGTACGCCCATGTTGACGAAGGTGAGGAAGGTCAGCCGTTCGACGCGAACGCCCGAGAGCTGGGCGGCGAGGCGATTGCCGCCCATGGCGTAGATGCGACGGCCGATCGTCATGCGGGTCGTGACGAAAGTGTAGAGCAGCACCAGCACGGCCATGATGACGAGTACGTTGGGGAGTCCCTTGTTGCCGGCCAGGAGATAGCTGAAACCGAGGATGAGGCCGGCGAAGATCACGTTCTTGCCGACGAACAGCGGAAACGGCTCGGTCTCCATCGATTGCGCGTTGTCGCGCATCCAGCGGCGCGTGCTGGTGTAGATGAGCAGCGCGGCGCCGACAACTCCGATCAGCATCGTCAGCCAAAAAAACTGGTCTTGCCCTTCCGGCGCCTTCAGAATTCCATAGTCGCTGAAATCCGGAATGAAGCCCGCGCTGATCGCCTGGAAACCCTTGGCGAACGGACCGACAAACTGGCCCAGCAGCATGTTGCCGGTCAGGCCGCGGAAGATGAGCATGCCGGCAAGAGTCACGATGAAAGCGGGGATCTTGCTGTACGCGATGAAATACCCCTGCGCCGCCCCGATCAGTCCGCCCAGAATCAGCGCCATCACGATCACCGGGGGATAGGGCACTTTTTCGTAGACCATCAGCGAGGCCGAGACGGCGCCGACGAAGCCGACGATCGAGCCGACGCTGAGGTCGATGTTGCCGCCCACGATCACCAGCAGCATGCCCAACGCCATGATGACGATATAGCTGTTTTGCAGGATCAGATTGGTGATGTTGACGGGGTCGAGCAATACGCCGCCGGTCATGATCTCGAAGAAACCCATGATCAACAGCAGCGACACGAGCAGGCCGTAGTCTCGCAGGTTGTTCTTCCAGAAACTCGCGCTGGCGTTCGCCTGATCGGCGCTCGGCGCCGCGACTGTCCCCTGGCTCATGCCGCAACCCCATATTGTTTCATGATCGAAGCCATGATCTTTTCTTGTGTGGCGCCCTTGGCCGGCATTTCGTCGACGAACTTTCCTTCGTTCATGACGTAAATGCGGTCGCAGATGCCAAGCAGTTCGGGCATTTCCGACGAAATCACGATCACGCCCTTTCCGGCCGCCGCGAGGTCGTTGACGATGCTGTAGATCTCGTATTTTGCGCCCACGTCGATCCCGCGCGTCGGCTCGTCCAGGATGAGCACCTGTGGCTGAGCGAACAGCCATTTGCTCAGGACGACCTTCTGCTGATTTCCGCCCGACAGATTGACCGTCTTCTGAAAGATTCCCGACGAGCGGATCTTCAGGAGTTCGCGATATTGCTTGGCGACCTTCTGCTCGCGATGATCGTCGATCACGCCGCGCCAAGCGATGCCGGGCAAATTGGCGAGCGTCACGTTGTTCTTGATGTCCTCGCTTAGCACCAGACCCAGGCTCTTGCGGTCCTCGGTGACATAGGCGATGCCGGCGGCGACCGCCTTCTGAATGGTCGAGACGTCGATTTCCTTGGCGTGCATGAACGCCTGGCCCGTCACGTTGCGGCCATAGGCGCGGCCGAACACGCTCATGGCGAGCTCCGTTCGGCCAGCGCCCATCAGTCCGGCGATGCCTACGACTTCGCCCTTGTTGACGTTGAGATCGACGCCCTTGATGACCTCGCGCCCGGCATGTTGGGGATGCTCGACGCGCCAGTTCCTGATTTCAAAGAGACGTTCGCCAATCTTGGGAATTCGCGGGGGATAGCGATCGGACATTTCGCGCCCGACCATGCTCTTGATGATGCGGCCTTCGCTGATCTTTTCGACGCGGCAGTCGATGGTCTCGACGGTGGCGCCGTCGCGCAGCACGGTAATCGAATCGGCGACCTTCGCAAGTTCGTTCAGTTTGTGCGAGATGATGATCGAAGTAATCCCCTGCCCCTTGAATTCGACGAGCAATTTCAGCAACGCATCGGAATCGGTTTCGTTGAGGCTGGCGGTCGGCTCGTCGAGGATGAGCAACTTGACCTTCTTCGCGAGCGCTTTGGCGATCTCAACCAATTGCTGCTTGCCGATGCCGAGGTTCGTTATCAGCGCGTTCGGCGATTTTTTCAATCCGACTTTGGCGAGCAGGTCCCGCGTGCGCGAGAACGCTTCGCCCCAGTCGATCACGCCCATCCTGGCCGGCTCATTGCCGAGGAAAATATTCTCGGCGATCGAAAGCAGCGGGACCAGCGCGAGTTCCTGGTGGATGATGATAATGCCGTGGTGTTCGCTGTCGGCAATTCGCGCGAATCGTCGCTCCTCGCCCTGGAATATGATCTGGCCGTCGTAGCTGCCATAGGGATAGACGCCGCTCAGCACCTTCATCAACGTCGACTTGCCGGCGCCGTTCTCGCCGCATATGGCGTGGATCTCGCCTTCCCGCACAGAAAGATTGACGTCTTTCAACGCCTTGACGCCGGGAAAGCTCTTCGAAATCCCGCGCATTTCCAGGATCGAGTTCATGGACTTCCCGTTTCCGCCCGTCGCCTGCCCGCAGTCACATTACATACAAAAGCCCCCGCATTCGCAAGAACGCGGGGGCCCTTTTTCAGTTCACGCGATCACTGAAGCTGGTCGAGCTTGTAATAACCGGTGTCCACCAGCGCCGATTTCCAGTTGGTGGCGTCGACCGCAAGCGGGGTCAGCAGGTAGGACGGGACGATCTTGACCTTGTTGTTATAGGTCTTGGTGTCGTTGATTTCGGGCTTGCCGCCCGAAACGACCGCATCGACCATGTTCGCCGCAACTTTGGCGAGGTCGCGCGTGTCCTTGAAGATCGACGAATACTGCTCATGCGCGATGATCGACTTGATCGAGGGGATTTCGCAATCCTGACCCGAGATGATCGGCATCGGCAGGTCCTTGGAGCCATAGCCGACGCCCTTGAGAGCCGAGATGATGCCGATGCTGAGGCCGTCATAGGGCGACAGCACCGCGTCGACGTGCTTCTTCGTGTAGAAGGCGCTGAGGAGGTTATCCATACGCGACTGCGCCACTTCCGCCTTCCAGCGCAGCGTTCCGACCTTGTCCATGCCCATTTGCTTGGATTGGACAACCAGCGTGCCCTTGTCGATCAGGGGTTGCAGTACCGACATTGCGCCGTCGTAAAAGAAGAACGCGTTGTTGTCGTCGGGCGAACCGCCGAACAATTCGATATTGAAGGGACCCGTCTTGCCGGCGTCGATGCCCAGGCCGTGAAGGATGCTGGTCGCCTGGAGAACGCCGACCTTGAAGTTGTCGAAAGTCGCGTAATAGTCGACGTTGGGCGAGCCGACGATGAGGCGGTCATAGGCGATGACCTTGATGCCGGCCGCGGCGGCCTTTTCGAGCGCATTCGAAAGGGTCGTGCCGTCGATCGCCGCAATCACCAGGACTTTCTCCTTCTTGGTGATCATGTTTTCGACTTGCGCGAGTTGATTGGGAATGTCGTCGTCGGCGTATTGCAGGTCGGTCTTATAGCCCTTGGCCTGCAGAACCTTGACCATGTTGTCGCCATCGGCGATCCAGCGCGCCGAAGTCTTGGTCGGCATTGCAATGCCGATGGTGCCTTTGTCTTGCGCCTGAGCGGCGCCCGCGAGCGCGAAAACGCCCAGCGCGACCGCGGCCGCGAAAGTCTTTATACCCATGCCGTTCCTCCCGAAGTGTGTCTGAAGCTATCGCCGCGCTTGACGAACCTCGTGGAGGCGCGCGCGCGTTCGGCCACTCGGATCGGCTTTGCGCCGTCCGCTTACCCGTGGGGCTAACTAGAGAGAGAAAGATATGACAGTCAAATGCGATAGCTGTCGCACGCTATCCAGTTTTGGTATATCATGATTTTCCATGTCGCGATCGAAATTGCCCCTCCCGCTGGCCCCCCGCCCCGCAAGGACGCCGCCCCAGAGTCGGCTGAAGCTGGCGCATTTGCGCTTGATCGCGGCGATCGAGGACACCGGCATGGTCAGCGCGGCCGCGCAGGCCCTGAACATGTCCCAGCCGGCGGCCTCTCGCATGATCGCGGAAATGGAGGCCTTGCTCGAGGCGCAACTGTGCGAGCGCCTGTCGCGCGGCGTGCGACTGACGCCGCTCGGCCAGTCGCTCGCCCGGCGGGCTCGCTCTGTGCTGCTGCAGCTCGCCCAGACGGAGCGTGAATTCACCGATCTAAGAGAAGGACGACGCGGCGTCGTTTCGCTCGGCGCGGTGACCGCGCCGGCCTTCGATCTCGCTGCGCCGGCGCTCACCGAGATTCGCGCGCTGGCGCCGGAGATCGAACTCAACATCGCCATCGACAGCTCCAATGTGCTCGCGCGCGACCTGCTCGCTGCGCGGCTCGATTTCATCGTCGCGCGGGTGCCCGACAACCTCGACGCGCGGCTGTTCGACACCCTGACGATCGGCGTCGAGGAGGCTCGGCTGGTGGTGCGCCAAGGGCATCCCTTGCTCGCGAGCGCGCCGGTCGGCATCGAGGCGCTGAGCCATTACGAATGGGTTATGCAGCCGCGCGGCACCCCGCTCAGGCGCACGATCGACAATCTTTTCCAAGGCGCCAACGCCGCCACGCCCGACCGTTTCATCAATACGACTTCACTCACCCTGACGATGATGCTCGCCGCCCGCTCGGACGCGATCGCGCCGCTTTCGGTAGAGGCCGCGAAATTCGCCTGCGACGGCGTCGCGCCCGGCGCCCTCGCCATTCTCCCGACCCAGTTCGACATCGTGGTGCAGCCGTTCAGTCTGATCAGCTTGCGCAACCGTCCGCTCTCGCCCGCGGCGCAAACAGTTTACGACGTCATCCGCAAGCAGGCCTTGATCAAATCTCAGGCGCAGGCCGACCCGGATCCGTCGCGCGCCGCAGGATCGAAAACGGCGCCTCGATCGTGAATTCGCCGCCGCCCTCGAACGGTTCTGAGGCATAGGCGGTCAGTTGTTGAGAATTGCGGTTGTCGTCTTATGGCCGACGCGCGCGACGCCGAATTCGTTTTCCGGCCGACTAGCTCAGCAAATTCGCGGCAATTGCTCGCCCGCGAGCCAATCGACGATGCGTCCGCCGCCGAACGAAGTGCGCATTTCGACGAAGTGATTGGCGTCCTCGACAGCGCGTCCGATGATGGCGGCCTCTTGTCCTAACGGATGCGCCCGCATGGCCGCCAGCAAGGCATGCGCGGCATCGGGCGCGACGACCGCGACGAGCTTGCCCTCGTTGGCGACATTGAGTGGATCGAGCCCCAGGAACTCGCAGGCCGCCGCGACCTGAGCGCGCACGGGGATCGCGTCTTCCTCGAGCGAAAAACCAACGCCAGAGGAGTGGGCGAGTTCGTTCAGTGTCGCCGCGAGGCCGCCGCGCGTGGGATCGCGCATCACGCGCAGCGACCTGCCGACTGCCGCGACCATGTCGGCGACGAGGCCATGCAGCGCGGCGGTGTCGGAAAAGATCTGGGTCTCGAATTCCAGGTTCTCGCGCTTCGACATAACCGCGACGCCGTGATCGCCGATCGGACCCGAAACGATGGCGACGTCGCCAGGGCGCACTGCGTCGCTGGAGAGCCTCAGGCCCGGCGGCGCCACGCCGACGCCGGTCGTCGAGACGAAGACGCCGTCAGCCTTGCCGCGCTCGACCACTTTGGTGTCGCCGGTGATGATCGGCGCGCCCGCCGCGCGCGAAGCCTCCCCCATGCTCGCGGCGATGCGCTGCAGATCGGCGAGCGGAAAGCCCTCCTCGATTATGAAGCTCGCGGAGAGATAAAGCGGTCGCGCGCCCGCCATCGCGACATCGTTAATAGTGCCGTTGACGGCGAGCGTTCCGATGTCGCCGCCGGGGAAGAAGATCGGCGAGACGACATAGGCGTCGGTCGTCATCACCATGCGCCCGGCCGCGACATCGAATGCGGATTGGTCGTTGCCCGCGCGCAGCCAATCGTTGTCGAAGGCGGCGTGGAATATATCTTCGATCAGGCGCCCCATCGCCCTCCCGCCGGCGCCGTGAGATAGGTCGACGCGGCCCTGCTTGAGGTCGAGCTTGCGGCGAATCGGTTGTTGCAGGCTCACGCGACGCTCCTGTGTTCGCGCGCCGCTGCGCTTTCGCGAAACCGCCCGTAGGTCCAATGCGCCGAACAGGCGCCTTCGGGCGAAACCATACAGGAGCCCATCGGCGTATCCGGCGTACAGAGCGTCCCGAACAGTTTGCACTCGCGCGGCTTCTTGACGCCGCGCAGGATCGCGCCGCATTCGCAGGCCGGATTGTCTTGGGCCGGCGCCTCTTTGAGGCCGAGGCGCCGCTCGGCGTCGTAATCCCAATAGGCCTCGCGCAATTGCAGCGCGCTCGCCGGCAGCCAGCCGAGGCCCCGCCACTCAAACGTGTCGCGCAGCTCGAATATATCTGCGACTTCCGCCTGCGCCTTGATATTGCCGTCGTAGGACACCGCCCGGATATATTGGTTCTCGACTTCGCTGCGGCCGTCGTTGATCTGCCTGACCAACATCAGGATCGCCTGCGCGACATCGAGCGGCTCGAAGCCGGCGACCACGACCGGCTTTCGATAGTCGCGCGCGAACGTCTCATAGGGCTTCAGGCCGATGATCGTGCTAACATGTGCGGGACCGACGAAACCTTCGATCTGCACCGCATCGCTCGCGTCTCCGCCGCCAGACTCCAGAATTGCGCGCATTGCGGGCGGCGTCATCACGTGATTGCAAAGTATGGAAAAATTCTTCAGCCCCTTGCGTTCCGCGAAGCGGATCGCGAGCGCCGTCGGCGGCGTCGTGGTCTCGAAGCCGATCGCGAAGAATACAACTTCGCGCTGCGGTTCGCGCTCGGCGATCCTAATCGCATCGAGCGTCGAATAGACCATGCGGATGTCGGCGCCCTCGGCCTTGGCCTTCGTCAGGCTCGACCCATTCGAGCCGGGAACCCGCATCAGATCGCCGTAGGCGCACAGCGTGACTCTGGAATTGCGCGCGCACGCAATCGCCATGTCGATACGCGCCATTGGCAGCACGCAGACCGGGCAGCCGGGGCCGTGGATCATGCGCACGTTGTGAGGCAACAGGTCTTCCAGACCATAACGCGAGATCGCATGCGTATGTCCGCCACAGAATTCCATCAGCCGATAAATGCGGTCAGGGCGCGCCTCGCGGGCGATCGCCCCCGCGATCGATTTGGCGAGCGCGCCGTCGCGATATTCGTCGACGTATTTCATGCTACGCGCCCTCGCTCAAGCGGCCTCGCCAGCCGCAGCCAGCATTTCCAGCGTCCGTTCGGCTTCGTCGGGATCAATCTTGGCCAGGGCGTATCCGACATGCAACACGACATAGTCGCCGACCGCCGGCTCCTCGATCAGCGCCGTCGAGATCACTTTGACGACGCCGTCGAGGCTGACCTTGGCCATCTCGTCGGGCAGGATTTCGGTGATGCGGACCGGAATGGCCAGACACATGTTTCAATCCTCGGTGATTTCAGAGTGAGAGCGCATGTGCGCGAGCGCGAATGCGGCCTGGCCGAACGACAATCCGCCGTCATTGGCGGGAACTGCGCGCGGGATGGCAGGCTCGAGCCCGCGCCCGCGCAACTGTGCGCAAAGCCCGTCGGTCAGGGTGCGATTCATCAGGCAACCGCCGCCGAGCGCGATCCGTCTGAGGCCGCTGCGCGCCGCTTCGGCCGCGATCCATTCGGCGAGCGCGGCGATCAGCGTGCCGTGAAACGCCTCCGCGGCTTCGCGTCCCGTGAGCCCTTCGTCCAGCAATGCGCTCGCGAACGGGGACAGATCGAGCCGGCCTTGATCTAGACGCCACGCGCCGGCGAGCGCGCGCGGATTGACGGCGAGCGCTTCCAGTTCCATCGCCGCTTGGCCCTCGTAGCGCTGGCGCAGACACCCGCCCGCCAGCGCGGACACCGCATCGAACAGCCGCCCGAGGCTCGTCGTCATCGGCGCACGGGCGCCGCGAGACAGCGAAGCGGCGAGACGCGCCGCGTCAGGGATTTCCGGGAAGCGGCGCGCCGCCTCATCACCGCGCCCGAGCCGATGCAGCATCGCGACGCCCATGCGCCACGGCTCCGTCGCGGCCTTGTCGCCGCCTGGCAACGCGAGAGGTTCGAGATGGCCGACGCGGCGCCAATGGGCGCCGTCAAGCCTGATCAATTCGCCGCCCCAGGGCGCGCCGTCCGCGCCGTAGCCCTGCCCGTCCAGCGCGACGCCAAGCGCGGGCCCGCGCCAACCGTGCTCGGCCGCCGTCGCCGCGACATGCGCGACGTGGTGTTGCACCGAGACCCTAGGCAAACCCATGCGTTCAGCCCATCGCGTGGAGACGAAATCGGGATGCAGATCGCAGGCGACGAGTTCGGGCCTCACGTCGAGCAGTCCCTTGAGATGATGGATCGTTTCCTCGCGAAACCGGATCGTTTCCCGATCGTCGAGGTCGCCGAGGTACTGCGAAACGAAAGCTTCGCGCCCGCGCGTGATCGCGACCGTGTTCTTGAGGTCGGCGCCGGCCGCGATGACGCAGGGGCCGTCGGCGCCGAGATCCAAGGGTTCCGGCGCGAAGCCGCGCGCGCGGCGCAGGAACGCGGGCGCTCCATCGAGCCAGCGCATGACGGAATCGTCCGCGCGCACGACAATTTCACGGCCGTGAGTCACGATCAGGTCGGCGATCCCGGCAAGGCGCGTTTCCGCGTCCGCGTTGCTTGCCGTAAGCGGTTCGCCCCCGAGATTGGCGCTGGTCGCAACAAGCGCGAGTTCGGAGGGCGCCTCGCGCCAGGCGCTTCCCTCGGGCCGTCCGAGCAGTTCGTGCAGGACGAGCCAATGCAGCGGCGTGTAAGGCAGCATCAATCCGATTTCGGCCAGCGCCGGCGCAACCGTGGGCGCAAGAACGCCTCGGCTGCGCGCCAACACGATCGGGCGCGCGCGTTGCCGCAACAATTCGCGTTCGCCTTCGCCGATTTCAGCGAAAAGCACCGCGCTCGCCTCGTTGAGCGCCATCACCGCGAAGGGTTTGGCGTCGCGGGCCTTGCGGGTTCTGAGACGCGCGACAGCCTCCGTGTTGCGGGCGTCGCACATCAGATGAAATCCGCCGACGCCCTTCAAGGCGACGATCTGACCCGCCTTCAACCGCGCGGCGATCTCCGTGATGGAGGCGTCGATGCCCGGTCCACAATTTGAACAGGCTATCGGCTCGGCGTGGAAGCGGCGATTGGCGGGATCGCGATAGTCGCGGGCGCAATCCTCGCACATCGCGAAAGGCGCCATCGAGGTCCGCGCCCGATCGTAGGGCAGCGCGCGCGTCAGCGTGTAGCGCGGGCCGCAATGCGTGCAATTGAGGAGGGGGTAGCCATGGAAGCGGCTGGCCGGATCGAACAATTCGTCGAGGCACGCCTCGCAAACCGCGGCGTCCGCGCCTATGCGCGTCCGCGCGTGACCGCCGCGAGAAGCGCCGATCTCGAAGACGTGGTCGAATCGCGGCGCGACGATCTCGACTTCGACGGAGTCTATTCGCGCCAGCGGCGGCGGCGCGCGTTGCAATGCCTCGGCGAAAGCGTCCGCGTGCGGGCCTTCCACCTCGATCAGCACGCCGTCGCTGTCATTGCGAACGAAGCCGCACAAAGACAGGCGCGACGCGAGCCCGTAGGCGAAAGGTCGAAAGCCGACGCCCTGCACGACGCCGCGCACCCTGAGCCGCAGGCGGCGGTTATTGGCGAGCGCGGCTCTCGGCAGGGCGTTCATCGTTCAGGCGCTCGCCGTGGCGAGCCGCTGGGCCGACGCCTCGATCCAGGCGACGAAGGCCTCGAGACCCTCGCCGGTGCGGGCCGACACGATCAGCGTTTGCAACCGCGGATTGACGCGCAGGGCATTGGCGAGACACTTGCCGACATCGAAATCGAGGTGCGGCAGAAGATCGGCCTTATTGAGCAGCATCAGGTCGGCAGTCGCGAACATATCGGGATATTTGAGCGGTTTGTCCTCGCCCTCGGTCACGGAGAGCACGACGACGCGCTTGGCTTCTCCCAGATCGAAGGCCGCGGGGCATACGAGATTTCCGACATTTTCGATGAACAGCACGCTTCCTGGCGCCGGCCGCAGTTTCTCGAAGGCATGGCCCACCATGTGCGCGTCGAGATGGCAGCCCTTGCCGGTGTTGATCTGGATAGCCGGCGCGCCCGCCGCTCGGATTCGGTCGGCGTCGTTGGACGTCTGCTGGTCGCCCTCGATGACTGCGACTTCCTCGCGGCCTTTCAGCGCCTCGATCGCGCGCACAAGCAGCGAGGTCTTGCCGGAGCCCGGACTGGATACGACGTTGAGCGCGCACACGCCGCGCGCCGAAAAGGAGCGCCGGTTGTCGCGGGCGAGCGCATCGTTCTTCGAGAGAATGTCGCGCTCGATCTTGACGATGCGCTCCTGGCTCAGGCCCGCGACATGTACGCCCGCCAGGCCCGCGCCATAGTCGACGGCGCCCTCGCCGTCACGATGGCGCGCGCGGCCGAGCAAATTGTCGTGACGATCATTTTCGTGAACATGGTCCTGATCGTGGGAATTCGCATGCGCGTGCCTGTGGGAATGGGCGTGGCTGTGCGGCCCGCGCCCGTCGCCGTGATCATGGCTATGCGCGCGAGCGCTCGCCGATGATGCCGGCTCCTTTTCGTCGGCGAACTGCGCGTCGCCGCATCCGCATACGCTGCACATCAGTCGACCTCCATTTCCCGGATTTTCAGTTCGTCGCCCGCGGTCATCTGTACGCGGAACCCGCCGCAATCGGGACAGGCGCCGAAGCGCTCCGAAATGGCGACGCTCTTTCCGCAATCGAGGCACCACCCGGCCCCGCCTATCCGCTCGATTTCCAGGCGCGCGCCTTCAGCGGGCGTGCCGGACGATACGGCCGTGAAACAGAATTGCAAGGCTTCCGGCTCGACGCAACTCAACGCGCCGATATCGAGGAACACCCTTGTCACCTTGCGCGCGCCGTGCCTGCGCGCTTCTTCGAGCGCGATCTCCACGATGCTTTCGGTGAGCGACATTTCATGCATCCGGGAATTCCTTGACCTCGACGTCAAAGGCGACACGGGATCGAGGAGATCCCGACTGCCTGTCGCCTGTCGAGCCAGCCAAGGAGAAAACGCCGGACCCGCCGGGACAGAACCTCAGGAACGGCTACCTCGCCGAAACTTACGCGCCGGACGAAAAGAGCGCCCGCACGCCCGCCTGCCGCCGAAAGCCCGGCGGCCCACGCCGCACGCATAATCGCCCTTCCGCCGGCGGAGTTCTTGCGCGATGTCAACTCTCCGATCGCGGCCGGCGTTGCCCGATGGCCGAGACCGTGGGCGGCGACCCCGCCGCGATCTCGCCGCGCCGCCCGCCTTGCTCCGGCGTAGACGCCGGCGCGTCGGGATGGAGTCCGTCGCGGATCTCGGCGCCGAGGCGGGCGCCGGGCAAGGCGCCGTCGACCGGGCGGCCGAATGTCGGGCGCTACCAAGTCCGCTATGTCACCGGCTTGCGATGAACATGCGGCGCGCCATTCGGCGCATGCCTGTGCTCGGCGCCGGTCGGGGCCATAGGGACGATGTTCAACGCCCCGTGACGCACGCCCTTCTCCGCCATCAATTCGTCCGCGAAGGAGGTGACGGAACTCAATCGAACCCTCCAAAATCGTCACCTCCATGCAGTCGTGGTGGTCGAGTTGAACGCGCGTCGTCGCCCGCGAAAGGTCGTGGTGGTGATGATGCGCCTCCACGACGCGGCTCGCCAACCGCCTCTCGTTGTGATCATAGACGTAGCTCAGACAAGCGACGCATTCGCCGGAATCGGGCTTGCTCAAACGGTCGGCGTGCAGTTTCTCCCGAATGAGGTCGCGAATGGCCTCGGAGCGATTGTCATAGCCTTTGCAGGCGATGAAAGCATCAAACGCGGCAATCAGTTCCTCGTCGATCGAAACCGTAAATCGCTCCATCGTCCTCTCCTCGCCCCCGCGTTTCCGGGCGCAGCCAATTCGAAGCGCGGTCGCCGCTCGTGTTCGCCTCGGTAGTGAACACGCGCGGATCGCACGGCGCAAGTGCGGCGGCGACTGCCCGAAATCGACGCTTGAGCGGGCATTTGAAATTGACAGACTATTACGCGTATGATTATTTTTCAAAAAATCATACGTCGTCGGAGCCACTCGGGATTTGGGGGTCAGTCAATGCGAAAGTCAGCGGTAGGGGCGGTTGTCGCGACGGTCCTGGCGCCATCATTGGCGTTCGCACACTTCCAAGAAATTCTGCCCTCCACGGACATAGTGCCTGACGACGGCGATCATACGATCTCGCTCTCGATTGTGTTCACCCATCCCGTCGAAGGTGGGCCGACCATGAATATGGGCGAACCAGTGCAGTTCGGGGTGCTGGCGGACGGCAAGAAAACGGATCTGAAGTCATCGCTCGTCGTCAAGCCGTTCGACGGCAAGAACGCGTATTCAGCCACCTACAAGGTCGACAAGCCAGCCGACTACGTGTTCTTCCTGGAGCCGGCGCCGTATTGGGAGCCTGCCGAAAATCATTTCATTCAGCACTTCGCCAAGGTGGTCGTCGATTTCGGGTCCGGCGACGGTTGGGACAAGCTGGTAGGTCTGCCGATGGAAATCGAGCCGCTGACTCGACCCTACGGACTGTGGACCGGCAATCTATTCCGGGGACGAGTATTGAAGTACGGCAAGCCACTTCCGTTTGCCGACGTGGAAGTTGAATGGACCAATGATGGTTCGGTAAAGCCTCCGGCCGACGCCTTCAATACTCAGGTCATCAAGACCGACGCCAGCGGCGTGTTCGCCTACGCGATGCCAAAGGCGGCGTGGTGGGCGTTTAACGCTCTGTCCGAAGGTCCGCAGCGCAAATCGCCCGACGGCAAGACGGTCGGGACCGAAATTGGCGGTACGTTGTGGGTGCGGACCGTCGACATGATTCCTCCGGCGCCGGCGGTGAAATAGCGCGAATGGCGGACTCGGCCGGGCGACGCGATATCAACTCAAGGAGGGCGCCCGTGGCGCATATTCCCGATGGCGTGCTCTCGGGTCCCGTCCTCGCGCTGGGCGCGACGGTGGCCGTCCTCGGCTGCGCGCAGGGGCTGCGCACTCTTGAAGTCGAGCGCATTCCGCAAGTCGCCGTCTTGTCGGCGGCGTTCTTCGTCGCCTCGCTCGTACATTTTACCGTCGGGCCGTCGAGCGTCCATTTGCTGCTCAGCGGCCTGATCGGCATTTTCCTGGGGTGGGCTGCGTTCCCGGCCATTCTCGTGGCGCTGTTTCTCCAGGCGATTTTGTTCGGCTTCGGCGGTTTGACCTCGCTCGGCGTCAACGTCATGAACATGGCCGCGCCGGCCGTTATTTGCGGGGCGTTATTTCGGATCGTCGCAAGCCGCGCCGACGCGCGCGCCGCAATTCTTGCCGCCGGCGCGCTTGGCGGCCTGGGCGTTATCTTAACGGCCTTGTTCGTCGCTTTTGATCTCATGCTTAGCGGCAGGGAATTTCTGCCGGCGGCGAAACTTCTGGTTTTTGCACATTTGCCCGTGGCGGCGATCGAAGCCGTATTCAGTGCGGCGGCCGTAAGCGTGTTTCTGCGCTCCCGGCCAGAAAATCTGGGCCTGCCCCGCATGCCTTCGAAAATCGTGCTCGAGGCGGCTCATGACAAGAAATAGGACCATGACGATCCTCGCGGCTATAGCCGTCTGGATATCGGCAAGTCCTGCCGCTCAAGCGCACAAGTTGAAGGCCTTTGCCACCGTCGAAGGCGCTACGATAAATGGCTACGCTTATTTCACGCCCGGCGGCCGTGCGCAGCAAGCCGATGTTACGGTGGCGGGACCCGGCGACGTCGAAGTCTTGAAAACCGGGGTCGACGCCCAGGGCAATTTTCACTTCGTCGCCAAGCAACGCATCGACTATACAGTGACCGTCGACGGCGGGGATGCGCATATCGCCAAAGTCACCGTTCATGCGGCTGAACTCCCGGACACTCTGCCCTTACCCGAAAATGGTCAGATTCTCCCGCTTGATCAGCCCAAGATACAAGCCGACCCCGCGGCCCCCTCCGGCGGGGACGCCGCCCCGCCAGCGCCCTCTGCCGAAGCAAATTCCGCCGCGACGGAACCTACGGCGGTCGACGCCGCGGCCTTGCGCACGATGATTGAGACAAGCGTGGCTCGCCAAATCAATCCCCTGCGCGAGCAACTCGACGCATTCCAGGAGCAAGTGACCTGGCACGACGTCCTGGGCGGCATCGGCTATATTTTCGGACTTTTCGGCGTGGCCTACGGATTCGCCAACCGCAAGGCCAGAGCGCCGCGTTCCGACGGCGCGGCCCAGGCAAAGGCGGAATGGACCGGATGAGCGTTCGCGCCGCCAGGCAAGCCGAAAGCGAAGGTCCGCATGTCGATGACCAAGCAGATCTGCTCCAGCCACGGCTATCGCCGGCCGGCCTTGGCGCTTTCGACCGAGTTCGACCTGAGATTGCGGATCGTCGCCGCCTTCGGATTTGCGCTGCTTGCGGTCGCCGTGAACCGTCCGGTCGCCGTGTCCGCTGTGCTCACGGTCGCGTTGATCGCGACGGCGATCGCCCGAATTCCGATGCGAAAAATCGGCGACGCATTGGCGGCGCTCGATGGATCAATGCTTTTTGTAATTGTCCTCCTGCCGCTGACGACTCCCGGCGAGCCGATCGCAACTATTCTCGGCACCCCAGTTTCTGGCGAAGGCCTGACAAAGGCGATCCAAATTGCAGTCAAGGCGAACGCCGTCGCATTGATCGCGTTGGCCCTACTCGGTTCGGCGGAATTGGTCAGTGTGGGCCAGGCGCTGCAACGGCTGGGCGCTCCGCCAAAACTCACCGCGCTTATGCTGATGACTGTCCGCTACATTGATGTGCTTTCCCGGGAATTTCGCCGCCTTCGCGTGGCGATGACGGTTCGCGGCTTTCAAATGCGGTTCGACGTTCACAGTTGGCGCAGTATGGGCTATTTGTTCGGCATGTTGTTTGTCCGCAGTTTCGATCGCGCCGAGCGGATACATTCGGCCATGAAATGCCGCGGGTTCGACGGCGTTTTTCCTCCAGTTCTAGAACATGCGCTCGGTGCGAGGGACGCAGTCTTTGCGGGCGCCGCCGCCTCGACCGCGCTGGTGGTAGGCGCTCTTGAATTCGTCTGACCGCACGAGCGAGCAGTTGATATTTCAGCTGCGGTCGGTGAGTTTCGGCTATGAGCCCGGCAGAACTGTCTTGGACGACGCCGATTTCGACTTGAGACGCGGCGATCGGCTGGCTCTCGTAGGTCCGAACGGCTCGGGCAAGACGACTTTGTTTCATTTGATGATGGGGCTTATTCGCCCGCAATCCGGCTTCATCGAGGCTTTTGGCGTACGCCGCCGGGGAGAGCGGGATTTTCGGGAGGTGCGAGCGCGCGTCGGGCTTCTGTTTCAAGATTCGGACGATCAACTGTTCAGCCCGACGGTGATCGAGGATGTCGCTTTTGGTCCCCTTAATTTCGGCCGCCGCCCGGCTGAAGCGCGCGCCATCGCCCTGCGCACACTTGCCGCGCTCGGCCTCCAGGCGCTCGCCGAGCGGCCAACGCATAAACTTTCCGGCGGGCAGCGCCGGCTCGTTGCAGTGGCGACGGTTCTCGCAATGGAGCCCGAGGCGCTCCTTCTGGATGAACCGAGCACCGGGCTCGACGAGCAAACGGTCGAGCGCTTGATAGCGATTCTCAATGGGCTTCCGCAAGCGATCGTCGTGATTTCGCACGATGAAGATTTCTTGAGCCGCACAACTGTGAGCCGATGTCGTTTGGAGGGCGGGAAGTTTCAGCTAATCAAGCCCATCGCGAGCTGATGCGAACGCTCGACTTCAAGCGCCGAGACGCGTCGGCAATTCGGGTTCCCGATCGACCAAATCGGCGAGCAGATGATCGGCTTACCCGCCTGCGGGAGAGATGAGGAGCCCTTTTGGCCGTCCGCGCCCTCCATGCCCGAGCGCCCGCGTCGCGCTGCCGGCGCGAACTCCCAACCGCAGCCTCGGGAAATTGAGGGTACTTCCGGCGCCGCCAGCAAGATCACTCGGCCGCCGGTTTTTCGGAATGAATTGGGGGAAATGCGGTTTGAATGGGAAAGCGAGAGCGGCGTGGCAGGACAGCGCGGCGCAAGCCCGGCTTCCTACCCTCGGGCGTCAAAACGGCCCGCCGTCCACCGCGAGTGCGCGAACGGCGTGCGCCTTGCCAAGGAATGGGCGGCCATCGAATCGAGAGGTCGAATTCGCAACGAGGCATCCGACGCGCGCCGGCTCCGCCGACGTAGCGGCCGGCAACGTGCGCGCAGATGCGCGGCCCGCTGCCCGCCGGTCGGAACGCCGGCGCCGACGGCGTCCTCGCCGCGTCTCGCAGGCCCGACGAGGTTGGCGCCAAGCGCCGCGTCAATCCGAGCGATCTCGAACGGCCTGACGCAGGGAACGCCGGCATGAGCTTCGCGCGCAAGACCGTCGCCATCTTCGCGAGCGCCGGCGTCCTCGCGGTCGCCGCGATCACGGGCTTCGCCGGATCGGCGATGTCGGCGGGCGCCGACGCGCCCATGCTCTCTGCCCTGCTCGCCGGCACGCTGCTAGCGGTCCTCGCCGGCGCGGGATTGGCGGTGCGAGCACTCGTCGTCGCGCCGATCACGCGGCTTGCCGACGCTCTTGAAGCCGACGCCGCTTCGCCAGACGCCGAGCGGGCGGACGAAGTCGGCCGGATCGCGCGCGCCTGTCTGCGTCGAGGCGCGAAGGCCGCCGAACGCGCCCGCAGCGAAGGCCAGGACATTGCGAGTCGCTTGCAGGCGGAAGTCGCCGCCGCCAACAAGGCGCGCAATTCGAATGCGCTCGCACATGCCGAGGCGCTGCAGAAGATCGGCGAGGCGTTGCGCGCGCTCGCCGCCGGCGACCTCTCTGTGCGGCTCGGCGAAAGCCTCGCGGGCGAGGCGGCGCCGATCGCGGCGCGGTTCGATCAGGCCGTGACCCTGTTCGCCAAGGCCATCCTCGCCTTCGCCACCAGCGCTGGCGCGATCCGCGCGAAGTCGCACGATATTTCCGAAGGCGCCGAGAAGCTGGCGCGACGCGGCGACCAACGCGCGGGACACCTCGAACAGGTGATGCGCGCGCTCGACGCGGAAGCCGCCAGGGGCGAGACGATAGCCGAGGCGTCGTCGCGCGCGCGGCTGACCTTAGCGGCGCTGGGCGAGAGCGCGGCGGCGAATGTCCCCGCCGCGCGCCGGGGCGCAAAGACGCTCGAAACGATCGCGCAATCGGGCGAACGCATTGGCGAGATCGCGACGTTGATCGACGAGGTTGCATTCCAGATCAGCCTGCTCGCCCTGAATGCAGGCGTCGAAGCGGCGCGCGCGGGCGAGGCCGGCCGCGGCATAGCGGTCGTTGCGCAGGAGATGCGCGCGCTCGCGTTGCGCTCCACCTCGGCGGCGAAAGACCTCGGCGCCCTGCTGTCGCAGACCGTTGGACAGGCTCGCCTCAGCGCCGACGAGATGCATGGCGCCTGCGCCTCGCTGGAGCGCATGGTCGTCGAGCGCGCGCAATGGGAACGAACGACCGCCGCGGCCGACACGGCCTCGACGGCGCCACGCGGCGAACTCGAGCACATTCGTGGCGGCCTGCAGCGCATCTCCGACGCAATGCGCGCGGACGGCGCCTTCGCGGACGCCGCCGTCGAGACCGGCCGGTCGCTAGACGAGTTGTTGTCGAAACTCTCCGGCCTGATCGAACATTTTCAGTTCGACCGTAGCGGCCTGCGATTTGAACAGGCCGACCGCGCCATGGCGACCAGGCGCGCCCTGACGGCGCCTTTGGCGTCCCAAGACGACGATGAGCCTGCCCGCCCGCTGCTGCCAGGGCGGCGGCGCGCAAATGCGGCGGGCGGCTAGCGCCACAAGCCCCGCGACGATTTCCGTTCCGACGCCGGCGTTCTCAGTGACCCGAGATTAAATCTCCTCGGCGCTCGGCCGGCTGAGCCAATGCAGCGATGAGCAAGCTCGCAATTTACGGCATTATGCACGGTGCGAAACAAGAATTCACGCCGACATCGAATGGGATTTTCCTTAAGCCCATTCAGGCAATGCGCGAGGGGAGCGGCCAAGCTCGCCGAGCCGGGAAAACACCTCCGGAGGGACGTTGCCGCGACTTCCTAGATCGCCCGAAGCGTTACGCCAAACCCTCCAACTCATCGACTTCGCCGCCTTGGCGGCGACCACGAGAGGCGGACGATAGATGCATCACAACGCCTCTATAAGCCCAGCCTGCCGCAATCGCCCCGCAGCCCGCCGCGACCTCGGTTAGTCGAGACTAGAACTTATAAGCCAACGCGAGGCGGAACGTATTGTTCTGCAGGTTCGACAGCTTCCTGTTGTTCCACCCTTGGGTCGCGTCTTCGCTGAAATTGGGAGAGCCAAAGTCGTCGAATATGTATTCGGCGCGCGCAATTATGTTGGGAGTGATCGCCCAGTCGATGCCCGCGCCGATATTAAACCCGGTAAGGGTCTGTGACGAATTGGCCGTGTACGTCGTCACGCCCGGGGCCGGAAAATTAGGACAGGGAAACGTCAGGTCGAGGTTGGCTTCGGTCACGCTCAGGCCGCCTGCAATGAAAGGCATGACGGTGCCGACCGCCCAACCCATGCGCACCCGAGCCCGAAAGTCCCAAGGCAAACTCAATTTGTTATAGGTCGGGATATTATCCTCAATAGCCGGGGCTCCCGGAATAACCCCGCTAAATGTCGTTCCCGTCGCGCTGCCGGTGTTTCCGCCAAATTCGATTTCACCGCCCAGAACGAACGACGAGGGGAACTGATAGTTGTAGCCGGCAAATCCGCCGAGGGTGAATAAATCCGGATCGATATTGGCGTTCGTCGCTTGGCCGGGCAGGAACGCAAGTTCGCCAGCGCCGTTGATCTCCTGCATGTTGGTGTTGCCGAACGACCCGCCGGCGTAGGCGCCGACGTAAAAGCCGGTCCAACTGAAAGGCGCGGGCGCGGGGGACGCGGGAGGCGCCTTCTTCGTCGGCAAGTCCGCGGCGTACGCGGTCGTCGAACCGAGCAAGATCGCAAGCAAAACAAATTGAGCCAATCTCATCGCCAGCCCCCCGATAAAAACGGACCCTCTACTTCCTAAAGGGCGCTCTCCTCAGAGTCAATTTAACGCGCCCAATTGTATTGCAACGTTGCTTCTTCGCAACAGTTCGCGGCCCATCGCCGAAATCCCGCCTCAAAGTCACGTCGACATCGCCTTGCGTCCGCGCGTCGCCTCTCCGATCGAGAGGGCGGGACAGGCCCGTTCCGATGACGAAAACGCGATCCTTTATCCGCCCGACAAGCGCTCGACTTGCCTCCGAAGCCACCCACAAGACCTGCCGAAGCGCCGCACTTGTCTTTGCTCTTTGTGTGGTGCGGGCGCCTCTCAAAACATAGCCATACTCGACGTCCCACGTCGCAATCGGGAATTTGGGGTCTCGTCGATGGCCTATTAGATCCCGATTTGCTTTTCGTTGGATTGCAAATCGCGCACAATCCAGAAAGCCGGCTCAGGGATTTCCGTTCAGCAAAAGGTCAACGCCATTCGTGACTGCTGATTTCCATCGCGATCCGCTTTTGCGTGTTTGCAACTCTTCTTGTTCGACAGTGACATTTCGCACGGAAGCAAAGTCGGCCGCAGAAATATCCGCGGCGCCGCCGCCCGCTCGTCAATCAAACAGTTCGTAGATGTCGCCGCGGGGCAAGGCGCGTTCTTGCTGGGCGGCCGGCTTGACGCCGCCCAGCCGGTTCGCCAGATCCGTCAAAGCGACGGCCCGCGCAGCTTGCGCTGCGTCGACCAGCCAGTCCTTGGGTAGATCGCGCATCAATGCATTGAGAAACTCGGCCGCGCCTTCGATCTTCTGGCGGACATAGTCGAGCTTCTGCAATTCCTCGATCTTCAATTCGCGCGTGGAGTTGGCGCTGCCGATGGCGTGGCCCACCACGTCCTCAAGGTCGGAGATCGTCTGCACGATCTTCGCCAGCTCCGCGCCGGCGCGCCCGATCGGCGCCCCGATCGGCTCGAGAGATCCGCCCCTCTGGCGTGGGCCTTGCTTTGCCGCTGCCCTGTCTTTACGCATACGCAACCCCCTCTCAGAACAGATCGACATCGCCCGCGATATTGCGCTCATGAGCTGGCGCGCGACCGGCGGATGCGCGGTTTGCGGATTCCACGCCCGAGGCAATGTAACTCTGCCGCGCCCGGCCCGAGACGGGCCAGAACTGCAGCCGACGGCCGCGCTCGCCGCCTGTATCGCCGCCGACAATCGGAATGCCTTCGTATTTGAGGAAGCGGCGAGCGAACTCGGCATTTTTCAGTCCGATGTCGGAGAGGCCCCGCATCATCCTGGCGCCGCCGAACACTTTGGCCTCCAGACGATCGCGGTGCGCACCCTGGCGCATCAGACCGTTGACGAGCAATTCCATCAGATGCACGCCCATGCGCTCGGAATCTCGCGCGTCGTCTCCGGCGTCGACGCCCGGCAGCAGAAAGTGATTCATGCCGCCGACGCCCCTTGCGGGGTCGCGAATGCAGGCGCCAACGCAAGAACCTAAAATCGTCGAGAACACGACTTTAGGGTCGTCGCTGACCTTGTACTCGCCTTGTACGAGGTGGATGCGCCGGACATCTGCGTCCAAATCGATCATGTCAACTTTCCCACCACCGCTTCAATCGCGCTCCTGACGGTCTTGGTCGAGAAAGGCTTGGCGATAAAATTGTTCAGCCCCAGAGCGCGGCCGCGATCGATCAGGGACTTGTCCGGGCTGCCGGTAATCAGGATGAAGCCGATCTTGCTGGTCGGCTTGTATTCGCGCAACGCCTTCAACAGACCGAGCCCGTCGAGGCCCGGCATGTTCATGTCCGAGATGACGAGATGGACGGGCTTGGACATCAAGGCGCCGAGCGCCTGCTTCCCGTCCTTGGCCAGCGCAAGATTGTTGATTCCGATCTCCGCGAGCGCTTCCGTGATCAACATCCGGCTGACCGAAGTATCGTCGACCACCATCACTTCGAGTTTGTTTGCGAGCGTCATTGGGTCAACTCCTTTGTACGCGCCGTCGAAGTGAGTTCAGCGATTTCCATTGCGATCAAGGAAAGCGGGACCTGCTTCTCGACCGCGCCCAACTGAAATGCAGTCTTTGGCATTCCGTAGACAACGCAGCTGGCTTCATCCTGGCCGATCGTACGCGCGCCCGCGCGTCGCATGGCCAGCAAACCGTTGGCGCCGTCAGCTCCCATGCCCGTCAGAATTACGCCGACGGCTTTCTGACCCAATGTCCTGGCGATCGAGTTGAACAGAACGTCCACCGACGGCCGATGGCCGCTGACGAGTTCACCCGCGCGCACTGAACAGCGGAGAACATCCGTGCGCATGACTTCGAGATGGCTGTGGCTGCCCGGCGCGATATATATCAGCCCAGGCTCTATGGGGGCGCCATCAGTCGCCTCCGCGACGCTGGCCGCGCAAAGCCGATCAAGCCGTTGCACAAAAGTTTTCGTGAATGGCGCGGGGAGATGCAGCGTGACCAGAGTCGGCGCACAATTTCTGGGAAATTCGGAAAGGATCGTTAGGATCGCCTCGACGCCTCCCGTCGAGGCGCCGATCGCAACCAGACGACCGTTGAGGGCCAATGGCGAAGACTCGCGCGCCTTGGCCGGCGGCGACGCGACGCGCCCGGCGAAGCGCGCCAGCGCGGCCATCTTGACCTTCTCAGTCAGGCCTGCGAACGAATGGGGCTGCTCGATGGTCGGCTTGCCGACGCAATCGACAGCGCCGATCTCCATCGCGCTGATCGCCGCCGCCGCGCCTCTTTCCGTCAGCGAAGACACCATTACGACGGGCAGCGGACGCAAGCGCATGACTTTCTCGAGAAAGTCGAGGCCGTTCATCTTCGGCATTTCGACATCGAGCGTCATCACGTCGGGATTGAGACTCTTGATCGCCTCGCGCGCTTGCAAAGGATCGGCGGCCTGCCCGACGACGACGATGTCGGGATCGGCCGCCAGCGTCACGCAAATCAATGCGCGCATGGAAGCGGAATCGTCGACGACTAGAACGCGAACGGGCTTCATGAACGGGCCACTCCCGAAAGGCGATAGGTGGAAATTCCGTCATTCGACAGGCGCGCGGCCGCCGGCCCCGTCACCCGCTCGGAATGGCCGATATAGAGAGATCCTTCGGGTTCGAGCCGAGGCGCAAATTTCACCCATATTTCCTGCTGCGTCGGCTCGTCGAAATAGATGACGACGTTGCGGCAGAAGATAGCGTGGAAGGTTCCGCGCATCGGCCAGGCGTCGATCAGATTGAGCTGACGAAAAGCGACCAGCGTGCGCATTTCCTCTCCGACGCGCCACTGCCTCTGGCCTGCGGCCTCGTGCGGCTCGAAGAAGCGCTTGCGCAGATCCACAGGCACAGGCTCGAGCTGAGCCTCCGAATAGACGCCCGCCCGGCCCGCCGCGACCATATGCGGGTCGATGTCCGTCGCCAGAATGCGCACGTCGTGGCGATGCGCCTCGGGCCACAGCGACAGAATCGTGAGGGCGGCCGAATAGGGCTCCTGACCGCTCGAGCAGGCCGCCGACCAGATTCGGATCTTGCCGCCGCGGGAGGCCGATGGAACCAGTTTCGGCAGCACTCGGTTCTTGAGATGTTCGAAATGATGCGGCTCGCGATAGAAGCGTGTGACGTTGGTCGTCAACGCGGCGAGCATCTCCTGGCGCTCACGGGCGCCATCAGGCCCCTCGACGAGTTGGCAATAATCGCGGAACGCGTCCAGATGCAGCGCGCGCAATCGCTTGGCCAGGCGCGCGTAGACCAACGCAGCCTTGGACTCGGGCAGATAGATGCCGGCGTCGCTGTAAATCATCGCCGAGATGCGACGGAAATCGCCGCAACTCAAATTGAATTCGCCGGGAATCATCGGCTGGGCATTTTCGTCCGCCGCGAGTCTGGGCTGGATCGCGGTCACGCGGCCTCTCCCGCGGCGCTCGGCATGACGCTGTCGAGCGCGATCAGGCTGACCATGCGATCGTCGATCGCCATCACGCCAACCACGAACGCCTTCGCGGCTTCCGAACCGACATCCGGCGTCGGCTGAACCTTCTCGCTTGGCATCGCGATGATATCGGAGACCGCGTCGACGAGCAGACCGACGATCTGGCGCCCGGTCTGCGCGACGATGATGACGTGCCGGGGCGTCGGCTCGGCCGGCGTGAAGCCGAGCCGCTCCGCGAGATCAACGACCGGCAAGACAATTCCGCGTAGATTTATCACCCCGCGCACGAAGCCGGGCGCACGCGGCAGCGCGGTCGCCGGAGTCCAGCCGCGGATCTCGCGCACCGACATGATGTCGACGCAGAAATATTGGCTCCCGATGCGGAACGTGATGTATTCGCGGGCGCTGGGGTTCGCCTTGTTCTCGAAGTCGGCCATGGATGTTATCCTGCTGCTGCAAGGAGAGTTTCGGAGGGCGTAGAATTGCGGTTCGAAGCCGCCACGATCGCATCGGCGTCAAGGATCAAGGCGATGCGGCCGTCACCCAGGATCGTTGCGGCCGCAATGCCATCGACATGGCCGTAATTGGCCTCCAGGCTCTTGATGACCACCTGACGCTGGTCCTGGATCGCGTCGACCATCAGCGCGCTGCGTGCGCCGCCTTCGGTCTCGATGAGGAGCGTGACGCCGGCGAGAGGGTCGGAGCGCGCCGCCCGGAAGCCGAGCGCCTTGGCGACGTCGATCAGGGGAGTGAAGCCTCCGCGAATGCCGATGACCTGCGAATCCGGCCCAAGACCATAGACGTCTCCGGGCTTCGGCTTGAGCGTCTCCAGGATCGTGGTCAGCGGCACGACCAGGGTTTGGTCGGCGACCTTGACGACCATACCGTCGAGCACGGCCAAGGTCAGCGGCAGGCTCATCGAGAAGGTCGAGCCCAGCCCGGGACGCGAGGAAATCGAGATGCGGCCGCCGAGCGCCTGAATCGAGCGCTTTACGACGTCCATACCGACGCCGCGGCCGGAAATGCTCGAGACGGCCTCGGCGGTGGAGAAGCCGGGCAGAAACAGCAGGTTGTCGATCTCGCTGTCGGTCAGGACCGCGTCGGGCGGGATCAGGCCCTTGCGGATCGCAATCGCCTTCACGCGCGGTCGGTCGATGCCGGCGCCATCGTCGGAGACCTCGATGATCACGCGCCCCGACTTGTGCGCGGCGCTCAACCGGACTTCGCCTTGTTCAGGCTTGCCGGCGGCGGCGCGGGCCTCGGGCGTCTCCAACCCATGGTCGACGGCGTTGCGAATCATGTGCGTAAGCGGATCGGCGAGCCGCTCGATGACAGTGCGGTCGACTTCGGCGTTTTCGCCTTCCGTCTTCAGCCGCACCGACTTGCCCGTCGCGTCGGCGACTTCGCGCACGATGCGCGACATGCGCTGGAAGAGGGGCCGCACGGGCTGCGCGCGGATGGCCATCACACTTTCTTGGATGTCGCGCGTGAGATGTTCGAGATCCTCGAGACCGGCCGAGACGCTGGCGGCCTTGCCGACGCCGGCCTCGAGCACGCGTTGGGTCAGCATCGCCTGATTGATGACGAGTTCGCCCACCAGATTGATCAGGCGATCGACACGATCGAGATCGACGCGGATTGTGCCCTGTTGCGAATTCGGGTTGGCGGCCGCCGCGTCGGCTTTGCTCGCATCGCGCGCGCTTCTCGTTTCACTTGGCGCCGCCGGAGGCTTGACCGAGACGGCGACGGGCGTTTGCAGCGCCGCCGCAGCCGGAGCGACAACAATCGGCGTTGCCGGGGCCCCGATGGGCTCGGCCGATTCGGCCCGCTCCCCGGCGGCATCCGCGACCCGTACCTCAAGTTCGCAATCGCCCTCCACAAATTCGAACACATTCCGCACTGTCTCGAGGCTTTCGGTCGACTTCAGACTTATGCGCCAGCTGAGATAGGACGCCTCGGGATCGAGGTTTGGGAGGGCTGGAATACGTGAAGCGTCGCACTCGACCGAAATCGCGCCGAGTCGAGCCAGTTCGCGCATCAGCCGCGTCGTCTCGTTGCCTTTGTTGTAGAGGTCCGGCTTGGGCTTGAAGGCGATGATATAGTCGAAGCCGGCGGGCGCCTCGGGCTCTGCCGGCTCGTCATCGTCAAACGAAAGCGTCAAGGGCTCGAAGCCCATCGCCTGGAACGGATCGGCGGGCTCATCCTCCACGGCCGGCGGATCCGACGCCGCGCCATCCGTGAAGGCCTTCATTTCAGCGAGCAATTCCTGCGAGCGGGTCTCGTCGAAGTCGCCGCCGGTGCGCGCATCGCGCACGAGGTCGGCGAGCGCGTCGGCTGCGCGCAGCATGACTTTCAGGACTTGCGAGGAAGGCGTCAGCAGGCCGTTGCGGATCTTGTCGAGTGTGGTCTCAAAAGCATGCGCGAAACGCACAAGTCGATCGAGCTTGAAGGCGCCGGCGCCGCCCTTGATCGAATGCACTGCACGGAACACTGCATTTACGGTCTCGGTATCGGAGTCACCCTCCTCCATCGCGAGCAGCCCCGTCTCGAGCTCGCCGAGTTGCTCCTCGCATTCCTGGAAGAAGGTCTCTCGAATCGCCTGCATCGCGTCCATCTGGAAATCCCTCGCGACGTTAGGCGGCCACGCGGCGAATGACGTCGACAAGCTTAACGGGGTCGAACGGCTTGACGATCCACCCCGTGGCGCCCGCGCTGCGCGCACGCTGCTTCTTCTCTGGATCGCTTTCGGTGGTCAGAACCAGAATTGGGATCACACGAAACTTGTCCGTCCGGCGCGCCCCCTCGATGAAGCCAAAGCCGTCGAGCTTGGGCATGTTGATGTCGGTGATGACGAGGTCCGGCTCCTCGCGTTCGAGCACGCTGAGCCCGTCGAGCCCGTCGACCGCCTGAACGACGTTGTAACCCGCCGACGTCAGCGCCAGCCTGAGCATGTCCCTCATGGTGCGCGAATCGTCGACCGTGAGAATCTTTGTGTTCATAGCGGCTTGGCTCCATCCAGAAGGGTTACGGGATCAAATCCGAGCAGGCCGAGATCCTCGAGAAAACGCTGGGATGGCTGCTCGATCGTCAAGGACGCGCCTTCCCTCGACCAGGTGCGGGCAGCAGACCGGAGAACCTGCACACAGGACGCTCCGAGGCGCTGCACCTTCGAGGCGTCGAGGCTCAGGTCTTCGCCGATGCATTTCATCAGTTGCTCGGCGAGAGGAACGGCGGCGGTCAGGTCGAGCGCCGCGGCCAATTCCAGCACGCGAGGGCCTGCGATTGCGGCGGTCGTCGGTTCCAACGAGAAGCTCCTCTATTGTTACGCGAGTTAGGCGGCGGTTTCGGACTCCCGTCGCCGATTGACTAGGCCGCGCGATGGGCGTGCGAGGGGGCTGACCGACGCTGCGGCGCGCCGGCCCCGTCCTTGCGGCGGCCTTGCGGCGAAGCCTTGCGCGCATCGGGCGCGGCGTCGCTATTGTCGGTTGGAGCCCCGATCCGGAACTGAGCGATCATTTGGGCGAGATTCTCAGCCTCGCCCGCGAGCGAGTGGCAAGCGGCGGTCGACTCCTCGACCATGGCCGCGTTCTGTTGCGTCACCTGATCCATTTGGTTGATTGCAATGTTGATTTCCTGGAGACCTGTCGCCTGCTCGTTCGCGCTGCCGGCGATGTCGCCGACTGCGGCGTTGATTTCGGCGACCTGCGACATTATGCGCTCCAGCGCGCGGCCGGTCTCGGCGACCAGCTTGACGCCCTGATCGACCTGTCCGCTTGAAACGGATATGAGCGCCTTGATTTCTTTCGCGGCTTCGGCCGACCGTTGCGCGAGGGCGCGGACTTCTGAAGCCACAACCGCAAACCCGCGCCCGGAATCGCCCGCTCGGGCCGCCTCAACGCCAGCGTTCAACGCAAGCAGGTTGGTCTGGAAGGCGATCTCATCCATCAGACCGATGATCCGGCTGATCTGCTCGGCTGACTTGGCGATTCCGGCCATGGCCTCGACCGCCTGACTGACGACGGCGACCCCGCGCTTGGCGTTGTTGTCGGCGGCCGCGACGACCTCGCGCGCGCGAACCGCGCCCTCGGCGGACTTGCGCACTGTGGCGGTAATTTCATCGAGCGCGGCGGCGGTTTCTTCCAGGCTGGCCGCCTGCTGTTCTGTTCTGCCCTGCAGTTCGTCGACAGCGGCGGTGAGTTCGTCGGCGCCGATGTGGATGGTTCGCGCCGTGCCGTCGATCCGCCCGAGCGCGCGGCGCAATTGCGCCGCGGCCGAGTTCAGGTCCACGCGGAGCCGATCGAGCTCCTCGGGAAATTCCCGCTCGAGATGAAAGGTCAGATCGGAGTTGGCGAGCCGCCCGAGGCCGTCCGCGACCTCGGCCACGACAAAAGCCTGCTTGCGAGCTGCGTCCTCTCGCGCCGCCTCGTTGGCTCGCCGTTCCGCCGCCAGCTGGTCCTCGAGCGCTTTCTCAGACCGAAGCGCCGCGCGTTCGAGGACGGCCTCTTTGAAGACTGCGAGGCTCTTGGCGATCCTTCCGGTCTCGTTGGCGTCCTTAATGAACGGGACTTCAAGCGCGGCGTCGTTGGCGACAAGACGGTCCATGACAGCGAGCAATTGCCGCAGCCTGCCCGAGAGCCCGCGCGCGATCGCGAGCGAGAACAGAATCGCAGCCGCCAGAAAGACCCCAGCGAAAGCGAGGCTGCGAATCATGCGCGAGACGAAGCCGTCGATGCGCGCTTGCAATAGCCTGGCGACTTCGGCATTCGTCGGCCCCCAGATCGCATCGACCTGTTTCAACAGCGCAGCCTCGGTCTCAGCGAGTTGTCGGGCTTGGCGCCCCTCCAGTAGGACCTTGCCTTGCTCGAGCAGCGCGTCTGCGGCGCCCTTGAGCGCAGCGGCGGGCGCGGAGAGCGTCTTGGCCGTGATGCCGGCGGCGTTGTTCTTCATTGCGGAATCGAGCGAGCTGGCCGCGTCGGCGGCGCTGATGCGCAGGTGATCGACCGCGAAAGCGATATCGACGATGCGCGCAGGATTCGATTCCGGCTCTGCGACCGCCTGCACGAGCGCCACCGCCGCGGTCTCAATTCCGGGAATACGCACGGTCGCCGCATCCATGGCATAGAAACTGTCGAGATCCGGATCAAGCGTCAGGTTAGACTTGTCGGCGACAGCCCCAATGTAGGTCTTGCCAGCCTCCAGCTTGGCGGCAACATCGTGAGCGTCCGCAAAGGCGGCGGAGGCATCGGCAGTGCCGAAAAGCGCGTCATAGCTCGCCCTGTCGGCGATCTCGTCTTGCGCCGCGACCCCGAAAGCGGCCGTCTTGGCGAATGTCGGCCAAATCTGCGCGAGGTAATGCGCGCCGTCTATTTCGCGCTGCGCGAACTCGATATCGCTGAGCGACTGCTGCACGAAGAGGTAAACGAGCAGAACGATCGGCGCTAGGAACAAAGCTCCGATTAGCGCGAGGCGGATCGATATCGACAGTCGGGAGTTTACGAATTCGAACATGAGTTGCGGATCCCGGCGGTTCCCTTGAATTGTGCGGTCGAGGAGTGAAAGCGGGGCGTAATCCGCGCCACCCCCGCCATGCGCCCACGCAAGTCGGAAGCGTTTGAGGAAGAGGGGGAGATGTCGGGCTCGCACCGACGGAATCTGGCGGCATCATGCCTTTGGAACGCCCTGAGGAACGGACGTCCAATAGATCGCATTAAGCTCTTAACGGACCAGGGTTAACAAGCTCTGAAATCATTCGCCAAATTGGACTGCGCCGGATCGCCCTACGCTCACGCAGCGTCAAGTTGACCGGGGGCGCTAGAGCTCCGTACGCAGGTTCCAGAGTTCGGGAAACAGCACGACTTCAAGCATGCGCTTGAGATAGGACACTCCAGAAGTGCCCCCGGTGCCGCGCTTCAAGCCGATGACGCGTTCGACGGTCGTGACGTGGTTGAACCGCCAGCGACGGAAATAATCCTCGAAGTCGATCAGCTTTTCCGCGAGTTCATAGAGCGCCCAGTGGGAGGCCGGGTCGCGGTAGACGCTCGCCCAGGCGGCGCGAACCTCGGCGCTTTCGACATGCGGCGTGCGCAGGTCGGACAATTCTCCGGCGACGCCGACCTCGAAGCCGCTTCGCCGCAGCAGCAGGATCGCTTCCTGATAGAGGCTCGGCCGCGCGAGGATCGCCTCGAGCTCGGCAATGATCGCGGGATAGTGCTCATGCGGCTTCAGCATTGCGACGTTGCGGTTGCCGGCCAGGAATTCGATCGCGCGATACTGCCAGGACTGAAAGCCGGAGGATTGGCCGAGGCGATCGCGGAATTGTGAATAGTCGCTGGGAGTCATCGTGCGCAGCACGTCCCACGCGCCGTTCAGTTGCTCGAAAATTCGCGAAACCCGCGCCAGCATCTTGAAGGCGGGCTGCAGGTCGTCATGGTGGATCGCCTCACAGGCGGCGCGAATTTCCTTGATCGCCAGCTTCATCCAGAGTTCGCTGGTCTGATGCTGGATGATGAACAGCATCTCGTCGGGCGCATCAGACAATGGCGCCTGAGCGCTCAGCACCTTATCGAGTCGGAGATAGTCGCCATAGGACATACGGCCGCGAAAGTTCAGTTCGGCGCCTTCTGGCGCATCGCTCGGCTTGCTCATGTCACTTTGTTCCGCGCGTGAAATTCCGGCCGATCCCAGAGCCGGCCGCGGATGATAGCGCCGAGGCGGTTCGCCGCCTCCTCGACATCCCGCAAGCCGAGGTAGAGCGGCGTGAAGCCGAATCGCATTATGTCCGGCGCGCGGAAGTCGCCGATCACGCCGCCCGCGATCAGCGCCTGCATCGCAGCATAGCCTTCGACGAAGCGGAAGGAGACCTGAGAGCCGCGCTTTCGCGGATCGCGCGGCGACGCGAATTCGAGTTCCGGCGCGAGGTCCTCGACCTTGGCGACGAAGGCTTCGCTCAGTTCGATCGAGCGCGCTCGCAGCGCGTTCAGGTCGACGCCCTCCCAGACCTCCAGCGCCGCCTCCAGCGCGGCCATCGATAGCACCGGCGGCGTGCCGGCGCGCAGGCGATCGATCCTGGCGGCTGGACGATAGCCGAGTTCGAATTCGAACGGCGCGGCGTGACCCATCCAGCCCGAAAGCGTGGGCGCGACTTCGTCCTGCAAATCGGGTCTGACATAGATGAAGGCTGGCGCTCCCGGGCCGCCGTTAAGGTATTTATAGCCGCAGCCGATCGCGAAGTCGGCGCCGCAGGCGGTCAACTCCACGGGTAGCGCGCCCGCGGAATGGGCGAGATCCCAGATCGTGACGACGCCGAGCGACTTGGCCTTGGCGGTGAGTGCGGCCATGTCGTGGAGACGGCCGGTGCGATAGTCGACTTCCGTAAGCATCAGTACGGCGACGCTCTCGTCGAGTTCCGCTTCGACGGCTTCTGGAGCCGCGATCTTCAGCCGGTGGCCACGATCGAGCGTCGCGATCGCGCCCTCGGCGATGTAGAGATCGGTTGGGAAATTGCCGCTGTCGGAGAGGATGCTCTTGCGCCCGCTGGCCAGCCGGAGCGCCGCCATCAGCGCCTTATAGAGATTGATCGAGGTCGAATCGCCCGCCACAACCGAGCCTGCCGGCGCGCCGATCAACCTCCCGATCCGGTCGCCGATGCGCGCGGGCATGTCGATCCAGCCGGCGCTGTTCCAGGCCCGTATCAGTTCGCGTCCCCAGTTCTCGTCGAGTTCGCGCCGGACGCGTTCGCGCGCCGCCTTGGGCATGGCGCCGAGGGAATTGCCGTCGAGATAGAGGATTCCCTCGGGCAGTTCGAACTGAGCGCGCGTGCGCGCAAAAATGTCTTCGCTCATTCCCCCGCCGACGCCTTGAGTTGGAAACGCTGGATCTTGCCAGTCTGCGTCTTCGGCAAGGCCTCGACGAAGCGGACCGAGCGCGGATATTTGTACGGCGCGATGGTCGCCTTGACGTGGGTCTGCAACCGGAGCGCCATCGCTTCGTCGCCGGCAAAGCCCGATTTCAGAACGACGAAGGCGGTCACGATCTGGCCCCGCTCCTCGTCGGGCAGGCCGACGACGGCGCATTCGGCACCGCCTCGTGGGTCAGCAGCGCCGTCTCGACCTCGGGGCCGGCGATATTGTAGCCGGCGGAGACGATCATGTCGTCATTGCGCGCGGCGAAATGGAAATATCCGTCCGCGTCCTGACTGAAGGCGTCGCCGGTGATGTTCCAGCCGCTCTGGACATAGTCCAGTTGACGTTCGTCGGCGAGATACCGGCATCCCGTCGGCCCGCGCACAGCGAGCCGTCCGACCGTCCCACGCGGGACCTCATGGAAATCGTTGTCGACGATCCTAGCCTCGTAGCCAGGCACAGGCTTGCCGGTCGAGCCCGGTTTTCTGTCGTCGAGCCGGTTGGAAATGAAGACATGCAGCATTTCAGTCGAACCGATGCCGTCGATGATCGGCACCCCGGTCTTGCTCGTCCAGGCCTCGTAGATCGGGCCCGGCAGCGTCTCTCCGGCCGAGACCGCGACGCGCAGCGAGGAGAGATCGGCGCCGTCGTCCATCGCCGCGAGCATGGCGCGATAGGCGGTCGGCGCGGTGAAGCAAACCGTCGCCTTGTAGGTCTCGATGATGTGAATGAGGTTCGGCGGCGTCGCAGTCTCGATCAACGCGGCGGCCGCGCCGAAGCGCAGCGGAAATACTGCGAGCCCGCCCAGGCCGAAAGTAAATGCAATCGGCGGCGAGCCGACGAAGACGTCGGTCGGGCTGAACCTGCAGCACCTGACCTGGCGTAGGCGTCGGCGATGATCAGCAGATCGCGATGAAAATGCATCGTCGCCTTGGCGTCAACCGGTCGTGCCCGAGGTAAAGCCGAGCAGCGCGACATCATCGCGCCCCGTCATGACCGCTTCGAAGCGCACCGGCTTGTTGAGCGCGACACGGTCGAGTTCGGCGTCGTGGTTGGCGGTGCCGTCGAAACCGACGACGCTCTTGAGGAAGCGGCTGTCCTTGGCGCAGGCCGCGAGTTCGTCGAGTATGCGCGTGTCGCAGAGCGCGAGCGAGATCTCCGCCTTGTCGACGATCTTGGAAAGCTCGCCGGCGCGCAGCATCGGCATCGTGTTGACGACGACGGCGCCCGCTTTGGTGGCGGCGAGCCAGCATCGCGACCATCGCGGGATTGTTGGCGGAGCGGATCAGCACGCGGTTGCCCGGCTTTACGCCGTAGTCCTCGACGAGGGCGTGGGCGAGCCGGTTGCTCCAGTCGGTCGAGTTCCTTGTAGGTGCGACGCCGTCCATGACCGATCAAAGCGGTGGAGTCGCCGAAGCCGCGCTCGACCATTCGATCGGTCAGTTCGACGGCGGCGTTGAGATATTCGGGGTAGTCGAAGCCCTGCATGCGGAACTCCGGCCATTGCTCGGGCGGTGGCAGATTGTCCCGCGCGAAAGTGTCGACATGGGCGGACGGACCGAGCTTCACGTCGCTTTCCTCCTCATCAACGCGCTGATCTTAGGCCAACTCACGGGGAAAGTCGCATGGATCTCGATATTTTTCAAGCTTCAAATATATAGACCTAAAATATTTTCGCGCCAGGCCTGTACGCAGGCCGTTCGTTGCGCTAATCCTCTGGCCATGCTGCAACTTTCGCTCCAGAATTGGGACGACGCCTACGCGAACGCCCCGCATATCGTCGGCGGCGACGCCTACCCCGCGGCCTGGGCCGCCGCCGCCGCAGCGTGGCGCGAATCCGGTCGTTACGCAATGAAGCTGGCCTTGCCCTACGGCCCTTCCGAGCGCCAGCGCTTCGATTTATTTTTGCCCGCGGGCGCGCCCAACGGCCTCGTCATCTTCATTCATGGCGGCTACTGGCTGCGGTTCGACAATTCCTGTTGGTCGCACCTGGCGGAAGGGCCGCTGCGGCGCGGCTATGCGGTAGCAATGCCGAGCTACCGCCTCTGCCCACACGTGCGCATTCGCGAAATCGTCGGCGACGTCAGCGCCGCGGTCTCGTCGGCGGCGGCGCTCGTGGCCGGGCCAATTCACCTTACCGGCCATTCCGCCGGCGGGCATCTGGCCTCGCGCATGCTGACGACGACCTCGCCGCTTGCCCCTGCCCTGCTCGCGCGCATAGATCGGGCAGTCACGATTTCAGGCGTGCACGATTTGCGCCCGCTCATGCGTACGAAGATGAATACGGAGCTGAATCTCGACGCCGAGGAGGCTCGCATGGAGAGCCCCGCCCTGCTCGAGCCGATCGACGGCGCGCGGCTGATCGCCTGGGTCGGCGGAGCGGAGCGCGCCGAATTCCGCCGCCAGAACGCGCTCATCGCCAACGCCTGGACTGGGCTCGGCGCCGCGACGCTTTGCTGGGAAGCGCCAGACAAACATCATTACAGCGTGATCGACGAACTCGCGGATCCCGAATCGGGGCTGGTGGGCGCGCTGCTGGACTAGCGGGCGCGCATTCCGGACCCCCCTGGCGGGCGCCCCGCGCTCTACGGCGGCTTACCGCCGGCGCACGACGAAACCTTGTCGCCAGTTCCCACGCGAAAGCCCCGGGATGTCCCTGCCGGACTGGCCCTGCATGGGTCCATGTCTGGTTGACGGCGCCGTCGAAGGACCAGGCGATCGGCTCGACGCCATTGGCATGTGAACCCCCTGGCACGTCGAGACAAAAGTGGGTCGCGACGTTACGGATGACAATGCTACGCGACAGGAGGGCAGAAATGCCTAACCCGAGCCTGGCGGCGCTCGGGGCGCGGGTCACTCTAAGCTGAACGAAATGACAACCGCCGGCTTGCCAACGATATTCAGTCCAGGCACATCTTCCCGCGATGGGGACGCTTTCGCGAGGGCGCCGGGTTGGACGCTGCTTATGTTGAACTCGCCGAAGGCGTTTCCTTGGCCAGTCCGCTCACCCGCGGCCCATGGCGCCGCGATCACCAACACGCCGGCCCCCCTTCCGCTTTGATCTTGAGCGCGCTCGAACGCGTCGCAACTTCAGATGATCTCACCCATCTCGGGCGACTGACAGTCAATCTTCTGCGCCCGTCGCCGATCGACGAATGCCGTATCGAAATGGGGCCAGGTGATATCGGCCGCGCGTCGGGCCATGGCTCGGGTCGGCTGATTGGGCAAGCCAAGGATACCGCCCGCTTCACCGCCCTCGTACAGCGCGAAGCCGAACTTCCGATTCCCGAAGGTGCGCCGGGCCATCCGGTCCCGCGGGCGCCGAAGACTTGGCAGGAGTCCGCGCAGGACCGGGCGTCATACAGCGGCCCAGATCCGGAATATGGAAACCTAGTCGAGAACCGGCTCGCAGAGGGCCGTTTCTTCAACGGGCCATCGGCAGTCTGGTTTCGCCTGAAGTTTCCGTTGGTCAAGGGCGAGAATCCGATCGCCTATCAGCGCGCCGCTGGACTTCGACATGTACGTGTTCGTAAATTGCGATCTGACGATCCACCTCTTCCGCGGCCTTATCGGGGAGTGGATCTGCGTGCAATCGGGCAGCCTGTTTGGGGGCGACGGCTGCGGGCTCGCCGAATCGGCTCTCTGCGACGAACAGGGCCTGATCGGACGCGCGGCGCAAACCTTGGCGGTGCGCCCACGGCGATCCAATGCGGTTGATCGCCATTCGTTCCAACCAAGATGAACCGGACGGCGTCCGCGGGCGCCCGAATCGAACCGCCCGAGACCGCCTGCCGGGTTTGACACCCAAAACTCTCCAACGCGACAATGATTTCGCCGTTCCCGGGGCGCCCGGGCGCCCTCGAGGATGACGTATGGTCGATATCGTCCCCGTATTGGCCGTGTTCGGGTCCCTGCTTGTCGTCGTGTCCTTGAGCCAGCCCCTCGCGGCGCGGCTGAGGCTGTCGCCGGTTGTGCTCCTGGCCGTGATCGGCGTGGCGATAGGCGCATCGTCGGGCTTCCTCATGCACAGCCCACTCTCGAACCATTTCGGCGAGTTCGTCAGGTTTTTCGCCGATATGCCGTTGGGGTCCGAGGGCTTCATTTACGTCTTCCTGCCCCTGCTGGTCTTCGAGGGGGCCCTCAAGAGCGACGTAAGGCGCATCCTGGAGGACGCCGCGCCGATCTTGATGCTCGCGGTCATCGCAACGCTCGTCACGGCAGCGAGCGTCGGCATTGCGCTTTGGCCGCTCGCGGGGCTGCCATTGGTCGTCTGTCTGTTGCTGGGAGCGGTAGTCGCCACGACCGATCCCGCCGCGGTCATCGCCTTGTTCCGCGATGTGGGGGCGCCAGCGCGCCTGACACGGCTCGTCGAAGGCGAGTCGCTGCTCAACGATGCGGCGGCGATCGTTCTCTATTCTGTACTGCTCGGGATCATCGTCGCGGCGCGCGCGCCGGACCTCGGACGCGGCGCTCTCGAATTTGTCGTTTCCTTCGTCGGCGGCGCCTTGCTTGGGGCGCTCGCCGGCCGGGCGTTCCTGCAGATCATTCCCTGGACGCGCGACGACCGGTTGGCCGAGGGAACGCTGACGATTGCGCTGGCCTATCTCGTCTTTATCGGCGCCGAACGTAGCCTGCATGTCTCGGGCGTCGTCGCCGTGATGGCGGCGGGAATGACGGTCGCCGGCTTCGGACGAACCCGCATCGCGCCCTACAACTGGTCTTTCCTCACCGATCTCTGGGAACAGATTGCGTTCTGGGCCCATTCGCTAGTGTTCCTGCTAGCCTCGATCCTCGTGCCGAAGCTTCTGTTCGATCTGCGGCTGCATGACCTGGCTCTATTGGCCGCGGTAATCCTCGCAGTGTTCGCCGCCCGACTCGCCGTCCTGTTCCTGCTCCTGCCCGCTCTGAGCTTGGGCAAGTTGATGCAGCCCATCAGCACCGCCTACAAGCTTGCGATCGCCTGGGGCGGTCTGAGGGGCGCCTTGACATTGGTGCTGGCGCTCTCCGTCACCGAAGACGCGGCGCTGCCCTATGAAGTGCGCCGCTTCGTGGCGGTTCTCGCCACCGGCCTCGTGCTGTTCACCCTGCTGGTCAACGGCACCACCTTGCGAGGGGTTATCCGATTGCTCGGGCTCAATGTCCTGTCGCCGATCGATCGGCGATTGCGAGACCGGGTGCTGGAGCTTTCCTACGCCGAAACCAGCGATCTCATTCGCAAGACGGCTGAAGAGCACGATCTGCATCCGTCGGCCGTGGAGAGTGCGCTGGCGCCGTACAGCGCGTGGATCGAGGCGGCCAACGTCCAAGACGCCGCAGACGAGATGGAGTTGAGCGAACGCGAGCGACTGGCGGTCGCGCTAGTCGCGCTCGGAAATCAGGAGCGGATGCTCGTCCTCGAAATGTTGGCCCGGCGGGCGGCCTCGCCCGGCGCACTGCAGGCGCTGATGCGCAACGCGGAAGCGCTTGTGGAGGGCGCCAGAAGCGGCGGCAGGTTGGGCTATAAGCGCGCCGCCGAAGCGGCGCTCGCATTTCCGCGTTCGTTCCGGGTCGCGTATTTCTTCTATCGCCGCATAGGAATCCGCAGCTTTCTAGAGGATCGGCTCGGCGACCGGTTCGAGACTCTCCTGGTGACGCGCCTGTTGATTCAGGAACTCGCGGAGGGCGGCGCCAAGAATTCGCGTGCGATCTTCGGGCCGCGCGTGGCCACCTTGATCGACAGGATGCTGGCGGCGCGTCTCAATCGGACCCAGTCCGCGCTTGGCGCGCTTCGCCGCCAATATGTGGATCACGCGGCGGCGCTCGAAGCCAGATTCCTACGCCAGTCCGCCCTGCGCAGCGAGATCGGCCGCTACCAGGCCCTGTTTGAAGGCGGCTTGATCCCGACCGAAGTATACCGGGATCTGACGACCCGCGTCGAGGACGCGCGCAGCGCCGAAGCGCCTCCGCGCTTCGACATTGGCCTCGACACGCAGGATCTCGTCGCACGCCTCGACATATTCGCCGGACTCGACAGCCCTCAACTCGAGAGCGTGCGAAAGCTGCTGCGGCCGAGATTCACAGTGCCGAAGGAGTTGATCGTGCGCAAAGGCGATCCCGGCGACGCGCTGTTCTTCGTGGCCTCGGGCGCGGTCGAGGTCGTCCTTCCCGACAGCAGCATTCCGCTGCGAAGCGGAGACGTCTTCGGCGAAATGGCCTTGCTCACAGGCGCTCCGCGTCAAGCCGACGTCAGAGCCCTGACCTATTGCCGGCTGCTGGTGTTGCGCAAGGCGGATTTCGATCGCTTCATGCGCGAGAATCGCGCCGTGCGTCTCAAGATCCAGCAGATCGCCCAATCGCGGTTATCGACAAAAGGGTCGGACGCCGCGGCGGAGACCTTGTAGGATCATTCGCGCGGCATCGCCTAGGCGCGCTTGGGAACGCCTGGCTCCCAGATCGACGGCGGCGCCCGTCATCGCGAGCGAGAGGCCCGACGCCCCAAGTTCCCATTCGATCGCGATTGCGTCGAATTGCTGCGCGAATTACGGAACCAGCACGATCTTTCCTATGTGCCGCTTCCGGAGAAACTCCTGCTGGGCCGCCACGATTTCTCTCAAGGGATAGACGCTCGCGACGAGCGGTCTGATCTCGTCCCGCTCGATATAGCGCACGAGGTTGCGAAAGACCTGAGGCTCCAGAATTGTGCAGCCCATGAGATTGAGGTCCTTGAGATAGACGGTCCTGAGATCCAAATCGACTCTGGGGCCTGCGATCGCGCCCGCCACGGCGTAGCGTCCGCCTCTGCGCAACGCCTTCAACAAGAGGGGAAACTGCGGGCCGCCGACGACGTCGACGACGACATCGACGCTCTCGACGTCCACCGCGGCAAGAAGATCCGCCTCGCGCGGGACCACACGAGCGGCGCCCAGCGAAAGGATCTCGCCGGCCTTCGACCCGCTCGCGACCGCGATGACGACCGCGCGGCGACGCCGGGCGAGTTGCACAGCCGCGGAGCCGACCCCGCCTGAAGCGCCGGTGATCAGGACCGTCTCGCCCGAACACAGACGCGCGCGTTCGAGCATGTTTTCCGCAGCCGAATAAGCACAGGGAAACGAGGCGAGTTCGGCGTCTCCGAGCGGGCTTACGATGCGATGCGCGTGCGCCGAGGGCGCCTTGGCGTATTCGGCGAAAGCGCCGTCCCATTCGGAGCCGAAATACACGGCGCGAAACGGCGCCCAATCGACCGGAGAACGGAACACCGGCTCGATCAGGACGCGCTCGCCGATCCGGCCCGGCTCGACGCCCTCGCCGACCGCGACGATGCGCCCGCAGGCATCGGCGCCCTGGATGCGAGGAAACACGGGGGCGGCGCCGGTCCAGCCGGCATCCTCGGATTTCGCCTCGGCATAGCCATGCGCCGCGCCGGCCGACGTCGTTCCCTCATTGACCTCAGGAGAATACCAGCCGGTGCGCGTATTGACGTCGGTATTGTTGATCGATGCGGCGCCGACCTTGATCAGAACCTCGCCTGCGCTCGGCGAGGGCACGGGCGCGTCATCGCGATAGTCGAGCATCTCGTAACCGCCGTGGCCGCGAAGCCAGACGGCTTTCATTCTGTCGGGGATTTCGCTCACGCCTCGGCTCCGAATTGTTGCGGTTGCGGGCTTGAGCGTCGCGCCTCAGTCCGAGCCGGAGAGATGCGCGCCGACCGAGGCTTTCACCGCGCCCATATCTGCGAGCAGGGTCTTGCGGGTCGCGGCGTCGACGTCGGCGAGCATGTCGCGCAGCCATCCCTCGTGCGCCTCGGCCATGCCCGCGAAGATCGTGGCGCCCCGCTTGGTCAATTTGGCGACGGTCACCCGCCGGTCGCCGCCGAGCGTCTCGCGCACGATCAGGCCGTCCGCGACGAGACGGTCGACCAGTCCCGTCACATTGCCGTTGGTGACCATGGTGCGCTTGGACAATTCCCCCAGCCGCAAGCCTTCGGGCTCGCGATAGAGCTGCGCGAGCAGGTCGAACTGTGGCAATGTCGCGTTGAACTCCGCGCGCAGACGGCGGCGGATCTCCTGCGAGATCAGTTTGGTCGTCGAAAGCAAGCGCAGCCATAGGCGCAGCTCCAGCTTCTGCCCCGCCTTGGCGCCCTGGACGATGAATTCCAGATCGACGCTCGCCTCCACGGCCCGGTCAATGTCCAACCCACGGCCCTCCGATCCCGCCCGCCTAGTGTCAGCGACCATCTAGGAATCAATAGTTGAAATGTCAAAAGTCTTTCCGCGTCGGCGCTATGCGATTCCGAGCTTGCGCACGACGTCCATGAGGTCGCGCTCGCTCTCTTCGACGGTGCGCCCGTCAGTGTCGATCACCGCCTCGGCCTGCGCGTAGAGCGCCTCGCGGCTGGTCAGGATCGATTTCAACTCATCCATCGCCTTCGGGTTGCCCGCCATCGGGCGCTCGTCGCCCTGTTCGGCGACGCGCATCATATGGGTCTCCGGCGGCGCTTTCAGCCAGATCGTGTGGAAATTGCGCAGCAGGAACGCGAAGGTCGCGGGCTCCGACACTATGCCGCCGGCGACGGCCAGAACGACCTGATCCGAGGTCGCGACCACGCGCTCCAACGCCTGCCGTTCCAGCCGGCGGTAACCCTCCTGGCCGTAGAGCGCCATGACGTCGGTGACCGGCATGCCGCTCTGCTCCTCGATGTCGCGATTGAGTTCGACAAAGGGAAGCGAGAGCGCGGCGCCGAGCCGCCGCCCGAGCGTCGACTTGCCGGCTCCGCGCAGTCCGATGAGGCCGATGCGCTGGCGGCGCGATTGGGAAGGCTCGGCGGCGACGAGAATGTCCAGCACTTTCTGTCGGATCGGCGCCGAGGCGGAGTTGTAGAGTTGGGCGACGCGTTCGCTCTCCGAGCCCCACGGATCCTCGGCGCCGACCAGCCATTCGATGCGGTGGTCGAGCGCCTCGGCGACCTTGCGCAACAGGCCGATCGAGATGTTGCCCCCGCCATTTTCGAGTTGCGCGAGATAGCGCTGCGAGACGCCGGAGAGTTCAGAGAGCACTCGACGCGCCATGCCCTTGCGCTGGCGCACCTTGCGCACGCGCTCGCCGACCGTCGCGATAAACGCGTCGACCTCGCCCGGGCGCCCGCCTCCTCTACGACGTCGCCGCGAAAATTGGTGATTTCGTTCATCGCGAGGCCTGGCACATGACCATGAATTCTTTGGACGCAGCGCGCGCCCCGGTCGCTTCTCCCGACGCTTGCGGGAGAGGCGGATCGGCGCCGGAACTATAGTTCTTCTAGGATGGGCCCACCTTTTATGCAATATAATTCACGCGAGCGAGGCTAAAGGCCGCAATCGCGACCTCAATAGGTCTCTATGTGATAGCGGCCCTCTTCGCGCATCGCGTCGCGCAGACTGCTCCAAGCGAGGCCCTGGCCCTCGGCGATGTTTCCGAGCGCTTCCTCGACGCCCTGCTCCATCGCGCGCAGGCCGCAGACGTAGACATGGGCGTTGTGATCGGCGAGCACTTCGGCGATCGCGTCCTGCTGCTCGCGCAGCTTGTCCTGCACGTAGGTCTTGCGCTCGCCCTCGACGCGGCTGAACGCGAAATGCTTGACGAGAACCTTCTCCGGCACTTTCGCCAGCGGCCCGAAATAGGGCAACGAATCCGGAGTGCGCGCGCCGAACACCAGAGTCATCGGCTTCGCCTCTTCAGCGCCTTCGCGCTGACGGCGCATGGTGAAGGCGCGGAACGGCGCCGACCCGGTGCCGGTGCAGATCATCAGCAGTCGCGCGCTGGGATCGTTCGGCATCAGAAAGGTCGCGCCGAATGGGCCGACGACCCGGACCTTGTCGCCCGGCCTGAGATCGCAGACGTAGTTGGAGCAGACGCCGTTCGGCTCGCGCTTCACCGTCAGCGAGACATTGTTGAAGTTCGGCCGCTCGCCGTCGCGCGGACTGGAGACGGAATAGAGCCTTGGCGGATGTGGCTTGCCCTGCCCGTCGCGCCCCGGCGGCAGAATTCCGAGGCTTTGGCCTTCGAGCACCGGAAACGGCTGCGCGCCAAAATCGAGAATGATATGGCGTACATCGTTGTCGGCGCCCTCCGCAGTTAGGCGGTAATTGCCCTGTACGGTCGCCTCGGCGGGCTTGGCGAGCGTGTAGAGATTTATCGTTGGCTTGCTCGCGGAACGCGGCGCGCGCGCCTTGCCGCCCCCGCCGCCATGGGCTTCGGCGAGCAGCCGCGCGATTTCGGAATCATGCGCCTCGATCGCGTCCCCGTCCTCAAATCCAGTCTTGCCCAGGGCCTCCTGCGCCGGCAATTCCGTCCAACTCAATTGCTCTTCAAGCGAATACGGCTCGCTCACTATCCGCCAATTGTCGATCGAGCCGGTCGGACAGGGCGCGATGCAATCCATGCACTCGTTGCATTTAGCGGCATCGACAACGACGTTGACGCCGTCATGCGTGATCGCGTTCACGCTGCACATGCGATTCGCAGGTGTAGCACCGGATGCAGATTTCCGGATCGATCAGGTGCTGCTTGACCGCGCTAGTCATCTCTGTCTCCGGTGGCCGCCTTTGGGAGCTCCCCGCCCGCTTGTGGGCGAGGGGCCCGCGGCGGCGCAAGCATCTTCACGCCATATGCAGCTTCACATATTCAAAATCGCCAGGCTTGTTGTCGATGCCGACCTTGGGCGGCGCGATCCAAGAGGCGTATTGACCGGGTTCCCAGCACGGCTTCATCAGCGACTGGATGAACTCGCCGTCGGCTTTGCTCGGCAGCCATTCGCCGATCTTTTCGTCCCATTCCCTGCCGTGGACGAGCTTGCCCTCCGGATTGATAAGCTTTTCCGCGAACACGCCGATCTTGCGGTTGAAGCCCTCGTGCGGCAACCGCAGTTCGAATTTCACGCCGGCCGCTTCGACGATCTTGTTCCAGCGCCCGACGCCGCCCGCGGCGTCGCGGGAATAATCGTCGCGAAGGCGCATATTGATCGCGGTCAGCGCGGGCGCCTCGACGATCCGGATCTCGCCGTCGACGAACTGGCAGACCGGATAGGTCGCGCGGCCCAGCTTATGGTCGTCGTCCAGCCGGTTCTCCATGTAGCGGCCCTTGATGCCCGCGTTGAACGCATTGGCCGCATTGGTGGAGACCTCCTGGCCGAACAGGTCGAGCGACAGTGTGTAATGCAGGTTCAGCTTCTTCTGGATGGTCGGCAGATCGACGACGCCGAGCGCGCGCACGCGCTCGATGTCGTAGGGGTCCTCGACGCCGGCCTGTTTCATCGCTTCGCAGGTGCGCTGGATGGTGCGCCCGACGCCGGTCTCGCCGACGAACATGTGATGGGCTTCCTCGGTCAGCATGAAGCGGCAGGTGCGCGAGAGCGGATCAAAGCCGGACTGCGCGAGCGCCTCCAATTGCATTTTGCCGTCGCGGTCCGTGAAGTAGGTGAACATGAAGAAGGAGAGCCAGTCCGGTGTTTCCTCGTTGAATGCGCCCAGCATGCGCGGCGCCTCCTCCGAGCCGGAGCGGCGACGCAACAGATCGTCGGCCTCGTCACGTCCGTCGGCCCCGAAATATTTGTGCAGGAGATAGACCATCGCCCAGAGATGGCGTCCTTCCTCGACGTTGACCTGAAACAGGTTGCGCATGTCGTAGAGCGAGGGCGCCGTCAGGCCGAGGAAGCGCTGCTGCTCGACCGAGGCCGGCTCGGTGTCGCCCTGAATGACAATCAGACGGCGCATCATAGCGCGATATTCGCCGGGCACTTCCTGCCAAGCCTTTTCGCCAGCGTGCTCGCCGCAGGGAATGCGCCGGTCCTCGACCTGCGGGGCGAGCAGAACGCCCCAACGATATTCCGGCATTTTCACGTAGTCGAACTTCGCCCAACCCTTGGGATCTACGCTGACCGCGGTGCGTAGATAGACCATGCTCTCCTGAAAGCGAGGCGGGATCAGGTCGTTCCACCAGTTGATGTAGCCAGGGTGCCACTTCTCCAACGCTTTCAGCACGCGCTTATCCGTGGACAGGCCGACATTATTGGGTATGAGGGTGTCGTAGCTGACGTTGAGAAGATCGCTCATCACTGCCGCTCCTGCGTTTCCTGATTGACTTTCAAACTCTGCGCATGTCGAATTCGCCGCGAACGCCGGTGCCGTACCGCTTCAGCGCACCGCTATCGCCGACGGCGTTCGGGCGCTGGAAAATCCAGTTCTGCCAGGCGGTGAGGCGGCCGAAAATGCGCGTCTCCATCGTCTCCGGGCCGGGGAAGCGCAGATTCGCCTCCATGCCCGTCATGGCGTCGGGCGAGAAGCTCGCCCGTTCCTCGAGGAAAATACGCACCTCATCGTCCCAATCGACTTCGTCGAACACGAAGGTGACCAGCCCGAGCGCGTTCGCCGCCTCGGCCTCCAGCGGCTCGCCTTTCGCGGCCTCGGCAACAGCGATCCTTTCGGGTTCGCCGAGAAAGCGCGTTTGCAGACGCGTGAGGCCGTTCGACATCGGATAGGGGCCGAAGTTGGCCGACGTCAGCGTGATCGCGGCGGCCGCGCGATTGTCGCCGTCGAACTGGCCCTCCATCATGTAGCTGCGATCGCAGGCGAACAGCAGTTCGGCGAGGAAGCCGACGAAGCAGGAGCCGTTCTCGATCAGGGCGACCAGTGAGCGCGAGGTCAAGTCTATGCGCTTCAGCACGCGCTTCCAGTAGAGCTGAATTTCGCGCGCAAACCAATCCTTCGCGGCGTATTCTGCAACGGCCTTCTCGTGTGCGGCGACCTTGCCCGCGTCCCCCTGCGACTTGAAGATGAGAACGCCGAGTTCGAGTTCATTGAGGCGCAGATGCAGGATCGCGTCGTCGAGTTCGCGCGCAAGCCTGAGCATGTAAGTCCGCGCGCCCTCGTCACGCAAGGCCGCGACCGAGGCGGGCGCCTCGGCGTCCGGTCCGGAAATCGTGATCGTCGCGAGCCCTTTGTCGCGCTCGACCTGAACTTCGACCAGGGAATAGCGCACCGACCCGTCCTCTCCGAAGACGCGATCGAGCGGCGTCAGCTTGACGCCCCTGGCGGTGGGATCCGGCGCAGACCTTGCCGCGAATTCGAGCGCGCGCGCCGCAACGGTCTCCTCGAATTTGGAATTTGCGACGACTTCGTCGACCAACCGCCACTCTTGCGCGCGCTTGCCTCTGACTCCCTCCTCGATCGAGCAAAACACGTCGGCGAGATCGCGGCGGACCTTGCGCTTGTCGGTAACGCGGGTGAGCCCGCCGGTGCCGGGCAGCACGGCGAGCAGCGGCACTTCCGGCAGCGCGACGGAAGTCGAGCCGTCGTCGGTCAGGATGATGTAGTCGCAGGCGAGCGCGAGCTCGTAGCCGCCGCCCGCGCACGAACCCTTCACCGCGCAGATGTAGGGCTGGCCGGACTCGGCGCCGGCCGCCTCGAACGTATTGCGCGTCTCGTTGGTGAACTTGCAGAAATTGACCTTGTGCGCGTGGGTGGCGACGCCGAGCATCCGAATGTTGGCGCCCGCGCAGAAGACCCGGTCCTTGCCGGAACGCAGCACGACGGCGCCGATGTCTGGGTGCTCGAAGCGCATGCGCTGCACAACGTCGGCAAGCTCGATGTCGACGCCGAGATCATAGGAATTGAGTTTGAGCTGATAGCCCTCGAACAATCCGCCGTTCTCGTCGACGTCCATGGAGACGGTGGCGACCCGCCCCTCATAGGCGACCCGCCAGTGGCGGTACCGCGAAGGATCGGTCTGAAAATCGATGCGCTTGCTCACGTCGCTGCTCCCGCTGCGCCCTGCCCTTTGCGTGCATCATAGTGCATATTTTGGCGATAACAAGCGAAAATATAGCAATATAATACACACCACCATTCAATTTTCGTCCAATCTTCAAGCCGATCGGCCGAATTATGCATTATAGTGCAAATTTAGCTACCTCGCTTCCACAGAGGCCTTCTCGATCCGCTCGAGCCGCGCGCAAAAATCCGAGACCGCCGCCAGCGTCGCCCTCGGCTGTTCGAGATGCGGCTGATGTTGGCAGCCGGCGAGGATTTCGACGTCGACGGGTGAATAAGCCCGAGTCTCGATCTCACGGATCTGCGCAAGGGTGCCATATTGATCGTCGGCGCCTTGGATGGCGAGCGCAGGAATGCGCCAGTAGTCGATTGCGTCGGCGACGTTCCAGCGCTTGAATTCAGGATGCAACCATGAATCGCACCAGCCGCGAAAGGCCGCATCGACGTCGCGGTGATAGCGCTGCAGCTTGTGCCTGAGATCGCCATTCTCATAAGCTTTGCGAGCGATGGCGATCTCGGCCAAGCCGCTCTCCTCGGCGAAAAAATGCGGCGCCATCAGCACCAGCCCGCGCACGCGAAAATCCGCGACCGATCCGGCATAGATTGCGGCGATCGTCGCGCCGTCGCTGTGTCCCAGCAGCACGCCGCGGCGCACGCCGATCGTATCGAGCAATTCCGGCAGGATCTCATGCGCCTCACGCGTCATATAGTCCAGCGGTCGCGGCAACTCGATAGTATCGGACTGGCCGTAGCCTGCGCGCGAATAGGCGATCACGCCGAAGCCGGTAGCGGCGGCGAGCTTATGCGGGAATTCTCGCCATAACGCGACGCAGCCGAGCCCTTCGTGCAACATCAGGATCGTCGGCGCCTGATCGGGCGGAGGGCCGACGACAAGCGTCTCCAGCTTCTTGCCGCCGATTCTGACCGAGCCAAGGCCCTCGCGCCATCGCCAGTCCGACACCTCAGTCCTCCTTAAGCTTGAAGCGTTGGATCTTGCCGGTCGCGGTTTTCGGCAATTCGCCGACGAATTCTATCCAGCGCGGGTATTTCCATTTGCCGATACGCGCCTTGACGAGTTCTTTCAGCTCCGTGTCGAGATCGTCGGCGCCCGCGCCCGACTTAAGCACCACAAACGCCTTCGGCTTCTCCAGCCCGTCGGCGTCGCGCTTGGGCACGACTGCGGCTTCGAGCACGCGCGGATTCGCGACCAGGGCCTGCTCGACCTCGAACGGCGAGACCCAGATTCCTCCGACCTTGAACATGTCGTCGGTGCGGCCGCAGTAACGCAGCCGGCCGTTCGGCAGCTTCTCGTATTTGTCGCCGGTGTGGGTCCAGTGGCCCTGGAAGGTCGAGCGGCTTTGATGCCGACGATTCCAGTAATCCTGCGCCGCCGAGGCGCCGCGCACCAGCAACTCGCCGATCTCGCCCGGGCCGACCTCCTGCTCTTTCTCATCGACAAGGCGCAGGTCATAGCCGGGAACCGCGACGCCTGAGGTCCCGTAAAGGACGTCGCCCTCCCGATTGGAGAGGAAGATGTGCAGCATCTCGGTCGAGCCTACGCCGTCGAGAATGTCGACTCCGGTGAGCCGGCGCCATTTCGCGCCGACTTCCTCCGGCAGCGCCTCTCCGGCGGAAATGCAACAGCGCAGCGGCGCCTGGAAATGACCTTTGCCCGACTCGAGCTGCGCGACCATCGCGGCATAGAGCGTCGGGACGCCGCAAAAGACGGTGGGCTTGAAGCGGTCGAGAATGTCGAATGCGGCGTCCGGGGTCGGGCGCCCGTTGAACAGAATCGTCGTCGCGCCGACCGACATCGGGAAGGTCATCGCGTTGCCGAGACCGTAAGCGAAGAAGAGCTTGGCGACGGAATAGACGATGTCGTCGCGGCGGATCATGAGCACCTGCGCGCCGTAGGTGTCGGCAGTGTATTTCAGGCTGGAGTGGACGTGGCGCACGCCCTTGGGCTGGCCGGTCGATCCCGAGGAATAGAGCCAGAAAGCGCATTCGTCTGCTGAAACCGCGATCGGCGGCCGGCTCTCGCTCGCGGCGAATTCCCGGGCGAAGGACAAGGTCCCCGCCGGCGGCTCGCCGCCGACGACGAACACGCGCTTGAGATAGGGATGGCCGGGAAGCAGCGGCGCGACGACGGGCAGCAATTCCTGCGAGACGAACAGAGCGCGCGCGCGGCTGTCCTCCAGCATGAGCCGATAGACCTCGGTCGACAGCAGCGTGTTGAGTGCGACGGGCACGACGCCCGCCTTCAGCGCGCCCCAGAACACGATCGGAAATTCTAACTGGTCGAGCAGCAGCAGCGCGACGCGATTCTCGTGATGAATGTCGTGACGCTCGAACAGTTCCGCCATTCGGCCCGTTTCGACGCTCAGTTCGCCGTAGGCGATCGACCTTTTGGCCCCCGCCGCCTCCCGGAATGCGATCTTGTCGCGAAGCGGCCCCTCGGCATGGCGATCGACGAAATAGACCGCCGCATTATCCGCGATGTCGACCATGCTTCCTCCCGAAACCGAAGCGCCCCGATCCGGCGCCGGCGTTTTTGGCCAATATAGTCCCGCCGCCACAATGCGCGCAGGCAAACGTCGGCGACATTTTGATTTATGCGTTATAGTGCATAATTCGGGGCTATGTGCAACATAATGCGCTTGATCTCAAGCCGCTTGGCTTGGCCCGGCCATGTGAGGGTTCGATCGCGGGGAGATGAAAATCGGCGATCGGAGCTACAAAAAAGGCGCGGCCTCGGCCGCGCCTTCATATTGGAAACCTTCAGCGCGCTCACGCGCCGGGACGGTTGCGTCGCTCGTTCATGAAGCGCTCGAACTCCTCGCGATCTTTCGCCTTGCGGACGTTTTCGAGGAAATCCGCGAATTCGCGGTGCGCTTCCTCGAGCTTGCGGCGCTCCTGCTCGAGGCGGGCGATTTCTCCCGCCTTCCATTCGTCGAACGCGCTGTTGCCGGTATAGCCCGGGGCAAAACCGCGCGACCAGGGACGCGGGCTCGAGGGGGCGCCGGACATCGCCGAGCGCGCCTGACTCCACCCCGCGGCCGCAACGGTCTGAAGATCGGCCGCGCCCGTCTTGCGCTGGTAGATCTTGTAGCCGAGAATTGCCAAGCCGATGGGCCAAAACACTATGAATCCCAACACCATGGCCAGAATCTCGAATGCGGTCCAACGGCTGGAGCCGCAGCCGCGCCGCCATGCGCCGTTCCACATTTCGGAACCGCCGTTCGAACCGCCAAAAGCGCCTTGTGCCGTGCTCATAAAGAGCCTCCATGAAAGCCGCCGCGCCTTGAACACGGCGGGCGAGCCCTGATCAGGTTGGGTTTGCGCGCTTGCGGCGCAAGGCGGCGCCCGACAATTATTTGCGCCGGATGCGACCTCGTTGCGTCGCGCGGGCGAGCGCCTATATCGGAAGCCTCGGTTTTCGACGGAGATTCGCCTTGCTTCGCCTCGTCCTCGCCGCCGCGCTTGGCCTCGCCGTCGCCCAGCCCTTGCCGGCTGCCGCGCAGACCACGACCATCGTGCCGCGTGAGGCCGGCGAAGTTCGGCTTTCATTCGCGCCAATCGTCAAGAAGGTGCGGCCGGCCGTCGTCAACGTTTACGCTTCGCGCGTGGAGACGATGCCGCGCAATCCGCTGTTCGACGATCCGATCTTCCGCCAGTTCTTCGGCAACCAGGGCCAGAATTCGCGCACCGCGCAATCGCTCGGCTCCGGCGTGATCGTCGACCCCAGCGGTCTCGTCGTCACCAACCACCACGTCATCGAGGGCATGACGGACGTCAAAGTCGCATTGTCCGACCGGCGCGAATATGAGGCCGCGATCGTCTTGCGCGACCCGCGCACCGACCTCGCGGTGTTGAAGATCAAGAGCGACGAGAAATTTCCGGTTCTGGAACTCGGCGATTCCGACGCTATCGAGGTCGGCGATTTCGTGATCGCGATCGGCAATCCGTTTGGCGTCGGGCAAACCGTGACGCAGGGAATCGTGTCCGCGCTCGCGCGCACGCAGATCGGCATCAACGACTACGGTTTCTTCATCCAGACCGACGCCGCGATCAATCCGGGCAATTCCGGCGGCGCGCTGGTCGATCTCTCCGGCAAGCTCGTGGGAATCAATTCGGCGATCTATTCGCGCTCCGGCGGCAGCATGGGGATCGGCTTCGCGATCCCGGTCAATATGGTCAAGAGCGTCATCGCGGCGGCCGAGCACGGCGGCCAGACCGTCAAGCGGCCCTGGCTCGGCGCGAAACTGCAGAATCTCTCGAAGGACATCGCGGAATCGCTCGGCCTCGACCGGCCCGTCGGCGCGTTGGTGGTCGGCGTCACCCCTGGCTCCCCGGCCGCCAAGGCAGGCCTGAAGCGGGGCGACTTGATCATCGAAATCGACGGTCAGACTGTCGACGATGCGCCGGGCGTCGATTTCCGCCTCGGCGTGAAGCCGCTCGGCGGCGTCGCCTCGCTGACGTTCCTGCGTTCGGGCAAGAAACTGATCGCTCCGCTCGAGCTGGCCGCCGCGCCGGAAATTCCGCCTCGCGAATCGCTGCGCATCAAGAGCCGCTCGCCGTTCCAGGGCGCGCAAGTCATGAACCTTTCGCCCGCGGTTGCGGAAGAGCTTTCGATCGAAACCGACGCCGACGAAGTCGAGACTGGCGTCGTCGTCGCCGATGTCGCCGCCGATTCGCTCGCCGCCAATTTCGGGGTCCACAAGGGCGACATCATCGTCGAGGTCAACGGCGCCGCGATCAAGACAACTGCGGACCTCGAAGAGGTTTGCAGTCAGAAGGCGCGCTATTGGGACCTGACGATTTCGCGCGGCGGGCAACTGATCCGCACGCGCATCGCGGGTTGAGCGCGGCTATTTCGCCGGCAACGGGTTCGGCAGTTTCGCGAACACCGACGGCGGCACGATCACCGAAACCGCGACGCTCGGCGCCTCACCAGGCTTGAAGGGGCCGGCGACCGCATTCTTCACGGCGGGCAGGCTTTGCAGATAGGCGGCGATCGCCTGCGCGTCCCCGCTGGTCAGATGCGAGAATGCAGGCCAGGGCATGATTTCCGAAAGCGTCCGCCCGTCGGGCGTCTTGCCCTTGGTCAGCGCGACGACGATCTGATCGCGGCTCCATTTCCCGAGTCCCGTCTCCTTGTCCGGCGTCAGATTGCCCCCGACCCAGACTCCGGAGGCCGGATCGCCGAAGCCGACGTCCGAGCCCGCGAGGACGCGGCTCTTGTCAGGACTGCCGAGCATGCCGCCCGGCGTGTGGCAGTCGTTGCAGCCGGAGACCGCGACGAGGTAGCGGCCGCGTTCGACGGTCGACCCGGCTTGCGCCGCTCCCGTCGCGAGAATGCAGGCGAAAGCGGAGACCGCAACTGAGATGCGCTTCATGCCAAATCCTCCTTGCAATTTCAGCATCGCAAAACCAGCTCGCGGCTACAACCGGCCGTCGCGCGAACCCGTCGGCGCCGGGCCGAATTGTCGAATGCGAAGTTGAAGCCTATGTATTGCTTCCAGGCCGCGCACAGCGCATCGAAACGCTGGAGCGCGAGGGTAAGGCGGGGCGGCTTCGACTTTCGCCGCCGCGCCCCGGGGAAGCGGAGCTTGGTCATGCGCGGGGACGCCAAAGTCATCGAATATTTGAACAAGGCCCTTAAGCACGAATTGACGGCGGTCAACCAATATTGGCTCCATTACCGAATTCTCGATAATTGGGGCTACAAGGACCTCGCCAAAACCTGGCGCGAGGAATCGATCGAGGAAATGCGCCACGCGGATACGCTGATGGCGCGCATCCTGTTTCTCGAGGGGCGCCGAACATGCAGTCTCTGGATACGCTGCGGATCGGCTCGGATGTCAAGAAAGTGCTGGAATGCGATCTGGCCGCCGAGGTCGATGCGCGCTCGCTCTATATCGAGGCGACGCAGCACTGCTTGTCGGTCAAGGACACCGGCTCGAAAAACCTGTTCGAGCAGTTGACCGCCGACGAGGAACACCACATCGATTTTCTCGAGACCCAACTCGAATTGATCCGGCAGGTGGGTCTGGAGCTCTATTGCCAGAAACACATCGGCAAGTTGGAAGGCTGATCTCAGCCGCCGGCAGGGGCGCGCGGAGAGGGGACGCTGTCCCCGCTGCGCTGAGCGCTCTTTACGCCGCCTTCCTGGTCGCGGCGGGCTTGGCCTTGCCGCGCGCAAGCCGGCGCTTCAGCGAGGACCAAAGGGTGCGCATCTCTTCGGCGGCGGCGCCATAGCCGTTGATTTCGGTTGCGCCCCAGCCGTGGCGGGCGGCTTCCTGATAGTCGACGCGGCTCAGCACCAAGGGGGAAATCAAGCCGCCCATCGCCTCGAGCGCCGCGACGCCGTCCTCTACGCGCGCGGTTTGCTGCGCGGGCGGGCACTGATTGAGCAGGAAGACATAATCGCCGCCGACCTCTTTCAGGACGGAGCGGGTATGCGCGCTCGCCCAGAGATCGAACATGCTTGGGCGCGAAGGAATGATGTTGAGGTCGGCCGCTTTCATGGCGGCGACCGACGCCGCGCCGTCGGCGCCGGGCGTGTCGATGATCGCGAGCGTGAAGCCCTTCTTCTCGAAACTGCCGAGCAGCGCGGGCAGCCTGGCCGCATTCGCTGCGACGACCGGTATATCGTCAATCCCGCGAGTCTTCGACCAATTCACCAAAGATCCCTGCGGGTCCATGTCCACCAGACATACCCGCTCGCCGTGTTCTTGGGCGGCGACAGCAAGGGAAGAAGCTATTGTACTCTTCCCTGATCCACCTTTTTGGGTAACGAATGCTAATGTTCGCATGACTTCCGCCCTCTTAAACTTTGTGCCGGGCGGCCTTTGCGCTTCCGGCTCAATGGTTAACAAATACCTCCTTGTTCTGATCCCGACATGGTTAACAAATGGTAACCGAGAGAGTTCGCGCGATGCTATTTTTCAAATTAATGCATGCGCCTCCCGGTTGCATGCCAGTTTGGCGAAAGCTTCACAACATCTCAGCGTAAGTTACTCGCCATCCAACGAGGCGACGCCCTTGGCTTTGCCGTCGGCCGAGAGCGTGATTTTTTCGATCCGCATTTCCGCGTTCTTCAGGAGAGCGTCGCAGTGCGCCTTCAAAGCTTCTCCGCGGACATAGAGTTGAATCGATTCCTCTAGCGCGACAGTTCCTTTTTCGAGTTTGTCGACGATCGATTCGAGTTCGGCGAGCGCCGCTTCGAACGGCATTTTGGCGATATCGGCGGGGATTTCGGTCATTTGCGTCCTCGAATCTCGTCCACGCCTAGCATATCGGACGCCTCGGCGGCAGGGTCACACCGGCAGGGCGGTGGTCTTCTTCACGGTTCGCAGCGCGAGCGTCGATTGCACGCGCGATACGCCCGGCAATTGGGTGAGAATATCGGTGTGGATGCGCTCGAAGTCGCGCGCGTCCCGAAACGCCACACGCAGTAAATAGTCCGCCGAGCCGGCGAGCAGGTAGCACTCGATGATTTCGGGATGACGACGCACGTCCTGTTCGAATTCGATCGAGCGTCGCGCGTCCTTGCTGTTCCAGCGTGACGGAGACGTAGGCCGCGCCGGCCAGCCCCGCCGCGACGGGGTCGAGCAGCATGACATAACCCTGGATCAGCCCGCTCTCCTCGAGCATACGCACGCGGCGCAGGCATGCCGACGGCGATAGATGCACTTTTTCCGCGAGTTCGACGTTGGTCAGACGGCCGTCCGCCATCAAGCGCACGCAGGATCGCCCGGTCGCGCTCGTCGATCTCCTCTATTCGCATTTTCTGTCTCGTTTTGCCACGCTTCCGGCATAACATACGAGAAAATCCGGCGCCAAGCCTCAGTTCGGTGGGACATTTCGTGCAAATCCGCGCGATCTTGCGCGGGTCGGGGAAACAGGAGGCGCGTCATGCGGATCGGCGTTCCCAAGGAAATCAAGGACAACGAATTCCGCGTCGGGCTGACGCCGAACTCGGTGGCGGAGCTGACCCATCACGGCCATCAGGTGATGGTCGAGAAATCGGCGCGGCGTGGGATCGGGTCTCACCGACGCCGAATATGTCGCCGCGGGCGCAACGATTGCCGACACGGCCGCCGAAGATTTTCGCGCAGGCCGAAGATGATCGTGAAGGTCAAGGAGCCGCTCGCCGAAGAGCGCAAGCGCCTGCGCCGCGGCCAGATTCTGTTCACCTATCTGCATCTCGCGCCCGATCTGCCGCAGACCCGCGACCTGATCGCAAGCGGCGCCGACCTGCATCGCCTATGAGACCGTGACTTCGCCGCACGGCGGCCTGCCGCTGCTGACGCCGATGTCGGAAGTCGCCGGCCGTCTCGCGCCGCAGGTCGGCGCGCATGCGCTCGAGAAGGCGCAGGGCGGACGCGGCGTCCTGCTCGGCGGCGTGCCCGGCGTTCCCGCCGCGGAAGTCGTCGATTCTCGGCGGCGGCGTCTCGGGCACGCATGCGGCGACGATCGCGCTGGGCATGGGCGCCAACGTCACCGTCGTCGACCGTTCCGGCGACGCGCTGCGGCGGCTCGTCCGCGCAGTTCGGCACCGGCGTGCGCACGATCTATTCGACCCGGGCGACGATCGCCGAACTCGTCAAGCGCGCCGACCTGCTGATCGGCGCCGTGCTGGTTCCCGGCGCCGCGGCGCCCAAGCTGGTCACGCGCGCGATGCTCTCGACCATGAAGCCGGGCGCCGTGATCGTCGACGTCGCGATCGATCAGGGCGGCTGCTGCGAGACCTCGAAGGCCACGACCCATTCCAACCCGACCTATGTCGTCGACGGCGTCGTGCATTATTGCGTCGCCAACATGCCGGGCGCGGTGGCGCGCACGTCCACCTTCGCGCTCAACAACGCCACCCTGCCCTTCGCGCTCGCGATCGCCGACAAGGGCTGGCGGCAGGCGCTGAAGGACGACGCGCATCTGCGCGACGGGCTCAACGTTCACGACGGCAAGCTCGACCTGCGAGCCCGTCGCTTCGGCGCATCAATTGCCGTACACGCCGGTCATGGACGCGCTGTCGGGCTCGTTCGCCGAGGATTGACGCCAGATCAACAGGCGCGCCTGAGATCAAGCCGCGCCGGGCCCCGGCGCGGCCAAGTTCGGTTCGATCGGAGCGGGCGCGCCGACGATCGCAGGCGCATGGACGTCCTGCAACGAGCGGCCCCAGATGAGCGGCGCCGGTGAGAATCGATAGCCAGCCCCAGGCGGCGCCGAGATGGCGCAGAATTCTGGAAGCTGAACGGCTCCAGAGCCAGGCAGATAAGGCCGCGCGAGAGGCTCAGGCGGTCGCCGCTCGCCCGTCCAGCGCCGGTAGGCCTCGAGCGAATAGGCGAGATTGGCGAGATCGAGCGCGATCTTGGACAGCATCAACGCGGAGGCCGGCAGCAACGCGCCGAATTCGCCGCGGACCAAGAACATCGCAAGCAATGCGGCGCCGACGAGGCCGTAGATGGGCTGCACCGTGTCGAGCGCCTTCACCGGCATCATTGCGAGCCCGAGCGCGCCGAAGCGCGGGGCGCCGATCATGTCCCGGTTCCAGTATTGCGTCTGCAGAAAGCCGGCAAACCAGCGCCGGCGCTGGCGCAGGAACGGCGCAGGTTCGCCCGGCGCGTCGGTCAGCGCCCGGCGCGCGCCCGAGAATCCGCACTCGCCAGGCGAGGCCGTTGTCGATGGCGTAGCGATGCAGGCGGTGGATCAGTTCATAATCCTCGACCCAGCATTGCGGATCGAAGCCGCCGACCTCGACGACCGCATCGCGCCGGAACGCCGCGAAGGCGCCCGATATCAGCAACAGGCTCTCCGAGTCTGCGACCAGGCGTAGCGACCGAGGAAATTGCGGACATATTCGTAGGTCTGGAACTCCTGCAGCGCGCGCCCCGACGCCCCGCCGCCGCAGCGCGGCGACAGCACGCCGCCGCCGACCACGAGGTCGGCGTCCGCCGCGAAGGCGCTTGCGGATCTCCGCGATCGCGTCGGGCTCGAGCAGAGTGTCGGCGTCGACCGTCACCACGACGTCGGTGTCGGCGAGTTGCAGCGCGGCATTGAGCGCACGCGCCTTGCCGCGATGGGCGAGCCGCAGCCAGCGCAGCGCCGGCGCGACCGGGCTCGGCTCGCTCGCGCCGTCGAGCCGCGGGCGGAGCCGCAAGCCATAACGCGCGAGCACGACTTCGCGGTGTCGTCGCTCGAACCGTCGTCGGCGAGCCAGATCCGATCGGGCGGGTCGCTCTGCCCGAGCAGCGACCCGACGGTCTGCGCGAGCACGCGGCGCCTCGTTGTAGGCCGCCACGATCACGCCGACGCTCGGGCGCGGCCCGGCCGAAGTCGCGCCGTCGCGGTCCGGTCGCCACAACGCGCGCGTCTGGAACGCGACAAACGTCAGCAGCAGCGTGTCGTAAGCAGATATAGACGACGCCGACCGCCCAGGCGGCCAGGCCCGACAGCGAGAACGCCGCGACGAGAGACAGCGCCCAAAAGGCCACAATCGCCGTATAAAGCGCGACGCCGGCGAGCGGCGGGGGTTGCGGGTTGAGCCGCGGCGACAGTGAGCTGAACCGCAGCTCGAGGGGGTTCATTCGTTTCGCTCGCTCCTGCAGCGGGCTTTCGGGGACGTTATGGCGCATCGAAATCAATACACGCTCACCGCGATCTGGCTGCACTGGATCATCGCGTTACTTATGGTCGCAAATACGGCGCTCGCCTGGAGCCTGGATGACTGGCCCGACGCATGGGTGCGCCCGGCGGTCGATATGCACAAGTCGATCGGCGTCACGGTGCTCGGCTTGGTCGCGATGCGCCTGCTCTGGCGCGCCGCCCACGCGCCGCCGCCGCTGCCGGCCGGCTATGCCCCGCTCGAGCGCCTCGGCGCGCACGCCGGGCATTTTGCTCTTTATATCGTGATGATTGCGCTGCCGATTTCCGGCTGGCTGCACGATCTGGCGTGGAAGGACTGGGCGGCGCATCCGTTGCGGCTGTTCGGCCTGGTCCCCTGGCCGCGCATCGGATTCGTGGCGACCCTGGCCCCCGACGTGAAAGAGCACTGGCACCACGTCTTCGGAGCCGCACATCGTTTCATCAGCTACGCATTCTTCGTCCTGTTCGCGGCGCATGTGCTCGCTGCGCTCAAGCATCAATTTTTCGACAACGAGCGCGAATTGCAGCGGATGTGGCCGGCGAGCGGCGCGGAGGGCTGAGCCCGATTATTTCGCGGAGGCGACCAGCGGCGGGAGGTCGCCGCGGCCGTTCAGGGCCCCGGGCGCCCAATAGAGGCCAGGACGCATCGCATAGAAGATGTGGGCGCCGATCCGATCCACTCGGCGCAGCAGCGGCGCCCAGAACGGATAGACGTAGTTGGCGTGATAGTTGACCGCCTCGGCGACTTTGGGATTGTAGCTGACGCCGGCGACGACATCCTTAGCGATGCGGTTCGCAACGGCCCAGGCGCCGGGCTCCTCGATCCGCAGCGACTTGCCTTCACAAGCGAACGAGAACTGGCACGCGAACGGCCGCTCGCGGTCCTGATAGACGACGCCGCAGACGTCGGTCGGGAAGATCCCGCTGCGAACCCGGTTGAGGACCACCTGCGCGACCGCCGCCTGCCCCTCCTCGGGCTCGCTGCGCGCTTCGAAATAGATCGCCTCGGCGAGGCAGCGCATCTGCCGCGCCGAGTCCTTGGGAGCGATCAACGCCGCGTAATTCGCCGGACCCTGAAGGCCGGTTGCGGGCGGGGTCGGGGTTGCGGAGGAGGCCGGACGGACGGGCGGCTCGACGCTCAACGCCGCCACCGTCGTTTCCGTCGGAATCGGCCGGACCGGCGGGACCACGCTCGCCGGCGCAGGCGGCGTCTGGTTGGAAGCGAGCCTGGCGGACAGGACTATCGCCCCAGAGGCTTGATCGGCGCTTCGAATCGGCGTCGAGGGGCCGCGCCCCGCTTCGCGCGGTATTTCGGACCCGTCCGCGTCGACGATGCGGTCGTCGGGCCGGCGCCACGGCGCTGCGCTCGTCGAATCCGGAGCCCCCTGATCGACGATGCGGTCGTCGGGCCGGCCTTGCGGCGCTTCAGCCGCGGCGGCCAGCGTCTCGGGATCGCCGGTCTCCGCAGGCCAGCCTTCGGCGAGCTCGGCGAATTCGAATGCGGGCTGCGGCGCCATGCGCGCATGGGCATCGAGCCCCGGCCGCAGCGCGACAACCGGATCGCCCTTGCGGGCGCGATTGATGACGGGCAGCGCGGACTTGTTGGGCTTGAAGGAATTGTTCGGCTCGATTTCGTCGGAGACCGCGCTGAGGTCGTCCGGCGTGCCGAGGGTCAAATGCGCCTGGACCAGCCCCGGCCCGGCAAAGCCGACCGACGGCGCAAAGGCGAGCGTCGCGATGCGCACCCTGGAAATGCGTTCGGCCCGCGTGATGGCGGCGTAGGGGTCCTGATCCGCCTGAGCGGTGATCGACACCAGCAGCCCGAGCGCTATGCCCCATGGCGCCACCGCCGAAACCGCCCAGGAAATACGCGAACGACTCATACGCTACCCACGCGAGACTGAAGCCCATCGCCCCGGCCGTCGGCGAGGGCGCCACGGCCTCGCGCGATCGGTCGCCTTTGAGAGGTTCGATGGATAAAGCCTTAAGGTTGCCTGCCCGTTACTTCGGCGCGGCTCCGGCCGTCCCGCATTGGGAAAGCGGCGATCAGAACGTCGGCGGCGTGCAGGCCGAGACGATGACGAGATCGACGTCGCCGGCGTTGCGGAACGCGTGCGGCTTGCGGCTGTCGAAGCGATAGGCGTCGCCTTCGCGCAATTCGTAGCGCACGCCGTCGACTTCGAGCGACAACCGCCCCTTGATGACGAGGCCGGCCTCCTCGCCCTGATGCGAGATCATCTTCACGCCGGATTGCGCGCCTGGGCGATAGCGCTCGTGAATCATCTGCAGCGAACGGCCCTCGAGATTGGCGCCGACCTGGCGATAGGACACCGCGCCGCCCGCAATCTCCGTCAGCTCCTCCGCGCGAAAGACCACCGGCTCGCCCTCCGGTTCCGGCGCGGCGAAGAAATCGCCGATGGTGACGCCGAGCGCGGCGAGAATCTGCCGCAGCGCCGATACCGAAGGGCTGACCTTCTCCGCCTCGATCATCGAGATCGTCGCGTTCGAGACATTGGCGAGCGCGGCGAGGCGGCGCTGCGAGAGCCCGGCCCGCCGACGCAAGGCGCGCAGCCGGCCGCCCAGATCGAGGTCGCGCTCGGGACTGTTCATGTGTTCAATATTTAGAACAATTCAAACACCCGGTTCAACTGGACTTCATCGAGACGCCAAGGCATTGTTCAGAAAATCAATCACGGCCAAGGAGTATCGCCATGCTGACCGACAGCGCCGCCGCGCGCGCAGAGGTTCCGAACGATCTGAACGCGTTCTGGCTGCCCTTCACGCCCAACCGCGCCTTCAAGAAGCGGCCGCGGCTGATCTCCAAATCGAAGGACATGCACTACTATACCCCGGAGGGGCGCGAGATTCTCGACGCGACCGCGGCGCTGTGGTGCTGCAACGCCGGCCATAACCGCAAGCCGATCGTCGAGGCGATCCAGCGCCAGGCCGCCGATCTCGACTTCTCCCCGACCTTCCAGTTCGCGCATCCGCTCGCATTTCAGGTCTCCTCGCGCATCGCCGAACTCGCGCCGGGCGATCTCGACCATGTGTTCTTCACCAATTCGGGCTCCGAGGCCGGCGACACCGCGCTCAAGATCGCGATCGCCTACAACAACGTGCGCGGCCAGGGCTCGCGCCAGCGGCTGATCGGCCGCGAGCGCGGCTATCACGGCGTCGGCTTCGGCGGCATTTCGGTCGGCGGCATGGTCAACAACCGCAAGTTCTTCGGCTCGCTGCTGGCCGGCGCGGATCACCTGCCCGCCACCTACAACCGGGAGCAGCAGGCCTTCACCAAGGGCGAGCCCGAATGGGGCGGCCATCTCGCCGACGCGCTCGAGGGCATCGTCGGCCTGCACGACGCTTCCACCATCGCCGCCGTGATCGTCGAACCGATGGCCGGTTCGACCGGCGTGCTGCCGGCGCCCAAGGGCTATCTCAAGCGCCTGCGCGAGATCTGCGACAAATATGGCATCCTGCTGATCTTCGACGAAGTCATCACTGGCTTCGGCCGCCTCGGCTTTCCATTCGCGGCCGAGCGCTATGGCGTGATCCCCGACATGATCACCTTCGCGAAGGGAGTGACCTCGGGAACGGTGCCGATGGGCGGCGTGATCGTGCGCAAGCACATCTACGACGCATTCATGCAGGGGCCGGAACATGCGATCGAGTTGTTCCACGGCTACACCTATTCCGGCCATCCGCTCGCCTGCGCGGCCGCGCTGGCGACGATCGACGTGTATCGCGACGAAAAGCTGTTCGAGCGCGTCAAGACGCTCGAGCCGAAATGGTATGACGCGCTGATGACGCTGAAGGGCCTGCCCAACGTGCTCGACATCCGCTGCGTCGGCCTCACCGGCGCCATCGACCTCGCCCCGATCGCCGGCAGCCCGACTTTGCGCGGCTACAAGGCGCTGGAATATTCCTTCCACGAGGCCGGAATCATGTTGCGCCTGTCCGGCGACACGATCGAACTCACCCCGCCCTTCATCATCAGCGAAAACCAGATCGGCGAAATCGTCGACAAGGTCGCGGCGACGATCAAGGCGGTGGCGTAGGGCTGGCCGGCGCGAAGCGCGCCTTGGCGGCGTTGGCGCGGGCAGACCGCCCGGGCGCGAGGGAAACCGAGGCTTGCGAAGGCCCTCGACGCCTCGAGCGGCAGCGGCGCGCTTTCGCTTAGCCCGCGATGAAAGGTCGAGATCCCGGGCGAAAGGCGGCCAAGGTCCCCGCCGCGATTTCGCATGCGCAACGAAACGTTTCGCATGCGAAACTCCCGGTTTCGTTTTGCCCCTCGCAACCCCTTGAAATCCTTGGACCGCGAAATCGCCGATTTGGCGGCTTTCATGATTTCAAGGAGTTATGACCCGTTTTATTTCGCATTTTTTCGCTCCGTCCGATTTGGATCGGCGGGCCTGGGACTGGTCGGATTTTCAAAAAACAAAAATATTCTAACACAAATTTCTGAATTTAACAATATTTGATGTGACTGGCATCGCGTCGCCCGTCGGCTCTAAATCGGTCTTGCGCCGGAGATCCGTCGGCTGGCGACCTCGGGACAGAGTGCGCACTCCCTTCTCCCCTTGCGGGAGACGGGAGCGGCTCACGCCAATGCAAAGGGCGGCGCTCGGCGCGCCGCCCTGGGAACTCTCCAGACTTGAAAGGCCCTTACGCCTCGGCTTCGCCCTTCGCCTGGACCGGGCCGGAATCCTTGCCCTTGGCCTCAACGTCGCGGTCTACGAATTCGATCACCGCCATGGCGGCGTTGTCGCCCTGACGGAAGCCCGCCTTCATGATGCGGGTGTATCCGCCGTTGCGGGTCTTGTAGCGCGGGCCGATGACGTCGATCAGCTTCTTGACGAGGTCGGCGTCGCGCAGGCGCGATATCGCGAGACGGCGCGCGTGCAGGTCGCCGCGCTTGCCCAAGGTCACCAGCTTCTCGACGACGGGACGCAGGTCCTTCGCCTTCGGCAGGGTGGTGACGATCTGTTCGTGCTTGATCAGCGCCTGCGCCATATTGGCGAACATGGCGGTGCGATGTTCCGAAGTCCGGTTGAAGCGGCGCTTTGCGCGTCCGTGATACATGATGGCTCTCCTGGTTCTTACGGCCGCCGTGCCAAGGAACGGCCGTTGGTTGTTTGGGCGTCGGCCCCTCTCCCGCGAGCGGGAGACGGAATTGCGCTCAATAATGCTCCTCGAAGCGCTTGGCGAGTTCTTCGATGTTCTCGGGCGGCCAGCCGGTGACTTCCATGCCGAGATGCAGTCCCATCTGCGCGAGCACTTCCTTGATCTCGTTGAGCGACTTGCGGCCGAAGTTCGGCGTGCGCAGCATTTCGCTCTCGGACTTCTGGATGAGGTCGCCGATATAGGTGATGTTGTCGTTCTTGAGGCAATTGGCCGAGCGGACGGAGAGCTCGAGCTCGTCGACCTTCTTGAGCAGCGCCGGGTTGAAGGCGAGCTCGGGGATCGCGTGCTGCGCCTCTTCGCGGCGCGGCTCCTCGAAGTTGACGAACACCGAAAGCTGATCCTGCAGGATGCGGGCGGCGTAGGCGAGCGCGTCCTCGGGCGACATGGCGCCGTTGGTCTCGATCGTCATCGTCAGCTTGTCCTTGTCGAGATCCTGGCCCTCGCGGGTGTTCTCGACGCGGTAGGAGACCTTCTTGACCGGCGAGAACAGGCTGTCGATCGGCATCAGTCCGATCGGCGAATCCTCGGCCCGGTTGCGGTCGGCGGGGACATAGCCCTTGCCGGTCGTCACCGTGAACTCGATGCGCAGATCCGCGCCCTCGTCGAGCGTGCAGATCGGAAGCTGCGGGTTGAGGATCTGGATGTCGCCGGTGGTCTGGATGTCGCTGGCGGTGACGACGCCGGGGCCGCGGCGCTTCAGGACGAGCCGCTTGACGCCCTCGCCCTGCATCTTGATCGCGATGTCTTTGACGTTGAGCACGATGTCGACCACATCTTCGCGCACGCCGGGGATCGAAGAGAATTCATGCAGCACGCCGTCGATGTGGATCGAGGTGATGGCTGCGCCCTGCAGTGACGACAGCAGGACGCGGCGCAGCGAATTGCCGAGCGTCTGGCCGAAGCCGCGCTCGAGCGGCTCGGCAATGACGGTCGCGACGCGGCGCGGGTCGTCGGAATAAACGACTTCGAGCTTCTTCGGCTTGATGAGTTCTTGCCAGTTCTTCTGAATCACGTGCGTGAGCCTTCCATTCGACGAAGCGGGGGTCGATGCGCGAAGCTGATCGAGGCGCGGCGAGCCGCGCCCTGAAGATCAGACGCGGCGGCGCTTGCGGGGGCGGCAGCCGTTGTGCGGGATCGGCGTCACGTCGCGGATCGAGGTGACGTTAAAGCCCGCCGCCTGGATCGCGCGCAGGGCCGATTCGCGGCCTGAGCCCGGACCGGAAACTTCGACCTCGAGCATGCGCATGCCATGTTCGGCCGCCTTCTTGACCGCATCCTCGGCCGCCATCTGCGCGGCGAAGGGCGTCGACTTGCGCGAGCCCTTGAATCCCATCGTGCCGGCCGACGACCAGGAGATCGTGTTGCCCTGCGCGTCGGTGATGGTGATCATCGTGTTGTTGAACGTCGAATTGACGTGGGCGACGCCCGAAACGATGTTCTTGCGCTCGCGGCGGCGAACGCGGTTTGCTTCCTTGGCCATAGGTTCGTCCTTCCAGCGCGCTCAAACGTAAGCGCGAATAATAGAGATCGCAGCCCGCTCGGGGCCGCTGGATTATTTCTTCTTGCCCGCGATCGCCTTCGCCTTGCCCTTGCGGGTGCGGGCGTTGGTGTGCGTGCGCTGGCCGCGGACCGGCAATTGCTTGCGATGGCGCAGGCCGCGATAGGCGCCCAGATCCATCAGGCGCTTGATGTTGATCGCCACTTCGCGGCGCAGGTCGCCTTCGACCAGATAGTCGCGGTCGATGGTCTCGCGGATCTGAAGCACTTCGCCGTCGGTGAGCTGCGAAACGCGCCGTTCGGCGGGAATATGCACTTTCTCGCAAATCTCTTCGGCCTTCTTGGGGCCGATGCCATGAATATACTGAAGCGCAATGATGACGCGCTTGTTCGTGGGTATGTTTACGCCTGCTATACGAGCCACGGCTCATGCTCCATGTCGGCCGCTACGACGCCTTGCGGCGCCTTGCGGCGGTTTCGCCAATCTCGGCGTCCGGTGGAGGCCGGCCCATGCCAAGATATCCTCAAACGCAAAAGGTCCCACGCGCGCGATAGCGGCGCCGGGACCCAGAACGCAATCGGGATCCGGCTCCTTAAACGCGGCGCGCGCGCGAGTCAACCATCGCGCGCTAAATTTGCGCGACGGCCTCGCCGAGCGCGCCATCGCCGGAAAATCAAATGTTCGTAGTGGTTTAGCGTACTCGCGCTTCCCCGTGCGCGCCGGGAGAGCGCGACAAATCGCTCGCGACGCGGATTTCCGCTCGCCATGGCGGCCGGCCTCTCTTCGATACTTCCGGAATTTTCTTGACGAATTACAAATCCGGACAGTATAAGAACGTAATATGAACATCCGAGCAATAGACCCGCCATGCCCCAGGCGACGCGAACCCCGGTCCCGGAAGACCTGATCGCGCGCCGGACCACGGCCGCGCGCTGCGCCCTCACGGGCGTGACGCCCGACAGCGGTTTCGGCAAGCGGCAGCCCTTGCAGCCGCAGGCCCCGCCCGACGCGAAGGGGCGGCAGTGGGTTTACCCGTTCGGGGTCAACCTCTCCTATGTCCCGCGCTCCGAGGACGCAATTTCCAGAGCCGATCTGATGGCCGCCTTGTCGCGCGACCGCCGAGCCGTCCCCCGATGGCGGAACAATCATGCGGCAAGAAGGAGAGGGATCTTACCATTCGATTTACGATGCGAACAACCTCGTCAACAGGAAATGGGAGCGCAACCCGGCGGCCTGCGACTTTGTCGCTTCCGGACAATGGGACGAAGCCTGGTTGAACGTCAGATTTGGACATCCTGCCGGATAGGAAGCCTATGTGACGTCGATGGGCGACATCGCCGTTCGTCCGACCTGTAATGCGGGCGTGCCGATCGTGCATGATGGACGCGCGCCGCGCGGTTATCGGGTGAAGACGACATATCCGAAAAACAAGATCGACGCAGACGATTCATGCGCTCGGACGCGGACACATCCATGTATCACGAGGATTCCCCAAAAGACGTTCCTGCCCCCCTGATCAGGATATTAGGACAATTCGTATTTTTCGATTGGCCGCCGTCGTTTCTCGACATGACGAAGAAAGCCACGAAAATGGCGTTGCGTTACGAATTCACCGACGACGATATCGACGTTTGCACGGCCTATATCGATCGGGTCATGGCGAATCGCACCGAGGACGAGATGAACGCATTCTGGAACTCGTTGCATACCCAGGTGCATGTTGTCAGCGGCAACGGCGGGCGACGCATCCTGGAGGCCATTCGCGAAGGGCTGACTTCGGCGAAGGCCGCCTCGCGATAGCGCCGCGAGGCCAGGCTCGCCATCGACGCCGCGCGCCTCTATCCGCGATTTGCGAGAGGCGGCGATCTCTACGGCATGTGCCCGGTCGAGCAGGCGGCCCTCGGCGTCAACATCGCGATCCGGCGCGACGCCGCGACGCTCGATGATTACCGCGTCGGCTCGACCCCGGACGCCTTCGCGACCCTGCCGAAGGAATGGACGCTCGATCAGGCCCGCCAGTTCCAGGACTATTTCGACGCTCCCCGGCGAATGCCAGCATTCGCCTCGGGATGAGCGGCAACCTCGACCGGCGCCGGATGGTCAAGTTCATGCCGAGCGGGTTCGAGTTGAAGGAAACGCGCGAGCCGCCGTTGAAGGACCCATATGACGAATGGTGGCGCGGATCATTGGCTACGCTTTCTGCGTCCGCGCCTCGGCCTTCGTCTCCCTGGTCCACCGCGCGACATCGCAGACGCTTCGCGTCCGGGCCGCGCAGGAGGGGCTGGTTCCTCTGAAGTCGTGGGCGCAGAGCGCGCTCGACGAGATCCTCAAGGTCCATCTCAAACAAGCCGATCTCGAATGCACCTCGCGTCGGCGACGATGCGGTCGATCCGCTGCAACAGGCGCAGACGCTCAGCAACCACGTGAACGCCGGGATCAAGATGCGCGAGGAGGCGAGGGCGGAACTGGGGCTCGCGCCGGAGCCGGAATCGAGCAACGTATCGCCAAATCCCAAAATCCCGACTTGCTCCCCTGGAACTGGCCGCTACAGTCTGCAAAAATCGCGGGATAAGCGCCGCGTCATCCCTGCGTCTCGGGAAGCGCGATGAAACGCCCGTCCAAAACAGCTCTTTTCAACGCAGCCAAACTTTGGGACGTCGAGACTGTCGAGGCGCTGCTCGCCGCGTCTGCGGATCTTGCGCAGGCCAAGGATTCCAAAGGGCGTACGGCATTGCATTTGGCGTGCAGCATGAAGCCGGGCCATCCTGCGATGGGCGAGGCCGAAGGGTTGCGAACGGCGGCCGCGCTTCTTGAAGCCGGCGCCGGCCTGGAAGCCGAAGCTCCGATGGACGAAGACGAAGGAGATTTTCGCGCAACGCCGCTTTGGTATGCCGTCGCGCGAGGCGAGAATCTGCCGCTGGTGCGGTATCTGCTCAGACAAGGCGCCGATCCGAGCTATTCGCTCTGGGCCGTTGTTTGGCGAGACGACGATGTGGTCTGCCGCGAGCTTCTGAAATATCGTCCGCGGCTCGATCTCAGGGCCCATGGCGAAACGCCTATCTTCTATGCCGCACGCCTCAAACGGCTGAAGACCCTCGACATGCTGATCGCGGCGGGCGCAAATCCGGCAGTCCAGGACGATCAAGGCAGAGACGCGGTCGACATCGCACGCGCCCGCCGTTTGCCGAAAGACGTGATCGATCGGTTAGCGGACTCCAAGCGCCGCCTCCAGCGGGCGGCGTCCTTCGACTGACGCCTCCGGGGCCTTGGGCGGAGGCTTACGCGGGCGTCGCTGAATTTTTCGGCCCGGCCCCGCAAGGATTGCGCTGGCGGCGCGCTTGCCAAGACCCGCCACGTCGCCGGAGAATGGCGTTTAGAGGATTGGGAGGCAGGAAATGAGCGAGGCGACGCAGGGACGCCGGGGCGGGCGCGAGGCGCGGCGCGCGATGCGCGCAGCGCCGCTGACGGACGACGTGCGCCCCGTCCGGCCGGGCATGGAGGGCGGCCGCTACCGCCCGCTCGACGAGGCCGACATCCTCAAGGTCCATCGCACGGCGCTGCGGCTGCTCGCCGAAGTCGGCCTCGCCGACGCCCCGCCGTCGGGCGTGGAAATTCTCACGCGCGCGGGGTGCCAGCTTTCCGATCGGGGCCGCCTGTTGTTTCCCGCTTCCCTCGTCGAGGACACGCTCGCCATCGCCGCGCGGCGCTTCCCGCTGCACGGGCAGGACCCGCGCCACGACATGGAGCCCTGGGGCAAGAAGGTTTATTTCGGCACTGCCGGCGCCGCGGTCAACATGGTCGAGCGCGACGGCTCCTATCGCGAATCGCAGATCAAGGACCTCTACGACATCGGCCGTCTGGTCGACGCGCTCGAGCACATCCATTTCTTCCAGCGCTCGGTGGTGCCGCGCGACGTGCCCGACCCCTTCGAGATGGACTTCAACACCTGCTACGCCAGCGTGAGCGCGACGACCAAACACGTCGGCAGTTCGTGGGTCAGCCCGCGCAACGTGAACGCCTCGCTCGAAATGCTGCACGCGATCGCGGGGAGCGAGGCGAAATGGCGCGAGCGCCCGTTCGTCAGCCAGTCCAATTGCTTCGTCGTGCCGCCGATGAAATTCGCCACCGACGCCTGCCGGTGCCTGGAGGCGGCGGTCGCGGGCGGCATGCCGGTCTTGCTGCTCTCGGCGGGACAAGCCGGCGCGACCGCGCCCGCCTCGCTCGCCGGCGCGCTTGCGCAGGAAGTCGCCGAGGTGCTCGCGGGCCTCGTCTATGTCAATGCGATCAAGCCAGGCCATCCCGCGATCTTCGGCGCCTGGTGCTTCGTCTCGGACCTGCGCACCGGCGCCATGTCCGGCGGCAGCCCGGAACAGGCGCTGCTCTCGTCGATGGCGGGCCAGATGGCGCATTTCTACGACCTGACCGGGGGCACCGCTTCGGGCATGACCGATTCGAAGGTGCCTGACGCGCAATCGGGGGCGGAGAAGGCGCTCAACCATGCGCTCGTCGGCAATTCCGGCGCGAACCTGATCTACGAATCCGCGGGCATGCATGCGAGCCTGCTCGGCTTCTCGCTCGACAGCCTCGTCATCGACAACGACATCATCGGCGCGACGCAGCGCACCCTCAAGGGCGTGACCATCGACGACGAGACGCTTTCGTTCGAAACCATCCGCGAGGTCTGCCTGAACGGACCCGGGCATTTCCTCGGCTCCGACCAGACGCTGCGCCTGATGCAGACCGAATATATCTATCCCGTCGTGGGCGACCGGCGCAGCCCGAACGAATGGACCGAGATGGGCCGTCGCAACGCCTGGGATCGCGCCTGCGAGAAAGTGCGCGAGATCCTGGCGAGCCATTATCCCGGACATGTCTCCGACGCGGTCGACCAGCGCATACGCGAAAGCGCCCCGGTCCGGCTGAGCCGCGACCTGATGCGCCGGCCCGTCGGCGCCGCGGCGGAATAGGGACCGGCCGCATTTGCGGCGCGCCATCACGCGACTTTGAAAGATCGGGTCGCCTTGCGCTGAATCTGCCGACGGTTTTGTCCTATAATGCGCGCATGCGGAACCGTCCGAGCACATTGCGGATTTTGAGCGCGGCGGGAGCGATGCTCGCGCTTTGCGGATTGGCTTCGGCCTGGGCCGCGACCCGTTGGACGATCGATCCGGCGCGCACGCGGATCGCCTTCGCCATCGAGGCCGCCGGCTATCCCAAGACCAAGGGCGAATTCCGCAAGTTCGACGGACGCATCCAGGTGGACTTGGAGCGGCCCGAACGCAGCAGCGTGGTCTTTCATGTCGATGCGGGTTCGGTCGACGTCGGCTCGCCCTCGTTCAACGATTACATCCGCTCGCTCGCCTTCCTCAATGCGGAGCGCTTCCCAAGCATCGACTTCGTTTCAAGAGCGGTCGAGAAGCTCGACGACCACACGGTGCGCGTTTCCGGCGATCTCACCTTGCTCGGCGTGACCAGACCGCTCAGCATCGACGTCGCGGTCAAGCGGGAGGGCGAGGGCGGGCGCAGCCGGCTCGCCTTCAACGCCGAGACTTAGATCGACAGGCTCGAATTCGGGATGAATTCCGGTTTTCCCCTGGTCTCGCGAGCGGTCGAACTCGAGCTCTCCACCGAGGCCAACGAGCATTGAACAGGATTGCGCGGCCGGCGCGCTGGGCCGAGCCGGTCATCTATCTCCATTGGCTTTCGGCTGCGGCGATGCTCGCGCTGATCGCGATCGGCTGGGCGATGATTTACGGCGGCTTCGACGCCGCCGCGACGTTCGATCTGTTCCAGTGGCACAAGTCGCTCGGCTTCCTCGCCCTCGCGCTGATCGCCGCGCGGCTCGCGGGCCGGGCGCTCTGGACGGCGCCGCCGGCGCGCACGCTGTCGGCCATGGAGCAGACCTTGGCGGCTTTCACGCAAGTCGCGCTCTATGTCCTGACCCTGGCGGCCGTCGTCGCCGGTTGGGTCGTCGTATCGGCCTCGCCGCTCCCTATCCCCTCGAGGGTCTTCGGCCTGTTCGTCGTGCCCGACATCGCCGCGCCGGACGCCGATCTGTTCGCCAAGGCGCAGCGCGCGCATAGGATCCTGGCCTGGATCGTTGCGGCGCTGATCGCGCTGCATTTCGCGGGCGCGATCAAGCATCATTTTCGCGATCGCGACGACGTGCTGACGAGGATGCTGCCGCGTTGGCCGCGCCGGCCGCGCCGGCGATCCTCTCCCGTTTCGTCCTGAGGCGCCGCGACGAGGCCCCGCAGGATGAGGCGGCGACCCCGATCAGTCGACGTCCTCGACCTGCACGGTGCGCCCCGACAGGCGCTGCGCGAGCGAGGCTTCCATGAAAGGATCGAGGTCGCCGTCGAGCACCTCGGACGGCGTGCCGGAGGTGTGGCCGGTGCGCAGGTCCTTGACCATCTGATAGGGCTGCAGCACGTAGGAGCGGATCTGGTGGCCCCAGCCGATGTCCGTCTTGGAGGCGGCGTCGGCGGTGGCCTTGGCCTCCTTGATTTCCAGTTCGCGCTCGTAGAGGCGCGCGCGCAGCATGTTCCAGGCGGTCGCGCGGTTCTTGTGCTGCGAGCGCTCCATCTGGCAGGCGACGACGATGCCGGTCGGCATATGGGTGATGCGCACCGCCGATTCCGTCTTGTTGACGTGCTGCCCGCCCGCGCCCGAGGCGCGGTAGGTGTCGATGCTTGCAGTCGCTTTCGTTGATCTCGACCTGGATGCGGTCGTCGACCACGGGATAGACCCACACCGAGGCGAAGCTGGTATGGCGGCGCGCATTCGAATCGAACGGCGAAATGCGCACGAGGCGATGAACGCCGGATTCGGTCTTCAACCAGCCGTGCGCGTTGTGGCCCTTGACGACGATGGTCGCCGACTTGATGCCGGCCTCGTCGCCGGCGGTCTCTTCGATGATCTCGACGTCGAACTTGTGGCGCTCGCCCCAGCGCACGTACATGCGCAGCAACATGCGCGCCCAGTCGCAGCTCTCGGTGCCGCCGGCGCCGGAATGGACTTCGAGATAGGTGTCGTTCGCGTCTGCTTCGCCTGAGAGCAGCGCCTCGAGTTGGCGCCGCTCGCCCTCGACCTTGAGCGCGCGCAACTGGGCGAGCCCCTCGTTCTCGGTCTCGGCGTCGCCCTCGGCTTCGCCGAGTTCGACCAGCGTGGCGGCGTCGTCGAGGTCGCGCTGGATCTTGTTCAGCGAGCCGAGCCGATCCTCCAGAAGGGTGCGCTCGCGCATCAGCTTCTGCGCGGACTCGGGATCGTTCCAGAGGTTGGGATCTTCGGATTTGGCGTTGAGTTCGGCTAGACGTCGCGTCGCGGCGTCGACGTCAAAGATGCCTCCTCAGCAGTCCCACGGACTGCTTGATGGTTTCGACCAGGGACTCGGCTTCGGCGCGCATGGGCGAGGTCTCGGGATGTGAATTCGCGGCCGGATCGGCTCGGCGAAGGATCGAAGCGCCTCCCTAATCGCTTTCGCCGCGACGATAAAGCCTTTTGTGAGCGCCGACCCGGTCGGCCCGAGGGCGCGGCGAGGCCGACCATGGCGAAAACGGATTCGCAAAGCGCCCGCCGCTCACACGACGCCTGACATGACCGGCTCGGCCGCGCTCCGTCCTCCTCGCTCCTCCGGCGAATAGAACATAAAGAGAACGAATTGTGAAGATAATTACAAATATTGAATGTTTTTATATAGCCGGTCCGAAGGGCCGCCGCCCCTCAGTACAGCCCGCCTGTGCCCGGTCCGACGTTCCTGTCGCCGCTGTCGAGCGCGGAGCCGCCGAGGTCGGCCGAAGCATCGGGCGCGGCGAAGGCGTCGGGCGGCGATGTACCGGGCTTGAAGGCCTCCAGGATCGAGCCGGGGCCGGTCGAGCGCATGCCGGTATGGACGTCGACCGAGATCAGCTTGATGCCGGGCGGCACGCGGAAGGGCGTGTCGGGCACGTCTTTGAGCGCCATCTTCATGAAGTCGCGGAAGATCGGCGCGGTATAGAGGGCGGCCTGCGCGCTGTCGCCGAGCGAGCGCGGCTTGTCGTAGCCCATGAAGACGCCGAAGGCGAGGTCGGGCGCGAAGCCGACGAACCAGAGGTCGCGCGCCTCGTTGGTCGTGCCGGTCTTGCCCGCGAGATGCTTGCCCACTTCCTTGATCGCGATGCCGGTGCCGCGCTGGATCACGCCCTCCATGATCGAAGTGATCTGGTAGGCGGTCAGCGGGTCGATCACCTGTTCGCGCTTGTCGATCAGCTTGGGCTCGTCCTGGTTATCCCATTTGGCGGCGTCGCAGCCCTGGCAGATGCGCTCGTCGTGGCGGTAGATCGTGTTGCCCCAGCGGTCCTGGATGCGATCGATCAGCGTCGCCTTGATGCGCTTGCCGCCGTTGTCGAACATGGAATAGCCGGTGACCATGCGCAGCACCGTCGTCTCGCCGGCGCCGAGCGACATGGCCAGATACGGCGGCAGATTGTCGTAGATGCCGAAGCGCTTGGCGTATTCGGCGATCAGAGGCATGCCGATGTCGCGGGCCAGGCGCACCGTCATCTGGTTGATCGAATGCTCGATGCCGAAGCGCAAGCGTGTGCGGCCCGCCGGACTTGCCTTCGAAATTCTGCGGCGACCAGATTTCGCCGTTGCCCGTGTCGATCTGGATCGGCTCGTCGAGCACGATCGAGGACGGCGTATAGCCGTTGTCGATCGCGGCGGCGTAGACGAACGGCTTGAACGACGAGCCGGGCTGGCGCAGCGCCTGGGTCGAGCGATTGAATTCCGACTGGTCGTAGGAGAAGCCGCCGACCATCGCCAGCACGCGGCCGGTGAACGGGTCCATCGCCACGCAGGCCCCGGAGACTTCGGGAATCTGCCGCAAGCGATATTCGCCCTCGCGGCCGGCCATCGGCTCGACATAGACGACGTCGCCGGGCTTCACGAGCGCCCTGGGCTTGCGGTTCGTCCATTTGACGCCGTCGAGGGTGACGACGCCGGTCGCTCGATCCGCGCTGAGTTCGCCGGATTTATCGTGCTCGGGCTGCAGGCCGATCCGGATCGAAGCGTCGCTCACGTCGAGCGCGACCGCGAGGCGCCAAGGCTTGATGTCGGCATATTCGGGAATTTCGCCCAGCGGCACGCCCCAATCCTGGCCGAGATCGATCGTCTTGACCGTGCCATGCCAGCCATGCGCCTCGTCGTAGCGCACCAGGCCGTCAACCAGCGCCTTGCGCGCCATCAGCTGGATTTTCGGGTCGAGCGTGGTGTGGACCGAAAGGCCGCCCTCGTAGAGCTTCTGCTCGCCGTATCGCTCGGACAATTCGCGCCTGACTTCCTCGGCGAAAAATCCGGCGGCGATGGAATTGGTCGGCAGCGTTCGCGGCGTGATCGTCAGCGGCTCCGCGCGCGCCGGCCTGGCCTGATCGGCGGTGATATAGCCGTCTTCGGCCATGCGGCCGATCACGTAATTGCGCCGCTCGACCGCGCGATCGTGGTTGCGATAGGGATTGAGCGCGCTCGGCTCCTTGGGCAAGCGCGGCGAGATAGGCGACTTCGGCGATCGTGAGTTCGTGCACCGACTTGTCGAAATAGTTCAGCGCGGCCGCGGCGACGCCGTAATTGCCGAGGCCGAGATAGATTTCGTTGAGATAGAGCTCGAGGATCTTGTCCTTGGAATAGGCGGTCTCGATGCGCATGCTCAGCAGGATCTCGCGGATCTTGCGCTCGAACGTGCGGTCGGCCGTCAGCAGAAAGTTCTTGGCGACTTGCTGCGTGATCGTCGAGGCGCCCTGGACATGCTTGTTGCCCTGGGCGAACACCACCGCCGCGCGCAGGATGCCCTCGGGATCGAAGCCGCGATGGCTGTAGAAGTTCTTGTCCTCGGCGGCGATGAACGCGTCCTTGACCAGCGGCGGAATCGCGGCCGAGGGCAGGTAGAGCCGGCGTTCGCGCGAATATTCGGCCAGCAGGCTGCCGTCCGCGGCGTGCACGCGCGTCATCACCGCCGGCTCGTAGTTCTTGAGCTGGGTATAGTCGGGCAGATCCTGCTCGAATTTGTAGATGACCGCGCCGACAATGGCGGCGCAGATGACGAAGACGATCGCGCCCGTCGCAAAAAGGAAACCGAAAAACCGGCCAATGGCGCGCATGCTGAAATCCAAACCTTCGAGCCGTGCGGCGAGCCGACGGCGGCGCGCTTTTCCCGGAGCGAAACTCGCGCTCTTTAACCCATCAAGCACGGCGCTGTCAGGAACCAGCGACCGCAGCGGCGCACCTCTCAATCGCGACTGCGGCGAAACTAAGGACCGTGCGGGGCGGCGGAGCGGACGATGGCGTCGTCGGCCTTCTTGTCGGTCGTCGCCACGGCCTCGGCCGGCTTGTCGCTCGCCCCGGCCGGCGAATTGGGCGAGAAGAAGCGCTCCACGGCGGCGGCCATCGCAGCGGCGGTCTTGCCGCGCCATTCCGGCGAGGTCATCGAGGCGAGGTCCTGGGGGTTCGAGAGATAGCCGAGCTCGACCAAAACCGAAGGGAAATCAGGAGCTTTCAACACGACGAAGCCCGCCGACCGCTCGGGATTGTGGTTCAGCCGGCCCGCGTCCCGCCACTGCGAGACCAGTCCGCGGGAAAAGATATGCGCATAGGCGCGGCGTCTCGCGCCGCTTGAGGTCGAACAGAATGTCGGCGACGCCCGCCGCATCGGCCTTCTTCTCCGCGCCCGGCCGCCTTGTCGGCCGCATTCTCGTGCTCGGCGATCCGCGCAGCCTCGGCGTCGGAAGCCCGATCGGAGCAGGTATAGACCGTCGTGCCGGAGACCTCGGCCGAGGCGCCCGGCAAGGTGTCGGCGTGGATCGAGATCAGCAGCGCCGCCTCGGCGTCGCGGGCGACCTGCACGCGATCCTCGAGCGAAACGAACTCGTCGCCTTTGCGCGTCATGACCACCTTGAAGCGGGGGTTGGCCTCCAGGCGGCGTTTCAGTTCGAGCGCGTAGTCATAGACGATCTTCTTTTCCATCGCGCCATGCGGCCCGTAGGCCCCGCCGTCGACCCCGCCATGGCCGGGATCCAGGACGATGACTGTCTGGCCCACAGGGGGCGCGCTGGGGGTGCTGGTAGGCTCAGGCGCGCTCGGCGGCGGCAGCGCGGCCGTGACGGCGGCGGCGAAGGCCGCGCCGTCGCACGCCTTGAACTCGATGTTGAGCCGCGAGGGCGCATCGCCTTTGGCGATCGGCCGGGTCTCGACCTTGGTCAGGCAGGCCGGCCGCGCCAGTTCGATCACCACGCGCGATTTGCCCGGGCTGATCAGACCGAAGCGGAACGCCTTCACCAGCCCGCCCGGCTTCGCCGCGCCCGCCCCTCCGATCGCGGGATCGATCTGGAAATTGACCTCGGGAACATCGACCAGAATCCGGTCGGGATCGCCGATCGGTCGTCCGACGCCCTCTACCGGCGCCGAGAGATCGAAGCTCAACCGGGCGCTTTCGCCTTCTTCGGTCAGATGGACGGCGACCGCCACGGGCGGCGCATCCTCGGCCCGCAGACCCGCGGGCGCCAGGCCGACCGCGGCGAGACCAACAAAAACGACGGCGCACAATCCCCTGGGCTGCATCTCAGCTCCCGATTTCGCCTTCCTACCACCTAGCAGCGGCCGGGTTAACGAAATGATTGCGATAAAGGTAAGGAATCGTTAGGGCTCGCCTCGCGGACGCCCGCCGGAGGGCCCCAAACGGGCTCTGCCCGCCGCGCCTATCGGCCTCACCCCGCCTCGCCGAGCCGCTTGATCTCCCATTCGAGCTCGATTCCGCTGGACGCCCGGACGCGCCGGCGCACCTCTTCGCCGAGCGCCTCGATGTCGGCGGCGCGGGCGCCGCCGCGATTGATCAGGAAATTGCAGTGCATGACAGAGACCTCCGCATCGCCGAGGCGCAGGCCGCGGCAGCCGGCGGCGTCGATCAATTGCCACGCTTTATGCCCGGGCGGATTTTTGAAGGTGGAGCCGCCCGTCTTCTCGCGGATCGGTTGCGAAGCCTCGCGCGCCGCCGTGATGCGCTCCATCTCGGCCCGGATCGCCTCGGGGTCGCCGGGGCGGCCCTGAAACACGGCGCGCAGTGAAGACCACGTCGTCAGGCGCTTCGCTGTGGCGATAGGAAAAGCCCATCTCGGCATTCGAGAAGGTCCGCACCCGGCCCGAGCGGTCGACCCCGCGCGCCTCGATCAGCCTGTCGCGCGTTTCCCCGCCATGCGCGCCCGCGTTCATGCGCAGCGCACCGCCAATCGAGCCGGGCACGCCGCGCAGGAACGCGAGGCCGTCGACGCCCGCCTCGGCGGCCGCGCGCGCGACCTGCGCGTCGAGCGCCGCGGCGCCGGCGATCACGCGATGATCGCCCGTGGTCTCGATGGCGCCGAACGCCTTGCCCCCTAGCCGGATCACGACGCCGCGCACGCCGCCGTCGCGCACGATCAGGTTGGAGCCGACGCCGATGACGGTGACGGGGATTTCCGGCGGCAGCCGTGCGAGGAGATAGACGAGATCGTCCTCGTCCGCGGGCGAGACCAGCAGCTCCGCCGGCCCGCCGACGCGAAACCAGGTGAAAGGCGCGAGCGGCGCGTCGGGCGTCGCGCGGCCGCGAAATTCCGGCGCGAGCGCCGCGAACTCTTGCCCCGTCATGCCGGCTGCGCGTCGAGAGCGGCGAGTTCGCCCGGCAGCGCGTAGGCCCATTGCGTGATGTTGCCGGCCCCGAGAAACACCACATAGTCGCCGGGCTTGGCCAGGTTGCGCACGAGCCCTGCGATCCGGTCTGGCGCGAAGGCAGCGCAATGGCATTGCGATGGCCGTGGGCGTTGATCGCGGCGGCGAGCGCGTGCTTGTCGATCCCCTCGATGGGCGCCTCGCCGGCGGGATAGACGTCGGCGACGATGACCGCGTCCGCGTCGTTGAAGCAGAGCGCGAAGGCGTCGAACAGGGATTGCAGCCGGGTGTAGCGGTGCGGCTGCACGACCGCGATCACCTGTCCCTTGGTCGAGGCGCGCGCCGCACGCAGCACCGCCGCGATCTCGACGGGATGATGGCCGTAGTCGTCGAAGATCGCGACGCCGTTCCAGTCGCCGGTGCGCGTGAAGCGCCGCTTGACGCCGCCGAACGAAGCGATCCCCTTGCGGATGACCGCGATCGGCGCCTTCAGCTCGTGTGCGACCGCGATCGCCGCGGTCGCGTTCAGGGCGTTGTGCCGGCCCGGCATCGGCAAGGCGAGATTGTCGATGTAGGTCGCCTGACCGGTCTGACGGTCGCGGATCAGCACGTTGAAGCGCGTGATCCCGCCGGCGAGTTCGACGTCGAGCAGGCGAACGTCGGCCTGCGGGTTCTCGCCATAGGTGATGACGCGCCGGTCCTCGATCCGCCCGACCAGCTCCTGCACTGTCGGATGGTCGAGGCACATCACCGCGAAGCCGTAGAACGGCAGGTTTTCGACGAACGTCAGGAACGCATCCTTGATCGCATCGAAAGTCTTGAAATGGTCGAGATGCTCGGGATCGATATTGGTCACGATCGCGATGTCGGCGGGCAGCTTGAGGAAAGTGCCGTCGCTCTCGTCGGCCTCGACAACCATCCAGTCGCCCTGGCCGCGTCGCGCGTTGGTGCCATAGGCGTTGATGATGCCGCCGTTGATCACAGTCGGATCGAGCCCGGCTGCGTCGAGCAGAGTGGCGACCAGCGACGTCGTCGTGGTCTTGCCGTGCGTGCCGGCAATGGCGACGCATTGCTTCAGACGCATCAGCTCGGCGAGCATCTCGGCGCGGCGCACGACCGGAATGCGGCGCAGCCGCGCCGCCGTCAGCTCCGGATTGTCGCGCTTGATCGCGGTCGAGACGACGACGACCGCGGCCTCCCCGACATGCGAGGCGTCATGGCCGACGAATATGGTCGCGCCGTGATCGCGCAGGCGCTTGACATTGGCGTTGTCGCTGGCGTCCGAACCCTGGACCTTGTAGCCGAGATTGATCAGCACTTCGGCGATGCCGGACATGCCGATGCCGCCGATGCCGACGAAGTGGATGGGGCCAAGCTCGCTCGGCAGTTTCATGGGGTCGGGCTCTCCCGGCGCGGCGGCGCGCCGCGCGCTTAACGCGCCCGACATAAGCCGATTTGGCGATTCGGCCAAATCGGGCCGAAGCCTTCGCGCATTCCCGCTGGAGCCGCGGTTTTGGCTTCCCGCCCTTCAGGTCACCACGCTCGGCGCCTGACGGCCGGTGCGCGCCTCGATTTCGGCGAGCGAGCGCGAAAGCGCGATCAGATCGGCGAGCGCCGTCTGCGCGTCCTGGCCGAGATCGCCGCTCGGCGGCTCGTAGCGCTCGATATAGACGCGCAAGGTCGCCCCGACCGTGCCGGTGCCGGAGAGGCGATAGACGATGCGCGAGCCGCCTTTGAACAGGATTCGCACCCCCTGCCCCCGGGTGTCCGAACCGTCGACCGGATCGTGATAAGCAAAGTCGTCGCCGCCCTCGACGCGTGAGCGCGCCGAATTTCTGGCCCTTCAGCGTCGCAAGCTTGCCGCGCAGCCCATCCATCAGGCCGTTGGCGGCGCCGAGTTCGACCTCGTCGAAATCGTGACGCGTGTAGTAGTTGCGCCCGTAGGTCGCGCCAGTGCTCGCGCGCGAGATCGGCGACGGAGATGCGGCCGCTTGGCGAGGATGTTGAGCCAGAGCAGCACCGCCCAGAGGCCGTCCTTCTCGCGGATATGATTGGAGCCGGTGCCCGAGCTTTCTTCGCCGCACAGCGTGGCGAGGCCGGCGTCGAGCAGATTGCCGAAGAACTTCCAGCCCGTCGGCGTCTCGAAGCTCCGGATGCCGAGCTTGGCGGCGACCCGGTCCGAAGCGGCGCTGGTCGGCATCGAGCGCGCGACGCCGGCTAGGCCCTTGGCGTAACCGGGCGCGAGATGCGCGTTGGCCGCGAGCATCGCCAGCGAATCCGAAGGCGTGACGAACAGGCCGCGGCCGATGATCAGATTGCGGTCGCCGTCGCCATCGGAAGCGGCGCCGAAATCGGCGCCTGCGGCGACATCAGGAGGTCGTAGAGGTCCTTGGCGTAGGTCAGGTTCGGGATCGGGATGATGGCCGCCGAAGTCGGGCAGCGGCGTTCCGTTGACGACCGTGCCGGCGCCGGCCCGCAATTCGCCTTCGAGGATCGCGTGCGCATAGGGCCCGGTGATCGCGTGCATCGCGTCGAAGCGCATGCGGAAGCCGGAGGCGAACAGATCGCGGATCGCGTCGAAGTCGAACAGCGTGCGCATCAGCGCGGCGTAGTTCTCGACCGGATCGACGATCGCGAGCCTCGCGCCGCCGACCGCGCGTCTCGCCGATCGTATCGAGATCGACGTCCGGCTGTGTCGAGCGATGCGATAGGCCTCGATCGTCTTGGTGCGCGCGATAGATCGCGTCAGTGATCTTTTCCGGCGCCGGGCCGCCATTGGAAATGTTGTACTTGATGCCGAAATCGCCGTCGGGGCCGCCGGGATTGTGGCTCGCCGACAGGATGATGCCGCCATAGGCGCCGATGGAGCGGATCAGCGCCGACACCGCCGGCGTCGAAAGGAGCCCGCCCTGGCCCACGACGATGCGCCCGAAGCCGTTGGCGGCGGCGATGCGGATCGCTTTCTGGATCGCTTCGCGATTGTAGTACCTTCCGTCTCCGCCCACCACGAGGGTCTTGCCGGCGAAACCCTCGAGCGAATCGAAGATCGATTGGACGAAATTCTCGACATAGTTCGGCTGCTGAAACACCGTCACCTTCTTGCGAAGGCCCGAGGTGCCGGGCTTCTGGTCGGAATAGGGCTTCGTAGCGACGGTGCGGCTCATCCCAGACGTCCCCCCCAACCCTTTGGCTTTGCGCCGATCCGACTGCGCCGAGGGACGACCTTAACGGCCCCGAGGTCGATGCCGCAAGGTCACCGGGCGTCGAAGGCGGCGACAAAATCGCAATGGCGGGCGCCCGCTCGTCCCGATTGGCTCGGTTCAGCGCCAGCCAGTCCGGCTCCGTCATTGGAAAATCTTTGCCTGGAAACCCGCCAAACGCATTGATCCCCTGCGACGGCTCGGCGCCCGCGGGCGCAATCTCAATGGCGGTCCCCCCGCTGACGCGCTGGGGGCGTGGTGCGTTGGGACGCTTTGCGTCACGTCTCGACATGACAAAGCAGGCTTACGGAGCGCCTCAACCTAAGAGCTGAGGCGGTTTACTGCTGGGCCGCGGCGCCGCGCACGCATAGGGGGAGCTTACCGTCGCAGCTACGACGTCGCCGGCCGAAGCGGGCGCAGGTTGCCAAGGCTCCCATGCCGACCCGCCTCGTCCTCGACCAATAGGCGCGACTAGCCGACCAGGTCGGCGGCCAAGATCGCGGCCAGGCGCCGGGTCGCGCTCATTGCTCGGGAACCCCGGCCTCGCGCAGAGGTCCGGGCATGGGGCCCCAACGTTGGTCAGGACGATAAGCCTATGAAATAATTATCATGAATTGGGTCCGCCGGCAGCGCCAATGCACGGGCTTGGGGCGATGGAAGCGGACGCACGCATATTCATGTTCGAGGGCGCTCGCGAAGGTTCAAGCGCTGATCTGCGGTCCCCGCGACCGCGAGCCGAACGCGCGCCCTGTCGCGGAACTCCGTCGGCCGCAGTCCCGTCTGCTTGCGGAAGAAGCGCCCGAAATAGGCTTCGTCCTGAAAGCCGAGTTCGGCGGCGATCTGTTTGACGCTGAGATTCGAATAGGCGAGTTCGCGCTTGGCTTCATGGATCGCGCGCGCGTCGATCGCCGCCAGCGCCGAGATCCCGAGCGCCTCACGGCACATGCGCGTCAGTTGGCCGGGCGTCACGCCCATCTCGAGGGCGTAGCTCTCAACGGATCTGCGCTCGCGGCAGCGCCGGTCGAGCAGCGCGCGAAATCGCTCGATCCGTTGGGCGGCGCGGGCGGCGCGCGAATTGGCGGTCAGATCCGCCTCCTGGCTGATGCGCGCGATCTGCACGAACAGCGCAAAGGCGAGCGACAGGCCCGCCACGAATTGCCAGCGCTCCTGTATCGCCGCCTCCCGTTCGATCGCCTCGAACAGGGTTTTCACGGCGGCCCCGTGTCGAGCGTCGGGGCCAAGGTTGAGAACCATCGGCCGCCGGATGACGTCGAGCAGTTCCGGCGCCGCCGTCATCGCCATCGCCTCCAGCGGCGATTGCGCCATCGTGATGACATGGCCGTCGATGTCGGGCGTGAAGCGAAAGCCATGCACGGAGCGCGCCGGGGCGACTATCAGGCACGGCGGCCGAACCGCCCACGTGCGCTGGTCGATGAAGGTCTCGCCGCCGCCGTCGGTGACAAAGAGCGCCTGGATCAGCGCATCGTGGAGATGCGGCGCGATATCCCAAGCGAACAGCCGCGAGCGCACGGGAATGCGCTCGTGATGCACGAGATCGACCCAGCCTGGCTCCGCCTCGGCGCCGTAAAGCGCGAAATTCGGGACCGACGGCTTTTTCATGATGCAGGTTTTGTCCTGTATTGCGCCATCATTGTCCGTTGACCGCGCGCCCGCCTCGGCCCCCAATACAGACATAACCGGACAGGGAGGGCAACGCCTTGAGCGCGAGACGAACGGCCGCATTGCCCGAGTCGTCCGGCCATTGGCTCGGACTGGCCGGGCGCGTCTGCGCGGTGACGGGCGCGGGCAGCGGAATCGGGGCCGCCATCGCGATGGGCCTGGCCGCCGCCGGCGCCCGCGTAGCTCTGCTCGACCGCAACGCCGACGCCGCCGAAGCGATTGCGGCTTCGCTGCGAGCGACGGGGGCGACGGCGCTGCGCCTTCGCCTGCGACGTTTCCGACGAAAATTCGGTAGACAGGCGCCGCGCAGCAGGTGCGCGGCTCGCTGGGTCCCTGCGCGAGTCTCGTAAACAATGCGGGCATGCTGCGGCTCGGACCGCTCGAGAGCGTCTCGCTCGCCGACTGGAACCAGATCCTCGCCGTCAATCTGACCGGCTATCTCCTCTGCGCGCGCGCCTTCGGGCGCGACATGCTGGCGGCAGGCAAGGGCAGCCTCGTCCATGTCGCCTCGATCGCCGCAGCGCATCCGCAGACCCGCAGCGGCGCCTATAGTCCAAGCAAGGCAGGCGTGCTGCTGCTGTCGCGTCAGCTCGCTGCGGAATGGGGTCCGCGCGGCGTGCGCAGCAACGCGGTCCTGCCGGGCATGATCCGCACCGCGCTTTCGGCCAGGTTCTATGAGGAACCGGGCTTCGAGGCGCGACGCGCCGCTGTAACCGCCAGCCGCCGCATCGGCGAGCCCGTCGATATCGCCGAACCCGTGATGTTTCTGGCCAGCGACCGCGCCGCCTATGTCAATGGCGCGGAGCTTCAGGTCGACGGCGGCCTCGGCTGCATGCTGATGGATATGGTTCCGCGCCCGGGCTTCAACGCGACGGCGTGACCGCTTTTCAGGGACAATCAAGATGCCGCAGGATATTCATTGCGATCTCGTCGTCGTCGGGTCCGGCGCCGCGGGTCTGACCACCGCGATCACCGCGCGCAAGCGCGGCCTTGACGTGGTTGTGATCGAGAAGGAGCCGGTGTTCGGCGGCACGACGGCGCTCTCGGGCGGCGTGCTCTGGATACCGCTGAACATGCACGGCCGCCGGCAGAATCCGGCCGACACTCTCGACGCCGTGCGAACCTATTTGATCAACGAGACCGGCAATTATTACGACGCGGCCGCGGTCGAGGCCTTCCTCGAGAACGGGCCGCGCATGGTCGAGTTCTTGGAGCGCGAGACGGACATGAAGTTCATTCCGACGCTCTATCCCGACTATCACCCCGACGCGCCCGGCGGCGTCGACGTCGGCCGCTCCATTCTGGCGGCGCCCTTCGACATCCGCGCGCTCGGCAAGGACATGGCGCGCCTGAAGCCGCCGCTGAAGACCATCACCTTCATGGGGATGATGTTCAATTCCTCCAACGCGGACCTGAAACACTTCTTCCGCGCCACGAAATCCCTGAAGTCCTTCGCCTATGTCGCAAAACGCCTTGCTGCGCATGTCGGCGAACTCCTGCGCTACGGGCGCGGCGTCGCCGTCACCAGCGGCAATGCGCTGGCGGCGCGCCTGGCCAAATCCGCGCTCGATCTTTCCATTCCGATCCTCACGGGCAGCCCGGCCAAAGAGCTGCTGCGCGAGGGCGAGCGCGTCGTCGGCGTGCGCGTGGGCGGCGAAGGCGGCGATTATTCCATCCGCGCGCGCTGCGGCGTCGCGCTCGCCTGCGGCGGCTTTCCCCATGACAGGCAGCGCATCGCCAAGGCCTATCCGCACCTGGCGCGCGGCGGCGAGCATGTCTCGCCCACGCCCGAAAGCAACACGGGCGACGGGCTCAACCTGGCGGAATCGGCGGGCGCCGCCGTCGATATCCGTTTTGCGGATGCGGCGGCCTGGATGCCGGTCTCCCGCGTGCCCTACGGCAAGGGCGAGATCGGCGTGTTTCCGCATCTGCTCGACCGCTACAAGCCCGGCGTGATCGGCGTGCTGAAAGACGGGACGCGCTTTACCAATGAATCGAATTCCTATCACGATGTCGGCGCCGCGCTGATCCGCGCCTGCGAAGGCCAGCGCGAAACGGCGATGTGGCTGATTTGCGATCGGACGGCGATCGGCAAATATGGTCTCGGCTACGCCAAGCCTTCGCCGACGCCGCTCGGGCCGTTGCTGCGCAACGGCTATCTCACGCGAGCCGCCACCATTTCCGAACTCGCCGCCAAAACGGGCATTGACCCCCGCGGCCTCGAGACGACGGTGCGCGAATACAATGCGGATGCTGTCAAAGGCGAAGATCCTGCGTTCGGGCGCGGCCGCACCGCATTCAACCGCTATCTCGCTGACCCCGAGCACAAGCCCAATCCCTGCGTGGCGCCGATTGACGCGGGCCCCTTCTATGCCGTCAAGGTTGTGATGGGCGATCTCGGCACATTCGACGGCCTGCGCACCAGCGTGATCGGCGAAGTCCTGCGCCCCGACGGCTCGACGATCGACGGCCTCTATGCCGTCGGCAACGACCGGGCGAGCATCATGGGCGGCAACTACCCCGGCGCCGGCATCACTCATGGCCCCAACATGGCTTTCGGCTATATCACCGGAAACGCTATTGCCGACAAGGCGGGGGCGCGCGCATGAAGCCGATCGTCGATCATCGCATCCATACGATCCGCCCGCGCAAGACACCGGAATTCCTGGACGTGTTCGACCCTCTGGCGATGCCGATCCTGTTGCGCACGCTCGGCCATCCCCTCGGCTTCTAACCGACCTGGGCGGGCCCGCAGAACCCGTTCGTGCATCTCTGGGGCCGCGACGATCTCGCCGACTACGAGCGGGGCTCGCGCGAGCGAGACTCGGACCCCGACTTCCCCGCCTATCTCAAGGCGTCGGGACATCTGATCGAATAGCAGGAGACGCGGCTCATTCGCTCGGCGAACCTGCCCGGCTTCGCCGCTCTGGCGAAACGATGAGCGCCGCGGACGCAACCCGCGCCGCCGTTTCGCTTGTGGCCGGCGCCGCCGGCAGATGGAAACTGCGGATAAAAAGATGAACAGACCGGTCATATTTTTCTTTCTTGCCGGAATAGCCGCGATCCTCGTGATCCTGATCCTTCCGGGCTTCTTGGATTGGGCGATCAATACGCGTTCCTTCCGGTACCGCTTGAACGTGACCGTAGAGATCGACGGACAGAAACGGACGGGATCGACGGTCGTGGATATCTTTGGTCGTTCGACCTGGCCGTTCACAAGTCTGCTCGACATGCCTCACCGCTGGGCGGCGCGCGGCGCGCTCTTCGAAGTCCCACAGTCCGAGTTGCCGCCTCTGGCGCGGTTTCGCGACGTCGCCGACCCGACGACCCTGGAGGCAGTCCCATCGAACGATCTAGCGAGCATCTGTGGCGAAGGCGCCAAATGGATCGGCGCCACCCTGCAACTGACGGATGACCCCGCCGTCTTGACGATCAACTCCACCCTTCCCTGGCTGAACAGATACGAAGGCCGGGATGTCGGCGAATTGGCCAAATACGCATCCCTGGGCGGACCGGCGAGGATCAACATCTCCAGCTACTACAATTTTGTCTGCCTTGCACGTTGAACAGGGTCCTGTCAGGTCAGCCTAGCCGGCGGCCGAGATGATGCGCCGAAACTGCTTCTCTGGTTGCTTTGCCAAGCGGGAAACAAAATGGCTCTCCCTGCCCGCGGCGCAAGAAAACCGGATTTCGCTCAGATTTTTAGGCCAAAGACCTCCAAGGCCGCGACGACCTCGACCTTGCGCCGCAAATCCCAAGGTCTCAATAGGCTCGCAAAATTCGACTCCAATCGAGCTTCGCGCGCCAGGGTCCTTCTGATCTTCTCGAGGAGACCGACGACCCAAGTCGCGGCCAGCGCGATCGAGACGGGACAGGCGGCGGCGGTCACGTCACCGATGAAGGCCCCGCCGCCCGGGCGCCATTCGGCCCGTCGGACACTTTGAGTCGGGGGATCCCAAGGCCCGGAATTGGCGCGGTGGACCAGAAGTCACGGCCGGCAAGCGGCGATGCTTGCTCCCCGATCGTCGTAAGGTCGAGAAGGCGTTCGGGTCTTGCTTAGGTCACGTAGCCTCCCGTGTTCACTTTGCCATGTGCCGATTGGCGCTTTAAGGCTGCAACTATCCTGCCGGCCTACATGTCATTTTTCGGCAAGCCGAAACTCGGCTATTCGGCGCTCCAACGGGCGAAATCCGGTTACGGTTAGCCGAACTTCCCCTCCGGCCCTGCCCTCGCATCCGGTACGCCTGCCTGACGCATTTTGCGTGTGCGGCGAACGGTCCGTTATTCTCGACTTGCGATAACCGCCTCGACCGCTTCTTGTTGGGGAAGCCGGTCAAAGGTCCAAGCGGCACAGCTCCCAGAACCGCCATGAAACGTCAAACAGCCGACGCCAATCGCGCATAGGTCTCGTCGCTTCGTCGGGCAAAATCTATCGGCTTGGTCAGCAGCCCGTCGGCTCCGCCCTCGAGCGCGCTTGCCTTGGTTTCGAATATCAAATGGGCGCGGCTCGGCGCCGCGGACTTCAGCGCCCTAGCGCCGTCGGGGGTCCCCGGTCGCGGCGCTAATCCCGTCAACGCCACTCTTGCGAGTTGATCCGGGGGTCAACACCGAAACCTGCCAAAAACATAATAATTTCAATGTGCGTTGGCGGAGACGGAGGGATTCGAACCCTCGATAGGGCTTTACAACCCTATAACGGTTTAGCAAACCGCCGCCTTCAGCCTCTCGGCCACATCTCCGCTGCGCGTCAGGACTTGGCGCAGCGGGACATATGCCCGAGCGACCCCGCCATTGCAAGATCGATTTGGCGGGAGCGAATGGCGCGTCTTCAGCGCGCGCGCTGGCCGAAGAGGACTTTGCGGGCCAGCGAGTCTGTGGCCAGGTCGACCTTGCGGCGATTGGGATCGTCGAGCGCGACGCCCCTGGCTACGGCCGGCCGCGCCAGCACAGTGTTGAGCCAGCGGGCGAGATTGGGAAAGTCGGCGATCTCCTGCCCCATGCGCCTCCAACCGCGCGCCCAGCCGACGCACGCCATATCGGCGATCGAATAGGGCCCCGCCAGAAACTCGTGGTCGGCCAGGCGCCGCTCCATCACGCCGAACAACCGATTGACCTCGTCGGTGTAGCGCTGGATCGCGTAGGGAATCTTCTCCTGCGCATAGACCCGGAAATGGTTGGCCTGACCCGCCATTGGGCCGAGCCCGCCGACCTGCCAGAACAGCCATTCGGCGACGGCGACCTGTTCGCGCGCGGTCGAGCCGCCGAAACGGCCGGTCTTGCGCGCCAGATATTGCAGGATCGCGCCGGACTCGAACACGGAGATCGGCGCGCCGTCGGGCCCTTCGGGGTCGACGATCGTGGGCATGCGATTGTTGGGAGAGATCGCCAGAAAGCTCGGCTCGAACTGGGCGCCGGAATTGATGTCGACCATGCGCAGGTCATACGGCAGGCCGCATTCCTCGAGCATGATCGAGACTTTCCAGCCGTTCGGAGTCGGCCAGTAATACAGCTCGATGGGTTGCTGGGCTGCGCTCATGTCGGGCTCCGGACCGGATCAGGAGCATCGTAGCGCGAGACGATCAGCGCGCAAGCCGCGCCCTGCAATCGGAACCGCCGGGGACTCTAAGGTCCTTCAGGCGGGGGCTATCGACATGGAACCGGCTGATCAGACCGGGCGATACGCCGCGCGCCAATTCTGATCAGCCGTTATTGGTCTACAGTGTAAACTTAGGCCGAAGCCGGGGTTTCGCTGGAAGACGCCGGCGCCGGCGCAGCCTTCTTGCGCTTGGCGGGCGCGCGCTTGGCGGCGGCCTTTTTCGCAGCCTTTTTCGGCGCAGCCTTCTTGGCGGCGGCCTTCTTGGCGCCCTTCTTCACGGCGGCCTTCTTCACGGCCTTCTTCGCAACGGCCTTCTTGGCGCCCTTCTTCACGGCGGTCTTTTTCACGGCCTTCTTCGCAGACGCCTTTTTCGCGGCAGCCTTCTTAGCCGGTTTCTTTGCAGCAGCTTTCGCCATTTTAATCGGTCCCTCTCGATTGGCCCCTTCGCGCGAGAAAATGCGCGCGAACGTTGTGCGCGTCAGAAGTTAACTTTGTTTTTTCATAGAGCAAGCGAGCGCTTGACATGAAAGCGCGCCGCATCCGCGCCTCCATCGAATTATCGCGCGCACAACGCGATGCGCGAAAGCCCTGAGAAGCCGAGGCTCAGCGGCCTTCGGACGCTTGCGTGAGCGCCGCGCTCAAGCGCGCGAAAGTCGCGCCGCCCAATTATACGGCGCCGCGCCGACTCTCGCTCTGCCCATATTTTTCGCACATTTGCGAGCACGCTTGGTTGATGGGGCAAAAACGAGACGCGGCCGTACGCCGTGGCGATTCGGCACCTCGGCCTTGGCTCGCGAAGGTCCGAATGCGCATCGCGCGAATCGCGCCCCGTCGTCCGCGCAGAGCATGACGCGATCGAATTTTTCTTGGTGATGAGCGACATATTTTTGTCGCGCCGCTGTCGCGCGCTCCGCTAGCGACCGCGCGAATCATGCGAATCACGCGTCGCGAATTGCTGCGCGGCAAAACGATTCGCGGCCTACGAGACGCCGAGCTTCGCTTTCAAGAGGTCGCTGACGACTTGCGGATTGGCTTTGCCGCCGGTCGATTTCATGACCTGACCCACGAACCATCCGAGCATGCCGGGCTTGGTTTGCGCCTGCTTGGCCTTGTCGGCATTGGCCGCGATGACGGCGTCGACGGCCTGTTCGATCGCGCCGATATCGCTGACCTGGATGAGGCCTCGAGCCTTTACGAGTTCGCGCGGATCCGCGCCTTTTTCCGGGCCTAGCAGCATCGCCAGCACGTCTTTGGCGATCTTGCCCGAGATCGTTCCGTCGCCGATGAGGTCCACCAGCGCCGCGATCGCGCCAGGGCTGAGGCCGCAGTCGACGAGCGCGAGGCCGTGCGCATTGGCGTGCGCGGAGAGGTCGCCCATGATCCAGTTCGCCACGGCCTTCGCTTCGCGCGCGACGCCGCCGTAGCGCGCAGCGGCTTCGAAGTAATTTGCGGTCTCCCTGTCGGCTGCAAGAATCGCCGCGTCATAGGCGCCGAGCCCGTATTCCGCCATGAAGCGAGCCTTCTTGGCGTCCGGCAACTCCGGCAACTGGGCCTCGAGTTCGCGGACGAACGCCTCCTCGATTTCCAGCGGCAGCAGGTCGGGATCGGGGAAATAGCGATAATCGTGCGCCTCTTCCTTCGAGCGCATCGAGCGGGTCTCTCCGCGCGCCGGATCGAACAGCCGCGTTTCCTGCGCGATCTGGCCGCCATCCTCGAGAATCGCGATCTGCCGGCGCGCTTCGGTCTCGATCGCCTGGCCGATGAAGCGGATGGAGTTGACGTTCTTGATTTCGCAGCGCGTGCCGAGCGGCTCGCCGGGCCGGCGCACCGACACGTTGACGTCGGCGCGCAGATTGCCTTTTTCCATGTCGCCGTCGCACGACCCGATGTAGCGAAGGATGGTGCGCAGCTTGCTGACGTAGGCCTTCGCTTCTTCGGCCGAGCGCATGTCCGGCTTGGACACGATCTCCATCAGCGCGACGCCGGAGCGGTTGAGATCCACGAAGCTCATCGTCGGCGACTGGTCGTGCAGCGACTTGCCCGCGTCCTGTTCGAGATGCAGGCGCTCGATGCCGACCCGAATCGAATGTTCCGGCGTAAGGTCGACCTGAATCTCGCCCTCGCCGACGATCGGGCTCTTGTACTGCGAGATCTGGTAGCCCTGCGGAAGATCCGGGTAGAAGTAGTTCTTGCGGTCGAACGAGGAGCGGTGGTTGATCTTGGCCTTCAGGCCGAGGCCGGTGCGCACGGCCTGCGCCACGCATTCCCTGTTGATGACCGGCAGCATGCCCGGCATCGCGGCGTCGACGAGCGAGACATGCGTGTTCGGCGCGCCGCCGAATTCCGTGGAAGCCCCGGAAAACAGCTTGGCTCGCGAGGTCACCTGCGCGTGCACCTCGAGGCCGACGATGACCTCCCAGTCGCCTGTCGCGCCCTTGATGAGCTTCGAGTTCGTCTCGCCCGTCATCGTCCTCGTCCCGTTTTGCGCATCCCAGCGCGAAGCTCCGCTCAACCCCACCAAGCCTGCGGCAGGCGCGTTCGGCCCGCCGACTGCTCGATCGCCTCGCCGAGCGAGAACAGCGTCTCCTCGTCGAACGGCCTTCCGATCAATTGCAGGCCGAGAGGCAGGCCCTCCGCCGACAATCCCGCCGGCGCGACGAGACCCGGCAGTCCCGCCATGTTGACGGTCACCGTGAAGACGTCGTTGAGATACATCTCGACGGGATCGGCCGAGCTCTTCTCGCCGATGCCGAATGCGGGCGACGGCGTCGCGGGCGTGAGAATTGCGTCGACGCCGTCGGCGAAGACCGTCTCGAAATCCCGCTTAATCAGCGTACGAATTTTCTGCGCGCGCACGTAATAGGCGTCGTAATAGCCGGCCGAGAGAACATAGGTGCCGATCATCAGGCGCCGGCGCACTTCGGCGCCGAAGCCCTTCGCGCGGGTCTTCTCATAGAGCTCGATGATGTCCCCGCCCGGTTCGCGCAAGCCGAAGCGCACGCCGTCGTAACGCGCGAGATTGCTCGAAGCTTCCGCGGGCGCGACAATATAATATGCGGGAAGCGCGTGACGCGTGTTCGGCAGCGAGACGTCGACGACGCGCGCGCCCGCCGCGCGCAGCCATTCGGCGCCCCGCCCCCACAGCGTCTCGATCTCGCTCGACATGCCCTCCAACCTGTACTCCCGCGGTATTCCGATCGTCAGGCCTTTGACCGAACGTCCGACCGCGGCTTCGTAGTCCGGCACGGGCGAGTTCGCGCAAGTCGAGTCCTTGGCGTCCGGCCCCGCCATCGAACGCAGCATGATCGCCGCGTCGCGCACCGTGCGCGCGAGCGGCCCTGCCTGATCGAGCGAGGATGCGAACGCCACCATGCCCCAGCGCGAGCAGCGCCCGTAGGTCGGCTTGATCCCGGTCGTGCCGGTGAATGCGGCGGGTTGACGGATCGAGCCGCCGGTGTCGCTCGCGGTGGCCGCCAGACACAGCCGCGCGGCGACCGCCGCGGCCGATCCGCCCGACGATCCGCCGGGCGTCAGGAGGCCGCGCTTGTCGCCCGCGAGCGCGGCGCGCGCCTTGTCGGCGCTCCAGTTCGGCGGCAACCAGGGCGATGCGACGGGACCATAATAGGAGGTCTCGTTCGACGAGCCCATCGCGAACTCATCCATATTCAGCTTGCCGAGCATGACGGCGCCGTCGCGCCACAGATTGGCGGTGACGGTCGATTCGTAAGGCGGCTTGAAGCCGTCGAGAATGTGGCTGCAGGCCTGCGTATGCACGCCCTTGGTCGCGTAAAGGTCCTTGACGCCGAGCGGCAGGCCGTCGAGCGGGCCGGCCTCGCCAGCCGCGATGCGCGCATCGCTCGCGCGCGCCATGTCGAGCGCCTGATCCGCGGTCACCGCGACATAGGCGTTGAGCGCCTTCGCGCGCTCGATCGCGGCCAGATGCGCCTCGGTCAGTTCGACGCTGGAGACGCGGCGCGATTTGAGCGCGTCGCGCGCCTCGGCGAGCGTGAAATCGGTAAGATCGGTCACGTCCGGTTTCCCTGAATTGAATCCATGCAAGAAGCGGGTCGCGTCACTCGACGACCTTCGGCACGAGAAAGAAGCCGTCTTCCGAAAGTGGCGCGTTGGCGAGGATCTCCGGCTCGATCTCGCCGTCGGTCACGACATCCTCGCGCATCGGCAGCTTCATCGGAATGACCGAGGTCATCGGCTCGACGCCTTCGACGTCGACCGCGCCCAGTTCCTCGACGAAGGAGAGGATGGCGTTGATCTCGCCTTGCAGATGCGGCACCTCCGCGTCGGTCACGGCGATGCGCGCCAGATGCGCGATGCGGCGGACGGCGGCCTGATCGACCGACATGAAACCTCCTGAAAACGGCAACGAGGCGGAAAGCGCGCCCCTATAGCATCGCCCGCTTCGCCGTGGCAACGCGGGCGGCGCCGTGATAGCCCAACGCGATGACATCAGCGAATCCCGGCCCGCCCGCCAAACCCCTCAGTCTCGAAGAGCTCGCCGCGCGCCTGCCGCCGAAGGCGCGCCTGATGGGCGTCGATCTCGGTAGCAAGACCATCGGCCTCGCGCTCTCCGACGTCGAGCGGCGCATCGCGACGCCTCTCGTCACGTTGCGAAGAACCGTCTTCGCGCGCGACGCCGAAGCGCTGAGCGAACAGATCCGCAAGTTCGAGGCCGTAGCGCTGATCCTCGGCATGCCCTACGCGCTTGATGGCAAGGACGGGCCGCGCGCTCAATCGACGCGCGCTTTCGCCCGCAATTTCGCCGGCCGCGATCCGACGCCGATCTCCTATTGGGACGAGCGCATGTCGACCGCCGCGGTCGCGCGCGACCTCATCGCTCACGACGTCTCGCGGGCGCGCCGCGCCGAAGTCATCGACAAGATGGCGGCGGCCTACATCCTGCAAGGCGCGCTCGACAAGCTGGCGCGCCTCGCTATGCCCGGCGGCGCGCCGGCGTAAAGCCTGGGGCAAGGCCCGTAGAACATCATTCAAATATTCACAATAGGCCTTGTCAACAACGTAAATATACCGATACACTTTATGCGTGCAACACCGAGGATGCGGGACTTGGCGAACTTTTCCAACGCGCGGGACGGGCGTTCGTCCCATCGTCGCGACCCCGAAAATCGCGTCCGCGGGACGCCGGACGACGGCGGACCGCAAGCGGTGGCGCGCTATCTCGCTGACATGACCGCCCAGCTCGAATCGATGGCTCGCGCCTCGAAACTCGAATTGCTCGCGTATCTGCTCGCGATGGCGCACGCCGAAGCGCAGTCGACGGCTTCGGAGCCTCAGCGCGCCGATCACCGCCAGATGAGCTAAGCGGGGCTGTCAGCGCCCTCCGCGGGCGCCAGCGCGACCCGGCCGCCGCCGGAATATTCGATTCGTCCCGCGAGATCGAGAACCACCACCGCCATCCGCACGCGCCCGATATCGAGCTCGGCGGCGCGGGCGAGTTCATCGAGCGAAATCGGCGACGGTCCAAGCAAGTCCTCGATGCGCCGCACCGTCGCCTCTTCCCCGAGATCGAACCGCGCCGCGGCGCCTTCGTCGACTTCTTCGCCCCGCCGCGCGCGCGGCGCGCCCTCGGGATCGACCCCGAACCAGGGCTGCTCCGCCCACATCAACTCGCCCGGATCGTCCGGCGCGCCCATGTCTTCGCGAAAATCGGCGAAAGGGTCGCGCTCGCGCACGGGATCGATGACGGCGAGCACATCCTCGATGCGCGCGCAGATATGGGCGCCCTCGCGCAGCAGATCGTTGGCGCCCTCCGCGCGCGGATCCAGCGGCGAGCCCGGCGCGGCGAAGACTTCGCGGTTTTGCTCCAACGCGAATTTGGCGGTGATCAGCGAGCCCGAGCCGCGCGCCGCCTCGACGACGACGACGCCGAGCGCGAGGCCGGAAACGATTCGGTTGCGCCTGGGAAAGTCCCGCCCGCGCGGCTCCCACTCGATCGGCATTTCGGAGACGACCGCGCCATGTTCGGCGATGCGCGGGATCAGCGGGACCGCCTCGGGCGGATAGGGACGCGCGTGGCCGCCCGCGAGCACGCCGATGGCGCCGGTCTCCAGCGAGGCCAGATGCGCGCGCATGTCGATGCCGCGCGCGAGGCCGGACACCACGACATAGCCGGCCTGACCCAGCCCGCGCGCGATGCGATCGGCGAAAGCCATGCCGGCGGCGGAGGCGTTGCGCGAGCCGACGATGGCGATCGCGGGTTGTTGCAGCGCCTCGTCGCGGCCGCGCACGGCCAGGATCGGCGGGGCCGACTCGATCTGGCGCAACGCCGGAGGATATTCGGGCTCGCCGAGCGCGATGAAGCGCACGCCGAGGCGCCGAGCGGTGAGCAATTCCTTTTCGATCTCTTCCACGGTGGCGATGCGGATGGCGCGCTTGGCGCCGCCGCGCCGGGCGAGTTCGGGCAGCGCGTCGAGCGCCGCGCGGGCGCCGCCGAGGTTGTTGATGAGGGCGCGAAATGTGCGCGGCCCGACATTGTCGGAACGGATGAGCCGTAGCCAATCGAATCGCTGCTCGTCGCTCAGCCGAACGTTCATGGGCTTGCCGGCCATCTTCACCCCTTGGCGCCGATGCGCGATTCCGTGCCGCTGCGAAGCCGGGCGATATTGGGCGCGTGCTTGATCCACAGCAGCACGGCGAGCGCGCCGAAAACCACGGCGACCGGCTCGTCGCCCAGCCAAAGCGCGATCAACGGCGCGGCGACGCTCGCAGCGAGCGCAGCCGCCGAGGAGTAGCGCGTGACCGCGGCCACCGCGAGCCAGACCAGCGCGAACCCGAGCGCGGCGGGCCATGACGCGCCGATCAATCCGCCCAGGAAGGTCGCTACGCCCTTGCCGCCGCGAAAGCCGAGCCAGACGGGATAGAGATGGCCGAAAAACGCGCCCGCCGCGCCGCCGAGCGCCGCCATTTCGTCATGGAACATCGCCGCCGCAACGAGATAGGCGACCGTCGCCTTCAGAGCGTCGAGCACGAGCGTCGCGGCGGCGAGATCCTTGCGCCCGGTCCGCAGCACGTTGGTTGCGCCGATATTGCCGGAGCCCAGGCTGCGCAGATCCTGAGTGCCCGCGATGCGAGTCAATATCAGCCCGAACGGAATCGAGCCGAGGAGATAGCCGAGCGCGAGCGCGAGCAGCGCATAAAGGGAATTGACGGAAATCGCCATGGACGGCGTACGCCTCGCTTGCCGGGACGGGACCTGACGGAAGCCTATTCGTGCGCGACGTTTCCCGCAACCAGAGTGAGTTTGACCTTGCCCTCCAACCGCGCCCCGTCGAAGGGCGTGTTGCGGCAGCGCGAGTGCAGCAAGGCGGGGTCGAGCACATAGGGCGCCTCGGGATCGAAGCGAATGAGATCGGCCGGCGCGCCGACGCTGAGGCGGCCGGTCGGAAGACCCAGGATTTCCGAGGGCCGCAGCGACATGGCGCGGATCAGGCGCGTCAGCGAAATCGCGCCCGAGGACACCAGCCGCAGCCCGGCCGAAAGCATCGTCTCGACCCCGATCGCCCCCGCCGCCGCCTCGCCGAACGGCAGCCGTTTCGTCTCGACGTCTTGCGGATCGTGGTCGGAGACAATCACGTCGATCAGCCCCGCAGCGAGCGCCTCGACGAGCGCGAGCCGCTCGTCCTCGCCGCGCAGAGGCGGGTTGAGCTTGAGGAAGGTGCGATAGTCGCCGACGTCGATCTCGTTGAGCGTGAGATGGTTGATCGACACGCCGGCCGTCGCCGAGAGGCCCGATTGGCGCGCCCGCGCCAGCGCGGACAGCGAGAGCCGGTTGGAGACGAGCGAGGCGTGATAACGCGCGCCGGTCAGCGCGACGAGGCTGAGGTCGCGCTCCAGCACGATCGTCTCCGCCTCGCGCGGAATGCCCGGCAGCCCCAGGCGGCTGGCGCGCAGGCCTTCGGCCATCACGCCCTCGCCGACCAGCGCGCGATCCTCGCAATAATGCATGACGAGGGCGTCGAAGTCCCTGGCGTAGGTGAGCGCGCGGCGCATTGTCTGGGCGTTGGCGATCGAATTCGGACCGTCGGAAAAGGCGATCGCGCCCGCTTCGGCGAGCAGGCCGATCTCAGCGATCTCGCGCCCTTCGAGCCCCTTGGTCAGCGCAGCCGAAGGCAGCACGCGCACCCGCGCGGCGTCGCGCGCGCGCCGCAGGATGAAGTCGACCACGGCGGGATCGTCGACTGGCGGGTTGGTGTCGGGGCGAGCGACCAGGGTCGTCACGCCGCCCGCCGCCGCCGCCGCGCTCGCGCTGGCGATGGTCTCGCGGTGCTCGGCCCCGGGTTCGCCGATGAAAGCGCGCATGTCGACGAGACCGGGCGCGACGACGTCGCCGCCGCAATCCACGATCAAGGCGTCCGCCGGCGCCGCGGCGGCGCTCGCCCGCGGCCCCAGATCCGCGATCCGGCCCTCGACGATGAACACGCCGCCTTGGCTTTCGCGCTCCGCCACGGGATCGACGAGGCGCGCGTTGACGAGGGCTATGGGTCGGGGCGAAGACACGGCCCCGCGCTTAGCCGCGCCGCGCGGGGAAGGCAAGCCGTCCCGGCTCGACCCTGCCGCCCGCCCCGAAAATTGACGGCTTGCCTCGCCTGCCAAAAGCGTCTAAACGGCGGCTCCGCTCGGACGGGTTCACCCCAGCCGAAGCCCAGCGCGCGCCCGTAGCTCAGCTGGATAGAGCACCAGACTACGAATCTGGGGGTCAGGAGTTCGAATCTCTTCGGGCGCGCCACGTATCTTAAAAAATTGATTTATATAAGACTTTCGACTTCCCTTTCAGAACACGAGTGAGAACATTGCGACGCACTCGTCTTCGTGAAGTGGCTCTTGCCGCGCGTCGGATTAGCACGTCCAACCAAGACGACGAAAGGCCGCCGCCACAACGCCAGCATCAAATCCATCGCCTCTCCAAATGACGCGTTGCGGTCGAGAGCGGACTCTCGGACCGTCTGGTTTTACGACGTGCTCACTTTAGCTGAGAACGAACGGCCCTACACGCTGCCCTATTCAACTCATCACCCTGTAGCATCAGACGTTGGGGACGGCGCATCGACTTGCAATTCGCAGGTCGAAGGGAGCGCTGGCGCAGCCTCGGCCGCCTGCGCCGCTTGTTCCGCTGGCGTGCGCCGCTCCGCTCCTCCCTGACCGGGGCAGGCTCAGTGGCTGAAACTGAAGGGTGTAGCCGGCTTGAAGAAGCCGGACACCTCGCCCGAGACGAACTTGCCATCGACGACGAGAGCCGACTGATCGTTGAGACTGAGCTTGCGAACACCGGACCCGGACGAAAAGTCGGTCTTGTTCAGATCGACCCAGAACAGATAGGGGCTAAACGCGGACTCGAAGAAGTAGTTCTTGTTGCGCTGGTCGGCCATGGTACGCCATTGCGTGGCGGCGATGTTGGGCTTTCCGGGCGTCGTGATCCCGACCGGAACGGATACGCTGCGGATGACGCTGAGCGCCGTCGCCAGCGCCTCGTTGTCATTATCGGGTTTCTTGACCGTCTCCATGTAGTAGCTGGCGCGCACAAACCGGTCCGACGCGCGATTGGTGCCGGGAAGGAAGGTCTGCCCGCCCACCTCCTGCCAATATCCGTTGAGGCCCAATTGCTTGTCGAAGGTGGGCGAGTTGGTCATGACCTTGTATTGCTTGCCGTGGTGGATCACGAGCTTGCCGCCGACATATTCAAGGATGGCCGAGTTGCCGCCCGGATCAGACAAAGACAAGTGCGCGACGCCTGCCAGGCCGCCGGGAAGCGACAGGCCGATGATGTAGAACGGCTCTTTGCTCAGCGCCTCCACGGCCTCGTCCACCGTCGCGAAATTGTCGAGGGCGTACTGCACCCAGGCCGTGAGCGACATTGGCTTGCGCGGATCGCCGGCCGCAGGCTGGCCATAGTCGGATTCCGCGAGGTACAGGGCGTTGGCGGAGAGGCCTTTCTCGTTCATTCCGTCGACGGTCGCGATATCCCAGCCGGAGACCGTGACGCTGCCGTACTTCGACGTCCAGCGCATGGCGTCGGGAGCCTTGTCGCCGACGCGCTCCATGCCGCGAGGATAGATCCAGAGATTGGAGTTCTGGGAGCCCAGCCAATCGTTGGAGCGGGTCGTAATGACCATGTCGTTCGGGCCGACATACATGGCTCGCGTACAGGCCTCGGCCAGATCAATCGGCGCAGCCGCGACGCCCATTATGATCGTGGCGGCGATCTTCCACTTCGAATTCGTAATCGTCGTCATGCCGTAAGCTCCCCTACCCAATCGTTGAGATTGGCCCAATGGCCGATCGTAGCCGGCGCCTTGCCGAGATTGGCGGCGCGACCTGCGATGCGCGGCGCCATTGTATGCAACGAAACGTAATGTCCGCTAGGTTACATTCTCACGGCCTGAGCCCCACGAGCGAAGCATGGCTTCAACACTCCACTCGCCGCCTGCTTCGCACCCTTCAGCGGGCGGCGGCGTATCCCTCGCCGCCTTGTTCGAACGGCGGGGATGGCTCTCCGAACAGCCCTCGCCCTTTCGAAAGGCGATCCTCGCGATGGCGCGCCAGCAGATGGTCGCACGCGGTCATCGGGTGTTTTCGATCGACGATCCGCCGGGCGGCATCTATGGCGTGATCTCCGGCGGGATTGGCGTCGAGGGCGCGGGCCCCTTCCATACCTTGCGGCTGGGCCACGTCTTGCGGTCCGGCAGCTGGTTCGGGCATGGGCCGATCCTCTCCGGCGGGCGCAGACGCGTTCAGGGCATGAGGGCGATGGAGGACAGTGAGTTGCTCTACGTGCCGCTGGCGCCGCTCCGCGCCCTTGTGAACACCGACCCTATCGCGGCGCGCTGCGTCGGCAGCATGGCCGACGGCGCCTCGATCCTCGCGACACGCGTGATCTCGGACCTGCTGATCCCCGAGGCGCCGCACCGGATCGCATCGGTTCTCCTTCGTGTCACGGCGGCGGAGGATGGGGTGGAACCGCTCCACCCCGACGGCTTCCTGATGGCCCAGAAAGACCTTGGCGAAATGGCCAATGTTTCGCGGCCGCGCGTCAACCGCGTGCTGAGGGACTTCGTAAAGAACGGTTGGATTTCCCAGGAGTATCAGCGCATCAGGATTTTCGACGCGTCAGCTCTGCGTGAATTCTCGGCGATGAAGGCATGAATTTGGTTGACCTGCAAACATGCGCGTGACGTTCCCTTCATATCGGCTTGTGTGCGTCCGCTCAGGGCGCGAGGCGGACTGGCGGTTTATGACGGGGATTGGCCGGGAGCGGACCGGAAGCTTGCGGAAATAGCGGGGGCCCAAGCGGACATTCATTGGCGATAGGCTTATGGCTCCTGTCGACCCGAAGCAGACATTGCTTGTCTCAAAATTCAAGACTTCTGCACCGTGACCGGCACGGGCTCGCCTTTCGGGAAACTGATAATCTCCCTCGGCAACGGCCAGTCCATCAAACCTTCCGGCTCCCCGTCGCCGTCGGTCGCGGTACAACTCAAAGCGATCTGATCGAGCGTCTTCCTCGTGGACGGCAACCACTCCTCTGAGGTCCGAGAAAGGTCGTTTGAAAGACCCCAGTAATCCCACGGCTTTAATTCCAGCTTGCGGAGGGCCGCAAGCTCGCGAAATAGGCTTCCAGCCACGAACCATTCACCCCCAAGGTTAAGGCTCGACACGCCAAATTTGTAAGCAATGACTGGTTCACGTTTAATATGAAGCCATGCCTCACTTGCCGTCAAAAAGCGTTCGCGCGGGACATCCATTGTATCGAAAAACGCTCCCCCGGCGGCCGCAAACTCTACGTCGAGCCGTCTCCAACGGTTGCCATCATGCCATTCGCAAAGCCAATGATCTTCCCAAAAGTCGGGCGCGAGGTAGTCGGCAAAGCCAACGCGGAGGCGTGCAGAAATGCCTCTCTCACGAAATCCGCTCGCTGCTAGTATCGCAAAGTCCCGGCAGAGGCCGCCAACTTTTGGCTGCGAGGCATTTTCTAGAAACAGGTTTCGCTCTGTCGCGACTGCCAGAATTTCCGCAACGGAACGAAGTTCCGTATCCGCGACCTGCTCACGCGTAAAACCATGTGCTTTCGTCTCAGCCCCGCGAGGGTGCTGCATGAACGAAGCTACCCAGCGGGAAATTAGCTGCGGCTGGCCGCCGCCGCGTATCAGCGTTTTTCGATGTAGCCCCGGTTCTGAATAAATGCTGTGGAAAGCGTAGAAGCTCTTGCTCATTTGCGTCCCCGTCCGGTTGCGGCTGGAGACCCAACAAAGAGAGCAAAATTTCAAAAATTGTCAATCGCGCTCCACTCTCAAAACCCCTCGATTTCCAACTGGGAAGCGCTGGCGCATATTTAAAGAATTTCGCGCAACCGCCCAGCCTTCCGAGAATCAATAAGATCGCTTGCGCAAAAAAAGATAAGTCGCGTATGACCGCTCCCCGTCCAAGTCGGTCGTCCACTTCTTCGCTGGAACGACCGCTTCGGAGTTGGAGCGACGAGCGGTTAAATGGCGTTCATGGGCGCCGTGCAGAACATCTGTTTATGGCGGGGTCTGGCCGAGTACGGCATGGCGGCCTGCTCAAGGAATAGCGGCCAAATAGACACACGTTGACCCGCAGCTAGGGGTTCCAGTCGACCCCTAGCCGAGTAGGGCGGTCCGGATCATGAACGGCGGGAATGCGCCAATCGCGGACGTCCGCCGTTCAATCGGCGATTGGCAGCCCCGCCTTCTTCATCGACAGGACGAACCGGTTGATGTCTTCGCTTCGCGCGACCCTCGAAGCGAGCCAACTTCTGACGTTCTTCACGAAGTCCGGCGAGTTGTGCGCCAGCCACTCGCGTTCGGCCGCGACCTCGTCGGGCGGGCCGGCTTCGGCGAAGATGACAAGGGCGATGACATGATAGCCCGGGTTGGCGGGATAAGGCGTCTTCCTGATCCACGAGACAGCGGCCTTGTAATCGGCGCGCATGTATGCGCAGAGCGCAATCGCCGTCTGGTAATATCCGTCCGGGCCGGGGTGCAGCTCATAGGAGCGCTCGAGAAACGTGCATCCCCGGGTCCAGTCGCCGGAAAGCGCGAGCCGATATCCGAACTCGCCCATCAGTTCCGCGTCGTTGGGGTTTTTCGCCAGCGCTTCCTCGCCGATGCGCAGCGCGGCCTCGATTTCCTTGTTGAAATAGAGCGCGAACATCTGCGCCTGCAGAGCGCGCACATTCTGTGGGTCGAGCTGCATCGCGCGACGGGCGGTCGCGAGGGCCAGAGCGATCGAGGCGGGGGGCGAATTCGGTTCGCCCCGATAACCGAAGCGGAATTCGTCGACATAGGCCTGCGAGAGCAGCGCCCAGGCGGTCGCATAGTCCGGATACCGCTCGACCGCCCGTTCCAGGCATTTCCGCACCGAAGGGTATGTGTTGGGGTCGAGATTGGCGCGATAGGCGTAGTAGCGGAGCGTGCAGGAATAGGCGTCCCAATCGTCGGGCGGCGTCTCGACATGGCGGGTGGCGTCCGCCTGGAAGATGGCGCCATAGGGCAGAGCGAGGGCGGAGGCCACCTGACCCGCGAGCTCGGCCTCGATCTGCAAGAGCTTCGTCGTCGTTAGAATTCGCGTAATAGGTGTTGGCCCAGAGCACCCTGCCATCCTTCTGATCCAGCAGGCGCATCTGCAGGCGGATCGAGTCCTCGGCGAGGTCGACGGCGCCCGTCAGTGCGTACCGGACTGGCGGGGACGCATTGCCCGCCGGTGCCGCATCGGCGACGGAGCCGCGCTCGATGACCACTATGTCCTTGAACTTGAACAACTGCCCGACGATTTCGTGCGTGAGCCCGCGCGCGATCGCCGACGTGGTCGCGCCCCCGGAGTTCTCGAGCGGCTGGACAGCCAGCCGCGGGATATCCGGAGCCGACCCGCGCACGCGCGTCATCGGTCCAGCCAGCATCCACCAAGCCGAGACGATCACGGCGAGCGCAAGGACGATCGTCCCCGCCAGCCTGAAGGAGGTCAGGGGCGGCCGAGTTGGTCGGGGAGCTTCGATATCGGCAGCGGTCGGGGCGGCGCTTTCAGCGGGCGGCGGCGGGGGCGCCAGGCGGACCTCGGGTTCCGGCCGCTGCGCGAACTCGGGGACATAACCGCCCCTCGGAATGGAGATGACGACGGGATCGGTCTGACCGGCGCCCTGGTAATAACGATCGAGCGCGCGCCTCAAATGTCCCGCCTGAACGCGGACGATCGGATCGTTCTGCGGGTCGAAAGACTCGTCCCTGCCGAAAACCTCGATCGCCACCGTATAGGCCTTGATCCGCTCGCCGCGGCCGGCGAGGGCTTCCTCCACGACATAGGACAGAAACTTCCGGTCGCGTTCGGCGCCGAAGGCCGGATCGCGCAAAATCCGGTCTAGGGCCGCCCGGCAGGCCTGCGTCGACGGGGCGGCGCGCGCGCTGTCGTTCTCGGAACCTGCGCGGCGCGCCTCGCCCACCAACGATTGTTCTCCCCCGTCAGTATGAGCGCCTCCTCCTAGCACACGGGCGCGCGGACCGGCAACGCAGGGCTTACGTCACCGCCGCACAATTCCGCGCAAAGCGCGGACGTCTCGATTCTTGTTGAGCTTTCCGTAGGATGCGGACCATGGGGCTGCCATCTGCGGTCAATGCGCCGCGACCTTGAGCGGCGCGCTTACATGTAAACTCCCCGTAAATCCTACCGCTCCCGATCGCGATGCTTCATCACCGGACGCATGTTCAGGGTCGGCGCCCCGCGTCGATCCGCAGTCCGGCGCCCGGAGGCGACTAGAGAATGGAGGAAGGCCCCGCATGGCTTCGGCCCGTCATCCGACGATTTCCCGGCAGCGCCCGGCTCGTCGAGACGATGTCGGCTCAACCCGGCGCGTTCCGCGACATGTGCGAGGAACTGGCCGAGGCGGAGACAGCGCTGAGATCGACGGAGTTGGCGCCGCCCGAACTTCGCGAGGAGCGGCGGGCCGAGTGGCGCTCTGCGATCGAGGCCTTGATGCAGGAAATTGAGCAGGCGCTGCGGGAGGCGAATGTCGTCTCCCTCGGCCGGCGGACGAGACCCCCGCCAGGAGCGCGCCTGAGCTGACCGAATTCCGCCTGACGCCTACCCGGCGTCAGGCGGCGACCCCGAAGGCGCTCCTGAGGGAGCGGAGAGGAAAGCCGACATGTACTATACAGATGACTCGATCCTGCCCGAAAACATGGCGCCGCTCATCATCACCGCCGCGCCCTATGGCCCCGCGTGGTTGCCGGGCGACGCCGACATTCCGCTGACCTGGGACGAGCAGGTCCAGGCTGCGGTCGATTGCTACAATGCCGGGGCGACCATGCTGCACGTGCATGTGCGCGATCCCGCGACCGGGCAAGGCTCGGTCAATTTCGACCAGTACAACTATTTGTTGGGTCGGTTGAAACAGGCCGTTCCGAAGATGATCCTGCAGGTCGGCGGCTCGATCTCGTTCGCCCCGCACACGGCCGACGCCAAGGCCAAGTGGCTCAATTACGACACGCGCCACATGCTCGCTGAACTCGATCCGAAGCCGGAATTCGTCACCATCGCGACCGGAACGACGCAGTGGGACGTGGTGTCGATGTTCGTGCCCGACGACATCAAGGGCACCCACCTCGACAACAATCCCACGGTGCAGGCCGCGTGGGCGGGCATGTACGTCGACGCCGGCCCGGCCTTCTATCTCGAGCATCTCAAGCGTCTCAGCGCCAACAAGATACAGCCCTATTTCGTGCCGGGCCACATTCACCAATATGAGATCATCGAGCGGCTCATTCGCGCCGGCGTCTACATGGGGCCGATGAACATCGCGATTTGCGGCTATGGCGGCGGCACGCTCGGGCGCAACCCCTATCACTGGATGGATTTTCTGCGTCAGGTGCCGCAGGGCGCGGTCACCACGTTCTGGTCGAGCATGCGCGGCCTGATTTCGCTCTCCGCGATGTCGATCGTGCTCGGCCAACACGTGCGCGTCGGCAACGAAGACAACCTCTGGGGACCAGACAAGAAGCGCCGCACTTCCGTGCAGCAGGTCGAGGGAGCCGTCAGGATCTGCGAGGCATTCGGCCGCAAGGTCGCCACCGCCGACGAAGCGCGCGAGATCATGAAGGTCGGCGTCTGGTACAACAGCATCGAAGAGACGCTGCGCAACATCGGCCTGCCGCCGAACCGCCGCGACGGGGAAAAAGGATTCCTGGTCTGGGACACCGACGGCAAGAAGACGGTCGCCAAGGTCGCCGGCGACTCGCATCCGATGGCCTATTGCATGGTGCCGCCCGAGGCCGCGAAGCTCGCAATGGAAGCCGTCGCCGCCGCCAAGGCCAAGACCCCTTAAGCCTCCGTCAGTTGACGGCGGCGCCTCGCACGCCGCCGTTCCGCTCTCTTTAAGTCAACCAAGGACGCTCTCATGAAACTCTCTCTCCTGCTGGCCGCCGCCGCCGTGCTGCTCGCCGGCGTCGCCAAAGCCGACCCCGTCGATCTCTCGACCTACGCTGACAAGGATGGCTACGTGGATGTCCAGAAGCTCACCTGCGCACAGCTCGCCAACACCTATCAGGAAGACGCCGATTATCTGACCGTCTGGTATAGCGGTTGGTACAACGGCCTCGGCAAGAAACATATGATGAAGGTCGATCGCGCCCGCACGCTTGAGCACGAAGTGATCGTCTATTGCAAAGCCAACCAAGACAAGAAAGTCATTCAGGCGATCGACTTCGTGTTCAAGAAATACCGCCAGGACAACGGCATCAAGATGAACTGATCGCCCCTGCCGTTCAAACCTCATCGAGGGCTGCATCGTGACCGGCAGACTTTCCAATTTTGAAATCTACGGCGACGACCCGGAGGCGCTCGCGGCCTTCTACGGCGAGCTCTTCGGCTGGCGGATCGAGAAAGCCGAGGGCGTCGACTACTGGCGCATCTGCGCCGACGCGGAGGCGAAGCCGCTTTCTGCCGGCGGCATCGCACGCAGGCCGTCGTTTGGCCAGCAAAGCTGGATGAACTTCGTCGAAGTCGATGCGCTCGATGCGACGCTCGCCGCCGCGAGGCGGCTGGGCGGCGCGATCCTGAAAGAGAAGACCCCGACGCCGCGCGTCGCCTGGCGCGCGGTCATCGCCGATCCCGCGGGCGCGGCCTTTCTCGTTTGGCAGGCCGACCCGCTCGCCTTCCCGCCGCCCGAACCCGATTGAGGCCGAGATGACCGAAGTCCCTCCCTATTTGCATATCCCCGATACGGTATCGCCGCAGGCGCAGGCCTTTCTGCGCACGCTGCCCGACCCGGCGCTCAAGCCCCGGTTTCCCGACGCCTCCGACGTCGCCGGATGGACCCAGTTGCAGGCCTGGGCGGAGGCCGACGGCAAGGCGAAGTCGGAGCCGCTCGTGAAACGCTATGAACCTTCGGTCGAGGCCATCGATCTCGGCGGCGTTCCCGCGCTCGACGTGCGGCCGCGGGGCTGGAAGGACAATGGCAAGGTCCTCGTCTTCACGCATGGCGGCGCGCATGTGATGTACAGCGCCGCTTCCACGCTCGGCAGGGCCGCCATCGCGGCAGAGACCACCGGCCTTCGCGTCGTCTCCGTGGATTACACGCTCGCCCCGCACGTCAGATACAACGCGATGTCGGATCAGGTCGTGACGGCGATCGAAGCCTTGAAGGCGCGGGGGCAGCGTCTCGGAGATCTGGCGATCTACGGCGATTCCTCAGGCGGCGGGCTCGCCGCGGCGACGGTGCTGAAGATGCGCGACCGCGGGCTCGGCATGCCCGCAGCGGCCGTGCTCGTCTCGGCTTGGCTCGACGTGACGCCGAGCGGCGACACCGAGACGACGCTGCATGACGCAGACCCCAACCAGCTCTATGAAAAGCACACGCGCTATGCGGCCGCCGCCTTCGCCGATCCCGCGGATCAGAAGGACCCCTACGCCTCCCCGGTCTACGGCGACTTTTCCAAGGGCTTCCCGCCGACGCTCATTCAGGGCGGTCTCAAGGAAGTTCTGCTCAGCGGCTTTGTTCGCTTCTATCAGGCGCTGGACGCCGCCGGCGTCGCCGCCAAGCTCGATCTCTACGAAGGCATGATCCACAACTTTCCCGACCGCATTCCCGACTGCCCGGAATCCGCGCTCGCGCGGGGAAAGATGCGGGCGTTTCTGGATCGTTATCTGCAATTTTGAGGTCGGACGCGCGCAAAGAGACCCTAAACGAGCCAATACGAGGGAGTTGCGAGATGAGCGAACCCACATCAGCCCCTGCGCCCGCCGGCCCTTTCGAGGCGGCGATCGAGCAATTGCGGGCCTGGGATCCGGTCTGGACTGCGGCCGTCGAACGCATGGCGCTCGCGCCCTGGCGCGATGGCGTCCTCGCGCCGAAGTTCGTCGAGCTTGTCGCGCTGGCGGTCAACGTCGCCTGCACCAATCTCAACGCTGAGGGCACGCGCCGCCATATAAGCCGCGCGCTCGACGCGGGCGCGGGCCGCGACGAGATCCTGCTCGTTATCAAATGCGCGGCGGCGATGGCGCTGCATTCCTGCAGCCTAGGCGCGCCGATCCTGCTCGAGGAGGCCAAGTCGGCGGGCGGCTCGCCCAGCCCCGGGCGCGAGGTCGCGACGCCCGCTGTCGACAAGATGAAGGCCATCGGGCAGTGGAACGTCGTCTGGGAGCCCTTCCTCGCGCTCGATCCCGGCTGGACCGACGCATTCATGGGCGTCGGCGCCGGCATCTACGGCAACGGCGCGCTGACGGCGAAAGAGATCGAACTGCTGAGCATCGCCTTCGACGCGTCGTTCACGCACATGTATGCGCCGGGAACGCGTCGCCACGTGCAGAACGCGCTGAAGGCCGGCGCGACGCCCGACGAAATCTTCGCCGTGCTCGAAATCTGCGCCGCGCAGGGCGTGCAGGCCCTCAATCTCGGCGTGCCGATTCTCGCGCAGGAACTCGCCGCGCGCGAAGGCGCGAAAACCGCCACGCGTTGACGCGAAGCCATCAATCCGGATCCAGGCAAGGAGAGCCGAACATGCGCCAATGGAGATCATCACTGGGAGCCGCGCTCACGCTGGCGCTCTGCGCCTTGCCGCTGGCGGCGAGCGCCGAGACCGCCGCGCCGAGCCTCGAACCGAAGGCCATCGAGATCCTCAAAGCCGCCAGCGACACGCTGAGCAAGGCGCAGACATTGTCCTTCACGGCAATCGCGACCTACGAACGCGCGGCCCGCAACGGCCAGCCGCTCTATTACAGCACCGTCAACGACGTGACGATGCAACGGCCCGACAAGCTGAAAGTCGTCAAGCGCGGCGACGGCGCGCCCGACGAATTCTACTTCAACGGCCATACGATGATGGCCTATGTCCCGGGCGCCGAACTGGTGGCGATCGAGGAAGCGCCGGGCACGCTTGATCAGATGCTCGATCAGGCGTTCGAGAAGGCGGCGATCTACTTTCCATTCGCCGATGTCCTGACCGCCGACCCTTACGCGGAAATGTCCAAAGTGCTGAAGTCGGCCTTCTATGTCGGCCAGTCGATCGCGGTCGGCGACACGACGACTGACATGATCGCGCTCGCGGGCGACAATGTCGCCGCCGAGATCTGGATCGGAACCGAGGATCACCTGCCGCGCCTCGTGCGGGTCGTCTACGCCAACGAACCGGCGCACGCTCATTATCAGACCGAATATTCGCACTGGAAGCTTGGCGAAGTCGTCAAGCCGGAGACGTTCGTCTCCGAGAAAGCCGCGCAGGCGAAACGGATCGAATTCGCCCCGCCCGGGGACAATCAGCCGCCGCAAGCCGCCAAGTGACCAAAGCCACGATCTGGAGAGCCACGATGAGAAAACGCGTTCTTTGCATGGTCGCCGCGCTCGTCGCCGCGACAAGCCTTCCGGCCGAAGCCTTCATTCGCGGCGGCGGCGGAGGCGGTTTCGCCGGACGTGGCGGCGGCGACTGGTCGCACACCGCGGGCGGCGGCGTCGAACATTCCAGCGACACGGGCGGCTTCGAGCATTCCACGGCGGTCGGCCCCAATGGCGTCGCGCATGAGAGCGACGCCGGCGGCGCCTGGCACGGCAGCGCCGCCAACAGCGAAGGCGCCTATCACGGCTCCACCTATGGCGGTTACTACCATGGCACGGAGGCGAACGGCTCCGGCGCCTACCACACCAGCGCCTATGGTGATTACTACCACCAGCCCTCGGTCGTGAACAGTTATGGCGGCTGCTACAATTGCGGCGTCGGCGGCTGGGGCGCGGGGGCCGTCGGGGCGGGCGCGGCGGTCGGCGTCACCGCCGGGGTCGTGGCCGGCGCGGCGGTCGCTAGCGCGAACGCCAACAACGTAGCGGCCGCCAATGCAGCCGCGGCCGGTTGGGCGCTCGGCGCGACCTACGGCTATCTGCCCAAGACCTGCAGCCTCGCGACGGTCGCGGGCGCGCCCTTCTACGCCTGCGGCGCCGGTTGGCTAAAGCCGATGTATGGCGCGAACGGCGTCTATTACAAGGTCGTCTCGGCGCCCTGAGCCTTTCCGAAACGCATGAGTCCCGGCCGCCTGGAGAAATCCGGGCGCGCCGAACGGATGAGGAGCGCGCCTTGACCAACGAAAGCCGCGACACGACCGAGCACGCCCCCGGCGGGGCGCGCCACGTCTCGCTCAGGGCCAGGGCCGCGGAGGAATTTCGGCGGTTCCTGATCCTGTTCTTCTATCTCTGGGTGCTGTTCAGCGTCTTCGTGCTCAATCAGGGCATCGTGCTGCGCGAGCAAGGCGTCAATTTCACGCTGCAAGGCGTCGCCGTGATCAACGCCCTCGTCTTCGCCAAGGTGATGATGGCGTTCGAGATGCTCGACCCCGGCGGCTGGCTGCGCCGGCGCCCGCTGATCGTGCCGATCCTGTTCGAGACGCTGCTGCTCACGATCCTCTTCATCGTCGTCCATATCCTGGAGAAGATCCTCGAGGGGCTGTTCCACGGCAGGACCATCGTGGAGAGCCTGCCGCGCATCGGAGGCGGAGGTCTCGCCGGACTGCTCAGCGCGTCCGTGCTGATGTTCGTCGCGCTGCTTCCGTTCTTCGGCCTGCGAAACCTGAACCTCGTGGCGGGAGAGGGATGGCTGTGGTCGCTGTTGTTCCGGCCGCCAACTTCGGCGGAAGATGATCGCTTCAGGCGCCGCTTTGGTCGGTCTGCTCAGACCGACCGCCGGTAGTCATAAGGCCAGAGTAATCTCGGCTCTGGGCGGAGAGCGGACCTTGCTCAGGGCTAGAACTCTTTCCGACCGTCCGCCCGCGGTAGATGCGAACTCCGTGAAATGGCCCGCTCTGGAGAGTCGGTCTGTGGCTACAGAATGACGTTGGTGGACGCGAAGCTGACGTGGCTGCTTCCGATGTGGCATTGTGCCATGTTCGCAACCAGCCACGAAGTCTCGAATTTTGGCTAATTATATTAATTATATTATATTTTTTCTTCAGGATCCACCGCCCCGAGTTCTCACTTTCGTCTTCTCCGGCGCGCCAGCTCATATGTTTCTCAAGGCACTTACGGTTAGCCTCGCCTAGGTTCTTGGTCGGCGTGGCCGCGTGTCCGCATTCTGTCCGAACAATCAAAACGTCAGCTATAACGTGTTCTCCGATCGCCGACGGCAAGCATCGCCCTCGTAACCCCAGGGGCCTCAGGACTCGGGTCGCGCTGGTCGGCGGCTGGGTTCGCTGATACGGCCGCTTGAACGTGTGGCCTATGCCGCACGGGATTCGAACCGTGACCGTCATCGGGCGAATGCGGAGCCAGGCAGTTCAACGGCGTAGCGGCACGACTCCGCGCTGGTTCGCCCGTGGATGAGTTGTCGTTCCGCGCCTCAATTGATGTCCGCCCTCAGCACGTCTGAGACAATTCGTTGATTTTCAGGTCAGGAGTATTTCTGGATCATCGTAGCTGCAACGAGCGGAGATGAGACAGACAGCCATTTCCTGCGGGGAGCCAAAGCGCCTCATCGTGCGTCGGCAATGCGCCTATGATTGCCGTTCGACCGATTTTCCTTCCGCCTCGAAAGCGGTCGTTCCTGCGACGGGGTAAACGGACCGAAATGGGGGAGAGCTGCTTTGAAGACCGAGTTGTGGGCTGCAGACTTGCGCAAATTACGGGGGTTCAGCAAAGGGGCGGAGACCGGGCCACATCCAACCGATTGCAGCCTTTCCTCTGTCGCCATGCTTCAGGAAGCCTGGACCAAGCGCGATTCTTGGGTCACAATCGGGCTGGAATTCCTGGGACGAGGGTTCGAACCATGTGTTTTGCTTGCAGTCCGTTC